>CAWGVW010000002.1:0-1751110 GCA_963826145.1 uncultured Gammaproteobacteria bacterium
TCGCTGCCTGGCAACTCACGGCACGTACGGATACGCAGCTGCTGATGAGCGACCGTTACGGCTCGACACGCTCGTGGTTTCGGGTCACACCGCAGGACTCCGGCGCCACGTTGCTGCAGTTCGGATCCGCCGTGGCGGCGAAGCAAGGTGCGAACGGACAAACAGGGATGAGTACGGGGTTCCACCTGCTGCTGGGGTTTCACCGGTTGTATTCGCGCATGCTCCTGCGATCGGCACTTCGGAAACTGACAAGGCCCCGAGCCGCCTGAGAGGCTGGGGCGACCGCCGTCAACGTCAATAGCCAGTTGGACGGTCCTCTTTTTTTAACCAAACATTAGATTGGCGAGCGAGTGCTGCCACGAGTCTGCGCTAGACTTCCACGCGTCACTTCCCCTGCAGCCACCCACCTCATCGTCATGGCCCACACAGACACACACTCCCGCACCTGGACCTTCTTCGAATGGCGACTGGCACGAAGGCAACATTGGCCTGTATGGGCCGCGCACGCATTCCGCGTGGCTCGGCTCGGCGGTGTTCGACGGCGCGCGCGCCTTCGAAGGCGTCACGCCGGACATCGAGAAACATTGCACCCGCGTCAATAACTCTGCGGTCACGATGGGCCTCAAGCCCGTGGTGCCGGTCGACACCTGGCTCGGGCTCGTGCGCGATGGCGTGAAGAAATTCGGCTCGAAGCCGGAGCTCTATATTCGCCCGATGTACTGGGCAGAAAGCGGCGGAGCGCTCGCGGTCGATCCGGACCCCGAGTCGACGCGCTGGTGCCTCACGATGTACGACACGCCGATGCCGGCGCCGAAGGGCTCGGCGATCACGCTTGTCGCCCTTTCGCCGACCGACGGTCGAATGCATGCCGGTCGACGCGAAGGCGGGCTGCCTCTACCCGAACAACGCCCGTGCGCTCGTCGAAGCGGGCAAGCGCGGCTTCGACAACTGCCTGCTGCGCGACATGCTCGGCAACGTCGCCGAGCTCGCGACCGCCAACATCTTCATGGCGAAGGACGGCGTCGTGTACACGCCGATTCCGAACGGCACTTTCCTCGCCGGCATCACGCGCCCCGCGTGATCAGCCTCCTGCGCGAAGCCGGTGTGCGCGTCGAGGAGAAGTCACTCGTGTACTCGGACTTCGAACAGGCCGACGAGCTCTGGAGCTGCGGCAACTACGCGAAGGTGGCGCCGATCACGCGCATCGACGGCCGCACGCTCGCGGCCGGGCCGCTCTATCGCAAGGCGCGCGAACTTTACTGGCAGTTCGCGCACAGCTAGGCGAAGACCCTCACCCTAACCCTCTCCCGCAAGGCGGGAGAGGGGATAGGAGGGTTAGCGGACCTTGCAGAGGAAGCGGGTACACCGCAGCGTGCACTTCGCCGCGTCGATCAGGTTGATGACGTTGTTGTTGTCCGCATCGCGTGGATCGAGCGGGCCGGTCGCCTGCTGGCGCAGCGAATGCAGGATCCGATCGATGTCCACCGCGTCGATGTCCTTGTCGCCGTCGACGTCGCACTTCTTCGGCGCCGCAACTTCGCAGGCATTGCCGATGCCGTTGTTGTTGTCGTCGCGCTGATCCGGGTTCGCGACCGCCGGGCAGTTATCGCAAGCATTGCCGACGTGATCGCCGTCGGTGTCCGCCTGATCGGCGTTGGCCTTCCTCGGACAGTTGTCGCTCGAGTCCGGAACGCCGTCCGCATCGGTATCGGACACCGTGCCCTGAAGCGTCCCGCCGCTGAAGCGGAAGAAGTAGTCGTTGTTCGCCAGGAGCGGGCTCGGAATGTTCGTCGAGTTCGCGGCAGAACCGAGCCAGAACCCGGCCAGCGTGCCGGCGCCGTAGGAATAGCTATCGCCGTCGTCCGCGCCGTAGCGGATCCTGAGGTCGAAGTCGCCGGTCGATCCATTCTGATAGATGAGCACCTGCGTGAAGATCGGTGTGCCGCCCGCCGTTTTGGGGCCGGCCCAGGCGACGTGAATCGTCTTGACGGCCTCGCTCAAGGAGTAAAGTCCCGCCGTCGCGATCGGATCGGCGACGCCGCGGGCATACATGATCTCGCCGGGATGGCCGAGAATCGCGAACACGCTCCGTGTTCGGGAAGCTGTCCACCGCGGATCCAGTCGAGGTGAGCTCCGTGTAATAAGGCGCGATGACAGGCACGCCCACCGTATCAAGACTCGAGGCGATTCCCGACACGGCGCGCCGAACGAGATGATGCCGTTCTCGTTGATGAAGAGCGTGTGGACGTTGGTGAAGCCGGGGCCGAAGTTGATGCTGAAGCCCAATTCGACCGCCGTCGAGCCATTACCGGTGACGTTGACGAGGCACGCGTCCGCGGTGGTCGCGGTCGCGGAGCAGTCCGAGCCCGTGCCGAAATTCTGCCCGCTGGGGTTCGGGAGCGACGTGGGATCGAAGCTCTCTCCGAAATCAATGGCCGTGTGACGGGCCATGGCAGGCGCTGCGAACATCAGGAACATCGGTACCAGGGCCGCCGCCGCCCGCAACAGGCGGGGCGCACCGTTTGGATGCAGAAACATCTTATTGACCTCCATGGCCGTTATCATTCTTAGGACTTCTATACTAACTTGAAGTCGGCGTTGTGACGAAAGGGGGAAAACGCGGTATGTCAGCGGAATTGCGTTATGCCGCCTTCATCAGCTACAGCCACAAGGATCGAAAGTGGGCGGAGTGGCTGCACCATGCCATTGAAACCTTTCGGATTCCGAAGGATTTCACCGGCCGGAGCCTGAAACCCGTCTTTCTCGACCGCGCCGAACTCCCGAGTTCATCCGACCTCGCCGCCTCTGTCCGGGAATCGCTCACGCAATCGCGCCACCTGATTGTAATTTGTTCGCCGGACGCCGCACGTTCGCGCTGGGTCAATGAAGAAGTGCGCACGTTCAAGGCGCTCGGCGGTGCGGACCGCATCCTGTGCCTGATCGTCGCTGGTGAGCCTTCGATGGCCGCGCCGGGCGTGAGCGCTGACGATTGCTTTCCGCCGGCACTGCGATTCACCGTGGTGGATGGCGAGCTGACGGCAACGCCCGTGAGCGAACCGCTGGCGGCCGATGTGCGACCGGGCAAGGACGACAAGCGCGCCGCGCGCCTGAAGATCATCGCGGGCCTTCTCGGTGTTCCGCTCGATCGATTGGTGCAGCGGGAGCAATCGCGACGCCAGCGTCGTCTCGCCATCATTGCCACGGCATCGGCGCTCGGATGCGTCGCCTTTGGAGTCCTGGCAACAGTCGCGCTCATCGCGCGGTCGGAAGCGGAGCACGAGCGGCAGGTCGCCGAGCAGTCAATCGCAGACGGCCCGGCGCACCGCGGATTTCCTGAAATCGCTGTTTGCAGTCTCGGATCCGAGCGAGGCGCGCGGCAATTCCGTTACCGCACGCGAGGTGCTCGATCGCGGCGTGCAGCAGATCGATACGCAGCTCAAGGCCGAGCCGCTCGTGCGTGCCGACCTCACGACGACACTCGGCGAGGTCTACACAAACCTCGGACTTCTGCAAGAAGGCGAGGCGCTGCTTCAAAAGGCGCGAGCCGTGCCCGCCCAGCCCGAGTCCATGGCGGCGCGCCAGGCGGTGGCCCTGGGCGAAGTGCAGTACCAGCGCGGCGATTTCGATTCGGCGCTGGCTTCCCTGCAGGCGGCGACGAAAGCGCTCGGCCCAGGCGCGCGACGCCGACGTGGCATTGCCCGCCCGCGTGACGAGCGCGATGGGCGATGTGTACCTGGCCAAGGATGACTACCCGATGGCGCGTGACTACTTCACGCGCACGCTGAACTACGCCAAGCGACATGCGGACATCGATCCGTCGCTCGTCATCCACGCGCTCGAAGGCATTGCGCAGGCGGACCTCTACGCCGACAACTTCGACGCCGCCGGCGCGGGATTTCACAAGGCGCTCGATGCCCAGCTCGCCTACGCCGGCGAAATGACGCCGCGCACCGCCGAGCTCCTGAATGAGCTCGGCAGTCTCGAATACATGCGGGGCCGCCTTGATGCGGCTGCGGATTATTTCGAGCGTACGGCCGCCATCGAGCGCCGCGTGCTCGGCGAGCGGCACCCGGAATACGCCGTCACGGTCAATAACCTCGCTCGCGTGTACCTCGAGCGCCGGAAGTTCACGAAAGCACGCGACTTGCTGCAGCAGTCGCTCGCGGCGCGCTCATCGCAGACGGTCGAGACGGACGATCAGCTGGCATTCGTGCTGAGCAATCTCGCACTTGCGAACATGGGTCTCGGCGACTATCACGAAGCGGAGCCGTTGTTCGAGCGTGCCCTCAAGATCGCGATCCTCAACAAGCATCGGCTGCACGGACCCATCCTGACCGATCTCGCGGATCTCGAGTGTCGAACGGGACGGCAGCCGGCAGGGCCTGAAGCGGCTCGAGGAAGCGCGCCCTATTGTCGCCGCGCGCTATCCGGACGATCCGTGGCGGACGGCGCTCATCGACAACGTCGAGGGCGGCTGCCTGACGGCGCTCGGGCAATACGCGAAAGCCGAGCCGCTGCTCAACTCGAGTGCGGCCGCACTCGCGCAGAAATGGAAGCCAGACTCGCTCTATGGGTACGATGCGCTCGAGCGGAGCCGGCGCCTTGCCAGCGAGATCAAGAAAAAGACATGAGCAGCGAATCCAGCGTCTACGAAATCCCCTATTTCATCGGCGTCGTCGGTCACCGGGACCTGGTGCCGGCGCAGCTCCCTGCAATCCACGCGGCAGTCGTCGAACTCCTCTCGCGCATTACCGCGCGCTACGCCGCCGCGAGGCCGACGCTCCTTGTTCCATGGCGGAAGGCGCAGACCTCCTTGTGGCCGAGGCCGCCGCTGAGCTCGGGTTGCCGATTCTCGCGCTCTTTCCCTACGCGAAAGAGCTTTGCCGCGGCCGACCTCAAGAGCGACGCGTCGCGAGCGCTTTTCGACCGGCTTTGCGCGAAGGCGGAAAGTCGCGAGCTGTCATTGCCCGCGGGCGCCGCGCCGGCGGATCTCGAGCACCCGGGTATGCTTCGTGATCGGCAGTTTCAGCGGGCCGGCGCCATCATCGCGCGCTACAGCGCGCTGCTGATCACGATCTGGGATGGTCTCGACACGACCCACAGGGCGGGCACGGCGCGCGTCGTCGAGTCGCGCCGCAAGGGACTGGTGCCGACGGACGACACGGTGCTCCTGCCGCGCGACGCTCTGCTCTCCGCGCAGGACAACGACCTGATGTTCGAGATTCGATGCTCGCGCAGCAAGTCCCAGCCCGAGAATGGCCGGGGCGCAAACGAATCGGGCGTCGTCGTCCGGGGCCTCGTGGGCAACGGTGTCGCATGCCGGCGATGCGTGGCCGTCCGCGTTGACGGAGCCGCTCGAGCGCTTCTCGGAATTCAATCGCGACGTCGATGAGTTCGGCGCCGGCATCGAAAAGAGCGGAAGGCGTTTGTCGATCCCGAGTCCGTATCCGGTGCCTTCGACGCTCAACTATCTTGACCGAGCTTTTCACGGCCGCCGACTGGCTCGGCAACTACTACCGGCGGTGCTTCACCCGCGCCCTCAAGGTGCGCTACGGACTCTGGTCGCTGATGGCTCTTCTACTGATCGCATTCAAGCACGACGCCGCGGAAGGCGCCGCCGTCTATACGATCTTCGGCGTGCTCGGCGTCTTCGCCATCGGCTTCGGGCTCGCGAACTGGGCGCACCGGCGCAGCTGGCACCGCAAGTATCTCGACTATCGGGCCCTCGCGGAGGGACTGCGTGTCGACTTCTACTGGGAAATCGCGGGCGTGCGCGGCGAGTTCGACGGCGAGTTCGCGCACGAAACTTTTCTGCAGAAGCAGGATGTCGAGCTGCAATGGATCCGCAACGCCATGCGGGCCGTGAGCGTGCGGCTCGCGATGGGAGCGGGCGGCAAATTCACTGACGGCTTTCCACAGGCCTTCGCCGCATGGATCGGCGACGACGACCCGGTGAATGGCAGCGGACAGCTCCAGTACTATCGCCAACGCATCAAGGTGCTGGAAAGGAATCTGCACCGCGGCGAAATCATTGGCCGCACCATGCTCTTCTTCGGCATGGCGCTCGCGGTGATGTTCGCTGTCGATATAGTCGTCCGCTGGCAGGGCGGCCACCTTCTCAGCGCGCCGGTGCGGGACATCATGCTGTGGGGACTCGCGCTCAACACCGTTTACGCCGCGGTGTTCGAAATCTACCTTGCGGAAAAGGCGGACCGGGGGCTCGTGCGCCAATACCGCTACATGTATTCGCTGTTCGGTTTTGCCGCAACCGAATTGCGTGGCGCACGGACCGACGAACAGAAGCTCGAGATCATGCGCTCCCTCGGCCACGCCTGCCTCGCCGAGCACGCGCAATGGATCCTCGCGCACCGGGATCGGCGCATCGAGGGATTGCGTTGGTGAAAAAAGAAAGGGCCGTCTAGATCGGCCCTTTGTGTGCGGTGTCTTGGTTTACCACATTGAGTAACCCGTGACTTCCACGTGCCCGATACTGCGCCGATTGGCTCCCCTCGGCAATGGATGAACTCCGCGTCTAGACGTCGGCCAAGACGCTGCTGCGCTCGCACAAAGGCGAGCGTCAGGGAGCGCGCTGGCTGAGCGTGCCGAGAAAATCCCGCTTGCCCACCTTCACACCAGCGTGGCGAAGAATCGCGTAGGCCGTCGTGAGGTGAAAGTAGAAATTCGGCAAGGCATGCTCGACAAAGAAGTCCGCGCCGGTCATCCACTTTCCCTCCCAGCGTGGCTGGGTGATGACCTTCGCCGCTGCGCCCTCGAAGTCCTTCGCTGACAATCCGTCGAGATACCCGACTACCGAGCGGATGCGTGCGCGAAGCTCTTCCAGCGTTTGCTCCGTGTCGGCATGCGACTCGGCAGCTTTGCCGGTCAGGCGCGAGGCCGCGAGCTTTGCGGTATCGCACGCGGTTTGCACCTGCTTCGCGAACGGGAACTGATCTGGCGCGAGACGCAGCTCCATAAAGACGTTCGGATCGAATGATTTCGCCTGCGCGTACTCTGCGGCGGTGCCGAGCCATTTGTCGAGCTGGCCCAGCTGCTTTTTCATTTGCGAAATGATTTGGTTATACATGCGCGGAGTCTAGACCACGCCGGGCGCCATTTGTACATTCATCGGTCCGAGGCGTAACTCTGCGCGCCGTTCCCTGTGCACACAAACACAAGAAACAAGGAATTCCACATGAAAATCAGAGATGGGATTGATGGGCCTCGTGGCGGCACTGTCGCTCGTGTTCGCCGGCACCGCAAGTGCCAGCACGCTGCGGGTCGTTGTCGTGCAAACCACGGATGTCGCGGGCTACGTGAAGGCGCTCCAGGAAGGCCAGGCGATACTCAAGTCGAAGGGAAGCACCGGTACGATTCGCGCCTGGGTCGCAACGTTCGCGGGTCCCGAAGCGGGCAGCGTCATCGTTTCGGTCGAATATCCGAACCTCGAAGCGCTGGCGAAGGACACGGCGATGATGAGGAACGATGCGGATCTGAAGGCCTGGCTGCAGAAGCTCGGCGCCCTGCGCAAGATCGTGTCGGACAGCATCTACGAAGAGTTGAAGTAGAGCCTCACCCTGCCCTCTCCCCGAAGCGGGGAGAGGGTGAGAGGGAAACTGCGGGCGGGCATCTTCCCTGACGCCCGCCCGCCTTGCTTTGAACTAAGGCGCTGCGCCCGCCTGGATCCAGGCGCGCACCTGATCAATTGTTGCTTGATCGAGGAACGGCCCGCCGAAGGGCATACGCGCACCGACCGTCTGCGTACCTTCCAGCTTGTGGATGATGTAGCTGTTATTCGGATCGCCCGGCAGCACGCGCTTCAACGGCGGCTCACTCAGGCTCGTGACGTTGATGAGCGCAGCGGCGGTATTCGCCGTGCTCGTCAGATTCATCACGCCCGGCAGCACCCCGCCGACACCCGTATGACAGCCGGAACAACGTGGCGTAAAGATGTTGGTCTGCAACTGCGCCAGCGTCACTACCACCACGTTCGAGACGGTGACGTTGACTGCCGCCGAGGTCGTGCTGTTGTTCGCCGCATCCTTGGCGACTGCCGTCAGCACGAATGCACCATCGGTCACCGTCGTCGTATTCCAGTTCACGGAGTAAGGCGCCGTCGTATCGACGCCGAGCGAGGTCGCGCCCGCGAAGAACTCCACCTGCGTGACAGCGATGTTGTCGGCGGCGTTCGCCGAGACGGCAATGGTGCCACTCACGTTGCCCGCGGCGGGCGCCGTCAGCGCGACCGTTGGCGCAGTGACATCGGGCGGCGGCGCAACGTTCGCCACCGTCACCGACACCGCAGCGGAAGTGGTCGTGTTCGCGGCCGCATCCTTGGCCACGGCTGTGAGCGCGAAGACGCCGTTCGCCACCGTTGTGGTATTCCAATCAACCGAGTAAGGCGCGGTTGTATCGACACCGATCGACGTCGCGCCGGCGAAGAATTCCACCTGCGTGACGCCGGTGTTGTCTGCAGCGGTTGCCGAGACGGTGACCGTGCCGGTCACGTTGCCTGCGGCTGGCGCGGTCAGTGCGGCGGTTGGCGCCACGATGTCGGGCGCCGTTGCGCCGAGATCGATGCGTCCGTAGAGGCCGTCCGCCTCATCTGCAATGCCGGCCGCGAAGAAGAGTGTGCCGGTCGGTTGATTGCGTGCACCGTTGCCGAACGCAATGCCCCAGAGGCCAGGCGTCGCGATCGGAGCGCCGGCGCCATCGGCCACCGTCCCGACGTATGCACCCGTGGTCGGGTCGTAGCCGTTGATGGTGCCGTCGCCAAAATTGCCGATGAGTAGTGCATTCGCAAGGGTGCCGAACGCAGCCGGCGCCATCGTGATGCCCCACGGAGCATTCAGCTTGCCGCCCGCCACAACGAGGTGAGTCACAAGCGTGCCGGCCGTGTCGAACACGTCGACGATACCGAGTCCTGCGCCCGGCACTTCATCGCTCGACACAGGATCTTTCTGCGCGTACGCGACGACAATGCGTGTCGTTCCGCCGATGGACACCGCCTGGATGCCGAACGGCGAGTACTCGGCGGGCAAGGTCGCGTCCGTGAAACCGCCGGCCACCGTGACTTTCGTGAAGGTCGCATCGAACACATCGATCTTCCGGTTCTTGAAGTCGGCGGCGTAAAGGTGATTGGCCGCGCCGTCGTTCGCGATCGCGAGGCCCGTGTAGACCGCGCCGCCCGCGCCGTCGTCATAGCCGATGACGGCGTGTGTAAGGTCGACGGTCGGAGCCCAGCCGAGGATCGTGCCGTTTTCGCCCGCGAAGATGAAGCGCGCAGGCGCGGAGAGTGCGGCCTGCGTCACGACGAAATCTGTGGTGCTCGTGCTGTTGACGATGCCCGTCGCGTCGGCAGATCCGTTCAAGCCCGCGGGAAGATTCACAGTGAGTGCGATCTTTGTGCCCGTGCCGTCATATAGCGTCGAGGTTTCCGTGGCATTGTTCGCAATCCACACCGGCGCACCCGGCGCGAACACGATGCCCCAGGGATTCACGAGATTGGCATCGTTCGTCACAGACGCAACGGCGCCGTCGGAAACGAGACTGCTCATCGAGAACGCGCTGGGCGCGTTGACGGTGAGCGTTGCAGACTGGCTCGGGCTATTGCCATACGCGCCGCCATTGCAGGTGAGGGTATAGGTCTGGGTTCCGACCGCTGTCGGTGTGACGACCTGGGTACCGCCCGCGGACTGTGTGCCGGTCCACGCGCCGCTCGCGGTGCAACTGCTGCCGTTAGTGGTCCAGGTAAGTGTCGAGCTCTGGCCGAGCGTAATTGTAGATGGTGCAAATGCAATGGTCAGCGTTGCCGGCGGCATGCTCGAACCACCGCCGCCATAGGAACTGCCGCCGCACGCGGCAAGCAGCATTGAAAGAACTACTGGAATCCATTGCTGTGCCGCACGCCAGCCCGCTCGATCACTCATGCTCACTCCTTTACGTTTTGCCCAAATGCACGCTCGGTGGTTGTAAGTCCCCGCAGGCTGGCTTCCGGTTTCGCTGACTTCGAAAATTCAAAATAAAGCTGCGCGATCGCAATCAGATGAAACCGCGAGCCCCTCTCGCGGGCACGTACCGGGACACTTCATGTAATGGCGAGGCCTTCATGCGACCGCGATTGGCGACGGCGAGCCTGTTGCTCGTTCTCTCCGGCTGTGCCGGCAACGGCGAAGGACTGGACGAAAACGGCCAGCCGATCAACGGAGGCCCGCAACCACTGCTGCCCGAGCTGCAATCGATCCAGGACCAGGTGTTCACGCCGATCTGCACCGCGTGTCACGTGGGCGCCGCCGCCCCGCTCGGCTTCCGGCTCGATGCCGCATCGTCGTATGCGATGCTCGTTGGCGCAGCAAGCGTCGAGGTGCCCTCGCTCATGCGGGTCGCGCCAGGCAATCCCGATGCGAGCTACATCATTCAGAAGCTCGAAGGCCACGCTGCCGTCGGTGGACAGATGCCGCTTGGCGGCCCGTATCTGCCGCAGGCGACCATCAACGTCATTCGTCAGTGGATCACTGACGGCGCGCAGCCGACCGCGGCTGGTGGCGGCGTCGCAGTCTTCACGAGTCTGCAGGCGATCGCGCCGCTCACCGATCAATCGCTCGCGCTGCCGCCACGCGAACTCCTCGTCGCAGCGGACGGCGAACTCAACGTGAGTCAGCTCGAGGCGGGCGCCATCACGCTGATCCGCAGCGGCGGCGATGGGAGCTTCGACGAGGGAAACGAAGTCGCGGTCGGCAACCTGCAAGTAACGGTGCGCTCGCTGGCGCCGACGGTAATGGCCATCCAGGTGCCCGCGACCGCGTGGGCTGCCGATCGCTATGAGCTGCGCATCGCCGGCCAAGGGCCGTTTGCCGTGACGAATCGCACGGGCAACGCCATCGACGGCGCCGCAACGGGCCGCGCCGGCAGCGATTTCGTATCCAGGTTCACGGTGGAGTCCATGCCATGAGGGTTGTGGGGTTCTTGTTGCTTCTGGTCACCGCATTCGCACCGCTACGCGCGCATGCCGAACCGTACTTCGCAGTGCGCATGGGACTGAAATGCAGTGCGTGCCATGTGAACCCGACCGGTGGCGGGATGCGAAATGCCTATGGCGAAGCCTGGAGCCAGACCGTGCTGCCGGCGAACACGGTCGACTTCGGCGCCGATGCGCCGTGGACGGGCGAGATCAACCGCTATTTCGCGATCGGCGGCAACTTGCGGGCGGACGCCGCCTACACGCGCATTCCGAACGAGAGCTCGCAGTCGGACTTCGATCTCGAGGAGCTGCGCGTCTATCTCGACGCGCGCGTGATTCCGGATCGCCTCTCTATATATGTCGACCAGCGCCTCGCGCCAGGCGCGAGCACGAACGCGGAAGCGTACGGCCGCATCTGGTTCGACAATCAGCGCTACTACATCAAGGCCGGACAGATGTTCCTGCCGTATGGCCTGAGACTGCAGGACGATTCCGCGTTCATCCGGCAGGCGCCCGGCATCAACTTCGCGACACCCGACCATGGCGTTGAATTCGGACTCGAGACAGCCGCATGGAGCGCGCAAGTCGCAGTTTCGAACGGCTCGGCCGGCGGTCCCGAGACGGACAACGGCAAGCAGCTGAGCCTGCGCGCCGAGCACGTGAACTCGCGCTGGCGCGCCGGCGCAAGCTTCAATACGAATCACTCCGACGTCGGCGATCGGCAGATGCAGAACGTCTTCGCGGGCATTCGCACCGGACCCATCGCGTGGCTCGGCGAAGTGGACTACATCGACGACAAGAGTCTCGTGCCAACGCGCAAGCAGTGGGCGGGTCTGATCGAAGCGGACTGGAATCTACTGAAAGGCCATAACCTCAAGCTCACGGCCGAGTACTTCGATCCGAGTACCGACATCGACGAGAACCAGCAGGTGCGCTACAGCGTCGTCTGGGAGTACGTGCCAATCCAGTTCGCGCAGCTGCGCGCGGGCTACCGCTATTACGACGGCATCCCGCAGAACGATCGGCAGAATCGCCAGCAATTCTTCCTGCAGCTGAACGGATATTTTTGACGCCTCCCGCAGCCCCGATAGCAAACCGATAAAACGCGGCGTAGAGTTGCCCCCGCCCAATAATAAGAACCAGGGGGCGTTATGCAGCAGTCCACGGCGCAGGCTTCGGGTGCTCAGCAGAGCGACGATTCCCGGCTCGAAAGCCTCGGCTACAAGCCACAGCTCAATCGGGTCCTCAGTTACTTCGGCAATTTCGCCGTTGCCTTCACCTATCTTTCACCGATGGTGGGCATCTATTCGCTCTTCGTCCTCGGTGTCGGAACCGGCGGCCCGGCCTACGTGTGGCTCACCTGGATCCCTGTCGTTGGAATGCTCTTCGTCGCGCTCGTGTTCGGCGAACTCGCGAGCCACTTTCCGGTAGCGGGCGCGCTCTACCAGTACAGCAAATTCTCGGTTGGGCCGAAGTACGGCTGGTTCGTCGGCTGGATCTACGGCCTTGCACTACTCATCACTGTGGCCGCGGTCGACACGGGCGTCGTGTCCTACGTCACGACGCTGCTCAACAACTGGTTCAGTCTCGGTCTCGATCCGGCCAACAGCCTCACGATCCTGCTGATCACCGTCGTGCTGATCGCGATTCAAACCGCTCTCAATATCACCGGCGCGCAGGTCATGGGGCGCGTCGCGAAATTCGGCGTCTACGTCGAGATCGTGGGCACTCTCGGCATCGCGATCATTCTCGCGATCCATGGCTTCAACCACGGATTCGACTTCCTTTTCACGACTCAGGGCGTTGAGGTCGCCGCGACCAATCCGCTTGGCCTCGACTTCGGCGGCAACTGGCTCACCGGTGCAGCGCTCATCTCCGTGCTCGCACCGGTCTACATCTTCTATGGGTTCGAGGCGGCCGGCGACATTTCGGAGGAAACGAAAGATGCCGGCCGCCAGGTTCCCCGCGCGATGCGCTGGGCGCTGATCTGGGGCGGCCTCTCCTCGTTCATCCTGATCGCGGCACTGCTCCTTGCGATGCCGGCGGTCGATCCGGTGAAGGCGACCGTCGCGGGCGGCGGCGTGCCCTTCATTCTCTCGACCCTTCCAGGCTGGCTGCAGGATTTCCTGCTCCTCATGATCATCTTCGCGTTCTTCTCCTGCGGCACGTCCGTGCAGGGCGCAGGCAGCCGGCTCGCGTTCTCATACGGGCGCGACGGTGCGCTGCCGTGGTCGAAGTGGATTTCCGAGGTGAGTCCGCGGTTCAAGACGCCGGTGAATGCGCTGCTCGGCGGCGCGGTCGTCACCGTGCTCTTCGCGTTGCTCGTGTTCGCGACGCCCGCGAACGATATCCATATCGGGTTCATCACTTACCCCGCGCACATCAACGCACTCGTATCGCTCGTCTCGTTCGGCGTAAGCGGCATCTACCTCGCGTTCTACCTCACAGTGATCGCGGCCATCATCGGGAAGCGGCGTGGGTGGGTCGCTGAAGGCAAGTTCCAGCTCGGAGCCTGGGCGTGGCCGGTCTACACCATCGCCGCGACCTACCTCTTGCTGATGTTCATCAACGTGGTCGCACCGACAGGCTTGAGCAGCCCGCGCGGCTTCTTCAACCTCGACTGGATCACGCTGCTCGTCATCGTGATCATCAGTGTCGTCGGCGCGCTTTATCTCTTCATCGCGCGGCCGGACAAGCGTGTGCAGCAGCATCTGCACGACACGCTCGAGGCGACGGGTGCGGAACGGCGAATTTGAAGAAACTCAAGCACGAAGCCGAACTCTTCAAAGCCGCGTTCGCGGCCGCCATGAAGTACGCGGAAGAGCGAGGGGCGGTCGTGTTCGAGAAGACTGACTCGGCAAGCGACAAACTGCTCTACGTCTACCGTCTTCTAGTGCACGACAAGCTGCTGCAGCCGATGCCGGAAGACCAGGTCTCCGAGAAGTCGATGCGGCACAAGCTCGCCATCTGGTATTCGCATCAGCTGCCGAAGGATGACCCGCTGCTGCAGTGAAGAGTCAACCGGCGATAAGCATTCCTAGCGCCCGCACTGCAATTCGTGCAGCCGATTGCCGAGCTTGACCAGCCGCTCGCGATAGAACTCGCCCTCGGCAGTCGTGTAGCTCTGTCCCATGCGCGCTTTGATCTCATCCATCTCTTCCTGAACTTGCGCGCATTCGCCGCTCTCCTGCAGCGACAGCGCGGAATTCACTGCGGGCGCGGGCGGCGTACTCGAAAGTTCCGGGGCCGGTGCGGGGGCGGGTGGCTTCGGCGCTGGAGGTGGAACAGGTGCCGGCGGTTCTTTCCCCGCTTCTACGAACTCAAGCGCTGAAGTCGAGATTTTTCCCGGCTCGGGCGAGGACTGATAAGCGGATCGCAGAGCGAATACGAGAATCGCCGGCAAGCCGACGATGAGGGCAACGCCGAGGATGGAACGGATCCAGATGCTGGCGTTGCCGCGCGCCACGGCTAGTCTCGAGGTCGTGCGACGGGCGCGGCCTCCGGCTTGGCGGCAACCTTGATCTCCCCGCTCTCCACGGCCTTGAGCGCACGTTCGCGGGCAGCTTCCAGAGCGCGAGTGTATTCGCGATGGCTCACGGGAATAACGGCAACGGCCGGAAACTCAGCCCGCACGTATTCCGCAACCTGCTTGGCGGAATCCGCACTCAAGAAGAATCCGAGCCTCAGGCCGTATTGCGGCAGGCCCTCCCGCTGCTCGCGCACGGTGTAAAGACTGTAGGCGTCGAAGATCGCAAGGCGCGGAATGTCCGCCGCAATGATCGGCGCGACCGACCATTCGAGCTGGACAGCGTAGCGCTGCTTTTCGGTCTTCCTCGGCGGCGCCTCCGCTTCCGGCTCCTCGATTATGACCGTGCGCATGACGGCGCTCGCCACGACCTTGGTTGCGACCGGCGGCGGTGGCGAGGGGAGTTCCTGGTGCGTGTGCGGATCGCCGGGCTTCACGACGTGCGCATACGCTGTGCGCACCAGGCGGAACTCGGCGTTGATGGTGTCTTCCAGCGAGCCCAGATTCTCGCCGGGCGCAGAGGAGATCCAGGCCGCCGGGAAATACTTCCGCACGACGGCGAGAGCTTCCTCCGCATGTCTCAGAGTATCGAAGTATCCGAGGTGCAGCCGGAACCGCTCGCGCCCGTCCTCGATCTTGCGCGAGCGGAACACGGAAAAGCCCTCGAGCTCATGCCGGAACGGCACGAGCAGTGCCATCGGCAAGCTCGACGAATCGAGATTGATGACGAACAGCCCTTCACTGAGCTGCGGGTTCTCATGTGCTTCAGCGGCCATCCCGACACCCCGGCCGATTCGTTGGATTGGTGGCCCTGCGGGGCGAGCGCAGGGCGGACCTTCGAATGTTACACCGTGAGCTTCATCTCAATACATATGATGCAATGACCGCCTATGGCCTGGCTTACCAAAAGCCGATTTACCGCCGGATTGCAGTGCGAAAAGCGGCTGTGGTTCGAAGTCAACCAGCCTTTGACGGGCCCGCAGGTCGAGCGGCTAGCCCTGGTGCAGGGGCGCGCATTCGACGAAGCGGTGCGGATTCTACAGCCTGGCCGGACCATTTCGCGGGGGAAGGGCATGCCCGCCGCAATCGCCGAAACGACCGCGGTTCTCAAAGCCGGTGGAGCGCCGCTCCTCTATCAGCCCGCCTTCCGATCCGGTGATCTCGCGGTCATCGCGGATATCCTGCGAAGACGCGGCCAGTCCTACGAACTCATCGAGGTGAAGGCCTCGACCCAGGTGAAGGACGAGCACATTCCCGATGCCGCGTTCCAGACGCTCGTGCTGCGCGGTGCCGGCATCCCGGTGTCCTCCGTCTTCATCGGGCATGTCGACAACCGCTTCGTGCTCAAGCGTCGGGGTGACTATGCGGGACTCGCCGTCGAAGAAGACATTACGCGAGAGGTCGAGGCATCGCTGCAGCGGATCGCGGACACGGCGAGCGAGCAGCTTGCGCTCATCGCATCACCGCAGGTGCCGGATATCGACATGGGCCCGCAGTGCACGAAGCCTTACGAGTGTCCGTTCATCGCGCGATGCACCGCGGAGCGCGGCGCGTTGCCCGACTATCCGGTCGAATTACTGCCGCGGGGCGGCAAGCTGATCGAGTCCCTGCGTGCGCAGGGCTTTGACGATCTGCGCGCGGTGCCGGCCGATCGCCTGACGAACGACAATCATCGACGCGTGCATGCGGCCACGGTGAGTGGTGTCGCGTACTTCGATGCGGCGGCGACCGCGGAGCTGCGATCGCTCCCCTTCCCGCGCGCCTACCTCGACTTTGAAACGATCGGCTTCTCGGTGCCCGAGATTCTCGGCACGCGGCCGTATGAACACTGGCCGTTCCAGTGGTCGTTGCACGTCGAGGACGCGCCGGGCGCCATTCGCCACCATGAGTATCTTGCCATCGAGACGTTCGGAGACTTCGCGCTGCTCGCCACAAAACTCATCGACGCGATGCCGGCAACGGGTCCCGTGTTCGTCTACAACGCTACTTTTGAGCGCGGTGTCCTCGAGCGGTTGGCCAAACGATTGCCGGAACTTGGCTCCGCGCTCGAGAGCGTGAGGGATCGGCTGTTCGATCTCTGGCCCGTGGCGAAAGACGCTTACTATCACCGCGACATGCACGGCTCCTGGTCCATCAAGGCCGTATTGCCGACGATTGCCCCGGAACTCGCGTACGAAGAGCTCGAGGAGGTGCAGGAAGGCGAAGCCGCGCAACTCGCGTTTCTCGAACTTCGAAACCCTGGTCTCGAACCGTCCAAGCGCGAGCAGCGGCTGAAAGCGCTGCACGTCTACTGCAGCCGTGACACCTGGGGACTCGTGATCCTCCGGCGCTTCCTCGCCGGCGAACCTCTCACTTGATGAGATAGACCAGGTTGATCGTCATCAGCTGATCGGTCGTTTCAAGATTGCCCGGCGGATCGCTGTTGTAGCGCACGCCATAGCCGACGCTCAACGCGAGCTTGTCCGTCATGCTGACCTGCAGTGCGAGGTCGTTGCTGACGAAGGTATTCTGGGAGCCCGACTCGACCAGCAGCTTGTCGGTGATCTGGGTGTTCGCCGTGAGTTTGTGCAGGAAATCGAGCCCCGCATTCACGATGGCATCACTCGAGGTGTCACCCTTGATGCGCTGGATGACATCGCCGGCGGCATTCTTGATGAGCAATTCCGGTCGCAGGGACCGATAGCCGAGGCCGAGCGTGCCACTGAATTTCGTGGCTTCGGTGTCGATGAACTTGTAGCCGACGCCCGCGGAGAGCGTCGCCTGGTAATCGAAGCCGCTGAAAGCGTCATCCTCATAGCGCGCGGCGCCGAAGGCAAAGAGTCGCTCGGTCAGCTTATAGTCGGACTGCCAGCGAATATCCCAGCGCTGCGCCGAAGTGATGCCATTGTTGCTGCCGTAGAGACCGCTGAAAGCGAACGCGTGTTTCCACACCGGCCCCTCGGTTGCGAGCTCGAACTTCGCGTTGCCCGTATCGGTGTCGGAATTGCCGCGCGCCATGACAAAACCGAGCTCGCCCTTGCCCTTCCAGTCGGCGTGCGCCGGCAGCGCGGCCATGCATGCAAGGGCAAGAAATGCGGACGCACCGCACCAGGGGTTCGAAATGCGCACAGGCTTCTTCTCCGAAGAAAACGAGTGCGTGATTATAGGCTGCCGAGCAGACGGACCCGAGGGTACAAAAGTCGTATTGCGGTAGTGATGGCAAAGAGCGCAGCGATTGCCGCCGCGACATAACCCGCACTCAGGGGATCCAGCTTCGGCGCAATACGGGGCAGCGCCGCAACCAGCACTATAAGAAGAGTGACCACCGCGATGGAGTCGAGCGAAAACATCCGAAACGCGGTACGGCGCCAGCGCACAAGGTTCGATCCGGCGACTGCGTAGTCCTCCTGCGCCCGCCGCCGTTCGGCATCACGATCAATCTCCGTCGCGCGCACGCGCGCCATCAGGCGCACGTCGAAATCCGGGTCGACGTCAATCGATCCGAACAGTTTAGTGAGACGATCGTCGAGCGCAGTCATGCCAGCTCCTGAAGGCGCGCACGCGCCCGGTGAAGCAGGGTCTTCACCGTGCCAACGGGCATCGCGAGCATGGCCGATACCGATTCATACGACTGCTCCTCCATATAAAAGAGCATCACGACCTGGCGCTGCTTCGCCGGCAACTGATCGACGAGGCGCAGCAGTGCATCGCCTTCAAGCGCCGTGCCCTCGCCTTCCGTCTTGGCGCCGGCGGTCTCGACGGCACTTAGCACTTCCGGATCGCTGAGCGAGGCATTCGGTCGGCGCGAGCGAATTGCCGTGAAGCTCGTATTGCGTGTGATCGTGTAGATCCACGTCGAGAGCGTCGCGCGGCCATCGAATTGGGGCAAAGCCTTCCACACCTTGATGAATACCTCCTGCGCCACGTCTTCCGCCGCCCCGCGGTCGCGCAGGTAGCTCAACGCGAGGCCGAACACCTTGCGCCGGAAGGCGTCCACGACGACCGCCAGCGCTTCGTCGCGCCGGCCCGCAGCAACCAGGTCGATGACCCTCGCCTCTAGCATCCTGGGAGGGGTCCGGGCAGGCGCAATAACACAGGGTTGATACTCCGCATCCGGGCAAAAGGTTTCAGCCATTGTAGGACGCCGCCGGTGAAACCTTATGTCCGGCTGGCGAGTACAAGTAAGCGAACCCGCCAGGAGACCGAACCCAAGTGACCGCACCTTTTCAAGACACCGCCATCGCCACCCTCATCGGGGCGCTGATCGGCTATCTTGCGCACGGCCATTGGGACAAGCTCGATTGGCTGATGCATTTGCTGGTTGCATAGAGGAGTTGAGTCCATGACCGAAGGCCAGATGACGATGCTCATTCCGATTCTCGGAGTGATTCTCAGCATGACTGTCGCGATCGTTTTCATCCTCGCTGTGCACTGGCACAAGACCAAGCAGCTCGAGCAGCGTCACAAGGAGCGCATGGCGGCCATCGACAAGGGGCTCGACCTGCCGATGGATCCGATCAAGGTCGACGCGCCGTCGCGGCCGCGATATCTGCTGCGCGGGCTTGTGTGGCTCGGCGTGGGTGTCTCGCTGGTGTACGGCGCACGGCCCGCGCTCGATGCAGAGGCATCCTCCTTCGGCTGGATACCGGTTGCCGTCGGGCTCGCCTATCTCATCTTCTATTTCGTTGAGGGACGAAGGGAGTCCGGGCCCGCTAAAGACACACCGCCGAAGGACTCGACGTCCGGGAGCGGCTCATGAAGGGGCGCCACTTATTTGTCGCGGTGCTCGGCGTCGCCCTCGCCTCGCCGACGCCCGCGAGTGAATACAGCAAGGTCAACGGATCGGTGCAGGTTGCAGCCGGCAGCCAGGTGAAGAACGACGTCTCCACCGTGAACGGCTCCGTCACCATCGGCGAAGGCGCGAGCGTCGAGGAAGCGAGCACAGTGAACGGCAGCATCACGCTCGGACCGCGCGCGACAGCGAAAGAAATGAGCGCCGTCAATGGCCGCCTCATACTCGATGAAAGCTCGAGCGTCAGCGGCGCGATCTCGAACGTGAACGGCGACATCCAGCTCGCCGCGGCGCATGTCGGTGGCGATATCCATACGTATAACGGCAGCGTCAACATCGGTGCGAATTCGCGCGTCGACGGCGGCATTTACATCGAGAAGTCGTCCTCGAGCTGGTTCTCCTGGAAGAGCAACCCGCCGCGCATCGTCATCGGTCCCGGCGCCGTCGTGCAGGGTCCGCTCAAGTTCGAACGGGAAGTCGAGCTTTACGTCAGCGACCGCGCGAAGATCGGAACCGTTACCGGCGCGACGGCGGTGCCCTACTCGGGCGATACTGCGCCGAAGTAAGTGAGTGGGGTCAGGCCCCACAGGGGTCTGACCGCATGACGACACCGCCGCTGCCTGCCGCCGCCGAAAGGGCGCTCGCCGAAGGTCACCTGCTCGAAGCGATCAAGGCCCTGCGCAAGAGCGAAAAGCTCGACCTGACGCAGGCGAAGCAGAGGCTCGACGCGTACCTCGACGACAATCCGGACCTGCGCGAGCGCGTCCAGCAGAAGAGCCGTGAGTTTCGCCGGCGGATCATCAAATGGGCGCTCGTCTTCGACGCAATCCTCATACTCATCTTCGTCTACTGGTTTTTCGGCCGCACCCACGGATCCAATTGACGACGGGGCCAGTCCGGCGGTAGCGTCCGGCCGTCAATAACAAGAACCGGGGGATGATCCCATGCTCATTTCAATGCCGCGGCGCTTTGCCGCCGAGCTTATCGGCACGTTCTGGCTGGTCCTCGGAGGCTGCGGCAGCGCCGTGCTCGCTGCAAAATTTCCCGAGGTCGGAATCGGCCTCGTCGGCGTCGCGCTCGCCTTCGGCCTCACCGTGCTCACAATGGCCTATACCGTCGGGCACATCTCCGGCTGCCACCTGAATCCGGCTGTGACGATCGGGCTCTGGGCCGGCGGGCGCGTTCGCCCAGGCGATGTGTTGCCCTACATCGTCGCGCAGGTCGTCGGCGCAACGCTTGCGGCGTGGTTCCTCGCCCACATCGGGTCCGGTAACGGCACCGATGTCGTTGCGGGTGGTCTCGCAGCGAACGGCTATGGCGATCACTCACCGGGCGGCTACAACCTGCATTCGGCTCTCCTCACCGAAATCGTGATGACTTTCTTCTTCCTGTTCGTGATCCTGGGGTCCACCGACAGCCGAGTGCCGGCCGGCTTTGCACCGCTCGCAATCGGCCTCGCGCTTACGTTGATCCACCTGATCAGCATTCCTGTCACCAACACGTCGGTGAATCCCGCGCGCAGCACGGGACCGGCGCTGATGGTCGGCGGCTGGGCCCTGCAGCAGCTCTGGCTCTTCTGGGTCGCACCGATCGCTGGGGCGGTCATCGCCGGAGGGCTATATCGATGGCTGGGGAAGACAAAGTGAAGAGCCCACTCACGCTTGCGTTCGCAGCCGCGGCCATCGCCCTGGCCGCGGCTTGCGTTGCAAGCGATGTGCCGAAGCCGCCGAAACTCGACCAGTGGGCGCTCTACGATTCGGACGACGCGACCATCATCAAGAAGTCGCGCGAAGGCATCTGCCACGACTATCGCAGCGGGAGTTTCGAGCGCACGGCGCACTACACGGCCTACCGCACGCTCGAGGATTGCCAGGCAAGCGGCGGCCGGCTCCCGCACTGACACCGGCCGGATGCATTTTCCAGCGCCGCAGGTGAAAATGGGTCCGACCGACTTTTCCTAATTGGTTCTGACCCCTCTTTCTATGCCTCAGGTTGATTACCGTGCTGACCGCGCGGTTGCCGTCATCACGTTCGGCAATGCGCCCGTCAATAGCCTCTCGCACGCGGTGCGTTCCGGCATTGCCTCCGCTTTCGAACGCGCCGCGGCGGATGGCACTGTCCGCGCCATTGTGCTCACGGGCGCCGACGGCAACTTCTCCGGCGGCGCGGACATCAAGGAATTCGGTACGCCGGCGAGATTGCGCAGCCCAAACCTTCGCCAGCTGATCGCCCTCATCGAGGCGAGCGAGAAGCCTGTAGTCGCGGCGATCAGCGGCAACTGTCTCGGCGGCGGACTCGAGCTTGCCATGGCGGCTAACCATCGCGTGGCGAAAGTCGATGCGAAGCTCGGGCTGCCCGAAGTGAAACTGGGTCTTTTGCCGGGCGCGGGCGGCACGCAACGCCTGCCGCGCCTCGTCGGCGTCGAAACCGCCATCAACATGATCGTGAGCGGTGAGCCGGTGCCGGCGAAACTGCTCGCGAAGACGGCGCTCCTCGACCGCGTTGTCGATGGCGATCCCGTCGCTGCGGCAGAGGCCTTTGCCACATCGAAGGATGCGGGCACGCGCCGGACGCGTGATCTCGTACTCGACGAGCCGAACCTCGAAGCGCTATGCGAATTCGCGCGCAACGGCGTCAAGGCGCAGTGGCCGAACCTGCCCGCGCCCGTGCGCTGCATCGATGCGATCGAATACGCCGGCAAGCCGCTCGAGGAAGGCCTCGCCTTCGAACGCCGCTGCTTCGTCGAGCTCATGGAGTCCCCGGAATCAAAATCGCTGCGCCACGCATTCCTCGCCGAGCGCAGGGCCAGCAAGATCGACGGCGTGCCGGAATCGACACCGGTCCGCAAGATTGAAAAGGCGGCGGTGATCGGCGCCGGCACCATGGGCGGTGGCATCACCATCTGCTTCCTGAATGCCGGGATTCCCGTGTGGCTGGTCGAGACAACACAGGAAGCGCTCGACAGGGGCATTGCGCGCATCGCCGGCATCTACGACGGCCAGGTGAAGAAAGGCAAGCTCTCGCAGGCCGATCGCGACAAACGCCTGGCGCTCATCACGCCGACTCTCTCCTATGATGCGATCGCCACCGCCGACATCGTCATCGAAGCGGTGTTCGAGTCGATGGACGTCAAGCGGCAGGTCTTCACGACACTCGACCGCGTCATGAAAGTCGGCGCGATCCTTGCGACGAACACCTCGACGCTCGACGTCAACCAGATCGCTGCATTCACGAAACGTCCGCAAGATGTCGTCGGCACCCATTTCTTCAGTCCGGCGAATGTCATGCGCCTGCTCGAGATCGTACACGGCAAGGCGACTGCGCCCGACGTGCTCGCGACCGCGCTCAAGCTCGGCAAGACGCTGCGCAAGGTGGCAGTGGTCTCGGGCGTCTGCGACGGTTTCATCGGTAATCGCATGCTCGAGCCCTATACGAAGCAGGCTGCCTATCTCCTCGAGGAAGGCGCATCGCCCGAACAGGTCGACAAGGCGATGGAAACCTTCGGCATGGCGATGGGCCCGTTCCGCGTCGGCGATCTCGCCGGCAACGACATCGGCTGGTCCGTGCGCAAGCGCCGCCGCGCCGAACGGCCCGACTACCAGTTCTCGACGCTCCCCGACAAGCTCTGCGAGCTCGGCCGCTTCGGACAGAAGACAGGCGCCGGCTGGTACGACTACCCTGCGGGCCCGCGCAAGCCCGTGACATCGAAAGTCGTCGATGAGCTGATCTCGAAGCATCGCCGCGAGATCGGCGTCACGCCGCGCAAGATCGGGAGCGCCGAGATCGTCGACCGGCTCGTTTATGCGCTCGTCAATGAAGGCGCGAAGATTCTCGAGGAGAAGATCGCGGCGCGCGCTTCGGACATCGACGTCGTGTATCTCACGGGCTACGGTTTTCCGGCGTCCCGCGGCGGCCCGATGTTCTACGCGGACACGATCGGACTCTACGACGTGCGCCGGCGCGTGCGTGAGTTCGCCCGCAATACCCATGGCGATCCTGCGTTCTGGACACCGGCCCCGCTGCTCGACCGCCTCGCCGATTCGGGCGGCAGCTTCAGCGGCAGCGAAGGAGCCGCGCCATGAGCCGCGAAGCCGTCATTGTCTCCACTGCGCGGACGCCGCTCGCGAAGTCGTTCCGCGGCGCCTTCAACATGAGCCACGGCGCCCATCTCGGCGGGCACGCCGTGAAAGCGGCGATGGAGCGCGCCAAGGTCGATCCGGCCGACGTGGAAGACGTCGTGATGGGCTGCGCGCTGCCGGAAGGCGCCACGGGTTCGAACATCGCACGCATCATTGCCTATCGCGCGGGCTGCCCGGTGACGGTGAGCGGCGTAACGCTGAACCGCTTCTGCAGCTCGGGCCTGCAGGCGATCGCAATGGCCTCGCAGCGCGTCCTGGCGGGCGAAGCGGATGTTTTCGTCGCGGGCGGCGTCGAGTCGATCAGCTGCGTGCAGAACACCCTGAACCCGAAGATGCTCCGGGACTCTTGGATCCTGAAGCACAAGCCCGAGTACTACTGGCCGATGCTCGAGACGGCGGAATTCGTCGCGAAGAAATACGGCATCAAGCGCGATCGCATGGATGAATACGGCGTGCGCAGCCAGCTGCGTGCGAGCGCGGCGCAGACCGCCGGCTACTTCAAGGATGAAATGGTCGCGACGCCCGCCACGATGGCGCTCGTGGATCCCGAAAGCGGCCGCGTCATGACGAAGGACGTCGTGATCGAACAGGACGAGGGCCTGCGCCCGGATACGACGCTCGAGGGCGTCGCGAAGATCAGGCCGGCGCTGCCCGGCGGCACCGTCGCCGCGGGCAATGCGAGCCAGTTTTCCGATGGCGCCGGTGCATGCGTCGTCATGAGCGCGAGCGAGGCCTCGAAACGGGGCCTTACCCCGCTCGGCGCTTACCGCGGTTTCGCCGTTGCCGGCTGTGAGCCGGGGGAGATGGGGATCGGGCCGGTGTTCGCCGTGCCGAAACTTCTGAAGCGCGCCGGCATCCGGATGCAGGACGTCGGCCTGTGGGAATTGAACGAGGCTTTCGCCGTGCAGGTTCTCTATTGCCGCGACCAGCTCGGCATTCCCGACGAGCGGTTGAACGTCGACGGCGGCGCGATTGCCGTCGGTCATCCCTATGGCATGAGCGGGCAGCGGCTCACCGCGCACGCACTCATCGCCGGCAAGCGGCTCGGCGCGAAGTTCGTCGTCGCCACGATGTGCATCGGCGGCGGCATGGGGGCGGCGGGTCTCTTCGAAGTCTACTGAAACCGGTACCGGGATTGGATTATTGGGAATTTGCGCTAAAGTTGCAGAGCAAATCCCCAATAATCCAATCCCGGTACCTGCAGGCATCATGAGCACCTACACGGCAACTGTTTCGTGGTCGCGCCCGGCCGGCGCGCCATTCAAGGACAACAAGTTTTCACGCGCGCATGAGTGGCGCTTCGACGGCGGCGCGGTCGTGCCGGCCTCGAGTTCGCCAAAGGTCGTGCCACCGCCGCTCTCGAATTCTGCCGGCGTCGACCCGGAAGAAGCGTTCATCGCGTCGCTTTCCTCGTGTCACATGCTGTTCTTTCTGTTCTTTGCCGCCAAGGGAGGCTTCGTCATCGACAAGTACGAGGACGATGCCATCGGCGAGATGAGCAAGAACGCGAAGGGCGCCATGAGCATGACGAAGGTGACACTGCGACCGCAGGTTGCCTGGGTCGAGCGCACGCCGACGGCCGCAGAACTCGACGACCTGCACCACAAGGCGCACGAAGCCTGCTACATCGCGAATTCGGTCACCACCGAAATCGCGATCGAACCGCGCCCATAGGTCGGCAATAAATGGGGACGTACCCCATTTAACCTACTGCGGGCCGAGCCCGCCCATGCCGCCGAAGCCCGCCTTCTTGGCGCGCTTCTCGGCACGTTTTTCCTTGAGCGTCTTCAGCGGTTTCTTCTTCGATTCCTTCTTCCGTTCCATGCCTTTGCCCACGATCTGCCCTCCGCTAGGTAGAGGCATCATGTTGCGGGAAACCCAAGCGACGCCGCAAGCGGTTCATCAGCGCAGCGCCCAGTACCGCACCCCTTGCCCGGCAAGATAGCTCTCGGCATTCCGGCCTTGCAGGATTGCGAGGCTTGCGTGGAGCCCGGCCTCGGTGCAAGTGCCCGCGGCAACCGTCACCGAACGTGGCGCCTCTTCGATCGGCCAGCCGGTACGCGGGTCGAGAATGTGCCCGTACCGGCGCCCGTCCTTGATAAGGAACCGGCGCGTGTCACCGCTCGTCGCGAGCGCGCCCTGCGACAGGTCGAGCAACATGCGGGCGTCGCGATCGGTGTCGGGTCGCTCGATGCCGACGGACCACGGCCCATCGCGCGGCGTTCGGTTGGCGCAAAGGTCGCCGCCGAAGTTCACGAGAATTGCGCCGTTGAATAGTGCGCCTGCGAGCCCAAGTGCGCGATCGGCGGCGTACTCCTTGCCGAACCCGCCGAAATCGAGCTCCATCCCGTCGGGCAGCGTGAGCTCCGGGCGGCGCCATTCGAGCCGCTGAAAGCCGATGAACGGCAGAAGGCGCTTGACGGCGGCAGCGTCCGGCAGGCGGTCGGACCCGTCGAACTTCCACACGCGCCGCAGCAGGCCGGACGTAACGTCGAAGAGGCCCTCGCTCAGTCGATGGCACTCGGCGGCGAAATCGATGAGCGCCGCCGTCTCGGTGTCGACTCGCACCGGCTTTCCACGGCTCTGGTTGACGGCAGACAGCACACTGTCCTTGCGATAGCGGCTGAACTTGGCCTCGATGCGCCAGGCTTCCTCGGCGACCAGGCAACCGAGTTCGCGAACGAGCCCGGTGTCGTCGGTCTCGAGCAGGATCTCGCACGGGCTCGCCATGGCCTGAAATGTCGCCGCACAAATCCCGCGCGACCGGCGCTCGATGTGCAACGGCTCGGCTGACTTGAGCCCAGGCAGCGCTTCGGCGCGGGCAGCCATGTTCAGAACCGATATCGATAGCCGATCTGCAACATGATCGACTTGAGGCCCGGTGCGAGATCGAGCCCCTGCAGGGCGCCGAAGGCGACCGGGGTATCCTGCTGCGTCTGCTGATATTGCTCGAGGCGCACGCTCCATTCACCGCGATCGTCGGCAAGCGGCATGCCGAACTTCACGCCAAAGGTCGCTCCATTGAAACTCGCAAGCCGCGGGTCGGCGGACATGAATTGCGGCAGCGGTGTCGAGGCGTCGACGTAGAGGTGATAGAAGTCCGCCGCCGTCTGCTTGTAATAGCGCACATGAGGCTCCAGGTACGCGCCGCTCGAGAACTGCCAGCGATAGCGGATCTCGCCCGTCTGCGAGCGGATGCCCCAATCGTCCTTGAGGTAGCGCAACGACACATCCAGTACGTTTCTGCCGATCGCGACCTTGTTTTCCAGGAAGAGGCTCTGCCACGCACGCGAGCCGGGCCGCGATTCGAATCGGTAACCCGCCACGTTTCCACCCGTATCGATCACCGAGAGGATTTTGTATGGATCGGTGAGGTAACCGTTCGAGCGGTCGTAGGAATAATTGAGCTGGGCGAGCCAGTTTTGTGTCAACACCTGCGTCAGGCCGATGAGCGCGCCGCCCACGGTCTTGCTTTCGTTGCCGCCCTTCTGCAGCAGCACGTAGTCGGATCCGGCGACCGGCACGCCGCCGATCGGATTGATCGAATCGGACTCGAAATGGCCGCCGAGCGACAGCGTCGTATTCTTCGAGTTGAAGTCCTGCGCCAGCGCGATGTTGACGCCGATCGACGTGAAGTCCAGTTCGTGCGACGCGTCGGCACCGACTGAAAATTTCGTGTTCGAGCCGAGCGGTTGCTGCCAGCCTGCGTTGAGCGCGAAGCGCTGGTCGTGAAAATTCGGGTCGAGCGGGATCTCGCCGGGCTGCACGGTGTAGAGCGTCACGTGCTCGAGCTCGGCAACTTCGCGGCCCGACGCCGTGGTGTAGGTTTGCGTGCCACCGGAAGGAGCCTGAAAGCTCGTGCCGGAAGGCGTCGCGAACGTCTGTGGGGACTGGCTTGGCAGGGCTCCGTTCGGAGACCCGCCGCTCAGGCTGTCATACGTCAGCTTGAAGCCGAATACATGCTCGTCACCGAAGTCCTTGCTGAGGCTCACGACCGGCTCGATCGCCTGCACGCGCCCCTG
This sequence comes from uncultured Gammaproteobacteria bacterium, assembly GCA_963826145.1. Classification (GTDB taxonomy): domain Bacteria; phylum Pseudomonadota; class Gammaproteobacteria; order Steroidobacterales; family Steroidobacteraceae; genus JBGPLJ01. The sequence goes on from CAWGVW010000002.1 coordinate 27,416, forward strand.
GTCCTCCTTGTAATAAAGGACGGCCGAATCGGCCTGCCAATCGCCCTCTTCGCCCGACGACGGAGCGTCGGCTCGCGTTGCCGTTGCACTCAGCAGCGCGCAGCTCGCCGCCATCAACGCCGACGGCGCGGCGCGCGCTCCGTTCTTCAATTGCATCCGCATCCTCCGCCGCCGAACCCGCGACCGCCGCTCGAGGCTTCCTTGCTGAAGTACACGTGATCGTCGATGGCGGCATCGAGCGGATTGGCGTTCAACTGCATTTCGGGTCGCGCGAGTGCACTGCGCTGCCACGGCTTGACGCCGATGCTGCTGCAGGCCGAAAGCGCCGCCGACACCGCCAGGGTGACCGCGATCATCGCGAGCTGTCGTTTCATTCTGTCTCCACTCCTCATTTTTCCGCGAGCAGGGTGTCCAGTTCCCGGGTCAGCCCGGCCGGACTGTCGTTCGTGAATCCCACGTGGCGGTAACGCGTTGCCCCGTGACGATCGACGAGCAACGTCGTCGGCATGCCCTTCAACTCGAAGGCCGCGGCAAGGTTGCCCTCGGTATCGAACAGGATGCGAAATTGCGGATTGAATTCGTGCAGGAAGCGCTCGGCGAGCTCGCGCTCCTGATCGACGTTGATCGCGATCACGACCAGCCCGCGGTCGGCGTAAAGGTGTTGGATCGAGTTCATCCACGGAAAGGACCTGCGGCACGGTGCGCACCACGACGCCCAGAAATCGATGTAGACGACCTTGTCCCGGTACGCGGTGATATCGAGCCTGTCGTCGGAGCTGGCCGGGAGCGCGGCCAGCATCAGTAGCAGCCCAAGCGACAGCGAGCGAGTGATTGGCGCTCGAGATCGTTGCGTTAACTGCGACATGAGTGACGGACTCCCTGGATTCGCGCGGGTAGACACGAAGCTTGAACATGAAGTTCCATGGCAACGCATTTGCGCGTGTCGGCGATCGCAGACGCCGGTGCGCTGCGGCCGAGGCAATGAGTTAGTGGGGTTAGACGGACGAAATCGCCAGGATCAATCGCCTGCGGGGGCGTCACCGGTGAGCTTGTCGATCACGCGGCTCACGTACTGCGGCGAACGCGTGTTGCGCGCGATGAGCAGGTACACGGCCGGGACGACGAATAGCGTGAGCACCATCGAGATCGTGACGCCGAAAAAGACCACCGCGCCAAGCGCACGCCGGCTCTCGGCGCCCGCGCCGGTTGCAATAATGAGCGGGATGGAGCCGAAAGCTGAGCAGAGGCTCGTCATCAGCACTGGCCGCAGCCGGATCACCGAGGCCTCGGTCAAGGCGTCGACGAACTCGCGGCCCCGGTCGCGCAGCTGGTTGGCGAATTCCACGATCAGCACGCCGTTCTTCGCGGCGAGACCCACGAGAAGAACTGCGCCGATGCCGCTGAAGACCGTCACCGGCGCATTGAAGATGAAAAGCCCGACGAGTGCGCCTGTCAGTGCGAGCGGCACGGTCGTCAGGATCACGAACGGGTGGATGAAGCTCTCGAACTGCGCCGCGAGCACGAGGTAGACGATGACGAGCGCCATGACAAAGGTCCACAGGAGCGCCGATCCTGCTTCCTTGAGCTCACGCGATTCACCGTCGTACTCGAGGCGCACGCTGCTCGGGGCTTCCTCTTTCACGACGCGCTCGAGATAGGTGAGTGCCTCACCTAGCGTATAGCCGGGCGTGAGGCCCGAGGAAATCGTGATCGACCGCAAACGGTTGAAGCGCCTCAAGTCCTGAGGACCTGCGACCTCCTCCACCTTGACAAGGCTCGAGAGCGGCACGAGCTCACCGCTCCGTTCGGAGCGCACATAGATGTTGTCGAGATCGGTCGGGCTTGCGCGCTCCGCTTTGGCCGCCTGCAGGATGACGTTGTATTCCTCGCCGCGATCCGTGTACGTCGTCACTTCGCGTGATCCCAGCATCGTTTCGAGCGTGCGGCCGATATTGCCGAGCGAGATGCCGAGATCGGCCGCCTTGTTGCGATCGATGATGACGCGCATCTGCGGCTGGCGCTCCTTGTAGTCCGAATCGATGCCGATGAGATCCGGGTTTTCGGCGCGGGCACGGTCGAGAACGCGGTCGCGCACATGCGCAAGCTCGGCGAAGTCATCGCCCTGCAGGACGATCTGCACGGGGTTGTTGCCGATGCCGCTCACCGGAAGGGTCGGCGGCTGCTGCACGATGACGCGTACCCCCGGCAGATTCGACACCTTCTTCTGCAGATCCGCTGCTATCTGGCTCGCGCTCTTGCTGCGTTCGTTCCAGGGTGTGAGCGGCGTGAACACGATACCGAGGTTCGCCGCATTGTTGCCGAATGCGCCGGAGCGCGCGAGCACCCGAAGCACGTTGCCCTGCTTCTTCTCCTCGAGCAGGTACTGTTCAACCTGCTCGACGTAGCGCTTCGTGTACGCCACGCTCGAACCTTCCGGCGCGCTGATGAAAGTGATGATGATGCCGCGGTCTTCGCGCGGCGAATAATCGGTGCGCACACCCTGCCAAAGCAGCACGCCGAGCCCCGCCACCACGAGAGCGCCAAATGCGACGATTCCGGCATTCATCAGCGCCGCCGTCAGCGCCTTTCGGTACCAGTCCGCGAGGCGCTGGAAGTGGCTGTCGACCCAGCGTGCAAATCGTCCACGCTCGACGTGCCTGGTGAAGAGCATCGAGGTCAGCATCGGCACCAGTGTCAACGCCACGAGCGCCGAGAACGCAACCGCCGACGCCACGGCGATGCCAAATTCACCGAAAAGTCGCCCGAGCTTTCCCGGCATGAAGGAGATCGGCAGGAACACGGTCACCAGCACCGTGGTCACGGCGAGCACTGCGAAGCCGATCTCGCGGCTGCCGCTGATGCACGCCAGCACCGGCGCCTCGCCATGTTCCATGCGCCGGACGATGTTCTCGAGCACCACGATGCTGTCATCCACGACGAGGCCGATCGCAAGCACGATGCCAAGGAGCGTCAGCACGTTGATCGAGAAGCCGAGCGCCGCCATCACCATCGCCGAGGCAACGATCGACACGGGAATCGTAAGCGCCGGGATGAGTGTCGCCCGCCAGCTGCCAAGGAAGCCGAAAATCACGATGAGCACCATGGTGAGCGCGAGCGAGAGCGTGAAACGCACTTCATGCATGGAAGCCGACACGAAGGTCGAGAAGTCGACATTGATCGACATGTGGATGTCGGCCGGTAACGATTCCTCGATGCGCTGCATCTCCGCGCGCACGCCGGCCGCGACTTCGAGGATGTTCGCCTTCGACTGGGGAATGACGGCGAGGTTGACGCTCGGCAGGCCGTCGGAACGTGCAAAGCCCCGATCGTCCTCGGAGGCGACCTCGACCTTCGTAACCTCGCCGAGCCGCACGAGCGAACCGTCGCCACCGCGCCCGACGACGAGCTGACGGAAATCGTCCGCCGTCTTGAGCCGCGTCACGGTCCGCAGAGTGAATTCGCGCTGCTGCGACTCGATGCGGCCGGCCGGCAGCTCGACGTTCTCGGCCCTGAGCGCGTTCTCGAGGTCAGCAACTGTCAATTCATGCGCTGCGAGCGCTGCACGATCGATCCAAAGCCGCATCGCATAGCGGCGCTCATTGGCGATGCGCACCTGCGCGACGCCCGGCACGACCGAAAACCGGTCGACGAGGTAGCGGTGTGCGTAGTCGGTGAGCTCGAGCGAGTTGCGCGTTTCGCTCCTCAGGTTGATGAACATGATCGCATCGGCGCTCGCATCCTGCTTGGCGACCTGCGGAGGATCCGCTTCCGTCGGCAGGTTCGGCAGCACGCGCGCGATGCGGTCGCGCACGTCGTTCGCCGCCGCTTCGAGGTCGCGATTCACGCTGAACTCGATGCTCACCGACGACTTCTCGTCGCGGCTCGACGAGGTGAGCTTGGTGATGCCTTCGATGCCCGCGACCTGGTCTTCGATCACCCGCGTGATCTTGGTCTCGACCACGTCCGACGAGGCACCCCGGTAATCAGTAGTCACCGAGACAACCGGTGATTCGACATCCGGGAATTCCCGCACCGGCAATCGCACGGCAGCTAGCGTGCCCAGGATCACGAGCATCAGGCTCACGACGGCCGCGAACACCGGACGGCGAACGCTGAGCTCGGCGATCTTCAACGATCGATCCTCATGGAGCGGCCTGAACGCTCGCGCCCGGCCGCAATTTGTCGGCACCCTCGGTCACGATGCTCTCGCCCGCAGCGAGCCCATCCACGACTTCCACTTCGCCCGGCCGCCGCCTGCCGATGCGGATCTCGCGTTTGTCGGCCTTGCCGCTCACAACGACGTACACGAACTGCTTGCCCTCCTCGGGCAGCAGCGCCTGCTCCGGCACGACGACGGCGTCCTTCGACGACTCGACGATGCGCACGGTCAGGAACATGCCGGGCTTCAGGAGTCCCTCGGCGTTCGGTACGATCGCCCGGACGCCGAAGGCGCGGCTCACCGGATCGACGCGTGTATCGACGGTCGCCACCGTGCCGTCGAAGGACCGGCCGGGGTATGCCGTCGTCGCGGCCCGGATGGTCAGACCCGGGTGCACCACCGACATCTGCGCTTCGGGCACCGAGAAATCGACCTTGATGCGGCTTGTGTCATCGAGCGTCGTCATGATCGTGCCCGGATTCACGAGGCTGCCGACGCTCACACGCCTGAGGCCCACCTGGCCGTCGAACGGCGCCCGCACGACGGTGTCGCCGAGGCGGGAGGCGGCCGCCTCGACTTTCGCCTGGTTCGCCTTGAGCGTCGCCTCGATCTGATCGAGCTGGGACGGCGACAGGGCCTTGGTAGAGATCAGGCCGACACTGCGGTCGTAGTTGCTCTTGCTTTCCGCGAGCGCCGCCTGAGCCTGGGCAAGGTCCGCAGCGGCCTGCGTGCCGTCGAGTTCGACGAGCACCTCGCCCCTGCGCACGGCCTGCCCTTCATTGAAACGGATGGCTGCGATGCGGTTCGAGATCTTGGCGGTAACGTCGATCGCCTCGTTGGCGCGGGCCGTTCCCAGCGCCTCGAGTTCGTACGGAAACTCCTTGCGGATGGCCTGCCCGACGACCACGGCCGTTGCGGGCCTCCCGCCCGCGGCTGCCGGCGAACCACTCGAAGGATCGCCCGCACCCCCACCCCCTCCGCGCCAGAGCATGACCGCAAGACCCAGCACCACGGCGGCAAGCCCCACGGCCACGATCGATACCAGCCAGAGTTTTCGGCGCAGATTTTCGTCGGACATGATGCGGCGGCACCTTAGCAGCTGATCCCCCGGCCCCTCAGCCCGGATGTCACCAGCCGCTCAAGGAGAGTACGAGTTGCGAGTTAACAATTATGACCGCGTGGCGGCGGCCGCGACCCTTTTTGCTACACTGCAGCCATGGGTACGCCCCGTATCATAAAGAAGTACGCCAACCGGCGGCTCTACGACGCCAGCATCTCCCGCCACGTAACCCTCGACGACATCCGCCGCCTCATCGTGGGCGGCGAAAAGATCACGGTCGTCGAGGACAAGACGGGCGATGACATCACGCGCCTGATCCTGCTGCAGGTTATCGCCGAACAGGAACATGGCGGGCAGCCGATCCTCTCGACCCAGCTCCTGGAATCGATCATCCGCTGCTACGGCAACGCGATGGAGCAGAGCATGTCCAGGTGCCTCGAGGCGAGCGTGCTGCACTTCGACAATGAGCGTCAGACGCCGCCGGAGGCCGAAAGGCTCGAGGACGTGACTACGGCGCGCCCGGCCTGAAGGCCGACAGCCCCGCATCGATGTCCCCGATCACCCTTCTAGGCCCGCAATTCCGCGAGCCGAATCTCGGCCCTGTGCTCAAGGAGATCGCCCTCACTGGACCGCTGGTCGCCGTCACGGCTGGCTGGCAGGAACGCGAGGGCGAAATCGACGAGCTCGCGGCGCACATCGGCCGGGAAGTTACCGACCTGGGCCTCTATGCGCGCACCGAGGACCTGTTCGCACACGATCGGGTGCTGTTTGCCGAATACCGCGCACGCCAGGACCGGCTGCGGGCCCTGCAGGACCTTTATCGCATCCAGCTCGAACATGCGCTCGGCGCCGTGCTCGACGTCTGGCATCGGGGCCGCGAGGGCTGGATCGCAAGGGCCGCCAAGCGAAGCGCACTCGGCACGATGCGCCGGCTCGACCGTGAACACGTGCTCGCGATCGAGCGCATCCACCAGGCGTTCGCGCGGCGCGTGGCGCTCGCGGACCGCCCCTCGATTGGCCGGCATCGCGAGGAACTCGCTGCCGGGATGCAAGGCGCCGCGGGTATACTCATCGCCGGCGGCCATGTCGCGGTGCTGGTAAACCGCCTGCGCCTCTTCGGACTCACGGAACTCCTGAGACGAAAGACCATCCTCGCCTGGTCGGCCGGCGCGATGGCGCTTGCCGAGCGGATCGTGCTGTTTCACGACGATCCGCCCCAGGGTGCCGGAGTTGCGGAGGTGTTCGACCAGGGATTGGGCCTCGTGCCCGGGATCCTGCCGCTGCCCCATGCCCAGCAGCGGCTGCGCCTGCACGATGGCGCGCATGTCTCGATCCTGACCCGGCGCTTCGCGCCAGCGCATTGCCTGACGCTCGATCACGGTTCGGTGCTCTCGTACGCGGGCGGGCGTCTGACGGGATACGCCAACAGCTGGCGCCTGACCCGCGACGGAACGCTCGCGGAGGCCAACGCGCCATGAACGCGGAACTGCGCGAGCTCTTCGCGAATGGCGACCCGGCGCCGGAGGCAATTGATGCCTTCCTCAAGGGAAACCACTTTCCCATCATCGATCCGCGCGGCGTGACTTTCGTCTTTCGCGGCGCGGCTGAAGCCGTTCTGCTGCGGCTCTGGATCTCGGGCCTGCCTGCGACGCAACCGCTCGAGAAGCTTGGCGCGACCGATCTCTGGGCGCTCAGAGTCGACCTGCCGGAAACCTCGCGCGTCGAGTACAAGTTCGACGTGACGCGCTCCGGTGTCAGCGAATGGATCACCGATCCCCTGAATCCGGTCAAGGCGACCGATCCGTTTGGCGCGAATTCCGTCTGCCAGGGCTACGGCTACCGGCGGCCGGAATGGACTCAGTTCGATCGGCTCGCACGCGCGGGATCCATCGACGAACTGTGGATCGCAAGCGAGGCCTTCGGCGAACCGCGGCGAGTGCGGGTCTACCTGCCGGCGCGCTACCGCCGCACGCGGCGTTATCCGCTCCTCGTCGTGCATGACGGCGACGATTTCCTGCACTTCGCCGAGCTCAAGGTCGTCCTCGACAACCTGATCCACCGGCTCGAGATTCCGCCGCTCATCGTGGCGCTCAGCCAGTCGCCGGATCGCTTGAAGGAATACGCGGGCGACGTTCGGCACGCGCGCTTCATCGCGGAGGAAGTGCTACCCGCCTTCCAGAAACGTTTTCCGCTCCGCGACGAGCCTGCCCAGCGAGCGCTCATGGGCGCGAGCTTCGGCGCTGTCGCGAGCCTGCACGTGGCGTGGTCGAACCCCGGCGTCTTCGGCCGGCTGCTGCTCGAGTCGGGATCCTTTGCGTTCTCGGACATCGGCCAGCACCGCCGCACGCCGGTGTTCGATCCCGTTGTGCGCTTCGTCAATGAATTCCGACAGGCGCCGAGCGAGGCGGCCGAGCGGATTTACATGACCTGCGGCATCTACGAGTCGCTGATCTACGAGAATCGCTCGCTCGTTCCGCTGCTTACGTCGGCCGGCGTCCAGGTACGCTTCGAGGAGGCGCGCGACGGCCACAACTGGGAGAACTGGCGCGACCGGCTGCAGGCGGGCCTTACCTGGCTCCTCCCCGGCCCGCTCTGGATGGTCTACGAGTAGAATGCAAACCGGTACCGGGATTGGATAACTGGGGATTTGGGTCGCTCCGACTTGCCCAAATTCCCAGTTATCCAATCCCGGTACCGCACAACAACAACGAGGTTCTCAAGCCGTGGCTCACGTGACGCGACATATCGGCCTCTCGCTCGGGGCCGATATCTGCTGGCCGATCTGCTTCGAAGAAATCCTGAAGCGCCTGAAGCTCACAATTGCGCATCAGGGCGACACGCTGACGTTCGACGTCACCCGCGTGACGATCGAGCCGTTCGACCTCAAGCAGCCGGTGCGCTATGACCTCGTCGTCGACCGGCTCACGCACTGGTATCACACGAGCCGCGAGTGGATCAAGAAGGCGGTCGTGCTCGATGACCTCTACGTCTTCAACAATCCCTGGTCGATCCAGGCGAACGAGAAACACACTACCTACGCGGCGATGATGCGGCTCGGCCTCCCGATTCCGGACACGTGGATGGTGCCGCCGAAGTCCTACGACAAGACGGCGGATCTCGAGCCGACCCTGCAGCGCTACGCGCGGCTATTCGACGTCGGCACGATCGGCCAGAAGCTCGGCTACCCGCTTTTCATGAAGCCCTACGATGGCGGCGGCTGGGTCGGCGTCACGAAGATCGACAACGTCGAGGCGCTCAAGGCCGCATACGAAGCGAGCGGCACGAAGATCATGCACCTGCAGGCCGGCATCATTCCCTACGACAAATTCGTGCGCTGCATCGGGCTTGGGCCCCAGACGCGCGTCGTCAACTACAACCCGTCGGCACCGCTCCATGATCGCTACACCCTCGACCGCGATTTCGTCGACGCGAACGAGCGCGCGGCGCTCGAAGGCATGACGCTCACGATCAATGCGTTCTTCGGCTGGGACTTCAATTCCTGCGAAGCGCTCCTGAAGAACCACCAGTGGTATCCCATCGATTTCGCGAATGCATGCCCGGACAGCCAGGTGACTTCGCTCCACTACCACTTTCCGTGGATGGTGAAGGCAAACCTCGCCTGGGCACTTTTCTGCGCCGCGACCAAACGACAAATGCGCAAGAACCTCGACTGGGAGCCGTTCTTCGCGATCGCTCGCGAAGATATTCCGTACACGGAGAAGCTCAAGCGCTATACGAAAATTGCGCATGAGCGCTTCGAAACGGAGCGCTTCGAGGAATTCCGCCGCGAGCACCTCGCGCATCTCGACGAGGTGGCGCACACGTTCTTCGGCACCGCTGAAGCGCGCGACGCCGTCCGCAAGAAGGTGACGGCGCTCTACCCGCCGCACGAGATCGATCAGTTCACGCAGCTTTTCATGGACCGCATCGGCGAATGGCGCCGCGTCGAAGGCAAGGCGGCATGAGCACGGGTATCGCCGCCCGCCAGACCTGGACGTGGACGACGGAACGCCTGCCGGAGCCGGCGCGCGTCGTGCGTTGGGGCCACTACGGCGCGCCGGTGCTGCTCTTTCCGACGGCAAGTGGCGACTACGAGGAGGTCGAGCGCTTCAAGCTGATCCAGGTGCTTGCGCCACTGCTCGATGCGGGCCGGACCAAGGTCTACTCCATCGACAGCATCGCGGGCAAGACCTGGCTCGCGGGTTCGCATTCGCCCGAGTACTGCTCGCGAGTGCAGAATCTCTTCGACTCGTACATCTACAACGAGATCGTGCCGCACATCCGCCGCGACTGCGGATCGTCCGATCTCGAGATCATCGCGACCGGCGCCTCCATCGGCGCGTTCAACGCCGTCGCAAGCATTTGCCGGCATCCGGATGCGTTCCGGCTCGCGATCGCGATGAGCGGCACGTTCGACCTCTCGAAATACCTCGGCGGACGGATGAACCAGGATTTCTATTTCTCATCGCCCGTGCACTACCTCCCCGGCCTCGCGGACGGACCGGTGCTCGCGAGGCTGCGCGAACGATTCATTCTGATCCCGACCGGCTCGGGCGATTACGAGGATCCGGGAGAATCCTGGCGGATTGCGAATGTGCTCGGCGCCAAGCGCATTCCGAATCGGGTGGACGCATGGGGGCCGGACTATCACCACAACTGGGTGACCTGGCGCGAGATGCTCCCGAAGTACTTGGGCGAGATGACCTAGCTTGCGTAGAGCTTGAGGTTTGTTCCGAAGTCGTCGGCCATTTTCAGCGTTTCGGCGAGATCCGGATGCCGCAGCATGATGAAACCGTCGGAGACGAGCGTCTGCTTCCAGTTGCGGCGTGGCGCGCCAATGGGCAGCAGCGTCTCCCAGACGACGTGATCTCCGTACTTGCGCTTGAGCGCATCGAGCCCTTCGATCGAGCGGATACGACCGACACCGATCGCGCGCTTGTAGATGGTGGCGACGTTGAAGCGCCGCGCGACCTCGGCTTCGAACGTGCCGTGCACGACGGCGTTGGCCCACTCGCGGTACACGTCGAAATCACAGGCGTAATTCATCTGATCGACCTGGTGCGCACCCGGCGGACGGGCACCGATTTCCCCGAACACGACCTCGCCGTCGGACTTTCGATACCACTCCATGTGCGTGAAGCCGGTGCGAAAGCCGAGCGCGCGGATCACATCGAAACCCATGCGTACACCGCCGGAGAGCTGCGAGTCTTCCACATCGCGCAGCGCGATGACCTGCGGGCTGATCCATTCGTTCGAGCGCGCGACGAGCGGGCGCGGGCGATACCAGGCGATGTTGTAGTAGGCGATCCGGCCTTCGATGGTCACGGTGTCGAAGGTGAATTCATCGCCGTCGATGAACTCCTCGACGCTCACCATCGGGATGTGAGCAAGCCTTGGCAGGACATCCCTCAACCCGTCGGCATCTTCCACCCGATAGGTATCCGCCGAGCCCGCGCCGGAGATCGGTTTCAGGATGAGCGGAAAGCCGATGCGCTCGGCCGCTTCCCAGCAGCCGGCCACGGTGGTCGCCGGCAGGTGATGCGGCGTGCGGATGCCGGCGCCGTCGAGCACCTGTTTCATCCGTTCCTTGTCGCGGAATGGAAGCGTGCCCTGCACCGTGAGGCCCGGCACGCCGAGCGCCTGCCGCAATTCCGCGGCGAGCGACATCGCCGCTTCCCAGAGCGACTCGATGCGGTCGATCTGCCGGCCCTGGAGCCACGCGCGCAGCTCGTACACGACCGATGGAATGTTCCAGAGCGATCGCACCTGCAGATAGCCAGAGAGCGCCTTGCGTGCGGCCTCGGGCAGCGATTCCTTCGGCGAGTCTCCGACGCCGAGCACAGTGGCACCGACTTCGGCGAGGCCGCGCGTGAAGTGCGGCATATCCGCCGGATAGCCGGGAGAGATGACGAGAACGAGCATGGACCGGGTGAGATGTTCTTGTAGTAGCCGGGCTGGGCGCGAATAGTAAGATGCCGGAAGGCCGCGAAACCAGTGATCTACGAAGAATCTTTTACATCGCCGCCGCCCATTTGGTATTTGAAGCCCACGCCCGTTCGAATGCTTGCCGCAAGCGCATCGTTCGGCGCGAATGAAGAGTGTTTTGGTATCGCAAGCCCACGAAAGAGTCGAACTCAAAGTTCATGCGCATCGCCTTCGTAGCATCCGAATTCGCGCCGCTTGCAAAAACCGGCGGACTCGCGGACGTTTCGAGCGCCCTCACGCGCCTCCTTCACCGCAGCGGTTTCGACGTTCGGGCGTTCATGCCACTGTACTCGCGCATCGATCGTGCCGCTCTCGCGCTCGTGCCTGTCGAATTCCTGAAAGACCTGGCGATTTCGCTCGGGTCCCATCGCTATCACTTCGACGTGCTCACCGGAAAGCTGCCGAATTCCGACATGCCGATGTATTTCATCGACTGTCCGGTGCTCTACGGGCGCGCGGGAATCTATTCGCGAGAAGCGGATGAGCACCTGCGTTTTCTCCTGCTGACGCGGGCGGCGATCGAGTGCTGCCAGCGGATGGGTTTTGCGCCGGACATTTTCCATTGCAACGACTGGCACACAGCGTTCGCTCCGCTCTTCCTGAAGTCGATCTACAACTGGGACAGGATCTTCGCGCGCACAAAGAGCGTGCTTACGATTCACAACATCGGATATCAGGGCGTGTTCGGCGCCTCGGCGCGCGACGATCTCGGTCTCGGGCCGGGCGTGCACCTGCTGCACCAGGACGATCTCGCGCTCGGCCGCATCAATTCGCTGAAACATGGCGTGATGTACGCTGACAGCGTCACGACGGTCAGCCCGACGTACGCGCGCGAGATCGCGACGCCGCAGTACGGGATGGGGCTTGAAAACGTCGTGCGCATGCGCGGCGATTCGGTCGTCGGGATCCTGAACGGCGTCGACTACGACGAGTGGAACCCCCAGACCGATCGCTTCCTGCCCGCACACTACGAGGCGAAGAATCTCGCCGGCAAGGAAAGAGTCAAGAAGGCGCTGCTCGAGCGGGTGAAGGTCGCCTACGCACGCGAAACACCGCTCATCGGCCTCATCAGCCGGCTGACCGTGCAGAAGGGCATCGACCTCCTGTTCGAGGCGTTGCCGCGCACGCTCGCCGCGCGCAACTACTGCTTGGTCGCGCTCGGCAGCGGCGAGCCGCATTACGAAGAGTTCTTCGAGCGCCTAGTGCGCGCCTATCCAGGCCGTGTTGCCTTCTATCGCGGCTACAGCGAGGAATTCGCGCACCTGATCGAGGCCGGCAGCGACATTTTCCTCATGCCCTCGCTCTACGAGCCTTGCGGACTCAATCAGATGTACAGCCTGCGCTACGGCACGGTGCCGATCGTGCGCAGGACCGGGGGTCTCGCGGATTCGGTGCAGATCTACGATCCGCACTCGGGCGAAGGCACGGGCATTGTCTTCGACGATTACAATGTTGAGGCGGTCTCCTGGGCGATTACCACTGCCGTCGATCTCTTTCAAAACCGGCGCCGCTGGAACCGGATCGTGCGCAACGGGCTCGCGCAGAATTTCTCCTGGGACCGCCAGGGGGGCGAGTACATTGCCCTCTATGAACGTTTGACCGGTACCGGGATTGGATAACTGGGGATTTCGCTTTGGCGCACGCAAAATCCCCAGTTATCCAATCCCGGTACCTCCGGAGAGTGCGATGCACGTGATCTTTGTAGAGCCGGCGTTTCCGCACAACCAGCGGCAGTTCGTGCGCGCGCTCGCGGCGGTTGGCGCACGCGTCATCGGCATCGGCGAACGCCCGGCCGGCGGACTCGACGACGAGCTCAAGAGCTGGCTCACGGACTACGTGCAGATCGGCTCTGTCGTCCACGAGCCGTCTTTACTCGACGCCGTGCGGCGTGTACAGCGGCAGATCTGGGTCGACCGAATGGAGGCGACGGTCGAGGCACACATCATGCCGGCGGCCAAGGTGCGGGAAGCTTGTGGCATTCCGGGCACGTCCGTACGCACGGCCTGGCTCTGCCGCGACAAGCCGTCGATGAAGGAAGCACTGCGCGCGGCCGGCATTCCCTGCGCGCAATCGGCGAGCATCGACAACCCGGTTGCGGCGCGGGAGTTCGCGCACGCCGTCGGCTATCCGCTCATCTTCAAGCCGCGCGCCGGCGCTGGCGCTTCCGGCACGACGCGCATCGACAACAACAGCGAGCTCGAGCACGCGATCCGCAGCTTCGGCGTCGACCGCGGCCAGTCGATCGCCGTCGAGGAATTCATCGAGGGCCACGAGGGCTTCCTCGACACACTCACCATCCGCGGCGAAGTCGCGCACGAGTTCGTGAGTCACTACTTCCCGAACGTGCTCGAAGCGATGCGCGAGCGCTGGATTTCACCGCAGATCGTCGCCACCAACCGCATCAAGGCGGAAGGCTACGACGAAGTGAAGTTGCTCGCGCGGCGCGTGATCGCGGCGCTCGAGATCGGCACCTCCGCGACGCATATGGAATGGTTCTTCGGACCGAAGGGCCTCAAGTTCTCGGAGATCGGCTGCCGTCCTCCGGGTGTCGGCCAGTGGGATGTCTATTCGGCCGCGAACGACTTCGACATCTATCGCGAGTGGGCCATGGGCATCGTGCACGGCACGACGAGCCAGACGCTCTCGCGCCGCTATTCCTGCGGGATGATCGCGCTACGGCCGAATCGCGACGGGCGGATCGTCGGCTACGACGGACTCGACCGCATCGACCGCGAATTCGGCGAATGGATCGTCGCCGCTCATTTCCCGCCTGCCGGCACGCCGACCCAGCCGGTCGAGGCGGGCTACATGGCAAACGCCTGGATGCGCGTGCGGCATCCGGACTACGACCACCTGCGGCACATCCTCAATACGATCGGCGAGACCGTAAAGGTCTGGGCGCAGTAGACCAAAAAAGGGGACAGATTTATTTTCGCGCAATTCTCGCGCGTTCCATCAATTACTCGAGAAAATAAATCTGTCCCCTTTTTTGTCCTAGTGCATTGGCAGCTTGCCGGTGTCGTTGAAGGGGATCGAGCGCACAAAACCGCTCGCGAGGTCCACCTTGCCGCTCAGACGATACTCGATGCTGTCCGCGCCCTTGTCCTTCTTGCCGATGTAGTGCATCAGCGCGCCCGCGAGATTAGTCGTGAGCTGCAGGTCGAATTCCGCCTCGCCATGCGCCGGCACGACAAAATTCTCGCCCGAAACGCCGTCGCCGAACGGCTCGCCTGCGAGTTCGAGCTTCAAGGTGATCCCGCGTACCGGGAGTTCCCGATCGTTCGGATTCTGCACGCGCAGCCGCAGCTTGAAGTGCTGCGAAAGGATGTCGCTGTCGAGCAGATCGATCTTGACCACCGAAAGGCGCGGCGACTCGAAATGGGCGAGTGAACAGCCAGCGATCACCAGCGCGCAAACCGAGACAAAGCCTGTCAATGCAGCGATTCGCATGACGATTCTCTCCACGATCGCGATCCTCAGGGTGCGCGCCCGAAGAGCCGGTTGAGTGCGCGCCAGCGTTCGCCGAAGCCCGGCTCGAGCTGCTGCCAGTCAAAGCCCCAGCGCCAGTTGCCTGACGATGTGCCCGGTGTATTCATCCGTGCCTCCGACCCGAGCGCGAGCAGATCCTGCATCGGCACCACGGCAAGCACTGCTACTGACCCGAGCGCCGCGCGAATCAGGGCCTCGGGCATATCCGCTGCCGCGCAATGAAAATAGCGATCGACGTGCGAGCGCGTCGGCTCATCAAGCGAGCGATACCACCCGAGCGTCGTGTCGTTGTCATGCGTGCCGGTATACACGATCGTGCTGCGCTTGTGGTTGTGGGGAAGATACGGGTTCTCGGCCGAGCCATCGAATCCGAACTGCAATATCTTCATGCCCGGCAAATCGAATTCCTCTCGCAGTGCCACCACCGGCGCCGTGATGATGCCGAGATCTTCCGCGACGAGCGGCATGCCGCCGAGCACGCGCTGCAACCGCTTCAGCAACTCGCGCCCCGGCGCGGGCACCCACACGCCATCGCGCGCCGTCGCGGCTCCGGCCGGCACACTCCAACCCGCCTCGAGACCGCGAAAGTGGTCGATGCGCAGCCAGTCGAATCGTCCGAGCTCGGCCGCCACGCGATTGGTCCACCAGCGAAAGCGATCGGCGTGCTGAAAGTCCCAGTCGTAGAGCGGATTGCCCCAGATCTGGCCGTCCGCTGAGAAATAGTCGGGCGGCACGCCCGCGATCGCCGTCGGCAAGCCGTTGGCGTCGAGGCGAAAGTTTCGACGGTGGAGCCACGTTTCGACGCTGTCGTGCGCCACGTAGATAGGCAGGTCGCCGAGGAGGCGCACGCTGCGTTCGTTCGCGTAGCGGCGCAGCGCCGCCCATTGCAGCGAGAAGATGGCCTGCTCGAAAATGATCTGCTCGATCGCGCGGCGACTGCGTCTGCCCGCGGCCTCGAGCGCAGCGCGTTCACGCTCGCGCAACGGTTCGGGCCAGCGCCACCAGGGTTCGCCGCCCTGCTCTTCCTTCAGGGCCTCGTAGAGCGCGTAGGGCCCGAGCCAGCGTGAATTGTGGCGGCGAAATTCGGTGAGCTCCGCCTTCTCGAGCTCACTCGCGCGCTTGCGAAATCCGGCCCGCGCCTCAACCCGTTTGCGCGCGTGGAAATCCGTGTCGCTTTCGCCCGCACGCGGCTCGTCGAGCTCGATCCAGCCGGCATTCGCGAGGGTTTCAAGATCGATGAGCCGAGCGTCCCCTGCGTGATTCGAGCGCGCGAAGTACGGCGACGGATCGGCGGTCACGGGGCCGACCGGAAGCATCTGCCATACGGAGAAGCCCGCGTCTGTCAGCGTATCCGCGAAGCGTCGCGCGCTCGCGCCGAGTGCCCCGCGCCGCGCCGCTCCCGGCAGACTCGTGGGATGCAGAAGGACACCGGCGCGGCGCCGTTCGAAGAGATCGGCCGCCATCATTGTGCCCGGCGCATGACACCGCCCATCTCAGGCGCGCCGCCCCCGTGGGCAAACGGCAGCGCCAGGTAGGCCGGCGGTGTTTCGTGCAGCAGGCGATAGAGATTCGTCAGGTGCCGGCGATAAAGCTCATCGAACGTCGCCACCTGTGCGGCGGGATTCGATTCGCCAAACCACCAGCACCAGTCACTCCCTTCGCACACGGCGAGTTGCCGCTCCACCGCGAGTTGCTCGGGCGCGCTCAGCTTCGCGGAGCGCACCACCTCGTCGTACTTGCGCTTGGCATCGCACAGCATCTCCCACGCGCGATTCTTGGCGCTCTCGCCAATCCAGGTGGTGAACGTCCCATATACCCAGCTGCCGGCGACAAGCGACGGTAGGGCCGCTGCAGGAGCTGAATCGACGCAGCGGGAAAACGTGGTGAGTTCGAGGCGCGGACTCGCGGCGAGCTGCTCATAGAGCGCCGACAGGAAGAAGTAACCGTTGAACGGGAAGTATTCCCAGGCATTCTCGCCATCCATGATGATCGCGACGACCCGATCGCTCTCGCCTTCGAAGGAATCGGCCAGCTGTTCGAGGTGACGCGTGAGATTGATGGCGGCGTCGTCGCCGTGCCACTTCGAGTAGCTGAAGCCGATCAGGTCCGAAAGCTCGTCGCTGCGGAAATAAACGTTGAGGCCGCTGCCGTCGATGCGGTAGCCGCGGTGCAGGTGCGCGGGGTGCTCCGCGGACGCAAGCTTCAAGCGCGTAAGCGAGTGGCGCAGCACGAGTTCTCCGGTCGCCGCCCAGGAAAATCCGGCCGCAGCGATTGCGCGCAGCGCTGCGTCGCTGACGGCGCCTTCCGACGGCCAGCAGCCCCGTGGCCGCACGCCGAAGGTCTTTTCGAACTGCGCGATGGCCTCGGCAAGATGCTGGCGCACGCGCTCATCGCCCCCGGGATACGCTCGCTCGGCCGGCAGCGGAAGGTCGGGCAGAGCGTCGCGGGCGGACTCGAAGTCGAGCAGCAGCGGCAGGATCGGGTGACCAAAGGGCGTTACCGACAGCTCGACCTTGCCTGCGAGCGCGAGCGACCGATAACGCGGCAGGATGCCGGTCAGGATCTCGCCGATCACTTCGAGGAGCGTGCGCCGGTCCGTGTCGGTATAGCCACGCTCCTTCTTCATGAGCGCCGCGATGCGCGTATCGCTCTTGCGAATCGACTCACCGAGCCAGCCGAGGTGATACCAGACCGCAAGGTCCGCCAGGAACTCGCGCGACACGTAGGCCGCGGACCCAGGCTCGAGCAGCCGCGCCGCGAGCGTTGCGAGCTGGTGGAACGGCGCGAAGCGCTCAATGACCCGCTCACGATTGACCTTGAGGCAGGCACGCATCAGGTGCTCGCGCGCCACCGGATCCTCCGCAATCCCGGAGGGCGTGAGCGCTGCGAGGAGCGCGTCCTTGAGCGGCGCGCGATTCATCAGGTGCGCCGTCACCTCCTCGGCACAGGCCTCGAGTTGCAGGAGGAGCACCGGCGAGAAATTCACTACCGCCTGCGCGCCGGGCACCGTTTCGAGGTGCGCGGCCATGTCGGAGTAATCCTTGATCGCGTGCAGGTAAGTCCAGGGAAGGAGCGACTCGCCGGTTGTCAGGTCGCGGTATTCGGGCTGGTGCATGTGCCAGCACAGCACCACCTTGAGCCTCGAAGCTTCCGCCATCAGCTGCTATCTCGCAGCATGTCGGCAGTCACAAGCGCGACGCCCTTCTCGGTGATGTGGAAGCGCTCCGCATCGGCCGCCGCATCCAGCCCGATACGCGTGCCGTCCGGGATCTCGCAGCCCTCGTCGATGATGGCGCGATGGATGATGCAGTCCTTGCCGATGTCGACGTCGGGCAGGACGACCGCGCGCTCGACGTGGCTGCGCTCATCGATGCGCACGCTCGAGAAGAGGAGCGACTGCGAAACGTAGGCGCCCGAAATGATGCAGCCGGCAGACACCATCGAATTCACGGCCATGCCGCGCCGTCCTTCCTCGTCGAGCACGAATTTTGCCGGCGGACGCTGGCCGGGGTGCGACCAGATCGGCCACACCTCATCGTAGATGTTGAGTTCGGGCGAGGTGTGCACGAGCTCCAGGTTCGCTTCGTAGAAAGCATCGATGGTACCGACGTCGCGCCAGTAGTTCTGTGCGCGCGTGCGCACGTCCTGGAACGGATAGGCGAACACCTGCAGCTTGTCGATCGCCGAAGGAATAATACTCTTGCCGAAATCGTGCACCGACCCCGCATTGGCTGCGTCTTCATTGAGGAGCCGTTCGAGGAGCCGCGTGTTGAAAACGTAGATGCCCATCGAGGCGAGGGCCAGATGATCGCGGCCGGCGATCGGATCCGGGTTCTGCGGCTTTTCGGTGAAGCGCGTGACGCGATTCCATTCGGTCGCAGTAAGCACGCCGAATTCGCGCGCGGTCTCGCGCGGCACTTCGACTACGCCCACCGTGATGTCCGCACTCTTCTCGACGTGGTAGGCGATCATCGGACCGTAGTCCATCTTGTAGATATGATCGCCCGCGAGGATCAGCACGTGCTTCGGACGCTGCTCCTTGATGAGATTCAGGTTCTGGTACACGCAGTCAGCGGTGCCGCGATACCAGCTCTCGCCGATCTGCTGCTGCGCCGGAATGATCTCGCAGAATTCGCCGAACTCGCCCCGGAGGTACCCCCACCCGCGGTGCACGTGCTGGATCAGCGAGTGAGCCTTGTACTGCGTCATCACGTACATCTGGCGGATGCCGGAGTTGACGCAGTTCGACAGCACGAAATCGACGATGCGGAAGCGCCCGCCGAAGGGAGTTGCCGGCTTGCAGCGGTTCGCGGTGAGGGACTTCAGCCGCTCGCCTCGCCCGCCCGCCATGACTACCGCGAGCGTGCCGCTCGTGAGTCTGCTGACGTAGCGCCCGGAGGATGCCCGCGCGGGTTGCTTTGCCATGTGCCACCGCTTCTCGTTTGACTCTATGTTACAGGGGCAGACTGCCGCTGCAATGGCTGGCGTCGCCGGGGTATTCTTCGGTGGTAATGACCCCCAGGCTCACCGCTCTCCTTGCCAGCCTCGATGCGGACCTCAAACGGATCGCCGAGGCAAGGCATCACCATCCGGGCGCCATCCTCGGTCGGCACGAGTTCCGTGGCGAGGACATCGTCATCCTGTATCTGCCGGGGACGGCGAGCGTGCGCCTCGACAATCGCCATGAGGTCGAGCGGCTTGGCACGACCGATTTTTTCGTCTGGAGCGGTCGCCGCGACCATTTGGCACAGCACTACCTTGTGGGCTGGACCGACGGTCGCGGCGGGTCCGGCGAGTTCTACGATCCGTATTCCTTCGCGCCGGTGCCGGACAGCGACGGGGTCGCACGATTTGCCGGCGGTGCGTCAACGGACGCGTGGCGGATGCTGGGTGCGCACATAACGGCGATCGACGGCGTGTGGGGCGTGCTCTTCACGGTCTGGGCCCCGAATGCCGAGCGCGTGAGCGCGGTCGGCGACTTCAATCGCTGGGACGGCCGCCGGCATCCACTGGATGTGCATGGTTCGAGCGGGCTTTGGACACTATTCGTCCCGGGCCTTGGCGCCGGCACTGTCTACAAGTACGAGATCCGCAACCGCGACAACGGCACGGTGCACCTGAAGACCGATCCGTACGGCCGCCGGTTCGAAGTGCGGCCGGGCAACGCCGCAATTGTGGTGGCGCCGGTGAGCTATGGCTGGGGCGACGCTGCGTGGCGCGCACGGCGAGAAAAGCACGACTGGCTGCACGCTCCGATGTCCGTGTACGAGGTGCACCTTGGCTCCTGGCGTCGGACGAATGAGGGCGGCTTCCTCAACTACCGCGAACTCGCACATGAGCTCGTGCCCTACGTAAAGGGTCTCGGCTTCACGCACATCGAACTGCTGCCGGTCACCGAACATCCGCTCGACGACTCCTGGGGTTACCAGGCAACCGGCTACTTCGCGGCGACGAGCCGCCATGGCAGCCCGGATGATCTGCGCTATTTCGTCGACCATTGCCACCAGAACGGCATCGGCGTGCTGCTCGACTGGGTGCCCGCGCATTTTCCGCGCGATGCGCATGCACTCGCGAATTTCGACGGCGGCGCGCTCTACGAATATTCCGATCCGCGCAAGGCCGAACATCCGGACTGGGGCACGCTCGTATTCGACTATGCCCGCAAGGAAGTGCGGTCGTTTCTCGTTTCAAGCGCCTGTTTCTGGCTCGGCGAGTTTCACTTCGACGGCCTGCGCGTCGATGCGGTCGCGTCGATGCTCTTCCTCGATTTCAGCAAGCGCGGCGACACCTTCGTGCCGAACGAGCACGGCGGCAACCAGAATCTCGAGGCCATCGAATTCCTGCGGCTCCTGAACAGCATCACGCACGAGCGCTTCCCGGGCACGGTTACCGTCGCGGAAGAATCGAGCGAGTGGCCGCTCGTCAGCCGTCCGGTCTCCGACGGTGGGCTCGGCTTCAGCATGAAATGGAACATGGGCTGGATGCACGACACGCTGAAGTACTTCGCCGAAGACCCGCTCTATCGCACGCATCATCACGACAAGCTCACTTTCGGCCTCGTGTATACGTACAGCGAGAATTTCCTGCTGCCTTTCTCGCACGATGAGGTCGTGCACCTCAAGCGCTCGCTCCTCGCGAAGATGCCTGGCGACAGCTGGCAGCAGTTCGCGAACTTGAGGCTCCTGCTCGCCTACCAGTGGACCTATCCGGCAAAGAAGCTGCTCTTCATGGGCGGCGAGTTTGGCCAGACGACGGAGTGGAATTTTCGCGTCGCGCTGCCCCGCTATCTGGCGGAGGAACCGGCGCATGCGGGCGTGCAGAAGCTCGTTGCCGACCTCAACCGGCTGTACGTCGGCTCGGCCGCGCTCCACCGCTTCGACTTCGAACCGCAAGGGTTTCGCTGGATCGACTGCGACGACCGCCTGAATTCCGTGATCTGCTACGAGCGGCGCGCGGGCGAGGAAGTGTTCGTCGTCGTGCTCAACTTCACGCCGGTGCCGCGCTACGACTATCGCATCGGAGTGCCGAAAGGCGGCCGCTACCGCGAGATCCTGAACACCGATTCCGAATACTACGGCGGCAGCAACGTCGGCAATCTCGCCGAAATCCACGCAGTCGAGCAAGCGCTGATGAGCCGGCCGTTCTCGATCTCGCTGACGCTACCGCCGCTCGCGGCCGTCATCCTGAAGCCGAACTAGAGCCACTTCATCAGGCCGAGTTCGTGGGGGTGGCTCAGGAGTTCGTGCTTCGGCACGACGCGGATCCTGATGGAGAGCTGGCCGCTCCACGGCGGCAGCGCGTCTAGGGCGAAGACGTGGCCTTGCGGCACGGTCTCGCCGGTCGCGCGCAGGGATTCGCGGCCGACCGAGGGCGCCGCGTTGTACGAGGTGTAGAGCGGGGACTCGACCGGCGCAGACGGGAGCGTGCGCGTCATCACGGCTTCGACGTTCACATCCTGCGGCGTCAGTCCGTCGAGATCGACGGCAACGCGAAACCGCAAGCGCTCCCCCACCGGCATCCGCTGCGGCAGGTCCGACAGCCGATGCACGGAAACCTTCGGCCAAGCCGTGGCAATAGTCGCTTTCCACGAAGCTAGCGCACGCGCTCCTGCGCCGCGCTCGGCGCCGAGCCTACGGCCCTGGCGTGCGGCTGGCCGGTAAATGCCTTCGACGTAGTTCTCGAGCACGCGCCGCATGTTGAAGTGCGGAATGATCGTCGACATTGCACGCTTCGAGCGGCGCACCCACTCCGGCGAGTAGCCATCGGCGTTGCGTGCGTAGTAGAGGGGAATCACCTCGTCCTGTAGAAGTTCGTACAGCGACTGCGCATCATCGCGGTCGCGAGCGCCGGTGTCCTGCGCGAGCGAGCCGACGATGCCCCAGCCGTTATTGCCGTCGAAGGCCTCCGCCCACCAGCCGTCGAGAATGCTGAGGTTCAACGTGCCGTTGATCGCCGCCTTGATGCCAGACGTGCCGCTTGCTTCGAGCGAGGAGATCGGGTTGTTGAGCCAGACATCGACGCCCGCGACCATCATGCGCGCGAGGCCCATGTCGTAGTCCTCGATGAAGATCACGTGCCCGAGGAACTCCGGGTTCAGGCTCATCGCCTTGACTTCGCGCAGCACGCGCTTCGCGGGTTCGTCCGCGGGATGCGCCTTGCCGGCGAACAGGAACACCACGGGCCTCGTGCTGCCGTCGATGATTTCCTTCAGCCACGCGAGATCGGAGAACGCGAGCGTCGCGCGCTTGTAGGTCGCAAAGCGCCGTGCGAAGCCGATCGTCAGCACGTCCGGCCGGTCGGGATTCAGGTAGCGCGTCAGGCGACGGAAGTGGGCATCGCCGACTCCTGCCCGGCGGCTCTCGCGCTGCAGCCGCTCGTGCATGCGGCCCAGCATTTCCGCCTTGATCTCCTGGCGCTTGCTCCAGTACACAGGGTCCGCGATTTCATCGACCCGCTGCCAGAATTCGGGGTCCGTCATGCGGTCGCGCCAGTGCTCGCCCAGCGTCACGTCGAAGAATTCCGCCCAGGCCTGATAGAGAAACGTCGGCACGTGCACGCCGTTCGTGACGTACGCGACGGGATTCTCATCCGGCGTCACCTCCGGCCAGTGGTCCGCGCAGATGCGCTTCGACACCGCGCCATGGATCCGGCTCACGCCGTTGCAGTGACGCGAGCCGTTCAACGCGAGCCGGGTCATGTTGAAGCCAGGCTGCTTGCCGCCCGGCGAGCGGCCGAGCGCCATGAGCGCCTCGGCATTGACCTTGAGATCCGTCAGGAACGGCTCGAGATGGGCAAGCGTCAGTTCCTGGCTGAAAACGTCATGGCCCGCGGCCACCGGCGTGTGCGTCGTGAATACGCACTGCGCCGAAGTGGCTTCGTGGGCCGCCGCAAAATCAAGGCCCGCTGCCATCTGCTCGCGCATCAGCTCGAGGACCATGAACGCGGCGTGGCCCTCGTTGATGTGCCATACGGCCGGGGCAAGATTGAGCGCGCGGAGCGCCCGCACGCCGCCAACGCCAAGCAGGAGCTCCTGCTGGATGCGCACCTGCTCGTCGCCCCCATAGAGCTTGTAGGTGATCTCGCGGTCCGGCTTGCTGTTCTCATCGACGTTGCTGTCGAGGAGGTAAACGGAAACGCGTCCGACGGTCGCGCGCCATATGCGCAGCTCGACCGCGCGCTTCGGCATCGGGCAGCGCACGCGGATTTCCTTGCCGTCCGCGCCGAACACGAGCTCGACGGGCAGGTCGTAGTGATCGAAGTCGCGATAGGTCGCGACCTGGTAGCCATCGGCATCGAGCGTCTGGGTGAAATAGCCCTGCCGATAGAGAAGGCCGACCGCGACGAAGGCGAGCCCGATGTCGCTTGCGGTCTTGCAGTGATCGCCCGCGAGAATGCCGAGGCCGCCCGAATACATGGGAAAGCTTTCGTGAAATCCGTACTCGGCGCAGAAATACGCGACAAGGTCGCCCGCATCGAGCTGCACACGGCTGCTGTGCTGGGTGTCCGTGCGATAGCTGTCGAAGCCCGCGAGCACCTGGCGGTAGCGTTCGAGGTATGCCGCGTCGTCCGCCGCCCGATCGAGCGTCGCCTGGTCCACGCAGCGCAGGAAGAGCTTCGGATTGCCGCTCACGCGCTTCCAGAGCTCGCCGTCGAGCCGGAAGAAGAGCGCCCGCGTCGGGCGGTGCCAGGAAAATCTCAGGTTGCTTGCGAGTTCTTCCAGTCGTGCAATCGCCGGAGGAAGGACCGCATTGACTTCAAGGGGAAAAGACGCGCCGGTCATCGTTCGCTTTCGAGTAGTGGGCTCAATTTAAAAGGCGCGAGAGTCTAGCATCGGTCGAACACCGGACCCGATCTGTGCGACCCGCGCCGCTTACCGGTGAAAAAGCGATTCAGATCCGCAAAACACTAGTAAAAAGTATTGACTAGTAATAACAAGATAGTATTATGTAGGTAACTTTATGGTGACCAGCATAGTGAAGCCATGGAAAACATGAACACGGCTGCGGACTTAGAGCCAACCGAAGTCGGCCTCGCTCGCAAATTTCAAAAGGAATTGAATGCAGGCCTCACCGCCTTGGTGCTCCTCACAGTGCTGGATAAGGCCGAGGACGACCTCTACGGCTACCAGATCGCAAAACAACTCCAGCAGGTTTCCCCTGCGATGGGACTGAAGCAGGGTGTGCTCTACCCCGTGCTGCGCGCGATGAGCTCGAACGGGCTGCTGTCGAGCCGCGTGGTACCGTCGTATGCAGGGCCACCCCGTCGCTACTACAGAATTACAGACCTGGGTCGGGCCACGCTCAAGGCCTGGCAATCGATCTGGCGCGAAACGCGCGCATTCGTCGACGTTTTCATCGAGCCCAGCGCGACTCCTGCGTGAGCCGCCGAGCGCACTCAACAGCAATAATTCTTATCAACACGTCTTTTCCGGGATACCTGCCATGAGTAGCAATGCACCGCGCACCATCGACCAGTACCTGAAGGCTTTGGGCGAAGCGCTCGCGAACGAAGAGCCGGCGCTGCGCCAGGATGCGCTCTCCGACGCGGAGGAATATCTGCGCGCGGAAATCGCGCAGCATCCGGACAAAACCGAAGCCGATGTGCTCGAAGCGATCGCGGCGAGCTACGGTCACCCGGAGGAAGTCGCGGACGCGTACCGCGCGACGGAAGCCACCGTGCGCAAGGCCATGCAGGGCACGCCGCGGCCGCCGTCGACGAATTTCTGGTCCAAGCTGTTCGGCGTCTATACGGACTTTCGGACGTACACGAGTCTTTTCCTCGCGCTGGTCGCCCTGCCGACCGGCATTCTCTATTTCACGGTCGCCGTGAGCGGCCTCGCGATGAGCCTCGGAATGTCGATTCTCATCATCGGCCTGCCCGTCTTCGTGATCTTCATCGGTCTCGTGCGGATCCTTAGTCTCGCGGAGGGGCGTCTCATCGAGGGCCTCGTCGGAACTCGCATGCCGCGCCGGACGCCGTATGTGACCAAGGGCGTTTCGCTGTTCGAACGCATCAAGCTCATGCTGACGGACCCCCGCACCTGGACGACGATCCTCTACATGATCCTCGCGCTGCCGATCGGCATCTTTTCATTCGTGGTCGCCGTGGTCGGCGTCACCGTGCCGCTCGCCCTGCTGTTCACGCCGTTCGGAGTGATGTTCGGGCTCAACGACGGCATGACGATCGACGGCGAATCCGCCTACGAGTACATGGGCGTGGGCGGTCTGGTATTGTGCGCCATCGCCGGGTTTCTGCTGTTCACGTTGATGCTGCATGCCGTGCGATTCCTCGGAAAAATGCATGGAAGTCTCGCCAAATCGTTGCTCGTCGCGCGCCAGACGGAGGCCTGAGGGGCAGCGCGCTCAGCGACTCATCGCCGCGATTGCCGGCTCCCTGATCGCCGCGAGCCTGATCGCCACTGACGTTTCCGGCGCAGAAGCCGCGCCGCCTGCGATGCCCGCGACGACCGCGCCGCCCGCGGATCCCGTGTGTCTGCCGAGCGGGAACGGCTACCTCAAGGCGCGGCTTGCCGGCGAGATCAACTCCGACATCGACTGGGTGAACGCCGGAACGAGCTGCGAAGGCATGCCGCGTCCGAACGGCCGCGGCTTGCGCCTGAGCTTTGCGCGCACCGTCGGTCCCGACGGCCATCGGCTCGTGATCGTCTTTGGCGTCGCGCGAATCGGTGAGAACCAGTCCGGCAAAGCGTTGCCGGTGAACGTCACGGTGATCGTCGAGGGCGCGAGCCTCTTCTACGGTACGCGCGGTGACGACAAATGCCTCGTGGATCGACTTCGCAGCCAGCCGCTCTCGAAGTCGGGAACCGCCAGGATCTACCGCGTCGAGGCACGCGGATTCTGCACCCAGCCGGCGCGCGCCGTCCGCGGCGACGGCGCCGTGCTCATTTCGACTTTCGATTTCGCCGGGCAGGTGAGTTTCGACGACTCTACGCCACCACCCATCCTGCGTGACGATACAACCTCATGAACACACGACGCCTCGCTCCGTTCGCGATCGTCTGGCTCGGGCTCGTGTTCGTCGCTTGCCGCGCCGCCACCACCACACCCGATCTGCTCGCCGATTTTCCGAAGACCACGGTCACACTCTCGAACGCTTCCGGCACGCACCTGTTCGACGCCTGGCTCGCCGACAGCCCGGCGCATCGCTCGCAGGGGCTCATGTGGGTGCGAGCGCTGCCGCCCGACAGCGGCATGCTGTTCGTCTACAACGAATCGCAATACGTCAGCATGTGGATGAAGAACACGTACCTCGCGCTCGACATGGTGTTCATCAATGACAGCGGCCATATCGCCAACATTGTCGAGAACGCACAGCCGCTGACGGTCGACATCATCAATTCGGCGGGCAGGGTTATCGGCGTGCTCGAATTGCCGGCTGGCACTGCCAAGCGGCTCGGCCTGCGGGCGGGCGATCGGGTACAGAGCCCTGCGATTAGGCTATGATTTGAGCCTCAGAAGAACGCACGCCGGCGTGACCGGCGCCAAATCCATTTCGAAGGGAGCTAGCGCCATGAGAACCCTGGCCACGAAATCCACTCTGGTCCTCGCTGCCACGCTCGGCGCTGGATTTGCTGGCACGGTCGCCCGCGCCGATGCGGATGACGTGGGCAAGTGGTACCTGAATCCGATGATCCAGGCCGTCTGGTTGGACGACGATCGCAATGCGGACGACAACTGGGGCGCCCAGCTGGGCATCGGCAAGGCGCTGAGCGAAGACTGGAACGTCGAGCTCAACTACGCGCACTCGATCCACGATGGGGCGCTCGGCAACGATCTCAGGTTCGAGAATGTCGAACTCGACGCGCTGCGGGTCTTCTACCGCGACAGCGCGCGCACGAATCCGTACCTGCTCGGCGGCATCGGCTGGCTCTACAAGAATTACGAGACGACGGACAACACGAGCACATTCTCCGGGAGCCTCGGCGCGGGCCTCCTCGTCCACCTGGCTGAAAGCGCGAACGGCAGCTCGACGACAAGCCTGCGCGGCGAAATCAAGGTCCGCTATGACTTGAACAGCGGCGGCAACACAAGCGTCGACTACCTTGCGGGCCTCGGCCTGCAATTCGCCTGGGGGCGGCCGCGCCCGGCCGCGCCGGCAGAACCCGTCGTCGTGCCGCCGCCGCCCGCCGATTCCGACGGCGACGGCGTCGTCGATCCGCAGGATCGCTGCCCGGGCACGCCGCCGAACACGAAGGTCGATGCCTCCGGTTGTGAACTCGATTCGGACGGCGACGGCGTCCTCGACAGCGCCGATCAATGTCCAGGCACGCTGGCTGGCCGGCGCGTCGACCCGCGCGGCTGCGAGATCAAGAAGGAGATCGAGCTGCGTGGCGTCAAGTTCGCGACGGACAAGGCGGACCTGCTGCCCGAGTCCTACCCGATGCTGGACGATGCCATCGCGACGCTCAAGAAGTATCCCGAACTCAAGATCGAGGTCGCCGGTCACACCGACGACCGGGGCTCCGCCGCGCACAACCAGTCCCTCTCGCAGCGGCGAGCGGAAACGGTTGAAAAGTTCCTGAGGGACGGCGGCGTCACGAACGAGCTCAAAGCCGTGGGCTATGGGGAGAGCCAGCCGATGGAAGACAACGCAACCGATGCCGGTCGCCAGGCCAACCGGCGCGTGGTACTCAAGATCATTTCGAACTGAGGTAGACGACATGCCGCCCGAAGACCGCAGTCGCCCGCGCGAACGCGAAGGCGACCCAAAAATGGATTCCGCGAATCTCTTTCGCGAGGAGTCCTTCACCGATCGCCGGGTGGGGACGATTCGACGCCTCACGCCCGTGAAGTCAGACGGCACGGTCGACATTGCGCGCAGCGAAGCCTTCGTCGGTCAGGCGCAACTGCTGACGCCGATGGGTGCCATTCCGCTCAATTTCGAGATTCCGGCGACGAGTCTTCAGGAAGCGACGCAGAAGTTCTCCGCAGCCGCGCAGGAAGCCGTGCAGCGAACGATGCAGGAACTTCAGGAACTGCGGCGTGAGCAGGCCTCATCGATCGTCATTCCGGAAGGCGGCGCCGGTAGCCTCGGCGGGCTCGGCCCCGTACCCGGTGGCGGCGGCAAGATCCGATGCCCTGATTACGGCTTTGCGGCCGGTGCTGCGGCTCGTCGCCTTCTTCAGGTCCCAGGCGCGGCGAATGACGTAGGCGTGGATCGCGTCTGTTTCGTCGAGTGAAAGCAGTTTGTCGAACGACGGCATGCCCGAGGTGCGCTTCACACCGTAGACCACGATGCCATCCCAGCCCTTGTGCAGGTTCGCGTCGAGATAGCGCAGGTCCGGAATCAGGCCGCTGCTGACGGCGTTCAGTCCATGGCAGGACGCACAGCGCTCACTGTAGATCTGACGCCCCTGCGCGACCTGTGCCGCTGTCGCGATCTCCGGCGGTGGCTCCGGCTGCACCTTCGGAATTTCCGGCACGATCGCGGGCAGCTGCAGGCTCGCGCCAAGCCGGAACGTCAGCACACGACTGCGATTGACGGGTAGATGGCGCTCCATCCCGGGCCCGCCGATCAGCGCGGCGCCACCGAAACCGACCATCACGCTGATGTACTGATTGCCATCGACACCAAAGCTGATCGGCGCGGCCATGATCGGGGTCTGGGCATCGAAGTGCCAAAGCTTGCGGCCGGTCGATGTGTCGAAGGCGGCGAATTCACCGGCGCCGTTGCCCTCGAACACGAGCCCGCCGGCCGTCGCAAGCACGCCACCCGCTGGACCGTCTTGCTTGTAGCGCCAGATCTCCTTCTGTTCCACTGGATCCCAGGCGATGAGCGCCGTCGATGATATGGCCGCGGCCTGTGCCAGCGCTTCATCCAGCTTGTCCGGCTCCTCCGGCATATTGAAGTACGCGAAGTCGGTGCCGGTATTCTGCAGCCCCAGCTTGAACTCGAAGTGCTTGGCGACTGCATAGACTGCCGGCGAGTCCGTGGCCGGAATGAAGACCCTGCGCACCTTTGGATCGAAGGCCATCGGCTGCCAGCTATGCGCACCCGCCGGCCCCGGACGAATGAGCGCCGGTTGGCCGTCGTAATAGCGCGCCGCGGCGTTCACGACTGGCCGACCCGTCGCCAGATCGATCTGGCTCGCCCAGCTCACGGGAACGAAATTCCTGGCTGAGATGAGTTCACCACTCACGCGATCGAGCAGGTAGAAGAATCCGTTCTTCGGCGCCTGCATCAGCACCTTGCGGGGTTTGCCGGCGATATTCATGTCCGCGAGCACCATGTGCTGCGAGGCCGTGTAGTCCCATGCGTCGCCCGGCGTCGTCTGGTAGTGCCAGACGTAATCGCCCGTGTCCGCGCGCAGCGCCATGATCGAGGAGAGGTACAGGTTGTCGCCGCCCTGGGGGCTGCGGAGTTTCGGATTCCACGGTCCGCCGTTGCCGACGCCGATGTACAGGAGGTCGAGCGCCGGATCGTAAGCCATCGAATCCCAGACGCTGCCGCCGCCGCCGATCTTCCACCACTCACCCGTCCAGGTGCCCGCGGCCTTCTCCATGGCGGGGGATTCGAAGGGCCGTGACGGATCGCCGGGCACGGTGTACGTGCGCCAAACCCGCCGACCCGTGTCCGCATCGTAGGCCGTCACGTAACCGCGGACGCCGTAATCCGCGCCGCCG
The DNA here is from genome assembly GCA_963826145.1 of uncultured Gammaproteobacteria bacterium. GTDB lineage: Bacteria > Pseudomonadota > Gammaproteobacteria > Steroidobacterales > Steroidobacteraceae > JBGPLJ01. Next base: position 57,252 of record CAWGVW010000002.1, read on the forward strand.
TTGCCGATGATGACCATGCCCTTGATGACGCGCGGAGCGCCGGTAATCGTGTACGGCGCGCGCCGGCCGATCGTATCGATGCGCCAGACCTCGGCCCCGGATTCCGCGTCGAGTGCGACGAGATAGCCGTCGAGCGTGCCGACGTAGATCTTCTTGCCCCACGCCGCAACACCCCGATTGACCGCATCACAGCAAGCGTATTGGACCCAGGACCGGTCGACCTGCGGGTCGTAGCTCCAGATCTGATGGCCACTGCGCACGTCGATGGCGTACACAATGCTCCAGGGACCGGTGGTGAACATTACGCCGTCGATGACGAGAGGCGTCGCTTCCACGCCGCGCTTCGTGGGCAGATCGACATGCCAGGCGAGCCCGAGCTGCGCAACGTTCGCCCCCGTGATCTGTGCGAGCGGGCTGTAGCGCTGTTCGTCATAGGTGCGCCCGTGCGTGAGCCAGTTTTCCTTATCGTGGTCCGCGGTGAGGAGACGCTCCTTCGTGACGATGCCATCGTCCACGACGGACGCCATGTTCTTTTTGACAGGCTTCGTGCTGACGGCTGTCTCATCTGTGCCGCAGCCGGCAATGCCCGTGAGTAAAGCGAGAATCCACAGTGCTTTCAAACGCATGCCGAGCCTCAGGCCGTAAGGAGACCGAAGGCTCAACATGCTACGACGCCCTGCAATCCTTGCAAGGGGGCAATGCCCGAAACGGGCTTGCAGCAGGAATTGACGCGACGTTGACGCTCCGCCGTCGCGCGCCGGTCAGAATTGGCCGAGACGATCGATCGCCGTCAGCTGGGTGTTGATGGCATCTTTCCACTCACGGGCGGCATTCAGCCGATCCACCGCGGATCGCAGGGCGGGAGTCGCCGCGAGCGATTCCGGTTCGCAATCGCCGAGTTGTTCCGCGGCAGCGCGCTCGGCCACCTGCGCCGCCTGCAGCAGCCGGCGTAGGTCGAGCACGTAGTCACGTATGAGAATGGGATTCGCCAGATCGGTCGCAATGACATTCATGAGGATTCTTCCGTCCGCTGACCCGTGCGCCACACTGCCCGGCCGATGTGACGGGAATGTGAGCGTCCCGTGTCGGGGCCGTGACGATGCCCTAAAATGGCCCGGACAGGAGGTGGCATGCATCTGACTTTGGGTCGGCTGGTTTGGGTGGTGACGTTGCTCGGCATCCTCTGCGCCAGCGCGCAGACGGCCACCTTCGTCAGTTCGCCCAGCACCCGGATTGAGCCAGACTTCCAGGTGCTGTCGCTGCCGCCTCTCGACATCGCGGCCGCCGGCCGCTTTGCGCGCCTCGCCCTTGACTGCGTGCATCGCGAGTATCCGAACAAGATTTCCCACGTCATGAACGGCGACACGGATATCGAGCCGCCGCGCCAGCTCACGCCTGCCTTCTACGGCTGTCTCGACTGGCACTCGGCGGTTCATGGCCACTGGCTGCTAGCGCGCCTGCTGCATGAGTTCCCCGCGGCGCCATTCGCTGCGGAAGCGCGGGCGGCGCTAAACCTGACACTGACGCCCGAGAACATCGCAGGCGATGTGGCCTATCTCCAGGCGCCCGGCCGGGCGTCGTTCGAACGCCCGTACGGTCTCGCATGGCTCCTGCAGCTTTCCGCTGAGTTGCGTCGATGGAACGATCCCGATGCGCAGCGCTGGGCCGCGAACCTGCAGCCGCTCGAAGCGGCAGCCGCGGCGAGCATCAAGAGCTGGCTGCCCTCGCTCCGCTATCCGATTCGCGTGGGCGATCATCCGCAGACGGCATTTTCCTTCGGACTCATCTGGGACTGGGCGACCCTCGTACAGGATACGGAGATGCAGACGCTCCTGCGCATGAAGGCGCAGGAGTTCTACCTGAACGACCGCAAGTGCCCGACGGACTACGAGCCCTCGGGCGAGGATTTCCTGTCGCCGTGCCTCGGGGAAGCGGATTTCATGCGCCGCGTGCTCGATTCGAAGCAGTTCTCAGCGTGGCTCAAGAAATTTCTGCCGGGCATCCCGCGCGATGGATCGGTGACCTGGTTGAAGCCCGCCATCGTCACTGACCGCTCCGATCCGAAGCTCGCTCACGTCGATGGACTCAACATCAGCCGCGCGTGGATGCTCGAAGGTATCGCCGCCGGTTTGCCGCCGCGCGACACTCGCATTCCGGCTTTGCATGCCGCTGCCGCGAACCATGCCTCCGCCGCGCTCATCGCGGTCACGAGCGATCACTACGAGGGCAGTCACTGGCTCGGAACGTTCGCGGTGTATCTGACAACGAGGGCTGGCGTTGATGGCGGTGCGGCTGCGGCTCCTGCGGCACATTCCGCTATGTAACATATGGCCGATCCCGACATCGACAATCTGCGTGCCCGCGCACGCAGCGGCGATCTCTCCGCGCTCACGGCGCTCGGCAAGCGCACGCTCGTCGGCGAAGGTGTCCGCCAGTCGCCACAGGAAGGCATTGCTCTCATCCGGGACGCGGCGGCACGCGGCAATGCCGACGCGAATTCACTCCTTGCCGTGTTCGCCGCCTGGGCGGTACTCCAGCCACGCAATATTGAAGCTGCGCTCGACCATCTCGCCCGGGCAGCACAACTGGGAGGCGAGCTTGCGCAGCGTGAATTGCAACTGCTGGCGCGAGCGGGCGGTGATGACTGGGCTTCGCTGCGTCGAAGGGTCGACGTTGCGGCGCTTACGGCGCCGCCCGCCATGCGCGTTGCCGTCGAGCGACCGCGGATCGTCGTCATCGACAACTTCGCATCGGCTGAGGAGTGCGGCTGGCTCATCGAGCGCGGCCGTCCGGACTTGCGACGCGCGCGCGTCTACCACGGGAGCGAGAAGCTCGAGACCGCGGAGGAACGCACCAACAGCGAGGCGGACTTCACCGTCTTTCGCGCCGACGTGCTGCTGAGCCTGATCCGGGAGCGCATGGCGGTCGCGACGCGAGCGCCGACATCGCACTTCGAGATCACCAAGCTCCTGCACTACCGCGGCGATGAACATTTCGGCCTGCACGCAGATTTTCTCGAGCTCAACACGCCGGAGCTCGTCCGCGAAGTCGAAATTCGGGGTCAGCGATCGATGACCTTCCTCGTGTATCTCAACGACGACTACGAAGGCGGCGAGACAGAATTTCCCAAGGTCGGCTTCCGGTTCAAGGGCGGCCGCGGCGGCGCGATGTTCTTCACCAACATCGATGCAGCCGGCTTACCCGACTACTCGACGGTGCACGCAGGATTGCCGCCGACGCGCGGTGAGAAGTGGCTGCTGTCGCAATGGATCCGGACGCGGCCGGTTACGGGCTAGCCTCGCCGAGGTACTGCTTGAGCTTCGAAAGCTGCCGCTCGTAGTTCTTCCAGCGGCCCGATGACCGTCGATAAAGTGGCTCACGCACCTGCCACACGCTCGCCGTCTTCACCGCATTCGCCACGCGCTCGAACGACAAGGCAGTTCTCATCCCACTCGAGCCCGCAGAACGCGAGCAGCCTCTCGATGGCAGGCTGCGGCTCGCGCACCAGCGCGTCGTAGTCGAAGTCGAGGATGTCGGCGCCGTAGAGCGTTTTCCAATGGGTCATGAGCCGGCGGTATTTGGTGTAGTAGTGCCCGATGTCCATGAGATCGAGCGCGTAGTTCATGCCGTGATCGAGGTGCAGGAAATAGATCGAGAGGCAGTTGTCGAGCGCGTTGCGCGTCGTGTGAACGATTTTCGCATCCGGCAGGAGGCTCTTGATGAGCCCGACGTTCATAAAGTTGTCGGGACGCTTGTCCGTGATCCGCTCGGCGCCTGGGAACAGCCGTGCCAGCGTGTCTGTGTACTCGGCCGCGAACGACTCGAGCTCGGCCGTGGATGTCTGCAGCAGTCGCTCGGGAAACGGCGCGAGGCGGGTGCGCACGAGATTCGGCAGGAAGTCGATCTCGCCACCCGCAGTCACGCGAGCATGAGCAGCTAGCACCTGCTCGGTCAACGTGGATCCGGAGCGGAACATTCCGCAGATGACAATCGGCGGCGCGGAACGAGTCGCGGCCGCGGGCTTGATGCGCCCGGGCGCGAACACCTCGATCAAGCGATCGACGAATTGCTCGTGCTGCTTGCGATCGTAGCGCCGCGCCCGCAGTCCCGCGCTTGCCTGGCTGTGCCGGTTCGCGGCGGCATATGCCTCGAACGCCGCATCGTACTTTGCGCAGCCATCGAGCGCCTTGCCGAGTGCGAAGCCCAGGGTCGCTTTGTCCGCGTCTGTCGCCGTGGGACTCACGAGCGCGCTTCGCAATCGAACGATTAGCGGATCGCTTGCATTGGTAATCGATTGCAGATTGGCATAGCGGGCAAGCGCCTCCGGAAAATCGGGCTCAAGCGCGAGGATTCGCTCATAGAGTGCAATCGCCGGCGCGCGCCGCCCGCGATCCTCGTGAAGATTCGCGAGATTCAAGAGTGCCGGCACGTAGTTGGGATTGATCGCAAGCGCCGCATTCAACTCCTGCTCCGCGGCTTCTTCATCGCGCAAGCAATCGGAATAGATGACACCGCGGTTGAGATGAACTTCCTCTGGATGACGGATGCCGCGATCAAGCGCTTCCCTGTACGACGCCAGCGCCTTGTCGAATTGGCCGGTCCGGCGCTGCAGGAGCCCGAGGTTGTACCAGGTGTCCGGCAAATCGGGCCAGCGCGCGAGTACCTGCATGTAGACCGCTTCCGCCTCGGCCAGCCGGCCCGAGCGTTCAAGCGAAACTGCCTGGCGCAGCAGATCGAGTGGATTGTCGCTTGCCGCCATAGGAGCCAGATGGTACCGAACCCCATCCCCCGTACAAATACCTACAGTTTCTTTACACGCGCAGGCATAGCCTCCTGCCACTTCCTGGAGGGTCTATGGACGCGTTATTCGTGTTTGGCATTGTCGCGCTGCTTGCGGTGACGTACTGGATCACCGTGGTGGTCGCGCGGCTCGGGAGAAACGAATGAACTGGGTCATGCTGCTCGCAGCGCTCTTCACGGCTGGACTCTTCGTCTACCTGCTGATCGCGCTCTTCAAGCCGGAGAAGTTCTGATGACCGCCGCGACCGTAATCCTGTGCATCGTCATGCTCGGCGTGCTGCTTCTGTGCGTGAAGCCGCTCGGTCTCTACATCGCGAATGTGATGGAGGGCAAGCCGATCTGGCCGCTGCGTATTGGCGCACCGGTCGAGCGCTTCTTCTACCGGGCGAGCGGCGTCGACTCGACCGCGGAGATGGGCTGGAAGGGGTACGCGCTTGCGCTCATCCTCTTCAACGCACTCGGCGGACTCCTCGTCTACCTGCTGCAGCGAGCGCAGCTGTGGCTGCCGCTCAATCCGCAGAAGTTCGCGAACGTCTCGCCGGACTCTTCGTTCAACACCGCCGTCAGCTTCATCACCAATACCAATTGGCAGGGCTACTCCGGCGAGTCGACGATGAGCTACCTGACCCAGATGGCGGGGCTGGCCGTGCAGAATTTCCTGTCGGCAGCCACCGGAATTGTCGTTGCCATCGCCCTCATCCGCGGGCTCGCGCGGCACAGCTCGAAGTCGATCGGCAACTTCTGGGTCGATCTCACGCGCTGCACTCTTTATATATTGCTGCCGATTTCAGCGGTGCTGGCGCTCGTCCTCGTCTCGCAGGGCGCGATCCAGAACTTCGATGCGTACAAGGACGTCACGACGATCGAGGCGGCACAGACGCAGACGCTGCCGATGGGACCGATGGCCTCCCAGGAATCGATCAAGGAGCTTGGCACCAACGGTGGCGGCTTCGCGAATGCGAACTCGGCCCATCCCTACGAGAACCCGACGCCGCTCAGCAATTTCCTCGAGATCCTCGCCATCCTGATCATACCGGCCGCGCTCACGTACACGTTCGGCCGCATGGTGGGCGATACGCGGCAAGGCTGGGCCGTGTTCGCGGCGATGCTCATCCTGTTCGTATCAATGCTGGGAGTCGCCGAGTACAACGAACAGCGGGGCAACCCGCAGTTCACCGCGCTCGGCGCCGATCAGACGGCCAGCGCCACGCAACCCGGTGGCAACATGGAAGGCAAGGAAGCACGCTTCGGCATCGGCGCTTCCGCACTCTTTGCGACGTCGACAACGGGCACCTCCTGCGGCGCCGTCAACAGCATGCACGATTCCTACACGCCGCTCGGCGGCTTCGTTCCGCTCTTCAACATGCAGCTCGGCGAGGTCGTGTTCGGCGGTGTCGGCACCGGGCTCTATTCGATGCTGATCTTCGCGATTATTGGCGTATTTATCGCCGGGCTCATGATCGGCCGCACGCCAGAGTACCTGGGCAAGAAGATCGAGTCCTTCGAAATGAAGATGAGCTCGGTCGCGATTCTCGTCATGCCCTTCCTCGTGCTCGTGGGCACCTCGATCGCGGTCATGGTCGACCCTGGCAAGGCGGCCATCGCGAATCCGGGGGCGCATGGTTTCTCCGAGATCCTGTACGCGTTCACCTCGGCGAGCAACAACAACGGCAGCGCGTTCGCCGGAGTCTCGGTCAACACGCCCTTCTACAACACGGCACTTGGGATCTGCATGTGGCTCGGCCGTTACTGGCCGATCGTCGCCGTGCTCGCGGTCGCCGGCTCGCTCGCCGCCAAGAAGCGCATTCCGGTCACGACCGGCACCATGCCGACGCACGGACCGCTGTTCGTGACCCTGCTCATCGGCACGGTGCTGCTGGTCGGTGCCCTCACCTTTGTCCCCGCGCTCGCGCTTGGGCCGGTCGTCGAGCATCTGATGCTCTGGCCCGCGCACTGATCGAGCCCATCTTACGAGTGACAACCATGACGCATCGCAAGCTCTCCATGTTTGATCGCGCGCTGGTCGTGCCGGCGCTCTTCGATTCGCTGCGCAAGCTGGATGTGCGCACGCAATGGCGCAACCCGGTGATGTTCGTCGTCTACGTCGGCAGCATCTTCACGACGGTCCTATGGATCCAGGCGCTCGGCGGCGCGGGTGAAGCGCCTGCCTGGTACATTCTCGCGGTCACGATCTGGCTGTGGTTCACGGTGCTCTTCGCGAATTTCGCCGAGGCGCTCGCGGAAGGCCGCAGCAAGGCGCAGGCGGCGACGCTGCGAGGGCTGAAGCAGACCGTATTCGCCAAGAAGCTCGCGAATGCCAAGGCGCGCGCGACGCCGTCGTCGGTGCGCGCCGATGCCTTGCGCAAAGGTGACATCGCGCTCGTCGAAGCGGGCGACATCATTCCGGCCGACGCCGAGGTCATCGAAGGCGCTGCCTCGGTCGACGAGAGCGCGATCACCGGCGAATCCGCGCCCGTCATCCGCGAATCGGGCGGCGACTTCTCCTCGGTCACCGGCGGCACGCGCGTGCTCTCCGACTGGATCATCATTCGCGTCAGCGCCAATCCCGGTGAGACCTTCCTCGATCGCATGATTGCGATGGTCGAGAACGCCAAGCGCCAGAAGACTCCGAACGAGATCGCCCTGACGATTCTCCTCGTCGCGCTGACTCTCGTGTTCCTGTTCGCGACGGCAACCCTCCTCCCTTACTCGATCTACAGCGTCGAGGTCACCAAGCTCGGCACGCCGGTCACGATCACGGCATTGATAGCACTCCTCGTCTGCCTCATTCCGACGACGATCGGCGGATTGCTGTCCGCGATCGGCGTCGCCGGCATGAGCCGCATGATGCAGGCGAATGTCATCGCCACCTCGGGACGCGCCGTCGAGGCCGCGGGCGACGTCGACGTGCTGCTTCTCGATAAGACGGGCACGATCACCCTCGGCAATCGGCAGGCCGCGGCATTCCTTCCGGCGCCGGGCGCAACGGAGCAGGAACTTGCGGACGTGTCGCAGCTCGCGTCGCTTGCCGATGAAACGCCGGAGGGACGCAGCATTGTCGTGCTTGCGAAGCGCTACAACATCCGCGAGCGCAATCTCACGGCACTTGGCGCGACGTTCGTGCCATTTTCAGCGCACACGCGAATGAGCGGCGTCAATATCGGCGATCGTCAGGTGCGCAAAGGCGCCCCGGATGCCATCCGCAAGCACATCGAGGCGCAAGGGCAGCAGCTTCCCAAGGTCATCACCGATACGGTCGACCAGGTCGCGCGCCGCGGCAGCACCCCGCTGCTCGTGAGCGACGGTCCGCGTGTGATGGGAGTGATCGAACTCAAGGACATCGTCAAGGGCGGCATCAAGGAGCGCTTCACGGAACTGCGCCGCATGGGCATCAAGACGATCATGATCACCGGCGACAACAAGCTCACGGCGGCCGCGATCGCCGCGGAAGCCGGGGTCGATGACTACCTTGCGGAGGCGACGCCGGAAGCGAAGCTCAAGCTCATTCGCGAACATCAGTCACAGGGCCGGCTCGTTGCGATGACGGGCGATGGCACCAACGACGCACCGGCGCTCGCGCAGGCGGACGTCGCGGTCGCCATGAATTCCGGCACGCAGGCGGCGAAGGAAGCCGGCAACATGGTCGACCTCGACTCGAATCCGACGAAGCTCATCGAGGTCGTCGAAACCGGCAAGCAGATGCTGATGACGCGCGGCTCGCTCACCACTTTCAGCATCGCGAATGACGTCGCCAAGTACTTCGCGATCATCCCCGCGGCGTTCGCGACGACCTACCCGCAGTTGAACGCGCTCAACATCATGCAGCTCGCGAGCCCGTACTCGGCGATCCTGTCGGCGGTCATTTTCAACGCGCTGATCATCGTCGCGCTGATTCCGCTCGCCCTGAAGGGCGTCAAGTACCGCCCGCTCGGAGCCGCCGTGCTCCTGCGCCGCAATCTTCTGGTGTATGGGCTCGGCGGCATCATCGTGCCCTTCATCGGCATCAAACTGATCGATCTCGGCCTCGCGGCCGCGAACTGGATTTGAGGAGCCTGCCATCATGCGCGCCCTGATTCGTCCCGCCGTCACACTTCTGCTGCTGATGACTGTGCTGCTCGGCATCGTCTATCCGATCGTCATCACCGGCATTGCCAGGGTGGCGTTCCCGGACCAGGCGGCCGGGAGCCTCATCATGAAGGACGGCAAGGCCGTCGGCTCGAAGCTCATCGGCCAGGCCTTCAGCGATCCGAAGTACTTCTGGAGCCGGCCGTCTGCGACCGGCACCGCACCCTACAACGGCACGGCCTCTTCGGGATCGAACCAGGGTCCGTTGAATCCGGCGCTGACCGATGCGGTCAAGCAGCGCGTCGAGGCATTGCGCGCCGCCGATCCCGGCAATACCGCGCCGGTACCGGTCGACCTGGTCACCGCGTCGGGGAGCGGCCTCGATCCGCACATCAGCGTCGCCGCGGCCGAGTATCAGCTCGCACGCGTTGCCGGGGCCCGTCGCCTCACGACCGAGGCGGTGCAGAAGCTCATCGACGCTTCCACGGAAGGGCGCTGGCTCGGCTTTCTCGGCGAACCGCGCGTCAACGTGCTCGAGCTGAATATGGCGCTCGATTCCGCTAGCCTCTAGGGATGACCGAGGGGCGACCCGATCCGGACAAACTGCTCGCCGCCGTCAGCGCCTCCGAAAAGAAGCGCCGCCGGGGCCGCCTCAAGATCTTTCTCGGAGCGAACGCCGGTGTAGGCAAGACCTACGCGATGCTCTCCGAGGCGCAGACGCTCCGCGCGCAGGGCCACGACGTCGTCGTCGGCTTCGTCGAAACGCACGGCCGCAGCGAGACCGCCGCACTCATCGAGGGCCTCGAGCAGCTGCCGCGCAAGGACGTCACGTACCAGGACAAGGCGTTCCAGGATTTCGATCTCGCAGCGGCGCTCAAGCGCCATCCGGTGCTGCTCCTGGTCGATGAACTCGCGCACTCCAACGTTCCGGGGCTGCGTCACCAGAAGCGCTGGCAGGATATCGAGGAGTTGATCGGGGCGGGAATCAACGTCTACACGACGGTCAATGTCCAGCACCTCGAGAGCCTCAACGACCAGATCGTGAGACTCACCGGCGTGCAGGTCTGGGAGACGGTACCGGACCGCGTTGTCGCGGACGCTGACGAGGTCGAACTCATAGACGTACCGCCGGAGGAACTCCTGACGCGGCTGCGCGCCGGCAAGATCTACCGGGGCGCGCACGCCGAACGGGCTGCGGAGAATTTCTTCAAGCGCTCGAACCTCGTCGCACTGCGCGAACTCGCGCTGCGCGAGACGGCGGCGCGCGTCGAGTCGGAACTGCAGGCCCTGCGCAAGGGAGAAGGCGGCGGCGAGCCACTGCGCGTCGCCGAGCGCGTACTTGTGTGCGTCGGCGCCGATGCAATGGCGCCCGTCGTCGTACGTTCCGCGGCGCGGCTCGCGGCCGCAATGCATGCCCGCTGGACGGCCCTTTACATAGAAACGCCCCGCCTTTCTCACCTGCCCTCGGAGGCACGCGAGCGCGTGCTCGCGACATTGAAGCTTGCCGAGCAGCTCGGCGCGGATACCGTCACGCTTGGATCCGATGAGATCGCCCGCACGATCCTCGACTTCGCCAAGTCGCGCGGCATCACGCGCATCGTGATCGGCAAGCCCACGCGCCAGCATTGGCTGCGTCGGCTTGCCGGCTCCCTGGTCGATGTCCTCGTGACGAACGCGCAGGGCTTCGAAGTGCACCTCGTGGCGCAGGCGCCTGCAGCCGATTTCATGGCCAATCGCGGCGCGGCGACGGGGGTCGCGGGACTCGCGCCGGATTACAAGTGGCGGATTCGCTGGCGGCGCTTTCCGGTGGCCGCTCTCATCGTCGGGCTCGCAACCGCAGTCGCCCTGCCGCTGTACCCTGAAGTACCGGCGGCCGGCCTCGTGATGGTCTACCTGCTGGCGGTCGTGCTGGTGGGCCTGTATCTCGGCCGCACTCCGGCCGCGATGGCGGCGCTGCTCGCGGGCCTCACTTTCAACTACCTGTTCACGCTGCCGCGATACTCGCTGCACATCGACCTGGTCGACGACGTGCTCACGTTCATCGCGCTGCTCGTCGTTGGCCTCCTGATCGGCGAGCTCGCTTCGCGCACCCGCCGGCAGACACGGATAGCCTTGCAGCGCGAAGAACGTGCGGTTGTACTTGCCGAGTTCACTGAGGCCTTGCTCGCTGCGCATACCATTCCCGACATCGCGGAGCTTGCGTGCAACAGCGTTGCCAACGCCTTCGACGCGGACGTCGCTTTCCTCGCGCGCACCGAATCGTCACCGCTCGCGCAGATTCGCACGCCGGGCATGCAGCGCACGTTCGCCACCTTCGATGAATCGCTGGCGCGCTGGGTGCTCGATCACGGCGAACCGGCTGGTGTCGGCACCGACACGCTGCCATCGGGCGACGTGCACTACGTTCCGGCGCGTTCGACGGCCATTTCGCTCGCCGTGCTTGCCATCCGGCCAACCAGTCTCAGGCGCCTGCTGCTGCCGGAGCCGCGCCGCACGCTCGATGCCTACGCACGGCAGGTGGCCATCGCCTGCGAGCGGGTTTATTTTATGCAGCACGCGCGCGATGCGGAGCTTGCCATCCAGGCTGAAGATCTTCGCAACGCGCTTCTATCCGGACTGTCGCATGATCTGAGGACGCCGCTCGCCGCGATTGTCGGCTCGGCGAGCGCGCTGCTTGAAAATGATCGTGGCCTCGCCTCGCCGGCTGCGCGCGAACTGGTCGCGACCATTGCGGACGAGGCGACGCGCATGTCGCGAATGACCTCGGACCTCCTCGACATGGCCCGGCTCACTTCCGGGCGGGCCGATCTGCGCAAGGAGTGGATTCCGCTCGGCGAGATGATCGGCGGCGTCCGCAACCGGCTTGCAGCCGTGCTCAAGGGCCGCGAGGTGAGCGTAGCGATTCCAGCCGATCTACCGCTCCTTCAGGTCGACGGCCGGCTCTTCGAGCAGCTCCTGCAGAATTATCTCGAGAATGCGGCACGTCACACTCCGCCGGACACGCCGATCGAAGTTACAGCGAGCGCCGACGCCCGGGACATTCTCGTCCGTGTGCTTGATCGCGGCCCCGGCGTGCCCGAGATCGATCACCAGCGAATCTTCGAGAAGTTCTTTCGCGGGGCGGTTGAACCCGCGCAGGGCGGAGTCGGACTCGGCCTCGCTCTCTGCCAGGCGATCGCCTCGCTCCACGAGGGCCGGGTCTGGGTCGAAGACCGGCCGGGCGGCGGGGCCGCATTCTGCGTATCGATTCCCCGCGGCGCTGAACCGCCTGCGAAGTCGGAATGAAGCCGCGCCTGCAGATCATCGAAGACGATCCGCAAATCCGGCGATTCTTGAGAAACGCGCTCGCCGAGAGCGGCTATGACGTGCACGAGAGTGAAACGGCGCAGCGCGGCCTCGCCGAAGCAGCCGCGCACCGGCCGGACGTTATCCTGCTCGACCTTGGATTGCCGGACCTTGACGGCATCGAGGTGGTGAAACGGCTGCGATCCTGGACAACGACTCCAATCATCGTGATCAGCGCGCGCGGGCTGGAGGACACGAAGGTCGCGGCGCTCGATGCCGGCGCTGACGACTATCTCGTGAAACCGTTCGGCACAAGCGAGCTCCTGGCGAGGATCCGGGCCGCCTGGCGTCATGCCAACCGCGGGGCATCGACCGACGCGACGGTCGGCGGACACGGCGTGCTGATCGATCTGGAGCATCGGCGCGTGACCCGGGGCGGCGCCGACATTCACCTCACGCCGACGGAATTCCGATTGCTCGCGGAGCTCGCCCGCAATGCCGGGAAGGTGCTGACCCATCGCCATCTGCTGCGCGAAGTCTGGGGGCCCTCACACGCCGAAGACGCGCATTACCTCAGAATCTACATGGGGCAGCTGCGCGCAAAACTCGAGCACGACGCCACCGATCCGCAGCTGCTTCTCACAGAGCAGGGCGTCGGCTATCGACTCGACGCGGACTCCTAGCGCCGTCGTACGCGGCCCCACAGAATGTGCGCGATCCACGGCAGCATCAGGAGGAGACCGAGTATCTCGTGCAACGTCCCGTTCCACGAGCGCACGGCGTCGTCCACAAGAAAGAACGCGGCAAAGCCGGTGACGATGAGCGATGTGATGAGGCCGATGAGCCACAGGCCGCTCATGCGATCGACGCCGCGCCCCCAGGTGGCACTCACGTGATCGCCTGAAATCCACCCGAACAGAAAAGTCACGAACACCGCGATGATGCCGTGAACGACGAGGAGCTTCGGCTGCCAGGGATGCTGCGCCGTGCCGAATTCCGTCGTTGTTCGAAAGAAGTGCTTGAGTACGAATACGGCGGCGCCGACCAGCCACAGCGCGCCGAAGCTCGAGTGCACCGTCGCACGAAACCAAGTGGGCGATGAACGCACGGCTCAGGCGCTCCCGCCCGCGGCCGGCTTTACCAGGGTTTCCCAGAGCGCGAGGATGCGGCGCACGCCGGCGGTGACGTGTTCGGAAGAAAGCGTCGCGCCGGCGATATTCTTGATGTCCGTGCGAAATCGCAGCTCGCCCTGCGCGCTCCGTCCGCTGAACTGCGCGAGCCAGCGCTTGTTGCGGATCTCGCCGCCATGACTCTCGCGATATTCAAGGATTTCGACCGGCCGGAGCTTGCCCGCGGCGTCGATGCCGACGGCGTAGGTGATGAAATCCTGCCGGCCGACGACCTCGTCTACGAATACGTAGCCAACGACTGCATCGCCATGGCGCGCCGTCCACGCTTGCAGGTTGCCATGCGGCGCCTGCGGACCGGCTATCTTCAGAATCGCCTGCCGCTGTTCACTCGTCGGCGCCAGCAAGAGGACATCGAAGGAGTCCGCTTCGGGAAAGAGTGCGCGCTGGGCGTTCTCGGTCGTGAGATATGTCGCGGCGATCGTCACTTGCGCCGGCAGTGCCGCCGCCGCGACAACGGCGACCGATTGCCAGAGCACAGGATGTCCGAACCGGCTCATGTCGCGTGCGCCTCCTCAGAACTGGTAGCCGACGCCGAGATCGAAGCGGTCGTTTTCGTCGTCACGATCGAAATGCAAGTAGTCGAGCTTGAGCACGACCCCGCGCGCGATCTCCAGATTGAGTCCGGCCGTGAGCACTTTCTCATCGTCGAGCGGATCGGGCGTGAGGCCGGCACCGAGCGCAGCATAGCTGGAAGCGGTGTTGAAGAGTTCATAGCGCGCGAACGGCGCAAGCATCCATTCGTTGCGCAGCGTCGCCCGATAGGCGGCCTCGACGTACCAGCCGAAAAAGCTCTCCGGAATCAGGGCGGGATTGCCGACGAACGTGAGGTTGATGGGCGCCGTGTTCGAAATGTGGCCGCGCGAGTAGAGCGCTGAAAGATCCCAGTTGCCCGGGTTCCACCGGGCGTGCGCTTCCCAGAGAGTCACGCGGTTGTTGTCGAAGCCCGGCTGGCCCTGTGCGGAATCGCCGGAAAAGACCGAGACCCCGAGCCTCAGGCCCGGCACGCCCGTGTAGTTGAGCGCAAGGAATCCAGACAGGTCGCCCGCCGCGGCGAGTGCGAGCTCCTGGTGAATCGATCCGAGCGGCTCCTCGAGACCCTCGGTCGACGTCGCATCCCACTTCGAGAGATTGAAGCCCGTGGTGATGCCGGCATCCCAGCGCAGCCCGCCCTCGGTATTGCCCTGCACACCGACGCCGCCTTCACGCCAGGTCGTCGGAATGATGGCTGTATCGATGGAATTGCGGAACACACCGTAGTAGCGGGTCGGTTCGTGGTTCTCATTCAGCATGCCGACCGGGATAAGGAAAAGACCGATCTTCGCAAACGTCCGCTCGCCAAGTCGCCGCTCGATATAGGCCTGCTCCACTTCCACTTCACCGGGATCGTCCGCCGATGACACCGCGTGTTCGAGCTCGAGTTCACTGACGAAGCGCGTCTTGTCATCGAACCGGTAGCTGGCCCCGAGCACGAAGCGTGCGACATCTGCGGTGGTCGCCGAGCTGTCGCCCGTGAGGCGCGAGTAGTTGAGCTCGCCATAACCGAACCAGTCGACTTTCGATTCCGGTTCCGTCGCCTGCGCGGTGACCGGCGTGCTCACGTCCGAGACCGGCGTTGTTGCGGCAGTCGCGGCCGGAGCCTTCTGCGCTTTGAGCTCCACGAGTTCCGCCTGCAACTGCGTCACCTGCGCTGCAAGTGCAGCGAGCTTCACTTCGAGTTCGTCCGGTGTTACCGCCTGGGCGGCAGAGGCCAGCATGATCGCAAGCAAGGCAGCGCCTGCCGAAACCTTGGTCGGGGTGGGCATCAGGTCATCCTCAGGGTTGGAATCCGTCGGTCAATGTATTCAGGAAGGCGATCACGTCTTCGATGTCGCTGTCGCCCAGGGCCGGCACATCGCCCGCGCGGCGGTTGTAGGGCACTTCCGTCGTGTTGACGTTCGCCTGGTATGCATCGGGAAGATCGTCGAACTTGATCGGCTGTCCGCCCGCGTCGAGTGGATAGAACTCTTCCGGATGCGTATCGCGCCGCACGTAGAACTCGAGTGTCTCGCGCAGCGTTGCGAAGCGGCCGTTGTGAAAGTACGGCGCCGTCAGTGCGATGTTTCGCAGGGTCGGCACCTTGAAGGCACCACAGAGTTCCGGATGATCGCCAACAATGTCCGTGCGGTCGGGACCGCAGATGCCAAGGTCGAAATACTGCGGATCCGCATTCGCCGGAATATCCGGATTGCGGGGAACGCCGAGATTGTCGTAAGTGAAGTCGGTGAAAAGCGGCGGCTCGCCGTTCGGACCGCGGCTGTTCGGGTGGCAGCCGGCGCAGTTGCCCCGCGTCGGATCGTTGTAGAGCGCAAGTCCACGCAGCTCCTGCGCGGAGAAGGCGACGCGCCCGGCGAGGAAGGCGTCGTACTTGCTCGTATAGGACGCAAACTCGCCAACGTCCTCCTGCTGATATTTTTGCAGCGCCAAGAGCGCACGGTCGAAGGCGGCATCGGGCGTCGAAAAGATATCCGCGCCAAATAGCGCGCGGAACGAGTCGGCGTAGGCGGCCTGGCTCAGCTTCATCGCGACGTCGGCAACCGACGCATTCGCCATTTCGTGCGCGGAGAGGAATGGGCGGCGCGCCTGGATCGCCAATGAGTCGGCGCGGCCGTCGCGGTCGAAACCGCCGGTCGGCGTGCCTTCGTCGTCGAAAAAGAACGCGGGATTGCGCGTGAGATATTTGAGCGAGGGGGCGTTCCGAAATCCCGGCGCGTCGAGTCGCGGTCCGCCGAGCGGCACCGCGCCGCCGCCCGGTGGCGCCGAGAATGCATTGTCCGGGTCGTGGCAGCTTGCGCACGAGAGGCTCCCGCTCGCGGAGAGGCTCACATCGTGGAAGATCAGCTCGCCGAGTTCGGCAGCGGGCGTCAGAGGCGCAGGCGATGGCGGGTCACCGCCGCCACCGCTCGAAGCGGGACATCCTGAGAGAACGACGGCAGCGAGCGAAGCCGATATAGCGGAAGCCCAGCGTGAAGGCGATGGGTAACAAGCCGCGAAATTCATTAGGATCCCTGACCAGCCGAGTTTTCGTAATGATAATGATTCGCATTTGTGTTTGCACTACGAATGGTCGAGCACCAGTCACAATTCCATATTGATCAGCGAGTTAGGCCTGCGCTGGGAACGCTACTCGCCATCGGAGTGGAGGCATCCGACGCCGGAACGGCGCAAGCGGGACTGTCAGCGGCATACGCTGCTGTCGATTTGGTCGCCGCGCTTATGCACCCGACGGCGCCCGACGGTGACCTGCAGCGAATCGCCCGCGCGCCCGAGAATGAGCCCCTACCGGTCCATGCTTGGACCTGGCGTTTGCTGCGCCTATGCCACGATCTGCATGCGGCCAGCGAGGGCCTTTTCGATCCATGCCTCGCACAGCGGGCCGGTCGCCTGTCCGCACTCGTGCTCGGCGAAGACCCCACGGTGACGCGTTGCGCCCCGCTCATGATCGATCTCGGCGGCATCGCCAAGGGTTTTGCAGTGGATCGCGCGGTCGACGCGATTCTGGCGCAAGGATGCCGCAGTGGGCTTGTGAATGCTGGCGGAGATCTGCGCGTGTTTGGTGACATGCCACGCACGGTGCTCGTGCGTTCGGCTGCCGGCGCGATTCTGCCGATGGAACTCGCCAATGCCGCGTTGGCCGTGAGCGCGCCGCGATTCGAAGGATCGCCGCGCGAGCATCAGGGCTTCTATCGTGGGACGACCGGGGAAGCCGTCGAAGGTCGATGGGTCGCCGTCACGGCGCCGGAGGCGGCGATCGCCGACGGTCTCACGAAGTGCGCGCTGCTCTGCCCTGCTCCGATGCTCGAATCAATCCTCCGCAGCTACGAGGCACGCTTGGTGAAAGTCATCGAGCCCTGACGCCAGGTATCGCGGCTCTCCTTTACGGCCGCTGATCGACCCTATACACCGGATAGAGGTTGTAGCTCTGGTCCCAGGACGGCTCGTGCCGATAGAAGAAGTCGAGCCGCGCCTTCGGATCGCGCGCGAATACGGGGTCTGATCCAAGCTTGCGGTAGAACTCGGCCTTGAGCGCCGGATCTTTTTCCAGGAGCTCTCGTCCATATTGTTCGGCGACGTACGACTCCACGTACTCCTTCTGCTCGAACGCGGTTGCGAAGTAGCCCCAGCTTGCGTACGAATCCGGCGCCTGTGGTTCGAGTAGTGCCATGATGAGACGCGCATTCGGCTGTGCGATCGGGACGAAAAGCGATTGCGCGGGCAGGTCGTGCTGTTCCACTCGCCAGGCGCCTTCGAGTGTCGTCGCAACACGCCCTTCGAAACTCTCGGTCGCGAGCGTGACCTTGGTCGCACGCCACGCCTCGATCCGCAGTCCATCGCGGGACGAAGTCAGTCTTTCGAATCGAATACCGTGCAGGCGCAAGCGATCGGCGAGCCACTCGGCGACCGACGGCGGGATCACATAGCCCCCGATGGGTGGATCGACGGCGAACGTTGCCCTGACCTCGTCGTGCAAAGGCACGTGCCACATCACCGGTTTCGTCGTGTCGTAGCGCGTGACCAGCATGCCGGAGATCGGCGAGGGCTCCCGCGTATAGGCATAACCGCGAAAATCGATCATGCGCGTCGCATTCGTGTTGACGAAGGCAAACGGCACCGGGGCGCCCGATACATGCGAGCTGCCCTCATCGGCGGTGCGAATGAGCCGCTGCCATTGATCGCCGCGCTCCGCCGCGAGCTCGAGCAGGTCGACGATGAAATTTCGTGTGATCCGTACGCGTGTCGGGTAGTCCTTCCACGAATGCGTTTCGAGGAGGATCCCGATGCGGTTGCGCACGCCCCAGTAGCCGTTTGAATAGCGCGGCAGCGTCGGCTGACGCGAGAAGCCCGACGCGGGATCGTCGTCACGGTCGAACGAGGGATAGAAATTGAGCGCGAGCGATCCCTGCTTGTTGAGACGCTGACACAGCTCATCGCGCACGCCGGCCGCAAGCGCCGCGATGACGGGATCGCCGTCTTCCTCCGGCCCGATGGTAACGGAAACATCGTGTTCGAAGTCCGCGCCGTCCGTGACGTGAAGGTCCGCGTAGGCTTGCGGATCCCAATCGTCGAGGAGACGCAGCATGGCCCGCATCTCCGGCGCTTCCGCCTTCGTGTAATCGCGGTTGAGGTTCAGATTCTGAGCCGTCGTACGCCAGCCCATTTCGACCGGGCCGCGCTGGTTCGGGCGGTTCCAGGCGCCGAAGCGCTCGTGACCGTCGATGTTGAAGACTGGCACGAAGACGAACGTGACCTTCTTCAGTACGCCCGGTGCAGCCGTACCTTCAAGAATTTCGCGGAGCGCCAGAAATCCCGCGTCCTTGCCGTCAATCTCGCCCGCGTGGATCCCGCCCTGCATCAGCACGACGGTGCGCTTGCGATCCCGCGCACCCGATGCCATGGTCGCGCCATCCGCCGATGCGGCGAGCGCCAGCATCGGTCGGCCCTCCGGTGTCGTGCCGAACTGAAAGCACTTCACCTGGCTCGACCAGCGCGAAGCGAACGCCTTGCACAAGCGCTCGACCTCATCGTAGCGGCCGGTCCGCGTGAAGCCGGACTGCTCAGACAATGTAGTGAGTGATGTATCAGCGGCGCCCGCAATCGAAGCAAGGCCGAGAAGCAGCGTGAAAGTTCGCGCAAGCATGCTGGACCGGCCGCGATTACGTTGGCTTGGCCGGCACGAGTTCGATCGGCTCGTCGCGATGCTCGACGGCGACGCTCAGCTTCTCGAAGACCCATTGCCTGCCGCTCTTCTTGCCGTCGGCGGTCACGGTGCCCTTGCGCCTCGTGCCCTCAACGTTGAACGTGAGGTGCGCCTCGATTTCGATTCCCTTTGAGGTGATCACCTTGCCAACGACGAGGCCGCCTGCAAGCTTGACGGGTGCTCCGAGCGCATGTACCGCTTCTTCGTTCTTGCTGATGAGTTCGAACGCGGCCGCACGTGCCGTGGACCGATTGACGTCGATCAACGTCTTCGCCGCCAAGCCGCTCAGTGCCAGGGAAAGAATCAGGACGATGATTCCCGCGATCGACCAGCGCCGTTGCACACGCTTGAAATGATCAAGCGATTGCCAGCTGCCGCTCTGCCAGGCCCAGCGGTTGCCGCGGGCCCCGACATAGAACCAGAAGACCTGGCCGAAGAGCGGGATCATGGTCCAGAGGGCTGTATACGCGCGAGTCCGTATCGCCCAGGGCACCGGAAGCAGAAACGCTCCCCAATTCCAGTGGTCGATTTCCACCGGCACTGCCTTTGGCGGCGGTGGCGCCGGATCCGGCGGCCGCACCGCGAGTTCCCGTTCCAGATTTGCAAGATTCACGGGATAGCGCGCGCGATCAATGTGCTGGATCGCATCGAAGAGCTGGGAGCGCGAGTAGCCGCTGTAATCGATCAGACCGTCGATCATGCGGCGCCCGCCTCCCGGAATTCGAGAACAATCTTGCCGGTGTGCGTGCCGCTTTCCATGTAGGCGTGCGCCGCGGCCGCCTCCTGGAACGAGAACACGCGATCGACTACCGGCTTCAGCCGCTCGTTGGCGATGAGCGGCCATGCGTGCTGCAGCAGCGCGTCCCGGATCCGGCGTTTGAAGTCGACGTCGCGCGGTCTCAGCATCGAGCCGGTCACGACGATGCGTTTCACCATCAACGTGCGCAGGTCGAGCTCGCCTTTCATGCCGTCCTGCGTCGCGATGATCACAAGCCGCCCTTCCGGCGCGAGCGCGGCGACATTACGCGTGAAATAGCTGCCGCCCACCATGTCGAGCAGCACGTCGACCCCACGCTTTTCGGTCAGATCCTGCACGGCAGCGACAAAATCCGTCGAACGATAGTTGATCGCCGCAGCCGCGCCGAGCCGCTCGCAGAAGCGGCATTTGTCATTCGATCCCGCCGTGACGATTACACGGCTGCCAAGTGCCGTCGCGAGCTGGATGGCCGTGACGCCGATGCCGCTGCTGCCGCCGTGCACCAGCACGGTCTCGCCGCTTTTCAGATGCGCGAACTCGTACAGATTGCTCCAGACGGTGAAATACGCTTCCGGCAGCGATGCCGCTTCCACCAGCGTGAGACCTTCAGGCACCGGCAGGCACAGCACCGCCGGCGCAACACAGAACTCCGCGTAACCGCCGCCTGCAAGCAGGACACAGACCTCGTCGCCGACTTTGGGATCGCGCACGTCGGCGCCGACGGCCGTAACGGTTCCCGCAGCTTCGAGGCCCGGCCACGACGGCGCACCGGCCGGCGGCGGATAGAGGCCGCGACGCTGCAGGAGATCCGCGCGATTGAGGCCCGCGGCCGCAACGCGAATCAACACCTCGCCGGCGCCCGGCTCCGGCATCGGCCGCTCGCGCACGACGAGCGCCTCCGGCCCACCCGGTTCGACGGTCTCGACGACGCGCATCGTGCTCAGATCGTGCCCGCTTTGAGGCCGCGCTCGATGAAGTCCGCCTGCCGCAACGCGAGCGACACGATCGTGAGTGTCGGATTCGCGGAGCCGGACGAGGAGAATGCGCTGCCATCCGAGATAAAAAGATTCGGGATGTCGTGCGTCTGCCCCGAGCCGGTCGCGACGCCATCGCGCGGATCCTTGCTCATGCGGGCGCTGCCCATGTTATGAGTCGCGGGCGGCGTGTTGCCGATGACGACGCGCTTCGCACCGAGCCCTTCGTACATCGCTTTCGCCTGCATCTGCGCATGTTTGCGCATCGCCTTGTCATTGTCGTGCTCGTCGACGTGCACGTGCGCCACCGGCAGGCCGAAGGAGTCCTTCACAGTCGGGTTGAGCGTGATGCGATTGTTCGCCCGCGGCATGTCTTCGCCGTTGATGAAGGTCCCCGTCATGTTGCGATAATCCTCAAGGAACGACGACCAGTCACGGCCCCAGCCATACGGCAGGCCCGCGACCGGGAGCGATGGCAAGTCGAGCGCGATCAGTTCGAAGTGATAGCCGCCGGAGAAGCCGCGCTTCGGATTGTGCGGCAACTCATCCTCGATGAGCCCCGCGAGCGTAGCGCCGCGCCAGGAGTGGATCGGCTTGTCGTAGGTCGCCCAGATGAAGCCCGTGATGTGGTGGACGTAGTTCCGCCCGACCTGGTCCGAGGCATTCGCGAGCCCTTTCGGAAACTGCGCGGATTCGGAGAGGAGCAGCAACCGCGGCGTCTCGATGGCGTTGCAGGCGACGCAGACGAGCTTCGCCTTCTGCCGCTGCTCCTGGCCCTTGTTGTCGCGGTAGACGACCGCGTTCACGCGCTTGTCGGCGCCGTGCTCGATGCGAAGGGCACGCGATTCGATGCGAAGGTCAAGATTGCCGGTCGCCTCGGCGCTCGGAATCTCGGTGTAAAGCGTGCTCCACTTGGCTGCCGATTTGCAGCCCTGCGCGCAGAAGCCCTGCTGGATGCAAAGGCCCCGGCCATCGCGCACCGTTGTGTTGATGGCCATGTAGGCCGTGTGCACGCGCTTGTAACCGTGCTTTTTCGCAGCGGCGTACATCACCTTGAAGTTGCTCGACGCCGGCATGCCGGGATTGCCGTTGCGCCGTGTCACGCCAAGCCGCTTCTCCGCGATCTGGTAGTACTTCAGGAGCTCGTCATACTCGATCGGCCAGTCGACGAGCGAAGTGCCGGCGATCTCGCCATAGTTCGTGCGGCCCTTGAGCTCCGTGCGCTGCAGCCGCGGCGTGGCCGCGGTCCAATGCACGGTGGTACCGCCAACCGACTTCGCAATCCACACCGGCAGCGTCGGAAAATCCTTCGTGACACCCCACGTACCGCTCGTCGTGCGCGGCTCGAGCCAGGTCAACTGGCCGAAGGCTTCGCCCGGGTTCTGCGAGAACATCTGCGGCGACAGCCGCGGACCGGCCTCGAGGAGCACGACCTTGAAGCCGCGCCGTGTGAGTTCATGCGAGAGCGTGCCACCGCCCGCGCCGGAGCCGATGATGACGATTGCGCTCGCGTCGTTGAGATCGATCGCTGCCATGTTGCGTGCTCCCCGATCTCAACCCTGACCTGGAACCGGACCGCTGTCCGCAAGCGGCACGTCCGGCAACCAGCGCAGGTCGTTGAAGCCACGCGCGAGATAGCCGCCCTTCGAAAACGCCTCGCCTTCGTAGCCGAAATGCGCGTACGCGAGCGGGCTCGCATAAAGCGTGCTGATCGTCTTGTAGCGCATCGTCTGGAAGAAGGGCGTTGATTCGATCGTCTTGAGCGCACCGACGCGTTCGCTTTCGTTCGCCTTCGCGAATGTAGTGCCGAGGCGCGCCAGGCCATCCTTGACGAGCTTGCGAGTCGCGTCGTCTTTGCCGCAGTCCGCGTCGACCGACTGGACGACGAGCGCATAGGCCGCGTCCTCGAGCTTGTCGTGGACAGCAATTGTTCGCGTCACCATCAAAAGGCTCGCGCCTTCTTCGCTCGTGAGCGACGTGAGGTCCACTGCCCAGGTCCGGGATGGCGCAAGCAGCGCGAGGGGGCTCCCTACCGCAAGGAGGCCCGTCAGGATGCCCGTCGACTTCAGGAATTCGCGCCGCGCGATGCCGTTCGTTCTTGTCATTCGGATGCTCCCCGTTCGCCAGCCAGACTGAAGAGCCACCAGCGCGGCGACTTCATCCCGCCGCGCGGCTGCCTGTCGAAATACACCTTCATCACGACACCATCGTCGGTGAGCACTTCGAACCAGTGCTTGCGCACGTAGCGCTCATCGCTCCCGTTGCGGCACGGACCGGTATCGCTCCAGGTGCGCAGCACCGATTTCACGGCGAGCGGTTTGCCGCGCCAGGTAAATGAGCCAGGCAGCCCCGGTCCGCCGTCTGCCATGCGCGATGTATCGCTGGATGCGGTCAAGGGCGTCAGCGCTTCGCTGATCAGTCTTTCGTCGGTATTTGGTGTCATTGGAGGTTCCCCCGACCGCAGTTTTTGACGTCCCGGAGTCCCGGTCAAGAGGCCCGGCGTGCCGGTCATGTTCCGCAATCCGGGCGGACGGAATACTGCGCGCCATGAAACTGGACTTCCCCATTTACGGAGATCCCGAAGCAGCTGCGGCCTATGCCGCTCTGCGCGATGGGTACCTGCGCGGCGCCCCCGAACCCGCCGGCGCCCTGGATGCGCTCCTTGCGGACCATTCCGACTTCCTTCCCGGCCACCTGTTGGCCCTCGCCAAGGGCGTGATTGCCAAGGACATTGCCGCCTTTCCCGACTTGCAGCGGGCTCTCGATGCGGCGAGGTCCCATGCGGCTGGCGCCAGCGTACACGAACGCATGCATCTCGATGCCGCGGATGCCTGGCTGCGTCATCGCCCTTTGCTGGCAGCGCAGCTCTACTCGACCATCAGCGCACAAGAGCCCGCTGATTTGCTCGCCTTGCGCCTGGCGCAGTCCTGCTGGTTCTTCCTCGGCCGGCGGCTGAACCTGCGTACCGTGGCTGAGCGGGCCTTGAAGGCCTGGTCAATCGACGAGCCCGGCTTCGATATCGTGGTCGCACTCTTTGCCTTTGGTTCCACGGAGGCCGGCGACCCGGTGCGCGGCGAGTCGCTGGCGAACGATGCCCTGCGACTCGAGCCTCGAAATCCCATGACCCTGCATACACTGGCGCATGCGCTCGGTGCCCAGCGCCGCTATGCGACGGCCGCGCGCATCCTGCGCGAGCGTGAGTCGGCCTGGCGCGTCGGCGGCAGGCTCGATTCACACATCGCCTGGCACCTCGCAGTCAACGAGCTCGAGAACGGCCAGGTGCAAAAGAGTGTCGATACGCTCGATCAGGAATTGATGCCTCTGGCGGAGAGCGGCGCGAGTGCTTCGGCGGACGCCGCGGACCTAGCCTGGCGGCTCGACATCGCGGGCGTCGACTTCGGGGCCGGCTGGAAGCGGCTTGCCGACGCCTGGGCGCGCAATATGACGCCGGGTTTCTGGGTGTACTTTGACGTGCTCGCCGGCATGACTTACTTCCGCGCCGGCCAGCTGCAGCGTGCTCGCGAGCTCGCGGACCGGATTTCCAAGGGTCCGTACCTGCGTCCGTGTTCGCTGCGCACCGCGCGCAAGACGACGCTCCCGGCGCTGCATGGCATCGAGTCGTACACGCTGGGCGCATTCGGCGCGGCAAGCGGCGCGCTGCGCACGGTCATCTCGCGCGTCGGCGGGAGCCTACTGCAGCGTGAGCTTTTCGATCTTACGTTGAGCGCGGCTGAGGACCGTTTGCGCCCTGCTTACGCCAGGTTGCCGGCGGTACTGCAAACTCCCGCTTGAATGCGCGGTTGAAGGATGACTCGGACTCATAGCCGAAGCGCTCCGCGACGCGCGCGATCGCTTCGTTGCCGGTCCTGAGCGCCTGCGCGGCAAGTGCGAGCCGCCAGCTCGTGAGGTACTGCATCGGCGGCTCGCCGATGAGGTCGACGAATCGGTCCGCGAGCGCCGAGCGCGACATCGCCACTTCGCGCGCAAGCTCTTCCACGCTCCAGGGATGGGCGGCCCGCGAATGCAGGAGCGTGAGCGCGCGGCCGACCTGCGGGTCGCGCAGGCCCGCGAGCCAGCCCTTCTGTCCGGGCGGCAGCGTATCGGCGTAACGGCGCATCGCTTCCACGAACATGAGCTCGGAGAGCTTCGCGAGCATCGAGCGCGCGCCCGGGCCCTGTTGTCTCGACTGCTGAAGACCGACATCGAGGAGCTGCAGCAGCCAGCTGCGCTCGCCCTCTTCGCCGAGCGACACGCGCATGAGGCGCGGCAGCGCATTCATGAGCGGCCGGCAGATGCGCCGGTCGCAGGCGAGGTAACCGCAGACAAATTGCGTCGCTGGGCCGCCGCCGCCGTGGCGAAGGTGGATGACCCCGCTCTCCGGGAGCTTCCCGATCGAGTTCTCGCGCCGCGTCGGCTTTCTGTCGAGATGACTGCCGAGGAGGTGCAGGTCATCGTGCGGGAACAGGAGCACGTCGCCGGCCGAAACTTCGACCGCTTCGCTCTCGTCGACAAGACGCGAGAGACAGCGGCCCTTGACCAGCACGTGAAAGTAAGCGATGTGATCCGACGCCGGAAGATTCGAAGCGGCGGTCGCGAGCCCGAAGTGCGCCTCGACGCACCACGGCTCGGTGAACGTCGCGTTGATATACATCGCGCCGTCGAGGCGTATGGCCTTCAGGACTTCGGAGAGCGCATCCATAGGAGGATACGAAGAATACTAGAAAGCGCTCTTGACGACCCCTCCGTCGACCCGCAAGGCGGCGCCGGTCGTCGCGGACGACAACGGACTTGCGACGTAGACGACGAGCGAGGCCACTTCATCCGGCTCGGCGAAGCGCTTGATGAGCGAGGTCGGCCGGAAATCGGTGAAGAACTTCTTTTCGAGTTCCTCGCGATTGGCGCCTTGCTCGACCGCGCGGTCAACGAACGTGTTGAGCGCCCGCGACTTCGTCGGGCCCGGCAGAACGCTGTTCACGGTGACGTTCGTGCCAGCCATGAGCTCCGCGAGGCCGCGCGCGATCGAGATTTCCGCGGACTTCGTCATGCCGTAGTGGATGCTCTCGACCGGGATCTGCAGCCCGCTTTCGCTAGAGATGAAGATCACGCGGCCCCAGTTGCGCGCCTTCATGCCAGGAAGATACAGGCGCGAGAGGCGCACCCCGCTCATGACGTTCAACTGAAAGAGGCCTTCCCAGTCCGCGTCCGTCGTTTCGAGGAACGGCTTCGCCTGGAACGAGCCGACGTTGTTCACGAGAATGGCGACGCTTGGGTAGGCAGCGAATAGTTTGTTGGCCGCCTCCGGCGTCGACATGTCGCCCGCGAAGCCGAGCGCGGTGCGTCCGGTTTCCCTCTTGAGCTGCGCAATCGCGTCGTCGACCGCTTTTTGTGTGCGGCCGTTGATGATGACGCGAGCGCCTTCCTTGAGGAGTCCGCGCGCGCAGGCGTAGCCGATACCCGCGGTGCTGCCCGTGACCAGGGCCAGCTTGTCGTTGAGTTTGAGATCCATGGCACCCGCCGTCTGACAGAAGAAGAGAACGGCGAACATGAAACCTGAGAGCCGGGCGAATTTCTCGTCCATTGAAGAACTCCTTGCGCGCTGCAACCCCAAAAAGGGGACAGATTTATTTTCGGGTGGGGCGGGATTTTACGCACCGCACGCGGCTAGCCGCGAAAATAAATCTGTCCCCTTTTTGGGGGTATCATCCGCGTATGGCCGCAATGCTCTGGATTGGAACCCGCAAGGGGGCATTCGCGCTGCGCCCGGACGCGCGCCGCCGCTCCTTCAAGCTTTCCGGCCCGCAATTCCTCGGGCACGTGATCCATCACATCGTCGCCGACCCGCGCGATCCCGAGGTCGTGTTGATGGCGGCGAAGACCGGCCACCTCGGTCCAACCGTTTTCCGGTCGACCGATCGCGGGCGCACCTGGAAGGAGGCGACGCAGCCACCCGCGTTCCGAAAAGCGGCGGAAGGTCAGGAAGCACGCGCTGTTCAGGCTGTATTCTGGCTGACGCCGGGACACGCAACGGAGAATGGCGCCTGGTACGCCGGGAGTTCACCCGCGGGACTCTTCCGTTCAGAGGACGGCGGTGCAACGTGGGAGCCGGTCTCGGGGTTCAACGACAATCCGATGCGTCCGCAATGGGCGCCGGGATTCGGAACGCCGGGCGGTGAACTGCTGCACTCAGTGCTCATCGATCCGCGCGACGCGAAGCATCTCTATCTCGGAGTCTCGGTCGGCGGCATTTTTGAATCGACCGATGCCGGCAAGAGCTGGTCGCCGCTCAATGGCGGTGTCGAGGCAAATTTCCTGCCGACGCCCGACGCAGAGTTCGGCCACGATCCGCATTCGATCGCGATGCATCCCGTGCAGCCGGACCGCCTCTATCACCAGAATCACTGTGGTATCTATCGCATCGACCGGCCGGCGAAGCGCTGGGAGCGGATCGGCAAGGCGATGCCGAAAACGATCGGCGACATCGGCTTTCCAATCGTCCTCGATCCGAAAGATCCCGACGTCGCTTGGGTATTTCCGATGGACGGCAGCACCGTCTGGCCGCGGACGGCAATCGACGGCAAGCCCGCTGTCTACATGACGAAGAACGCGGGCGAATCCTGGCGGCGCCTCGACAAGGGATTGCCGCGCTCGCAAGCGTGGCTCACCGTGTATCGCCAGGCGATGTGCGCCGATGCCGGGAAACCCATCGGCCTCTACTTCGGCACGACGAACGGTGAAATCTGGGGGAGCGCGAACGCCGGTGAAAACTGGCGCTGCGTCGCGCGCCATCTGCCGCAGGTCTTTTCCGTCACCTGCGCGCCCTGAGCGCCCGCTCCCATGCCCTGCACCGTTCGCATCGCGAGTCCGCTTCGTTCATACACAAACGGCGCAGCATCGACGCAAGCGAACGGCGCGACCGTCGCCGAGATTCTCGCGGACCTCGATCGCCGGTTCCCCGGTATGCGCTTTCGCATGATCGACGAGCAGGACCGCATCCGGCAGCACATCCGCCTCTTCGTCAACACGAAGGCCGCGACGCTCGGCGAGCGCGTCAACTCTGGCGATGAAGTGCACGTCATTTGCGCACTGACGGGGGGCTAAGGGAATGAACGACAGGCGCGTCGGAATTGGGAGGTCCTTTCGGGATCGGGCTGGTGCGCCGAGATCCGGAGGTCCTTTCGGGACCGCCGTGAATCCATCCCTGGAGGCTTCGGAAAAAACGTCCTGTTTTTTGCGATCCCGAAAGGACCTCCGGATCCCGACGCACCTGGAACTCAGGCCCAACGTGGTCGGCTGAGTCATGCCCCTTTCCCCTCCGGAGCTCGAGCGCTATCGGCGGCACCTGTCGCTCGCCGAGATTGGTGCGGCGGGGCAGGAGAAGTTGAAGAACGCTCGCGTGCTCGTTATTGGCGCGGGCGGGCTGGGGTCGCCCTCCTCTTTGTATCTGGCGGCATCGGGTGTCGGCACGCTCGGGATCGTCGATTGCGATCGAGTTGACATCACGAATCTGCAACGGCAGGTGCTGTTCGACACGGGGAGCATTGGCCAGCCGAAAACCGAATCCGCGCGCGCGCGGCTGCAAGCGCTGAATCCGGAGATTCGCATCAATGCGCACGCAGTTGAACTCAAGGCCCACAACATCCGGGAAGTGTTCAAGGACTACGACGTCGTTCTTGACGGCACGGATCGCATGGCGACGCGCTTTCTCGTCAACGACGCCTGCGTCATCCTGAAGAAGCCGCTCATCTCCGCGGCCATCCATCGTTTCGAAGGCCAGGCCATGACTTATGTGCCCGGCCGCGGTCCCTGTTATCGCTGCCTCTTTCCCGAACCGCCGGCACCCGGAACGATTCCGAGCTGCGCCGAGGCTGGCGTGCTTGGCGTATTGCCCGGCGTGCTCGGCACGATCCAGGCAACGGAAGCGATCAAGCTCATCGTCGGCATTGGCGAGCCGCTGATCGGGCGCCTGCTCACTTATGACGCGCTCGAGATGCGATTCCAGGAGTTCGCTTTCGCGCGTCGCGGCGACTGCGCGGTGTGCGGCGAACGTCCGACAATCACGGAACCGAAGGATACGGGCGAATTATGTAGTCCCGAAGCGCTTAATCGCATCCGCCGGCTCGCTCCGCGCGAACTGCAAGCCCTGCTCGCCGCCGCCGATTCAGGGAAATTCGCAATCATCGATGTGCGCGAGCCCGGCGAGTTCGCGGTGAGCCGCCTGCCGAATGCACGAAGCATTCCACTCGGCGAGTTGTCCCGTCGAATCGGTGAGTTACCGCGCGATCGCCGGCCGGTCTTCGTCTGCCGCAGCGGCGGTCGCAGCAAGCAGGCTTGCGCCATCGCGCTCGGTGCGGGCATTGCGGAGGTGACGGATCTCGAAGGCGGACTCCTCGCCTGGGTGGCCGAGATCGATCCGGATTTCGCACTCGCACCCTTCAAGTAACCTCATTCAACATGTTCCTGCGCGTCCGGCGATCCGTGACGCGCATCGCATCGACTCACACGCACGCGAGTAGGCTTTCCCGCGTCGCCCTCTTCCGAGGATCCATACGATGGGAAATCCCTACGACTCCGCGAACGAGCGCACGTCGGTGCTCGGTCCTACGCTCAAATTCAAAGGTGAACTGCATGCCGACGAGGAGCTCCTCATCCGGGGCACCATCGAAGGCTCGATCACGCACTCGCAAAGGCTCACCGTGTGCCCCGAGGGCACGGTCAAGGCGAACATCCGCGCGCAGATGATCTCGGTCGAGGGCACGGTGGAAGGCGACCTGCAGGCGGAGAAGTCCGTCAAGGTCTCCGAGACCGCGCACCTCAAAGGCAATATCCACGCGCCGAGCGTCAGCATCGTCGAGGGCGCGCAATTCAACGGCAACATCGTGATGGAAGGCAGCAAGGCGGTGAAGTCCGCGCCGCTCCCAGTCAGCACCATCGCCGCCCACAAGTGAGCCTGAGGAGAATCCTGATGTCAGTGTTCAGTAACCAGAGCGAACGCGCTCCGATCATTCCCGAGCGCCGCCCGGCGCCGCAGGCCCCCATCGCGACCGACCCGAATCCGCGCCGGGTTTCCGTGCTCGGCCGTACGCTCGTTTTCAAGGGCGAACTGTCGGCCGAAGAGGACCTGGTGCTGCAGGGGCGGGTGGAGGGTTCAATCCGTCATACGCAGAGCGTAACCGTCGGACCGGATGGCGTCGTCATTGGCGACATTCATGCGAAGACCATCATCGTCGAAGGCACGGTCGAGGGTGACCTGCACGGTGGCACCTCGGTCAACGTCACCGCAACAGCGAAAGTCGATGGGAACATCGTGGCGCCGCGTGTCGGCATCGTCGAAGGTGCGACGTTCAACGGCTCCGTCGACATGTCGAGTGCGCCGAAAGCGGCTCGCCGCGATTCCGGTGGCGAGCAGCGAGCATTGAGCGACAGCACGGTCGACCGGATGCTGACCCGGCCCTGATCCGGAAAAGGGGACAGATTTATTTTTGCTCGTTTCCGGTGCAAGTGCCCAGATTCTCGCAAAAATAAATCTGTCCCCTTTTCCTCAACCGGCTCGCGCCAGCGCGTCCTTGCGCACGAGGGCGTAGCCAACCGTATTGAAGTTCCACTCCGCCACTTCCTTGAAGATGCGGCGCGCCTCGTCCTTCTGCTTCGCTCCGTCGAGCGCGAGCGCGAGGTGATATTTGTTGTACATGTTGGTGAGATCCGCCTGGCGGTACTCCTCCACGGCCTTGCCGTACTTTCTCTGCAGAAAATAGATGAGGCCCATCAGGTCGTGGTAATTCTCCATCTTGCGGGGGTTCTGCTGTCCGGCGACAAGCTCCGAATTCTTCTTCGCAAGCGCCAGCGCCGTCTTGTAATCGCCGCGATGGGCGGCGAGCTGGCCTTCGTAGTAGGCAATCTGCGCTTCCTGAATGCGCGAGAATTCCTCGGTACCGACGGCCTGCGCGTTACCGCGAAGCACGCCGGCCAGGTTGTCGATGACACGATCGGCGTCATCGTTCATGCCCTTCTCCAGGCAGACGGTGGCCGCGTTCGTCAAAGCGAAGACTTTCGCCCCGCTACGCTGATCGTCCTGCAAGTCCATTGTGTCGACCTCCGTCGCAAGTTTCTCAAGCTCCCGGACCGCCGTGGCGGCATCGCCCGCATGCACCCACGTGAACATCTTGTAGCTCATGTAGAAGGGCCGATTCGCGGCCTCGGCGATCGCGATGCCCCGGTCGTAGTCGACGCGCGCTTCGTCATAGTTGCCGAGAAATGAATTCACGTGGCCGAGCTTCAGGAGCGCCGTGCCATCGTGGGGATCGAGCCGCGTCGCGAGCTCGTAGTAGCGGCGCGCTTCGTCCAGCCGATTGGTGCCGCGGTAGACGTCGCCAAGCGCCCAGTAGAGATTGTCTTCGCCCGGCGCGAGCGCGATCGCCTGCCGGTAGAACTTCTCGGCCTGCACGAAATCGCGCGGCTCATTGAAGAGATAAGAGTTCCCCATGGCGAAGGGCGCCGTCATGAGCGTCGGATCGAGCTCGATGGCCTTCGCGATGTCGGCGCGCTGCTCGGCGAAGTGGTTGAGTCCGAATTCGACCCCCGCGAGCGTCAGCCAGGCGCGTGGCGCTTTCGGATACTTTTCGACGAGCTGCTGCGCGAGCGCGAGTTGCGCGTTGAGGTTCCCGTCGAGGAACCGCTGGTTGACCTCCACGAGTAACCGCTCGCCCTCGCTCGCCTTCGATGCGGATTGCGCAGCACGCTTGAGGCTCGAGGAGAACTCCTCGGTCGAGAACGATACGTTCGCGAGATTGAGCCAGGCGTAACTGAAATCTGGATCCGCAGCGACCGCCACGCGAAAGAGCACGTTCGCCTCGGACGCATCGCCACGATCGAGCGCGGCCTGCCCTGCGATGAAATTTATGCGTGCGACTTCGGAATGCGTGGTCACCGGTATTTCTTCGATGCCGCACCAGGCGATCGGGTTGCAACCGATGATCAGAGCCGCTGCGGTGAGACTACGAAGGGTGCGCATCGGCATGGGTCTTCCTTCTCGAAATGCGAGTGCGCTTGATTCTCGCAAAGAGAAAGGAGACGAAACGCGGCGATGCGCCGTGGCGACGCGCCGTCGAGACGAGTCGCGAGGATCAGGGACGAACCGGCTCGAACTGCGTGTCGAGGTCGCGGCGAAAGTGCCGCGCGGCCAGAAAATAATGTACCGCGGCCCAGACAGTGAGAAGCGACACCGCCATCAACGCGTGGCGCAAACCGACGGCGGAAGCCTGCTGGCAAGCCTCGGCAATCGCCGGCGTGCTGTCCGCCGCCGAAACACCACCCGGACACAGTGCGACGTAATCGCCGGCCGTGAAGGCGCGCTTGGCGAAGACATCGCTCAGGAAGCCGGTGAGCGTAGGCCCAATGCCACTGCCGACGAGATTGAGCACGAGCGCCACGATCGCGGCCGATGAGGCACGCATGTTCGCGGCGACCATGTTCTGTGCGATCGCGAGCGTCGGCGTGAAATAGACAAAGAGAACGAGGTGGCCCGCCATGAGCACGGCAATCGTGCTCGCAAGCGTCGGCCGATTGAATCCGAGGACGAATGCGGGCGCCGCGAGGAGCAAAGTGATCGAGGGGATCCAGACGTACCAGCGCTGATCGAACCGCGACGCGCGGTCGACCCCCATGCCGCCAAGCAGGAGTCCCGCGCCCATCGCAACGACGGCGACGACCGACAGCAGCAAGCCGAGGTCCTTGGGCGCGACATGGAAACTGCGCACCAGGAACTGCGCGATGAACTGGCCGATGGAATTCATCGCGATGGCTGCGATACCGCAACCGATCAGGACCTGCACCATGGAGCGCTTGGCGAACAGGAATCGGAATACCGCCCAGATCGAAGGCGGCTTGCCTGAGGCCAGCCCGGACACGTCAGCCATGCCGCGCGCTGGCTCCCGCAATGTCAGCGCGGCAAGCAGGGCCACCAGCATGCCGGCCGCACCGATGGCGATGAAAATCGCGCGCCAGCCCGCGACCTGAGCGAGCCACACCCCGTACGAACCGAAGATGACGCCGAGCGGCGCGCCGAGCCAGATGATCGACATCGCCGAGGCGCGCTTCTCCTTCGGATAGTGATCGCCGATGAGCGAAGCGACCGGCGGACCGAAGCCGGCGTCGCCGACACCGACGACGACGCGACAGACCATGAACCGTGAGAACGTATACGCGCTCGCGCAGAGCGCCGTCATCACGCCGAAGAGTGCAAGCGACGCCGCGACAAGCTTGGTGCGGCTCGTATATTCAGCGAGCCGCGCGATCGGAAGCCCGAGCACGCTGTAGAAAAATGCGAACCCGAGCCCGAGGAGCATGCCCATCTCGGAATCGGTGAAATGCAGATCTTCCTTGATCATCTGCGCGGTGGAGGCGATGCCCTGACGGTCGGCGAGCGTCAGCGCGTTGACGAGAATGAGGACTGCGAGGAGCCAGCCGCGATAGGCCCGCGAATACGTTCGCGGCTCAGAACTCGTTGACAATGTTGTAATGACCCGCTCTCCCCACCTTGGCAATGGCCTGCTGCACTTCGGGCCGCGCAACCACGACGCGGAAATTCGCGGCCCACGCCTTGTTCTTCTCCGGTTCGGCTACATCGGCATATTCCTGCACGTCGGCAAGCGCTTCGGTCCGCAATTTCGGATCCTTGAGGCGTGCGACGAGGAGCTTCGCCCCCGCCTCGACTTCGTTCGCCCGCGCGAGCGCCCACTGATACGTGCCTGGCGAGTCGCTCTGATGATCCTTGATGAACTTGAGGGCGCGCGCGGCTTCGCTCTCATCGTTCAGCAGGAGCGCCGCAGCGTGCTTCACGGACTCGAGCTGCATGGCGCCAAACGGACTGACGTTGCCCACCTTCGCGACAACGGTGCGCGCCTCCTCTGGCCGGTTGAGATCACAATAGTAGTAGCCGAGGTTGATCGCCTGGCTCACGTTGACGCTGCCCTGTTCCGCGAGCTCGCTGCCCGTCTTCCACTGATCGAGCGCCTCGTCCCAGCGGCCAAGCAGCCGCAGCGAGCGAGCGCGGACGTCGTATGCCCAATTGAGTTCATCGTCGACGTCGTCGTACGCCGGATCGGCCTTGGTCGCGGATTTAACCCGCGCCAGCGTTTCGTCGGCGACCTGCAGAGCCTCGGCGGGACGGTTCGCAACGATGAGCGACTGTACCAGCTGATTGCGGATGATCATGAGCTTCGGCGTGCGCCGGGCTGCAGCCCGCAGCAGGTCGACGTCGTCGCGCGCGGCCCGGTCGATGTCCTCGATATAACGGTTCTTGCCGACTACGCGGTCGAATTGCTTGTCGGAGCGCATGCCGATGAGAATCCGCGGGTCCGTCACGTGCGCGGCAACTTCGCTCGCGCGATCGACGGACGAGCGCTGCAGGTAATACAGGGTGAGCTCCTGCCAGAGCTGGCTCGGCTCGCGCTGATCGACTGTCCGCCAATCGGCTCTGCGCAGGGACTCGACGAGCGCAAGCCAGGTCTTGTCGGAACCGGGCGGCCGCCGTGCGTAATAAGCAGTCTGCAGGATGGATCGGTCGCGGATGTCCGAGAGCGTGCTCGGCCAACGATCGGCGATCGTCACCAGGGTGAACGCAGCGTCGCGGATGTCGTCGGCTCCGATTGCCGTTTCGAACCGCGAATGCCAGCCTTCGGGTGTGCCGGATTCAATCTCGGTGGCGCGGACACTGAGCGCGTGCGCCCGCTTCCAGTCGTTCACCTGCGCCGCAACCATCGAAGCCGTGTAGAAAACGCTTCGTCGCTCGGCGACGCCCAGGTTTTCGAAGGTCTTGGCGGCGATGATCCGGCTGAGGTCGCGGTCTGCGCCCTCGAAGTCGTCGTTGCGGATCTTGTCGACGGCCTGCTCGATATCGTGGCGCAGAATAGCGGTGGCGCTGTTCACGACGCCGGCGACGGCTTTCGACTGCGCGGTGCCCGTAGAGGCCGCCGACGCAAAGAGGATGACGACGGCGAGGCACCCTCGCCAACCGAATCGCTGATTTGTCATATCGCTAGTCGATCGCCACAATCTTCGCGCGCCGCCCCATCAGCTCGACTTCATCGCCCACGGCCTGGCTCATGAGCGCGTTGCCGATGGGCGATGCGTAGCTGATGAGGCCCGCCGCCGGGTCCGCTTCGTCTTCGCCGACGAGCCGGAACAGGAATTCCGATCCGTCATCGAGCTTCAAAGTCGCGCGCAGGCCAAACCGGATGCGGTCCCGCTTCTGCGGCGGCTGCACGAGTTTTGCAGTCGAGCGACGCTGGCGCCAATAGCGCAGATCCCGCTCGATGCGGGCGACGAGCGCATTGTCGGCTTCCCCGCGGGCGCCGGTGCGCGCCGCTTCGAGTTCGTGGATGCAGGTGTCCATCATCTTGAGGCCGGCCTCGGTCACGAGGTTCGGATGCGAGCTGATCGCTCGCTCCGGCAGCATCTCGCTGCCGTCCGAATCGGTGTCTTTGACAAATGCACGGCTCATGGTCCTTCAGAGCATACGCCAGACTCCCTGCGGCGGGGCTAATGCTATTCTCACAATAATGCTGAACTTTTCCGACGTTGCCATCCGCAGAGGCCCGCGGGTGCTCTTTTCTGGCGCCACTTTCAGCCTCTTCCGGGGGGAAAAGGTCGGTATCACCGGAGAAAACGGCAGCGGCAAATCGAGCCTCCTCGCACTCGTCCGCGGCGAGCTGCAGGCGGATGCCGGCAACTTCGAGATGCCCTCGCAGCTCGCGCTCGCCCACGTGTCGCAGGAACTGCACGCGTCCGATCAGGCCGCCATCGAGTTCGTGCTCGACGGCGATGAGGAGCTCAGGAGCATCGAGCGCGATATCGCGGCCGCCGAGCATGCGGATGCCGGGGAGCGCCTCGGCGAACTGCACGCAAAATATGCCGCGGTCGGTGGCTACGATTCCCGGAGCCGCGCCGGACGGCTGATGCACGGTCTCGGCTTTTCGAGCGCCGATGAGACTAGACCCGTGCGGGCGTTCTCCGGCGGCTGGCGCGTGCGCCTCAACGTCGCGCAGGCGCTCATGTGCCGGTCGGACCTGCTGCTGCTCGACGAACCGACGAACCATCTCGATCTCGACGCCATTCTCTGGCTCGAGAACTGGCTGCGCGACTATCCCGGGACGCTCCTCCTCGTGACCCACGATCGGGAATTCCTCGACCGCGTCGCGAATCGCATCGTGAATCTCGAACATGGCAAGGCGCGCGCCTATCGCGGCAACTACTCCGCGTTCGAGGATCAACGGGCCGCGGCGCTCGCACAGCAATCCGCGCTCTACGTACGCCAGCAGCGCGAAATCAAACACATCGAATCCTTCGTCGAGCGCTTCCGTGCGAAGGCTTCCAAAGCGCGGCAGGTGCAGAGTCGCCTCAAGGCGCTCGAGCGCATGCAGCAGATCGCACCCGCGCACGTCGATTCGCAGTTCGAATTTTCCTTTGCCACGCCCGATCGATTGCCGCGGCCGCTCCTCGTGCTCGATGAACAATCGACGGGCTACGAGGGGCGCGTCGTGCTCGACAAGGTGAGCCTGACACTTCTGCCGGGCGACCGGCTTGCTCTCCTCGGCCGCAACGGCGCCGGCAAATCGACCTTCATGAAGTTGCTCGCGGGCGAACTCGCGGCATTCTCGGGCGAGCGCACGCAGGCGCGCGACATCAACATCGGCTACTTCGCGCAGCACCAGCTCGAGCAGTTGAATGCGAAGGAATCGCCGCTGATGGCGCTCAAGCGTGTCGGCGGCACGCGTGCGGCGCGCTCAACGGAGCAGGAGCTGCGCACCTTCCTCGGAGGATTCGGTTTTCGCGGGGATCGCATCTTCGAACCCATCGCGCCGTTCTCCGGCGGAGAGAAGGCCCGGCTGGTGTTGGCCCTCATCGCCTACCTCAAGCCGAACCTGATGCTGCTCGATGAACCGACCAATCATCTCGACCTCGAGATGCGGGAGGCCCTGACCCTTGCCCTGCAGGAGTACGAGGGGGCGGTCGTGCTCGTCTCGCACGACCGGCATCTGCTGCGCACTGTCGCAAACGAGTTTCGCATCGTGCACGCCGGACGGGCGGAGCCCTTCGACGGCGACCTCGAGGACTATGCAAAGTGGTTGAACGACCACGACATCGACGGCACCCCGGCGACGTCGCCGGCGCCCCGCTCGGCCAACAGCCCCGAGCAGCGCAAGCAAAGGAAGCGCGAGGAAGCTGCTGCGCGCAATCGCCTGACCCCCTTGCGCGCGGCCGTGGCCAAATGGGAAGGGGAGCTGGACCGCCTGACCAAGGCACGGGCCACTGTGCACGCCGAGCTGTCGACGTCCGATATCTATTCGGACGGCAAGGGTGAAAGGCTGCGGGAATTACTGGATATGCAATCACGGCTCGCGCGGGAAACCGAAATCGCGGAGGCCGCCTGGCTCGAGAGCAATGAACGGCTGGAGGCGGAAAGCCCCGGCTCCTTGTAAACTGCCGCATTCACGGCGCGAGCAGGCGCAAAAAGCGATGGATCAGCTTTGACGAGGGGAAGACATGGGCAGCCGTTCTGACGCCTGCGGCATCCGGCGCGCCGTCGCCGCCGATGCGGCGTTGCTCTCGGAACTCGGCACGACAACTTTTCGCGAGGCGTTCTCGCACCTGTACGCAGCGGACGATCTCGAGGCGTTCCTGTCGAAGGCGCACGCGGCAACGTACTACGAGCGGCTGCTGCGCGATCCAGATGTCGCGATCTGGATTGCGACACCACCCGGCGAAGAGCCCATCGGCTACGTGGTCGTCGGCATCTGTCGGTTGCCGGTACCCAATCTCGAGCCCCGCGCCGGCGAAATCCGCCGCCTTTACGTGCGCATCCCCGGGCAGTCGAGTGGCATTGGCACGAAGCTCCTGCGCACGTCGCTCGACTGGCTCGCGACCAGGAAATTCAGCCCGCTCTACGTCGGCGTGTGGTCGTCGAACTTCGGCGCGCAGCGGCTCTACCAGCGTTACGGCTTCGAGAAGATCGGCGAGTATGAATTCTCGGTCGGCAAGCAGCGCGACCACGAATTCATCTTCCGTCAGACCCCAAGCGTACCCAGTTCCTGAAGCGCGTCGCGTGCGCTCGCCGCGACATTCGGATCGGCGTCCGCCATCGCCGCCTGCAGCACCGTGCGAACCCGATCGACATTGCGGCCGCCTTTCGCCAATAGCCGCAGCCCGTTGACGGCGAGCAGTCGATTACGCGCAATCGGATCGTTGCGCAGGGTTTGTTCCAGCGCCGTGAAGGCATCAGATGCCGCGGGATCGAGCTGGCGGATCGCGGCGGCACGTGCATCGGCATCGCCCGCGCCCGAGGCTTCCGCTGGCAATTTGAACTCGGGCGGTTCCGAGTACGGTCGCGCCGAAGCGGACTCCGGTGAAGTCGGCGCCATCCCTGGCGCCTGCGGCACTGGGGGCAGCGCCATTTGCACGTCCGGTTCAATAGACTGACTGAGATCCGCCGCCGGTGCTGTCGGGGACTCGCCTTTGAAGAGCACGATCACCGCGACGAAGGTCGCGACGCACGCGAGAAGCAGCAACACAAAATTGCGGCGCGGACCCCCGAACCGGAAGGCCTGCGCCGCAGTCATGGCTAACCGCGCCCCGCTCTCAGCGCCAGCCGGTGACATCGAGGATCACGCCATGACCTGTGATGTTGTGCTGGACGCTGACGTAGTAGTGCTCGCCGCTGCCGTCGAAGAAGCCGCCGGTCGGCTCCGCCGTCAGATCGTTGAGCGACATCACGCGGATGCAGGCATCGCTCAGCGTATCGGTGTCGTCGCCGTCATCGAGGCACGACCAGACGTCGTTGTTGCGCGGAACCGGATAGATGGCACCTTCGCCGTCTTCATCGACGAGGAAGTTGCCGGTGCCTGGCTGGATGTCGATGTTATCCGGCATGCCGAAGTCGACACTGCCGATGACGAGCGGGTGGATTTCCGGCACGGAAGCGGTGTTGACGCCGCCTGTCACCGAAATCGCGCTCGCTTGCGCGACCGTACCGTCCGTCACGCAATACACTTCGCCCCAGTTGTTGTCCCCGTTCGGCGTCGAATCCGGAATGTCCTGCCCGGTGATCGTGCCGCAGACGCGTACGTCGCCGTCCGCGAGCCATTCCTGATCGACCGACATGTCTTCCGGCCGGTAGAAGCTCGTGAGCTTCAGCACGGAGGCGGCCGCGCGAAGATTCACAGGCGCGGCACCCGTAATCTCGAGCCACGTGCCTCGGCCGGTTTCGTTGCCCTGCCCGACGTCGGTATTATTGTTGTTACGGCCGACCCGCATGCCATAGAGGCTGCCGCTCGCCCACGGCGATTGCGCGAGACTCGAGATTGGCGCGGCGCCCTCGGTCCAGAGCGTCGCCGGAATGAACTTCACCAAGGCGCCGCCAGGATTGCCGACGCCGCCCGTCCCTGGGCGATTTTCGTCCGTGAGATAGACCACGCCGTTCGGGAGAATGCCAAAGCCCTCGAAGGAGAACTGTCCGAGGGCCGGGCGAGAAACGACGTGGGCGGGGTCGGAGCTGTCACCGAAGCCCGAGGCTGACACTGTGACGTTCGTCGTGTGAAGGGGATCGAGAATCTCGAAGACACGGCCGTTAACGCCGTTCTCTTCGCCGACGACGACCGTGCCCCACGGCGTGAGACGCGCCGGGTCACAGCTCGTCATCCCTGAGCTGACGATGTTTTCCGCCACGCCCGTGCTGAGATTCACGCGCTGCACCGCGACCTGGCCGGAACCCTGTTCGTTGCAGGCGATGATGTGCGTTGCGTGCTTCGCGTTTGGCCAGAGCAACATCTGGTCGATGTTCGGGGCGAGGCTCGCCGCGGCGCTCACGACTCGCACACGCAGTCCTGGCGCAACTTTCAGGAGACCTGCGGGATTGATGTTTGCCGCGCTTGCGGACAGTGACACCGTCGACGACTCATCGAGCGCACCGAGAGTGCCGAAGAGTTCCGGCGCCTGCTGGCGCGCGAGTCTTTCCACCGCTTCGCCGAAGTCTTCGCGACTACGATGATGATGTTGATTGAAATCCGTGGCCATCGCGGACGATGCCACCGTGAGCGCCGTGGACACGGCGAGTGCAATGATTCGATTCATCGACTTCACTCCTGCGGTTGGGTTCGAGCGTGCATCCATGGCAACGCAAGCTAGCGGCCGCTCGTGACCTGTCGGTGAAGTCGAAATGACGGCGGTGTGACAGCTGTGTCCCTGCTTCGTCCCCGTTGTCTATCGATCTCAGAGGCCTGCTAGAGTGTCGAGGCAGTATGGAGCGGCGAACTTATCAGTGGGGGAACGAAACCATGGCAGCGCGCAAACGCAGGAAGAAAGTGTCGAAGGCAGGGAAGGCCAAGCGCAAGACGCCCGTAGCCCGACGGCGCAAGACACGTAGCGATCCAGCCGCTGGGCAGTGGGACTAGCCTCTTTCGATTTCTTCGGGTCGAAGGTTGCGCAGGGCGGAGATTTGACCGTCCGGTGACAACGGCCGCCGATCGCGCCGCACATCGGGCCGCGTCTTTGCGATAATGACGGCCAGATGTCAGCCGTCCTATCTATCTCCAATCTCGGCAAGTCTTACGCTTCGGGCCTCGTGGCCCTGAAGAACATCAACCTCGAGATCCGCAAGGGCGAGATCTTCGCGCTCCTCGGTCCGAACGGCGCGGGCAAGACGACCCTTATCAATATCGTGTGCGGCATCGTCACCCGGAGCTCCGGCGAGGTGCTCGTCGACGGCGAGGACATCCAGCGCAATTACCGCGCCATCCGCACCAGAATCGGGCTCGTGCCGCAGGAGCTCGCGACGGAGACGTTCGAAGCGGTCCTGGCCACCGTCAAATTCAGCCGCGGCGTTTTCGGCCGCGCGCCGAGCAAGGCAATCATCGAGAAAGTGCTGCGCGACCTCTCACTCTGGGAAAAGCGCAACGACCGGATCCAGCAGCTCTCCGGCGGCATGAAGCGCCGCGTAATGATCGCGAAGGCGCTCGTGCATGAGCCGGATATCCTGTTTTTGGATGAGCCGACGGCGGGTGTCGATGTGGAATTGCGCCGCGACATGTGGAATCTGGTGCGGGGCCTGCGCGAGCGCGGGGTCACGATCATCCTCACCACCCACTACATCGAGGAAGCGGAGGAAATGGCCGACCGCGTCGGTGTCATCAACAAAGGCGAGCTGATCGTGGTCGAGGACAAGGCGACGCTCATGAAGAAACTCGGCAAGCGCCAGCTGACGCTGCACCTGCAGGAACCGCTCGCCGTGATTCCGCCGGGCCTTGCCGACTGGTCGCCCGAGATCAAGGACAACGGCTATACGCTCCTTTATTCATTCGATGCCGCCCGCGCCGAGAGCATTTCCGCTCTCCTCGGGCGCATGAGTGAGCTCGGCATCGCGTTCAAAGACCTCAAGACCGAAGAAAGTTCGCTCGAGGAAATATTCGTGAACCTGGTGCACCAACGAACATGAGCGACGGTAAGGCACTCAAGTTCAATCGCCACGCCGTCCTGGCCATCTACCAGCACGAAATGGCGCGCGCGCTGCGCACGATTGGCGGCACCTTCGTGACGCCGGCAATCACGACCTCGCTCTACTTCGTGGTGTTCGGCTCGGCGATGGGCTCGAAGATGACAGCGGTGACCGGCGTGCCCTACGGCGCGTTCATCGTGCCGGGCCTCATGATGCTCTCGATCCTGACGGAGAGCCTCTCGAACGCATCGTTCGGCATCTACATGCCGAAATTCACGGGCACCATCTACGAGCTGCTCTCGGCGCCGATATCCTATTTTGAAATCGTGCTCGCGTACGTCGGCGCGGCAGCGACGAAGTCAGTCGTGCTCGGCGCCGTCATCCTCGCGACCTCGATGCTGTTCGTGCCCGTGCATATCCTGCACCCGTTCTGGATGGTCGGGTTCCTCGTGATGACGTCGGCGACCTTTTGCCTCTTCGGCTTCATCATCGGCATCTGGGCAAAGGGTTTCGAGCAGCTGCAGTTCATCCCGATGCTCGTCATTACGCCGCTCACGTTTCTCGGCGGCGCTTTCTACTCGATCGACATCCTGCCGCCCGCCTGGCGCACGTTCAGTCTCTTCAACCCGGTGGTCTATCTCATCAGCGGCTTCCGCTGGAGTTTCTACGAGACTTCCGACGTCAGTATTGTTGCGAGCCTTGGCGTGACGGCCGCGATCTTCCTGATCTGCCTCGCGATCGTCGGCTGGATCTTCCGCACGGGCTATCGGCTGAAGACCTGAAGTCGCGGGCTCTGGTGGATCAGCGCGGCGGCTGAAGCGCCGCCTTGTTGGCCGCCAGGAAGTCGCTGACGCTCTGCGGCGGCTTGCCAGTCAGCTTCACAACCGCGTCGGAAAGCACATCGGCATAGCCGGCGCGGGTATTGGCGTCGAGCGAGGCGATCAACGCGACCACGAACTCCGGGAGGCCAGCGGCCCGCTTGCCCTGCGCCAGCTCTTCGTTCGAGACCTGTACGACGTCGATGGGCTTGCCCGCAATCCGGCTCGCCGTTGCCGCTAGCTCCGCCGTCGTGTACTTCTCCGGCCCGGTGACGTCGTAGCGGATGTTGCCCGCTTTGTCAGAGGCCAGCGCGGCGGCCGCGGCTCGTGCGCAATCTTCGCGCGTCACGTGAGACAGCTTGCCGGTGCCCGCGGCGGTAATCCATTTGCCGGCAGCGAGAATCGGCGGCAGGGCGCCGAGGAGACTGTCCATGTACCAGCTCATCCGCAGGATCGTCCGGCCGAGCCCGCTCGCTTCGAGCGCTTGCTCGGTACCCAGATGATCGGATGCGAACGTCACCGGCGACCGCTCCGGATTCAACATCGAGGTGTAGACGACGTGGCGCACACCCGCCTTCTTCGCGGCTTCGATAGCCGCTTTGTGTTGCGCGAGCCGGCGGCCGGGCCGGTCGATCGCATCGGTCGAGATGAGCAACA
This sequence comes from uncultured Gammaproteobacteria bacterium, assembly GCA_963826145.1. Taxonomy (GTDB): domain Bacteria; phylum Pseudomonadota; class Gammaproteobacteria; order Steroidobacterales; family Steroidobacteraceae; genus JBGPLJ01. The sequence goes on from CAWGVW010000002.1 coordinate 100,014, forward strand.
TGTGGTCGACGCCTTTGAGCGCGGCCGCGAGTGACGCCGGGTCTTCGAAATCGGCCTTGCGAACCTTCACGCCCTTCGCCGCCCAGGCTTGCAGCTTCTCGGGCTTGCGGGTCCCAGCCACGATCGATGCGGGCGGCACATGGTGATGATCGACGAGGTGAGACAGAACGCGCTGGGCGAGCTGGCCGGAAGCGCCGGATATATAGAGTATCTGAGCCATGGGAGTCTTCCTTGTTGGTTCAATCGCGCCGAAAGGCCTCGAACACCCGGTCGAATATACGCCGCATGATGGCCTGCGCGCCGGGGATGTCCGACGCGCGCAGCTTCTCGAGGAGCGTGCGGTGGAGTTTCACCTGCGGCGCCAGGCTGTTGCCCTTCGCCGCCATGCGCCTCAGGACAATGCGGCCGCGCACGTCGAAGTGCAGCGAATCCCACACCGTAACAAAGACGCGATTGCCGCTCGCCTCCATCAGGCGGTGATGGAACGCAAGCGCCGAGTCGATGTAGCCCTCGGAGTTGTCGGTATTCACCGCGGTTGCCATTCTGCGGTGACAGGCTTCGAGGTCGGCGAGTAACGCGGGCGTACAGGGCATCGCGAGTTCAATCGCGCGCACTTCGAGCGTCGCCCGCAGTTCATAGGACTCGCTCATCTCCTGAAGATCCGCGCCGCGCACGCGCGTGCCGCGGTAACGCTCCGACTGCACGAGGCCCGAGCCTTCGAGTTCACGCAGCGCTTCGCGGATCGGGGCCTGGCTAACGTTGAATTCGCGCGCGAGCTGCAGCTCTTTCAGCTGCGTGCCCGCCGGATAGCGGCCGTCGAGAATCCTCGCGACCAGCGTGTCGCGAATTCGATCGCGCATGCAGACACGCTGCAGTGCCGGTTCAGCGCTCATTGGCCTGCCCCCTTGTCCATCAAGACCGGATGATCGAGCTCTGCCGGAGTCCAGCCGCCGCCGAGCGCACGCACGAGGCCGACCGCCGCATTCATGCGTCGCACCCGTGCATCGAGCGCAGAGCGCTGCGCCTGCAAAGCGGCCGTCTGCGTGGTCGTCACCTCGATGTAGTCGGCGACGCCCGCGGTATAGCGCTTGTCTGCGTGATAGGCCGACCGCTGCGCGGAGGCCGCCGCGGCCTCGTCGGCCTTGAGTTCATCTGCCAGATGGTGAAGCGCCGCGAGGTTGTCTTCGACCTCCCGGTAGGCCGTGAGTGCGGACTGCCGATAGTTCGCGACGGCTTCATCGTACGCGGCCCACGCCTGCTTGTTGCCGCTCCAGCGGCCGCCGGCATCGAGCAGCGGAATGGCGGCCACCGGGCCCGCGGCCCAAAAGCGGCTCGGCGCCTCGAACCACGCTTGCGATGATGTCGCCCGGTAGCCTCCGATCGCGCCGAACGAAAAGACGGGAAACCACGCCGCGCGGGCAATCCCGATCTCGGCATTCGCCGCAGCCACCGCTCGTTCGGCGCTTGCGATATCGGGGCGCCGTTGCAACAGAGCCGAGGGCAGACCTGCGTCGAGAGCCGGCGGTTCGCCGACGAACTCCGCGGCCGCGAGCGTGAAATTACCCGGCGGCTGCCCGAGGAGCACCGCGATCGCGTGTTCAAGCTGCGCCCGCTCCAGTTGCACGCCAGCGAGCTGCGCCCGAGCATTCTGGCGTTGGGTTTGCGCCTGATCGACGTCGGTCGCCGCGGCGATGCCGCCGTTGTAGCGATTGCTCGTGAGTTCGAACGCATGATCGTAGGCCTTGACACTGTCTTCGAGGAGACGTGCCGTCGCATCCGCGCCGCGGAGCGAGAAGTAGTCCTGCGCGAGCTCGGCATGCAGCGCAAGTTCGACGGCAGCGAGGTCGCCAGCGCTTGCCTGCGCGCGGCTGTGCGCTGCGCTTGACGCGCTTCGCAGCCGCCCGAACAGATCGATCTCCCAGGCGAAATCGAGCGCCGCAATATAGTCGTTGCCGAGCGTGCTGACGCCACCGGAGTTCGGCGCATTCGCGGATGTGCTTTCTCGCAGCGCCGATCCGTTCGCGTCGACCGTCGGAAAGATGTTCGAGAACGCGCGCCGGGAAATGGCGCGGGACTGTTCGTAGCGGGCGACGGCCGCGCGCAGATCCTGGCTGCCGTTCTGAAGCGCAAGCTCGAGCTCACTCAACTTCGGATCGCCAAAGGCCTCCCACCACGCGCCGCGCGATTGCGTGTCCGCGGGCGCCGCCGGCATCCAGTCACCGGCTTCCTTGTAGGCCGCGACTGCCGGTGTCTGCGGCGCCTCATAGTGAGGCGCCAGCGTGCACGCGGCGGCAAGCGCGCAGCCCAGCGCGGCAAGACCGTTTGAAATGATTCGCGCGTGCATCGTCAGAGCTTCGCCTCGGGCTTCGTTGCGGGTTCTGCGACTCGAACGAGCGTGTCTTCCGTCAGCGAATCCGGCGGATTGAGGATCACCGCATCGCTCGCGGTGATGCCGCTCAGGATCTCGAGATCCGAGCCGAAATCGCGACCGAGGGTTACCCGCTTCAACACCACGTGACCGCTCGCGTCGACCGTCGCGACGCTAAGTCCATCACCGCGCGTGAGCAGCGTGTTCGCGGGCACCTTGAGCGACGGGCCTCCCGCCGCCGCAGGCAGCTGGAAGTGAACTTCCGCATACGCGCCCGGCAGCAGTTCGTTCTTCGCATTGTCGACGCTGAGCTGCGCGAGGAGCGTGCGCGAAGTGGCATCGATGGCGCTCGACGTACCCTCGAGTTTCGCCGGATAGACCTGGCCCGGCCGGTCCGGGAACTTCACCTCCGCGGTGAGATTCGGCGTTATCTGTCCCGCATACGACTGCGGCACACGGACGTAGAGCCTGAGCTGACGCATATCGGCGATGCGGAAAAGTTCGAGGCCTGCACCGCTTCCCGCCGTGATGAGCTGACCGACATCGGTGTTGCGCGCCGTCACCACGCCGTCGAACGGAGCCACGATCGTCTTGAACGACGAGAGTTCACGCAGCCGTTGCTGGTTCGCCTTCGCCGCCTGTAGCTGCGCCGCGGTCGTCTCCTCAAGATTCACTCGCTCGTCGGCGTCCTGCTTGGACACGGAATCCGTCTCGCGCAGACCCCGCCAGCGGTCGGCCGTGATGCTCGCGATGTTGAGCCTGGCCTCAGCGCTCGCGACGTCGGCCTCCGCCTGGCGCAGCTGCTGGTCGAGTTCGGGCGCATCGATCTCGGCCAGCGTCTGCCCTGCCTTCACGTGTGCGCCGATGTCGACCATCCAGCGCTTGAGGTAGCCGTTTGTGCGCGCATAGATCGGCGCGTCGTATTTCGCCTGGACGCTCCCCGGAAGCGTCAGCTCCGCCGTGTCGGTCATCGGTTTCGGATTTACGGTCAGTACCGTCACAATCGACTGCGCCTCGGTCTGCTCCTTGAGCTTCGCGCCCGCGACATGCGCGGCATACACCGTCCAGGCGACGACGAGGATCGCCACGACGCCGATGGCGATGCTGATGCGCGTGATGCCGCGCGAGGTCGCCAAGTTCAGGGGTTGATGTGAAGTGTCCATGGATCGATCTCGATGCGTGAAGGTGACTTAAGCAGCCGGCGCGACTTCAGGCGCCGGCAGGGTCTTGTCGCGGCCGTGAAATCGCGTGAAGACCGCGGGCACGAAGAAAAGGGTCGCGACGGTCGCGAACAAGAGCCCGCCGATGACGGCGCGGCCGAGCGGTGCGTTCTGTTCGCCGCCCTCGCCGAATCCAAAGGCCATTGGCAACATGCCGATGATCATCGCGAGCGCAGTCATCAGCACCGGGCGGAAGCGAGTAAACCCCGCTTCGAGTGCCGCCTGCCCGGCGGTCGCACCCTCGTTCATGCGTTCGCGCGCGAAGCTCACGAGCAGGATGCTGTTCGCGGTCGCGACACCCATGCACATGATCGCGCCGGTGAGCGCCGGCACGCTCAAGGTCGTGCCCGTGATGAGAAGCGTCCACACGATACCGGCAATGGCGCCGGGCAGCGCCGTGATGATGATGAAAGGATCCAGCCAGGACTGGAAATTGATCACGATGAGCAGGTACACGAGAAGGATTGCGCCCGTGAGCCCCACCAGAAGCCCGGTGTACGACGACGTCATCGTCTGCATCTGCCCACGCGCCGTGATGTGCGTGCCTTTCGGGAGCTCACCGCTCGCGCCCGCGAGAATGCGGTTGACCTCTTTCGCGACTGCGCCGAGATCGCGCCCCTGCACCGCGCCGAAGATGTCGATGACGGGCTGCGCGTCATAGTGGGACACGACGGCCGGGCCGAAACCGCGCGTGACGGTCGCAAGGCCGCCCAGGATCTGGGCCTCGCCATTCGCGTTGACCGGCACGTTGTTGAGGTCCTCGAGCGTCGCCATCCGGTACTGCGGCGCCTGCGCGACAATCGGGTATTGCACGCCGTTCTCCGGGTTCAGCCAGAACGCCGGCGATACCTGCCCGCTGCCCGAAAGGGTGAGCAGCAGGTTGTTCGCGATGTCCTTCTGGCTGACGCCGATCTGCTCGGCACGGCTACGGTCCGTCACGACGCGCAGCTCCGGCTGGTTGAATGTCTGCTGGATCCTAAGATCGACGAGCCCCGGCACGTGCCGCAGCTTCTCGAGAAGCCGGTTCGCGACCGCGCGGTTTTTCGGATCCGCGCCGGAGATCTGGACGTCGATCGGCGCCGGCAGACCGAAATTCAGGATCTGGCTCACGATGTCCGCAGGCAGGAAGGCGAAACTCGTGCCGGGAAACTGCTGTGGCAGTTTCTCCCGGAGCGCTCGCACGTAGTTCGCTGTCGGTCCGTGGCCGGACGTCAGGCCAATGAGGATATCGGCATCGCCTGAACCGATTGTTCCGGAGTTGCCGTAGGTATTGTTGATGCTCGACACCGGGAGGCCGACGTTGTCGACGACGCTCGCGAGTTCCCTCGCCGGAATCACCTCGCGGAGCGCCGCCTCTACGCGATCGACAAGCGCCACGGTCTCCTCGATGCGCACACCGGTGGGCGCGCGCAGATGGAGCTTGATCTGGCCGGAGTCGACTTCCGGGAAGAAATTCTGACCGAGCAGCGGCACGAGCAGCATCGAGAGCGCAACGCCGCCGAGAAAGACGGGAATGAAGAGCCGCCGGTGACGCAGTGTCGCGCTCGAGCGCCCCGCGATAGCGCTCGCGCAATGCGTTGAACCGCGCCTCGAAACGCTGCTGGAACTGCTGCCAGCGATTCGGATCGGTGGCCGCAGCCTTTTCCGTCGCGGCCGTACGCAGCCAGTATTTCGCGAGTGTCGGCACGAGCGTCCGCGAGAGCAGTAGGAAGTGATCATCGCGAACACGACCGCCTCGGCCATCGGCACGAAGAGGTAACGCGCGACGCCCGTGAGCAGGAACATCGGAATGAACACGATGCAGATGGACAGGGTCGAGACCAGCGCCGGCACCAGGATCTGGCGCGAACCTTCGAGGATGGCGGGTTCCACTTCCTCGCCGTGCTCGAGATGGCGGTTGATGTTCTCGATCGTCACGGTTGCATCGTCGACGAGAATGCCGACCGCGAGTGCGAGACCACCGAGCGTCATCAGGTTGATCGTCTCGCCGAGCGCATCGAGCAGCACGATCGAGGAGAGAATCGAGAGCGGGATCGAAATCGTGATGATGAGCGTCGAGCGCCAGCTCCCGAGGAAGAGAAGGATCATGAGCGCCGTCAGGGCCGCGGCGATGAGGCCTTCGATGGCAACGCCGTGCACGGCCGCCTTGACGAAGACCGACTGGTCGCCGGTGACGGCGACCGAAGCACCCTCCGGCAGGATCTCGCGTACCTGTTCGAGCTTCGCCTTGATCGATTCGATGATGTTGAGCGTCGAGGCCGATCCCACCTTCTGAATCGTCATGAGCACGGCGCGCTGGCCGTTGACACGCACGATGTTCGTCTGCGGCGGATGGCCGTCGTGCACGAACGCGACGTCACGCACGTAGGTGATCGCGCCGTTCTGGGTGCGGATCGGCAAGTCGTTCAGCTCATCGAGCTTGCGCGGGCTCGCGTTCAGCCTGACGGTGTACTCGGTGTCGCCGATTTTCTGCGTGCCCGCCGGCACGATGAGGTTCTGGTTGCCGATCGCCGTATTGACATCGACCGCGGTCAGGCCGTGCGCGCGCAACGCATCGGGCCGCAAGTCAACCTGCACCTGCCGGGTCGAGCCACCGTACGGGTACGGCACCGAAGCGCCGGCGACCGTCGAAATCAGCGAGCGCACGAACTGATTCGCGAAGTCGAAGATCTGCGCCTCGGTCTGGGTCTTGCTCGAAAGCGCGAGCTGCACGATCGGCACGCTCGAGGCGCTGTACTTCAGGATCAGGGGCGACGTCACGCCCGGCGGCATCTGCTTGAGCGCCGTCTGTGCAAAGGCGGTCGTCTGCGACATCGCGAGATTGATGTCGACGTCCGGTTGGAAGAAGAGCTTCACAACCGCGACGCCCGGATAGGTCTGCGATTCGATGTGCTCGACGTCGTTCACGAGCGTCGAGGCGTAGCGCTCGATCGGAAAAGTGATGCGTGCGGCCATTTCGTCCGGCGAGATGCCGGAGTACTGGAAGCTCACGGCGATGACCGGAATGCGGATGTCGGGAAAGATGTCCGTCGGCATGCCGGGGCGCATCGGCGTACCGAAGATGACGACCGCGCCGAGGAGCGGCACGAGAATCGCCAGGACGATGAACGTGTACGGGCGCCTGAGCGCCAGTTTGACGATCCACACGGTGGGGAGGTCCGGGAGCCTGACAATCGATTATCGATAATCTATCACGGGCCGCCGGCAATTACGGAGAAATGACGGGAAATTCAGGGAAAGGCGCAGCCGCAGGCGCGCGGCGGCACCCTGCGTTGTTGCTTCAAGCCCTTGATAGCGCTCGGGTGTAGCGGAATTTCGCCTGCCACTCACCCCGCCCTTGCGGGAAGCGGTCCAGGATGCGGTACGCGATGTTCAGTCACTCTTATATATGGTGCCGGGGCCGTTGCGGGCAGCGCGGGTTCGCAGGATGCTTGGCCCCTATGCAGCATGTCCGTTTCCGCATCGACCTCGCGCCGCAGTGCTCAATCGGGCCCGGAAAAATCGAATTGCTCGAAACCATTCAGAAGTCCGGATCCATCCGGCGGGCCGCGACCCTGATGCACATGAGCTATCGACGCGCGTGGCTCCTTGTCGACAGCCTCAATCGCTCATTCAACGAACCTGTCACGAGGGCGAGCACCGGCGGTGCCGGCGGCGGTGGCGTCACGCTCACCGCATTCGGCAGCGAACTCGTGCGCCGCTACCGAACCGCGGCGGAGCGTATCGACAAAGTGGCACAGTCGGAATTCTCGGCGTTCACGGAGAAAATCGCCGCGAAGAGCCCTTCCGTTAACGTCGCGGGCCGCAAGCGCCTGTCCAAGCCGACGCGAAAATCCTGAGCGCCTCGCAACCGGAAGTTCGCTCTCGGCACAGTGCGACTTCGCCCGCAGTCGATTGACGATCTTCGGCCGCGCCCCGCAGTATGCGGATATGGATCCGAAGCCAGTCGCCGAAACCCAGAACAGCCCGTTCTACCAGATGATGCTGGTGGCGCTCCTCAGCATCAGCTTCGGGATCCTCTTCTTCGACCGCAACTCGCTCGCGTTCCTGATGCCGTTCGTGCAGCCGGAGCTCGGCCTCAACAACACGCAGGTCGGGCTTCTCGCGAGCGCCCTGTCCTTCACCTGGGCCTGCGCGGCGCTCGCCATCGGTTACATCTCGGACAAGACCGGCAGCCGCAAGGGTCTACTCATCATCGCCACGATCATCTTCTCCGGATGCTCGTTTCTTTCCGGCATGGCACACACGTTCCTCGCGATGCTTGGCGCCCGCATGCTGATGGGCGTTGCCGAAGGCGGCTTCATGCCGATCTGCCAGGCGATGGTCGCGGCCGAGGTGAAACCGAAGTGGCGCGGTCTCGCGATGGGCGTGACGCAGAATTTCGGCTCGAATTTCTTTGGTTCCTTCGTCGCGCCGGTGCTGCTCGTCGGCTTCGCAGTGGCGCATGGCTGGCGCAGCTCCTTCTTCCTGGCGGGCGCTCCGGGTCTCGTCGCCGCGCTTCTCATGTGGATCCTGATCCGCAAGCAAAGCACTGGTGCGGCGAGCGCGCCGCGCGAAGAGAAGGTCAAAGGCTCGCTCAATGCAGTCATCAAGGAACCGAATGTCATTCTCTGCGCGATCCTGAGTGTCCTCCTCGTTTCCTACCTCGTGGTCTGCTGGACGTTCATGCCGCTCTACCTCACGCAGGTGCGCCACTTCGATCCCAAAACCATGGGCTGGCTCATGGGAACACTCGGCATTTCGGCGACAATCGGCGCGTTCGTCATTTCGGGGCTCTCGGATTTCATCGGCCGACGACCGCTCATGATCGCGATGCCGCTGCTCGGCGTGCTCCTGCCGCTCGGCGCGATGTATTACGAAGGGCCCCCGACCGTGCTCGCCGCGTTCTTCTTCGTCGGCTGGGGCCTCAATGGCATCTTTCCACTCTTCATGGCGACGGTGCCGTCGGAGAGTGTCGATCGCAAGCACATGGCGACGGCGCTCGGTCTTTGCATGGGCCTCGGGGAATTCGTCGGCGGCGCAGCCTCGCCCTTCGTCGCGGGCTACTTCGCCGATCTGAAAGGACTGCAGGCGCCGCTCTGGATCATGGTTGGTCTCACGATCGTGTCGGGAATCATCGCTTTCGGGCTCAGGGAAACCGCGCCGCAAGTTCTTCAGCGGCGTGAAGTCGCGACAGCTCGCGGTGGTCTGTAGCTGCAAGCGCGCGACCGGCGCCTGTTACGCGAACGCGAGTGATGCCTTCACGCTCACATCGAACTTCGCACAGCTCATTACCACCAGTGTGTCGAAGCGTTTCACATTGCGATTCTCGAAGAAGAACTTGCGCGTGAAGGCCTCATAGTCAGCCACGTCGCGCACCGAAATCATCATCACGAAGTCGATGGTGCCTGTGACGTAGTAACACTGGGTCACCTGCGGATTGGCACGCATCGAGGCTTTGAAGGCATCGATCAGATCGTGCTGTTCGCGTTCGAATGAGACGAGCACGATCATCGTCATGCGCGGCCCAATGACTTCGGGCGCGACAATTGAGACATCGCGTGCGATGACCTTGGTGTCGCGTAGCCGTTTGGCGCGGCGCAGGCACGACGCCGGCGAGAGATGCACAAGATCGGCAAGTTCCTCGCTCGTGCGCTGGTTGTTCTCCTGGAGCGCATCGAGGAGCTTGATATCGAATTCATCGAGTTCCAGTGGAACGGTGGCGCTTTTTGTCATCGCGGCTCCGGAACGTGAGGTGCCGCTGCGGATTGTACGCGATTGACGCGGGAATTCGTTACTAGCCCGGCATCAGGGCGCGAGGTCGGGGCTGTACGAGTCCACGACGCTCACAAAATCCGCTACCTCGGCCATGTCCTTTCCGACGAATCGAATCGTGTGCGCATCGACGCGCTGCACGCTGCGCAGGAAGCTCAGGAGTTCCGCAGGCTGATAGTTCTTGAAGCTGATCTCGAGCGTGATCGGCGTTGCAAGAACGTACGGCTTCATCTCGCCAATCCGTGACAATGCGGAGCGCGCGCCCACCGCAATCCGGCGTGCGGACTCTGCCGGTGTCAGCGTATTGGCCGCGTGGAAGCTCAAGGCCTGCTTGGTCTCCACGGTTTCAATTCGCGGCAGGTGGCTCTTGATCTCCGCGAGCGCGGCATCGTCGCCCGATGCAAAGGCGACGGGCACGCCCATCGAGCCTGCGTAGGCCGCATTGAACTCGCTTTCCGAGACGGCATCGCCGTTCAAGGCGACCCGGGTGAAATGCGCGCTCGAGAACGTGTGTGCGCGCACCCCGCGCGTGCTGGTCGTCGATGCGTGGCAGCCGATGAAAAGGGCCGCATCAAAGGTCGAATCGAGCCCCGCCATCATTTCCCCGTGGCGGGGCCAGGAGCGAATCACGCGCACGTCGGCTGGAAACGAGTCGATGAGAAGGCTCTCGCCGTTGCCGTGCGAGTCACTCACGAGGATGTCCGTGGCGCCTGACTCCTTCGCCGCTTGAATAGCCGCAAGCGTCTCGTCCGTCATGAAGCGGCGAAAGCGCTCGTACTCGAAGCCACTCGGGCCCAGCTGGTCCGCCGTGACGACTCCCGCGACGCCTTCCATGTCGACTGAGATGTAGACCTTCAAATGGTGACCGGGGCGGCCGCGTGCGCCGATGCAATCCATGCAAACAGCACGCATGCAGCCGCGCCCAAGCCCTTGCGACCGACGAAGCTCATCATTAGCCCGCCGGCTTCTGCGCGGCGAAGAGGATCCGGGCGATCTCGACCTCGAGAAAGCCTGCGCCCCCCTCGGTATTGGCGAGAACGATCAGCATGAAGCCGTCGTCGACATAGTTTTCCATCATCGTGTTGAAGCCAAAAATGCCGCCCTCGTGTCCCATGAGGCGATGCCCGTCAACTGTACCTGTGTGCAGGCCCATGGTGTAGCCAAATGGTCCGAAGCCCGGTGGCGGCGAGTGCGGCGGTTCACCTGGAAGCTCGAAGTATCGCGTCGCGCGCGAGCTTGCCGTTGTTGAGCCGCCCCTCGCTCATCATGAGCTTGAAGGTTTCGGGACCCGTCACCTTGCCGCCGAAGAGCGCGACGTTCCATTTGGCGAGGTCGCTTACGGTCGAGCGCGTCGCACCGGCCGCGTACACGATCGACATGGGAATATACGGCGCGTTGACGAAGCCGGACGGTGCGCCCTCGGCCGGCTGTAGCCCGATGCGCGAAACGGCACGACGTCCGCCTCGTCGTCCACGGAGCTGTCCATCATCCCGAACCGGCTGTACACGCACTCGCGCGTGAACGCGGCCAGGGACTTGCCGGAAACGGTTTCGATGATCTGGCCGAGCAGGTAGTAGCCCGAGTTGCTGTAGTGCCAGTGCGTGCCGGGATCGAAGTCGAAGCCGAGTTCGGCGATGTGCTTGACGAACGTCCGCATGACTCCCACTGTCGAAGTCCCAGCTCCTCCAGCCGCACTTCCGTGTAGTCGCGGATGCCCGACGTGTGCGTGAGGAGATGACGGATCGTGACCTCTCCCGCGCGCGGAAAATCCGGATAGAACTTTGACAGCTTGTCGTCGAGCGAAAGCTTCTTCTGATCGATCAGCGTCAGGACATCGGCCGCCACGAACTGCTTCGTCAGTGACGCAAGGCGAAATACGGTGCTGGTGTTGACCGGCACGTTGAGCTCGACGTTCGCGAGACCGTAGCCGCGGTTGAAGACGAGCTGCCCGCCACGCACCACGCCGACGGCGACTCCCGCCGTCTTCTTGCCGTTCACGGCCCTCTGGGCGGCGGCATCGATCTTGGCCTCGAGCTCCGGGCCGAGGAACGGCTCGGTCGCATGGGCTTCGACGAAGGAAAGGCCAAGCGCAAACGCTACGAGCCAGCTGTTACGCGCACTGATCATGAGAGTCTCCCGTTGCATGGAAAGTGTTCAAGGCACCTGCACGTCCGCGACGAGCTGGTGAAAGCTGAGAGTGTCGATGTTCGAGCCACAGGCAATCAGGCCAACGCGTCTACCGCGCAGCCGTTCACGAAGGGGAAAGAGCGCTCCTGCCGTCGCCGCGGCACCGCCCGGCTCGACACAGAGCTTTAGCTCACGGTGCAGGTGAACCATGGCAACCCGCATCTCAACGTCGCTCACGAGAACAAGCTCATCGACCGTGCGATGACAGAGATTGAAGCTGTAGGGCAGCATATGGGGCGGGGCCAGGCTGTCCGCAATCGTGCGAACGCTCTCCAATTGTTGAAGCTCTCCTGATTGGAACGAACGAAACATCGTATCGGCGCCCTCGGGTTCGACCGCCAGCAGTTCGCAGTCGGGGCGCAGCAGCTCGAGTGCGGCGCCGATTCCCGAGCAGAGGCCGCCCCCGCCGACTGCAACGACGATGGTGTCGAGGTCCGGTGCCTGCCGCAGCAATTCGACGGCGAGCGTCGCGTTGCCTGCGGACGTGAGCCGCCCTTCGTAGGGATGGATGTAGGTCCGGCCCTCGGCCTCGCAGATCTCGACGACGCGCTCGGAAGCAGTGCGCACGTCGGGAGCAAACACGATCTCGGCGCCGAAGCGCCGGCAGTTGGCGACGCGCGCGGGGTTCGCGCTTTGCATCATCACGACTTTCGCGGTCGTCCCCGCGATGCGAGCGGCGTAGGCAACCGCCGCCGCATTGTTGCCGGAGCTGAAGGTCGTGAACCCGCGTCGGCGAGCAGCCGGGTCGAGTGACAGCGCGACATTGAGCGCGGCGCGCGCCTTGAACGAGCCGGTCACCTGGAAGAGTTCGAGCTTCACCCAGACGTCGGTATCCGGTGCAAACAGTTGGCGCGCCGAGGGACCCGTCCAGTGAAAGACCGGTGTCTGCGCGATGTACGGCGCAAGCCGTTCGGCCGCCGTCTCGATTTCCACGAGCGTCGGCGGTGCCAGCGAGTCGACGCCCTGGGCTATCGCGTTCATGCAGGCAGAACCCGCATGCGACAGATCCGCCAGACGCCGAGCGTGAGAATCGGCAGGATGAAGAATGCAATGAAGCCGAAGGCGATCCACCCATAGCCGCGGGCCACGAGCTGCACGAGCCCCAACCGCGCGGAGGCAACGAGGCAGAAGAGCATCATCGCGGCCGGCACCAGGAAGCTTGCCAGGGCTGGATAGGTCCGCCCGCGTGATTCACGCGCGTGCGCGATACGCTTGTTGAGGGAATGCAGCACGGTCGACGCCGTGCCGAGGAGCGTAATCAGGATCACCGACAGGTAGATCTGCGGCAAGAGCGCGATCCCCATGCGCTCCATGAGGAAGTTGACGGGCAGCACTTCGTGATCCACTTCGGGGTGATACGCCATCATGGCGATGAAGAAGAGTAGGCCCGGCAGCATCGCAAGCGGTCCACCGAGGGCCCCTGCGAGGAGCGCTTCGCGTCGCGTCGTGACATTGCGCGCGGTGAACAACACCATCGCGATGGCCGCAATGTTGTAGCCGGCGTATCGCACTCCGTCCCCCACGGACGGCAGGACCTGCGCCGCGGGCGCTTCGGAAAATGCGGCGCTGACCCGATCGCCGAAGAGATGCAGCGCCAGGATCAGGAACATCGCGTAGAACGCGTAGAGGACGAACGACCAGTAGCTGATGAGCGATTCGATGCGCTGCGTGCCGAGGAGAAGAATGGCCGCGACAGCCAGCGAAAACAGCACGCTGCCGACGAGTTGCGATGCACCGGTCAGCGCGTGAAACATTTCGCTCGCCGTCGCTTCGAGCACGGCCACGATCAGGAACATCAGCACGATCATCAGCACTTCGATGACGAGCCAGCCGGGACCGATGAGACTCTGGAAGAACGTCTTGTAGTCGTAGCTGCTGCGTGAGTCGTGCAAATTCCAGGCTCGCCGCGTACGTGATACTCCAGACCAGCATGGCGGCAAAGATGCCGAGGAGCCCGCCCCAGGGCCCATGCGGTGCGAAGAATTCGGCGAGCTCGCGGCCGGTCGAGTACGCCCCGCCGATGACCGCAGCCTTGAATACGAGCCCTGGAACGACGTAGCGGCGGAATGCGCTCGCCCGGGGCACCGCGTTCATCTTGACTGTCGGGGCACGAAGCGGCCCGGCAATGCGCCGGTCGCCTTGCCGTTCTCGAACACGGCGACGCCATTGACCAGCGTGTGTTCGATACCAACCGACAGCTCGCAGGGACTTTCATAGGTCGCGCGATCGCTCACGGTCTTGGCATTGAAGATCGTGATGTCTGCGACGCGACCGGGAGCGATCTGGCCGCGGTCCCGCAATTGCAGGTAGCTCGCCGGAAACGACGTCATCTTGCGGACCGCATCGGGAAGGCTCAGCACACCGAGATCGCGCGCGTAGTGACCGAGCACGCGCGGAAACGTACCCATGCTGCGCGGATGACCGCAGACGCGCCGGGTTGTGCGCGGCATCGATGCCATTGCCGTCGCTCCCGATCATCGTCCACGGCTGCACCATGAGGAGGCGAATGTCGGATTCCGCGATGTCGGCCATCGTGAGGCGGATGTCGTCGTATTTCAGTACGAGATCGGTGAGCAGGTCGAAGCCGCTCACTCCCCGTTCCTCGCGCAAGCAGCTCGATATTCCGGCCGACGAGGTCGGGCTGCTGCTTGCTCGCAACGACGCGCAGGCCGCCGTAACCCACGGCCTTCAGCCAGCTGAAGCCGCCGTCGATGCCGTTCTCGGTAGCCTCACGCACCGCTACGCGCTGCTGCTGGGTCTGCCAGGACCCTGCGCAAGGTTTCAATCGGTATTCCGCCTGGAACGCGCGTCGCGAGCTTCGGCAATACGAACAGGTCTTTCAGGAGTCCGGTGCTCGCGCCGTCGTACGGATACTGATCGACCACGGCGTTGAATCCGTCGGATCGTTCGTGATTGACAAGCGCGACGATATCGACCGCGCGCCCGTGATTCATGAGACCCGGCGCCTTTTCATGCGCGATCTTGGCGCCGATCCCGGCGCGCCGGCCGATTTCGAGCGCTTCCTTGTCGGAATCGATCAGGTGAAAGACCGGATCGCGGACATGTGAATCGTAGATGCCGCCGAACGGAGCGACTTCCCTTGCCATCGCGACGACTTCATCGGTGTCGCCGAACATCCCGGGGTCATACATCAGGCCGGAAGAGAATCCGACCGCGCCGAGTTCCATGCCCTTGCGCACTTCGGCCGACATGCGCGTGATATCCGCCGCCGATGCTTTCGCGTGGGGGTCCGCCATCAAGTCGTGGCGGATGCCGTTGTGGCCGACATAGAAGGCGTAGTTGACGCCGATGCCGCCGGCGGCAAAGGTCTTCATGCGCTCTTCGATCGTCGCGACCGAGTAAAAGCCGTCCGGACCAAACACCGCCGTCGTCACGCCCTGGCTGCTGGTCGCGAGACTTTCACGATCGACGGATGTCGATGCATCGGTGATCACGCCATCTGCATGGCTGTGCACGTCGATGAACCCGGGCGCCACGACGAGCCCAGTCGCATCGATTACACGCGTGGCGCTCAGTTCCGTGCCGTCGCCGACAAAGCGAATCATTCCGCCCTCAACGCCAACGTCGGCACGAACGGGCAATGCGCCCGTGCCGTCAATCACGGTGCCGTTCCGTATCAGCAGGTCGAGAACGTGCGGTTGCACCGCCGGCCTTTCCGACGCCTGCAGGGCCGACCAGCCAACGAGACCGCACAGGACGAGAAGGCGCTTCACGGACCGCCGCCTTGCGCGCCCGGCATCGCTAACGGCCGGACACGCGCGTTCAGCTGCTCGAGAAATCGATCACCTGACACTTCGACGGCGTGATGGCCGACACCGGGAAACAGTACGATTTCCTTGTGGGGTGCGCTGATGAGCGGCAGGTATGCGCGCACTACGTCCGTCGACGTCCACAGATCGTCTTCTCCCTGGAAGAAATAGAGCGGCAGATCGAACTTGGCGCCACGGTCGGTCACCTTGTACTTCAACACCACGGCGAGTAGCTCCCGCGTCAATTCGGGCGCCTTCTCGTAGACATCCCAGTCATCGCGCAGCGAGTAGCCGGGCGCGAGCAGCAGGACCTTCGCCTGATTCAGGTCGCGCTCGCCCGCCGGCGGGTACTTGTCGAGCACGGCGCGCTGCGCGCTCAGTTCCTCGTACCCGGAATACGGCGGTTCACCGACCTTGACGAGTATCGCCTCCGAACTCTTGTCGCCCGCCGCTCGCGCGCGGGCAAGGAGCCCGCGATAGGACACGAGCTCGCTCTGCGCGGTGTCCATCACCTGTCCGGTGCCGACGAAGGCGTAGAAGAGATCGGGACGCGCGCGCGCCACTTCGAGGCCGAGCACCGAGCCCCACGAGTAGCCGATCAGGATCACTTTGGGTTTTCCGAGTCGACGCCGCGCGTAGTCAGCGACCTCGATGCCATCGCTCACGAGCTGGTCGAGAGTCGGTTTCGGTTGATCGGCACGGCCGTTCCGTGCGTACGATTTACCGGCACCGCGTTGATCCCAGTGCACGATCGTGTACTCGCGCTCCCACGGCCGCATCACTCGCTGGAAGTACGGAATGGCCGTGAACCCCGGCCCACCGTGCAGGAACAGGATCACCGGATTGTTGCGATCCTCACCGCGAATCTGCAGCCACTGATCGACACCGCCGATGCGCACGAACCGCGCTTCGACAATCGCATTGGGCGTGTCGATCCTGAGGATCTCGGTCGTCTGGTGCTGGCGCCAGGCGCGGTAGCCCAGCGCACCCGCCGCAACCAGCGCCAGCAGGAGCACCAGCGCCCCGAAGCCCTTCAGTACTCTGCGCAGCATGGGAGCCACTGTAGCCGTGCGGGCCGGCGTGAAATCGTCGGATGAACCGCTTCGGCTGCGGGATTCAGGCGTTAAAGGGTCGTCCTCATCCGAGCACGCTCGTCAGGACGCGAATCCAGTTCCCGCCCATGATCTTCTCGATCGCCGGATCGCTGAATCCGTCGCGGTCGAGCGCCTCGTGAATGCAGCTGCATGCGATCGATGTTGTTGAGCTCCGGAATGACGACATGTTTCGGAAGCTGCTCGAATCCCGGCATGCCGCGAGCCTTGAGGGGCTTCCACCAGTCGTAGTAGCTCTTCACGCCCTCGGCGTTGTCATTGTGCAGGGCCTTCAAGCGCAGGATCGCCGCCGATCGTAAAATCATCGGCGACGCCTACGCTGTCGATGCCGCCGACCTTGATCACGTGGCGGATCTGGGCGAGATAGTGATCGACCGTCGGCACGTCGTCGGTCGTGAGCCAGAAACTCATCATGAAAATGCCCATCACGCCCCCGCGATCAGCGATCGCGCGAATGACGTGCATCGGATGCACAGCGCGGGTGATCCACGATGGCGCGGCATGCGCCGTGCGACAGCAGGAACGGCTTACGCGTGTATTTCGCCACATCGAGCGCAGTCGGTTCCGAGGCGTGCGAGACGTCGGCGAGGATTCCCAGGCGGTTCATCTCGGCGATTCCCTCGATGCCGAGCGGCGTGAGGCCACTCGGAACGAGTTCGATGCTGCCACCACCAAAGAGATTGTTCTGGTGATGCGTGATCTGCAACGCGCGTAGCCTCTTGCGGTGGAAGTACTCGAGCCGCGAGAGATCCGTGCCGATCGGCTCGCAGGATTGAAACTGCAGGAAGATGCCGGTGCCCGTGCGCCGGCCGATCTCGCTGCCACGCGTCGCGACGTACGCATTGGTCAGCGTCGACTTCAATTCGTGCAACGGCCGCGGTGAGCGATTTGTCGCAGGCTTCGAAGCTGCGCAGGTAGCGAATGGTCCCGTCGGGATCCTTGACTTCCTCGACTTCCGCGACGTCGCAAAGGAAGGCGTCGAGCTTCGATGCGGCGATTTCCTCCGGCGTATCGGGGAGCGAGCTCAGCAGGCCGTCGACGTAAAGAGTCCGGCGGCGTGCAGCCACGCTGGCCGGCACACGCCGCCAGGAAAGCGCTCGCGCCGGCAACGAGGGCCTGCCGCCGTGTCCAGCCAGGCGCTGACATGGGCTGGCCTACCGGTTCGAGCTAGAACTTCATCGCGGCGCGTGACGCCGATCGTCCGTGGCCGGATCGTAGTGCGAGCTGCACCCTGACCGTCGAATCCCGGCGCGAAGGCGCCGAAGCCTTCGCCGATGATGACCCGGTCATCGAACAGGTTCGTGGCGAACAACGTGAATTCGTACTTCTCCGTGGTCACGCCGAACCGCATCGAGACGACGTCGTAGCTGTCGCGCTCGAGATTCGGCTGATCGCCGCCGTTATCGAGGAAGCGATTGGAACTCGCCGATGTGCTGCCATTCCGCGCGACCGTATCCGCCCCAGCCATTCGTGAAGTGGAAGTCGTACTGCGCGTCGACGTTCAGCGAGAATTCCGGCACGCCGCTCAGCGGCGTGCCCTTGACGATGTTGAGCGGCGGCATGTCCTCGGTGATTTCAGCATCGGTGTAGGCACCCGAGAGGTCGAGCGTCAGACTCTCGAGCGCTCGCCACGAAACCTCCGCCTCGACGCCGCGCACACGGGCTTTACCGAAGTTCGCGATGGGCGAGCTGCCGCAGCTCTCGCCTACATCGATCGACTGCTGAATGTCCGACCAGTCAATCTGATAGACGGCGCCCTGAAATCGCATGCGATGGTTGCTCGTGATGAATTTCGCGCCGAGTTCGTAGCTCCAGAGGTTGTCCGACTCGTAGGTCTCGGGGGGAGCCGAAAGGCCGAACTCGGCGAGCGCGTCGAGGCAGGACTGCACCAGGAGCAGCGTCGGATTCGGACCGCCTTCGCGAAAACCCTTGGCGGCCGTTGCGTAAATCATCTGGTCCTTGTTGAACGTATAGGTCGCCGCAAGCTTCGGCGTGAACGGGGTCTCTTCGCTCTTCGGCAGGTCGACGACGGTCGAGCCGCCGCCGAGGAGCGGCGCAAAAGTCTCCACCTGGAGAACGTCCTGGGTCAGCTTGGAGTAGCGCGCGCCCGCCGTCAGCTCGAATGCGTCGGTAAAGTTGTAGGAAACCTCGCCGAAGCCCGCAAGCTCCGTGCCTTTGAAATCCTGTTCCAGCGTCTCGATTGCGCCCGGGGCGACATCGAGGAAAAGATCCCCGGGCAAGCCGAGAACGGTGTCGATGTTGCTCGGGATGACCTGATCCATCGTCTGCTCGGTATCACGCCAGTAGGCGCCGACGAGCCAGTTGAAACGGCCCTCGTCTTTCGAAGCGAGGCGCACTTCCTGGATGAATGCGTCGAAGTGCCGCGTCCGGATGGACGGCACCTGCAGATCACTTCCCGGCAGGCCGAACAGTCCCTGTATGAAGTAACTCAGGTCATTGACCAGATCGGTGTGCTGGCGCTGGAGCGAGGTCGAGGAAGTCAGGTCCGCGAATCCAAGATTGGCCGTGATGAGCAGGCTCGGCAACGTGATGCGGTCGCGCAAGCCCAGGTCGACGCGCTCGGTTTTCTGCAGCTCGCCGAGCGGGATCAGCGGCTCGCCCATGCCACGCAGGCTGTGAAAGAACGAGAGATCGTTGGCATCGTTGTCCTGGTAGAGGACCGAGGCGATGGCTTCGACGCTCTCGCCAAAGCGCATGCCGAATGCGAGCTGGCCGCCGGCGAGGTCCGCGGAATTCGCGTCCTTGTCGGTGACCTCGCCGGTATCTTCATCGACGACGTCGATGTACCCGCCGTCGTGGCGGTAGTAGCCGGACGCGCGGAACGCGAAATTTTCCGAGATCGGACCGCCCACCGCGCCCTGCCCTTCGTAATTCGGGCTGCCTTCGCTGGTCGTCGATGTCTCGAGCCGCAGGCGGCCGCTGAAGGCGTCGTAGGCCGGTTTCGGCGTGACGTAGCGGATCGCGCCACCCATCGAGCTCGAGCCAAAGAGGGTTCCTTGCGGACCGCGCAGCACCTCGACCCGCTCGATGTCGAACAGCTTCAGGTCGGGCGAATTGGCGCCGATCGTGATGGGCGCGTCATTGACGTAAACAGCGACGGTGGCGGCAGTCAGAGGCGAGGGCCCGATGCCGCGCAGGGTATAGACCTTGGGTTCGTTCTCGCTCGCCGGCACGATTGCGAGGCCCGGGACGGAGCGCGCGAGCTCCTCCATATCCTTCACGCCCTTCTGTTCGATTTGCTCCTGGCTCACCGCCGTGATCGACGTGGGGACTGCGAGAATCGATTCCTGCCGCTTGCTCGCAGTGACGATGATCTCGCCCAGCGTGCCAGCGTCTGCGGGCGTCTCCACGGCCTGCACCCCGGTGGGGACAGCAGCGGCCAATATCAGAGTCCCGAAGGTCGACAGCAACGCGATTCTGCAGGACCGATCGCACATGGAATGACTCATTGTTGTACCCCTAATGCCTGTTGCGCCCTGGAATCAGAATAGGACGCTCGCATGACTGGAATCGGCGAATGCGGAAGAGCGCGTAGCGGATTCAAGTAATGTTGGCAGGCGCGCTGGCGAAATCCGATTTCGCCGCGGCGCCGCTCAACTTCGAATGCTTGCGCCCGTAGAGGAAGTAGATCGCGAGGCCGAGCGCCAGCCAGTAGCCGAGCCGGATCCAGGTGCTCAAGGGAAGGCTGACCATGAGATACGCGCAGCTCAAGATTCCACCGAGCGGAATCCAGGGAAAGAACGGAGTCCGAAACGGGCGCGGCCGATCCGGATCGCGGCGCCTCAAGATCCAGACGCCGGCACATACGACAGAGAAAGCGAGGAGCGTCCCAAGCGAAATCAGCTCGCCCAGGAGCCCGATCGGGAGCACGCCGGCCAACGTTGCCGCCACGACACCGACAACGATCGTGCACAGCCAGGGCGTGCAGAAGCGCGGATGGAGCCAGGAAAACAGCTTCGGCAGCAAGCCGTCCTCGGACATCGCGAAGAAGATCCGCGACTGACCGTAGAGTCCCATGAGGGCACAAGACGCCAGTCCGACAATGGCGCCGACGCTAACCACCAGCTTGAGCCATGAGAGCGCCGGTCCCGCCGTTTCAATTGCGATGTATATCGGGTGCGGCACGTTCAGCAATTTGAAGGGTGCAAGGCCGGTCATCACCAGCGCCATCAGGATATAGAGCACCGTGCAGACCAGCAGCGACCCCACGATGGCAAAGGGCGCATCGCGCTGAGGGTTGCGCGCTTCCTGGACGCTCGAAGCGACAATGTCGAAGCCGAGGTAGGCGTAGAAGACGACTCCCGCGCCACGCATGATTCCGCTCCAGCCGTATTGACCGACCGTCCCGGTGTTCTCGGGAATCAGCGGAATCCAGTTGTGCGGATTGACATACAGACTGCCGACAGCGATGACCAGAACGACCACGCCGACTTTGAGCAGCACCATGACGTTGCTGATGAGCGCGGATTCGCGGATACCGCACAGGAGGAGCGAGGAAAGCGCGATGATGACGAGCGTTGCCGGTGCGTTGAAATACGCCCCTGAGGCAACGAGCTGGCCGGTTGCTGCTGCAATCAGCGGCGGATGAGTCCACGCATCCGGGATCACCACGCCGTAACCACCCAGGAACGCCGTGAAGTAGCTCGACCAGCCGATGGCGATTACGGATGCGGAGAAGAGATACTCGAGCACGAGCATCCAGCCGACAATCCACGCCATGAGCTCGCCGAGTGTCGCGTACGCATAGTTGTACGCACCGCCCGAGCGCGGAAGAATCGAAGCGAACTCCGCGTAGCAAAGGGCCGCGCACAAACAGGCCGAAGCGGCAAGCACGAGCGAGATGACGATACCCGGACCCGCGTACTGTGCCGCCGCGGTTCCCGTCAGTACGAAAATGCCGGCCCCGATGATCGACGCGATGCCGATCAGCATCAGGCTCCCGCGCCCAAGCTGCTGCCGCAGATGCGGTTCACCGGGCTTTGCGGCTTCGGCGATCTGCACGTCGATGGCTTTGCGCGATGCGATTCCCAACAGGATCTCCATGGAGAACCACGGTCCACGATGACAGCTCCCGGCGCGGGAATTCGCCGAATGTCCATCACGGCGTACAGAAACGACGTGCATGGAGCGATTTCGTGCGGAAATTGATCGGGTGCGGCGTGCTGGCGCTTGCGGGCTACCAGCCCGCACAACGACGCCAGCGCGCCGCGAGAGTTCCGTTCGGCGACACGACCTGGTATTCGCCGAATGCCGCCGCGGTCGCACAGGCGTGATTGGGGAGGATTCGCAGGCGCCGGCCAATTGGAAAATCCGCGAAATTCAGCCCATCGCCTGTCAATGAACCCACCAGGCCGTGTTCCTGGTTCATCTCGAGGACGCCGATGCCTGGCAGGACGCTGCCCGCGATGTCCGCTATCAGCCCGTAGCCCGCAAAAATGCGCTGGCTCGCGCGCCCATGGTCCGCGGACATGGCCATCCAGCCGGCGTCAACGATCACGCGGTGGCGGCTTGCCTGGTGGCCGATCACGGTCGTGAGCACGGTGAGCGCGACATCGTCGGTCGTGCACATTCCCAGTCCCACCATCGTGAGATCGTTGAAATAGGCCACGCCGACGCGCGCTTCCGTCACGCCGCGGAGACTTTCCGCACAAAGAATCGTGGGTGTGGAACCTACGCTGACCTCGGCACAGCGTATCCCCGCCGCGCGAATTCTTTCGGCGGCCCGCACCGCACCGCTCCGTTCGATCTCGGCCATTTGCACGATCTCGGACCGTGCCTTGCAGTCATAGGACGCCCCCGCGTGCGTCATCACACCGGCGAATTCCACGCCCGGCGCCTGCACCAATTTTTGCGCGATCGCAATGAGCTGGACACTGTCCGGGTGCACGCCCGCCCGATGTCCATCGGTATCGATCTCGATGAGCACAGGCAATCGCTGCTCGGAGCTTGCCGCCCAGGCCGCGACGGACCCTGCCACCTCCAGGTCATCGAGCACTATCGCGATGCGAACACCGCGACTGTGTAGCTCGCCGACATCCGCAAGCTTCTCGCCACTGATGCCGACGGCGTACAGGACGTCGAGCACTCCATTCGCCGCGAGGTATTCCGCCTCCCGAAGGGTCGAGACCGCAGCCTTTCTCGATGTGCGAAAGGTTCGCGCGGCAACCTCGATACTTTTGGCGGTCTTGAAGTGCGGTCGGAGCGAGACGCCCGGGTGCCGTTCGATTGCCGCGTGCACGCGCGCGATGTTCGCCGAGAGCTTCGCCTCCTCGAGAACGAGGGCCGGCGTTCTGATGGACGTCAGGGTTTCCAAAAGGCTTCGGTGTAGGCGAACATCGCGGGGCTGCCGCCAGTGTGCAGGAATACGACGTCGCGCGCATCGGCCAGTTTCTTCCCGCCGATGAGATCGATGAGCCCCGCCATCGCTTTGCCGGTATAGACCGGATCGAGAATCAGCCCTTCCTGGCTGGCCGCCGCGCGCACAGCCGCGATCGTGTGCCGCGAAGGTATCGCGTAGCCACCGCCCACGTAGTCGTCCAGAACTTCGATATCGTCGTCCTCGATCAGATTCGGATCGACGCCGAGGAGTGCTGTCAGCTCATCGATCACCGTACGAACCTTCCTGCATTTCGCCGTGGATGTTTCGCTGACCGCGATGCCGACAACAGGAATGGAACTGCCATTCAATCTTAAGCCCGTGAGCAGGCCCGCGTGAGTCCCCGCACTGCCAGTCGCAACGATCATGTGGCTCGGCTCGATGCCATCGGCTTCGCATTGGTCGAGAATTTCCGCCGCGCACGCGACATAGCCGAGGCTGCCGACCGCATCGGAACAACCGATCGGAATGACACACACGCGCCGCCCCTGGGAACGCGCCAACACTGCAAGCCTGCTCACTTCCTCCGCCAGCGCTCCGTCGGCATCGCTCGCAACGAACACCTTTGCACCCAGAATCTCGTCGAGCAGGACATTGCCGTTCAGAAGATATTCCGGCGGGTAGTTCTTCAGGGGATTGGCGATCACACACTGGCAGTCGATCTGCAGCCGCGCTGCGGCCGCGGCCACCTGGCGCACGCTGTTCGACTGGGTACCTCCGCTTGTAATGATGAGATCCACGCCAGCGCGCAACGCTGCGCCCATGGCGAATTCGAGCTTGCGCGTCTTGTTGCCGCCAAGCGCAAGCCCGGTGCAGTCGTCTCGCTTGACGAAGAGGCGCGGCCCAGCGAGCCTCATCGAGAGATTGGGCATCGATTCGAGCGCGGTCGGCAGGTGACCGAGGCGTGTGCGGGGAAAATGGGAAAGATCCATGGCCTGTCCTCGCGAGGATCGTCAGACGCGCACGGCTTGCCGGCCTTTCGCAATGAGTGACTCCAGCGCCGCCAGGTCGGGGAGTCGCTCGCTGCAGATGGCGAGCACGACAGAACGCTCGTTGAGACCGATGCGGGCCCGCGCTTCAACCGACGCCGCGACCGCGATCAATCCGCCGAGACCGGCAGCGCCGCTCGGGGTGGTTGCGCGACCGAATGTTGCCGGTTCGAGCGCAAAGGCGCTTACCCCTTCGGCAGCACTCGAATCTTCGATCGTGACAAAGAACTCCGCCGCCGACTCAAGGATCGTCCAGGCCATGCGTGATGGGCGCCCACAAGACAGCATGCCCATTGTCGTCGCGAGATCGCCGGACGCCCTGCGAATTTCGCCATACCTGGCGGTCTGGAAAAGACAATCCGCGCTACGCGGCTCGACGATGACAAAGGCGGGACGGTTCCCGCCGAGCCGCTGCCAGAAGCCCCCGGCAAATGCCGCCGCGAGCCCGCCTACTCCCCCTTGAATGAAGACATGCGTGACGCCATGGCGACCCTCGAGGTGCCCGCGATCGGCCAGCTGTTCGACGCACTCATTCACCATCACGCCGTAGCCTGCGAGCACGTCGCGCGTGACGGCGTCGAACGGCGCCTCGGTGGTATCGGATACAACAGTCCAGCCCTTCTCGGCCGCGACTCGAGCCGCATGCGCGACTGCGACATCGTAATTGCCGTTCACGCGAATGACCTCCGCGCCAAGAAGATGCATGGCCTCCTCGTACTGTCGCTGCACGTGCTGTGGCAGGAAGCAGACCGATCGGCTGCCCGTCAGCCATGCGCCAGCAGCCACGGAAATGCCATGATTTCCGTCGGTTGCCGTCGCGAATATTTGCGATGCCGGCGCACTCCCCGGCGCGTGAGCGCAGCGGGGCGAGTTCGGTGAGCGCAGCATCACGGCATAGGCGCCACCGAGCGCTTTGAAACTCGAGAGTCCAAGCCTCGCCGTCTCGTCCTTCACAAGGACGCGGGAGATGCCAAGGCGCGAGGCCAGCAGGTCAAAATCGCGCAGCGGTGTTTCCCGGTGCAGCGGACAATTGCGAAGGATCACTTCGGCCTGCGCCGAATGCTCGCGGCTTACAACCTGACGGTGCTCCTCCTTGTATATGGAGTGCCGGTCAGCCTTGCCATTGCGAACGATCTGCATGGCCTATGATTGCCCGCCGATCCCAAGTTTTTTTGCCGAAAAGCCCGGCTTGCGTAGCTGATCGCGGAGCAATGCACGGAGTCGGTGAAGAATCTGGACGCGCTAGCGCTAGCTGCTGACCTCGACTTTGGGCGGCCACCGGTTGAACCGGCCCTCCGGTGCCGCTAGGCTCCCGCCAACTCCAAGAAGACAAAGGGATCCCCCATGACAGTCCGATCCATCACGTGGTTCACGTTCGTGTCCCTTGCGGTATTCGCGAGCCACGCTCATGCGGCGGACGACCGCGCGCGCGTCACGGCGCTCGCGGACCGCTACGTCGAGGCATACGAGAAGAACTATCCCATCTCGTACTCGTTCTCCGGTCTGCCAACGAAGCGCAACGACGGCATCGACATCAACTCGCCGGCGGACGTCGCTCGCTGGCAGGGACTGGTGAAGGGCATGTCGGCGGACCTTGCCGCGATCAGTCCGGACGCGTTCGCCGACCAGCCGGAGTGGGTCACGTGGCAGTACCTCAATCAGGCGCTGAAGGAAGACATCGCGACATTCGGCTGCCGCAACGAGCTCTGGAGCGTCTCGGCACTCGGCTGGCAGTCCGCACTGGCGCAGATCGCCGCCGTTCAGCCGGTCGGAACGGACGATGCGCGTTCGCAGGCGTTGACCCGCTGGCAGGCATTCGGACCGTGGTTTGACCGGGAAATCGCGAATCTCAAGGAAGGCCAGCGCCTCGGCTATTCCGCCTCGACTGGCGCCACGCAATCGGCGCTGAGCCAGCTCAATGACCTGATCGCCGGCGGCATCGAGAATTCCGCGCTGCTGACGCCGCTCGAGCGCGACAAGACGCCGGTATTCGCGGCGACGTGGAAGAAGACGATTGAAACCTCCGTCTGGCCGGCGCTCACGCGGTATCGCGACTACCTTCGCGACCAGTACCTGCCGAAGGCGCGGCAGTCGCCCTCGATCGCAAGCCACCCGAACGGGCGCGAGTGTTACCGCGCCCTCGTCTTTTCCACGGTGACCGTCGATTCGGATCCGAACGCCCTGTTCGACGTCGCAGTCAAGCAAGTCGAGCGGGAGCGCGCCCTCGCGCTCGAACTCGGGCACAAGGTTTTCGGCGACAAGGCGACAGACTGGACGACGCTTGCGAACCTGATACGCGCCGATCCACATGAAACGTTCGCGTCGGCCGACGAAATCCGCGAATACACGCAGCGCACTTACGAGCGCGCCTATGCTGCCGCCGGCAAGATGGTACTCACGCCGCCCGTGGGTAAAGTGACGCTCGAACCGTTTCCGGAATTCCAGCAGGCCACCGCGCCAGGTGGGCAGTACATGCCGGCCGCGGACGACGGCAGCCACGGCGCGACGTATTACTACCGGAACGTCACGACCGATCTCATGCGCTCCTCGCTCCAGAACGTGATCCTGCACGAGACCCTGCCCGGTCACCACCTGCAGCTCGCCTTCCTCGCGGAGCACGGCCGCAAGGGCAATCACCCGATCGCACGCATTCTCTTCTTCAGTGGCCCGGGCGAGGGCTGGGCGACGTACGCGGAGGACTTCGCCTACGAGATCGGCCTCTACGATTCCGACCGTGACTTCATTGGCCGGCAGATGAGCTCCATCACACCGATGATGGTCGTCGACCTCGGCATGCAGGTGAAGGGCTGGACGCCGGAGCAGGCGACGACCTATCTCGCCGAAGCAATGCCCTTGCGGGCACCGCACCGCGCGAAGGAATCCGCGGCCCTGATCAGCAGCCTGCCGGGATTCGTACTCGCGTATCCGCTTGGCGGCATGCAGTGGCACAACATGCGCTCACGCGCCGAAAAAGAGCTCGGCGCGAAATTCGACGTACGCGCCTTTCACCAGGTGCTGCTCGAAGACGGCATGCTGCCGTTCGCCGCACTCAACGCGAAGCTCGATCGCTGGATCGCGAACGGCGGAAAGTGACGCGCCGGCTTATTGATTCTTGACCGGCGCGTTCTTGTCGATCGTTTCGGTGCCGAGCGGAATCGTGAAGATGCCGAAATAGCGGCCGCCGTCCACGTCCATGGACACGAGCACGCGCACCTCGGCACGTTCGCTCGAGCGCGGCGTGACGATGAGGCTCCGGCGGTAAATGCCCGCGGCAGCCGCCTTCTGCTGCACGGATTCGCCGGCGCCTGATTCCAGGACGACCGAATCCGACGCCGGAAATTCGATGCGCAGATTCTCGCCGGCCACGCGCGGTACGACCGCGATCGCGACCGTGAGCGGCTGATCCTTGAGAGCCGCACTGCTCAGCTGGTAGCGGACGTCGGCCGGCACGCTGATCTTCGAGGTCGGTCGTGCGACCGTCATGCTGTCAACCGCCGGTTCACCGGGCGTCGCGACTTCCTGCGCGGCAGCCGTATCCGGGCCCGGCGACAGTTCCGCGGCGCAGGCCCCGAGCGACAGCGATGTCATTGCGGCGAGCAATATTCGTTTCATGATTGCTTCCCTGTCCATGCGTGCGCCTAGTTCGGCGTCACGCTGATCGTGAGATCGGTCGGCGCCGGCACCACCGTATCGTTGCAGCCGGCATTGCCGCAATCGTAGATGTCGAGCACATAGTCGCCCGGTGCGAGATTGGGGAGCGTGAAGCTCTCGTTCGCCGGCCCCATGTCCGGCGCCTTCTGCACACCCTGCAGGTAGACCTGGATGTCTGGATCGCGGCCGGCCGCGGCCGTCAGGTCAAATTTCACGTTGCCCTGGGCCACGAGCGTGAACTTGAGGAAGCGATGGGTCGAGAGCTTGTTGCCGACGCCGAAGAGGTTCGTGCTGCGCAGGACCACCGGGGCACCGCCGAGCACGATAGGCGTGTAGACCGGCAATACGTCCGTCGTGCCGCCGGCGTCATTGGTCTCCGTGCTGCCGTAGGCATCCGCCACCGTGAGCTGCTCGTCGGCGAGCATAGAGTCGATCTCGGCGCCATTGGCCGGTAGCGCCTGCTTGAGCGCCGTCATGAACGAATAGAGGCTCGTCACCGCGGGCGTCTGGGAGTGCGTATTGCCGTGCCAGGCATCCCAGATCGGCTGGAATCCGAGGCTCAGCGTATCGCCTGCGTCATTGGCATTGTCGTACAGATCGTAGACCAGCTCCTGCGTCGACGTTTCGCTGTACCAGCCATCGACGCCGGTATCGTTTTCGACGTTGAAAACACCTTCGTTGTGCTGGTTCGTGCCAAAACTGTCGCGCATCAGCGCGTTGTCGCGCGCCATCGCGGAGAACGCCGTCGCCAGCCCTTCGCCGAACGCCACACGCAGATCCAGAAGGTCGCCGATGGAGTGCGAGCCGCCGATGTTGTCGGAGCGCGAGAACGCATCGTCGATGTAGTGGCCGAACTCGTGCAGGATGACGCCCGCATCGTATTCGTCCGTGTCGGCATTCACTTCGGCGGACAGCACGATGCGGCGGCCGGCGCCATCGCGCGTGTAGAACGTGACGCCGCCCGCGTTATTCGGGCCCCAGTCGACAGTGAGCGCGGGAAAATCAGCATTCGGCAGGACACTTAGCACTCGCAACAGGCCCGTCTGGATCGCGTCGAGCACGGCGAATGGTGCGGAGGAGCGTTCACCAATCAACGTTCCCGCAATGCTCCAGCCGGAGGGAATCTGCAGATCGTGCGTGCCGCCGGCGGCGCTGTCGAACTGCGGCCCCGTGTATGCATAGACCGGACCGAGCGGCGCGCCGGTATCCAAATCGAGATCCCGCACCGAGACTTGCCAATGCGGCAGCGGATCCGGCGCCTGGCGCGTCGTCGTCGCCGTGACGCGCAGTTTCATGTTGGTCACGCCCGGTACGTCGAGACTGTAGTTCTGCGAGAAGCGGCCACTGGCGAGCACCATGTGCGTCGTCGCATCGACCGCTTCCACGAGCACCGTCGGTCTCAGCGGCACATACATGAGCCCCGCATAGTTGAGACCGGTGCCCTGCGGACCGAACGGAACGGTTTCGTACATCACCTGGCCTTGCAGCGTAACCGTGGGCGCCGGCGGCAGCACGACATTCGCCGAAGCCTGTCTCGTTCCGCCGTCGCCGGTGCAGGAAAGCGTGAACGTCGAAGCCGCCGTAATGGTCGGTGACGCCTCCGTGCCGTTAGTCTCTTTGGTGCCGGACCAGGCGCCGGAAGCCGTGCAGGTAGTCGCGTTGGTCGAAGACCACGTGAGCTGCGTGGTCGCACCGGAATTCACTGTGGTCGGATTGGCCGTCAGCGTGACCGTCGGAACCGGCTTACTGCCACCGCCCCCGCACGCCGCCAGCGCAGCCAGCAGCAGCATGCCGAGAGGAATGCGAATGGGGTGCTGCGGCCAACTCACTTCCATTGTGAATTCCTGCATAGTGCCTGGGCTTGTTGTTGTTCCCCGTCGAAGTCTACGCCCGGCCCCAACCATTGATAAGCGTGGAGCATTTAACAATGCAAATCCCGGCCTTGACGCCGGCCTCCGAGGCAGGGCAGTAATACGCATCTGGGGATCGATAACCATAACGTCCAGAAGGGAATCCTCGTCATGAACATCGCACGACTTCCGGGTATTCGCGGAACGGGCTGCTTTTTGGCCTTGCTGTTGCTGGTGGGAGTTTCCACGAGCGCGGCGGCCAAGCCGGCGAAGAAGATCACCGTCGGCTCGCTGACGCTCACCTACTGCAATACCGACTACGACGGCTATTGCGGGTCGATCAAACGCAAGCTCGACCCGTCGGGCACGGTTGCGGGCAATATCACCATCGGCTTCGAATGGTATCCGCGCTTCGACCAGACGAAACCGTCACTCGGCGTGTGGGCGCCGCAGGAAGGCGGCCCCGGTTACTCGAGCACCGGCACGCGCGACGGCTATCTCAATGTCTTCGGGTCCCTGCGCGATCGCCGCGACATTCTCATCGTCGACAAGCGCGGCACCGGCACTTCCAATGCAATCGATTGCCCCGGTGTGCAGACCGGCGATCCCAATGATCCGGCCGCCATCAAGGCGTGCGGCAAGCAGCTCGGCGACAAATCCGCTGCTCTATCGCACCGAACTCGCCGTAGGCGACATCGTGGGCGTGATGGACGCGCTCGGGATCGACCAGGTCGACTACTACGGCGACAGCTACGGCACGTACGTCGGCCAGGTTTTCGCCGCGCGCTACGGCAGCCGCCTGCGCAGCATCATTCTCGACAGCGCGTATCCCGTGCGCCCGCCCGACATCTGGTTCCCGACGGATTGGGAGCGTGCACGCGACGGGCTCGATCGCGTGTGCCAGCGATCGCCCACCTGCCGTGCAGCGGGCGGAAGGTCCACCTGGCGCATCCAGGCGCTTCTTAACTATCTGCGCCATCGCGACATCAGCGGATCCGCGCCGGACACGGACGGCGATCTCATCGACACCACGCTGAATGTTTCGCAGCTGTTCCTTCTCATGACGAACCTCGGCGCCTCGCCGACGACCTATCGCGACCTCGACGCCGCGACGCGCGCGTTCCTGGATTCGCACGATCCGCTGCCGCTCCTGCGCCTCTCGGCCGAATACGACACGCCCGCCGTGTCCGACGCGGTGGACTTCAGCTACGGCCAGTACCAGGACATCGTGTGCGAGGAGTATCCCCTGCACTATGAGCTGTCGAAATCGCCGGCTCAGCGGCGCGTGCAGTATGCGAACGGCCTGGAAGATGCCCGCGAGAACCGGCCAGATCTCTTCGCGCCGTTCACGATCGACGAAGCGGTGGATTCGAACGCGAACTTCACGCCGCTCGCGACCTGCCTCGACTGGCCGAAGCCGATCGCGGCCTATCCACAGGGCGATGCGCTGCCGGCCCACCCGGTGTTCCCGAACGTGCCGACGCTGATCCTTTCAGGCGATCTCGATTCCATCACGTCTGTGGAGGATGCCGACCAGGTGACGGAACTCTTCCCGAACGTCACCCACCTGGTCGCGCCGAATCTCACGCACGTGACGGCTTACTACTACAGCGACGTTGGTTACCTTCCGGACGGCGGCGATACGACGCATTGCATGGAAGGCGTGGTGCGCCGATTCATCAAGCAGCTCTCGCCCGGCGACACGAGCTGCATTCCAAAGATCCGCCCGATCCGCACGCCGCCGAAGTTCGCGCGCAGCGTCGGCGAGCTGAGCCCGCTCGACACGACGGCCGGCAACCAGGCGAACAACGCGAAGCTCCGGATCGCAACCGGCGCGCTTGAAACGGTCGGAGACGTGTTCGCACGCTTCATCGTCACGTACGGGATCGGCAGCGGCCTGCGCGGCGGCCAGTACACCTATCTCGGCACCGATACCGGTTACGAGTGGGATCTCGACCGGGTGAAATGGACAGATGACCTCGAGGTCTCGGGTTCCATCGTGTGGGATTCCGCTTCGGGCAATGTGACCTCCGACGTAAAGCTGCGCAAGGGCGGCAAGAACATCGGGAATCTCAGCATCTCGTGGAACGACGTTCCGGCGAATGCCATCGCGACCGTGACGGGAACGATCGACGGCGATCGCGTGAGGGCGAAGCGCATAGCGCCCTGACGCACTGACAAATGGGGACGCGCCCCATTTTCGAGGTGCGGCGGGTTGTCAGCCTTCGGCGTGCGCTTTCTTGAGCGCGGCGATGTCGAACTTCACCATCTTCATCACCGTCCGCATCACGCTGTCGCGCTTCGCCGGCGTCTTGTCGTTGACGAGCTCATCGAGAATGCGCGGCACCACCTGCCAGGAGAGGCCGTACTTGTCCTTGAGCCAGCCGCACTGCACTTCCTTGCCACCGCCCGAAGTGAGCTTCTCCCAGTAGTGGTCGATCTCGTCCTGGCTGTCGCAGTTGACGACAAAGGATACCGACTCGTTGAACTTGAACATCGGACCGCCGTTCAATGCGACGAACTCCTGGCCGTCAAGCTCGAAGGTCGCGATCATCACCGAGCCCGCCGGGCCCGGCATACCTTCGCCGTAGTGGCGGACTTTTGCGACCCGGGACTTCTTGAAGATCGAAACGTAGAAATTGCAGGCCTCTTCGGCGCAGCCGTCGAACCAGAGGAAAGGCGTGATTCTCTGCATGGCATTTCTCCTAAAGCGTCTTTGCGAGGGCGGTGAGCTGATCGGTTGCGATGCCCCAGCCCTGGTGGAATCCCATCTTTTCGTGCGATTCGCGATCCGAGCCGGGCGTGGAGTTGGCTTTCGTGTTCATTGGGCCCTCCATGCGGCGTTCTACCACAAGGACGATCCGGCAGGCCGCAAGCCGACATACCGGCCCAAAAACGGTTTATGACAGACTATTGCGATGGAAAAGACCGAAGGCAGGCTTTCCCTGATCGCGGCCGACCAACCGGTTCTGCCGACGCGGGCGATCCAGGTCAAGACGGTCACCTTCTTCGCCGTGCACTACGGCATCTTTCACCTGGTGTACCTGGTCTTCATTTCAGGGATGGCGCCCGCTTTCGGCTGGGTGGATCGACTGGCGGTCCTGGGAACCGCCGTGGCATTCACGCTAACCCACCATTCAAGTTTCCACCGGAACCTCGAAGCCGACCGGACCGGCACTCCAAACATCGGAACCCTGATGTTCCTGCCATACGCCCGGGTCATTCCGATGCACCTGACGATTCTTATCGGCGGGCATGGCGGGACCGACAGCACCGTTGCTATCCTGATATTTTCGGCCCTGAAGACGGGCGCGGACGTGCTCATGCAGCACGTCGAGCACGCGTTGCTCCGGCGTTCCACATCGCCGACGGTGACTTAAGCGCTGCCGTTCCGCTTGCTGCTTCAGCTTTCCACCGCCGCCTTCAGCTTGCCCAGCGCGATATCCCACTGCTGGGCGATTCGCTCGAGGGAGCGCCTCGCCTCTTCCAGCTGCGAGGGCTCGAACTCCCAGAGCCGCTCGCGCCCCGATTTCACGTGATGCACGAGGCCAGCCACTGCGAGCACGTGCAGGTGCTTCGTGACCGCCTGGCGCGTGATGTCCGTGCCCGCAGTGAGCTGCGCAATGGAGAACGCGCCGCCCGCGCAGAGTACGGCGACGATCTTGAGCCGCGTCTCATCCCCGAGCGCGGCGAAGATCGCCGCGTGACCCTTGAGCGTCGCCGGCTTGAGTGTTTTCTGCTTCGACTGCGAACTAGGCTTTGGCGACATGCTTTGCGATATTTTCCATCTGCTCATCCCAGCCGCTGCTATTCATGCGAAACGCCTCGGGCCGACGCTTTGCAGGAACGCTGTCGAACCCCGATTCGACGACCACCTCGAACACGATGTGCTCGTAGCCGGGATATGTAATCTGGCCGGTCGTGCGCTGGCCAGCGGTGAAGGCTCTGCCTTTGAGCGCAACTCCGAACCAGTTGCCGAATTCCTCGGCGTTCGTGAGCGCGCGCCAGACGCGGCTGCGCGGCGCTTTCAGCAGGATCTTTCTCTCGATGCGATCGGCAGCGGCCGTCATACGCAACCTCCTGGCTGCATAATACACGGCACGCGTGGTTACGCAACCATTTCATTGCTCTTTGGGTCGGTGCGCTGCGAAACCGAAGTCTCGAGGCCCCTTTTGGGGTACTCTACCGGTGGCTCGTGATCTTTCGGCTTGTCTGTCCTTGGCCCCCTGCGCCGTCCCAAAGCGCGCTATGCGGCCAAAGCCTCTCACCTCAGAAGCATCGTCGAACCGATCCGCGGGGGCGTACCGCGCGGCCAACCACTCGACCACGTGAGCACGGCAAGCAGGTGACATGATTACGCTGACGTTTCGTTCCGCGCTCGGCGAGTCGCAGATGCAGACCCGAGCCGCGTATTTCCGCTTCTGCGCCGACGGCACATTACGGGCGAACGGCAATTCCGTCGCCGCGACTCGTGAAGATGACTGCTGGCGGCTCGGCCAGCGGCTCTTCCGGGAACTCGAATGCTCGGGGCCTGTTTACGTGCGCGCGCGCCGGACTGCCGATGCGGCTCCCATACGACTCGGACCCTATAGCGTCCTTCGAACCGCCGCGGGGCTCGTGTACGGAGACGACGCCTGCCTCGACGTCCGGCTTCCGACCGTCAACCGCGAACCCGCCCAGTCCTGGTACGAAGTCGCGTTACTGCTGAAGAACAATGCGTGACGGCCCCCACCCCAGGAACTTTGCATGACCACTGCGCTCATCGGATTTCTCGCCATCACTACGCTGCTGATGGCCAAGCTCTGGCGCGATTCGAAGGCCCATATCACGGAGCTCAATAGTCGCATCGCATCGCTCAAGCGCCAGCTCGCCCGCAACGGGCGCTAGCGCCGATGTCGAATTCCATTCCGGTAACCAACGAGAGATTCTTAAGTGGCAAAGCCCAACTATCGGCAGGCGAAGAAGCAGAGGGAAGCGAGCCGCAAATTGAAGCAGGCGGAACGGCTCGAGCGCCGCACGGCGCGCCCCGCACCGCCGCAGCAGCCGGAGCCACCCGTGACGACAACAACGGATACCAAGCATGAAACTTGAAGCCCCCAAGCTCAGGCAGGCACGCCTGCAACGCCAGGAGATCTGGCGCCGCGCCCGCGCAACATCGCCGACGCTTCGCGGAATATTTCCCCGCGTGGAACTCCTGCAGATCGAGCTGAAATTCGTCGATCACATGGCGCACACGCCGGCCGACCAGACCCACACCATGCACCCGGCGGCACAGGCCTTTTTCTCATTCCCCTGCCCCTACGCGGATTGTGACGGGGCCTACGACCTGGCCGCCGCGGTCAAAGAAGTCGTCGGAAATTCCGGCCACCGTTGCGAAGGCGACGTCCACTGCACGGGTCACCGCGTGCGCGACGGCAACAACGGCCAGGCATGCGGCCTGCAGCTGCACTACGCGGTAACGGTGCGTTTGCGCCGCCAGTCCGCCACAGCCAGAGAAACTGCGGACGCGACGACCCCCGGCTGATCCGATTAACCGGCGGTGCGGCCGCGTCGCATGCGCACCTGCAGTTCGCGACGCTGGTAGTCGATGATCAGCGTGCTGAACTGCCCCAGCACGTCCATGCCGATGAGGAGCGCCGGTTCCTCGGTCATCTTCCAGTACTGGAAGATGTGCATGTCGCCCGCTGTCACATAGGCGTCGCGGATCTCCAGCTTGCCGATCGCGATACTGGGGGTCAGCACCAGATCGCCGCGCTGCACGTCGAGAGTCGTCCCGATGATTTCATTGGCGAGAATGTCCTCGGGCCGGATCCGCCGCGACATTGCATCGCGTAGCGCCGTGTTCGCGATCGTCGTCTGCCCGCCGGTATCGATGATGGCCTTCGCACGGACCGTGCCGATGCGCACGTTGGCGACGAGGAGCAGCCCCTTGACGATCTTGACGGGAATCGTGAGGAAGTCCGGCGGTGGCTTTTGCAAGCGCGAACGGGAAATCGTGATCAAGTCATGGCGGAAGTCGATGTAGATTCGTTTGTCGAGCAGACCCTCCGTACCGAGAACGCCATCGGCTCCGCCGAGCGCGTCGCTCAGGACCGGCAGTCGCTTCGAGCGCAGCTCGAGCTCACCGACAACGAGGCTATCGACCGAAATCGTCGGCACCGTGCGTGTACCCGTCACACCATGCATGATCACTGCACTGTCCATCGCAGGCACCATGCCGAGCGCAGCGGCCACCGCCGTCGTAACAGCGGAGCGGTTCGAGCCTGTGTCGAGCACCATCCGAAAGGGACCCTGGCCATTGATCCGCACCGGTGCCCAGATGCGGCCGATGCGATCGTGCAGCGTCGCCGCGACGAAGCGCGGCTCGGGGGCCTCGACAACGATTTCGGGGACGACTTCGTTCGGGTCGGCGGCTGCTGGCGCCGGAATCTCGTCGGCAATGACAAATGCCGAGACCTGCATGAGCAGCAGAGCAACGAGAAGGCGTACGCCCCTTGTCCCTGTCGCGTCCCCGGATAACATTCGCAAATTTGCATCCTTTCCGCTCAGGTCGCGCGCCCCATAGACGCACGACGAATGATCCACGCGCCGGCGAGGCAAGGGATTATCCCGATGAGCGACAGCGTCGCCACCGTCTCGTTGCGCACGGTGACACCGAGAATCAGCGATGCCACCGGGATCAGGAACGTAGTTGCCGACGCGCGCGCAACGCCGAGGCGCCCCGCTGCGACCGACATCGCGATATTGGCAAGCGCCGTTCCGAACACGCCAAGGACCAGCATCGAGAGCGCCGACGGTAGCGTCCAGTGAGCGTGCGGCACATCGGGAATTCCGAACGGCGCTGTCAGCAGCACCGCGACGGCGAGCGCACGCCAGACAACCGGCAGCGCGCCGTTTCGCTGTTGCAACGGCCGCGCGACGTTGAGCGCGACGCCATACGAGGACATCGCCACGATGATCATGATCACGCCGCCGGCTTCGCTGCCGCCTGCACGGATACCCGGCAGCCCCATCATCACGGCACCGGCAAAGCCGATGACGAGACCCAGCACCACACCGCGCAACGGCCATTGCCGCGTCGTGATACTGGCCGCAAGAACGGCCATCATCGGTGCTACACCGTTCAGCATGCCGGCGAGTGCCGATGCGATGTGCTGCTGAGCGATGGGAAAGAGGAACATCGGGAAGGCATACCAGAGAAGGCCAAGGAGGAAGATTCCCTTCCAGTCGCCTTTCGCCACAGGGCCACGCACACCGGGAAAAAAGGACAGCGTCACGAAACCGATCAGGAGACGCACAAACGTCACTCCGTTCGGCGCAATAGCCTCCAGACTTTCGGCGATGAAGAGAAAGGACGCGCCCCAGACAAGCCCCGGAAATAGGAGCAGGGTCCAGTCGAGAACGACGGAGACGGATTTTGTTCCACCGGCGCCAGGCGGAACGGATTCGACGTCAGGCATGCCTCAGCGTAGCAGACTCCAGGTTCAATGCGGCGACTCGGCAGCCGCGAGTCCGCGCAACTCGAGGTGCAGCGTCTTGATGTCGTTGTACATGACGTCCGGCTGGATGAAGGCGAGCGTGTAGATCTCCCGAACCTCGCCCTTTGGATCGATCAGGAACACCTTCAGCATATGATGCAGAGTGCGCGTCGGGCTGCCGCGCTCGTCGACATCGACGCTCACGTCCTGCCCGAAATCATCGAGCACCGGCAGCAGCGCCGGCACCGCGCGTGCGGTGAGAAACCGCCACTCGAAGGGTTTGCTCGTCGCGAAGTTCTCCGCGTACCGCGCCAATACGTCCGGCGTGTCGTTCGTTGGATCGCAACTGATGCCGACGAAGCGCACGTCGGCCGCTAGGTTCCGGTCCGCGAGGATCCGATCGCGGAGCTTCGCCAGCGTTTCGTGCGAAAACGGGCAGCCGAGTGGATCGACGCAGTACGTATAGAAGAAGGTGAGCAGCGTGATCTTGCCCCGGGTCAGCGCGCTCAGCCTCACGGACTGGCCACGCTCATCGAGGAGCGTTGCGTCGGCAACCGGCTGAATCGATTGCAGGCGGTACGTCCCTGCTCTGAGCGGCGTGAAATCCATGCGCGGCGGACCGGCCGGCCGCTGATCGGCAGCGCCCTGCACGAGCGCGCAGAGCGCCAGGCCCGCTGCCCCGACCAGCGAACGACGGATCATTTCAGCTACGGCGTGAGCGACGCAAGATTGCGAGTTTGACCCGCATCCGCCGTGAACTTCATGTGATGTGGCCGGCCGAGCTTCTCTTGCGTGAAATCGACTGCAAAGGCTGGCGTGAGCTCGTGACCGTCCCAATGCCAGGCGCGCAGGAACTGTTCGTTGTCAGCGCCCTTCTTGTCCCAGTGCGCAAGCAGGCTCGAGGTGATGTACACGCGCTTGCCGTCCCAGCTCTGCGACACCATGTTGACCTGCGTGCCCGTATGCTTCTGATAGACGTCCTTTGGATGCTCCGGATCGGTGAGATCGAAGTAATGTGTCGTGCCGTCCATGAAGGTATTCACCCAGAGGCCTTTGCCATCCGCGGTGATCGAGATGTCGACGGGCAGCGGAATCTTCGCCGGATCGCCGATCGTTCCAACTTCCTTCGCGACCCACGCATCGCCCTCGCCCGGCTTCACGAGCCAGAGCTTCGATGTCAATGCCGCCGCCGTAATCGCCCAGTTCTGTCCCGGCGCGAGCGACCAGCGGATCTCAAGCGGCGCGCCGGGCACACTCAGCACCTGTGCCGGCTCCATCGACTTCAGATTCCACACGACCATCGTGCTGCCGAAGTGCTTCATCGCTTCAGCGTCGTTGATGAGCTCGCCGAGTTCGCGCATGTAGTTCTTGTGGCCCGTGAAACTCGAGGTGAGGAAGACGTTCTTTGCGGGATTCACCGCGATGTCATACCCGTAACCGTCGCCCTTCAGGCCGCCGAGGGTCGTCGTCGGCATGTCGTAGGTCTTGATCAGCGTGCCCTTGTTGTTGTAGAGCGCCATGCCGGTAGCGCCACCCTGGTCCGTCGTGTTCGAGAGATTGCCGATCAGCATGCGGCCGGGCAGTGCGTAGTAAGTGTGCGGCCCGACATACTTTGTCTTCGCAGGCAGGTCCGCGATGGTGCGGACGAGTTTCGGCTTCGCCGGATTGGTACCGACGTCGAACACGTAGATCTTGCTGTCGTCGAGCCCGCCCGCCCACAGGAATTTCCGGTCGTCCGTAAAGCCCATGTGATGCGCTTCGCCGCGCCCGCCGACCGAGACGCTATTGATGACCTTGCCGTAGGATTTGGACTTGGGGTTCGCGTCGATCGTGACAAGCTTGTCCGATCCGTCGCCAAGACCTTCTACGCCGAGCGTCCAGACGTGAACGTAGTCTTCCTGGCCCTTGATGAGGTTACTGATATACGGGGAGTTGCAGGTTTCGTCGGCAAGAGCGCTCGTAAGCGCGAAACCAACGCCGAAAAGGCTTCCGAGCAATGTCGGGAAAAGACCGATGCGCCGCATGTTCGTACCCTCCCGTGCAAAGGATGCCGAGTCTATCCCCTTAGTCTTTGCGAACGAAAGTCGTGCGCGCACCTGAAGCCGCTATGATGCCGTTTCCCGTACGGAGGAAGATTCCATGCCCGCCTATGTGCTTGCAAATGTTGAAATAACCGATCCGGCCGGCTTTGAGGAATACCGCAAGGGCGTTGCGGCAACCATTGCCCAGTATGGCGGGCGCTATCTCACGCGCGGCGGTGCGACGGAGGTCCTGGAAGGCAGCTGGTCGCCGAACCGCCTCGTGCTGCTCGAGTTTCCGAGCGTCGCGCGCATCAAGGAGTGGTTCGGGTCGCCGGAGTATCGGCCGCTCATTGCGATCCGCAGGCGCACGGCGAAAACCGAGCTCACGGTCATGGAGGGCCTCTGATCCGGAGGACGCGCTGTGCTCGCGCTCGCCATCCGTCACGTGGAAGTGGAGGACTGCGGCACGCTCGCCGACGTGCTTGAGGCACGCGGATTCGAGCTTCGCTACGCGGACGCGGGACGCGACGACCTGCGCGCGCTCGATGCTGCTGCACCCGACCTCTTGATCAGCCTGGGCGGGCCCGCCTCCGTCTATGACGCAGGCAAGCATCCGTGGATCACCGATGAGCTGCGCCTGGTCGAGCGCCGGATCGCGTCCGGCAAACCAATGCTTGGCATCTGTTTCGGCGCCCAGGTCCTCTCGCAGGTACTCGGCGCGCGCGTGTACACAGCACCCACTCCAGAGCTTGGCTGGAAACCGCTGCAACTCACACTCGAGGGCCAGGCCTCCCTCGTGCGCCCGCTCGGCGCGCAGCACACATCAATGCTGCATTGGCACGGCGACATCTTCGATTTGCCGAGGGGCGCCGTCCTGCTGGCGTCCACCGATGAAGCGCCGCATCAGATCTACAGGTACGGCGACGCCGTGCTTGCCTTTCAATGCCACCCGGAGGTTCGAGTCAGCGAGATGGACGACTGGCTCGTCGCTTACGCCGATGAGGTGGCGGCGGCCACGGGTGTCAGCGCGGAGCAACTGCGTTCGGACACACGGCGGCTCGGTCCGACGCTTGCGCAGCAGGCGCAGGCGGTCTTTGGGAGCTGGCTCGACGTCGTAAGCGATGGCTGAGACGCCTGTTCCATAGCCGCTTGGCGGCTTACACCGTGCTCGTGCGTAGTACTCTCCGAGTTCGTACTCAAAGCCGTGGACGAGGAATACCGATGAACGGATGCCTTAAACTGCCGAGCCTCGTGCTTTTGGCCGTGCTCTTCGCGGACGTCGCCACTCCTGCTGCACCGACCTGGCGCGAAACCGTGCGTGGCTTCGCGGCCGAGCACTTCAACCATCCGGCCTGGGGTTATTCGCATTGCTCGCGCGACTATGCGCTCGCGAAAGAGCTGGCGGCCGCCGATCATGTGGTACTCGATGATGATGTGCTCTTTGCCGCGGCGTACCTGCATGACATGGCGGCCTTCGCACCTTGGGCCAAGGAGAAAGTGGACCACGCGGATCAAGCGGCGTCGATCGTCGACACCGTGCTGAAGGACACCGGCTTTCCGATGGCGAAGGTCGATGCGGTGCGTGGCGCAATCCGCACGCACATGTATCAGCGCGACCCGCAAGGTCCCGAAGCACTCTACCTGCACGATGCGGATGCGCTCGACTGGCTCGGCGCGGTGGGCGCGGCCCGCATCCTGGCGCTCATCGACTCGAATGGCGGGAGCCCGGACGGGCCACAGGCCGTGAAGATGCTCGAGGACAATCTCGCGAAGGTGCCGCCACGTGTGCTGTCGCCGGCCGGCCGCGCACGCGTCGAGGCGCGTAAAGGGGAGCTCGAGCAGTTTCTCAAGTCGCTGCACGCCGAGACGGACAACCTGCAGTCTCTCTGAGGCGCTCGCTACTTGACGTGATTTTCGATGCTGTACTTCAGGAAGAAGTCGGCTTGAAGGTAGTCCGGGTATAGCGCGACCATGGCCGCCTGCGCTTCGGCCCGCGATTTCGCCGCGGCCGTGATCCGGGTGAAGTCATCCATATAGCGGACCATGGCGTCGAAGATCGACATGTCCGTCGGTTCGCCGTGCCCCGGATAGACTTTGGGATTGAGCGCGGCATAGCGCGACTTGATGCGCAGGAGCTCCGCGCGCCAGGTCGCGATGCGCTCCCGGCTGATGTCATCGCCGAGCCACAGGTGGACCTTGTTGTAGCCGAAGTCCGCGAGAAAGAGCGCATTCAGATCGCGGCTGTAGACCGTCGTCATGTGCGGAGCTTCGGCGGGCAGATAGTCGGTCGTCAGCTCGAGCGTTCCACCGCCGTCCAGGGTCAGGGTGTTGTCGCGGAGCAGATGGATCGTCCCTTCATAGTCGAAGCCGCCCGGATTTTCCGGTGACTTGGGCTTGAGGGCGGGTTCGAGCGCGGGTTCGGCACCCGTCTGCCCGCCCGTGTCCATGTAGATCGCGTAGTTCTTGATGTCCTGCCGGATCGCCTCATTGGCGACAACGATCCTCGCGTCCGGAAACTCCTGGTGGAGCCAGGCCATGCCCGTGAAGTGATCGGTATGGCCGTGGCTGATGAGGATCTGGGTCAACGGCAGATGCAGCGCCTTGATGGCGTCCGCGAGCTTCTTCGCCTCATAGGTCTTGCGCTGGGTATCGAGAACGGTCAGCGACTTGCCGTTCGAGAAGATAAACGAGTTCACCGTGGCGAAGCTGCCCGCGTAGACCTCGACCTTGAGGTCCGCAGCGGTTGCGGCCTGCGAGATGCAACACGCGAGCGCCGCGAGCCACCAACGGATCCACGTCATGATCTGTTCGCGGCCGGGCGCGGGACGTCGCCGATCTTGAGATAGAGGTGTTCATCGCCCGCGAGAAACTCTGCAGGCACGCCTGCTTGCCTTCGCAGCCGGCCGACGGTGCTCTCGATCCGCCGACGCGCCTCGTTGGCGGTGTCGGCACGAACTTCAATGACGGTGAGGTAGCGCGGCACCGCCTTCGGCTCGAACATCAGGACGCGGTAGAGCTCATAGCGGGTCGCGCGGGCGACGCCCTCCGTCGCGACGATTGCAGGGAGGTAGGTACCGTCATACCACTCGTTGAACGCCGCTTCGGATGCAGCGCCAGCTGGCGGATTCACGCGCACGACATAGAGAAAGCTCGGCACATCGGCGTGCGCGGCAGCGGACACCTCGATCGGCGCCGAATACTCGTGATAGTAGACACGCTCGACGACCTTCAACAGGTCCGTCGAGCGGCCGCGCTGACTCATCTTGAGGGTCGCCATCAACATGTCGATCATGATCTTGTCGATCGACTCGCCTTCCATGTTGTAGAGCGCGATGTACTTGCCGTCGTCCAGGTCACCGTCCACGGCAGTCTTCACGCCGCGGCGTGCCCGCATGTAGCCAGGAACCTCAAGGACGTCGGGCACGTCGATCTTGTCGTACCACTCGTTGAATTGAGCCTCCTGCTTCGGATCGGTATTGACCGTCTTGACGACCATGAGCCATTGACCACTCCGGCTCGGCGGGCGAGCGGCGGGACCTGCGGCAGATGATGCGTCGTACACAAGCTCACCATTGATGAAGGTCATGCGGACGGTCGTTGCGTGCACCTCGCGGATGGGCACGTCGAAGGGGTTGCGGTCCACAACGATGAGATCGGCGAGCATGCCGTTCTCGACGTGGCCGATGCGATCCGCCGCGCCTTCCTGGCGCGCCGAGTTGACCGTAAAGAGATCGAAGGCCTGGTCGAGCGAGATCGCTTCGCTCTTCCCGAAGGATTGGTCGCTGCCGCCCGGCTTCTCGCGGGTGACCAGCGTTTCGAGGCCGATCCACGGGCTGACCGACGGCACGACCGACCAATCCGAACCCGGTACGACCAGCGCACCCGACTCGATCATCTCGCGCACGGGCCACACTCGCTTGATGACCTCAGGCCCGACCGCCGCCGTGATGTCGTCGTTGATTGGCGTCGGGCCCCAAAGATAGGGAGAGACTTCGAACGTTGCGCCGATCGCCCGGGCGCGCCCGATGTCTTCCCGGGAAACGAACGTGCAGTGGGCGACGTTGTGCATCTGGGCGCTGAAGCCGTTCGCCTTGCGCGCAGCCTCGATGGCCGTGAGCCCCGCCCGAACCGCGGCATCGCCGGCGGCATGGAACTTGACCGTGAGCCCCATCCGGTCGAAGCGGGTCACTGCCTCGTTGAGTTTCGTCTGCTCGACCATGAGCATGCCCATGCGAGCCGCTTCATCGGTGCGCCCCGGAATCGTGCCCTGGTACGGCTCGAGCATCGCAGCGGTGTGGCTGTCGGTCGGCACGCCGTCGAGAAAAATCTTGACGCAATTTGGAGCAACGCGATCACGCGCAAAGCTGTTGCGCGACGCCAGCACGGTTTCAAAGTGCTCATCGGGCGACCAAGTGAGGCAGAGTCGCGCGCGCTGCCTCAGGAGCCCGGCATCGGCCACGGCGTCATAGGCACGCAGTTCCTTCTCCTGGCCGGCGGAAAATCCGACCGCCGCTTCGGTGAATGAAGTGATGCCGAAGGAGAGCATCGTCTTCGCCGACCACGCAAGCGCATCATTGACTTGCTGCTGCGTCGGCGCCGGCACTTGCTTGAAGACAATATCGACGGCCGATTCCCGCAACACACCGGTCGGCTCGCCGGATTTGTCCCGCTCGATGATGCCGCCTGGCGGATTCGGCGTTTGGCGCGTGATGCCGGCGAGCGCAAGCGCCTTCGAATTCACCCAGACGCTGTGCCCGCTCGTGTCCTCGAGATAGACCGGGTTATTCGGCGCCACGGCATCGAGCGCGGCGTGGTTCGGGATGCGTTTCAAGGCAGACGCATCCCATTGGCCGCCGGTGATCCAGGCATCGGGCGCGGTATTCTTGACGCAGGCCAGCACCTTGGCCTGGGTGTCTTTCAGCGTCGAGCCTTGCGCGATCCGGCAGCGGCGCTCGCTCAGGCCCGCGTAGATCGGATGCACATGCACGTCGTGAAGACCGGGCAGCACCGTTGCGCCGCCAAGGTCGATCACACGCGTGGAACTCGTACGCCGGGAATCGATAGAACTCGCGTCACCGACAGCAACGATGACGCCACGGCTCACGGCCAGAGCTTCCGCCCAGCCACCGGGGGTCCGGATGTGCCCGTGCGTCAGGATCAGGTCGGCAACGCCAATTGGCGCCGGGTCATCCGCGGCGCTCGACTGCAGCGCGGACGACGAGATGAGTACGATGGCGGCGAGCGCCGCACGGAAAACCTGCTTACCCCTGTGGGCGACACTCACGGGCACACTCACCACTTGTAGGAGAGGGAAAC
This sequence comes from uncultured Gammaproteobacteria bacterium, assembly GCA_963826145.1. GTDB lineage: Bacteria > Pseudomonadota > Gammaproteobacteria > Steroidobacterales > Steroidobacteraceae > JBGPLJ01. Next base: position 144,127 of record CAWGVW010000002.1, read on the forward strand.
GCCGACGGTGCGCGGCAGCCCCACCATGCGCACGAACGGACCATTCGCAACGAACGCCGACGGATAGTAATACTCGTCCGTGAGATTGCGGCCCCAGAGCTGCGCGCTCCACTTGCCACTCGCGTCACCGAGCTCGATGCGCGCGTTCACGAGCGTGTAGGCCGCGGTTGCAAATGCGAAAGCGTTCGCCCCGCCGCTCGTCGTGCCCGTGTGGCTGAAGTCCGCGCCAAGCTGCAAGTAAAGACTACTACTCACCGGCCATTGATAGCTGGCGTAGGCGTTGTATGACCACTTGGGCGCCTGCGGAAGCTCCGTCCCGGACGCGTCGTAAGTCACCACATCCGGCCACACGCTCGCAAAGGGATCGGTTGCCTGCCATTCGAGCACTTCGGTGTCGAGATACGTTGCGGCTGCGCCGACATTGAGGCCGATGACCGGTGTCCACTCCCAGTCGAACTCCGCGCCCTGAATCCGCGACTTCGGCACGTTCGTGAGGCCAGAGATGTTGCCGACAAAGGTGACAGCCGCGTCCGCTTCCTGCTTGTCGCGGTAGTCGTAGTAGAAGACCGCCGTGTTGAGCTGCATCCTGTGTTGAAGCAGCGTCAGCTTCGCGCCGATTTCGTAGGCCGTCAGCTGCTCCGGTCCGTAGGGCTCGAGCTGCTGTGTCGTGTTCGACGCGGCGCCGTTGAAGCCGCCCGACTTGAAGCCGTGCGAAATCGTCGCGTAGAGCAGCGAGTCCGCGCCCGGACGGTAGTCGACGCCGATCTTGCCCATCCACTTCTTCGTGTTGATCGAATCGGTGAACACGTGGAACGCGTCGTTGACGTCCGGCGTGCCGATGACGTTGAAGATGTAGGTCGGCGAATTGGGGTCGTCGTCGATCGTGCCGCAATCGCCCGCCTGCAAGGTCGAGCCGAAGAGCGTGTTCTCGAAGTTGCCGAGGCTGTTGTCCGAAGCCGAGAAGGTGCAGCCCGTCCAGTCGCGCGATTCATCCGTGTAGCGCAGTCCCGCCGTGAGCTTCCAGCTATCCGTCATCGACCACTCGACGTGGCCGAACACGGCCTTCGAATCCGAGTTCTGCTTGTAGTTGGTATCGAGCTCGAGGATCGGCGCCAGGTTGAACGGCGCGACGCCCCACGGAATCGAGGCGTTGCCGTACACGGAATCCGGCATGAGAAAGTGATATTTCTCCTCGAGATCGTCGTTCGAATAGTAAAGGCCGGCGATCCAGAGGAGCCGATCCGTCTTGCCCGACAGGCGCAGCTCCTCGGAAAAGACATCCACGCTCGTCGTGTTGATGTTCGAGGTGTCGATGAAGCTGCCGCCATCGCCCTCGAAGGCCTCGACGCGGTCAAACGTATCGTAACCCGTCAGCGATACGAGGTTCATGCCATTGAAATCCCACGAAAGGCGCGCGGACGCGCCTTTCGTTTCATTGTCGCGCTGTGGCCTGATATTCCATGTCGTGCCGGTAATGGCGCTCGTGTAGCTGTTCGACCAATCCGCCTCGGTCGCGTCGTGTCCCGCGAACCAGGGCGGCGTCGAGGTGAGCGTCACGAGGTCGCTCGTGTAGTCCTGCAGCGGGTTATGCGGCGCGAACGCGACCGTCGGCTGCCCGATTTCCTCGCCGTTGAACGCGGCGGGCGCCTGGTTGTCCGAGCGGTCCTTGATGTAGTGCACGTTGAGCTCGAGCGTCGCACTGTCGCTCATCTGAAAGTCGAGGAGTCCGCGCACGGCGCTGATGTCCTGCTCGCCCAGCGTATCGCTGGTCGTGAGGCTCTCCTGCCAGCCCTTGCCCGACTGGATGGCTCTCGCGGCGATCCGCCCCTGCACGCGATCCGACAGCGGGCCGCTGATGTAACCTTCGAAATCCACGGTCTCGTAGGAACCATAGGACAAGTTGATGCCCGCCTGGAAATCCTTCGTCGGCTTGCGGCTGATGAAATTGATCTGGCCGGCCGTGGTGTTGCGGCCGTAGAGATCGCCCTGCGGGCCCTTCAGCACTTCGACGCGCTCGATGTCGAACATCACTCCGCGGCTCATCACGGCATAGGGAATATTCACCTCGTCCACGTAGAGACCGACGGTCGACGACCCGCCGGTGCTGAAGTCCTGAAAGCCGACTCCTCGCAGCGAATAGACGGGAACGCCGGTCGGCGCGACGTAGTTGACCGTGAGTCCAGGCGTCGACTGGGCCAGCTGATCGGCGCTCTGAATGCCAAGATCGCGCAGTCGATCGGCAGTGATGACGCTCATCGTGATGCCGACATCGTTGGCGCTCTGTTCGTGCTTCTGCGCCGTCACGATGATCTCTTCAAGCACCGATCCGCCGGCGGCTGCCTGATCCTCCGCCAGCACGGCCCCTGCGGCTCCGATGCACAACAGCGACGCAATGGCGCGCTTCAGCGCGGCCGGGTTGGTATTGGACATGCCACCGCCCTTCCTCGAGGTTATGGAGGCGCAATGACGCCTCATTACCGTTTATTACGCATGAGAGGGCCGCAGCCGCCAAAGCAGCGGACGCGCTTCAGTAGCGGTAGGTCGCGGTAAGCCCGATGCTGCGGGGCGGCCAGGTAATCACGTAGAGGAGCGGCGTGCCGCCGGTCGGCGAGCCGACGTCCTGATTGACGGTCAGCCGGGGTTGCGTATCGAAGAGATTCTGCGCGAAGAGGGAAAGATCCAGCCGGCCGGCTCGCACGCCGGCCCGCAGGGAAAGAAACGATTGCGCGGGAACCGTCCCGGCCCAGAGCGCATAGCTGCCATTGAGCGGATTGGTGTTCGGTACAAGATCGGACTGACTCGCGTTGTATTGATAGTCGGCGCGCACGTAGGCGTTGCGTTCCCTGACGGGAAAGTTGACCTGGCCAAAGAGGGCGAGCTTCCAGGGGGAGCCCGCGAGATGATCGCCGTCCTGCACGATGGATTTCACGGTCGGCTGCAACTGCACGGTCTCGGTGAACCGGGCATCGGTATAGCTCAGCGTCCCGCCGAACGTCAGTGCGTCCGTAGCGCGCACCTGCATCTGCAGGTCGAAGCCCTGGCTCGTGGCCTCGCCCAGGTTGGCGGTGAACTGAAAGCCGCATTCCGTCAGCGGGACGTTCTGCTGGATGTCGCTCCAGCGGATGACATAGGTGCTCGCATTCAAGAGAACTTTCTGTTCGGCAAACTGCGTCTTCGCGCCGATTTCATAGCTCCACACGCTGTCGGAACCGTAGGTCGGCGGCACTGCGTCGAGCCCGATCTGGTCGAGCGCGCTGCCGGGGCCGTAGCAGAACTGGCCCACCGCCGGATTCGCTCCGCCGATGCGAAAACCCTTGGCCGCACTGGCATAGACCAGCGTATCGCGGGTCCATTGATAGGCGAGCCCGATCTTGGGTGTCAGCGGATGCTCGCTCTGCTCGCCGTGACTTGCGACAGGCTCGCCGACGACGGGGCCCGCGTAGAAGGTGACGCCCTCGAACTCGGTCGCCGAATAGCGCAGCCCGAGCGTCAGCGTCAGATTCTTCGTCAGTGCAATGTCCGCTTGCCCGAAAACGGCGAGCTGACGGTCGATGCCCATGAAAGGATCCTGCACATAGATGTAGCCGCCATCGAAGACCGGAAAACCAAGGTCGGCGACGAGCGCCGGATCGAAGACGTTGAGAACCGTGTTCTCTTCCGCATGCTGGTAGAAGACGCCCGCCGTCCAGCTCACGCGCGCATCGGTGCCAATCGACTCGAGCCGCAATTCCTGCGTCCAGTTCTCCTGATTGTCCTCCCAGAAGCCGCGCGCTTCATCGCCCGCCTCCGGGTAGGGATTGCCGAGGAATACCGCGCGGTCGTACTCGGTATAGTCGGAAATCGCCGACTGGTTGCGCTTGTAGTAGGACGTGTTCGACACGAGCCGGACGCTGCCGAGATTCGCATCGATCCTAAGGGCTGGCAGCACGAACTCGTCGGTGCCAGGATTCGATACGGCGTTACCGTTACGAAGCGGCCGCGCGAACTGCCCGTTCGTCGGATCGGGCTCGCCCGGCACGGGCGACCACCACGCCGCGGTGTCGTTCACGTCGCGCTTCTGATAGTAGATCGAAGGCGTCAGTGCGACGCGATCGGTGGGCGCCCATTTCAAGGCGAATCGCGCCGTCATTGAGCGGCTCCAGTTCGAAGCCGCATCGACGGTTCGCGCGGTGTGCCAATCCACGTGATCGATGTAGCCGCCTTCGTAGCGATAGGAGGCACTTGCGCGCATACCGATCTTGCCGGCGACCAGCGGTTCGCCGGCGGCGATGCCGAGTTCGAATGTCGGATCCCCATGCGCCGTTGTGGCAACTTCCGCGCGTGCATAGGCGGACGAGGTGTCGAGCGAAGGCTCAGGCGTGATGAAGCGTACCGCTCCACCTTCGGTGCTTGCTCCGAACAGAGTCCCCTGCGGACCGTGCAGCACCTCGACCCGATCGAGGTCGAAGAGCATGGGATAGGCATTGTAGGTGCCGAAGAAAAGGTGCCGGCTGTGAATCGGCGTGTCGTCGATGTAGATGCCGGTCGTCGCGGCACCGGCGTTCGAGTCGATGCCGCGGATGGCGATATTTGACGACTCTGAGTTGTAGTTGGTGCCGTGAACGAGTGACACACCCGGCGTAAGACGCGAGACGTCCTCGATCGTGCGCATGCCGCGCGCGTCCATCGCGCGCTGGCTGTAGGCGCTCACACTGATCGGCACTTCCTGCAGGCGTTCCGCGCGGCGCTGTGCCGTGACGACGATTACTTGCAGTTCCGCGCTCGTGTCTTCGATAGCGGATTTCGGTTCGGAAGACGACGCAGGCGCCAGCGCGACTGCCGCTTGCGCCTCGCGCTCCCTCAGAACGATGACGCCAGGACCCTGCTCTTCGATCGCCAGATCCGACCCCTCGAGCAATCGAGCCAGCGCCTCGCGCGGCGAGATCAATCCAGTCACCGGGGGCGAAAGCTTGCCGGCGGCAAGGCCCGGAGCGAAAAGCACCTGCAACCGGGTTTGCTTCGCCAGCTCCCGAAGAGCGTCCCCCAGGGGCTGGGCAGGCAGGCGAATCTCCCGCGGCACATCGAGGGCGTTGACCGCGGGGGCTGCGGCCATGACAGGGCCGCTGAGCGCCAAACCCATGAGGCAAAGGAGTTTCGCGACAGTCCCGCGCATGGCGATTATTATCGTTCTTATCAGCGCAAAAGAGCCGGCCTTCCTGGCGCCGCGATTTGGCGGCGCCGGGCCGGTCGAACGTAGTAAGTAAGGTCATGGAGCGAATAGAAGAAGTGGGGACCGACCCCGTCGAAGCCGTGGGATCTGACCCGACGGTCGACAGCCAGCAGGCATTCCTGGTGCTGCTCTTCAACAAGCATCGCGCGGCGCTGCTGCGTCACGTGGAACGCCTCGTCTATTCGCGCGAGGATGCCGCGGAGCTCGTGCAGGAAACGTATCTGCGTGTCATGCGGCATGTGCAGACTTCGCGATTTGAAGCCGCAGCGCGCGCATATCTCTTTCAGACGGCCACCAACCTGGCGCGCGATCACCACCGACGGCAACGTTTTCGCGACCACGACCGTCTGGATGAACTGCCCGAAGCGGCCTGGCCGGCGGAAGAGGCATCACCCGATCAGGCGGTCGCAGCCGACCAGGTTCTCACCCTGCTCCGCTCGGCAATTCTGGAGTTGCCGCCGGTGACGCGCGCAGTCTTTCTGAAGGCGCGGGTCCAGAATCTCGGTTACGCCCAGATCGCGCGCGAGCTCGGCCTTAGTGTGCGAACCGTCGAGCGGCGCGTCGCGGAAGCGATGCTCGCGCTCTGCAATCGTCTCCGGGTGGCGCCATGACGCCAGCCACTGCATTGCCCACCACGGCAGCGGAGTGGTTTGCCGCGCGACGCCGACCACAGGATGCGAGCTTCGAAGAGCACTTCACGCGGTGGCTCGCGGAGAATCCGCGCAATCCGGACGAATATGCGCTGTGCGAACTTACGTGGGACCTCAGCGCCGCCGCGGCTGAAGGCCTGCATGTGCAAGTCCGTGGCCGCCCGTGGTATCGCCCACGCGCGATCACCGCAGGAGCGGCCGCGGTTTTCGTCGCCGCGCTGGCGATGGCTGTCTTCTGGGCAATATCACCGAAACCGGAGACGTTTCAGACCGCAGCCGGTGAGCAGCGCACGATCGCACTCGCCGATGGCACGCAGCTCACGATGAATACGCGGTCTGGCATCGAGGTGCGGCTCAACCGATCGAAGCGCGTAGTACGCATTCTGGATGGTGAAGTGTTCTTCGCCGTCGCGAAGGATCCATCGCGGCCGTTCATCGTGGAGACGAATCTTGCCATCGCACGCGCGGTAGGCACCCACTTCAACGTGCTCGCCAGTGCGGAGCGCGTCGAGGTGGCCACCGAGGAAGGCAATGTCTGGGTAACGACGGCGAGCGACCGCGCGGCGGGCGTCATGGCGACCGCCGGCGTGCGGGCGACGCTTGTTCGGGGCAGCGCGAGCCCCGTGCTCGACAAGGCGGACCTCACGCGCATCGAGAACTGGCGGGCGCATCGACTCGAGTTCGACAACATACCGCTTGACGCGGCGCTGCAAGAGTTCAGTCGCTACACGCGCCTTCCGTATCGGGCTGCAACGCGCGAAATCGGTCAGATTCCGGTCTCGGCCGTGTTGAATGTCGGCGACGAAAATGCGCTGCGCGAGACGCTTGCAGCGGCGTTTCGATTGACCGTCGTGGCGCACGAAGGGGAATGGCTGGTGGTCGGGCCGGTAGACAAACAGGAAGGGGTTAGCCCCCACTAGTCGACACCCAGGCGCGCGGAAAGAGCTTGCGCGCGTTGTCACGATAGATCTTGTCGATCACTGTCGTCGGCAGCGCGAGTCCCCGGAACGATCCGTCGAATTCTCCGGAATGCAGCACGGCATCGCCCGCCAGGAATCGCCAGTCCGCCAGCCAGGCCTGGTGAGCTTCGTCGGCAAGCTCCGCATCGCTCTGGTCGCGACCCCGCGCGAGATCCGTGCCATAGAGAATGCGATCCTGAAAGGTGATGAAGAACGCACGCACCTTGTCCCGATTGGCGACGGCCTGACGCTCGAGATGCACGAGTCGGGCGGCAAGGTCGACAGACGCGGCAGGATAGCGTGTGAGAAACCCGGCGACGCGATCGACATCCCATTCGAGCGACGCCAAGTGCACGCCGAGGAATCGCATGGTCGGAAAGCGATCGAGCAGCCGGTCCCGCGCAGCGAGCTGCTCCTCGTAGTCCGGCCATTCGGGGTGGCGGAACATGTGGTACTGCGGGTGTTCGGCGAAATACTCGCGATCGCCGCGGACGGTCATCTCATCGAGCGGCAGCCAGGCGTTTCTCGGTTCGCCCTGGTGCCCGAGCACGACCACGCCGCGCTCGACGAGCGAACGAAAGAGCGGGGTGAACCGGGCGTCATCGATCATGACCGCCCGCCCGTCGCCGTCACGCAGCTGCATGCCGATATCCTTCCAGACCTTTACGCCGACGGCGCCTTGCGCAAGGGCGTCATCGAGCTGGCGCTCGGTTCGCGCGAGCCAGCCCGGTTGATCGCTGCCGGCCGCGTCGAACGTCGCCGCAAATGCGACACGGCCGGGATACTTCCGTTGCAACGCGATGGCGTCGCGCAGCTGCCCGGCCAGCGGCTGAAAGTCGGCGTAGTTGACGTTGATCGTGAGCAGACGGAAACCGTCGGCCTTTGCGCGCGCCAGGAAGACTGGCAGCTCGCCGGCCAGGTGCACATGCGCGTCGATCTTGTCGACGGTGCGGAAATCGCTCTCGCCGTACCGCTCTCGCGGTGAACTCGCAACAGCAACCGCAGTGAACCCGATACATATCAGCAGAACGCATCTGGTTCGGCGCGTAAGCAAGCTCATTGCGGCAGCCCCGCAATCGCGCACTGCTGACGCAGCCGCCCAAGCGCCGCGTCACTCAATGGTTGGCCAGCCAGCCGCGCAGCGTAAAGTGCCGCGCCGATGACCGGCGGAAAGAGCGGCACCTGGCAGTCGAATGCCAGTCGACTCGCCGCGAGCGCAGTGCGGAAGTCGCCGACCAGAGCCGGCGATCCTGCGAACGCGCCGCCGGAATAGGAAACGGGCAGCACCACCGTGTCCGGCACCGCGAGCGAGCGCCGGACCGCGAGGACTGTCGCCGCCAGCTCATTCGCCGCTCGCAAGAAGATCGCGCGAGCCTCGACGTCGCCGGCATTTGCCGCGTCGTGCACGAGCCGCGCAAACTGCGCAAACGCGCCTCGGGTGATCGCACTATCGCCATAGATGCGGGCGCACACGTCGAGGTCGATGTCGATCCCCAGTCTCTCACGCACGAGGGCGTGTAGCGGACCCCGCGCCGCGCGACCGTCGCTCATGCGCGAAAAGAGATTCATGCCTTCGCGCGCGATCCAGTACGCGGAGCCTTCATCGCCGATGAGTTCGCCCCACCCGCCCGCCCGGGCGGTGCGGCCTGCGTACTCCCCGTAGGCGATCGAACCCGTTCCTGCGACGACGCTGATGCCGTCGCGACAGCCAAGCGACCCCGCCCAGCTGCAGACCATGTCGTTGCCGCAGCGATACCTTGTTGCGTCGAGGAGCGATGACGGCATGGCGTCCATCTGCGCGGTCGTCGCACTGTCTTCGCCATAGGATGGCAGGCCAAAATAGGCGAAGGTGATGCGTGCGGCATCTGTCGCGCCTTTCGTCAGGACCGCACCGGTGCCTTCGACGAGCAGAGCCGTGGCCCGCGCAACGCCGTCAGACAGATGGCTCACGCTACCGGTCAAGTGGCTTGCGCGAATCGCGCCCTGGCTGTCGATCAGCGCGTACGCGGTCTTGGTACCGCCGCCGTCAACGCCCAGAAACATCTTTCGCGTCCTCTGGCCAGCGATGGATGCTGACGCCTTGCACGACACGATTGACCACGCCGGCAACGTTCGGACGGTCGGGAGCCAATCCAAACTCCAGCGATTGTCTGAGCGCCAGGATCTGCGCGAACACGACATCGAGCATTGCGATCTCGAGATCGCTGGCGCTGTCCAGACCCTCGAATTCGAGTCGTTCGATGTCGCCCAGATCCTTGCCGCCTGTGCCGAGCGCTACAATGGCACCCGCGCGGCCATCGCGGTGCAGCTCATGAAGCAGATCGTAGTCGTAAGCCCGCGCATAGCGGTCGTTCGAGAGCAGCAGAACAATCAGGGTGCGATCGTTGACGATCGTTTTCGGGCCGTGACGGAATCCCAGGACCGACTCCGACATCGCGGTCGTCCGGCCGTCGGTGAGCTCGAGCATTTTGAGCGCCGCCTCCGCTGCGAGCCCACGTAATTCATTGCTGCCCAGGAACACGACGCGCTCGAACTTTTGCGGCGCGAGCTTCTGCGCCAATGTGTGCGCCTCCGCCATTGCGGCGGCTGCGGCCCTGGCGAGGCGCGGCACGCGATCCGGTGCCAGTGTGCCGAACGCCAATGACGCCGTGAGCACCATTGACGTGAAACTCGAAGTCATCGCAAAGCCACGATCGTTCGTCTCGTCCGGCAGCACCAGCGTCAGTGCGCTGCGTAAAGTCGACGCCCGCTTCGCGAGCGCACCGTCCGGATTGCAGGTGATGATGAAGTGATACGACTCGGTGAGCATCTGTTCGGCGAGATCGATGGCAGCGACGCTCTCTGGACTGTTGCCGGAGCGCGCGAACGACACCAGCAACGTGGGCACGTTCCGCTGCAAGTGAAGGTGGGGACCGGACACCAGGTCGGTCGTCGCTACCGCCTCGACCCGGCGCTGCAGTTGCCGGAAAAGCGCGGGCGCGAGGCACGTACCGATGAACGCCGACGTACCAGCACCCGCCAGCACGATGCGCAATTCCGGTTTCCTCAGGAGCGGCGCAAGAAATCCGTCGAGCCTTACTCGCTCGCCAGCGATGAGTGCCGCAATGCGCGGCCAGACCTGCGGCTGCTGAGCGATTTCACGAGCGGTTGCCGACGTTGCAATGGCCGTCATGACGCACACGCACGCACGTAGGGACGCAGTGCCGACGCGATGCCATCGCCAAGCAGCGCATCGACGGAAGCCTCAAGTCGACCCGCGCGGATAGCCGCGTACTGGCGCGGCAGGTACTGGCTTACCAGAGTCAGGGGCAGGGGGTGGTTTCGGAGGTTGCTGAGCAATGCCGTGCAGGCCTGCTGAACTTCCGGGTGCGGCCAGTAGTAACGGATGCGATCGCTCAGGCTGTACGCGAGATCGAGCGGCTCCGTGACCGCGTCGTGATAGTGACTGCGCCAGTGGCGCGGATCCGCGCGCATCACCCGCAAGACCGTTGCGCGCAGATCCGAGCGGTTTTCGATGCCGGGCAGATCGTGTTCGATCGCAGCCAGCGCCCAAAGCGTCTCGCGCAGCGCGAACGTCGCGCCCGGCCCCACTTTCAGGATAGCGAAGTGATCGCGCACGAGCGCCTGCAGATTTTCCGGCGTCTGGTAGTCGGTGGAATGCGCCTCGAAGACGAACTGCGCATCACGCGCGATGAAGGCGCTGAGGGCGCGTGCCTTCTCGGGGCGGTAGTCGATGACCTTGTGATGATCGAATTCGACGCCCGGCTGCACGACGAGCGCGATGATGCGCGGCCAGACTGCGACAAGATCCGCCTCCTTGAAGGCTCGCAGATGTGCCGCAATCGTCGCCTGCGCGGACTCCGGCGTAGTCACCGCGAGATGCTCCAGATCTTCGGTCGCACCACCGGGCGTCGGCACCTCGGTGCCGATCACATAGACCGGCGGCTCACCGCCATGCTGTTGCCACGCACTCTCGGCTACAGCGCAGAGCCGCGCGGCACGCGTTGCGACAACCAGCTTCCGGAAGCGGCGATGGGTCGTCGGCACAGGCCATCGAGCAATCGAGATGGATCTTGCGAAAACCGGCAGCGACGTATTGCGCGACGAGCTCATCGGAGTGCGCCATGGCGACGGCGACCGTCTCCTTCTGCCAGACATTCGGGCCGAGGTGATCGCCGCCGAGCCACAGACGCTCCGAGCGGAAAGGCCGCGCGCTCTGCGATGGTCTCGACGAAGCGGCGGAAGCCCGCCGGCGTCATACCCGTGTACCCGCCGAACTGGTTCACCTGGTTGCACGTCGCTTCGATCAGCAGCGGCGACGCACTGGCCTTCGCCTCGTGCATCGCGGCTTCGATGACCCATGGATGCGCCGAGCAGAGCGAATAGATTCCGACCGCCTGGCCTCGCTTGTGGCGAGCGACGATGTCGAGCAGCGGCTTCATGCAGCCTCTTCTGGCTGCAGCGCAAGCATCAGCGCGGCGAGGAGCGCCAGCGCGACGCCCGCCAGCTTGATCGGGCCCGGCATGATGCCGACGAGCGCCAGCGAGATGATCGCGGTCAAGCAGCGGTGCGCCGGCATTGACGAGCGGCGAAACGATGATGGCCTTGCCATACCTGAACGCGAATACCAGCGTCAGCGCGCCGATGGCGTTCAGCACCTGGATGGCGGCTGCGAGACCCGGTCCGTCAATCCCGTAGTTGATGGGTTGCGAGAAGTCGGTCATCGCCAGCGCGACCGGCACGAACAGCGAGCCGCTCAGCGTCATGTAGAAGAAGATGCTCGCGGCATCCATCGTCGCGTTGGCGAGCTTGATGAAGTACGCCTGCACGCCCCAGGCGACGAGTATGGCGAGCGCGAGCACGAACCAGAGTCCGTAGCCCGTCGTCTCGTCGTCGGCGCGATAGTCGAACAGCGGCAGTGACAGCAGCGCGAGCGCGATCCCGATCAGACCGAGCTTGCCCGTGCGCTCCTTGAGGAGCGCGAATGAGAGCGCAATGGTGAGCGCGGGCGACAGCGAGATGATCGGGAAGATCAGGTACGGCGGGCCGATACGCACCGCGTGAAACAGGAGGAGCTGCCCGCCCGCGCCGAGGAGGCCGATCGCAAGACCGAGCGCAATGGAGCGGCCATCGCGCTTGAGCGCCTCGATCGCTCCAACGCAGTCACGAGCGAGCGCCGGCGGAATCATCGTGAGCGACCAGACGACGTAGTTCAGGGTCTCCGGCACGCCGTGTTCGCCGGGCAAGCCGGCGAATGCGCCCCAGACGCCCCACAGCAGCATCGTGATCAACGCATGCAGGAGCCACGTACTCATGCCGACAGGCTACTGCTAGTCAGCGCCATCGGCAGTCGTCGGCTTGCTGCCTTTTCAGAATTTTGCATTGACGCCGAGGATAACGGTTCGGCCCCAGGTCTCGAAGCCTGCAGGAATGTCATCGCGTCCAAGGGTCGCCGAGTAGTACGCGTCAGCGAGGTTGCGGCCTTCAAGCGACACGGTCAGCCCGTCGGACACTTTGAAAGCGACCGACGCCGTGACCCAGGTGAGCGGGTCGCCGATCTGCGAGAGTCCGCCGACCGCATCGGTGATCTCTGTGTACTCGCCGCTGTAGTCGGCTGCGATCTGCGCATCCCAGCGATTGTCTTCGAACATCAACGCCGCGGAGAATGCCGATTTTGAAACGCCCTCGAGCTGGCCGACGTGAACGCCATCGATATAGGCCTTGGTGTCGGTATACGTGTAGCTCACCCGGAAGCCGAAGCCGTTCGGGAAGAAATGCTGCGCGCCAAACTCCGCGCCCAGCACCTTCGCCTTGTCGCCGTTGATCGGCCGGCTGACGTCGTAGAGGATCGGCGCGTGGCCCGGCACCACCGATGTTGCCGATGACTCCGATGTCGACGTTCTCCTGTAGTTCGGTGGTGATGAAGTCCTTGATGTTCTTCCAGAAGAGCGCGCCGTTCAGTATCGACTTTTCGTCGAAATACCATTCGAGCGACAGGTCGATCTGATCGGCAACGACGGGCTTCAGATCCGCGTTGCCGTCGTAGAACACGGCAAACGTGCGATCGAGCGTGTTGTCCGTGCGCGTCGGCGCGAGTTGATTGAGTGACGGTCGCGCCATGACGCGCGCGGCGGCGGCACGCAGCAGCAGGTCGCGCTTCAGCCAGTAACCGGCATTGATCGAGGGCAGGAACTTGCTGTAGCTGCCCTTCTGCGTGAGCGGATCGGCCGGGCTGTAGGTGACATCCGGACTCGAGGTAGGAATCTCCGGCGTCGGATCGTCGACGAAAAGGATGCTGTCGATCGCGGTGCGGGCAGTGGTATCGGTGTCGATCCAGCGCACGCCGGCGCTCGCGAACCAGTTGTCCGTGCTGAAATTCGCCTTCAGGTACAAAGCGGTCGTGTCTTCCTCGACGTCGTACGACTGAACCGGGTTGAATTCCGGAAGCGTGGCGGAAGCGTCGTACACCTCGCCGGTCGGGTCGCCGTTCTCGTCGAGGATCGGTTGCCCGTCGAGCGCATGCAGCGCCTCGAGGTAAGCCGGCACATCGAACCTGTACGAAGCTCATCGGATAGTTGCCGCCGGCGTTGCGCATGAAGTGCGGCAGCGAAACCGTATGCACCACCTGCGCACCGAGGCTCGCGAATGTAACGCCGTACAGGTTGCAGTACTGGCAGGAACCGCCGTTGGTGTCGTTCTCGATCGTGTCGCGCACCTTGCTGCGTTCCGTGCGCGCGGCGCCAAAGTCGAGGCCCTTGAACGCACCCGAGTCGAATTTCAACGCACCGCCAAGCGTCGACTCCGGTCACCTTGTCGGTCACATCGGTGCCCGAGAGACCGATGTAGTGCAGACCGTAGTCCGCGTCGCCGAGTTCGCCGGCTCGCAAGTGCGGTGGCGAGATCGCGGCCATCTTCGAGCGTCACGCTGATGTCCGGCAGGCCGTGGGAGTTCATGTCGACGCGCGCCGTGTGATCGCCGGCGATGCCGGAGACGACCCACGTGTCCTTGCCGCCGGAATCACGCGATCGACTCGGAGTGGTAGGCGTCGAAGTGCGAAGCTCAGGCGGTCGTTCACCTGCCAGAGTCCGTTCCAGCCGAATTGCGTCGTGTCGACGACGCGGTACTCGGTGATGGTCGAGATCTCCGGCACGAGCTGGGCGACGGTCATCCCGGTGACCCAGTGATCGCGAATGCTGACGTCGCTCCAGCGATGCAGGCCCGTCGTCCTCGTCGAGGATCGAGTCTTCGACGTAGTACGACTCGTGATAGCCGACCGTCGGCGCGTCGAGCCGCGTGAAGAGCCCGTCGACACTCATCTTGAAGGCGTCGTTGACCGTGCCATTGCCACATGCCGGTGACGCCGGTGCGCTTCTTCGTCTGGACGCGCGCGCCAAAGCTCGTGCAGCAGAGGCCGAGCAGATCGCTTTCGTCCGCGGAGATCACGCCGTCGCCGTTGGCGTCGAACTCGCCGGGTGAATCCGGATTGAGCCCGAACTCGTGCAGCGCGTCCGAGCGATCGGTGACGTCCTGGTAGGTGGCCGTCAACATGAGCCCCATGCGCTCGTCGAGAAAGGTGTCGCTGTACACGCCGCTGAACTTGTAGCCCGTCTCCTCCGACAAGTCGTTGTAGTCCCCGTCGATTGCAAACCGCAGGTGCCGGCCCGGCTGATCGAGCGGCTTCGCCGAACTCAGGTTGATCGTACCGCCGATGCTTCCTTCGATCTGACTCGCGTCCGCCGACTTGTACACGTCCGCGCCAGAGATGACTTCGGATGGGAGCACGTCGAATGCAAACTCGCGGCCGTCGCCGTCGGTTGCGAGGATGCGACCGTTGAGTGTCACGATGCTGTACGCGGGGCCGAGGCCGCGCACGTTCACGTACTGCCCTTCACCGCCGCGCGTGCGCGAGATGGTGATGCCCGTGATGTGCGACAGGGAATCCGCGACGTTGGCGTCGGGAAAGCGGCCCAGGTCTTCGGCGACGATCGAGTCCTGCACGATGCCCGAGTCTTTCTTCAGGTCGCGCGACTCGATCAGCGCGGCGCGCGTGCCCGTGACGACGATCGTTTCCAGTGCATCTGAATCGGCGGAGTTCTCCGCCGTGGCAGCCTGCTCGTCCGCAAAGCTGGTCACTGAGCTCAGCAGGAATCCAAGGGCAACGACGATCTCTTTCTTATTCATGGCGGCAGTTATCCCCCGGCTGATCGAGTTCGTCGGTGATGCTAGTTGAGCAAAATCGAAAGAACAAGTAACTTACGTTTACTTTCGTTTTGGAGTCCGCGATGGAGAAGAGACGTCGGCGCATCCGGGCCCTGCTGCAGGAACGTGCGCAATTGACCGTGGTCGAGCTGGCACGGGAGCTTGGTGTTTCGGCCGTAACCATCCGCAGCGACCTCGCCGCGCTCGACGAGATTGGCGCCCTCGTCCGCACTCACGGCGGCGCCTTGCCGCGAGGCGACAGCGACGAGCTGCCGATCGATATCAAGCAGGGCCTGCATCGCAACGAGAAGATCCGCATCGCGGCTGCGGCCGTCGAGCTGATCGGCGAGGGCGAGACCGTCATTCTCGATTCCGGCACGACGACCGCCGAGATCGCAAGACAGATCCGGGGCCTCAAGCTCGACTCCCTCAACGTGATCACAAACGCGCTGAATGTCGCCGTGCTGTTGGCGAGCGCCACATTCGTGAATCTTGTGATTCCGGGCGGCGTTCTGCGCCGCAGGTCCTGGTCGCTCTCGGGGCCGCAGGCCGAGCAGGCCATTCGCGATTTGCAGGCCGACGTGCTGTTCCTCGGCGTCGACAGTCTCGACCCGGAGGTCGGGCTCATGACACCGCACCTGCTGGAGGCGCAGCTCAACGCGCAGATGATCCGCATTGCACGCAAGGTCGTCGCGGTGACCGACTCATCGAAACTACTGCGACGCAACCTTTCGGTGATCGCGCCGGTGGAGCAGGTCGACCTCCTGATTACGGATCGCGACGCCGATGCGCAATGCATCGAGGCGATCCGCGCGCGCGGCGTCGAGGTCAAGCTCGTCTAGTCGGCGCCTTCAGCAGCTCCCGGCCAATGATGAGCTTCTGCACTTCAGTCGCCCCTTCATAGATTCGCAGTGCGCGAATGTCGCGATACAGGCGCTCGACCGTCTGGCCTGACACCACGCCGCGGCCGCCGAACATCTGCAGCGCACGGTCGATCACCCTCTGCGCCGTCTCGGTGGCAGTCATCTTGGCCATGGCGGCCTCCTGCGTTACCGTGCCGCCGCTATCGCGCAACCACGCCGCGCGGTAGGTCAGCAGCCGTGCCGCGTCCAGCTCCGTCGCCATGTCGGCAAGCGCAGCCTGCGTGAGCTGAAAGTCCGCGAGCACCCTGCCGAACATCGCGCGACTTCTCGAGTGCCGCAGAGCTTCATCGAGGGCCCGCTGCCCGAAGCCAAGCGCAGCCCCCGCAACGGACGTGCGGAATACGTCGAGCGTGCGCATCGCGATCTTGAAGCCCTCGCCCTCCGCTCCGAGCCTCTGGCTGACCGGGATCCGACAGGCATCGAATCGCACGGTAGCAAGGGGATGCGGTGCTATCACGTCGATCCGCCGAGCGACCGAGAAACCGGGCGTATCGGCGTCGACGACAAACGCGCTGATGCCACGGGCGGCGATCGTACCGTCCGCGCGACGCTCGGGCGCCGCCGTGCGTGCGAACACGCAATAGAAGTCGGCAATGCCGCCATTCGAAATCCACGTCTTTTCGCCGTCGAGCACATAAGACTCGCCAACGCGACGTGCACTTGCGGTCATGGCGGCAACGTCCGAACCGGCATTCGCCTCGGAGAGCGCGAATGCGGCGATGTACTTGCCGCCCGCCACGCCCGGCAGATATCGCTCGCGCATCTCTGGCGAGCCCGCCAGCGAAATTGCACCGCTCCCCAGGCCCTGCATCGCAAACGCAAAGTCGGCGAGACCGTCGTGCCAAGCCAGGTGCTCGCGGGTGAGTGCGATCGCGCGCACGTCAATCTCCGGCAGCGCGCCGCCATCGGCCGAGCGCACGCAGTAGCGGGTAAATCCGCCCGATCCGAGCAGGCGCACGATCTCGCGGCACTCCGCGTCCACCGCATCGTGCCCTTGCGGGTGCGCGCGCCCGGCCAGATGCGTAGTGCTCCAGGCAGCGAGTCGCGCGAGCAGATCCCTGTGCTCTGGAGCAAAGAACGGCCACTCGATGTGTGCCGGCAAAGTCATTGCGGCCCTGCGAGTTGCCGTAGCACGAACGGCATCAGTCCCCCGCGAATACCGGCTTCTGTTTATTGACGAATGCGAGGTAGGCGCGCTCGTAGTCCTTGGTCTGCATGCAGATGGCCTGCGCCTGGGCTTCGGCGTAGATCGCATCGTCGATGCCCATGCTCCACTCCTCGTGGATGCATCTCTTGGTCATGGCATGAGCGAAGGTCGGGCCGTCGGCGAGCGATCGAGCGAGTGCCTGTGCGTCGGCCAGCACTGCCTCGGGCTCGCACACTTTGTTGTAAAAGCCCCAGCGCTCGGCTTCCGATCCTTCGATCGACCGCCCTGTGTACAGCAATTCGGCCGCGCGGCCCGCGCCGATGATTCGCGGCAACATGTTGCAGGCACCCATATCCGCGCCGGCGAGCCCGACGCGCACGAAGAGGAACGCGACCTTGCTGCGCGCTGTGCCGTAACGCAGATCGGATGCCATGGCGATGATGGCGCCGGCGCCGGCACAGACGCCGTCGATCGCCGCCACGATCGGCTGCGGGCACGCGCGCATTGCCGTGACCAGCTCGCCCGTCATGCGAGTGAAGGCCAGGAGTCCCGCCATGTCGCCCTGGCGCTGCATCTCGACCAGCGGACCGATGATTTCGTGAACGTCGCCGCCCGAACAGAAATTTCCGCCAGCACCCGCGAACACAACCGCTTTGATATCGTCCGCATAGGCGAGATCGCGGAACGTGTCGCGCAGCTCCGCGTAGCACTCGAGCGTCAGTGGATTCTTTCGCTCCGGGCGGTTCAAGGTGATCGTCGCGACCTTGCCTTCGACCTGCCACAGAAAGTGCCTGGGTCTGAAATTCGCAAAGTCGAGTCGGGCCGGGTGAAAGCGCTTGGCAGTATCGGTCATGATCGTAACCTCGTAGTGATGGATCCTCAGCCGGCGAACGTCAATCCGCCGCTGACGCTCAGAACCTGTCCGGTAACGTAGCTTGAGTAGTCGCTCGCAAAGAACAGGATCGCATCGGCGATCTCTTCCGGCTTGGCGAAGCGGTGAAAGGGAATGGCCTTGAGGAACGCCTCGCGCAACTTCTCCGCTCGTGTCGCCAGCATCGGCGTATCGGTTGGGCCTGGACACACACAGTTGACGTTGATCGAATGGCGGGCGACCTCGCGCGCAAGGGATTTGGTAAAGGCGATCACGCCGCCCTTGGCTGCGGCGTACACGGTTTCGCCGCCGCTGCCGACGCGACCGGCGTCGCTTGCGATGTTGACGATCTTTCCCTTGTTCGCCGCGATCATGGGAGCGAGCAGCGCCTGGGTGAGATGCACCGGACCAGCGAGGTTGATTGCGATGGTCCGGTCCATGATTTCGGGGGTGTTCTCCATGTACGGCTGGATGTCGCCCCAGCCCGCCGCGTTGACGAGAATGTCGACACGCGGATGCCCTTTGAGTACCTCGGCCGCGCAGTGGCGCGCCGATTTCGAGTCGGCGAGATCGATTCCGATCGCCTCGACCAAAAGCCTGGCGGCAACGGCCTCACGCGCGAGCTCCACCGCTCCCTTCTCATTGATGTCTGCGCACACGACGTTGGCGCCGCGGCGCGCAAGCGCTAGGACCGTCGCTCGTCCGATGCCTGAGGCTCCTCCGGTTACGAGCGCCGTCTGTCCGTCGAATTTCATGGTCAGTCCCCCTGCGTTCTGCAAGCCAGTCAACCCTGTTTGCCGGCGAGAAACGCCGCGACACGTCGTTGCGTCTCCGCGCTGCCAAACAGGGCGCGTGTATGTTCAAGCTCGTCGCTATAGCCATCGCGGCCCGGCGTGCCGGCGGCCGCAATGCAATCCTTGCAGCCGGCAAGCGCCGTCGCGGGCAGCTCGGCAATGCGTTGAGCGAGCTCGGCTGCGCGGGCCGGAAGCTCGGCGCGCGGCGTCGACCAATGCGCGATGCCAAGTGCAGCCGCGGTCGCACCGTCCAGCACCTCGGCGGTGAGAATCAGGCGCGAAGCAACGGCCGGACTGCAGAGCCTTGCGAGGCGCTGCGTACCGCCGCCGCCCGGAATCAGGCCGACCCGCGCCTCGGGCAGCCCAAGCCTGGCTTCCGCTGCGACGATGCGCAGATCGCAGGCCAGCGCAAGCTCCAGCCCGCCACCCATTGCCGCTCCGTCGATTTCCGCCAGCGTGATCTGCGGGAGCCGTTCGATGCGCGCGTACAGCCGCTGAATCGCCGCGACAAAGGCCAGCATCCGATCCGGACCATCGGTCGCAGGAAAATATTCGCGAATCACACCGAGATCGGCGCCGGCCGAGAACACTTTCTGGGCCGACCGCAGGTGCAGTACATGCCAGTCCGCGCGCGCCGCAAGCTCATCGAGTTTGTTGCCGAACAGCGTGAGCCATGCGGGGTTGATCGCGTTGACCGGTGGCCGATTGAGTGTGAGCGTCGCAATACCACCGCCGACCGCGAGGGTGATCATGGACGACCTCCATCCGCAGCATGCGGCGCGGTATTTGCCTCTGGTTCCTGGTGTTTGTCGTGCAGCTTGTAGCGCTGCAGCTTGCCGGTCGCCGTTCTCGGCAAGCGGTCAACGAACTCGATCCAGCGTGGATACTTCCATGGACCGATGGCGCGCTTGACGTGCACTTTGAGTTCTTCATAGATCGCGCGCCCGGGCTCCCGGCCGTCCGGGTTCTCGAGCACCACGAAGGCCTTGGGTTTGATGAGTCCTGCGGCGTCCTTGGCCGGAACGACCGCCGCCTCGCGCACCAGGGGGTGCGTGGCGAGTGCGGCTTCCACCTCGTGGGGCGAAACCCAGATGCCGCTGACTTTGAACACGTCATCCGTACGCCCGCAATAGAGGTAGACGCCATCCTTGCGCCGCTGATATTTGTCGCCGGTGCGCGTCCATTCACCCACGAAAGTGCGGCGCGATTTTTCGCGTTGATTCCAATAGCCAAGAGCCGCCGTCGGGGCCCGCACCAGTAATTCGCCGATCTCCTCATCCGCGACGTCGCTGTTCATCGCATCGACGAGCCGCAGCTCGTAGCCGTCGATAGGTACGCCCGATGTCCCGTATTCGACCTTGTCCGGCAGATTGCTGAGAAACAGATGTCCCAGCTCGGTCGAACCGACGCCGTTGACGATGTCGAGACCGAAGCGCTCCTTCCACTGTTCGCTGATGTGGGCAGGCAGGGGTTCACCGGCCGAGACGCAGAGCCGGAGCCTCGAAGAGCCGACTTCACGCGTGCACTGCGGATCGGCAAGGATCGACGCGTACAACGTCGGCACAGCGTAGAAGATCGTCGGCTGATAGCTCTGCAGCATTTCGAATACGGTCCTGGGCGAAGGCCGCTCCGGGTAGAGCACCGCCGTCGCGCCGGCAGCCATCGGGCAGATGACCGAATTGCCGAGCCCGTACGAGAAAAACATCTTGGCGGAGGAGTACGACACGTCGTCCTCGCGAATTCCAAGCCGCCCCTTGCCGACGTGCAGCGCGGCGAATCTCGGCGTCGAATGCGAGTGCATGACGCCCTTGGGGCGGCCGGTGCTGCCCGA
Organism: uncultured Gammaproteobacteria bacterium; assembly: GCA_963826145.1. Taxonomy (GTDB): domain Bacteria; phylum Pseudomonadota; class Gammaproteobacteria; order Steroidobacterales; family Steroidobacteraceae; genus JBGPLJ01. Next base: position 164,711 of record CAWGVW010000002.1, read on the forward strand.
TGAATACTGCCAGTAGGCCACCTCATCGGCGCTGGTGGCTGCTGGCGCACCGGGCTGTTCAGCGTCGAGAAGCGCATCGAGGCGCGGATGGGACGACGGACCGCCGCCGACGCCGACGATGGCTTTCAGGGTCGCGCTATCGCGTGCGGCCTCGGCGATGGCTGGCAGCAGCGCCGGGGACGCGAATGCGACTTTGGCGCGCGAATCCGCGAGCAGATAGCGATATTCATCGACAGTGAGCCGGGTATTGAACAGTACCGGCACGATCCCGGCACGGATCGCGCCCCAGAACAGGATCGGGAAATCCACCGTATCGAGCACGGCCATCGCGATGCGGTTTTCGCGTTCGACGCCCAGCTGCGCGAGCATAGGGCCGACTCGTGCGACGCGATCTCGGAGCTCCCGGTAGGTCAGCGTGCGCGAAGGATCGACGAACGCCACCTTGTCGTCACGGCCTTTGCCGACATTGCCGTCAACAAAGTCGACAGCCGCGTTGTAATCGCGCTGTGGCGTCATCGCGGCCTGGCCGCCTGTGTTTATGCGAACCGGAGCCATGAGGCACGCGGATGCACCAGCGGTGCATCAGCGCTCCTGCGCAGCGGCGTCCGCGGCGGCGAGACGTCTGCCGGTCCGGTGCCGCTCCACGAGCTTGCGCATGGTTGCGATGGTGATCGAGCCGAAGGTCGCGCGCGCGCTGTCGTCAATCTCGCGCAGCACGGCGAACAGCGCCTGGCCTTCGCCGGTACCCTTTCCCGGTCCCCCGTTCTCATCGCTCCCGGGTCCCAGATTCTCAAAGAGCTCAATCACGTCGAGCAGGGTCGTGCGGTGCGCGTTGCCGCAGAACTGATAGCCACCGCCGACACCGCGGACCGAGCGAACGAGACCCGCGCGGCCGAGCGTGTGCATGACCTTGGCCAGATGGTGATTGGAAACGCCGTACTTCAGGCCAATTTCCGCGACGGATAATTGCCGGTCCGGTTGGCCGATGAGTTCCAGCAAGGCGAAGATGGCGAGCCGGCTTGAGACTTGCAGTTTCATGTAAGGTCCTTCTCAAGTTCGACATAGGGGCCGGCCGTCATGCCGGATGCCCGGAAGAAAAGGAGGTGCAGCCGATTGTCGCGTGCGACCATCGTGCGCATTCTCGTCACGCCTGATTTCCTGAACTCCGTCGAGAGCCCATCGAGCAACGCCTGGCCGATTCCTCGCAGGCGCGCGTCGGGTCGCACCGACAGGGCGTACGCCCAGCCGCAGGGGGCCGAGCCAAACTCCCAGGCGCGGATTTCGCCGCGGATGAAGCCAAGGACGGAACCACCATCAGCACCCGCCGCAGCCGCGACCAGAAAGAATTGGTCCCATTCGTTCGCTTGCTGGCGCTGTTTGGCGAAACGCTGGTAAATGCCGCGCCAGTAATCGCTCTTTTCGATACCTGTTATCTGCGCATCGAGCGCGATCACCTGCGCAATATCGGCAGCTTGCGCCGGCCGGATGGCGATGCCATCGCCATAAATCGCTTTCACGCCGGGTGCGAATGCAGCCGCCGTCCACGGCGCGGCGGGTTCCGCCGCAGCCCGACGCCCGGCCGCAGCACCTGGCGTCCCGCCGCCAAGCGGCGTCTTTGCGCGCAGCGGCGCCGCGACCGGCTTTGTCTTCCTGGCCCTGGTTCGCTTTCGCTTCATGTTCATCCCGGGAATTCTAATCGTAAAATACGTATTGTGGTACTAGAATAAGCTGACATTGTTGAAGCATGATGGGGGCGCGACCGGACGCCGCAATTGCGGGGCACAGACATGCAACTTGAGCTTGTGCGGACGAAACGAATCGTGCGGATGCGTCTCAACGGAAGGTGGCGGGAGGAAGCCGTCGCCGACAATCTGCTGCTCGTCGATTTCCTGCGCGACGCGGTCGGCCTCACCGGCACGAAGACGGGCTGCGACGGCGGCGAATGCGGGGCCTGCACCGTGCTCATCGACGGCGTCGCACAGCCCGCGTGCATCACTCTGGCCATACGCTGTGAAGGGCGCTCCGTAGAGACGATCGAGAGCCTGGCAACGGGCGGCCGGCTGCACCGCCTGCAACGAGCCTTCCATGAGAGGCTCGGCACGCAATGCGGCTTTTGCGCGCCGGGAATGATCATGGCGGCAGAGGGCCTGCTGCGGCGCGAACCGCATCCGAGCGATGCGGACATTCGCCAGGCTTTGTCCGGCAATCTCTGCCGCTGCACGGGCTACGTGAAGATCATCGAGTCGGTGCAGGCCGCGGCGGATGAAGCGCCATGAAATCGCCGCGTACGGCATCGGCAACACGTGCGCGGCGCGGCGTGCCGCTCATTGACGGTGTCGAGAAGGTCACCGGGAGGGCGCGCTACACGGCAGATCTCGAACACGCCGGCGCGCTCGTCGGCCGAATCTTCCGCAGCCCGGTGAGCCACGGCGAGATCCTGCGTCTCGACGTTTCCAAGGCGTCGGCTCTTGCTGGCGTCGTTGCTGTCGTAACCGGCGCCGATTGTGCGCACACGTATGGCGTGCTGCCGGTCGCCATGAACGAATATCCGCTGGCGCGCGACAAAGTGCGCTACATCGGCGAACCCGTGGCGGCCGTGGCGGCGATCGACGCGGCAACCGCGGCACGCGCGCTCGATCTGATTGAACTCGAGGTGCGCGCGCTGCCGGCCTACTACACCACCAAGGACGCGCGCGCAGCCGACGCGGTGCTCCTGCACGATAACAAGCCAGGCAACGTCGAACGCGCGGTACACCATGTCTTTGGCGACGTTGCAGCGGGCTTTGCATCGGCCGACCTCGTGTGCGAAGCGACGATCGATTGCGCCGAAGTCAATCACGCACAGATGGAGCTGCACGCCGCGCTCGCGGACTTCGACCCGCTGACCCGCCGCCTGACCATGCAGAGCGTCTCGCAGGTCGGCTACTACCTGCACCTGATGCTGGCGCGCTGCCTGGACATGGAAGAGTCGAACATCCGCATCATCAAACCCTTCATCGGCGGCGGTTTCGGTGCGCGCGTCGAGGTTCTCAATTTCGAGATCGTGACGGCGCTGCTGGCGCGTGCAGCGCAAGGCAAGGTGCTGATCGAGCTTACGCGTGAAGAGTGCTTCCTGACCCATCGTGGCCGGCCGCAAACGACGACCCACCTGAAGCTCGGGATGAAAAAAGACGGTCACATGACCGCTTGCGAATGCGAGGTAGTGCAGGCCGGCGGCGCGTACGCCGGCTACGGCATCATTACCATTCTGTACGCGGGCGCACTATTGCAGGGTTTGTACGATATTCCAGCGGTGAAGTATGACGGCTATCGCGCGTACACGAACCTGCCGCCGTGCGGCGCCATGCGCGGGCACGGCGCGATCAACGTGCGTCACGCGTTCGAAGTGCTGCTCAACCGCATGGCACACGAGCTCGAGCTCGATCCGTTCGCGCTGCGTCGTGCAAACCTGCTGAAGGCCCCGACACGCACGCTCAATGAGCTCATGATCAACAGCTACGGTCTTGGCGAGTGCCTCGATCGCGTGGAGCGAGCCAGCGCCTGGCGTGAAGCGCCGCGGGAAGCTGCCGCCCGGCAAGGGTCTCGGCGTCGCCTGCTCCCACTACGTGAGCGGGGCCGCCAAGCCCATTCACTGGACTGGGGAACCGGATGCCGTCGTCAACATCAAGCTCGATTGGGACGGCGGCGTCACGGTACTCACGGGCGCCGCGGACATTGGTCAGGGATCATCGACCATGGTGGCGATCGTTGTAGCCGAGACGCTGCACCTGCCGCTCGACCGTGTGCACGTGATCGCCGGCGACAGCGCTATTACGCCCAAGGACAACGGTGCGTATTCTTCCCGCATCACTTTTCAGGTCGGCAACGCGGCCATCGACGCCGCGAACGCACTGCGGACCATCCTGATTGAAGCTGCGGCTCATAAGCTAGCGGCAAGTCCCGAAGACATCGAGTGCGCGGGCGGTGTGTTCCGGGTCGTGCGTGGCGAGCAGCCGCCGCTTCCCTTTGAGCAAGTCGTGAAAGCGGCATTGGTCGACAAGGGTACGATCACGACCAAGGGGACCTTCACCTGTCCGCCCGAAGCGCAGGGCGGAAAGCACAAGGGTGGCGCGGTCGGCTCGACGATGGGATTCAGTTACACGGCGCAGGTCGTCGAGGTAAGCGTCGACGAATCGACCGGCGCGGTGGCGGTCGACAAGGTGTGGGTAGCACTCGACTGCGGTCACGCGATCAACCCGCTCGCGGTCGAGGGTCAGATCGAAGGTTCTGCCTGGATGGGTATGGGCCAGGCGCTCAGCGAAGAGACTCGCTACCTCAACGGCTTGCCGGCACACGCAAGTCTCCTCGAATATCGCGTACCGACCATAGCCGAGTCGCCGCCGATCGAGGTCGAGATCGTCGAAAGCCACGATCCGCGCGGACCGTTCGGCGCGAAGGAGGCCGGTCAGGGCGCGCTCGGCGCATTTGCCCCCGCGATGGTGGCGGCGATTGCCAATGCCATCGGTGTCGACATGGACGAGCTGCCGGTCACTCCGGACCGTTTGATGGATGCCCTGATCGAGCGGCGCCGACGCGCGCGTCTGGATCAGTTGCGCAAGGCCGCGCCATGAGCCTGCCGCTCGCAGAATTCCGGGTGGTGCGCCCGCGCGATGTCGAAGCTGCCCTTGCAGCGCGTCGTGATAACCGCATGAGCCGCTTGCTCGCGGGTGGCACTGATCTCATCGTCAACCTGCGTCGCGGTCTTGGCAGCACCGCCCTGCTGATCGACCTCGACGGAATCGAGGAGCTGCGCGGGCTCGACTGCTCGGACAAAGGGGCGCGCATCGGCGCCGGCACGCGGCTTGCCGCGCTCGCCGCTCACGCGGTGCTGCCCGAGCGCTATGCGGCCGTCAGCGAGGCTGCCGCAGTGATCGCCGGTCCGGGGCATCGCAATATTGCGACCGTCGGCGGCAATCTCTGCCTCGACACGCGCTGCATCTATTTCAACCAGAGCGAATGGTGGCGTCACACGAACCGCTACTGCCTGAAGTACGGCGGCGATGTCTGCCATGTCGCTCCACAGGGAGAGCGCTGTCACGCCGCATTCAGTGGCGATCTGGCGCCGGCGCTGATGGTGCTCGACACGGAAGTCGAAATCGCCGGCAGTTCCGGACGCCGGCGAATACCCCTTGCCGATCTCTATGCTGATGACGGGCGTGCCCACCTGCGGCTCGCAGACGACGAGCTCGTGATCGCCGTGCATCTGCCGCCGACAAAGGCTTTTTCGGGCTATGCGAAGAGTCGCGTGCGCGGTTCGATGGACTTCCCCCTGGCGGGCGTTGCGGTCGCGCTGAGCACCGACGGCAGCAAGCTGACGGCGCTGCGAGTTGCGCTAACCGGCACGAATCCCCGCCCGTTTCTGCTCGAGGGGACCGACGCGCTGCTCGGCGGACCGCTCAATGAAACGAGCGTGCAGAAACTGGAGAAGCTCGTGCAGAAGCAGGTGCAGCCGATGCGCACGACCCTTGCATCGGGAAACTACCGCCGGCTCGTGGCCGCAGCGCTGCTCCGGCGGCTGGTGACCGGCCTGGCAGCGCGAGCAGCCGCGCCTGCATGAGCTGTGATCGCGAAAACCCGGAGCAGCGGATCTGGATGGATCCCGATGGACTGCACCTCGACGTGCGCAGCCTCGAGTGTCCGGCCCCAATGGTTGAGGTTCTCGGTTTGATCGATCGCGGCGAAGCGGGCGACGTGCTGATCGTGCACCTCGACCAGGAGCCGATCTTCCTCTACCCCGAGCTCGGCGACCGCGGCTGGACTCACGAGATGATGTCGGAAGGTTGCGGGGACGAGGCCTGCCAGCATGGCGTGCGTCTGCGGCTCACGCGGATAACCGCGTGACATCCGTTACCGGCGTCCTGGCCGGCGCCAAGGGCCGGCTCCTGCCACCGTCGATTCCGTTCCGCTTTTTCGCGGCGGCGGCTCTTTTTCACGTCGCGCTCTGGATCGTGCTGATTCGTGATGCGGACCAGGTGATCAGCTTTCGAGGCGGTCTATCACCGGCTCTTGCCGCTCTGCATCTTCTGGTCCTCGGCGTACTTACGACCACGGCGATCGGCGCGGCTGCACAACTGTTGCCGGTCGCGACGCGACGCGCGCTCGCTGCATTCTGGCTGGTGAAGCTTGTGTTCTGGTTGTTCGTGCCAGGACTCGTGCTGCTGACGGGCGCGATGTATCTGGGGCACATCGCTCTCCTGATCACCGGTGCGGCCATCAGCACCGCGGGGCTTCTATTGTTCGCCGGTCTGCTCGCCGACAATCTACGTCGAGCCGGGAGCCTCCCGGTCATCGCCGCGTATGGCTGGGCCGCACTTGCGGCGCTCCTTGTCGTCGCCGCTCTCGGGTTTGCCCTGTCGGCGGACTTCGCAGCCGGGTTTCTGCCAAACCATCTTGCACTGGCGCACGTGCACCTGATCCTCGGCGCTTTTGGCTTCATGGGGCTGCTTGTTCTCGGGTTCAGTCACATTTTGATACCGATGTTCGCGCTGGCGCCGGCGCCCCACAGGCGCCCCGCATTCGCCGGCTTTGCGGCCGCCGCCGGCGCCACTGCCATTGGCGCGTGCGGAGCCTGGATTGAAAGCCGGGATGTGATGACGGTCGCGGCATGTGTTGGACTCGTCGCTGCCGGCGTTCATCTCGCCTTGATGCGCCGGGTGCTTGCGACGGGAATGCGAAAACGTCTGGGACTTTCCTTCATTCTGGTGCGCGCAGCCTGGGTCGCCCTGCCGCTCACGCTCGCCGTCGGCCTTGCCGCGATCCACGAGCTTGCCGGGCGGAACGGCCCTGCGCTGTTCGGCCTCTTGCTGCTGGGCGGCTGGCTGCTTACGTTCCTGCTAGGCATCCTGCAGCGGATTCTCCCGTTTCTCGCTTCGATGCACGTTGCGCCGGTGGCGGGCGAGGGTTTGCCGCAGTTGTCTCAGTTGGGCACCACCATGCCGCTCAAGGTGCATGCCATCTGCCATGGCGCGGCGCTTGCAGGTCTCACGTTTGCCATCCTTTTCAACGCCGGAAACGTTGCGCGCGTTGCCGGCACGATCGGCCTCCTCGGCGCCCTGTCGTTCGCCCTGTTCGCGACGGACGTCCTGCGGCGGCTAGGACCGCGGGGTCGGCGCTGGACCGCGGCGCACCAAGGTTGATTGGTTGCGACGGCGCTCTTAATAGGTATTGCGGTACCGGTATACTTATTTATAATGCGAAGGCCTTACCATCGACTATCTGGGACTGGCAGGAGTGTTGCGCGTCATGTTCACCAACCGGATCAGCCAGAAGCTCCATGAGGAGCACCGCACCACGACGGCGGTCATGGAGCGGCTCGAAGCGCTACTCACGAGGGAGCGACGTGCCCCGGCCGACAGCAACACGTACGCATCGCTCCTGCGGGACGTCGCCGCAAGCGTCGAGTCGGAAATAAACCGTCATTTCGACTTTGAAGAGCGCCAGCTCTTCACGCTTCTCGATACGATCGGCGATGCCGCCATCGGCGCCCATCTCACGGCAGAGCACACGGCCATGCGCCCGCTCGGAGCGCGGCTCGCCAAGCTCAGCCGTGCCGCGGCGGCAGGCGGCTCGAACGACGCCAGCTGGGCGGAGTTGCGTCAGGTGGGTCTCGAGTTGTGCGGGCGCATGCTCACGCATGTGCAGAAGGAAGAGATGGCGCTGCTGCCTCTCATCGAGGAATCGATGGACGTCGAGACGGAGGAGCGACTCTACGATGACTACATTGCGAACGCATGAGGGGGAGCCATGGGCCGTCAGGAACCTGAATTGAGCGCGGGCGTGCGGCCGCTCGGGGCCGCCGATCTTGAGCGCGTCATCGCGATCGATCGGGCCCACACGGGATACGCCCGGCACCGCTTCTTCGAAAAGCGCTTTCGGGCAGCGGAGCTCAGGCGCGAAGATTTCATCCAGATCGGCATCGATCGCGACGGTACGCTGATAGGTTTCGCGCTCGCGCGCATCCTGCATGGCGAGTTCGGTCGCGAGGAAGCGGTGGCCGAACTCGACGCGCTCGGCGTCGATCCGGCCAGCCAGGAGCATGGTCACGGCCACGCGCTGCTGCGCGGCCTCGCCAAGGCGATGCAAGCAAGGGGGGTGCGCAGGCTGCACTCCGAGGCCGAGTGGACCAACCACAAGCTGCTGGAGTTCTTTGAATCGGCCGGGTTTGCGCTTGCTCCCCGCATGACGCTCGAGCGCAGCGTGCACGAGCCGCTGGCGGAACGAACCTGGGACTCGTGAGGAGAAGCCCATGACGCGTCCCAAGGGAGTCAAGATTCCCGAGCGGGTCGGCGACCCGCAAGAGATCGACTACAGCGTCACGCCCGCCGACTTCGGGCCGCTGGCGCGTGACCGCATGCCGGTTCGCTCGATGAAGCAAAGTGACCTCGGCGCCCTCGTCGCCATCGATCGGCGAATCACCGGGCGTGACCGTGCGCGCTATTTCGAACACAAGCTGGCTGAAGCGCTGCACGAGTCCGATGTACGCATTTCGCTGGTCGTAGAACTCGACGGCGTTCCCGCCGGTTTCATCATGGCGCGCGTCGATTTCGGGGAGTTCGGCCGGCTCGAGTCCGCGGCCGTGCTCGATACCATCGGCGTCGAGCCGGAATTCCGTGCCCGGGGAGTCGGCCGCGCGTTGTTGTCGCAGCTGCTGGCGAATCTTGCCAGCCTGCGCGTCGAAAAGCTTCTGACCGAGGTTGACTGGTCGAACCGCGATCTGATGGGTTTCCTCGCCCGCTGCGGCTTCAAGCCGTCGACTCGCCTGTGCTTCGACTATCGCGCACCGTGATGGCGCGGTGATGACACTTTAACCGCGCGGCGCGCAGCAACCGCTGCTGGGCGTCGTCAGCTGTGCAACTGCTCGTACTTCGCCAGCAGCTCATCCTTGCTCTCGACGAAATCCGGGTTCTGCACGATGCAGTCCGCCGGGCAGACCAGCTTGCATTGCGGTTCGTCTTCCGCACCGACGCATTCGGTGCACTTCAATGCGTCGATGACATAGATCGGCTGGCCCGCTGTAATTGCCTTGTTCGGGCATACCGGCTCACAGGCATCGCACGCCGTGCAGTCTTGATTGATCAGAAGTGCCATGGATGAGTCCTGTCTTTAGTTGAAGCCTGGCCCCGCATGAGACCTGCTGGCTGTCAGGCGGCCACGTGAATCTCACCGCGTGCAACGAGCTTCTCGAACCGGTACGCACCCCACAACGCCGCACCGATTGCGCCCGCATAGATCGAGTCCGGGTGGCTGCGCACTGTAGTCTGGTTGTCCTTCCCGCCGCAGATTTCCTCTTCAAGCGCGGCCACCAGGCCGGTATCGAGGGCCAGCCCGCCGGTCACCATCACCACGCCTTTGCTCACACCGACCGATTTGAGGAGCTTCGACAGCCGCCCGGCCATCGACAGGTGAATGCCCTTCAGGATGTTGGGAGTGGAAATACCGCGCGAGACCATGTTGATCACGTCGGTTTCGGCGAGCACCGCGCAGATCGAGGAAACGACCTCCGGATTGTCAGCCTGACGCGACAGCGATCCGATCTCATCCTGGGCGATGCCGAGATAGCGGGCGATGTTCTCGAGAAACTGGCCGGAACCCGACGCGCACTGGCTCGTCATCTTGTACCTCAGCACCTTGCCGCGTTCATCGATGGCAATCGCGCGGCCGTGGAGCGCGCCCACATCGAGCGCCGAACGCGCCTCCGGTTCAAGATAGGTTGCGCCGCGAGCGTGGGTCGTCATTGAATAGAAATGACCGGTATGGAAAGGAATACTCTCGCCTTCCCCGGTGGTGGCGACGTAGTCGACATCCTTCTCGGTGAGTTTCGCGTCCTCGAGAGTCTGGTCGAAGGCGAGGCGCGCGAGTTCCATGGGATCACGCTGGCGGATGCGCAGCGTCGATCGCGACAGCCATTCGGTCGCGCCATTCTGCACGCGGAAGAGCACCGCCTTGACGGCGCCGGTCCCGACATCGATTCCAGCTGTGATCGTCATGCCGCGGCCTCCACTGTGGCGCCGCTCTCTGAGACACGGCGGGCAAACTCCGCGGCACCGAGCGCGCCGGTGTAGATCGACTCGGGATTGATGTTGATGGTGACTTCCCCGTAGTTCTCCTTGATGAGCTTGCGCAGCTCCCGAACCGCGGCCTCGTTCTTGGCGACGCCGCCCGTGAACGTGAACTCGTCGGTCACGCCGCCCGACCGCGAAATGATGGAGATCGCCCGCAGAATGATGGCGCGATGCAGGCCTGCGAGGATGTCTTCGCGCTTCTCGCCGAGCGACAGGCGATCGCGGAGCTCCGCGCCCGCGAACACCGTGCAGGTGGAGTTGATGCGCGCCGGACGTTCGGACTTCATTGCGAGCGGTCCAAGCTCGTGCAGTCCCATGTTCATCTCATCGGCGATGTAGCCGAGATAGCGGCCGCACCCGGCGGCGCAGCGGTCGTTCATCTGGAAGTTGGTGACGATCCCGCTTGCGTCGACCTGGATTCCCTTGGTGTCCTGCCCACCGATATCGAGCACGGTACGCGTTTGCGGATACATCATGTGAGCGCCAAGGCCGTGGCACAGGATCTCCGAGCGTATGTGTTCCTTGGAAAACGGCAGCGTGACGCGGCCATAGCCCGTGCCGACCAGATAGCTTTCCTCGAGGTCGATGCCGAGCGCATCCTCAAAAGTCTTCTGTACATTGACTGCCCCGCGGCCGACTGCCGAATCGGCCGCCAGCACGCGGGCGAGCGCGCGGCGGAACTTCTCGCCCAGGTCGCCGCTCGGCGGCCGGTTTTCCACCTCGATGATCGACTTGTCGTAAAGATTCAGCAGCAACTCGTACGGCATTCCGGCCTCGCGCGCGACCGCCTCGGCGTGAGCGTGGTAGCGTGACCCGGCGATGTCGCGGAAGAAGTCCGATTTGCGTTTCGCGTTGGGAGCATAGAGCGACTGCGCCTCGGCTCGGAGGCGCTTGAAAACCTCGGTGAGCCCCTCGCGCACGCCGCCCTCGAGTTTGGCGAACCGCCCGCCTTTGAATTGGCTCTCGCAGGTCTTCTCGAGATCCTCGAGCTGCTCGACAAACTGCTCGAGCCGGAAGGCCCGCTCGAGCGCGGACAGAAACTCAGCGAAGTTGTCGCGCAACTCCGGCGTGCCTGCCAGCGCGCGGCGAAACAGTGTGAAGCGACCGTCGATGCGTGCCTCTTCGCTCGCGACCCGCGCCGCGGTGGCGTAATTGGAGCGCGAGTTGGTGATGCCGCGGCCGAGCACATGGCTGTTGTCGTCGAGCACAACCGCCTTGGTCGTGGTGGATCCAAGATCGATGCCGACGAAGGTCTTCATGGTTCCGCTCTCACGCAACGGCACGTGCGCCGGCACGCCTTTGCTCGATCATCTGAAAGTAGCTCTCGAGCCGGTTCTTGATGTTCGCGGCCGAAAAGTAGCGAGGATCGACCAGATCCGATTCAATGAAGGCCGCGGGCTTGCCGCTGCGCTTCTCGACCTCACGCATCATCAGGAGCTGCCCCGCCGAAAAGCTGTTGCAGCTCTTGATCGAGTTGATCAGGAGCCCGTCCGCCGCGTACTCCTCGACGTATTTCGTCAGCATGTCGATGCGCATCGGGAGGCTCCGATTCGTATAGACGCCGAGGCAGTATTCGGCGAGCGTCTCGAGCGGTTTGGCCGGGTCGTGGCGAAAACCGAAGTCGTAGACGCCCCCCACCTTGGTGTAGCTCGAGGCAACCACCACCGCGCCCTCGTCGTAGAACATCTTCCAGAACTGGCGAAAGTTGGTGTAGTTCGGCGGCCCTTCGACCACGAGCCGGTACTTCTCCTCGCCCATATCGCCGTCCGGGGTCACGGGCCCCTTGCCTTGCGCGAGCCGCTCATCGATCTCCGCGCGCAGGAAGCGGTAGTAGTCGACAGCATCATCGGTGCCGCGGAAGGCGCCAAAGATCGGCCCGATGTAGTAGATGCCGCCGAAGTAGGCATCGATCGGCGAGGGCTTGTGCTTTGCCGTCTGCAGCACGTGCACGAGATCATCTTCGGCCTTGACCGATTTCTTCAGGTATTCACGCAGGCGATCAATGTCGAACTTGACACCTGATATCCGCTCGAGCCTCGGGATGACGTCGTCCTTCAGCTGCTTCACCATGTAGGCGATCATGTTCGGCGTGATCTTGCCGTCGGCCAGGTACGGCGTCTGCAGCATGATGGTTTCGCACTTGTACTGCTCGCGCAGCAGTTCGAACCACTTCATGAACGTGAAGCAGCCGGTGTAGGAGAGCAGCAGCACGTCGGGATCGGGGAACTTCTTACCGTTCGGCGCGAGGTTGCCCTTCGCCATCATGCCGATGTCGGACTTCACGTACGTGCAGACGTCCTCGGAATGCCCGAGCTTTTCCGCTTCGAGCACGTAGTTGCCCGAGAGACGCCGCAGTCCGTTCTGAATGGCGTTGACCTCCGGCAGATTGTTCAGGAGATCGAAGCACATGATCAGTTCGTTGAGATTGCCCGGCACGAACGTGTTGCACACCTTGGCGCCGCTCTCCTGCGCGGAGGTCAGGCGGTCGTAGTGGCCCGCCATCATCGCTTTCTGCTTCTGCATGGAGGCATCCTTCTCGGCCTCCTTGATAGCGGGTTTCTTGATAACAGTGGGTGCCGTCATTGTCCGCTCCATAGCTTGATTGAATCGGCGAAGGTTCCGGCCTGCTCGCGGATGGGCTGCATCTGCCCGGAATTCTCCGCGTACTTGAACGCGATGTAGGGAATGCCGGCGGCGGTGAGTACATGCTGCAGGATCGGCCGGTCCAGCAGTGCCGGGTCGCAGAAGCTCGGCGAGGCGAAGATCACCCCTTCCGCACCGGTGCGTTTGACCGCGCGCACCAGGTACTGCCCCTTCTCCTTCTGGTTGGGTTCGAATTTCGCGGCGGTCGACTCGGAATGGTGCAGGAACGCCGAGGCGAGATTGCGCAGCGGATCGCCGTCGATCGGCACGTCGAGCGTTAGCCAGCGGGTCACAAGCAACAGGTCGTCATCGACCACATAGCATCCCGAGAGCTCGAGCGACTTGATCAGGTTGAGCGGCGGCTGCTCGCAGAAGAGGCCGGTGAGGACGACTTTGCAGTTGTCGCGCTTCGGGCGTTTCTCGGTGCGCACGGCGGCGAGGTAGTCGCGCAGCATCGCCGAATGCTGCTCGACGGACAGAACGAGGCCCGCGCGCATGAGGAGGTAGACCTCGGACGCCGGCGCCTGCCAGGGCTGCGCGGCTCGGAAATCGTAGAGCTCACGCACCAGTCTGCGATTCTCGTTGTAGACGCCAATTGAACGGTTGAGCTCCTCATCGGTGATCGGCCGGCCGCGCAGCTTGCCGAGATCGTCGCGCAGTTCGGTCAGTTCGTTGACGTAGAAAGTGCCGCCGATTTCGTCGCGGTAGGTCTGCGGCACATCGAAATAGCGCGTGTAGACATGCGGGAACATCAACTTCCACATGCCCGAGAGATTGCGGATCACGTCGCAAATCGAGGGGAACAGCATGCCGTCGACGAAATCGAGCCGTCCCGACACGCCGAGCTCGATGGTCGAGCGCGGAATGCGGCAGATGTAGCTCTGATAGTAGGCATCGCCGTGTATCACCTCGAGCTGGTCACCGCCGCCGACGATGCCGAGCGGCAGCATGCCGGCGGCGTGGATGATCTCGCGCGGCACGTAGATCGGCATGTAGCCGACGACCTTGCGCTCGGAGTCAACGGCCTTCCACTCGCGTACGGCACTGAAGTTGAGGTCCTCGAACAGCCGCGTGGCGTGGGCGATGATTTCGGCGGTAGTAGCCATGATCAGCGATGCTCCCATTGGACTGGCCGCTTGCCGAGGAATGCCTGAAGACCTTCCACGGCATCCCGCGTGGCCATCAACTCATTGAGATAGAGGTGCTCGACCGCAGCGAGCTTGGCTTTCACCCGGGCGATGTAGTCGAGGCGCGCCGCGCGCACGGCATGGCGCAGCGACTCGGCGCTCTTCGGTTTCAGGTACTCATCGAAATAGGCGAGCGCTGCCTGCGCCGGGTCAGTCGCCGCTTCCTTCGCGATGCCCAGCGCAACCGCCTCGGTCCCGGTAACGCCGCGGCCGGACACAAGCAGATCGAACGCGCGCTGCGGTCCGATGAGTTCGGGCAGCAGGCAGGACGCGGCCGGAGCGAAGACGCCGAGCTGCGATTTCCGGCTGGGCGAGATTCGCGTCGGGAGCAACGAACAGAAGATGGCCGGCGAGCGCCAGCTCGAGTCCGCCTCCCAGGCACTGGCCCTTTACGGCGACCAGTATCGGCACCGGAGACTCGATCATGCGCACGATCAGCGCGTGCAAGCCGGCGAGCATGGCGGAGCAGTGCTCCGGCAGGTGCTCCGCGACAGAGGCGCCGAAGCTGAAATGCGGGCCTTCGGCGTCGAGCAGCACGGCGCCGAGCCGCGCATTGCCAGCCTGCTCGACCAGTGCCGCACCGAGCGCCGCGATCATGTCCGAGTCGATCAGGTTCGCCTTCGGCACGTTCAGGCGGAGCCTCAGGAGACGCCCGTCGGCATCGAACCAGACTTTGAGCGGCATGCTCATGTGCGGGCCGCTCCCGGCATGATGCTGGCCGTGAGTTCGTCGGACCACGGCGTATTGGCGGCGAGTGCGCGTCGCAACGCGATGAAGTCGATTTCGCGTCCGGCCTCTTTCGATCCCGCGTTGAACGCACGGAAACCCGCCCGGGCTTCGGTCATCATGTTCAAAGCGAGCCAGGCGCGAGAGTTCTCCTTGTTGCGGTTCCACGCGTCGAGCTTCGGCTTGCGCAGCTCTTCGACGGTCTTCGTGGTGCAGTCGGGAAAGGTGTAGAGGAGCTTGGTGCAAAGCGCTTCGACCTTCTCGTCAAGGGCGGACAGATCGACCGTGCCCCGCTTCATCAGGTCTTGCGCCGCACGCAGCGCATCGCCAGTCTTCGGCTTGCCGAATACGATACGCCCATAGTCATCGACCAGCCGCGCCGTTTCGACCAGTGGGTTCGCAATGAACTTGCCGTCGACCTTCAACGCCGGCGCGATGTCGGTGATGAGCCCGGCGTAGTACGCCTCGTGGGCGGAGAACGGTTCGCACAGCACGCAGGCAGCCATTGCACGCTCCGCGCCGACAATGACGGGGAGAAAGTCGGTTGCACCGCCGATCGGCGCCGAGCCATGCTTGGGCCCGGCCTGGCCGAAACGAGCCAGATCCTGCGCAATGGTGAAATCACAGGCCATGCCGATTTCCTGGCCGCCGCCGATGCGCATGCCGTTGGCGCGACAAACGACCGGCTTGTCACAAGCGAGGATGGCGGAGACCATGTCGTTGAAGAGGCGCATGTAGCCGCGGTATTCCTGCGGGTTGCCGGCATAGTATTCGGCGTATTCCTTGACGTTGCCCCCGGTACAGAACGCCTTGTCGCCGCTGCCCGTGAAGACGACGGCAACGACGTCGCGTGCAGCGCTCGCGGCGCGCATCGCCAGGATCACGCCCTTCACCATATCGGTGGTGTACGAGTTGAACTCCGCCGCGTTGTCGAGAGTGATCCAGGCGTTATGGAGCCCCGCGACCGGCTTGCCGCCGGCGTCCCGCACTGGACGCTTTTGGTAGAGCACCGCTTTGCTGGTCTGCTCGCGCACCGCATCGGCGACGAGCCCGTGGTCCTTCGGGCTACGATCGAAATCGGCGGAGATTTCTGCGGACATGTGCGTTGCCTCTAAGGGGTCGGAACCAGCACGACACGGCGCGTCAGTCCGCCGTGATGCGCCACGTCGAACAAACGATTGATTTCGCTCAGTGGATGCTTCTCGATGAACGGGCCGAGCCTGATGCCGCCCTTGAGGATCAGGTCAAGCGCCTGTGGATAGAGCTCCGGCGGGCAGCCCCAGTTGCCGAGAGCCCGGGCGTGGTAGGCCATCAGGTTCGAGAGGCGCACCTCAACCTTTTCCATGGTGAAGCCGACGACGCCGAGCGTCGCGCCCCGATTGAGCAGACTGAACGCCGTTTCCTGCCCTGCGCGTGTGCCCGAGCACTCGAAGATGATCCACTCGGATTTCTCCCGCAGCCGCTGCTCGCGTGCGAAGGTCTGGATGGCGCCTTTCAGTTCGCGTGGCGCGATCCGGCGCACATTGAGCGTGAGCGCCGCAGGTTCGCCGGCGAGTGCGCTCAACTTCTCGTCACTCACATCGATCGCCACGACGGTTGCGCCGAACGCCCTGGCGATCTGCGCGCAGTAGCCGCCGACCCCCCCGACGCCATTCACAATGACGAGATCTCCGGGCCCGACTCCCGCCTGCGTCACCGCCTGGTAAGGTGTCGTCACGGCATCGGCGACGACGGCGACGTCGGCAAGCTCAAGACCGATGCCGGCGAGTTCGGCGGTGTCGACTCGGCATAGCCCGCGCGCCGGCACTACGGTGTGGGTTGCGAAGCCCCCGTGAATATCGTTACCCGGCATCTTCTGATTCGCGCAGATGGTGGACCTGCCGCGCTTGCAGGCCGAACACGTACCGCACGGCATGACCGCCGGAACGATGACGGTTGCGCCGACCCAGGATTGCGCACCGGAACCCGCCGCGATCACCCGGCCGCTGATTTCATGGCCAAGACAAAGCGGCAACGGATGATTGGTCGACACTCCATCGTAGTAGTAGCCGAGGTCCGTGTGACAGACCCCGCAGCCCGCCACCTGCACGACAACCTCGCCGGCGCCCGCGGCGGGGGCGAACTCGACCGCCGCCAGCGGTGCTCCGCGGCCCGTCATCTCCCAACGAATTGCCTGCAATGACATCGGCGTCCGCCCGCCTCGCGTTTTCCGCATGTGGCCTGCCGAATTCCCCGATCTCCCCGGGGCCTCTTCAACATTGACAGGGCCCGCGCCGGAGATTAAGGTATTTAAGTACCAGAATACGTGTCTAGAGTCAAATCCGGCTACCGGAGCATGCAAGGCCCGTATTGGCAGACATCGGGCAAACATGGGGCAAGCGAGGGGCGAACATGGCGGCAGCTTCCAGTGTCTCGGTGGCATTCGTCGGCAGCGGCGGTGCCGGGGTTCTCACGACGGGAGGCATGCTGCTGGAAGCGGCCTGCGCGGCCGGGTGGAACGGACTACTGACCCGCTCGGTCGGGCCGCAGATTCGCGGCGGTGAAGCCGCCGCGATGGTGCGGCTCGCCGCCCATCCGCTGGAATGCCACACCGACCACTTCGATCTTCTGATCGCCGTCGACTGGCTCAATGCTCACCGGTTCGAAGCGGAGCTTGCGCTCAACCCGCGCAGTCTCGTCATCGGCGACCCGCTCGGCGGCCCCGTGCCGAAATTCGTTGCCGCAGCGGGCGCCACGGTGATCGAAGTGCCGATGAAGGAGATGTCCAAGGCGATGCCCGCATGGCGCGCCAACATGATTGCGCTTGGGGCGGCTGCCGGCTTGCTGGGCGTGCCGGAAAAGGTCTTGCTGGCATTGATCGAAAAGCGCTTTGGGGCAAAGGGCACAGCGACGGTGAGCGCCAATGTCGGCGCCGTGCAGGCAGGAGCCAAAGCCGTTGAGACTCGCGATTTTGAGCCACGTTTGCCTGCGCCGCGCGCTCACGCCGACAAGCGCTGGCTGATCACGGGCAACGAGGCCGCGGCGCTCGGCGCCTTGCGCGGTGGCGTGCGATTTGTCGCTGCCTATCCGATCACGCCCGCATCGGAAATTCTTGAATGGCTCGCGCCTAATCTCGCCAAAGTCGGCGGAGTTCTAGTGCAGGCGGAAGACGAGCTCGCCTCGATCGGCATGATCATCGGCGGTTCCTATGGAGGCACGCCTGCATTGACCGCGACGTCGGGACCCGGTCTGTCGTTGATGATCGAGGCAATCGGGCTGGCGACGGCGGCAGAAGTGCCGATCGTAGTGATCGATGTGATGCGGGGCGGCCCGTCGACCGGCATTCCGACCAAGTCCGAGCAAGGCGATCTCAACATCGCCGTCTACGGGCTGCATGGCGATGCGCCCCACATAGTCGCCGCCCCGCAATCGGTATCGGACTGCCTGTTCACCACTCAGTGGGCCACCTATCTCGCCGAGGCGTTGCAGGCGCCGGCCCTGGTCTTGTCGGATCAATTCCTCGGGCAAACGCTCGCGGCGATCGAGCGCCCGGCCAATATCGCGTTCGTCGGCGAGCGCCTGAAAGCAGTCGAATTCGCCGCGCCCTATAAGCGTTACGCACTCGGCGGCACAGGCGTATCGCCCATGGCAATTCCAGGAACGCGCGGCGGCCAGTACACGGCGGACGGCCTGACCCACACGGAACGCGGCATACCCACAAGCACTGTCGCGGATCATCGTGCGCAGCTCGACAAGCGCAGCAATAAGCTCGAGCACTTCAACTACGGCGCTCATTGGGCAACTGTCCAGGGTGCGGGCGAAGTTGCCGTATTGACCTGGGGCTCCCTCACCGGCGCGGCGCGCGAAGCGATTGCGATCGCCCGTGCTGACGGGCTCGAAGTGAGGCTCATTGCCCCGCGCCTGTTGCTGCCGACGCGACCGAAGGAGATGGCAGCCGCGCTTGCGGACGTCAAACGGCTGCTGGTGGTCGAGCAGACACACAGCGCGCAGTTCTACCACTATCTCAAGGCGCACTATCGGCTGCCCGACAACACCCGGGTGCTGAACCGCGCGGGACCCTTGCCAATCCTCCCCGGCGAAATTCACCGTGCACTGATGGCTGGAGACTCTGCATGAACGCCGAATCTCAATGCGTATACAAACCCGCTGACTACAAATCGGATGCCGCGCCGATCTGGTGTCCGGGCTGCGGTGACTTTCACGTGCTCCTGTCCCTCACCCGTGCCCTCGCCGAACTGGGACTGCCCCCGGAACGAATCGCGGTGGTGTCCGGCATCGGCTGCTCCTCTCGCATCCCGGCCTATACGAACTGCTATGGATTTCACGGCGTGCATGGTCGTGCGCTGCCGATCGCCGCCGGGCTCAAGGTCGCTCGTCCCGATCTAACTGTGGTGGTCACGAGCGGTGACGGCGATGGCTATTCGATCGGCGGCAATCATTTTCTGCACGCCTGCCGCCGCAACATCGACCTCACCTACATCGTCATGGACAATCACATCTACGGCATGACCAAGGGACAGCCGTCACCGACCACCGAACCCGACTTCGATACCGCGCTGTCGCCTGGTGGAACAGGCATGCGGCCATTCAACCCCCTGGTGATCGCGCTCGCCTCCGGTGCCAACCTGGTCGCGCGCGCCTTCTCCGGAAACATCGGCGAAACGGTCGGCATCATCGTCGAGGCGGTCCGCCATCCGGGATTTTCCTTCGTCGAGGTATTGAGTCCGTGCGTGACTTTCCGGCCGGATCAGAAGGCTTGGAAGAATCGCGTGCATGCGGCGCCAGTCCCCGCAACTGACGATCCGGGGCGGGCTGCTCGCAGACTCATGACAGATGACGGCTTCAATCTTGGAGTGTTGTATCGCGGCGACCGGCACCCATACCAGCCGGGTGTCGGCGGCGGAGCCTGCGATCTCACCGAGCTGGAGAAGGAGTTCGAACTATGACTGATCAAGCCGACGCTCCACCGGTCGCGAGCCTGGCCGACCTCTTCGCAATTGCTTACCAGATCGAGCTCGACGCCGTCGAGCGTTACACGATGCTCGCCGCGCAGATGGACAGCCACAACAATGCGGAACTCGCCGCCGTGTTCCGCGATCTGGCCCGTGCCGAGGGAATACATGCGGGCGAGGTCCGCCGCCTGGCGGGCGATACGGACGTTGCGGCACTTGCGCACAAAGTCGCCAAGTGGAAAACGACGGACAGCCCGGAAGCGGCCGACCTGAGCGACGCGCACTACCTGATGACGCGGTCGGACGCGCTCAAGATAGCCCTTGCCGCGGAGAAGCGGGCGCTCGCCTATTTCAGCCACGTATACGAGAGCGTCACCGATCCGCAAATCAAGGAACAGGTAAAACAATTCGTCGAGGAAGAAAGCGAGCACGTCGACCTGTGCCATCGACTGCTGCAGAAATATCGGCCTGCAGCCGCAAGCGCCGCAGCCGATGATCCCGATCCGGCAATCTCCCAGGAATGACGGCGTCCCGGGGGATCACGGACTCATCAAGGGGCAGCGAGCTTGGCTGCCTTGGCGGTAACCCTGGACCTCAGCTTTTCCACCTCTACGACAAACCGGGTATGGCTGCCACGGCTGATCTCCTCGGCACTGTCCCTGGCGAGGAGATCGAAGGTCACCAGGCGCCCGTCGACCTTGCTCACACTGATCGTGATATCGACGCCCATGCCAAGCAGAGTGGCGCCACTGTGAGTGACGCTGATGCCGGTGCCGACGGAGTCCTCACCGGTGTCAGTGAACTGAAGGAGGAAGTTCCGGCAGGCGATTTCGAAGTCGCGCACGAGTTCAGGCGTTGCATAGACTCGCAGCGCCTCGCCCAGGAAGTCTATGGTGCGTGGCTTATCGACGCTGATGCGTGTGGTGGCTGACATTCCTGGACGCAGATCGCTTCTCATGAGTGCCTCCCTAGAGGTTGCGGTTGTCGAGCACGCGCTTGGCCTTGCCGGGAGAGCGCAGCAGTGTCTTCGGCCCGACCAGGGAAACCCGGGGCGACACGCCGACGAAGGTCTTGATTTCGCGCTCGAGCTGCGTGACCACCTGCAGGTGCCCGTCGCGCGTGACGCTATCTGTTTCGACCACCACTTCGAGACTGTCGAGAGCACCCGCGCGCGTTACCACCAGCTGGTACTGGGGCGAAAGCTCGGGATGCTTCAGGATCAATTCCTCGATCTGCGTGGGAAACACATTGACGCCGCGAATGATCAGCATGTCGTCGGAGCGGCCGGCGATCTTCTCCATGCGCCGCATCGGGCGCGACGTCGGCGGCAGCAGCGCGGTGAGATCGCGCGTGCGATAGCGAATCACCGGCAGCGCTTCTTTTGACAGCGAGGTGAACACGAGTTCGCCGTGCTCACCATCGGCCAGTACGCGGCCAGTTTGCGGATCGATGATCTCGGGGTAGAAATGATCCTCCCAGATGATCGGACCGTCCTTGCTCTCGATGCATTCGCTCGCCACTCCCGGGCCCATCACTTCTGACAAACCGTAGATGTCGATCGCGTCCATGCCGGTGCGCCTTTCGATGTCAGTGCGCATGGCCTCGGTCCAGGGTTCAGCGCCAAAAAATCCGATCTCAAGCGATGTGGCGAGCGGATCGATACCCTGCTTCTGGAACTCCTCCACGATATTGAGGAAGTACGAAGGCGTCGACATGATGATCCGGGGCTCGAAATCCTGGATCAGCTGCACCTGCTTTTCCGTCTGGCCACCCGACATCGGAATGACCATGCAACCGAGACTCTCGGCACCGTAGTGACAGCCGAGTCCGCCGGTAAAGAGGCCATATCCGTAAGCGATGTGCACACGGTCACCGCACCGGGCGCCGCCGGCGCGCATGGAACGGGCGACGACGCTGGCCCAGGTCGAGATGTCCTTCTTCGTGTAGCCGACGACCGTCGGCTTGCCGGTCGTGCCACTCGACGCGTGGACCCGGACCACTTCCTCGTCTGGCACGGCGAACATGCCGAATGGATAGTTCTCACGCAGATCCTGCTTGGTCGTGAAGGGGAACCTCGCCAGATCCTCAAGAGTTTTCACATCGTCCGGATGGACACCGGCTGCGTCGAACTTCTCGCGATAGTGACGGACATTCCTGTAGGCATGACGGAGCGACCACTTGAGCCGATCCAATTGCAATGCCTGCAACTCGTCGCGGCTCGCCATTTCGATCGGTTCAAGATCCCCATGCCGCCGGTTTTGAAGTGTCATGGGGTCAACTCACTGCTGCGGATGATCGACAGGCGACCACCCTGGCTTGGTTCCGAGGTCGGCCGTACGGCGGTTACGCACCGGCAGGTGTTGCAACGCGAACCCCTGGGTGTAGGCAGCACGTCTGACTATCGTGTATTTGAGAGCCCAGCCGCTGCCGACGGCGAGCAACCCGGCGACCGCCATCATTACTCTGGCACTGCTTGCCGTGGCACCGATTGCCCCGGCGTCACCGCGTGTCGCAGCCCATGCGGTGAGAATGAGCGCCGCCGGAACCCCGTGGCCGATCGCCACAAAGGGAACATGGACCCATCGCAGGACATCGAGCGTGACTTGCGGCGCACCGTCGGCGCGCAAGCCACCGAGATACGCCCACCAGCAGATCATGCGCGCCAGCAGCAGAACCGCCAGCGCGGCAGACAGCGTGGGAGAGAACGTTGCCCGCGAGAAAGCCAGCCACATTGCCAGAATACCGGCGCCTTCCGTCAATCCGGTGGACATCATCACGGGTAGACAGCGCGGATGCCGCCAGGCTGGAATTCCCTTGTTGGAGGTCAGCATGCGCGCCTGACAGTAGAGGAAAGACGGCGCCGGCGAAGCCGGCGAGCCAGATCAGCGCGCGTTGATTGCTCGCAGAGCGCGAGCGCGCCAGTGATGAAGAGCATGGCCGCGACAGTTGCCTCCCGTGCCATCCATGAAGAGCTCAAGTGACGAAAGACCTTGAGCGCGCGCCACGGACGCCCGATCTCGAACCACACGCTGAGTAATCCGCTGGCCACCAGCACGAGAGCGATGCCGATCGGCACACGCACGTCCACCACACCGAAGGTCGCCCATGCGGCGGCGAAGAGCAGGCCTCCACCCGCGCCGCCGGTGATGAAATTGGTGGCCGCGCGCCAATCCCAGTTGCGCTGCTGCTTTGGCGCGAACAATGCCGAGGCACTGACAGGGACGCGTTTCATGCCTGGTCCCAGATGTAGTACACGCCTGGCTCGGTACCGAGCTCTTCGTGCATGCGAAAATGCTGTGTGCTCGCAAGAGTCCGGCTGACATTGCTCCTGGGATCCTCGATGTCACCGAACTGCAAGGCGTCGGCAATACAGGAATTCACGCAAGCGGGTGTGACTTCGGGATCCCGCCCCGGCGTTTTTCCGGTGACTGCCGCCTCGTCAATGCGATCCTTGCAGAAGTTGCACTTCATCGACACCGCGATGCGGCCGGGATCGAAGCGCACCGCCTCCGAGGCGATCGGGTCATCACCGTAGGCGAAGTGCGGCTCGCGCACAATCGAACGCGCGTCATACGGGCAGGCCATGACACAGTTGGCGCAGCCGATACAGATGTCCTGATCGATGGTGACCAACCCGTCTGCGCGCTTTCTGGTCGCGGTCGTCGGGCAAACCTCTTCGCACGGCGGATTCGCGCATTGCATGCACGCCACGGGCACGAACGTCCTGCGCACATTCGGATACTCGCCGACTTCGACGTCGAGCACTCGGCGCCACTGCACGCCGGGGGGCGTTGCATTGGTCTGCTTGCAGGCCGCCGCGCAGGTCTGGCAACCGACGCAGCGGCGCAGGTCGATGACCATGACGTAGCGCGTCATGCGACACTCTCGGCGACGCGACGCAGCGCCACACGCACGAGGTCCGCCCCAGAACCCGTGGCGTCGATCAGATCCATCGTCATCGGCGCGATGGTATTGAGGCTCGGCATGTCGAGATCCCTGGCGTACGGCGTCGCCCAGTGATCGAATTGCCCGAGGATGACCAGCGTGTCCGGCCGTACGCCTTGCGCGAGCGCCGCCTTGCCGTACGTCACACCGATCTGCGAGCGAATCTCCACCCGATCGCCTTCGGCGATGCCGTGGATCCCGGCGGTCGCCGTGTTCATGATCACGCCGGTGCTGCCACGAACGCTCTGCGACACTTCGCGCATCAATTGGATCCCGACATTGCCACCGGCGTGGTACTGCATGCTCTTGCTGGTCAGCAGCCAGAACGGGAAGTCCTCGAGTTTCGCGCCGGCTTTAACGAGCGCCCGCTCCCAGCGCGCTGCCGCGTCGTGCCACTGCGGCAACGCCGAGTATTCGGACAGCTGCTCATCCCACCACGCCATACCGTGTTCGTGCAGCCGGTTGCCCAGTTCCCGGCCAATTCGCAGGAGGCGCTCCTGATAGGGCATCTCGTAACGCAATCCATGCTTTTGCATGGTGGGCGTCAGATACCACTCGAGCCGTGACATCGGGACTACGAAGAACCCATGCTCTTTGAACCAGGCGAGGTCGTGCGTCTCCTTGCCGCCAGACAGTTCCGTGGTGGCAGCCCGGCAAACGGCGTCCCAGATTTCCTCCGGCGCATGCTCCCGGTCGGGATCGAGACTGAAGTCGTAGCCGTTGCCTTTGAGCGGCGCAACACCTGCGGTGCCCCGGTTGAGCGCGGCGTTGTATTGCTTGAGAAGCCCCGTGCGTTTTGCGATCTCGGTGCTGATCCAGGTGAAGTCGCGCGTCTCACCCTGCGCCGCAACGGCTGACTGACGCAGCGCGGCTCCGCGGTAATCCCAGAACTGCTCCATGGATCTGGAGGTGTCGACGCGAATCACTTGCGTCGATTCGAGGTCCGTTGCCTCCGGCAGCAGCAGGTCCGCCATGAAATTGGTTTCATCGACCGTGTAGGCGAACGCGACGGTGAACGGGAGCGTCGCGATGGTCGCGACCATGGTGGGCGAGTCCCAAAAGGAGATCGCGGGATTCGCGCGATAGACGAACCAGACATCCGGCATCGTCGGTGTCGGAATGTGCGATTCGACCGGAAGCTCGCGTTGAAACATCCACGCAAGCGGCGTTGGCCCGAGCGCCTGACTCCAGGCCGAATTGCCGACGATCGGCACGAGCGTCTTGTGGGCATTGCGGCTGGTCGGTTGCGCCGCCCAGTGCGCCTTGTCGGTCGGGTTGAAATGCTGCGATAGAAAGCCGTCTTCTCCGGGCTGAACGCTGAGGTGACGGTTGT
Source organism: uncultured Gammaproteobacteria bacterium (assembly GCA_963826145.1). Lineage (GTDB taxonomy): Bacteria > Pseudomonadota > Gammaproteobacteria > Steroidobacterales > Steroidobacteraceae > JBGPLJ01. The sequence continues at coordinate 189,597 of CAWGVW010000002.1, forward strand.
TCTGCGGACGGTTGATCCGCACCATCGTTCCGACGATGCCGCCGGGCACTTCAAGCGCACCGACGAGGACCGCAAGAAGCGTCCGCGCCCAGCAGCATTCATAGGCGCCCCAACCGTTGTTGACCGATTTGCCGAGCGTCACGGCGACTGGCCGCAATGGCAGTCGCCGACCGTCGATCTCGATGGTCTCGCCGATGCAGGCGCTCGCCAGATATTCGTTCGCAATGCGACGGGTCGTCGCAGCCGGAATGTCGCAGATCTTTTCCGCCCACTCGGGCGAATACGGATCCATGTGCGCGATGAGCTTGGCGAACGCCGTCTCACCCTCCACCTCACCGAGCTGGCGGCGCACATCGTCGGCATCGATGGTGATTGCGCCGCTCACGCGGTAGCGGCCCATAAGTGCCGGTACGGCGCCCGCGGTATCGAAGGGCACGGCGCTCCCCGTCGATTGATCCCGGATCAATGGCTTCCCGCTCGTGGCGTCGCGCAGATACAGACCATCCGGTCCAACCAGGTAGGGCGAAGACGTGCGATCGCGCAGGAACGGCACATCGAGCGCACTCAAGTCGTGCTCCCGCAGCAGCACGTGCAGCAGCGCAAACATGAACGCGGAATCCGTCTTCGGGCGGATCGGCAGCCACTCAGTGGAACAGGCGCCGGTCGCCGACAGATGGGGCTCCACCTGCACTCGCTTGCAGCCGCGCACGCGCGCGTCGGCGTGACGAATCACTGCGCAGGGTCCACCCGTGACGTCGGTATTGGCGCCGATTGAAATGATGTAACGCGCGAGCGGCGTGTCCGCAGCGACGGTAAACGCGCGATGCCAGAACTCGCCGTACAAGTGCTCGGAGTGGACGCACTTGACGCCCTGCCCGGAGCCGAAGCTGAAATCGACTGTACCCCACGCGGAGAGGAAAGCAGGAAACGTACCCATGTAGTTGGCCGGTGTACCACCGTGACCCAAGGTCACAGCCACTCGGGGCAGCCCCGCCTCGTCGAGCACACCTTTCGCGCGCACCGCGATCAGTTTTTCCGCCAGCAGGTCGAGCGCCTCATCCCAGGAGATCGGCACAAACCCCGGATCTTCGTTGCGTCCCTTCTTTGGATTGCTGCGCTTCATCGGCGACAGCACGCGATGCGGGTTGTAGGTCTTCTGCACCAGACCATAGGCCTTCACGCACACTTTGCCGTGCGCCGGGTGTACGTCGGCTGCCGCGAAATTGGGCTCGACTTCGGTGGCCACGCCGTCGACCACCTTGACGGTCATGAAATCGGGACCGGAGACGCAGTTGTAGCAAAACGTGGCGAAATGCTTGACCGATTGCGACTTGGCAGGCTCCATCGTCAGGCCCGCCCTGCGGTCCAAGCGACGGCACGTACGCCAGCGGCAACGCCCAGAATGAATCTCAGGCTTTCGCCGATGTCGGCGTGGATGCGGATCTCGTACATCTGCAATCCATCCTTCATGTTTCCAGTCAGTAGGGACCGGGGACCCCATGGTCGGCAATACGTAGAAGTACATTCACGGACTAGCGTGGACCGAGCGGACGAGCACGTGTCCTGCGAGACCATTGGGGAACTCAACGCGCAAATGATTCGCATTGCGCGCGCGGCGTCGAGGTGAAGCTCGTCTAGTTGGGGGGGAGGCGCTGTCGCTTTAGTTGGTCGCGCCCGTCTTGAGATCGGCTTCCTCCGGGCGACGCAATGCGAGGTCCTGCCGCTCGACCGCGTGCATCTGCATGCCCGGCCTGAAGAACTGGTAGTTGTTGGGTCCCCGGTGCTTGGCACGGTACATCGCAACATCCGCATTCTTAAGCAGCGTCTCTGTCTCGGTCCCGTCGTCGGGATACGTGGCTATGCCGATGCTCGCCGTCAGGCGCAGATCGAGTTGCTGAATTCGGTGGGGCCGCTCGAGCATCACGAGCATCTTGGCCGCGAGGACGGCCGCATCCTTTGCGCGCTCCAGTTCCGATAGCAGGACCACGAATTCGTCGCCACCCTGCCGGCTGACCGTGTCCGAGCTGCGCACGCAAGCCAGCAATCGCTGCGCAACAGATTGCAGCAGGCGGTCACCGACGGCGTGACCCAGGGAATCGTTTATTCGCTTGAAGTCATCGAGGTCGAGAAAAAGCAAAGCCAGCTCTTTTCCGTGACGCTGGGCGAGCGCCATCGCCTGGTTCAGCCGGTCGTTCAACAAGGCCCGGTTCGGTAAGGCGGTGAGGCCGTCATGTTGCGCGAGATAGGACGTTTTGAGCGACTGTGCCCGGGCGGTGGTCACGTCGCGGAAGACAACGACTGCGCCGCTGACCCGCCCGCGGTGGCTGTAGATGGGCGAGGCGCAATCATCGATAGCGACTTCGCCTCCATCGCGGCGAATCAAGACGCAGTTCGGAGCCAGGTGGACAACCTTGTTTTGCAGAATCGCAATGGCCAGCGGATTCGGCACGGCGGCGCGAGTGCTGGCATCGATGACGCGGAACACTTCCTCGAGCGGATGACCGGCAGCCTCCGCCTGCGACCAGCCCGTTATGCTTTCCGCGACTGCATTGAGATAGGTCACTCGGCCAGCCACGTCGGTGCTCATGACCGCATCGCCAATCGAGTTCAGTATGTTGCGAGATAACACGGCCGTCCCTTCGACTGAAGGTGTTTCCAGTGTTATTCAACCGTCCCACCCGTCCAGTCGTCTGTACGAAAGCGCACGCAAGGTTGGCCGCGTGCAGTGCACCAACTAGAGCAGGCCGTCCAAGGTTTCCAGATCGTTGATCATGCGCCAGCGACCGCCGCCGCTCTCGACCTTGGCTCGCCAGGCTTCCACGCGAGCCAGGTACTCGCGCGGATCGTAATTGTCGGAGCGGAGCTTCGTTACATTGAGCGCTATAACGTCGAAGCCCTTCAGGTCGAGCGGGACGTTGCGCACATAGCCCTTGGCAAGGTCTTCCTTGAGGTCGGAGAAGATCAGGATCTCCTTGCGGCCCGAGCCCTTCTCGTTGAGAAATTCGATCGCCTGCAGCAGCCCGCCGGTGATATCGGTGTACGAGGAAGCCTTGGTCTGTTCGACAGCGCTCTTGATGCGCTCGGCAAACAGGCGCTTCTGCCGGTTCGCGGCACTCGGCCGATCGTCGAACGTCGCCTTGGCGACGATGTCCTTTTCGCTGAAGCTACCCGTATCGATGCGCGCCACCGCCAGCGAGTCCGCAGGCTCGAGTCGCGACAGCATGTAGAGAACGATCTGTTCTGCCTTCTTGATCTCGCCGCTGTAGGTGCCTGATGTATCGAGCAGCAGATACACCCCTTTGTTGGTTTGCGCGGCAGGACCACAGCCGGCGAGAACGATGACCGCCGCCAGCACGATTCGGTAGTTCATAGCGGCGACTCCCGCAACTCGTGCTCGTCGGCCGCCGGCTCGGCATGCGCGGAGTGCCGGGCCTCGATCCACAGCGGGAGGAAGATCGGCAGATCGTACAGACGCTCCGCCAGCATCCCGAGCTGTCGAAACCCGCTCCCGAGCACGCGCAGGACCAGCGCGAAGGCGCGCAGGAGCGCAACTCCCATGAGTCCGAGGACGGTGCGCAGCGAATGCACGAAGGTCTCGAGCGGTATCGCGACGAACACCAGCGCGAACGGCAGCACGAACCCCATGCCCATCTGCGCCGCCGTCGTGATCCAGAGGTATTGGCTCTGAAGCTCTCCTGCACCTTCGCCCCTGAGCAAGGCGCCGGTCGCAAGCTCGTCCTGTAGCAGCACCTCGCGCATATAGGCGAGCCCTGCTTCAACGCTCGCGAGCAGCAGCAGAATCGAGAAGGTGATCCAGATCATGCGCACGCGCATCTTGTCCGGCAGGGCTCCGATGACGGGAAAGAGCCGCGTGATCCGCAGCGATTCCATGAGGAAGAGGCCCATCGAGATTTCGACCATGATGATCACGAGCGCCGCGATATCGGCGGTGCGAAATCCGCCGATGAAGTGCGTTCCACCGACCATCTCGGCCATCGGGCGCGCTATCAGCGAAAAGTTGATCGCCGCGCCGCCGATGGCGACCAGCATCACGAGCAGGGAGACGAAGAACTGCACGACGGACGAGGACTGCAGGATCGAGACCGCGCGGTCCTGGCCGCGCACGATGTCCTCGTACTCCTGCATGTGCCGGTCGATGGTCACCGAGCGCGCGAGCAGACTCTCGATCACCTTGTTCACTCGACCGAGTGTCTCCTGGATGCCGCGCCATTCGGGCATCATCTGGCGGAGAAAACCGTGTCGCTCGGCGCTCGCCTTGCGGTAGACCTGCATCGCCTCGCCGTGAGCCTTGACCATCGACTTGTGAATGTCGGCGAGCACGTCGGCGGCCCCGTTCTTCGCATCGATCTTCGCGACCGCCTCCACCGCGCGCACCCAGGCGGGCGGCTCGGGCGGCACCTCCACGGACTTCTGGTGATCCTCCTCGATGTGCAGGATCGATTCGCTGAGTGCCCGGTGCAGGGCCGGATAGTTGGTCAGGTCCTTACGCGTAGTTTCAGCGACGCGCACGAACTCGCGCTCGACGATGCGCTCCTTCGCTTCGCGTCCGGCCGCGAGCAGCACGTCGCGATTGCGTGCGGCGAGGCGCAGCTCGGCATGCGCGACGGAATGCGCGCTGAGACGCAGGCCCCGCGCGATGGCATCGGTTGCAACGTGGATCGCGCGATGGGCGGTGCGTCGTGCCAGATACAGCACGGCGGCAAGAGCTACGAACCATAGCAGCGCCGAGACGGCGGGCCACGGCGTTATGGACAGGATGTGATCCATGCTGGCAACCCCGCTGTCATAGGAAATCCTTTAGACCGGTAGCTTTGCGACCCTCCCTTTCGAGAGGTGTGCCTTTTTCAGTCGCGCGCAGCGTGGCCCCAAGCGATTGCAGTGTCAACGCTGCGACGCGCGGCGGTGTTATGTCACCACGCGGGCGCGGCAAGTACGTATTGGCGGGACCGGGCGCTTCTATTAAATAGCTCCTCATGTATCCGGCCCCACCATTCGATGCGGCACTCCTTCGCCGCTATGACAAAGCCGGTCCGCGGTACACCTCGTATCCGGCCGCGCCGCAGTTTCACGCGGGATTCGGCGAACGCGAGTTCCGGGAAGAGGCACGACGCAGCAATGCGCGGTCGACGCCACGCGAGCTCTCGGTCTACGTCCACGTACCCTATTGTTTCAGCCCCTGCTTCTACTGCGGCTGCAACCGCGTGATCACGCGCGATCGAACGAAGGCACGCTCATACATCGACCGGCTGGTGCGCGAAATTGAGTTGGTCGGTCCGCTCTTCGATCGCGCCCGTAATGTGGTGCAGCTGCATCTCGGCGGCGGCACGCCGAATTTCCTGAGCCCCGCCGAGCTCGGCGAAGTGATCGAATGCCTCGAGCGGCACTTCTCATTCGCCGCGCCGGCCGTGCGGGATTTCTCGATCGAACTCGATCCGCGATTCATCGGCACGGGTGACATCGCGGCGCTCGGCGCGATCGGTTTCAATCGCGCGAGCCTCGGCGTGCAGGACCTCGACCCGGAAGTTCAGCGTGCCGTCAACCGGGAACAGAGCGCCGACCAGACGCTCGAGATCATCGGCGCCTGCAGGGCAAATGGCTTTCGCTCGGTCAACATCGACCTCATCTACGGCTTGCCGAAGCAGAGTCTCGAGGGCTTTGCCCGAACGCTGGATACCGTGCTCGCGGCGCGGCCCGACCGCCTGGCCGTATATGGTTACGCGCACCTGCCCGAACTCTTCAAGGCACAACGGCAAATCGACGCGGCGGACCTCCCGAGCGCGGAAGACAAGCTCGCACTGCTGCGCCTCGCGATCGAAAGGCTCACCGGCGCCGGCTATCGCTATATCGGGATGGATCATTTCGCCCTGCCCTCCGATGAGCTGGCACAGGCCCAGGAAGCCGGCGGGCTGCATCGCAATTTCATGGGTTACACGACACATGCCGACTGCGACCTGATCGGCCTTGGCGTCAGCGCCATCAGCCATGTCGGCGACGAGTTTCAGCCAGAATGCCACGCGACCTGCAGTCTTGGGAGGGCGCGATTGATGCGGGTCGACTGCCGGTGTGGCGTGGAATGACGCTCGGATGCCGACGACGTGCTGCGAGGCGAGGCGATTCAGGCGCTCATGTGCCAGGGCGAAATCGACATCGAGCGGCTCGAGGAGCGGTTCGACATCGATTTCGACGCTTATTTTGCCGCTGCACTGGCCAAGCTCAAGCCGTTGCAGGCGGACGGCCTGGTGAACGTGAAACCCGGGCGCATCACCGCGACGTCGCGGGGGCGACTCCTGCTACGAATCATCGCAGGCTGCTTTGACCGCTACCTCGATCAGCCGGTCCTCAAGGAAATGCGGCCGCGCTACTCCCGGGTCGTCTAGCCACGGCATTGCGTTCGAGTTAGTTCGGCAAAGTATTGACCACGCGATCACGCGTGATGTCCTTGATGCTCGGCGTTCCCGCCTGCCGCATGATCTGGCGCAGCTCGCGGTTGTAGATGTCGATGACTGCTTCGACGCCCTGCTGACCCGCGGCCGCGAGGCCCCAGACTTGCGGCCTGCCGATGCCGACGGCCGTTGCGCCGAGCGCCAGGGCCTTGAAGACATCGGTGCCGCGCCGCACGCCGCCATCGAGCAACACCGGAACGCGGCCGGCCACTGCCGTGCTCACTTCGGGAAGGCACTCGATCGTCGAGCGCAGCGTTTCCTCGTCGCGGCCGCCGTGGTTCGAGATGATGACGCCATCGACACCATGCTCGACGCAGAGCGCCGCGTCCTCGCCCGTCACGATGCCCTTGACGAGAAGCTTCACCGAAACGATCTCGCGCAGGCGCTTCAAGAAGTCCCACGTGATATTCGACGGCGAGTGCTCCTTGATGTGCGACATGTCGAGGCCGGCGAACATCGGCGCCTTCTTCACCGGAGTCGTGCTCGTTGTTGACGTGGCATGCCGTGCAGACGCGCGTGTCGGTGCGCATCCCGCGGCTTAGCGTTTCGTTGTTCCGACCTTCCATGTTGTCGACCGTCAGCACGATCGCGGTGGCAACCGGCGCGTTCGGCACGCTTGCACGACGCCCCGCGTGACCTCCCAGTCATCCGTTGCATAGAGCTGCATCCAGATCGGTGCGCCGCGCGCGCGGATCGACGTCTTCGGCCGAGGTCGAGCCCGCTTTCGACAGCATCATGCAGCGTCGAACGCGAGGCCGCGGCCCGCGCCGTCGCCGAGCTCGCGTTCCGGATTGAAGGCCCTCTGGCTGCCAAGCGCGGACAGGTAAATGGGCGACGGATGCTTCACGCCGAGCAGATTCACGGAGAGATCGGTCTTGCTGACGTCGACGAAACGGCGCGAGCGAATCTCGATGTGGCTGAAGGCCTCGTGATTTCCGACGACGGTGAGATCGTCGTCGGTGCCCGTCGCGATGTACGCGAAATGCGCGGGCGGCAATGCCGCACGGGCAAGCGCCTCGTAGTCCATGACGTTGAGTGGCTGATCGAGGGCGCCGCCGACGGCAGCGCCTTCGGACCAGGACCATCGCGGCGCAATTGCCAAGCGCGGTCAGCGCCGAGAGGCGGGCAAGCAATCGGCGACGGCCTGCGAAGACCGGCTCTGATGCGGACATGGGTGAACCCCCTCGAGTTTGTTGTTGTGCGCGGCAGTGTAACCGAGCTCGTTCAGCGATCTGAATCGAAACTGAACGAAATCGGGCACTCTTATATATAGCGCCGGATCATTGTCCTTTTTCGTACGTTCCGACGAGCTCCGCTTCGGCGAGCACATGCCCCTTTATCGCCGCAAGCAGCTGGTCTTTGGTCGGCCGGTTGAGATCCGCAAGCACGAGGTCGAGCGCATAGAGCTTGTGAAAGTAGCGATGACGGCCAATCGGCGGACAGGGGCCACCGTATCCGGTTCGTTTCCAGTCATTGAGACCGGCGAGCGCTCCCGCCGGCACTCCGTGCTTCGCTTCATCCTCGACGAGCCCGTGAACCGCCGGTGGAATGTTGTAGAGCACCCAGTGCACCCACGTCATCCTGGGCGCCTTCGGATCCGGCGCGTCCGGATCGTCGACGATCAGGACGAGGCTCTTCGCGCCTGCCGGTACGCCTGACCACTCAAGCGCCGGCGACCGATCCGCGCCCTCGCAGGTGTATTGCTTCGGAATCGGGCCATCGTGAGGAAACGCCGCGGAACTGATTGCGAGCGCCATGATTGCTACCTCCGCGAACATGAGCGTGCTCCCGGCCGGGCCACCTTACGTCTAGGGATGCCGCAATCTTGTCGCCGCAATATCAAGCAGTACAAAGATCGCCGTGACAAGCAGTATATCGACAAACCTGAGGCCGAGCGGCCGGGCGAGTACCAGCAACGGCAACATCGCCTCCGGCACCTGATCGAGTCCCGGCACTTCGGCGCCAGAAGGAAGCCGCAAGCGACGCTTGATGAAGCTCGAGGTCGCATCCCCCAGCATCGCCAGGGTTCCGAAGCCCATGCCCAGTGCGAAGCCGCATCCGAGAAGTTGCGCCACCGCGCCGCACGCAATCATAGCGGCGATCAGGCCTCGCCAGGTCTTATGGCTGCCCAGCAACTTGGTTCCGTCGCGCAGTGTCGTTCCAAAGTCGAGCGGCGCCGCCCAGCGCGTACCCATTGCGCGCGCTGCCGCCCACGCCGCGGTATTCGCCGTGACAACGAGTACGAGCGGAATTACGAGTGTGCGCAGCAAGGCACCCGAAGGGTCACAGCGTTTTCAGGAACGCGATCAGCGCCGCACGATCTTCGTCCGGTAGATTGAGCCCGAAGTTGTGTCCCCGCACAGCGCGCGTCTCGGTTCCGGGCGGCCCCTTCCAACCGGTTGGAACGTAGTCGCCCGACAGCCGCTTCGGGTCGAACCAATCCTCGAGCGTCGCGACGGAGCCGTTGTGCTCGAACGGGCCGCGGTACCAGAGGCCGAGGAGCGACGGGATCTTGTAGTAACCGGTGCCCCGGCGGGTTTCAAGACTCAGCTGCGGATCGGTGCCGAGCGAAAACTCGACGATCGAGTAGCGCTTCAGGTGATCGTCCGGAACCGCAAATCCGTCTGCCGGAGTGAGCTTGTTGTTTGTGTAGAGCGGCGGCCGATGGCAGCGGCCGCAGCCGATACGATGAAAAATCCCTTCACCATGGGATACCGCCGCCTTTTGCGAATCGCTGCGCGGCAGATTGGGGTTGCGCGGCGGTTGCAGTGAATAGGCGAACTTCGCAAGCGCATAGAGCTGCTCGTCGCTATAGCGCTCCTTCTGGCTGGCGGGAACGTCCTGAAACTCCCTGCCGCCCGGCACGAAATCTCCGAACCGGGTCATGTAGTCCGCGCCCTGGTTCAAGGCGGCGTAACGCATGAGGTCCGCGATGCTCCGGTGCTGCACAAGTCCTGTGCGATCGAAATACTTCCGCCCTTCGACGCCGATCAGATTCGGAATCTGCACCGGCAGGAGCGGCGAAGTGCCATGGCGCGCCAATACGCCGGGCGGGATGGCCTCGAATGCGGCGATGTAATTCTCGAGCGTTATTGGAGCAAGACTTGCGAGCGGATCGGCCCTGCGCCACGGAATGCCATAGAGCAGTGTGTCGAACTGCCGGAATTCCGTGAGTGCCTGCGCTTCGTCGCCGATCTCGCGGGCCGCCGTCCGCATGCCGGCTGCAACCGAACGATCGAATGGAAAGTTGCCCTGCGCACCCAGGATGACAGTCCCGTCCGGCATGACGCGCGTGTGGCACATCGCGCAAGAGAGCGTTCCGACCTCGACCTTGCCTTTTTCGCGGATCACGTAGCGCGCGTACGGCATGATGCCGCTCTTGCGGTCCCACGAGACGCCGGCCTGCCGGTACCAATCGCGATCGCGCGCCTGCGCCACTGTCACAACGGCCGAGAACGGCTCACTGTCGTAGCCCGTTGGCATCAGGAACACTTCCTCGCCGAAGCGCCGCCACTCCTCGTCCGACTTGAATTGCGTGACGTCTACAGTCTGGACGACCGGCTCTTTGGCAGCGAGCGATTCCAAATAGCCCTTTGGCTCGCGATCCGGATGGTAGATCGGGTAGGACCTGTAGATGACCCTTACGGGGAGCCGGTAGTAGTCCTGCGCGGCCATGTTGGCGACGACCACACGCGCGTCAGCGAGTGGCAGCTGCAGAGACCGCAGCGCTTCTTCATCCCACGTTGCGGGAATCGTCGGGTACTTCGCGTCGGTGGTCCCCTCGGGAGCTCGCGCGTGCGTGGCTGCTCCGACCAGCACGACTGAAAGCATCACGACAGCGAGTCGCATGTTTGCATCCCTCTGGTTCGTGCCCGAGTGCAATCTCGTGCCTAGCGGACCACCTCGAAGTCGTCCGCGCCGATGGGCCGCACGAAATCACCCCACTTGCCCGACTTGCGCCAATAGTCGAATAGGCCAAGATCGCGCACGAGCCCTTTGAAGCCCGGCAATCGACGAGTCTGCTTTTGCACCGGAAACCAGATATTGCTGAAAGTGATCCCGCCGAGGTCGACATAGGCACGGCGCAATGCGCGCAGCGCAAGTTCGGTGTCGCCGTAGTGCGCGGCCCAGTGCGCCAGAATGCTCATGCGCGATGGATCCTGGTAGGCGGGCACTTCGAACGCGGAACGGATCAGGTCGAGCGCAGCAACTGGATTGTCCGTGACCTTAAGCAGAGCCGGATAGAACGCGAAGAGATGACCGCTTGCCAGGTGCTTGCGTTCTCTCTCGAGGACCAGCTCCTGCGGTCCGGTCTCCCAGGCCCGCAGCATTGCCCAATATTCGCTGGTCGCACGGTCGCCCGTAATGTCCTGGCTGCGAACATATTCGGCCTCGGATTCGGCGTGCCGTCCCGCGCCGTCCAGCGTGTATTGCAGTGTCGTAACGAGGGCAAGTGACAACGGATCGAGCGCGCGGCTCGCCAGTGCCAGTTGCGCGGCCTCGTCAAAGCGTCCGACATTGGTGAGAAAGAATGAATATTCGCTGCCGCCTGGCAATCCCGACAGCTCGCGAGCCGTTCCAAGTTCAAAGGCTCTGGTATAGGCCGCTTCGCTCCCCAACCAGTCACGGTGAGCCACCAGGCGGAAGCCATTCGCGGCGTGACCAAGAGCCAGATCCGACGCGAGCTCGGCCGTTCGCTCCAGCGCTGCGTCCATTTCCTTCAGCGCAGCCTTCGCGGTCTCGGGCGCCCTGATCACGATGTTGGCCCATGCAATGCCAAGGCCCGCCCAGGCAAGCGCGAACCTGGGATCCAGATCGATCGCGCGGCGGTAAATTTCGATGGCGCGTCGGGATTGATCGAGCCCGAATTGGCGAGACAGGTCCCGGGCACGCAAATAGAGGTCGTAGGCCTCGACATTGCCCGTGCCGCGATACTCGATCACCTTTTTCTCTTCCGGGAAGAGCTTGACCTTGAGAGCGGCGACGATCGCCTGCGAGATCTCGTCCTGAAGCGCGAAGATGTCCGCGAGGTCACGATCGTAGCGCTCGGCCCACACATGATCGTTGTTGGCGCCGTCGATCAGCTGCGCATTGATGCGCACGCGGTTTCCCGACTTGCGGACGCTCCCTTCGAGGATGTGGGTAACCTTGAGCTGCCGGGCAACCTGCAGCAGATCGACATGCTTGCCTTTGAAGGTGAAGGCCGAATTGCGCGCGATCACCGATAGCGAGGACACCTTGGAAAGGTCGGTAATGATGTCTTCGCTGATGCCGTCCGAGAAATATTCCTGCTCCTGATCGCCGCTCATGTTGGCGAACGGCAGAACACAAATCGAGATGCCGGCGCGTTCGCTCCGGGTGCCCGGCACGCGGGCAACCGAAGCACCGCCCACGAGAGCGTCGATGCTGGCAACGACTTTCCGCCAGCCGGGTGCCGCACGGTCACCCGTCCAGCCGCTCAAGTCGGCGCACTGAATCTGATCGAATGGCATAGGGAGCGGCATGCCATCGACCGAAAGTTGCACGAGCTTGCGCTCCGTGCGCGCACGATCCGCCTCCGAGCGCACCCACTCCGACTTCGCCGCCTCCGCCGACCAGATGACGAGCACGGCCTTGGCTGCCCTCAGCCGCTCCTCGATTACTTCGCCGTAGGCACGGTGAGCCGGCAGCTCGTCGTCCCTCCAGACGCCGTAGCCGAGCACGCGCAGCTCGTCAGCAATCTGCTGAGCTTGCGTCGCTGTCGAGCGGGCATAGGAGACGAAAATATCGGACATGAATATGCTGTTGGAATTCTTGTGAATCGAAGGCTGGATTCGCCGACGCAGTCACGAGGATAGGCAATCCGATCGCACGATTGCAAATGCCACCGGCCACTCTTCATTTATGGAGCAAGAGCCGCTGCTCGCCGGCATCCCACACCAGCGGCGCTTCATCCGTAGAAGCACGGATTCCACCGCCGCCCGGTTGAGGCAAAGTGGCCGTCCCAGGCGGGAGGTTCCCTGATGGCCGAACTGAAGTCCTATGTCGTGTGGGATGCAGGCGTCCGCTGGTTCCACTGGATCAATGTGCTCTCGGTGCTCGGCTTGATCGCCGTCGGCGTCGTACTCATGAACGATGACGCCCTCGGCCTCAGCAATGACGGCAAGGTGCTGTTGAAAACGGTGCACGTTGTCATCGGCTATGCGTTTGCCCTGAACCTGCTGTGGCGATTCATCTGGGCTTTCATAGGCGGACCGCATGCGCGGTGGCGAGGTTTGCTGCCCGGCGGTCGCGGTTACCTGGGCGAGACGCGCCGCTACATCGCAAGCTTGCGCGCTGGACGGCCCGAGCAGTTTCTCGGGCACAATCCGCTCGGCCGACTTGCGATCACGGTGTTGCTGCTCCTGATGCTCATGATGGCCGTCACGGGCCTGATACTCGCAGGGACGGATCTATTCTTCCCGCCGCTCGGCCGTTCGATCGCGAACTGGGTCGCCGCGCGCCGGCGTGGATCCGGCAACGCTCGTACCGTATGCACCGGACATGTACGACAAGGTCGCATTCGCAGCCATGCGAGGATTTCCGCAAATCTCGTCGTCAGCGTCCACCACTACGGATTTTACGTGCTGCTCGGCGTCGTACTCGTTCACATCCTGGCCGTCGTTGTGACTGAATTGCGGACCGGCGGCAATCTCGTATCGGCGATGTTCTCGGGCAAGAAAGTGTTAAGCCAACCTCCGGCGGATAAGCAAGCCGTGGGCTGAAGCTTGCCCTCGCGCTGGCGCGAGGGAAATCAGACAGCCGCTACGCGCTCATCCGAATCCCGCGCATTGGCAACCGGGAGAAAGTAGCGCACTCTCGTCGAAGGCACTGGCGGGCCATGGGAGCCTGTGTATGCGACTCCTGTACCTGTCGACCTTCACGCTCTCCTGATATCGGTTCAGGCAAGCGCCGCGCCACCGAAAACGCTTCGAGTGTGGGTGTTCTCCGACGCGCACGTCGGATCCGATCTGGCGGGCGGCAGGGAAAGCCTTGCAACTGCAATCCGGCAATCCGAAGGTCCTGCAGGCTTCGAATGGGATATCGCGCTCGATCTCGGCGACATGTCGGGCGCGCAGGGCCTGCCGAAGGACGAGGAAGGCAAGGAGATCGTCCGGCAATTCAGAGTGCTCGCGCGGCATCGTCGCGAACAGATCTACGACCTGTCGGGCAATCACGATCGGAGCGGTCTCGGTGAGCCGCAGGCGTGGTGGTGGCGAAAGTGGGTCGATCCGACCGGTGAACACACGAAGCTTCTCCGGAGTCGATGCGAAGAAGCGGCCGTTTCCGATCGAAGGAACCTGGGAGCGCTACTCGTTTCGGGTCGGCAATATTCTTTTCCTGATGATGAGCGACATCAACGAGCCATCGCAGAAGATCGGGCGAGGTACGCTTGGCGGAAATCCCGGCGGTGTGGTCAGCGGCGAGACGTTCCGCTGGTGGAAGCAAAACGTCGAACAGAATCGCTCGTCGATCATCGTCACCGCCCATCATTACGTTCTCAAGGACACGACCGTTGCATCGGGCGAGTGGGAAGGCATGCGACGCGACGCCAATGGCGCTTGGACTTCGTGGTATCACGGCTACTATCCCGAGGGTACGCCTCAGGGTGCTTCGTACCTCTACTGGGTGGACAGCAAGCCGGACTCCAGGGCCTTTGAAAGTGTCCTTGCGGCGAATCCATCGCGTGTCGACTCTATGGCTCGGCGCACATACTCATACGAGCCCCGACGACACCTACGGCGGAAAATCGCACATCGAACTGCGCTGGGGCACGACCTTCATCAATGTCGCGGGTCTTACGCGCTATCACGGTAGTCCGGAGAATCTGCAGAATCGCATTCCCCGGAGCTGGCTCCTCACCTTCACCGATGGCAGCGCAGAAGTCACGGCGCGCTGCTATCTGCACGGAGATGAGTTCGCACCGCAGGGCTGGTATCCGAGGAACGATCGCGTGATCAAGCTGTCAATGCCCTACCACGGCGTGGCGGAAACAGCAGGTACGCCGCCGGAATGACCGGAATCGCCTGCAACAGCCATCCGTTGCATCGGTATCCAACTGGAGACATGGGGTTTTCACCCGCCGCCGATCGCTTACAAACAATGCCGCGCCGCTCCCACGACCACGCTCGAATTCGCTGACTGTGCACTTTGACCTGACGATGGATCCTGTCCGCTGTTCTGACATTCGATCACCAGCGGAGCTCTCCATGAAAATTCCAGTTGCGATGCTTCTCACTCTTGCCGCCACGGCCGCGCTCGCTGCCACCAGCGTTCTCGACCCTGGCGACGGCCGTCAATACCTGCAGTACTGGTGCGGCGGACAGCAAGTGAATGAGTACGCTCAGGGATTCGATGAGGTGGGCAACTCCCTTGCTGCGGTCAAGGTGACTACACGGTGCTCCACCGGCGGAAGAGGCACCAAGCCGCGCACGTACCTCGCCTGCTGGCTCGTGACGTTCGACGGCACAGGCACGATCATGAACCAGGAACCCGTGAACAGCGGCTCCTGGCTTCAGGGCAAGACACCGCTCTCCTGCGCGCTTGTTCTCGATCCCGCCGCAGCATTCACGCGTGATGGCGGTGCAACACTCACGACTTCACTCATCGGAACCACCTATCGCGCGGTGCTTCAGACGCCTTGAGGGCGGGTAGCCCAAGTTTGTTTTCGCGATAAGCCGCACTCCGGTGATATCGCGCGCATACTCTGCGCCCCAACCGAGTTCCGGTTGAGTTGGTCCGCGCACTCTCGCAGGCCATACCTCAAGGATCAGATGTCATGGACCACTCCTGGAGGGCCCTTGCCAAGGGACCCGCAAGGAGCATCGTCGAAACGGCGATTGCTTCCGGCAAGCTGACGATGTTCGTCGCCGGCCTCGAAGCGTCGGGACTGATCGAGGTGCTGCGTGCGAAGGGACCCTTTACCGTCTTCGCGCCGACCGACCGGGCGCTCAACAAGCTCCCGGCCGGAACGTTCGACACGCTGCTCAGGAACACGACGGTACTTCTCGAAGTTCTGAACTATCACGTCATAACGGGCAACGTCCCGGCCCGCGACCTGATCATGGGCGACGTGATGACGCTCCAGGGCAGCCCGTTCCTCGCCTCAGCCTCGCCGGACATCCGCGTCAACGGATCTCGCGTCACCCGCGCGGACATCGTCGCGACGAACGGCATCATCCATGCCATCGATGCGGTGATGGTGCCGAGGCACTTGCAGCTGCTCGCGATCGCCGCCTGACGTTCGCGTCTTAACAATCTAGCTCTTTACTATGCCGCAGCCGCCCCAACATCAGCTGCTCTTCTCGACTCGTATCAATTGGAGAACATCATGATGAATCTCACGCGATACCAACCCTGGTCGCTGCTCGATCGCTGGCACCCCGAATTCGAACAGCTGTTGCGCAGAAAGACGGAGGCCACTGAGCCGGCGATCGGCTATGGCGCCAACTGGACGCCGGCGGTCGACGTGCAGGAAGAGACTGATCGGTTCCTCGTCCGTGCGGATGTGCCCGGCGTCGAGGTGAAGGACATCGAAATCTCTGCGGAAGATGGCATGCTCACCATTCGCGGCACGCGAGCGGCCGTCGTGCGCTCGGAGAACGACCGCGTCGATTACATCGAACGCTCGAGCGGCACGTTCATGCGGCGCTTCACGCTGCCGGAGTCGGCCAATCTGGATTCGATCAAGGCACACTGCACGAATGGCGTACTCGAAATCGAGATCCCCAAGCAAAAGCGAGCCGAGGCCAAGCGCATCAAGGTCACGGTAAACTGATCCGCGACATCGCAACAAAGGGCCGTCCTGGACGGCCCTTTAGCGGGTTGCGGGCAGCCAACTCAGCTAGCGGCTTCCCGCGCATAGCGGTCCTGGCGAATGAGCCGGAAGTTGCCGTCGCTCAATTCCGTGACCAGCCACTTGCAGAGGTCCGCGGCGGAACGCTTGATCGCGACTTTCCCGTCGGCTCTTCTTTTCCTCGCAGATGAGTCCACGAACGACTTTGCCGACGTTGCCCGGCGAGGATTTCCAGCAGCCGCTCCGCCTTGGCTACCTGGGCGCCGTCGGATGCTCCGATCCACTCACGCGCCGGGATGTCGCAGAACGCGGTGTTCGACGGGCCGACCGACATGCAGACATCCCACAGCGTAATGACAGGCACGCCTTCTGCGTTGACAACTCCCCATTCCATGGATCGGGATTTTTCGACGGCGCAACCCAGCATCTGCAGATTTGCGTAGGCTGCACGGGCGGGAGCAAGCATCAGGAGGTCGCGTATTCTGGTCGGCATATCGACGTTCATACCGCACAAGATACATCGAACGGGGCTCGTCGGTTGAAGTGATTGACGAATTCACGAAACTGCGGTCGCTGGCTGCTGTTCCTCGCCGAGCTCCCCCTCCCATTTCGAGACCACCGCGGTCGCAATGCTGTTCCCGATCACGTTCGTCGCCGAGCGGCCCATGTCGAGGAAGTGATCGACTCCGAGGAGAAGCAGCAGGCCTGCTTCGGGAATGTTGAACTGCGAAAGCGTCGCAGCAATGACCACGAGCGATGCGCGCGGCACACCGGCAATGCCCTTGGAGGTCAGGAGCAGGATGCCGACCATGACGATCTGCTGGCCGACGGAGATCTCGATGCCATAGACCTGCGCGATGAACATCACGGCAAAGGTGCAGTACATCATCGAGCCGTCGAGGTTGAACGAGTAGCCGACGGGCAGCACGAAGCTCGCGATGCGATTGCTGCAGCCGAAGCGCTCAAGCTCCTCGAGCGTCTTCGGATAGGCCGCTTCCGAGCTCGCAGTCGAAAACGCAAGCAGCACCGGCTCGCGCATGCGGCGGATGAGCCGCAGTACCGCGGGACCGAGGAATACCCAGCCGAGGGCGATCAACACGATCCACAGAAGCAGGATGCCGAGATAGAACTCGCCCATGAATATGCCGTACACCTTGATGATGCCAAGGCCCTCCTTCGCGATCGTGCTCGCGAGCGCGCCGAACACCGCGAGTGGCGCGAGCAGCATCACGTAGCCCGTCACCTTGAGCATGATGTGACCGACCGCATCAAGCACACTGATTACGCTTTTCGCGCGTTCACCGAGCGCCGCGGCTGCGGAGCCGAAGAAGAGCGAAAAGACGACGATCTGCAGGATTTCGTTGCGCGACATCGCGTCGATGACGCTGGTCGGGAACGTATGCGAAAGAAATCCCTCGACGGTGAGGCCCGTTGCCTGCACGCCCGAAGACGCGTCCGTCGCGGGAATCGGCAGGTGCATCGCCTTGCCCGGCTCGAGGAAGCCGACCAGGAGCAGTCCAAGCGTCAGCGAAACGATCGCGGCGAAGATGAACCAGCCGAGCGCTTTGCCGCCGATGCGGCCTATCGTCACGATATCGCCCATCTTCGCAATGCCGACCACCAGGGTACAGAACACCAATGGCGCGATGATCATCTTGATGAGACGCAGGAACGTCGTCGGCAGGAGCGCCGTGACCTTGGAAAATTCCGCACTATCCCCTGGATAGGATGCGTAGCACACGTAACCGGCGATGATGCCGAGAACAAGCCCGAGAACGATGAATCGGGTCAGGCGGGTGGACGGCATTGAGCGGTTGTCCTGTCGCGGCGGCCAAATGGCACGACAGGGTTGAGCTTATCGGAGTTGGGGTCAGACCCCAAAAGGGTCTGACCCCGACCGCAGTCACGCTCCAAGAATCGGCGCAAGCGCGGCGCCGATGCGCTCTGCCTGCGGCAGGCTGATGAGCTTCCCGAGCACGTCCTGAAAGTGCGGGTGCTCGACGCCGGACCCGATGTACTGCCAGCGGTACGCACGAAGCAGCGCGGCGCTGAGACTGCGGCACTCTTCGTTGGTGAACGGGCGGCCGACGATCGCGGCGAAATACTCGGCATCCGCCGCGGACTGGCCCTGCAGCATGCCATCGATGGCGGCGACCAGCTCGATCAGGTCGTTGACGGCGCGGTCGCGTTCTGCCGGACCCAGCTTCGCGTCTTCGCGCAGCCACTCGAGCTCGTCGAGCATCGCGTGCTGGCACTCTTCCTGCCAGTGGTACATGAAGACATCCTTCCAGAGCGGGGAGATGTCCGCCTCGTCCTGCATGCTCTGGGTGTAGTGCTGCTGCGTGTAGAGCTCGATGCAGCAGGTAAGACCGAGCACGGCCCACGTCGACTTGCTGAGCACCGCGGCGGCGACCGCGTTCGGCTCGGCTACGGAGCGGTAGCCTGCCGGCATGACGGCGGCCATCAGTGCCTCGATTCTCCGGAAGAGTTCCTGGTGCTTCAGTTCTTCGTCGCTGAAACGGATGAGCGCCTCG
This sequence comes from uncultured Gammaproteobacteria bacterium, assembly GCA_963826145.1. GTDB lineage: Bacteria > Pseudomonadota > Gammaproteobacteria > Steroidobacterales > Steroidobacteraceae > JBGPLJ01. The sequence goes on from CAWGVW010000002.1 coordinate 208,409, forward strand.
AGCGCCGTCTGGTCCTCGAACCAATGGTCGCGGCTGATCTCGAGCACCTTAGCATTGACGAAGCGCTCGACGACGCCGAAGAGATTCGCGTAGGTGCGGCCCTGCACCTGTGTAAGGAGCCGCCGCTCCGCGGCATTCAGGAACGCGATCTCATCGACCTGGGACAATCCGTTCGGCAGGAAGCGCTTCGACAGGTCGAACTTCCGGCCGCGGATCACGTCGGCATCGATATCCCAGCGCAAGCGCTTCGATGCCTTGATGCACCGCGCATAGCGGGCGGTGGCGGCGGGCTTGCGGGCGTCGATGGCACGTTCTACGACAACGGCTTCGGCATTCATGGTTTCTCTCCCTGTGTTGTGGGTGCGTCGAGGGGGCGCATCATCCCGGGCGGGCACGTCATGAAATACGGGAAGAATGTCCCGTCGCGAGGCACGCGAGCCGCAAAGGTCGGGGAGGATTGTCCCGACGTGACGGGTGCGGGAAGTGGGCAGCCTCGCACGGCGCGGTTAGACTCTGCGCGAAGAGGGCCCCGCCGGATGCACCAGTCGATTCGCTATTTGAAGACGCGCGATGGCGTGCGGCTCGCGTGGGCGACCTCCGGTGAAGGCCCGCCGCTCATCAAGGCCGCCACGTGGCTCACGCACCTCAACTACGACCTCGAAAGCCCGGTGTGGCGCCACTGGATCGAGTTCCTGTCGAGCCGGCATCTCCTCATCCGCTATGACGAGCGCGGCTGCGGAATGTCGGACTGGGACGTGAAGGACCTGTCTCCTGCCCGCTGGATCGACGATCTCGAGGACGTCATCGACGGCAGCAACCCGGAAGGGCCATTCGTGCTGCTCGGAATTTCGCAGGGCGTGGCCGCTGCGATCGGTTACGCCGTGCGCAATCCCGAGCGCGTCTCGCGACTCATTCTCTATGGCGGTTTTCCGGTGGGCTGGGCGCATCGGGAAGACCTCGACGGTGCGCGCCGCTATCGCGCGATGATCGAGCTCGCACGTCTCGGCTGGGGCAGCGACAATCCGGTCTTCCGCCAGCTATTTACGGCGCACTTCGTGCCGGACGCGAACCCCGAACAGATCGGCTGGTTCAACGAACTCTGCCGGCGCACGACGACTCCCGAAAATGCGACGAAACTCCTCATGGCGCGGCTGGAAGTGAACGTGCGCGAATTGTTGCCGCAGGTCACGGTGCCGACGCTCGTCATTCATGCGACGAACGACCAGACGGTTCCGTTCTCCTCCGGCCGGATGCTTGCGACGGAAATTCCGAACGCCGAGTTCGTGCAGCTCGACTCGCGCAATCACATCCTGCTCGAGCACGAGCCGGCTTGGGTGGTCTTCAAGGAAGCCGTGCTCGCCTTTACCGGCGCGCCCGCCATCGGCGCCGCGGACCCGCTGTTCACGGCACTATCGAGTCGCGAAGCCGAGATCCTCGCGGCGCTCGTCGCTGGGCGCAGCAACACCGAGATCGGCGCCGCGCTTTTCATCAGCGAAAAGACCGTCCGCAATTCGCTCACGCGAATCTTCGAGAAGCTCGGCGTGAAAACACGCACGCAGGCAGCTGTCCTCGCGCGCGATCGCGGCTTCCAGAAATAGATGTGGACGTACCCCAATCAATGGGCGGAGCACTCCATGACGACACTGAAACCCCGGAACTGGCTATGGACAGCGGCTCTGGCCGCGCTCGCAGCTACCGCTTCCGCTACTCCCGTCTTCGATCGCGAACGAACGGTCGAACTTGCCACGACCCTTATTCGCGCCGAATTTGCAAAGCACCCTGCAGCGGCCATTCCCGGCGTCGACTTCGATCATCCGGCCGTCGCAGCGGTCCATGCGGGCTCCGGGCGCGAGTTCGTTTTCGTGAGCTTCGCCTCGACGTTCGCGAGATGGGGCGCCTATGCCATTTTTGAACTGTGCGGCACACCCGCCCGCGCCGTTCCCGATGGTTATGGCAAGGTGATCGATATCGGCGATTTTCGGGATGCCGTGTCGCGGATCGGGCCAGCGACGAAGCTCGCGCTGCCGGACGCCTGCAAGGCCAGCTGAGCGAAAGCGCGTGCCTGACTAAATCTTCAGGCGATCTTCAGTAACGCCCGAACGCCGCCCGCCTATCATCGCGGCCGATGACAAAGCGCCTCGCACCGTTTGCATTCGTTCGCGATCTCGCGACCCGCTGGGACGTGATCGCGATCGTCCTCGTGATAGGCCTGGTGGCCTTTCTCGGCGAGGCAAGCCATGGACTCCTGGCGCCCCTGACGAAACTCCAAGCGACGCCCCTCTCGCTCGACCCCTCGCACCTCCCTGAGTACGCCGCGCGCACGACGCTGCGGATGTTCGCGGCGCTTGGACTGTCGCTCGTCTTTACGCTCACCTACGCGACCTGGGCCGCCAAGAGCCAGCGCGCGGGGCGCATCCTGATTCCGATTCTCGACATTCTGCAGTCGGTGCCCATCCTGGGATTCATTTCCATCACGGTGGCGTTCTTCATGTCGCTGGTGCCGGGGCGCGTGCTAGGTGCCGAACTCGCGGCAATCTTCGCGATCTTTACCAGCCAGGCCTGGAACATGGCCTTCAGCTTCTACCAGTCATTGCGTACCGTGCCGGCCGAGCTCACCGAGGCCGCCGAGAGCTTTCAACTGTCGCCTTGGATGCGCTTCTGGCAGCTGGAGGTCCCGTTCGGGCTGCCGGCGCTCATCTGGAATATGATGATGTCGATGTCGGGCGGCTGGTTCTTCGTGGTCGCCTCCGAATCGATCAGCGTCGGCCATACGGCCGTGACGCTGCCGGGCATCGGCTCCTACATCGCTCTCGCCATCGTCGAGCGCAATCTCACCGCCATCGGCTGGGCGATCGTGACGATGCTGGTTGTCATCCTGCTCTACGATCAACTCGTCTTCCGGCCACTGGTCGCGTGGGTCGACCGGCTGCGCTTCGAGCAGGACCCGAGCGGGTTGACCCCACGCTCCTGGGCGCTGACGGTGATGCAGCGTTCTCGCCTGATCTCTGCAGTTACCAGCGCGTTTTACGCAGCGGTGCGCTGGACGAGCTGGGCGATGCCGATCGGGTCCCGCGCCGTGTCGACGGCGAGCGTGCCGGCACGCCACAACGATTGGTTATGGACCATTGCAATCGCCGTGCTGGTGGGGCTGGCACTCTGGTACGGGGCGCGCGGGCTGATCGCGCAAACCTCGGTCAGCGAAGCGGCCGCAGTTGCGGAACTCGCACTGCTGACGATGTTGCGCGTGTTCGTGCTCATCGCGATCGCGAGCCTGGTGTGGGTGCCCATCGGCGTCTGGGTGGGGTTGCGCCCGCGCGCCCGCGAGATCGTGCAGCCGATTGCGCAGTTTCTCGCGGCGTTCCCGGCGAACCTGCTCTTCCCCCTGGCCGTCTACGGCATCGTCGCCTGGCAATTGAATCCCGATGTGTGGCTGAGCCCGCTCATGATCCTCGGGACCCAGTGGTACATCCTCTTCAACGTCATCGCGGGCGCATCCGCGATCCCGGGGGAATTGCGCTTCGCGGCCGAGAATTTCAACGTCACCGGATGGCTATGGTGGCGCCGCGTGGCGCTGCCCGCCGTCATTCCCTACTACGTCACCGGCGCGATCACCGCTTCGGGTGGATCCTGGAACGCGGCAATCGTCGCGGAACTCGTCACCTGGGGCACGACCCAGGTGAAGGCCCAGGGACTCGGCGCCTATATCGCCGACGCCACCGCCGCCGGAGATTTTCACCGCATCGTCCTCGGCATCGCGACGATGAGCATCTTCGTCGTCACGATCAACCGATTCTTCTGGCGGCCCTTGTACTACTACGCCGAGCGCAAGTTTCGTCTCGGCTGACAGGATCGACCCATGAACACCGCACCGCTGCTCGAAGTCCGCGACGTTCGCAAGACCTTTCCGAAATCCGATGGCGGCGAGCTCCTCGTCCTGGAAGGTGTCAATGTGCGCGTCGGCGAGGGCGAGATTGTGGGCCTCCTTGGACGATCCGGGTCGGGGAAGTCCACGTTGCTGCGGCTGATCGCGGGTCTCTCCGTGCCGAGTGGCGGAACGTGCACCTACCTCGGCCAGCCGGTGGACGGGCCCGCACGCGGGATCGCCATGGTGTTCCAGAGCTTCGCGATCTTCCCGTGGCTCACCGTGTTCGAGAACGTCGCGCTCGGACTTGAAGCGCGCCGCCTGCCGAAGGACGAGATCCGGCGCCGGTCGCTTGCCGCGATCGATCTCATCGGCCTAGACGGGTTCGAGTCCGCCTACCCGCGCGAGCTTTCGGGCGGCATGCGCCAGCGCGTTGGCTTCGCGCGCGCCCTCGTGGTGCATCCGACCATTCTCCTGATGGACGAGCCGTTTTCGGCGCTCGACGTGCTGACCGCTGAAACCCTGCGCTCGGACTTTCTGGATCTGTGGACGGAAGGCCGCATGCCCATCAAGGGCGTCGTGCTCGTGACCCACAACATCGAGGAGGCCGTATTGATGTGCGACCGCATCCTCGTGTTCGGCAGCAATCCCGGCCGCATCCTGAGTGAAATCCCCGTGACGCTGCCGCAGCCGCGCAACCGGCTCGATCCGAGTTTTCGTGCGCTGGTCGAGCGGATCTACGTGGAAATGACCGCGCGCATGACCACGGAAGGTGCAAACACGCGCAATGAGCTATTTCCGGGCACCGGTATCGGCAGCGTCCTGCCGCGGGTGTCCTCAAACCTGCTGTCTGGACTGATGGAGACCGTGGCGGCGCCGCCCTTCAACGGGACAGCGGATCTGCCGAAGATCGCCCACGACCTGCAGATGGCCATCGACGAGCTGTTTCCGGTCGCTGAAACGCTGCAGATGATGCGCTTCGCCGAAGTTGCGGGCGGCGACATCAAGCTAACGGACGTCGGGCTCGCGTTCGCCAATGCCGCCCTCGATGAGCGCAAGCGGATATTTTCCCGGCAGCTCTTGAACTACGTGCCGCTAGCTGCGCACATCCGGCGCGTACTCGATGAACGCCCGTCGCACGTTGCGCGCAAGAGCCGCTTCTTCGACGAACTCGAGGACTTCATGACCGACGACGACGCAGAGCAGACGCTGCGGGCCATCGTCAGCTGGGCGCGCTATGCGGAAGCCTTCGCCTACGACGACGAACACGCACAGTTCAGCCTGGAAAATCCGAGCTGAGGATCGGGTTCAAACCCCGCTAGGCCATTCTTCGCGGCTGCAGCCACTTCGGCAGCAGTTCGTAGGGGTCGACCTTGTCCTCGGCGTTATAAGCGACGCCCATTTCGGCGAGGCGGCGCTGAATGGTCCCTTCACGCCAGGCATCGAAGAGCTCGGTGCAACCGCCGATGTGCTCCCGGCCGATGTAGATCTGCGGAATGGTTTTCGCGCCCGTCCGGTCGGCGAGCACGGCGCGAATCTTGCCGCCGAGATCGCCCGTCTGATAGGCAACGGAGTCGAGATCGACGCTGCGATAGGCGATGCCGAGCTGTTTGAAAAGATTCCGCACGGCCCAGCAGAATTCGCACCACTCGAGCGCAAAGATCACGATGGGTTCATCACGCACAAACTCGGTGACCAGCCGTTCCGCGTGAGCGTCCACCACATCCGGCGCCGATTCGGCGACCGGCGCGGCTGGTGCTGCCGGCGCCACCGGCGGCGGTGCATCGAAACGGTAACCCGGAGTTGAGCGCGACAAAGCGATCTCCTCCGCTGTCATGGCTTCGCCAATGTCCGCAAATAACGGCGTCGAGAGGTAGCGTTCACCGGTGTCGGGCAACATGCAGACGATGTTCGTGCCGGGCTTCGAACGCCGCGCAACGGTCAATGCCGCCGCAAGAGTCGCGCCGCTCGACGTGCCGACGAAGATGCCTTCCTGGCGTGCGAGTTCGCGCGCGAGGCGCAGTGCATCGTCGCCCGCGACCGGCACGATTTCATCGATATGCTTGGCCGCGACCGCATCTTCCGTCAGCCGCGATATGAAATCGGGCGCCCAGCCCTGCATCAGGTGCGGACGAAAGTTCGGATGGCTCTGCGACGGCCCGCCGGCCGCATTGCGCGGCTGCGGAATGCCGCTCGCGAGCACCGGGGAGTTATCCGGCTCCGCCGCGATGACTTTTGTCGACGGTGACTTTTTCTTCAACACCCGGGAAACACCCTTCAGCGTTCCACCGGTACCGAAACCCGTGACCCAGTAGTCGAGCCGCTCGCCGGCGAAGTCCGCGAGAATCTCCTCCGCCGTTGTGCGCGAGTGCACGTCCGCGTTCGCCGGGTTCTCGAACTGCTTGCACAGGAACCAGCCATGCTTCTCGGCGAGCTCCACGGCTTTCGCGAGCATGCCGCTGCCCTTCTCCGCCGCAGGCGTCAAGACGACCTTGGCGCCGAGAAAGCGCAGGAGCTTGCGCCGCTCGACGCTGAAATTCTCGGCCATCGTCACGACGAGCGGATAGCCTTTGTGCGCGCAGACCATCGCAAGGCCGATGCCCGTGTTGCCGCTCGTCGCCTCGATGACGGTTTGTCCGGGCCTCAATGCGCCCGTCCGTTCCGCGTCCTCGATGATGGCGTGCGCCATACGGTCCTTGACTGACCCCATCGGATTGAAGGACTCGACCTTCACGTAGACGTTGACGCCGGGCGGCGCGAGCTTGTTGAGCCTGACGAGCGGCGTGTTGCCGATCGTTTCCAGGATGTTTGCGTAGCGCGTCATGATTACCTCGCCATTGCCTTGCGGCGCGAGGATCCGCGCCGGGTGTTCGACGTGCGCATCTGCGCACCGAGATTGTCCAGGAGTTGCGCCGCGGAGTTCGCAAAGCGGGCGACATCGCCGTATGGACGGGCGACGAGCATCGCGCCTTCGAGCCCGCTCAAGAGCATGCGCGCCACTTCCCGTGCGCTGCCCCGCTTGTGGAAGAGACCGGCGCGCCTGCCCTCATCGATGATGCCGGCGAGCCAGGCCTCGTTCAGATCGAAGAACCGGCGGATTTCCGACTGCATGCCCTCGGGGAGCGATCCGAATTCCGCAGCCAGCATCCCGCAGAGGCACAGGCGCCGCTCGCGCAGCACGTCTTCGTAGAGCTTCACGTAGCGCTTGAGCTTCACGGAAGCGTCGACGCGTGCTGACTCGATCGCAGCGAGTGCGCTCAGGAAGAACGCGCTGTAACGCACAAGGAGCGCGCGCCCGAGCGCCTCCTTCGTCGGGAAGTGATGATGCAGGCTCGCCTTGCGTATGCCGAGTTCGTCGGCGATATCCGCATAGCTGAACCAGTTGAACCCCATGGTCTGGACCAGCCGTTCCGCCGTATCGAGCACCCGGGTCGAAGTGTCGGTGCGGCTCGTCCTGCGCTGCAATGATTCGTTCATGGCGCCCGAGTGTATCAGGAAGCTTGCATATCTACCTACTAGTTGGTAGAACAGCCGCCCCAACCCGCGGAGAAGCAGCCATGGCCGTCGATGAAGCAAAGCTCAATGCGTTTCTCGGTAAAGCGGTCGGCGATCTCGGAGCCGCGATCGGCGCCGTCCTCATTTCCATCGGCGACGAACTTGGGCTCTATCGCGAACTCGCGAAGGCCGCGGCGAGCGCCGCCGAGCTCGCAGCGCGCACGAAAACGCACGAGCGCTATGTCCGCGAATGGCTTGCCGCCCAGGCGGCGGGCGGCTACGTCGACTACGACCCCGCCACCTCGAAATATTCCCTCAACGCCGAGCAGGCGCTGTGTCTCGCGGATCCCAGCGGGCCGGTCGACCTGCCCGGCGCCTATTCGATCGTGCAGGATCTGTTTCACGTGCGGGAGCGGGCGCTGAAGAATTTTCGCACGGGCCAGGGTATGGAATGGGGCGAGCACCACGCATGCCTTTTTCACGGGACGGAGCGCTTCTTCCGTGCCGGCTACAACGCGAACCTGCTCGCCGGCTGGCTGCCCGCGCTCGACGGCGTCGTCGAGAAGTTCAAACGCGGCGCACACGCTCTGGACGTCGGATGCGGGCATGGGGCGAGCACCATCCTGATGGCGAAGGCGTTTCCGAAGTCGGAATTTGTCGGGATCGACTACCACGCCCCTTCCATCGAGACGGCAAGGCAGCGCGCGAGCGCGGCCGGCGTGTCGAACGCGCGCTTCGAAGTCGCGGACGCCACGACCTACAAGGGCGGCGACTACGACTTCATTGCGTTCTTCGACTGCCTGCACGACATGGCGGATCCCGCGGGCGCGGCCAAACACGCGCGGCGCGCGCTGAAAGCCGACGGACACTGCATGATCGTCGAGCCGTTCGCGGGCGACCGCGTCGAGGACAATCTCAATCCGGTTGGCCGGGTCTACTACGGCGCATCGTCCCTTATCTGCGTACCGGTCTCCCTCGCCAAGCACGGCCCCGCGCTCGGCGCACAGGCCGGCGAAGCGCGCTTGCGCGATGTCGTCGTGGACCAAGGCGGGTTCAGCCGGTTTCGCCGTGCGACCGAGACGCCGTTCAACATCGTGCTCGAGGCGAGGCCTTGAGTCAGAAGGCCTCGCCGACGGCGACGTACAACGTGCCCTCATCATTGCCCTGCGCATAGTCGACCCGCAGCGTCACTCCGTTCTTCGGTTCGACCACGAAGCGCACGCCGACGCCGCCCGAGTACAGGGTCTCGTCGAGGCTGAAGTCGCCGAATTTCGGGGCAGCCTGCGCGATGCCTGCAAACGCAGCCAGGATCCAGCGCGGACGCACTTGCCAGCGGTATTCCGCTTGAGCTGCCGCCATGGCATCGCCGCGATGCTGGCCGTAAGCGTAGCCGCGCAGCAGTGACATCTGGCCGATCTGGCATTGCATGAAGAACGGCGGATCCTTGGCCGTCGCACACAGGTACGCCTGCCACGCCAGCACGTCGCGCCCGCGCATTGTCTTGTATTGCCGGTAGTTCACTTCGTAGCGATTGAGGGCAACATCGCTCCCGAGCGAATCGGCGTAAAAGTCGACGCCGGCATCGAGCGCGATTCCGCTGCGCGGGTAGTAGGCGCTGTCGCGCGTGTCGTAGGAGTACGTCGGGCCGAGGCTGTTCACCTTCAGATCCCTGCCGATCTCGTCCGTGATCGACGCCGGCAATTCCGGCGGGAGCTCGCCGCGCGGTTCGGTTCTCAGCTTGCCAGCCTTCAAGCTCACGCCGAGGTAACTGCTCGGCGCGATTCGAACTTGCGCGTTGGCGAGCCCGCCATAGGCCACCTGGCTGATCGGAACATTGACGATGTCGCCTGTCACGGCGGAAGTCCCGCCGAGGTCGTAGCGCAAGTCGGCATAGACGCCGCCGCCCGTCACGCGGAAGCGGTCCTCCTTTATATAGAGCTTGCCGCCGAGCCCACCGCCGATGCTCCCGCCATCCATCCACATCGCGAAGGCGCCGACGACCGAGGGCGGCGAGACCCTGTCGGCGGGATCGAGCTTGAAAATATAGGCAGCCACGCCGATCAGACCGTTGCCGAGCGCTGGATCCACTCGCGGAATCGGCACGGCCAGAAACTGTCCGCGCTTCGTCTTTTTCGCGGCGCCGGCAGCGGGCGCATTCACACTGGTGTTGGACGAACTTGCCGCTGGCGGCAGGCCAACCGACATGGCTTCCATTCCGGTTGACCAGGCACCGGGATTCGCCGCCGAGTCACCCTCGGTCGCATTCGCTGGTTCCTCGCCATTCGCCGTCATCGCGAGCGCGCCGAGGCAGGCGAGACACACGACTCGGATGTACTTCGCGCTCACCAAAACGAATATGGCCACGGCTACACAGAATATAGAAAGTGGGGCCAGATGACGCCCACAACTATCTTGGCCCGGAAGTATCCGGTCGAGTAATCTCGACGCATGAACCAAGCAAGTTCCCGACTGGCCCTCCTCGATTGGCTGCCCGCCTACCGCAAGGAGTGGCTGCGGTTCGATATCGTGGCAGGCCTCACGACGGCTGCCGTTGTCATCCCGAAGGCCATGGCGTACGCGACGATCGCGGGACTCCCGGTTCAGGTGGGCCTCTACACGGCGTTCGTACCACTCATTATCTATGCGGTCCTCGGGACGTCGCGCCCGATGAGTACCACGACGACGACGACGCTTGCGATCCTGACCGGCGCGGCGCTGGGCGAAGCGGTGCCCAACGGTGATGCAGCGGCGCTACTTCAAGTCACAGCGCTCCTCACACTGATGGTGGGCTGCATTCTCATCGTGGCTTCCGTGCTGCGTCTTGGGTTTGTGGCCAACTTCATTTCGGAACCGGTGCTGATCGGCTTCAAGGCCGGCATCGGCGTCGTGATCATCATCGATCAGGTACCCAAGATCCTCGGCATCCACTTCCCCAAGAGTTCGTTCCTGCATAACGTACTTTCCATAGGCCAGGGGCTCTCGCATTTGTCGATGGCCACGCTGGCCGTCGGTGTCGGCACCATGGTCCTCCTAGCCGCCATCGAGAAATTCCGGCCGCGCTGGCCGGCCCCGCTCATCGTTGTCGCACTCGCCATCGCGGCCGTTGGCTGGTTCGGCCTTGCGAGCCATGGCGTTGAGCTGGTGGGGGCAATCCCGTCCGGCGTCCCTGTATTCAGCGTGCCCGGGCTCGCGCTTGCGGAACAACTCTGGCCAGCCGCTCTCGGTATCTCGCTGATGAGCTTCACGGAAACGGCCGCGGTCGGGCGTGCATTCGCGAAAACCGACGAGCCGACGCCAAGGCCGAACGCCGAACTGTTCGCGACCGGCATGGCGAATGCGGTTGGTGCCTTTCTCGGATCGATGCCGGGGGGCGGCGGCATGTCCCAGACGGCGGTCAATCGCATGACGGGCGCGCGCACGCAGATCGCGGGTCTTGTCACGGCCGCGATGACATTGCTGACGATGCTGCTGCTCGCGCCGCTCCTTGGTCTCATGCCGCATGCGGTGCTCGCGGGCGTCGTCATCGTCTATTCCATCGGGCTGATCAAGCCGGCGGACTTTCGCAGCATGCTCGCGATTCGACGCACCGAATTCATCTGGGCGGCCGCTGCATTCCTTGGTGTGATGTTGATCGGCACCTTGAAGGGCATCCTCGTGGCGATCATCGTTTCGATCGTCGCGCTCGCCCAGCAGGCGGCCAATCCGCCCGTGCATGTTCTCGGGCGCAAACGCGGGACGAATGTCTTCCGGCCTCGTTCGCCCGAGCAGCCGGATGACGAGACTTTCCCGGGCCTGTTGCTGCTGCGGCCGGAAGGCCGCCTTTTCTTCCTCAATGCCGAGCGGGTGGCGGAACGGATGCGCCCGCTGCAGGCCGAGGCCAAACCGAAAGTTGTCGTGCTCGACCTGAGCGCGGTCTTCGATCTCGAATACACGGCGCTGAAGATGCTCATCGAGGCCGAGGCGCGCCAGCGCGAAGCGGGCGTGACGTTCTGGCTGGCCGGGCTCAACCCGGATGTCCTGGCGGTGGTCCAGCGCTCATCGCTCGGCAAGACGCTCGGTCGCGAGGGGCTGCTCCATAACCTGGAGATCGCGGTCGACAGGTATCCAGGCGCTCAAGGGTCAAGCAGGAGAACCGCATGGCTGACAAACCGAAGGATGCCGGCACCGTCCAGGCACTGCTCGATCGCCTCAACACGCAGCGCCTGCCGCGGGCGCTCGACCTCAAGAGCAAGGTCGACAAAGGCGAGAAGCTGAACGATTACGACATGCAGTTCCTGAAGATCGGTGTTCGAGGATGCCGGCAGCGCCCAGACGCTGATTGCGAAACATCCCGAGCTGCAACCGCTGGTCGCGCGTCTCATCGGACTCTACAGCGAGATCACGAACAAAGCGGTCGAAAACGAACAGAAGAAATGAGGTCACGGCAATGAAAGGCAAGAAGAACAAGACTCGCGAAGAAGTCGGGCGATGAGGCGTCCGAAGGGCTGAAGCGCAAGGACTACGACAAGGCGATGGAACGGCTGCACATCGAGCTCGTGAAATTGCAGCAGTGGGTCGTTCACAAGGGACTCAAGGTCTGCATCGTGTTCGAGGGCCGCGATGGCGCCGGCAAGGGCGGAACCATCAAGGCGATCACCGAGCGCGTAAGTCCCCGCATATTCCGGGTCGTTGCGTTGCCGGCGCCGACCGAGCGCGAAAAGAGCCAGATGTACATCCAGCGCTATCTGCCGTACCTCCCCGCGGCGGGGAAATCGTCATCTTCGATCGCAGCTGGTACAACCGCGCCGGAGTCGAACGCGTGATGGGGTTTTGTTCCGGAAGAGGGCGTGAAGAAATTCCTCAAGATGGCGCCGCCGGTCGAGAAGGCGATCGTCGACTCGGGAGTCATCCTCATCAAGTACTGGCTGGAGGTGAGCGAGGAGGAGCAGACGCGCCGGCTCGAGTCGCGCATCGACGATGGTCGCAAGATCTGGAAGCTCTCGGGCATGGATCTACTGTCCTACAGTCGCTGGTACGACTACTCCCGGGCCCGGGACGACATGTTCGCCGCAACCGATACCAACTACGCACCCTGGTACGTGGCGCGCACCGACGACAAGCGCCGCGGCCGGCTCAATATCATCACGCACCTGCTGCGGCAGATCCCCTACAAGAAGCTGCCTCGGGGCAAGGTCAAGCTGCCGAAGCGGCAGAAGCCGGGCGGCTACCGCGAGCCGAACTATCCGTACAAGTACGTCAAGGAAGTCTTCTGACGGGCCCTACTGCGCCGGGATCGTGATCAGCGGCAGGCTTTCGTTGCCGCCGGTATCGGCGAGCGTGAAGAAGAACATGACGGTCGCGAGCACGCGCTAAAGCGCTTGTTTTAACGGCAACACAGTCATCGCAACCACGGCCGGACGCGTAAATACGACCATGGGCGTATTGCCCGGGCGGGCCGGGGCTGTCGGACTCGCTTCCGTGGTATTGTCGCGTCCCATTTTCCGCGGCGCCGACCCGGCCATATATCGATAAATTGCACGCATCAAATGTGAAGCGCGGCGGGGCACGCTTGCGAAATGTCGACAGGCAGGGCGGCCCGATCGGCGGAATCTCGACCTTCCGCCGGCAGCAGAGACATGAGCGACACAGAGATGAACATTCGTTACACGAAGGAAGACACCATGAAGCGGAAACCACTGACAAGTGTCGTGTCGGCACTCACGAGTCTCGCGCTGACCATCTGCGCCGGGATGGGCCTGGCGCAGGAGCAGGTCGATCGCACGACACTGCCCATCGCCGAGCCCAAGCCTCCGACTTATAGCGAGCTCGATGCGCGCAATGCCACTCCGCCACCGCGGTTCGAGGTCAAAGCCCCCAAGGGCGCGCCCAATGTCATCATCGTGCTCATCGACGACGTCGGCTTCGGCGGCCCCAGCACTTTCGGCGGTCCGATCAATACGCCGACGATGACCGAGCTTGCCCAGTCGGGCCTGCGCTTCAACAACTTCCACACGACGGCGTTGTGCTCGCCCACTCGCAATGCGCTCAAGACCGGCCGTAACCACCACACGACCAACACGGGCTCCATCATGGAGACGGCGACAGCGTTCCCGGGCAACACCGGGCAGATTCCGAACAGCGTTGCGCCGCTCGCGGAAATGCTCCGGCTCAACGGCTACAGCACCGGCGCGTTCGGCAAGTGGCATGAAACTGCCGCCTGGGAAACCAGCGTCTCGGGTCCCTTCGACCGCTGGCCCACGCACCAGGGCTTCGACAAATTCTACGGATTCATCGGCGGCGAGACCGACCAGTGGTATCCGCTCATTTACGACGGGGTCAAGAAGATCGACCCGCCGAAAATGGACCACTACCACTTCACCGTCGACATGACGAACCAGGCCATCAACTGGGTGAAGGCCCAGCAGTCGATGACGCCGGACAAGCCGTTCTTCGTCTACTACGCGACTGGCGCGGTCCATGCGCCGCACCATGTGCCGAAGGAATGGGCGGATAAATACAAAGGCCAGTTCGACAAGGGCTGGGACCAGATTCGCAAGGAAACGCTCGAGCGGCAGATCAAGCTCGGCGTCGTGCCGAAAGGCACCAAGCTTGCGCCTAGGCCTACGGACCTCAAGGCCTGGGACTCATTGCCGGCCGATCAGCGACGTCTATTCGAGCGCCAGGCGGAAGTGTTCGCGGGATTCCTGGAACAGACCGATCACGAGATCGGACGATTCAAGCAGAGCCTCGAGGACATCGGCGAGCTCGACAACACGCTCTTCATCTATATCGCCGGCGACAATGGCACGAGCGCCGAGGGCGGCTTCGTCGGCATGTACAACGAGATGACCTATTTCAACGGCGTCGCGGAAAAGGTCGAGGACCTCATCCCGTTGATCGACAAGTGGGGCGGTCCGCAGACCTTCCCGCACATGGCTGCCGGCTGGGCAGTCGCCTTCGACACGCCGTTCTCGTGGACCAAGCAGGTGGCCTCAGACTTCGGCGGCACACGCAACGGCATGGTCATTCACTGGCCGAAGGGCATCCAGGACAAAGGCGGCCTGCGCAGCCAGTTCTCGCATGTCATCGATATCGCCCCGACGATCCTCGAGGCCGCCGGATTGCCGGAACCGAAGAGCGTGGATGGCACGGTGCAGACGCCAATCGAGGGAACGAGCCTCGTCTATGCCTTCAACGATGCGGCGGCGCCGGAGCGCCACGCGACACAATACTTCGAGATGTTCGGCAATCGCGCGATCTATGACCATGGCTGGCTCGCCCGCACCATTCACCGCGCCCCCTGGCAGACTAGCGGCCTGAAACCGCTGACGACCGATGTCTGGGACCTCTACGACGCCAAGAACGATTTCAGCCTCACCAACAACCTAGCGGCCAAGCAACCCGCGAAGCTGAAGGAGATGCAGGCGTTGTTCATGCAGCAGGCCGAGAAGTACCACGTGCTGCCCATCGACGACCGGACCATCGAGCGCACCAACGCGGCGCTCGCCGGCCGGCCGGATGTCCTCGGCGATCGCACGTCCCTCACCCTGTATGAGGGGATGCAGGGCATGCTCGAAAACACCTTCATGAACATCAAGAACCGCTCGAGCAAGATCACCGCGGAGCTCGAGATCCCGGAGGGCGGCGCGAACGGCGCGATCATTTCGCAGGGCGGTCGTTTCGGCGGCTGGTCGCTGTACATGAAGGACGGGAAGCCCGCCTACGTCTACAACTTCCTCGGGCTCGCGCGCTACACCGTCGTCGCACCGCAAGCGCTGCCGAAGGGTCACGCGACGGTCACTCTCGACTTCGCCTACGACGGCGGAGGAATCGGTAAAGGCGGTAAGGCAACCCTCTACGTCAATGGCAAGCCGGTTGCCGAGGGGCGCGTCGAGAAGACACAGCCGAATATTTTCTCGGCGGACGAGACGGCTGACGTCGGGATCGACAATCAGACGCCCGTCGCCGAGGGCATCGGCATCGGCCCGGAGACGCAGTTCAGCGGCACGATCGACAAGGTCACGCTCGAATTGGGGCCCATCGGCGGGGCGACCAAGACGGCCGCCGCGGCCGGCCAGGCCAAGGCAGACCTGATGCAAGCCGAGTCCGACTAGGCGGTTGTGAAGGTCGGGTGGCTGCCCTTGCTGCGCCTGTCGGCGCTGAGTCGAAGGGGGTCGTTTCACGGAGCTGCCTCGATCATCGACTTCGTAGCCGATGATCGAGGCGGACAATTACCGGCTCAAGTGATTGAGCGCCCGGCGCACCGACAGGGTGTTCAATCCGACTTCGGAGTCCCGCCCGCGCTTGCCGCCGGCGCGAAATCAAGATCCTGGTAGTCGTAGCTGAAATCCGCGAGCGGTGACGCGGCTTTCATCTTCACGCGATCGACCTTCCCGTCCGCATCCAGGCTGAAGGTCACGTAGGCCGGCTCGATCGCCTTGTCCGTGAAACGCGTGATGAAGGTGTCGTATTGCCAATGCTCGAGCGGACCGCTCATGCGCGGCGTCGACTTGAAATCGATCGTGAGCTTGCCGTCGACGACGGCGACTTCGATGTTGCCGTACCAGGGATCCGCGAAAGTGCCGGCGTAGTTCGCGACCGGGAGCGAGGGTCCGACATTCGCGGGCTTTGACGTCAGCTGTGCAAGCGCCGCCAGCGCTTCGGTGACCTTCTGCTTCTTGTAGGCCACATATTTCGCGGTCCAGTCGGTCTTCGGCAACCCGAGATAGTGATCGAGGATCTCGTCCATGAGACCGACGATGCTTTCGCCGTCCTCGCAATTGATCACGATGGAAAAGCCGACCTTCTTCCCGGGCAGCAGCACCACGGCAGTCTGCGAGCCAAAGACGGCGCCGCCGTGCCACACGATCTTTGCTCCGCGGTAATCCTGGATGTCCCAGCCAAGCGCGTAAGCCGAGAACATCGGTTGAACTGTCTTGAGCGAATCCGGCAGCGGCCGGATCGGCTGCAGCGTGAGCGGCGTCCACATCTCCTCGTGCGCGGCTTCGGAGAACAGGCGTCCGTTATGCTCCGGCAATTCGCCGTTCTGCAATTGAATGATCAGCCAGCGCGCCATGTCGTTCATGCTCACGGCGAGGCCGCCGGCGGGAGCCGCCGTGCGCCCGAGTTCATCGCGCTCGTTGAGAGGCTCCTGGGTCCCGACGCCGCGCATGCCGCCGTCCATGCGCGCATGGGGGTGTGCACGGTTCACGACCTGGAAGCGCTCTTCGCCGCCGGTGGTCGATGTCAGCATCCCCGCAGGCTTGAACACGTGTTCAAGCGTGTATTTTTCCCAGGTATCGCCGGTGACGGATTCGATCAACTGCCCCGCCACCATGTAGAGCACGTTGTCGTAGGCGAAGCCGCTGCGAAAACTCGTCGCCGGCTTGATGTAGCGCAGGCGCCGCACGGATTCGGCGCGCGTCAGGTTCGTGCGCGGCACGAACATGAGGTCGCCCGCTCCAAGCCCGAGACCGCTCCGATGCACGAGGAGGTCCCGGATGGTCAACTCGCGCGTCACCCACGGGTCGTACATCTGGAAGCCCGGCAGGCGATCCGTCACCTTGTCGTCCCAGCCGATCTTGCCCGCGTCGACGAGCGTCGCAAGCGCCGCGACGGTGACCGCCTTGCCGGTCGAACCGGTCATGAAGATCGTGTCCGCGTCCACGCGCTCAGGTCTGCCGAGCTCCCGCACTCCGAAGCCCTTGGCGAACGTGACCTTGCCGTTTTCAACGATCACGGCGGCCATGCCCGGCACGCCGATTTGCGTGCGCACGGCTTCGATGCGCTTCTCGAGGTCCTTCGGCGGCGCGGCCAGTGCGGACGTGGCGACTGCGACGAGTAATGCGGCGATGACGGGATGTTTCATGGGTTCTCCACGGGCGCGGCTACGCGGCGGCGTAGCCGGTAGATTCCGATCGTGACGAGCGGCACGACGTAGACGAGAAGACTGAACAGCGCGAGCGCGCGGTAGCCCTTGGCGATAAGCGCGACGAGGCCGAAGCGCTCGGCCATGAGCATGCAGAAGGCGAGCATCACGAGAGCAATGGTGAGGCGTGCACCGCGCCCGAGTGGTTGCTGACGGCGGCGCAGCCAGGCCTTGGCGATGCGTTCGTTGATCGCGTGCACCGCGCCGGTTCCGCTCTCGAGGAGCGCGGCGAAGATCATGAGCTGGAAGAGATAGCGAAAGAGCGGCAGGTCGAGGCGCTGCAAGACGAAGTCCGAAGGGAGCGTTGCACCCGCGATCTCCGGGTAGAAGGCGATCATGCAGCTGAAGAAGAGGAGCGCCGGCAGCATGGCGAGCGGCCCGGCGATGATTCCGGCAATGACCGCATCGCGGCTGCTCGTGAGGTGTCGCAGCACCGGCAGGATCACGACCGCGCCGATGATGTTATAGCTCGCGTACGTGACGCCGCCCGCGAACCAGCCGTCCATCGGTGCCGGGGTCGAGAATCCCTGGACGATCTCGTGGCCGAAGTGGCTGAGCGAGAGCACGAAGAACAAGACGTACACGCCATAGAGAAGAAAGGAGACGTACGTAAACAGGCGCTCGACCGAAACGTTGCCGAAGGCGACGACGAGCGCGATCGCGGCCATCAGTATCAAAGTGCCGCAGATAGTGGGCCAGCCGAGCGTCGCTGCGACGAGCGCGCCGGCGGCGGCGCCGAATACGGCGAGGATCAGGATCACGAAGATGATGTATGCGGCTTCGAAAGCGACCCAACCGCGGCCGAGCAGTGCACGAAAGAACGTCTGGTAGTCGCGCGCGCCGGCCGCACGCGCGAAGAGAAACGTGAGCACGCAAACGCCGCTCCAGATGACGGTTGCGAGCGCCATTGCAAGAATTCCGCCCCAGGGCCCGCTCGGCAGGAAATATTCGGCGAGCTCGCGCCCGGTCGCATAGCCGCCGCCGATCACGACGGCCTTGAACGCAAATCCGGGCAGCAGGAAGCGCTGGAAGCGCGACGGCATCGCTCCCTCTCTCAGCCCCACACATCCTCGCCACAGGAAATGAGGCCGTCGGCGTACACGACGCCAGGTGTGCGATCGCGCGCGAGAAACGTCGGCCCGTCGAGATCGACGACATCGCAGAACTGCCCGACGAGATAGGACGGGGCCATCGCGAGGCTCGAGCCCATCATGTTGCCGACCATCACGCCAAGCCCGAGGCTGCGCGCCTCGCGCGCCATCGCGAGCCCCTCCGTGAGCCCTCCGCATTTGTCGAGCTTGATGTTGACGACCTTGAATCGGCCGACGAGGCCGCCAACTTCCGAAAGCCCTTGCACGCTCTCATCGGCCGCGATCGGGATCGGCGATGTGAAGCCATCGAGATCCGACTCATGGCCGCGCGCAAGCGGCTGCTCGAGCAGTTTGACGTTCGCCGCGACGAGATGCTCGATGAGCGGCCACAACTGGTCGATCTTGTAGCCCTGGTTGGCGTCAACGCCGAGCCACACATCCGGCCGGGCTGCGCGCACGGCCTCAACTCGTGCGGCGTCGAGCTCGAGATCGCCCGTCAATTTCATCTTGAGGGCCTTGGCCTGTCCGTAGCCGCGCGCGCCGGCCGCCATGACCGAAGGCGGCTCGGCCGAGAGCGTGAAGGTGGTCAACAGTGGTTTCGGGCGCTCGAGACCGGCGAGCTGCCACACGGGCTTGCCGGCACGACGCGCATCGAGTTCCCACAGCGCGCAATCGACTGCATTGCGTGCGCCGCCCGGTGGCATGAGCTTTTGCAGAGCGGCGCGATCAATCCCCGCTTCGATCTCGCGGCGGTGCGCTTCGATCGCCGCCACCATGCGCTCCGCATGATCGTCGAAATAGTAGACGCCGCAGGCCTCGCCGCGTCCGCGGTGCTTGCCGTCGTCCAGCGTGACGAGCACCGCGTCCTGGTGCTCGAACACGAATCCCGAGATGCGAAACGGCGCTGAGAACTTGAGCTTCTCGACCTCGACGATGAGCGCGAGCTTGCGCATCAATAATTGGTTCCGAAATGGATCAGCTTGAACGCAAAGCCGATCCAGACGACGGCGAACGCCGAAATCACGAGCAGGATGCTCCAGACTTTCGCCGGCCAGCGTCGCCTGCCAGTCCAGACCGCCTTGAGGTTCGCGAGCATCAGCACGAGGCCGCCGATGAATGCGATTGCCCCGAAGATCTGCGCCATCCATATCAGGAAATCGAGTCCGCCGGCGAGATTGCTCGTCTCGGTGAGAATCTTGCTGAACACCATAGTCCAGAGCAGGAGTCCCACCACGATCGCGACGGCGCCAATCTTGCTGTAGCGATACGCGCGATACGCAGTGCCCTCGAGCGCGAGCGGCGCCTTGTACCGGCGTCGCACGATCGCAGTGATCGGCCAGAACAGGGCCGTGAGCAGCAGCACACCAAAACTGAAGCACAGCAGTGGCAGCAGCCACGAACTGTCCCGGTACCAGGGGGTGCGGTCGAAGACCATGAATGGCGAAACAAAATCGAAGCTCCAGCGCACGACCTTGCCGTCGACGACTTTTGCGGCCACGAGGTCGTGGGCGTTTGCGTCTTGCCAGACGAAAGGCGAAATCTCCACCCAGTGCCGCGGCTTGCCGTTGAGCCCCGCGAACGGGATCACGAGCTCGCCTTTCTTGTCGAGGCCTACCTTGCTCTGGCCGATCAGGCTGATCGCCAGGAGGAAGCTCGACTGCGAGCCGCGCGACACGTCCCACGCGCCGGTCATCATTGCAGCGTGTGTCGCCGCCGTCTTCGCATCGACGCCCGGCACCGCCCGCGCCGCCGGGAAGTAGCGGTCGGCGAAATCCTGAAAGAGGGCATGACGCAGGCCCTGCACGGCGCCGTCTTTGCCGGCGCTGCTGAACGATGCGTAAAGGCCGACGTTGTCCTTCATGAACAAGTGGAGCGAGGTGTGGAAATACTCGGTGTCGCCCAGGTGTCCAATGACTTCGCGGTCGTTGATGTTCGTCTCGAAGAAGCCGAGCTCCATGCGGTTGAGCGGCGGCAGCACGGTGAGCGGGCTGTTATGCATCTTCTCCGCGGTCTCGGCGCTCAGGATCCGGTTGCCGTGATACTCGCCACCGTTCAGGTGCGCGATCATGAAGTGCGCCATGTCTTCGCCTGGCGATGACATCGAACCGGCAGGAGCCGGCCCGACGATTTCGAAGGGCTTCGCCTCGTCCGACGCCGTCGGATAGCCCTGCGCCATCAGCGGCACGAGATCCTTCGGCAACGGCTGACGGAAGGTCGAGTACTTCATGTCGAGCGGCGCAAAGATGTGCTTATCGAGGTAGTCGTCGAATGATTCGCCGGAAACGCGCTGCACGACGTAGCCCGCGAGCGATGCGCCATAGTTTGAATACGCCGGCGTCGTTCCGACATCAAACACCCGCGTCGGCACCCATGCTTGAGGAGCGCCTCCATGCCCGGCGCCTTCGGATCCGAGGAGATGATGCCCTTCGCCTGCTCCTCGAAGCCGGCCGTGTGCTGCATGATGTTGCGCATCGTGACGGGTTTGCCGTCGCGCGGCGGAATCTTGAAATCGAGATACTGATTGACGTCCGCGTCGAGATCGATCTTGCCCTGCTCGACGAGCTGCATCACAGCGGTCCAGGTGACGAGCTTCGAAACCGATCCCGGACGGAAGAGCGTCAACTTCGGATCGACGGGCTTGCGCTTCTCGATGTCTGAGTAGCCGTAGCCGCGCTCCGTCAGAACCTCGCCATCCTTGACGACGACGACGACCGCACCGGCGATGTCGCCGGTCTTGAGCGCGTAGGGCATGTAGCCGTCGAGCCAAGCGTCGACATCCGCCGTCGTCAGCGGCAGTGCGGCGGGCGTCGCCGCCGTTGTGTTGTCGTCCGCCGATACGGCGGCAGTGATCGACATGAGGACCGCAGCGAAGATTAACGACAGGAATTGGTCGGACGCACAGGATCCCCCTCGAGGAATGATCTAGGCCAGGCAAGAATCGACGAGTTGTTCGAATTCAGGTCCGCGGCGTATCGGGTCCGCAACCGGCACGCCGAGGCGTTCGCGCTCGCGCGCAAGAATCGCTCTCGCAGCGTCGGCATTGAGCTTTGATGTGTTCAAGCTGACGCCGGCACAGCGAATCGACGCATTGGTCCGCCGGCCGAGGCGCAGCGTCAAGTCGATTGTCTCCGCGATGCTCGGCAAAGAATACTCCGGATATCCGAGCACGCGTTCGCGCCCCGGCTCGTGGCAGACGACTATGACGTCCGGCTGGCTGCCGTGCAGCAGTCCGAGCGAGACGCCCGCGTAAGCCGGGTGGAAGAGCGAGCCCTGCCCTTCGATCACATCCCAGTGATCTGGCGGCGCGTCCGGACTCAGCATTTCGGCGGCGCCCGCCTCGAAGTCCGCGACGACCGCATCCATCGGCATGCCGCCGCCTGCAATCAGGATCCCCGTCTGCCCGGTGGCGCGAAAGTCAGCCGCAACGTCGCGTGCGGCGAAGGCACGCGCGATCGCAAGCGCCGTGTATTTCTTGCCGAGCGCGCAATCGGTTCCGACCGTGAGCAATCGTTTGCCCGTGCGCTTGCGCCCGGTCGCGACCGGAATGTTTGGCGGCGGCGTGCGGACGTCGATCAAGCGCCGTCCGTAGCGCAGTGACGCCGCCTTCAGGCGCGGCACGTCGATGAGCTTTGCGTGCAGGCCGCTGACGATGTCGAGGCCCGAATCCAGCGCTTCGATCAGGAGCGGAACCCAGTCGTCACCGATCACACCGCCGACATTGGCGACGCCGATGAGGAGACTCCTAGCGCCACGGGCGCGCGCTTCGAGCGGCGTCAGTCGCGGCAAGCCCGTCGTGACCGTTGCGTCGCTGCACGCGAATTCCCCGATGCAGCGTTCGGGCGCCCAGTCGCGCAGGCCGAAGGCGGTCTTCGCGAACCCGGGCTCGGTCGTGCTGCCTAGAAACAGCAAGTACGGGTACGGCAGTTCCTGAGGGGCGCCCGCGAGGTTCGCCCGCGCATGGCTGGCGCTGCGCTCATCCATCAATGCACCACCGACTTAGAATCCGAAGCCGAATGTCAGCCCGACAGTGCGCGGACGGATCAAGCCGGTGCCGATCGCGCCGTTCGGGTATCCGCCGACACCGTCCGCCGAAGTCTTCCCATCGCTGTCCGTGATGTTCTTCGCATACAGCCCGACCGAAAAGTGTCCGAAATCGACACCGCCTTGCAGGTCGACGACTTCGTACGACGGAATCTCCCGCTGGCGCCCGTTGGCTGTACGGAAGACGATGTCGTAGCTGGCTGTCTGCGTCGACAGATAGCGGAGCGAGCCGCCGACATAGGCGGTTGCCTGCCCACCGACCGGCCATTGATAGTCGATATTCGCGCCGAGACTCCAGTCCGGCGTGTATGGCAGGGGGTCGCCTTTCAACCCACCGACGAGCGGGTCCGTGTCGTCTTTCAGCTTGGCATCCGTGTAGGCGCCGTTGAGCGAAAGGCTGAGCCCGGTGACGGGGAGCACCGCGGCCGTGAACTCGAAGCCGTCGCTTTTCGCGCCGGCGCCGTTGACGTTGATGCCGAAATTGTTGACCACCGCGAACAGCTGGATGTCCTTCCAATCGATGTGGAAAGCGGCGACATCGAGGGTGAATGTACGATCAGCGGATTCTGACTTGAAGCCGAGCTCATAGCTCGTCAGCGAGTCCGAATCGTAAGTCAGCGGCGTGCCGGGCGGAGCTCCTGGCGGCAGCACGTTCGGACCACCGGGCCGGAAGCCGCTTGCGACGCGCGCGTAGAGCGAGGCGTGCTCGCCGAACTTCAGTTTCGGCGCAAATGAATAGGTGAAAACGTCCTCGGACGATTTCGCGATCGGGTAGGACACGTCGCCGCCCGCGAAGATGCCCACCGCGTGCTGCGTGGCTTCCTGATCGTTGGTGCTGTAGCGGCCGCCCAGCGTCAGGTCGAACCGGTTGCCGAAGTGTGCGGTGCCGCTCGCGAAGGCCGCGTATTCCGTGTATTTCGAGTCGAGGGTGAGGTCGCCAAGCACGGGCAGACCCGGGATCGGATCGAGCGTGCCCGGAAACACGGCCTCCAGGTGCTGCAGGAGGTTGCCCTTCTCGTCCGTGTAGTAGGCGCCGAGGAGCCAGTCAAACCGGTCGTTCACGGGCGAAGCGAGGCGCAGCTCCTGCGTGGTCTTGTCGTAGGCGGTCGTTTGCGCCTGGAGAAATTCGTTCGGCCCAATCAAGCCTTCCAGCAGCGGGCTGAACTGAGACGTCAGGTCGGTGCGAAACGGTGAATCGAATTTGTTGTAGCTCGTTGAGGACGTGAGCGTCGCGAAGCCGACGTCGATGTCCATGGTCGCGTTGTAGACACGGTACTTGACGTCCGTGAACTCCGGAACGTAGCGCGACTGCGACTCTGTGGAGTAGAGCGTCTTCAGGGTGTCGGGATCGCTTTCGACCGTGGTGGACCCCAGCGTATTGATGTCCTGCAGGACCGCGGTCAGGTTCAGCGAAAATTTCTCGTTCGGTCTCCACAGTGCCGCGAGGCGCCCGCCGTAGCTTTTCGAGCCGTTGATGTTCTTCGCGACGTCCGAGCCGCCGGTGCCGATCGAATCGATGAACCCGCCCAACTCGCGATAGTAGCCGGTCGCGCGAAACGCAAACGTATCTCAGAGCGGCACGTTGATCATGCCGACACCGGAATAGCCGGTGTCTCCGCTTTCCACGTTCTCAACGTTGGCGCGCAGACGCACTCCGAAGTGATCGGTCTGCGGCTCGTTCGGGACGAACTTCAGCACGCCGCCAAGAGAACTGGCGCCGTACAGGGTGCCCTGCGGGCCACGCAGGACCTCGATGCGCTGCATGTCAAAGGTATCGAAGTCGCCCGCGAGAATGGCTCCATTGACGAGGCCGGTGCTCGAGCCGAACGGCGTCTCGTCAAGGTATACGGCCACCGTCGAAGCGACGCCGCCGGTGTTGATACCGCGCATTACGAGACGGCCAACGCCGGGCGTGTCCTGGGTGAGCTGCAGGCCCGGTACGAGCTTCAGGTAGTCCTGAAAATTCGTCGCCTGCTGGCGCTCGAGTACGGCGCCATCAACGACCGAAACCGACTGCGGCACGTCGAGCAAGCGCTCCTCGCGCTTGCTCGCAGTCACGACGACCTCCTCAAGGACGGCGCCGCTGCCCGTGCTCTCCTGCGCTGGTGCCAGCGCCGAAACGAGGAGCCCAGCAGCCAGAAAACCCGCGCGAACGAGCTGCACACCTGAGGTACGCGTCATAGATCCCCCTTGATTCCTGCAAGGCCCATGGTAGATATTTTGAGCCTGATTGAAGAATCATGTCCTATTGGGAGAATCATTGTCAACGGGGACGCGGCTGGGAGGGGTCAGACCCCGAAGCGGGGTCAGACCCCCGTTACAGCTCGCCTTCGGTCATGCGGATGAGTTCGCTCGCGAGATTCGAGTCTTCGCTCGAACAGACGGCGAGCACGAGCGCGCTCTCGCAGTCCTTCGCGACGTAGGCGTGGCCCATGGTGCTGTCGAGATAGATGCCCTCGCCGACCTTGAGCGTCACCGAGGTATAGAACTGCAGGAAGATTTCAACGCTGCCTTCGAGTACGTAGATGAATTCCTCGCCCTGATGCTGCACGAGCTTGCCGAACTCCTCGAGGCTGTGGGCGCGGATGCGCGCGATGATCGGCACCATGCGCTTTTCCCTGAGATCCGCGCACAGGTACTCGTAGTCGTAGTTCGGCGTCGCGATCGTTGACCGAATTCTTGGTGCCCGTGAGACTGCGGCGTGCCGTGACGATCTTGTCGCGGGATCGCCCGCCTTCTCATGGGCCAGGAACTCCGCCATCGTCATGCCGAGACGCGAGGTGAACTGCTGGAGCTTGTCGTAGGTGAGCGAGAGCTTGTTCTGCTCCACCTTCGCGAGCGTCGAAAGCGGAATGCCTACCTTCTCGCTCATCTGACGCAGCGTCCAGCCCTTCTGCTGCCGCAGATCGCGGATCAAGGTCCCGAGCGTGTTGCTCTTGCGGGTCATGGGCTTAGTCTACCCCAAGAGAATGATTTCTCTAATGGCGCCATTGGCTGTTATCGTGGCACAAGTTGACCCAAGAAGTGAGAGAAAACCATGACGATGCGTATCGTTGCCCTGCTGCTGTTCGCCACCTGCTCAAACTTCGCCCTCGCCTCCCCGCCCACCGCGGCCGATCTCGAGCACGCGCACAAGCTTCTCGCCAGCGCGATCCTTTTCGACGGCCACAACGACCTGCCCTGGGCGATTCGCACTGACGCGAAGACGCCGAACGACGTCGTCGCGTACGACCTGCGCAAACCGACCGCGGGCCAGACCGATATCCCGCGCCTGCGGCAGGGTGGCTTGAGCGCGCAGTTCTGGTCCGTGTATGTCCCCGGCGAATTGACCACGGGATGGGCGCACACGCAGCTCGAGCAGATCGATCTGGCGCGCCGCATGATCGCGCAGTATCCGGATGTGTTTCAGTTCGCGAGCACGGCAGCGGACATTCGAAACGCCAAGAAGCACGGCCGCATCGGCTCGATGCTCGGCATCGAAGGCGGACACGCCATCGAGAACTCGCTCGGGGCGCTGCGCGCCTACTACGACCTCGGCGTGCGCTACATGACCCTGACGCACAACACGAACACGGATTGGGCGGATTCCGCAGCCGACGTGCCCGCGCATCACGGCCTCACGCCGTTCGGCGAGCAGGTGGTGCTCGAGATGAACCGCATCGGCATGCTCGTGGATCTCGCGCATGTTTCCGCCGAGACCATGGACGACGCGCTGCGCGTCTCGCGCGCGCCGGTGATCTTCTCGCACTCATCCGCGCGTGCGGTCTGCGATGTACCGCGGAACGTTCCCGACGACATCCTGAAGCGCGTGCCGGCGAATGGCGGCGTGGTGATGGTCGCGTTTCGTAGCGGGCTTCACCGACCCCGACGTGGCGAAGGTTATGCAGCCTGTGATCGAGGAGTACAACCGCCGGGCGCGCGACGTGAAAACGGAAGATGAGCGGACCGCGCTCTTCAAGAACATCATGACGGGCGTCAAGATGCCGATCACCACCGTCGCCAAGGTGGCCGATCAGGTCGACTACATACGCAAGGTCGCAGGCGTCGAGCACGTCGGCATCGGCTCGGACTTCGACGGCAACACCGCGTGGCCTGAAGGCTTGTCGGACGTCTCGATGTATCCGAATCTTTTCGCGGAGCTCATTCACCGCGGCTGGACGGACAAGGACCTCAAGCTCCTGGCGGGGGAGAACGTGCTCAGGGCGCTGGAGCAGGCGGAGAAGGTTTCCGCCGCCATGAAGTCTGGAAAATAGAGGACGTCATGCGAGCAGGAATCTCACGTCGGCGTCTTCTCAAGAGCGGCGCTCTCGCAGCAATTGCGGCGGGCGTGCCGATGTTGAATCTCGGCAGTTTCCAGGCGTTCGCCGCGACGCCGCGCAAGTATTCCGCGCGCGCCGTGAAAGTTGTCGAGCGTTCGCTCGTCATCGACATGCTGGGCGTGCTCAAGATCGATTTCACGCCTGAGGCTTACGCCGCGCCGATGAGCGACGAAGCGGCGGCGCAGTTTCTCACCAGCGGCATCAATGTATTCCACAATTCGATCGGCACCGGTGGGCCGAGCGCGGTCGAGGACTCGCTCGAGTTCCTCGCCGCATGGCAGGGCTACGCAGGACGCAACTCCCACGTGTTCACGCTGGTCGGACGGGCTTCCGACCTCGAGCGCGCGAAGGCGGATAAGCGGATCGCCGTGATCATGGGACTGCAGAACTCCGAGCACTTCCGCACGACCGCCGACGTCAAGCGCTTCTACCAGCTGGGTCAGCGCTGCTCGCAACTCACTTACAACGCCCAGAACCTGTTGGGCTCGGGCAGCACGGATCGCGTTGACGGCGGCGTCAGCGACTTTGGCGCCGAAATCATCAAAGCGATGAACACCGTTGGAATGCTTGTCGATGTCTCCCATTGCGGCGACCGCACGACGCTCGACGCCATCGAGCTTTCGCCCAGACCAATCGCCATCACTCACTCCAACTGCCGCGCGCTCAACAACCATCCGCGCCTCAAGACCGACGAAGCCATCCAGAAGCTCGCAGCGAAGGGCGGCGTGATGGGCATCACGGGCGTTCGCAACTTCGTGAGCGACCGCGAGCCGACGACCGTCGAGAACATCGTCGATCACATCGATCACGTGGTGAAGCTGGTCGGCATCGAGCATGTCGGTATCGGGACGGATTCGGACTTGAACGGGTACGACGACATGCCGCCCGATCAGCGCAAGAAGCTCCTCGACATGTACAAGTCGAGCTACAAGTTTCGGGAGAAGCTCGACACGGACGGCTTCGATCATCCGCAGAAGATCTTCGACCTGACCGAGGCGCTCATTCGCCGCGGCTATTCCGACGAGAACATCACGGCGGTGCTCGGCGGCAATTTCCGGCGGCTGCTCGGGGCAACCTGGACTTAAGCGTAATCGAACAACGCAGGAGAATCCGGCATGAAAGACGTCTCAGGAAGGACCGCCTTCATTACTGGCGGCGCGAGCGGCATGGGCCTGGGGATGGCCAAGGCCTTTGCGGGAGCCGGAATGAAGGTGGTTATTGCTGATGTGCGGCAGGAAGCCCTCGACCAGGCGCTGGCCGGCTTCGGTCCCAACCACGGCGTACATGCCATCCGCCTGGACGTGACCGATCGGGCACGCTGGGTCGCCGCGGCCGACGAGGCCGAGCGTGTCTTCGGCAAGGTTCATGTCCTCGTGAACAATGCCGGGGTCGGCGTCCTCGGCCCGATGCAGACGGCGACGTTCAAGGACTGGGACTTCTGCATGGGCGTCAATGTCGGCGGCGTAATCAACGGCCTCGTCACGCTGCTGCCGCGCATGCTGGCGCACGGCGAAGAGGGGCACGTGGTCAGCACCTCCTCCACCGGCGGCTTCTCCGCCGTTGGCGGCGCGGGGCTTTACTGCACCAGCAAGTTCGCGGTCGCGGGCATGATGGAATCGCTGGCGACCGACCTGAAGGGTACGCCGATCGGCGCCTCGGTCTTCTTCCCCGGTCCGGTACAAACGAGCCTCGGCGTCACCACTGATGCGACACGCCCGGCCCATCTGCG
Organism: uncultured Gammaproteobacteria bacterium; assembly: GCA_963826145.1. Classification (GTDB taxonomy): domain Bacteria; phylum Pseudomonadota; class Gammaproteobacteria; order Steroidobacterales; family Steroidobacteraceae; genus JBGPLJ01. Next base: position 236,853 of record CAWGVW010000002.1, read on the forward strand.
CAACCAGCCGGCCGAGGTCCCGCCGCTGGTGGGGCAGGGCCGCGGACCGCGCCCGCAGTTCGATCCCAGCATCTTCATGTCGCCCGAGGAAGTCGGTCGGCGCGTGCTGCGCGCCATCCGGCGCGGCGACCTTTTCATCATGAGCCATCCGGAATTCCGCGACGGCATCGTCGCAAGGAACGAGGCGCTGCTGCGCGCGATTCCGGACGAGGCGCCGAACGTTGCGCGGCACGAAGTCATCAAGCAGTTCGGCACACTCTGCTACAACCCGATTTACGACAGTCAGCAGCGCGTGCCGGCAGAGGAATGAAAGCGAACCGGGATAACGTGCTTAGGAATGAAAAGGCCCCGGCATTTACGCCGGGGCCTTCGAGGTAATAGCGGCGCAGGCGGTGGTGGCCCGCGGTCGCTTTCTTTGGCGCGCTACTGCTTGGCGCCGCGTTTGCGCATCAGCAGGAACCCGACAACGACAACCACAACCACCACGATCCAGATCCACCGCCGATCGGGATGCTCGTCGACGGGTGGTGTCGCGGGTTCGGCAGCTGCGACAGCAACCGGCGTCTCAGGAGCGGCTGCCGGCGCCTCGGCCGGCGGCGCCTCGGCTGCCGGCGCCTCGGCCGGTGGTGTCTCGGCGGGCGCCGCGACCGCGGGTTCCGCCGCGGCAGGTGTAGCAGCGAGTTCAGCCTGCACCTGCTTCTCGGTAAGAACCTCCGGCGGGCCGGACGTGACGATGGTTGCCGATAACTGGTCGCCTTTCTGCAGCCCGGACACGCGCGTGGGTTTGCCATCGATGTATATCCGGACACCGCGCTTGTCGAGGTCGCCCTGCGTGAAGCGGCGGACACCTTCCGGGGTACGGACACTGACGGAAGTGCCGACCTGATCCAGGACCACACCCTTCTTCACCTCAGTCACGTATACCGGGCGAACCGTCGTAGTAGTGGTGACCGTGGCGGTGCCCTTCATGCCCCGCGTGAGGTCATGCACAGACATCGGCTTGCCGTCCACCGTGAACCGGAAGTCATCAGGCACCGTTAACTCGCGCGTGCCATTCTGATCACGGACGACGAGGTTGTTGCCGTCCACCGAAATGACCTCGAATGCAAGGACGTCGGTCTTCATGGTCTGGGTCTGCGCCGTAGCCCCGCCCGTACCGAGCAGTGTCAGCGCGAGGGCCGAGAGAACGGCCCACGGTATTCTGAAGCGATTTCTCATGATTCTTCTCCCCTTGTTTGTTGTACTTAGCCGCCTCTGGATCGATATCGCAAATCGAGCATGGCGCATGCTTACGCCAAGACTACATAACACGAATCATTGCTTGGCGCCTTTTTTTGCCGCCCCATCCGCAGCTGCGGCAGGGTGCGCGGCCTTTTCGAGCGTCGTCTTGCACAGGTCCGCCTCGCCGAGGGCGCGGTCCACGAGTCCTTTCGCGATTACCGATGCGCCGGCGGTCGCCGAGGCGACGGCGCCGGATGCGGCGCCCTTGGCGCCTATCCCCACCCTCGGGCTCGCGAGTGTGCCTTCAAGCTTGATAAAAGGGTTGGTGAACATTCCCGCGCTGACACCGATGCCCTGGCGCGGACGGGTGTTGAAGTCAACGGTGAGCGCTTCCGTGTGAAGATCCACCTTGCCGTTAGCGGTGACGGTGACCTTCTTCGACTGCATGAGCACGGGCTCGACTGTCGCCCGGCCATCCACGATGTCGATGCGGGCCACGGTGCAATCCAGTTGCGTGTACGGGTCCTGCGCCGAGAACGGGTTCAGCTTGCCGGCAAGCTGCGCGACGAGGTCGCCGCCGAACACGAAGATGCCGCTCTTGATCCTGCCCGGTCCCTGCGTCAGCAGGACCTGCCCGTTGGCACTCGACGCCATTTGGCGGGCCGAGACGCCGCTCACCTGAAGCGTCGCATCGACGCTGGTCGGCGGTACGAGGCCGGGGTCAATCTCGGCGCCGGCGACAAGGCCGGCGCGCAGGTTCTTGATGGCGAGATCAAGCTTCAGGTCGGCGCCTCCGTCGCTGGTCGGTTTCAGCTTGACGGAGCTGTCGAGGGTGCCCTCAATGCCGCCCTTCGCGCGCCCCTCGAACGCCAGTTGACCTGAGTCGACGATCAGTGTGCCATCGACGTCCTTCAGCAGTCCCGCGGAGAGCTTCACTTCGGTAACGACGAAATGCAGCTTTGCATCGACACCCTTCAGCCCGTCAAGTGCGATGGGCGCTTCGCTGAAGACGTACTTCTTCTTCGACTCTTTCGCAGGCTGTTTCGCGTCCGCGGGCGGGGCACTTGCACCACCGGTCGATTTCGTGTTCGCCTTGCTGTCCGCTTGCTTTGTGGCAGGCGGTGTCAGGTCAAGTCCAGGCGAGGCGAGCTCGGCCTCTATATGCCTCGTGCCATTGCGGGCCATCGACGCCCATCCAGAGATCTCTGATTCACCGATGCGCGACTTGAGATTCTTCAGCTCGACCTTGTCGCGGCTTTCGACGTAATTTCCGCTCATGGCAATGGGGATCTCCGGCAGCCCCTTGCGCAGCTTCATCAGGTTCTCGGCGCCGAGTTCGAAATGGATGTCGGCGTCCCGGTCGCGAGCCAAGGGGATCGTGCCCTCGGCACTCACCTGTGCGCCGGCTAACTTGGCACTCAGCCCCTCGAGCTTGACTTCCTTGCGCGAGGTCGCGACGCGCCCGCTGACTTTCAGTGCCTCGGCCGGCAGGCCGGTCACATCGAATACCTCAGCGAGCCGGGCCACGTCCGCGACCGAGACTTCGAACTGGAGGTCGGAGCCGGGTAGGCCGAGAGTTTGAAGTGTTCCGTTTGTTCTGGCCGTGATGTCGCCGAGCTTCGCGTCGACATCGAGCTGGGTAAGCTTGCCGGAGTCCTTCAACTTGGCGTCGACGCTCAACGCACCCGTCGCGACGACCGGCAATCGAAGGTTCTTAAGCATCCCGCCGAGGTCCGGATGCTCGAGCTTCACGGCGAGATCCGCGCCGCCCAGCGGATCGAGACGGCCAAGGCTGCCGTTGATGTCGAGTCGCAGCCTTTCGATCGCGGCCTGGATCTCCATGCGGATGTTCCGCCCGGAGAAGAGCGCGTCGATGGGCCCCATGTGTCCTTCCAGCGAAGTCCTGTACTCGTCGAGCTTTCCGTTCCCGGAGATCGCCAGGAGGCCGTCCTTCCCCGGATCGATGGTTAATGTTTCAAGTCGCGCGATGCGGTCCGGCTCGCCGGGCTCGCGATAGGTGACCTGCACATTGCTGATCTTGGCGTGCAGGATGACCGCCGGGAACTTGGTGACGCCCGAGCGGGGGGCTGCCTCCTCTGATGCACGGCCGAACGCCCAGTTGCCCTCACCCTCGCGGTTTTTCTCGAGGAGAACCGAGACATTACTCAGCTCGAACGAGCGCACGTCCACGGGTCCCGAGATCAGCGACCACAGGCCGATTTGCGTCGAGAGCCGCCCGATCTCGACCATTTGCGGCTTCGAGCCCCATTCGGCATTGCCGACGCGAACGCGCTCGGCGAGGACAGAGATGAACGGGAGCACTTTGAGCTCCAATGCCCCATCGATCGCGAAAGGCCGGCCTAGCTGCTTGGTGACGAACGCCTCGATGCGGCCCTTGTGGCTACCGAGATCAGCGAAAGCGACGTAGAGCACGATCGCAAGGAGCACTGCTCCCACGACGGAAAGAACGATGATGACGAGGCGGCGAAGTGACATGGCTTCTGACGCTCCTGGCGGTACGCTGGTGTTGAACGCACAGTGCGGCCTTTCCTTCCCATTCTAGGCGCATGCTGCAGGTCACGGCTTTCTATTTTTCGTCACCAGCGCACGAACATATGGAAGAGCAGATACAGAATCATCCCCAGATTCAGATAGGCGGTCGCCGACATCCCGGGCGCGCGATAGAGTGGATTGAGTCGGTAGCCCAGCCAGAAAGCCGCGCGGGCAACTACGAATACGATTGCGCAGGCCCAGACGACCTGCAGATGATGCAGCGGAACAATCGTGCTCAATGAGAGTGACGCGATGGCGAAAACGAAGTTCTGCTGCAGGGTGTTGTCGGCGACGCGCCCATCGATTTCCATCGAACGACTCTCCGCACGGCGAGTGGGGTCTATCGCCTCGCTCAAGAATCGCGAATTACCTACCGTGATGAGCATGATGAAAAACGGCACGATCGCGACAATGTTTGCTCGCAGCGCGTATGCCAGGCGCTCCCCGAGCGTGTCTGCAATGCCGGGCGTCGGCAAGGCGCTTGCAAGAAACCACACGCTTAGAGCCATTGCCACCACTCCACTGGCAGCGCCAACAGCGACGATCTTTTGCTCCGTCGTCATGGCTGCGCATTCTCAGCCGGACATCGGTCAGCTGCAAACCGGCAGACTACATTCGGTTTTGATGGTGGCCAGGGGCGGAATTGAACCGCCGACACGCGGATTTTCAGTCCGCTGCTCTACCAACTGAGCTACCTGGCCATTGGGGGCAAGCGTCGAAGGCCGCGCATTAAAACCGAGGGGTCCGGGGGCCGTCAAATCCAAGGACCCTCACCCCAGCCCTCTCCCGCAGACAGGAGAGGGAGCAAGCAGGCGACGCCCTCTATCTTCTATTCCGGCTTGAAATCCGCGGGCTTTTCGGAGCCCGTTCCGAAGAGGAACTTCTCCATTTCGTCCTGCAGGAACTTGCGGGCCTTGGGCTCGATGGGGCTCAGGCGGTACTCATTTAATAGAGTGGTCTGGTGGGCTACCCACCGGGACCAGCCCTCCTGCGACACGTTCTCGTAGATGCGTTTGCCGAGTTCGCCCGGGTACGGGACATAGGTGAGCCCCGGCGCCTCGCGCTTCAAAACGACGCAGTTGACCAGCCGTGCCATAGGCAGCGCAGCCTGCGGAGCGCGCCGTTCACTGTCAAGGCAAGCCTTCAGCTTTCCTGATCCCTCGGTCAGATCTTCGGTTCGCTGCTTTTCGCGTTCCTGTTCAAACTATCTCCCATCGAAAACGCATCGAATTGCCAACGGAGACGGACATGAGCAAACAGCACTTCACAGGATTCCTCGCAGCCCTCGCGGTAACGGCGGCGATCTTTTCGACACTCGAGGCCGCCAGTGCGACCACCCCGGAAACTCGCGGCAATCCCGCGGTAACGGACGAGGTTTATCAGGGCACCCAGCTGGCCAAGCCAGCGCCCGCCTCGCCGGTCCGCAATGTGGTCGCCTGATTCCTGACGGTATCTCCCCCAAAGGAGGTAGATCGCGTCGTGTCGTTTGAGGGTGGGCGGACGACTCGTCAGAGGAATTCCGTCGGCACAGAGTTGAGAGAAGAATGCGCCACATCGAATTGGCTGATGTCTTTTTCTCTTTCTTCAAACCATCCGCCATCGAGACGGTACTTACTGACGCAATGAAACTGAATGGAGTTGAGATGAGCAAGCAGCACTTCGCAGCAATCATTGCCGCACTCGCGGTGACGGCGGCGATCTATTCGACACTAGGTGCCGCCAGTGCGACCACCCCGGAAGCTCGCGGCAATCCCGCGGTAACGGACGAGATTTATCAGGGCACCCAGTTGGCCAAGCCAGCGCCCGCCTCGCCGGTCCGCAATGTGGTCGCCTGATTCCTGACGGTTTCTCCCCGCTGCCAAACCCCGGCAGCAATCCCTGGCCGGCAGCTTCGCTGCCGGCTTTTCTTTTGCGCGCCAATCGCGCAAGAACCAGATAGATCGTCGCCGGCCTGCGCGGCACATTGGGCACACCAGCAAACACGCCGCAAAGGCTCAAGCTCACCCACTTGCAAGCCTTAACTTTTGCTGAGTCGTCGATCAGTTCTTCGGATTGCTGACTTTTCAGCTTCGATCAAACTGTGCCCCATCGAATTCACATTGATTTGCGCAAGGAGAGGAACATGAGCAAGCAGAACATCACAGGTTTCCTGGTCGCGCTGGTCGTTACGGCCGCGCCCTACATCGCACTCTTGGCAGGAACCGCCGTCGCCCCGGCGCCTCGCGGCAATCCCGCGGTGGCTGAGGAGGTTTACAAAGGCGTCCGCGCGCATGTGGCGGCTTCCCCCTCCCAAATCCGCAATGCGACAGGCTGATCCGTCGAGTTCTCCCCGCTGCCAAACCCCGGCAGCAATCCCCTGGCCGGCAGCAACGCTGCCGGCCTTCTTTTTTCGGCGCGGCATGAGCTGATAACTGACCAGCATGTGTCTCTCTCGAAAGGGCTAGACAGTCAACCCTAGCTTGAGGACCTGAAGACGCCTCGCCTGATCAATATCGCGAATGCCGTGCAAAGCGAACAATGCCACCCCATGCCGGACACCCCTCTCCGGCTCGAATCTTCAGGAAGGACACGGAACATGAATCGCACCATCACTCTTGCATCGATTGCAGTCATCGCACTCGCTGCCGCCGGCTGCGCGCGCAACGAAGCCGCCGAGGCGCCGCCCGCGCCACCGCAGGTGAGCGTCGCGAAAGTCATCGAGAAGCCAATCACCGAATTCGACGAGTTCACCGGCCGCTTCACAGCTGTCGATCGCGTGGAACTGCGCCCGCGCGTGTCGGGCTATATCTCCTCCGTCAACTTCACCGAAGGTCACGAAGTGAAGAAGGGCGAAGTGCTCTTCGTCATTGATCCGCGCCCCTACGATGCCGAGTACAAGCGGGCCGCGGCCGAGCTCGCGCGTGCGAAGACCCAGCTGAGCCTCGCGCAGTCGGAGTTCGAACGCGCGAAGACGCTGCTCGACGCCCGCGCCATCTCAAAGGAAGAGTTTGACGCGCGCGTTTCGGGCGCTGCGCAGGCAACCGCAAACGTCCAGGCAGCCGACGCCGCGCTCGACGCCGCGAAACTCAATCTCACGTTCACGCAGGTGCGTGCACCGATCTCGGGGCTCGTCAGCAAGGCGGAAGTCACCGCGGGCAACCTCGTGACAACCGATCAGACGCTGCTCACGACGCTCGTCTCGATCGATCCGATCTACGTCGAATTCGAAGGCGATGAGCAGGTTTACCTGAAGTACAACGCGCTGGCTCGTGCCGGTCTCCGTCCCAGCTCCCGCGATGCGAAGAACCCCGTATGGGTCGGTCTCGCCGATGAGCAGGAGACGCCCCACCAGGGTGTGATGGTGTTCGTCGATAACGAACTGAACCCCGCCACCGGCACGATCCGCGCGCGCGGACAGTTTTCCAACAAGGACCGGCGTTTCACGCCCGGCATGTTCGCGCGCGTCAAGCTCGTGGGCAGTGCCGAGTACAACGCGATCCTCATCAATGACAGCGCGGTTAGCACCGACCAGAGCAACAAGTACGTGCTCGAGGTGAACGCCGACAACAAGGTCGAGTACCGGGCGGTGAAGCTCGGTCCCGTAGTCGACGGCCTGCGCGTGGTGCGCGAAGGTCTCGCGCCCGGCGACTCCATCGTCGTGAACGGCCTGCAGCGTGTGCGCCCAGGCATGCCGGTTACGCCGCAGATGGTCGCCATGGGTCCGCAGCCGTCGACCGCGGGTGTGCTTGCCCGGAACGCCGAGTAACAAGCCCCTCACCCTGCCCTCTCCCCCGAAGACGGGGGAGAGGGGATGAGAGAAGTCATGAAACTTTCCAATTTCTTCATCGATCGGCCAATCTTCGCGGCGGTGCTCTCGGCGTTCATCACGATCGCCGGCGCCGTCGCCCTCTTTCAGCTGCCGGTCAGTGAATACCCGGAAGTGGTTCCGCCCTCCGTCGTGGTGCGCGCCGCCTATCCCGGTGCGAACCCGAAAGTGGTGGCGGATACCGTCGCCGCGCCGCTCGAGCAGGAAATCGTCGGAGTCGAGGACATGCTCTACATGTCTTCGCAGACGACGATGGACGGCTCGCTCCTCTTGACGGTGACGTTTCGCATCGGCACCGACATCGACCGCGCGCAGGTACAGGTGCAGAACCGCGTATCCCAAGCCCTGCCGCGCTTGCCGGAGGAAGTGCGCGCGCTCGGTGTAACGACGGTCAAGAGCTCCGCCGACCTCATGATGGTCGTGCACATCGTCTCGCCCCAGAACCGTTACGACTCCCTGTATCTACGCAACTACGCGACGCTCAACATCCGCGACGTGCTCGCGCGCCTGCCCGGCATGGGCGAGGTGCGCGTGTTCGGCGCGGGCGACTACTCGATGCGCGTGTGGCTCGATCCTCAGAAGCTCGCCGCGCGCAACCTCACCGCCGGTGATGTCGTCAGCGCGATTCGCGAACAGAATATCCAGGTGGCCGCCGGCCAGATCGGCGGCGCACCCGCAAACGATGCGGCCTTCGAACTCGCCTTGAACGCCATGGGCCGCCTTTCGGACGAGGACCAGTTCCGCGACGTCATCATCAAGACCGGAGCCGACGGCGAAGTGGTCCGGCTGAAAGATGTCGCTCGTATCGAGCTCGGCGCCTCGCAGTACGAGCTGCAGAGCATGCTCGACAACAAGCCGGCGGTCGCCATACCGGTCTTCCAGGCGCCCGGCTCGAACGCACTCGAACTCTCGACGGCCGTGCGTGACACGATGGCGAAGCTCAAGGAAAGCTTCCCGGAGGGTGTGGACTACACGATCGTCTACGACCCTACCGTATTCGTGCGGCAATCTATTGACGCGGTTGTCCACACGCTGCTCGAGGCGATCGCGCTCGTTGTCCTCGTCGTCATCCTGTTCCTCCAGACCTGGCGCGCATCGATCATTCCGCTCGTCGCGGTGCCGGTTTCGATTATCGGCACGTTTGCCGTGCTGCTCGCCTTCGGCTTCTCGATCAACACGCTGTCGCTCTTCGGACTCGTGCTCGCCATCGGTATCGTCGTGGACGATGCGATCGTCGTTGTCGAAAACGTCGAGCGGCATATCGCGCGGGGACTGACTCCATTGGCTGCGACCAAGCAGGCGATGTCGGAGGTCAGCCGGCCGATCATTGCGATCACGCTCGTGCTCTGCGCGGTATTTGTGCCGGTCGCGTTCGTGAGCGGGCTTTCCGGTCAGTTCTATCGCCAGTTCGCGCTGACGATCGCCATCTCGACGGTCATCTCGGCCTTCAATTCGCTCACGCTGTCGCCGGCGCTAGCCGCCGTGCTGCTGAAACCCCACGGCGCGAAGCCGGACGCCCTTTCTAGCGGCATAGAAAAAGTGTTCGGCGGATTCTTCAAGCGCTTCAACCGCGGCTTTGAAGACACAGGCAACGCCTATTCGACCGCGGTCGGCCAGACCGTGCGCAAGACGGGCATTGCGCTTGCCGTCTATGGGGGCCTCGTCGTCCTCTCGTACCTCGGCTTCGCCCAGCTGCCGGGCGGATTCATCCCCTCGCAGGACAAGCAGTACGTCATCGCAATTGCGCAGTTGCCTCCGGCAGCCTCACTCGAGCGCACGATGGAAGTGACGAAGGAGATCGGAGCGATCGGCCTCAAGCAGCCGGGCGTCATGCATGCGGTGCAGTTCGCCGGCATGTCGGTGAACGGCTTCGCGGCAAGTTCAAGCTCGGCGCTCGTCTTCTTCCCGCTCGATGACTTCGACAAGCGCAATTCGAAGGAGCTGTCGAGCGGTGCGATTGCCCAGGCGCTCACGCAGAAGCTCGGCGGCCAGATCAAGGACGCGTTCGTCGTGGTGTTCCCGGCACCGGCGATTCGCGGCATGGGCGCGCTCGGCGGCTTCAAGCTGCAGGTCGAGGACCGCGGTGATCATGGGCCGGACGCACTCTACGCGGCCGTGCAGCAGGCACTCGGCAAGGCGTGGCAGGACAAGCGTCTCGCCGGCGTCTTCTCGAGCTATCAGATCAACGTGCCGCAGCTCAACGTCAATGTCGATCGCGTGAAGGTCAAGCAGCAGGACGTGAAGCTCACCGATGTCTTCCAGACACTGCAGGTCTATCTCGGCTCACTCTACGTGAACGACTTCAACCGCTTTGGCCGCACGTATCGCGTCGTGGCGCAGGCGGATGCACCGTTCCGCTCGAAGGTCGACGACATCCTGCCGCTGAAGACCCGCAACGCCAAAGGCGAGATGGTGCCACTCGGCTCGATCCTCTCCGTCTCGCAGACCTACGGCCCGGACATCGTCCAGCGCTACAACGGCTATCGCTCGGCCGACATCAACGGCGGCCCGGCCCCCGGGTTCAGCTCGGGCGAGGCGCAGGCGGCCATCTCGCAGATTCTCGATGAGACGCTGCCGAACGGCATGACCTACGAATGGACGGATCTCGCCTATCAGCAGAGCGTCGCGGGCAACACGGCCGTCTTCATTTTCCCGCTGTGCGTACTGTTTGTCTTCCTGGTGCTCGCCGCGCAGTACGAGAGCCTGAATCTTCCGCTCGCGATCATCCTGATCGTGCCGGTGAGCCTGCTCGCGGGCATCGCCGGAGTGCTCCTGCACGGCGGCGACAACAATGTGTTCGTGCAGATCGGTTTTCTCGTGCTCGTTGGCCTTGCGAGCAAGAACGCGATCCTCATCGTCGAGTTCGCGAAGCAGCTCGAAGATCACGGTCACGACCGTGAGACGGCGGTACTCGAGGCGACGCGGCTGAGACTGCGTCCGATCCTCATGACGTCGATCGCCTTCATCGCGGGTGTCGTGCCCTTGCTCACCGCAAGTGGCGCAGGTGCCGAGGTGCGGCAGGCGATGGGCGCCACCGTGTTCTTCGGAATGATCGGTGTGACAGCTTTCGGTCTCTTCCTGACGCCGGTGTTCTACACACTAGTGCGTCGCAAGGTCAGTCGCCGGCGTGATCTGGAGGTGTCTCCTCACACTCCCCAAGCACCCCAGGTTGCGTCGGCGGCGTCAGAGGTGCCCCATGCGTAATGTCGCCATGCTTGCCCTGGCCGCACTGCTCTCCGCTTGTGCCGTCGGCCCGAACTACGTGAAGCCGGATGTGGCGACGGCGCCAGCATTCACAGGCGCGGCCACGGCAGCGTTCACAGCGCAGGATCCGATCGCCGAGTTCTGGACGCAATTCGGTGATGAGGAACTCGATCGCCTGGTAGCCGATGCGCTCGCCGCCAATCACGACCTGCGCATCGCGCTCGCTCACGTAGAGGAAGCGCGCGCGCTCAACCGCGAGGCAAAGTTCGATCTCGCGCCTACGGTGACCGCAGGAGCCGGATACACGAAGCAGCGTTTTTCGGCGGACCAGGAGGCTGCGGTGTTCGGCCGGGAACAGGAGCTCTATCAGGCGGGGTTCGATGCATCGTGGGAGCTCGACCTCTTCGGCCGCGTGCGCCGCGGTGTCGAAGCGCGCCACGCCGAAGTCGAAAGTGCCGAGGCGACCCTGCGCGACGCGCAGGTCATCGTCACGGCCGAAGTCACGCGCACGTATTTTGAACTCCGCGGCGCGCAGAGCCAGCTTGCAGTCGCGAAACGCAACGTCGACAACCAGCAGGAGACGCTGAAACTGACCAATGTGCGGCTCGACGCAGGACGCGGCACGGAACTCGATACCTCGCGCGCCCAGGCTCAGCTCAGCACAACTCTTGCAAGCGTGAGTCCGCTCGAAGCGGAGGTCTCGCGGAACATCCACAAGCTGAGCGTCCTCACCGGCCGCGAACCGAATGCACTCACCGGGCAGCTCGCGCCCACGCGCGACCTGCCCGCGCTGCCGGGGGTTGCCGCGGTCGGTAATCCGGCCGACCTGTTGCGACGCCGGCCGGACATTCGCGTCGCGGAACGCGATCTTGCGGCCTCAAATGCGCGCATCGGCGCTGCAATCGGAGACTACTTCCCCAAGGTGAGTTTCACCGGAAGCGTCGGCTACGCGGCAGGCAGCTCCGGCGTACTCGGCAACAGCGGCACCGATGCTTATACGATTGCACCGGGCATTTCCTGGGCAGCGTTCGATCTCGGCCGCGTGCATGCGCGCGTCGTCGGCGCGCGCGCCAGCAATGAGGCTGCGCTCGCCCGCTACGAGCAGACCGTGCTGCGGGCGCTCGAAGACACCGAGGACGCGCTTGTCACCCATGCGCGTGCGCGGGAGCGCCTGGCGCATGTCGAACAGGCCGCCGATGCCAGTGCGCTCGCGGCGCGGCTCGCGAACCTCCGCTTTCAGAACGGTCTCGTCGACTTCCTCCAGGTCCTGGACGCCGAACGCACGCAGCTCGAGGCCGAAGACCGGCTGGCGCAGAGTCGCGCGGATGCCGCCACCAGCCTGATTGCCGTGTACAAAGCGCTCGGCGGGGGTTGGGAAGGCGCCCCGCTGCCTTCCGCACGGCCGTTAGCGGACACTGGCTCGCCGGCGCGATAGACTTTCCCCATGGCGGTCAATTTCGAATCGACTCCGGGGCGCACCGAGCTTCAGGCTGAGGCCCTGGAACATGCGGACGATTCCGCGCATCGCCGGGAGCGTCTCCTGATGGCTTCGGCCAAGGGCAGCCGCCTGCTCCTTGAAGCACCCGATGTCATGGCTGCGGTTCCCGAGGTGCTGCGCCTCATCGGCGAAGCGGCCGCGGTGGACCGGGTTAACGTAATCCTCGCTGAGCGTGGACCGAACGGCGAACGACTCCTGCGTGTCGCAAGCGAATGGGTCGGTGAAGGCGTCGCGCCGCAGCTCGGTCACCCGACCATGGGCGTGCACGCGGAAAGCGAATTCGCGCTGCAGTGCCTGCAGCTGCGCGCCGGACAGACCGTCTGCGTCTATAAGGACGTGACCGCGGCCGAAGTGCAGGATCCGCGGGCCTGCTGTGGATTCGAGGGCATCGGCACGAAGAGCAAGGCGCTCGTACCAATCTTCGTCGACGGGGAATTCGCGGGCGCCGTCAGTTTCGACAACACCCGCCAGCGCCGTGCCATCGATTCGACGGAACTCGCCACCATCGAAACCGCCGCCGGCGTCATCGGCGCGGCGTTGCATCGCGAGCGGCTGGTCGACACGGTTCGCCGCGAGCGGGAACGAGTGGCCGATGAGCGCGTGGCGGCCCTCGCCAAGGCGAATGCCGTCATCCGCGGGAATCTCGAGCGCCTCGCGAGCGCGCCGGACCTCAACAGTTTTCTCGCCAGTGTGCTCCTCGAGATGACACGCGAACTGGATGCGGCCTCGGGTTCCGTGATACTGCTCGACGACGTCGCGCAGCAGTGGCGCCTGCTCGCGTACGTGCGCGACGGGCGAACCATGGCGCCGGACTTCAGTCCGACCGTCGCCTGCGCCGACGCGCCCTTCAGTCCCCGCCTCACCCAATCACGGTCGCCGATCTATCTGGATCTCGCCGTGCCCGAAGATGCCGCGATGGTCTGGCCGGGCACGCTCGACTTCAAGCTCGCGAGCGGCTACCAGAGCATGTACGTGACGCCGCTCGTCTTTGCGTCGCGCACGGTCGGCTGCATCAGCCTCAACTTCCGGCGCAAGAACCCGATCAACGCTCAGACGAGCGAACTTCTGATCGCACTCGCGCAGCAGGCGACGCTCGCTCTCGAACAGGACCGGCGCGACGCCTCCGAGCGCGCGGCGGCCGTGCTCGTCGAACGCAATCGCATCGGCCAGGAGATTCACGACGGCCTCGCGCAGGCGTTCACCGGCATTCTCATGCAGCTCGCGGCCACGGAAGAATCGAAGGCCTGCGCGAAGGGAGCGATGAAGACGACGCTCGAACGCATTCGCGCCCTCGCCCGCGAGGGCCTTGCCGAAGCGCGCCGCTCGGTCATGGCACTCAGGCCCGATCAGACGCGCCGCGGCGGACTCGGCGTCGCGCTCGGGCAGCTCGCGGAGCGCTCGACGGTTCGCGGCGGCGTCACGATTTCCTACGAAGGCAATGGGACGGCAACGGACCTCGCGCCCGAGTACGAACACGAGCTCTTCCGCATAGCGCAGGAAGCGGTGAGCAATGCGGTGCGACATGCGAAACCGGCCGCCGTGCGCATCTCACTGACGGAAGAGGCCGCGCACTGGGTGCTCGCGGTCCGGGACAACGGTTGCGGCATGCCGCGCGGACCCGAGCGTCATGCGCAACAGGGCTTCGGCCTCGAGAGCATGCGCGAACGCGCCAATGCCATCGGCGGCGAGTGGAACATCGACAGCGAATGGGGCGCGGGGACGACAGTGAGCGTGCGCGTTCCGAAGCGCGCGCTCGCATGAGCGCGACGGCATCGAAGATCCGCGTCATCCTGGCCGACGATCACCCGGTGGTGCGCGACGGCCTCGCAGCCATCATCAATCAGCAGGCCGATATGCAGGTGATCGCCGAGGCGTCGGATGGCGATGAGGCGATTGCGCTCTTCCACCGCGAACAACCCGATGTGATGGTGCTCGACCTCAGGATGCCAAAGCGCGACGGCTTCGCCGTCGTGCAGAGCGTGCTCGAGGCGAGCCCGAAGGCGCGGCTCCTCATCATGACGACCTTCGACGGCGATGAGGACATCTTCCGGTGCTTGAGCCAGGGCGCGAAGGGTTACCTGCTGAAGGATTCACCGCGCCAGGAAATTCTCGCGGCCATTCGCGCGGTGAGCAAGGACCAGCCGTACACTTCATCGTCCATCGCCGCGAAAGCCGTGCAGCGCATGTCGAAGCCGAATCTCACGAAGCGTGAGGTGGACGTGATCCAGCTCCTCGCTCAAGGGCGCAGCAACAAGGACATCGCGCGGCGGCTCAGCATCACGGAAGGCACGGCGAAGACGCACGTGAAATCGATCCTCACCAAGCTTGACGCCATCAGCCGCACGGAAGCCGTGGCGGTGGCTCACAAGCGTGGCCTCGTGCACCTCTAACGGCGCGGCTAGCTGCCGACGCAGGCCTGAATAATGGTCTTGATCGGCGCCGGCAGCCCGACCTTCGCCGGCTGCGCGGGGTGATACCAGAGCATTTCGCCGTCGTCGTGCACCGAAAGATCTTTCGTGCGCACGCGCACAATGAGCGGATTCAGGTCGAGATCGAAGTGCGTGAAGCTGTGGCGCACGGCCGGCCAGTCCTTCGTGTTCGGATTCTGAAAGCGGTGAACGCACCAGTCGCGTGCGACGGCACGTGTCGGAAATTCCGGCAGACCCCATAGCCCGCCCCAGATTCCGACGGGTGGCCGGTGCTCGAGCAGGATGCGCCCATCTTCCGTGCACGCAAGCACGACCCACACCTCGCGCAATTTTCGTGCGGCGCGCCGCTTCGGCGCCGGCAGTTCGTTCTGACGTCCCGCGCGGTGCGCAGCGCAATCACCTGCGAGCGGACAGGCAAGGCACAGCGGCCGGGTGCGGACGCACACGGTCGCGCCAAGATCCATGATCGCCTGCGTGTACTCCGCCGCATGATCGGGCGGCGTACTCGCTTCAGCGAGCCGCCAAAGTTCTTTCTGCACGGTTGCCTCGGCGAGCGAACCGTCGACGAGGAAATAGCGGCTCAGCACGCGCTTCACGTTGCCATCGAGAATCGCGTGCCGCTGACCCAGCGCCAGCGAAAGAATCGCACCCGCCGTCGAGCGGCCGATGCCGGGGAGCGCCGTTACGGCCTCGATATCGGTCGGAAACTCGCCGGCGTGCTCGTCACGGATCGTTTGCGCCGCGCGATGGAGGTTGCGGGCGCGCGCGTAGTAGCCGAGCCCGGACCAGAGATGCAGCACCTCGTCGATCGGCGCCTCGGCAAGAGCGCAAAGATCCGCGAATCGCTGCATGAAGCGTTCGAAGTACGGAATAACGGTCGAGACCTGCGTCTGCTGCAGCATGATCTCGGATATCCACACACGATACGGCGTCGGATTCAGCTGCCAGGGCAGGTTCTTGCGCCCATGTTGCGCGGACCAGGCGAGGAGCACACGCGCGAGCAGGCTACTTTCCGGCGGCACTGACCGGCAGCTCCCGCGCCACCCGTTCAACGCTGGTGAACATCGCAACCGTACCCGTGCGCATGGTGTCAATCATCGCACGACGGGCATACCACGCGGGCACCCAGAATTTCGGATCGAGCACGAGCGAATAGGTGACGTGCGTGCCCTTCTCACTCGCCTGCCAGATCGTATGGGCGACGCTCGAATGCACGTCGGAAAGGTCCGGGATCGCGGTCGCAAGCAGGTCGCCGCCGCCGACCTTCAGCGTCTCGATGCGGATCATCGACCGGCAGAAGAGGCGATTGAGGCAGCCCTTGAGTTTCGTATAGAGACGCTGAGGCGCTCCGGGCGAAGTCACGACGAGATGGCTCTCCTCGATGCGGGGATCGAGCGACGGATAGCTGGCGTAGTCCGTCAACACGCGGGCGACGGCATCGGGCTGCGCGTGGAGTTCCGCCACAAACTGCACCTTGTAGAGCCCATTCTCGTAACGGACGTCGATCGTTTCGATTTCGATCGCACGGGCCGGGGCCGTAACGCTCCCTGCGAGGACGAGCGCGGCGGCGAGACGGCGCAGGGCTCCGGTCATGCCCTCAGCCGCCAAGAAGCTTGCGCAGTTTGTCGCGAGCCCTCTGCTTGAGTTTCTCCGTGATCTCGCCAGTAGCCGCGGCCTCGAGGTCCGGACGAACCTTGTAGTCCGTCAGCGTGCCCGTCACACGCACTGGGATGTCCGCAGCAGTCTTGAGGTCCGCCATCTCGGAGCCCGCGCCCGATGGCGGCACCTGGTAGATCTTCGTCTTGACTTTGATGTCCACGGCGCTCGTCGCGAGCGCGACCGTGCCCTCGGCGTTCGACTTGAGAAAAGGCGTCTGCATCAGTACGTCGTGCGTCCTCAGCGTACCGTCGACGAATTGGCCCGAGCCCTTGAGCGTGTCGAATTTGGTGCGGCCGCTCCCCTGCCCTTCGGGCGCCGCCTCACGCTTGATGAGCGCCCGCGCGCGCCGCAGCTCGAACCACAGGTCGTGGCCCTCGAACGCGCCGTCCAACACTTCGAAGTCGAGATCGCCGTCGAGCGTCCGCTTGATGTCCGCATCGGTGCGCCCGCGACCGGCGACCGCGAGATTGACGAGCCCACGGCCGGAAAAGCGCTTGGTGTCGTAGGCGGCGGCGAGAAATTTTGCGAAATCGATATTCACGAGGTGCTGATCGAGCATTACTTTCGCGTCCTTGCCGCGCGCATCGACGTTCACGGTACCGCGATATGTGCCCCCGTAGAGCCTCGCCTGATTCGGTCCGAGCCGCACATCACCGTCCGCGGCATTGAGCTTCAGCGTCACGTCCTCGAGCGTCATGCCGCTGAACTCCATGTGCCCGATCCGTAGCGTCCCTCGGGCATTGAGCGCCTTCAGGGCATCGAGCGGCAGCGCGGTCGGCGGCTCCACCTTGCCCGCGACGGCTTTTTCCTCCGGCGCGCGATAGCTGTCGATGTTGAGCTTGTCCGCCTTGAGGTCGAAGCCGAGTGCCATGGTGTCGAGATCTGAAATACCGAGCGAGCCATCGAGCGCCGTCTCATCAAGGCGGCCCTTGAAGTTGGTGAGCTCGAGCCTCTTCGAGTTGAGCTTGAAGTTCGATTCGAAGCCGACGCGGCTCAAAGCCTTCGGGTCGCGTGTCGCGAGCGGCGTGCCGGAAAGCGCCGTCAGCGTGTCGCGGAGCGAAGTCTCCTTAAGCTTCAGCGTGCCGTCGAACGCGTGATCGGCGAGCACCTTGCGGCCTTTCACTGAACCACTCAGGGCGAGATCGCCGTAGCTGAGCTCGAAGGCCGGCATGTCGAGCGTGTCGCCGTCGAGATCGAGGTCGATGCCCGGCGACTTGAACGCAATGGAGGTTGGCTTGCTGCCGGAACCGGCATCCATCTGCATGCTCAGTTCGACCGGTACGGGCTCACCCGACCCGAGCGGCCCAGTCTTCAGATTCACGCCCGTGAAACGGCGCGTGCTGCCGTCACGTCGATCGTCCATCACGATTTCGGAATTGCGGATCTCGATGCCGGAAATCGTGGCGCTGCCGCCGGACGCTTCGCTCGATATCTCGGATTTCGCTCCCGGTTTGTTGTCGCCCCCCATGCCTTCCCAATTGCCCTTGCCCGACTTGTCCGTAACGAGATGCACCTTGAGGCCGCTCAGGAGTACCCGCTTCACGTCGAGCGTCTTGCGAAGGAGCGGCAGAACCTTCACGACGAATCGTGCTTCCCCAATGACGACAAAGGGGTCCGCCCCGAATCCCGGCGGATTGCCGAGCGTGGCGTCGTGAATTTCAAGCGCGATGGACGGAAAGACCGAGAGCTTGAGATCGCCCTTGAGCTTGAGCTCCCGCCCCGTCTGCTCGCCCACCATCCGCGCGACGTCGTCCTTGTAGTCGTTCGGGTCGACGACCATGAGGATGACCACGACCAGGACCACGAGGAGCGCGATGAGGCTCCCGAAAATGACGAGCAGACGCTTGATCCAATGCATTATTGGGTGAGTTCCGGCGGGCTGAGGGCTGGTTCGATTCTAGCAAGCCGCCGAGGTTCCGGACCGGGTGCGATTCACGCCGGCAAGCCCTTGGAAGCCTTCAGGAAGTGCCGCTTTTGCCGATATGCAGGGAATCCGCAGGAATCGCCCTGACGAGACCCTCAGCAAAGCCGCCGCCTACCGATGAAATGGGGTATCCGCCGCAAGCTTCATGTCATTCCGGTCGCGGCGACGATCCTGCTCATCGTCGCGCTCGCACTCATGACTCAGGTCATGAGCCTCTACGGCCAGATCGCGCACGGCGAACTGGCCGAACATCGCGGCCTTGCGGCTCAGCACGTTGCGCTCCAGCAGCGGCTCATGGATCACTACGGCGAATTCAGCATCGTCGCGGCGGCCGCGATGGTCGATCGCGGGGACCCCGCACCGCTCACGGAGCTGCGAGCCCTGAGTCAGCAGTGCGCGCTCATGTCACGCGACCTGGCGGATCTGCACCGTGCGGCGGGATTGCAGGGCGACACCGTAGCGCGCCTCTCGCAGGCACTCGAAAGCATCAAGGGCTATTGCACCGCCGTCGACCGCTCCGCGGCACGTGGCTTTGCAGGGAAACCTGCGGACCTCAATGGCGACCTTGTGCTCGCCGAACAGTACTACGACCAGTTCAATGCCGCGCTCACCTCGTTGCGCGACGCGCGCCGGCAGGCGAGCGGCGAAGCACTTCTCAGGATCAACGAGGTTCTCAAGCGCGGCACCATCGAAACCAGCGCGGTGCTTGCGCTTGTCGTTCTGCTTACCGTCGGGATGAGCGTGTCGATTTCGCGGATCGTGGGCCGGCGCCTGAAGCGACTCTCCGAGACCATGACGGTCCTGCGCAGCGATCCGACCGCGCCCATCGCGCTCGAGCTCGATGCGCAGGATGAGATCGGCGACATCGAGCGCGGTTTCTCGGCGATGCTCGGCGATATTCGCGCGCACCAGCAGCGCCTCGCGGAATCCGCGACGCGCCTGACCGAAGTCAACCACGAACTCGAGCTGCAGATCCACTCGAAGAGCCAAGCGGAAGATGCGCTGCGCGATTCGAAGGAATTCCTGCAGATGGCGCAGAGCGCCGGCGGCATCGGCATTTTCGAGCTTGACCTGCAGACGGCCCTGATGCGGGGCTCGGACGTGCTCTTCCAGCTCCTCGGCATGCCGAACGACAACGGGCTCATCACGCAGGAGCAGTGGCTCGCGGCCGTGCACCCCGAAGATCTCGAACCGCTCATCTCCCAGTTTGCACAGGCCGTCAACAACGGCGGCCAGTTTCACATCGAATATCGTGTCTTGCGTCCCGATGGCAGCGTCCTCTGGACGAGCGCGACCGGTCGCGTACTCCTCGACGGATTCGGCGCGGCCCGGCGCGTGATGGGCACGGTCGCCGACATCCATCGCCGCAAGCTCGTCGAGGAAGACCTGCGCCGCACAGCGAGATCGCTCTCCATTGCCCAGAAGGCGGGCGGCATCGCAACTTTCGACGTCAATCTCATCACCCGCGATGCGGTGCAGTCGGACAACATGCGCGAGATCCTCGGCATCCGTCCCGAGGATCCGCTGCCGAAGCGGGCGCTCTGGCTCGAACTCGCGCACCCCGAGGACCGCAGGCAGGTTGAGCACCCGCTGCGCGTACCAGGAAGCGACGGAGCTTCTTACCAGCGCGAATACCGCATCATCCGCAATGACGGATCGGTTCGCTGGCTGAGCGAGCGTGGCGTCGCGACGCACACCGTGAGCGGCCAGGCTGCGCGCATTGCCGGCGCCATTATCGATGTCACCGAACGCAAATCCTCCGAAGCCGCCATGCTCGAGCTCGAAGCGCGGCTCGAACGCGCCGTGCACGGTACTTCGGACGCGCTCTGGGAATGGGAGACGGACACGCACGATATGTGGATCGCGCCGCGCTTTCGGGATCTTCTTGGTTACGATGCGAGCGACCCGCTGCCGATGACCGCCTGGGACTTCGGCAAATACGTGCACGACGACGACGCCCAGAAAGTCATCGATTCCGCGCGCCGGCACCTCGATGAAGGGGCGCCGCACGACGTGGAAGCGCGTCTGCGCCGCAAGGACGGCGGCTATGAATGGGTCCGCATCCGCGGCGTCGCCGAAGCGCCGCAGGAAGGGCAGCACAGGCGCATGTCGGGCTCGATCCAGCTCATCACCGAGAAGAAGCGCACCGAGCTTGCGCTCATCGAAGCGACGAACGCCGCGGCGAGCGCGAATCGCGCCAAGAGCGAATTCCTCGCAAACATGAGCCACGAAATCCGCACACCGATGAACGGCGTGATCGGCATGACACAGCTCCTCGCGGATACGCAACTCACGGCGACGCAGCACGAATACGTCGAAGTCATCCGCACGAGCGGCAAGACGCTGCTCGCGCTCATCAACGACATACTCGACGTCTCCAAGATCGAAGCCGGACGCATGGAACTGGAGGTGCGCGACATTGACCTGCGCACGACCGTTGCCGAGGCCATCGCGACTTTCGGCGCGCAGGCAGCAGCGAAGGGGCTCGCGCTCGGCGCCAACGTCGGCCCCGACGTGCCGTCCGCCGTGTCCGCGGATTCGGTACGGCTGCGGCAGGTGCTCTTCAACCTCATCGGCAACGCCATCAAGTTCACATCGACCGGAACGATCACGCTCGATGTGAGGCTCGAATCGGCCGACGACGTGCGTGCGCTGGTGCGGTTCAGCGTGCGCGACACGGGCATCGGCATTCCGCCCGACCGGCTCGATCGGCTGTTCAAGAGTTTCAGCCAGGTCGACTCGTCGACGACCCGCCACTTCGGCGGTACTGGCCTCGGTCTTTCAATCGTGAAGCAGCTCGCTGACCTCATGGGCGGCGAGGTGGGCGTCGAGAGCGAGGTCGGCAAGGGTTCGGTGTTTTGGTTCACGGTGCAGTTCGAACTCGCGAGCGACAGCCACCAGATTCGAAATACGCCGGGGCACTTCGAGACACGGCCGGCGGTTCGCGGCCGGTCCGACATCGCGGGCGCGCACCTGCTGCTCGTCGAGGACAACGCGGTCAACCAGAAGGTCGCACAGCGCTATCTGGAGAAGCTCGGCATCACGTGCGACGTGGCGACCAACGGCCGCGAAGCGATCGATGCCTGGCAGAAGGGCAGCTACGATCTCATTCTCATGGACTGCCAGATGCCGGTCATGGATGGATTCGAAGCGACGCGGGGGATCCGCAAGCTCGAGCGTCACGGCAAGCGCGTGCCGATCATTGCGCTCACGGCGAACGCACTCGCGTCGGACCGTGACAACTGCCTGGCGGCCGGCATGGACGAACATCTCGCGAAACCGATGGAATTCGAGCGGCTCGAGACCTGTCTGGCGCAGTTCCTTGCGTCACGCGCGCCTCGCCCGGCCACAGAATCGACGCCTGCACCGGCACCGGCAAATCCGGCTCCATCGGACCCGGCGCCCGTTGACCTCGCCGCGCTCAGCGATCTTGTCGGCGATGACGCGGAATTTCAGCGCGAGCTCATCGAGACCTTCATTGCGAGTGGCGACGCGACGCTCGCGCAGATCGCCGAGGCCCTGAATGCGAACGATCTCCCGGCAGTGCGCAAAAGTGCGCACAGCCTGAAAGGCGCGAGCGCCAACATCCGAGCCCAGGCTCTGAGCGCCGCAGCCAAGGAACTGGAATCACACGCCGCCAGCGAGAACACCGACGCCTGCCGCGCACAACTGACGTCCCTGCGCAGCTACTACGAGCGCACCCGCGACTTCCTCAAGAAGACCGGCACGTCGTAGGGGATTACCCGGTGCGTTCGACGACGACGGTGGAACCGAACGGCTGCAGGCGCTTACCGACGACGCGATTGCGTCCGCTCGACTTGGCCTTGTAGAGACAGGCGTCGGCCTGCGCGATGAGGCGATCCACGATCGCGACATCCCCCGGCTCGAGCTGATCGAAGCCCGCGACACCGAAGCTCGCGGTCACCTTGAGCACGAGGTTGCCGATCGCGAGTTCCGTGGCTGCGAGCCCGGCGCGAATCTTCTCCGCGACAACGAGCGCGCCCGAGAGCGGCGTCTCCGGCAGCACGATCACGAATTCTTCGCCACCGTAGCGCGCGACCCAATCGATCTCCGTCCGCACGGTCTCGCGCAGGTACTGCGCAACTCCTTGCAGTACCTGATCGCCCACCTGGTGGCCGTGCGTATCGTTCACTTGCTTGAAATGATCGACGTCGCAGAGCACGAGGCTGAGCGAATGGCGAAAGCGGCGGGCGCGCTCTGCTTCCTGCGGCAGGCGCTGCATGAGATGGCGACGGTTGTAGGTCCCCGTGAGCGCGTCGGTCTGCGAGAGCAATTCATTGCGACGGTTCGCCGCGCGCAGCGACTGCTCGAGCGCGAGAATGCGCTTGCCGGTGTTGAGCCGCGCAATGAGTTCGGCTTCGTTCACGGGTTTGGTCAGGTAGTCATCAGCGCCCGCCTCGAGTCCCGCGACGATGTTCTCCTTGCTGTCGCGCGCGGTAAGGAGAATCGTGTAGACGTAGCCCTCGAGCGCCGCTGAACGGATGGCCTTGCAGAGCGCAACACCGTCCATCTCCGGCATTTCCCAATCGGTGAGCACCATCGGGTAGAAGTGCGACTGCAGGCGTTCGAACGCGAGCTTGCCGTTCGTCACGACGTCGACGTCGTAGCCCGCCTTGCGCAGGAGGCGTTGCGTGAGGAGGAGCGTCGTCGGATCGTCCTCCGCGAGCAGCACGCGCATGGGCCCGGTCAGGACCGATTCCGATGGCGAATTCAATGAGTTACCGTCGGACGGCATGCCTGTGGGAGCGTCGTGAGAAAGATGTGACCTGCCGGAGGGTATCGGCCCGGCCTGGAGGCCCCTTAAGTCAATACAGGGCCCGCTGGGCGGGCCCTGTGAGGCGCGTCACGCACGCCCCGCGGAGAGACCTCCGGAACTCACTCCTTGCAGAGCGAGATGTCGCCGCTCAGGGTCTTGGCGCGCAGGCTCGCGGTCGTCGAACCCTGGCTGAACTTGAGTTCCTCGCCCGGCCCATAGCGGTGGCTCATCGGCTCCGGCCCGAAACAGTTGGTGATCTCGCCCACTGCGGTCGCGATCTCGTAGTCGCCGTCACGCGATCCACCCAGGTAGAAGTCGATGTCACCACTCACCGTCTCCGAATCGACGCGCGCGTCCTTCGTGAGCTCGCCGTAGAGCGTGATATTGCCGGAAGTCGTGCGCAGCCGGCTGCGACCGACGCTCGTGAGGTGCAGATTGAGATCGCCGCTCACGCTGGTCGCGTTCGCATCGCCGCCCATGTTCTTGATCTCGATGTTGCCGCTGGTCGAGGCGATATTAGCGACGGCCGTGCCCTTGTTGCCACGCACGGTGATGTCGCCGCTCACGGTATTGATCCGCACGTCGCCGTCGTAACCTTCAGCCTCAACCTCGCCGCTGATCGTCTGCAGATCGAGGCGGCCGCGCACATTTGTCGCGTTGATGTCGGCACTCACCCCGGAGATCGTGAGGTCGCTCCCGCTTGGCACTTCGATGTCGAGATCGGTCGAGCCGCTGTTCGAGGTCTTCGGCAGCACGACCTTGATGGTCGTGCGTGCACCGTCGACCGAGAACTCGAGCCGGGCTTTCGAACCGAGTTCACCGGTAACGTGAACTTCCGCGTTCGAGGTTCCGCGCACGGTGACCGTGCCGGCAACGTTGGACACTTCGACGGTGCCACGCGCCGTCGCCGGCTGGCGCTGGTCGATCGTTTCACCTGCGAAGGCGGTCGTCGCCGCGATCAATAGCAGGGGCGTATACAGGCGGGCCTTCGGGCCCGAAACGTTGAGGGAAATCATGTCTGCGTCTGCTCCGAAACTGTCTGGGTAAGGCTGGCAACGTTTTGCATGTATTCGAGCTCCTGCTGATACGCGCCGAGTGCCAGCTGCTGCAGCAGAACGCTGTCGGGATGCGACTTCAGGGCGTCGTTCAGTTCCCGCAATCCGTCCTCTATCTGTTTCAGCCCCTTCTGCACCCGGGCCCGGTCATTCGCGGGAAGATCCGCGATACGCCGGAAAAATTCGCTGGCGAGCTGCATGCGCGCCTTCTGGTAACCCGCGTCCATCATCACCGGCTTCACGAGCCATGTGCTGATCGCTTCCTGTGTCGGGCTAGGTCCGACAACCGTTGAATTCCGCTGGAACAATCCGTAGCCGAGGCCCGCGCCGATCGCCACGCAGGTGAGCGCCGCGGCGATGCGCATCGCCCACACGTTTGCGCGTTTGGGCTGGCGCTCCGTCGCGATGGCAGCGGCGACGCCCGGCCACAAGTCGTGCGGCGGTTCGATGTCGGTCGGCAGGCGCTTGAGCACGCGGCTCAGCGCGTCATTGCCTTCGGTCGGTTCTGTCATGTCACTTTCCTCGCTCAGCCTGTCATCCGCTCGGTCAGGAGCTTGCGCGCCCGATGCAGCTGTGCCTTGCAAGTGCCAACCGCGATGCCGAGAAAATCGGCCGTCTCTTCGTGCGTATAACCGTAGACGCCCTGGAGCACGAGCACGTGGCGCGCTCCCGTCGGCAGTGTCGCGATCAGCTGCTCGAGATCGAGCACGTCCATCGCATCAGCGAACACCGGCATCTCCGGGCCCGCGTAATCCTCCGGCTCTGCGACATGCATCACAGGCTCTTTGCGCCGCACCCGGCCGAGGACCGAATTCACCGCAATCCGATGCAACCAAGTGCCGAGGCTGCTGCGGCCCTCGAACCGCGGGAGGTTTCGCCAGGCGCTGATGAAGGTCTCCTGGACGCAGTCCTCGGCGGCTGCAGGGTCCTGCAGCATGCGCAGGCAGAGGCCGTATACACGCCCCGAGTGAGCTCGGTAGATCGCCTCAAAGGCCGCATGGTCGCCCTTGCGGGCCCGCTCGATGAGGCGCCGTTCGCCAAGGTCCACGACCTCCGCGGGCGGCTCGCTCAAGGCTTGGGATCCCTCGGTCACAGGCGCCGATCGTAACAGCGCGTCATTCGCCAGCACATTCACGCTCCTTATCGAGGAGCTTAGAGCGGGGCCGGCGCGAAAGGGTTTGAGGTCCAGGTACCGGGATTGGATAACTGGGGACTTCGGCGCAAAGACCCGGGCTGCCGAAATCCCCAGTTATCCAATCCCGGTACCTATGCCCTATGCCCGGCCTGCCAGCGCCGGAAATCGAGCTGAATTCCAGCTCATGACCAGGGGCGGGAGGGCATCCGCGACCATGGGCCGGGCGATGTAGTAGCCCTGTGCGCAATCGCAACGGATCGAGCCGAGGAAAGCGAGCGATTGCTCGGTTTCGACGCCCTCGCAGCACACCGAAAGGCCGAGGTTGTGTCCGAGCTCGACCAGCGAGCGGACGATGGTGCGCGCTTCGACGTTGCGCTGCAGATCAAGCCCGAGCGACTTGTCGATCTTCAGTTCACTGAACGGCATCTGGTAGAGCTGCGTCACCGAGGAGAAGCCCGTGCCGAAGTCATCGAGCGAGAGGCCGAACTTCTTCACGCGCAGGCGCGTGAGGATGTCGAGCGTGTGCGCCGGATCGCTCAGCGCCGCGGTTTCCGTCACCTCGAGCGTGAGCTGCGAGTTGTCGACGTTTGACCTCGCGGCAAGCTCCGCGAGCTGATCCGGGAATTCGAGGTTGCTCACGAGCCGCGGCGAGAGATTGACTGCCAGGCCAAGCTCGAGCCCGCCCTTGTTCCAGGCGCCGATCTGCTCGATGCCCGCCTGCAGCACGAAGTCCGTGAGCGCCGCGATCAGGCCGCTCGATTCGGCGAGCGGAATGAATTCGTCCGGGTAGATGAGCCCGTACTCCGGATGCTCCCAGCGCACGAGCGCTTCCGCGGAATCGATCTTCCACTCGCCCTCGACGAGCTTCGCCTTCGGCTGGTAGTGAACGCGCAGCTCCGCGCGATCGACTGCGCGTCGCAGCTGCTCGACCGTCACTTCGCGCCGCGATTCGAAATAGCGCCCGAGCAGGCATTCGAGATCGCCAAGCATGATGGGCTTCTGCATGACGCCCGCCATCGCAAGCCCATGCGACTTCCCGAGCTGCTCGGCGGCGTTCAGCACGCGCTGATCCATGCCGCTCGCGAGCACGACATTCGCCTTCGAGTTCTGGCGGGCGAGCGCCCGGATGAGTTCGACGCCATCGCCCCCCGGCATCTGCAGATCGAGCATCACGAGCGTCGGCTTGAACCCCGGCAGCAGCGCATGGAATTCATCCTGCGATTGCGCCTTGACGACCGTGTAGCCGACGCCTTCGGCCACCTGGCTCACGAAGTCGAGGATATCCGGATGATCGTCGACCACGAGCAAGCGATTCAGTGCGGAGGCCATGCGGGGTTCCTTCAATTGAGAGTTGTCCGGATGCGATGCGCCAGGGCTTCCATGGAATAGGGCTTGGTGAGCACGGGGTAGCCGCTCGCAACGAGGCTCCGGTGCTGTACGCTGCTTTCGGCGAATGCAGAGGTGACGAGCACCCGCACGCGCGGCCGCTCGCGCAGCACACGGGTCACGAGGTCGAGGCCACGCTCGCCCTCGGCGAGCATCATGTCCGTGAATACGAGATCGACCGAACTGTTGCGCTCGAGGAACTCGAGTGCCGCGCGCGCGGAGTTCGCATCGAACACGCAGTAGCCGAGCGACTGGAGCGACGTCACGGCCGTCGAGCGCACGTCGTCGTCGTCCTCAACCACGAGAATCGTTTCGTTGCCGGTCGGGAGCGGCCCCGTGCCTGCCTTCGCCGCATCCTGCTCCCGCGCCGCGCTCGAGGAGCGCGGAAAGTGCAGGCTCACCGTCGTGCCCTTGCCGCGCGTGCTCGCAATCTGCGCGTGGCCGCCCGACTGCTCGCAGAAGCCGTAGATCATGCTTAAGCCCAAGCCCGTACCCTTGCCGATCTCCTTGGTCGTGAAGAATGGCTCGAATGCGCGCTTGCGAACCTCGTCGGACATGCCCACGCCGTTGTCGGTGACGGTGAGGCACACGTAGGGTCCAGGCCCAGCGTATGTGGGGCTCGCGGAATGGGTTTCATCGAGCGTGAGGTTGTGCGTGCCGATCACGAACTCGCCGCCCTGCGGCATCGCATCTCGCGCATTGATCGCGAGGTTCAGTACGGAATTCTCGAGCTGCCCTACGTCGATACGGACCGGCCAGAGGCCTGCCGCGAGCTCGAGCCGCACGGTGATGCCGCGCCCGAGCGCGCGCTCGATGAGTTCCTTCATGTCGGTCACGAGCTCATTGACGTCGACCACGCGAGGCGCGAGCACCTGCTGGCGGGAAAACGCGAGGAGGCGCCCTGTGATGTCGGCACCTCGAAGGGCCGCGCGCAGCGCCGTTTCGACGTGGCCGATAGCGCGTGCATCGCTGCGGCACACGCGCTCGAGGAGCTGAAGGTTGCCGATGACGACCGACAGCAGGTTGTTGAAATCGTGCGCGAGGCCGCCCGTGAGCTGGCCGACCGCTTCCATCTTCTGCGCCTGGCGGAGCTCTCCCTCGAGCCGCTTCTGGTCGGTGACGTCGCGGATCACCGAGAAGAAGCCGCCGATGTTGCCGTTCAGATCCCTATGCGGAACGTAGTCGATGCACAGTTCGCGGCTGCGCCCGTCATTCAGAAGGCGGCTCTGCTGAAAACTCACATGGCGGCCATCGAGCACCTGCTCGACCCGCGGCGCAACCTCGGCAAAGCTGTCCGGCGCCATCAGCTCATCGACCTTCAGGCCCCGCATGGCGGTGCGCGGATGCTGCACGAGCCGCTCGTAGCTTGCGTTGAGATATTCGATCTGCCGGTCACGATTCACGTAGGTCAGCGCGATCGGCAGCGTATCGAGCATCACTTCGTAGAAGTCGCGTGTCTCATCCAGCCGGTCGTGCATGCGCGTGATGGCGGTGATGTCCTCGTGTGTCACGATCGCACCCGCGTCGCCATCATTCTGGAACGCCTCGATGCGCATCTGGAAATGGCGGTTCTCCCCGCCGACGGACGCGTCGTAGTTCATCGAGAAGTCCCGGCGGTGCCCTGCGAGCACTTCGGCAACGGCGCTGGCGATACGAGGGCCCTCGGGGCGTTCGGTAACCACTCGCTCACACAGATCCGCGTAGCGCTCGCCGAAACTGAACCTGAGTCCCGCGAGGCCGGATTCCGCCGCGCACTCGCGCCAGGCGCGATTGATTTCGATGATCTCACCGCGCGAATTGAGCACGGCGATCGCAATTTCGATGGAGTCGAGCGTGCGCCGGTTGAGCGCCTCGTTACGCACCAGGTGGTCGCGGCGACGGCGCTCGGCTTCGATGCTGCGAAGCGCCCCGCCGACGCGAACGGGCCGCCCGGCGGCATCGCGATCCGAATCCCCGTGCAGGCGAAACCAGTGGTAACTGCCACTGCAATCGAGCCGCAACTCGACGTCAAGCGGCACCGCCTGCTCGAGATGTCGGCGCAGGTCGCGCAGCAGCGTATCGCGGTCGTCCGCGTGCACTCGCTCGAGCAGCGTCTGGAGATCATCGCGCCGCTGTTCCTTCTGCGCGCCCAGCTTCTCGAGGAAGCGGTCGCTGAAGCGCGCCGCGCCGGTCGCCAGATCCCAGTCCCAGAAACCGTCATAGGCGACACGCGCCGCCAGCTCGAACTGGCGGGCCTCGGCCGATGAGCTCTGGGCGGCGCGGCTGCGGGGCAATCCTTGATTCCTCAATGGGATATCAAGGTGCGTATCGGTGTCCGGGGCCCGAACTTAAGCTCGGTCTGCACCGTTCTGTGAGTGAATTCCCGAGCCAGCAGCAATTAATGTTAAGAAGCACCGACCCGCGCCGGGGCGTGCATCAGGGGAAAGATGAATCGGGGCGCCCGCCCCTAATCGCCTTTGTCCACCGGCTCTTCGCTCACCGAGCGCGCCGGCGCGTCGCGGCCAGCGAACCAGTTGACGGCGTACTGCACGAGCTGGGCGCCTGTCGTGAGGTTCAACTTGCGCTTGATGCGCTGGCGGTGCGATTCCACGGTCTTGACGCTGAGATTCAGCGCATCCGCCGACTCCCGCGTGGAAAGTCCCTTGCCGATCATGTGCAGGATCTGAAGTTCGCGGTTGCTCAGTCGATCGATCGGATTGGTCGAGATGTAGGAACCGCCCGCGGCGAACTTGCGGATCATGCTGTTGCCGACCGCTTCGCTCACGTAGATGCCGCGATCGAGTACCCGGCGCAGGGCCACCAGGAACTGGTCCGACGCGGCCTGCTTCATGATGTAGCCGTTCGCGCCCGCCGAGAGCATGCGCTCGGCGTAGATGGTCTCATCGTGCATCGACAGCACGAGGAGCGGGAGAGCCGGATGATGCGCACGCGTGTCGCGCACGAGTTCGATTCCATCTCCCTGCTTCAGCGAAATGTCGACGATGACGGCGTCGGGGTCCAGCTCCTTGATGGCGGTGCGCGCATCGCGAGCCGTTTCGGCCTCGCCGCAGACCGACAGGTCGTCTTCCTGTTCGATGAGGCGCCGCAGGCCCTGCCGCACGATCGGATGATCGTCGACAAGCAGCACGCGCCTGATCTTCTTTTGCTTGGTCATTCCAGGCGGGTGGGGCTGCGCAGCCTTCGGTACACCGTGTATGACAGTCATGACGATCTCCCTTCGTCCGGCTCCAGCCGGATGCTACATTTTTTCAGTGACGTCGAAAATCCGTGGGCTCGCCCGCCACAGGCGCCGGCGCGAGCGCCGGTTGGCGACATCGGCAGCGCACGCGGGTGCCGCCCTCCCGCAGCCGCTCAATGGTCACCTCGCCATCGATCATGCGCGCGCGGTACGCCATTATCTTGAGCCCCATGCCCGAGACGCTGTGCCGCGGTTCGTCCGGCGGCCCCTCCGGCAGTCCAACGCCGTTGTCGGTGATGGTGAGCCGGACGTTCCGATCCTCCACGAGGAGCTGCACGGTGATGAGGTTCGCCTGCCCATGGCGGACCGCATTGGTGACCGCTTCCTGCGCGATGCGGTAGAGGTGATTTGCTGTCGCTTCATCGAGCGTCAGCTCCGGCCACACGCGGCTGCGAAGGCGGACGTCAACGCCATACATTTCCCGCGCGCGCGCCGCTAGAGCGCGCAAGGCAAACACGAGGCCACCGAGATCGAGGCTTACGGGCGAGAGGCCGCGTGCCAGCGAGCGGGCATTCTCGATCGTGTGATTCACCAGGACGACGATCTCGTCGACAGCCGGCGTGAGGCTGGCGTCGCTCTTCTTTATCTTTGCCGAGAGGCCCCGCAGCATCAGCGCGACACCGGTGAGCTCCTGGCCGAGGCCGTCGTGCAGGTCGCTGCCGATACGCTGCTGTTCGCGGTTCGCAATCTCGATGATCTCGTGCTCGAGCTCCTTGCGCTCCGTGATGTCCTGCACGACCGCGAGCCACACACGCTCCGAACCGAGCTCGAGGCTCGTCATGACAGCCTCGCCCGTGAACAGACTCCCGTCCTTGCGCCGCAGGAGGAAATCGCGCTTGAGCGGCTGACGGCGGTGGCGATCGAGAAACTCGAGCCGGTCGAGTTCGCGTGTTGGAGAATCGGCATCGCCGAGGAGGGCCGCAACCTTGAGGCCGACGATTTCGCCCGAGCCGTAGCCGAACATGCGCTCGAACGCTGGATTCGTGAGCCGTATTTCGGCGTGACGGGAGATTACGGCGACGCCTTCGCGCATGGTCTCGAGGATCGTTGCCTGCGTGCGCAGTGTGGTTTCGGCCAGCCGGCGCTGCGTGATCTCCGTGATCGCCACCGTCAGTCCCGCGACCGCACCCTGCTCGATCGCGGGCGCGGCACGCACTTCGAAGTGTCGCTCCTGCGCCTCGTTCGCAATAGTAAGCTCGGTGCTGATGGAGTTCGATGAGCGGATGGCGTACTCGAGGATACTCGCAAGGCGCTGACGTTCCGCGAGCGGCACGAGCTCGAGCACGCTCTGACCGACGAATTCACTCGGCGTGCGGGCGAGGAACTCGCGGTTCGCGAAGCGGCAATTGAGGTCGAGATCGACAAGCAGCAGCCAGTCCGGCACGTTGTCCGTGACCGAGCGCAGGATCGATTCGGATTTCTGCAGCGCAAGTTCCGCATTCTTGCGCGCCGTTATGTCGTGACAGACGCCGATGACGTAGCGCGCAGCGCCCGCGTCGTCGCCGGCCGATGCGTTGCGGATCGGCTGGTTGACAACGTGCAGCCAGCGGGTCTCGCCGCGTATGTTGACCATGCGGACTTCCGCCTGCGCGGGGCGCCCCGCGGCGAGATCCGCCATGCGCACGCGAGCTTTCTCGAGATCGTCCGGATGATAGAAGGCCTTCATTCCGCCCATCGACTGCATTTCCTCGAGCGTACAGCCAAAGGTCTCGCGAAAGCCGTCGCTCACCCAGGTGAGAGTGTCGTCGCCGCTTGGCGTGACCTTGAATTCCTGCACGAACCCCGGGCTGATCTGGGCGACAGTGCGATAGCGGTATTCGCTTTCACGCAGGGCCTGCTCGGCGAACTTGCGGTCGGTGATGTCGTGACAGACGCCGATGACGCTTGTCACCTGGCCGTTCTTAAGATCAGTGAAGGGCTGGTTCACGATGTGCAGCCAGCGCGTCTCGCCCTTGTCATCGGTGACACGAACGTCCGTCTCCATGCGCCTGCCTTCCAGGAGGCCGCGGATATAGTCCGGGAGTGCTGCTCGATCGTCCGGATGGTAGCGAGCGAGGAGCTCGTCCATCGTGCTGAAGTCCGCGAGCTTGGCGCCGTAAATCTGCTCGAAGCCCTCGCTCACCCAGCGCAGCTGCAGCCGGCCATCCGATGTGGGCGCTAGTTCTTGAATGTAACCAGGCGATAGCGCGGCGACAGTCCGGTAGCGATACTCGCTCTGCTCGAGTTCCCGCTCCGTACGCTTGCGCACATCGATGTCGATCGAGGTGCCCGACATCTTGGTCGGAATGCCGCTCCCGTCGCGCTCGACGATACGGCCGCGATCGAGGAGCCACTTCCACTCGCCGGCCGCGATCCGCAGGCGGTATTCCGCTTCGTAGATCGGCGTCTGTCCATTCACGTGAGCCCGGAGCGCCGCGTCGACGCGCGGCAGGTCATCCGGATGCACGCGGTGGCGCCACGGATCCTGTTCGAGCTCCCAGCGGTTGCGCGAGTAGCCGGTCATTGCAAACCAGTGATCGCTCAGCTTGTCGACGTCGCGCGTGAGGTCCCAGTCCCAGTACGCGATGCCCGCGCTCCAGAGCGCCGTGCCAAGGCGTGCTTCCGTTTCGCGCAGCGTCACTTCCGTGCGCTTGCGGGCATCGATGTCCATGCAGATGCCGGCCATGCGCAGCGCGCGGCCGTCCTTCGCACGCGACACGACGCGTCCGCGCTCATGGATCCAGTGCCAGCGGCCGGAAAGCGTGAGCACCCGGTATTCGCTCTCGTAGACGTCGCTCGCGCCGGTCAAGGTCGCCGAGAATCGCCGCTGCGCTTCCGGGCAGTCATCCGGATGGATGCGCTCATCCCAGCGCTCGACGTGATTCGGGCCATCGCAGGGATCGAGATCGAGCGTGCGGCACCAATCGTTGATCCAGCGCGTGTCCTCGACCTCGAGGTTCCAGTCCCAGAAGCCGACCTGCGAGCCCCAGATTGTGAGCTCGAGGCGGGCCTGGGTTTCGCGCAGGTTCTGTTCGGCGCGCCGTCGCTCGTTGATATCGAAGCAGACCCCGACCACGCGCGCGGCGCGGCCATTTGCATCGCGCGCGAGCACTTGTCCGCGTTCGTGCACCCACCGCCATTCCCCCGCGCGCGCGCGCAGCCGATATTCAGTCTCATAGAAGTCCTTCGGCCCGACGATGTGGCTGTCGAATGCGGCGACCGCGGACGGCAGGTCGTCCGGGTGGATGAGCGCGAGCCAGCTGTCGTAGTGACCTTCGCCGGCACAGGCGTCGAAGCCAAACTTTTCGCACCAGTCGCTCAGCCACGTACAGCAGTCGGAGTTGCAATCCCAGTCCCAAAGCCCAAGATCCGCGCCCCAGAGCGCCGTCGCAAGCTGCGCTTCGCGTTCGCGCAGTGCTGTCTCCATACGCTTGCGTTCATCGATGTCGATGGCGACGCCGCTCAGACGCGCGGGCGTGCCGTTCTCGTCCCATTCGACGACCTTGCCGCGGTCGAGGAACCACTTCCAACCGCCACCAACGGTCTGGTAGCGATATTCGGTCTCGTAGTAATCCCTCTCGCCGGAAATGTGAGCCGCTACCGCCGCTCGTATGCGAGCAACGTCGTCATGGTGCACGCCCCGGACCCACTGTAATTCGCGCCGTTCGGCCTCCGCAGCAGTGATGTCGATGCCGAGCGTCCGGTACCAGTGTTGATTGCAGCGTACGCGATCGCGTTTCATGTCCCAGCTCCACACGGGGAGCTGTGCACCTTGCACCGCGAGTTCGAGCTGCTGCTCGGCGTTGCGCAGCGCCTGCTCGGCGCGCTTGTGCGCGTCGATGTCGATCGTGACGCCGACGATCCGCAGGGCGCGCCCGTCCGCCTGACGCTCGATCGCCCGCCCGCGGCTCAAGAGCCAGCGCCATTCGCCCGAACGGGTGCGCAGCCGGTATTCCGATTCGAAGGTTTCTGCGCGGCCTTCGACGAGCGCCCGGTAGCTCGAGTCCTGCATCGACAAGTCGTCCGGATGGATCAGCCGGTCCCAGCGCGGGCTGTGGTTCGGTCCCGAGCAGGGATCGATGTCGAGGCCCGCGCACCAGTCGTTCCACCACTGCATCTCGTCGTTGGCGGTACGCATTTCCCAGAACCCGACCTGCGAGGCCCAGAGCGTCGTCGCCAGTCTCGATTCCGATTCCTTGAGAGCAAGTTCCGCCCGCTGATGCGCGTCAATGTCGATCGAGACCCCGGCCATGCGCAGGGCCTGGCCATTCGCGTCGCGTTCGACGACCCGGCCACGGTCGAAAATCCACTTCCAACCGCCATTCGCCGTGCGCATGCGCATGCGGCGTTCCCAGTCATCGACGGGTCCCCGCCAGCACGCCTCGAGGCTCTGCATGTAGCCTTCGACGTCGTCCGGGTGTACCCCGTCTTCCATGCGCTCGATCGAGCTGCGGCCCACGGCCGGATCGACGCCGAGGATGCGGTACCACTCGTCGTTCCAGGTGAGCGTGCCGGTGCGCACGTCGCAGTGCCAGAGCGCAAGGCCCGCGCAGGCAACCGCGAGATCGAGGTGCTTGCGCGTCTCGGCGAGCGCAAGCTCCGCGCTGCGGCGCTCCGTCACATCGCGCATGTTCAAGACGATGCCGCTCACGGTCGGCTCGTCGAGCATATTGACGCTGACGACGTCGACCCAGCGGAGCGTGCCGTCCGGACGGCGCAGCCGGAACTCATCGCGCGAGCGCTCGCCGGGCGTCGCCGCGAGCGACGCGAAATTTCGAGTCACGCGCTGCGCGTCATCGGGGTGCACGAAGTCCATCGACTGGCGGCCGATGCGCTCCTCGGGGCGCACGCCGAACACCTGCAGATAGTTCCCGGCGAGCGAGCGGATGAGGCCGTCGGCGCCGAGCACGACGATGATGTCGTTCGAGGTCTCGGTGATGGTGCGCAGCCACTGCTCGCTCGCTTCGAGCCGCTCGCTCGCGCGGTGCTGGGCGGTAACGTTCTCCGCCAGCATCACGAGCCCGGTCACGCTCCCGGTGCGGTCGCGCTGCGGCCTGAGGTGGGTATCGAGGATGACCACCGTACCGTCCGGCCGCCGGAAGGTAACGCCATAGAAGTCGAGGGATTCGCCGCCCATCGCCCTTGCATAGTGTTCGTGGCGTCCCTGGATGTGCGGCATCACGTCGTAAAGCTTGCGGCCAATGATTTCTTCGGGTGTGGTATTGACGGCGCACGCCGCCGCTTCATTTGCGTAGCGGATCGTCATGTCCGGCGCGAGCACGACGACGGTCGTCGACACCTGGCGAATCGCCGCGTCAATTTCCCCCTGCTCGCTGACGTCGACGAAGGTCACCGCTGCGTAGCGTGCTGCTCCCGGGATCGCAAGCCGTCGCATGACGATGCGGGCGAAGAAGACTCCACCGTTTTTGCGGTTGCCGAGTGCGACCACGCGCTCGACCGCGCCCGTTGCCAGTGACCGCTCAAGCGCCTGCTGCAATTGCCCACGCTGGGGCTCGTCGTACAAAAAGAAGAGTTCGTTGCTGAGCACTTCACCGGACTCGAAGCCGGCAAGCTCGCCGAAGGCGCGGTTGCAGAAGATAACCGCCGTGTCGCCGGGACGTGCCCGCACGATCATCAGGCCATCGCCGCTTTCATCGAGCGCCGCCGCCAGCAGCGGCCAAGCCGTTCCCTCGGCGCTCTTGCCGTCGGCCGAGCCGAGCAGTTCGCGGGATGCGCTCATGATGGCTGCGGGATTCTCCGGCATCGACCCTCAACCATCATATCGGGGAAACCCTCAATGCGTCGGGTTCCCTCAGGGTGCGTCGGTGAAGCGCGCGTTGATCCGCCGCGAAACGTAGTCCGGCCGGCCGTAGGTGCCGAGCTCCGCGTACGAGTCGATTTCGTAGACGTGATATGTGCCGTTCGACTGCGTATGGCTCGTCATCACGCAGGTGACGGCGACGGAAAATCCGTTCAGTGCGCCTTCCGTGAGCGCGAGCGATCCCGAGGTGCACGTGTTCAGGTCGAGCGCGCGGTAAGCGCCCCACTCCACTCCCGTACGTGCCGCTTCGACGGCCCGGTCGCCGAGAATCCTGAGCGACACCGTCTGCGTCTCGCCCGCACCGAGCCGCACGGCTACGGCACCGAGGATCGCGACGATCACGATCACGAAGAGCGCGAGCACGATAGAAAAGCCGCGGGCGCGCCGGGGTGGCCGGCTAGTACGATTCGCGTTCATAGATGCGCGTATCTTTGCTGTTGAAAACACCGAACGTCGCGATGCCTGTCGGAAACTCATTCCCGGCGACCGACTGGTTCCAGTCGAACTTGAGCCAGGCCGGCACCGTCGCCTGGAGCGTGATTGTGCCGGTGTTTCCGGCACCGGGTGCGGCAAGGGTCAGATTGAAGTCGCCCGCGCCAGGCGGATTGCGATAGCGGGACGCGACGGCTGCGGCCGCCGCGCAGCCAAAGCCGCTGACTCCCGGCGACCCCGTGTCGAGCGCGCAAGTTTCTCCGGCGGCGAGCGAGCCTCCATAGGCAATTGCGCTCAATGTCACCGGAGTCGTGCAGCTGTCGGAGCTGTGCGTAACGAATCCCACCGAATCGTTCACGTAGTACTCAGCGCGCAGCGGCAACGGCAGATTGATGAGCTCCGAGCCCACGGCGTTGCGGAAGGCGATCCGTCCGTAGCGCTGGTTCGCACCTGCGCTGAAGCCGATGCCGCCGGCACCACCCACGCTCACGGGATTGGCCGTTGCGGCGACGCCGTCGGAATCGAGTACGTTGATGCTGAGGCTGATCGCGGCATCGAAGGGCGCAACCGGCGTCGTGCGGTTGAACGCAATGCCGGTGCCCGAACTGAACGTCAGCGTCGCGGTGCCATTTGCGAGGTCGGCGATAGCAGGGTCGGCCGTCATCGCAGGCACGCCGGAGGTATCGATGGCGCCCGTCGTCGCGCTGTAGGTGCGGTTGGTGAGCGTCGTGTTGGTCATCTTGAAAAAGGCGCCCGTATAGTTACGCGTCGTTGCGCCGCCGAAGGCGCGCGCGGTCACCGTGAACACCGGCGCGACGGAATAGGCGAATGGCTGGCCAATGTAGGTATAGGTCCCTGCGCTGCATGCAGTCAGAAAGAGCGGCGTATTCACGGTCACCAGGAAATCATTCGGAATGAAGCGGCCGACGTTGCCGGTAGTCGTGCCCGCAAAGTCGCCCGCCCCGAGGTAGTCGCCGTCGGCGATGCGCGGGGTCAGCGTGACGATGCCGACCTCCGAATAGGCAAAATCGTTTCCAGTCGATGCCGCGTTCGAGAATCCGGTAAAGCCAACGGTAGAGCTCGTCGCACCGAGGGTGCCGGCGACCGGCAGTACGAGATTCGGCGCGAGCCGCACCGATTCCGCCGGCGTCTCCTTGCCGAAGTTCGGCGTGGTCGAGCCTTCGGCATCGTAGGCGGCCACGGTCGCCGTGAACGGCCGGCCAGCCGGCAGAAAGACGCTGCCGGACGCAGTCGTGGCGCCGGGATTGGCCGTGCCGTTGTCCGTTCGCTGGATTCCCGTAACGATGAAAGTCGAGGGACGGGACACGAAAGCTCCAGTACCACCGCGTATGCCGGTCGGCAGGTCGGGATGCGCAGTCGTGTCCTTCATGGCGATCTGCAGCGACCCCGCGTCCTTGTACTTCGCGGTCACGACCGCCTGGCCATTCGTGAATGTCACCGCCTGAAACGCAGAGCCGCCTTCGGTCGTCGCGATCGATGTGCCGTTGATCGTCACCTGTCGCGAGCCGGTGCCGGGATTCACGTAGGTCGACCAGAACTTGAGCGACTTCGCGCCGGTGTAAGCCTCGATCACGCCGCACTGGGAATCGGTCGGCGTCGTGCCGAAGGCCGTGACATAGAGCGAGAAATTGCTGCCGGCAATCTGCGGCGAAGCGAACGATGGAATCGACGCGGGTGGCGGATTCGAAAGCGCCGCCGACGTAACCGTGAAACCGCTCGGCGACCACGCGAGGGTCCCTTCCGTGTCGTCGTCGTGCAGCGTCGCGTCGTTCGTCTGGTAGACGCGGATGTTGATCGGCGTCGCGCCTTCCTTGTAACTCAACGCGAAGGTCGCCGTGGATTGCCCGGTGGCCCAGGTGTAGGTCGCGATGCCGTCGTTCGCGACCGCGTCGGTGAGGGTGCCGCCGCCCGAAACGAGCGTCCAGGTGCCCTTGCCGCTCTGCGTGTCGAGCGTTACCTGCTGTGTGTACGTCGTGTAGGGATTGTTCGCCGCATCGCGCAGGCTCACTGTGATGTTCTCGGCGACGCAGTTGATGCCGTAGCCGTCGTGGCCGACAAGGAAGTGATCGACACCGATCCCAAGGCAGGGATGCGTCGCGTTCATCGCCGTCTGCACTTCTGTCTGCGACAGCGCGCGGCTGTAGACGCGGACCTCGTCGATGCGGCCGTTCCAGAAACGCGCGGCAAGACCCTGGTCCTGGCCGATCTGAAACGGCAGGTTGTTGGTCGAGAGCGTGCCGGTCAGTGCGAGCGTCGCGCGCTGCACTCCGTTGATGTAGATTTTCTGATTGCCCGATTGATAGGTGACCGCGACGTGAACCCAGGTCAGCGCGGGAATCGGCGTGCCGGTCGTTGTCAGCTGCTGGGTACCGCCGTTCCACCACCAGTAGAGCTGGCTCGCGGTGTTGACGTGGAACTCGAAGTTCGTGTCCTTCGAGAGAACGGACTTGATGTCCGCAGACGGCGCGGCGTTCATGTAGATCCAGGCCATCGCCGTGAGTGAATCCGTCAAGTCGAACGTGCCGTCGTCCGGCGTTTCGACGTAGTCGTTCGTCCCATCAAACGTACCGTAGCGGCAAGTACCCGGCGTCCCGCTCAAAGCGGGGCTCGTCACGGCGGTTGCGACGTTGTTGTAGGGCGTCATCGTGTGGCCATTGCCGCTCGCATCGAGCACCTGGTTCGGCGTGTTGCTCCAGGTGGCCTCGTCGAACTGCCACCAGGCGAGCGGTCCATACGACTCGACCTGGTTCAGGGCGGAGGTCGGTTCGGCGGCCACGAAGTAGCGGATTCGAACCCAGTCGTAGATCTGCGTCGTCGTTGTGCTCGCGTTCGCGAGCCGCACGCGGGCCGAAGCGGTCGGCACATCGGTCGTGTTGCTGCCGACATTGGCGCTGGCGACGGCGAAGTCGAGTTGACCCGTACCGTTGCGATCGATGGTGTAGACCTGAAATGTCGTCGCATTCGACAGCGTGTAGTTCGTCGTCGTCGTGTTGCCCGTCGCCGAGGAGCGGTTGCGGACGGTGTGCTGGGTGGTGCTCGCGCGGAATGAAAAATAGTTGCCGTTCAGATTGTCGGCATCGCTCGCGCCCCAGTAGAGAAAGGTGTTGTTGTTCGGACTCGCCGCGCTCAATCGCAACCGCGATTCCCAGCGCGTGCCCGTGCCGAAGGCATTGCCGGCGGTGGCAAAGACAGTCGACGCTCCATTGACCGTCAGCTGGCCGCCCGCAACCGTTGCAGACCCAGCCGTAACCGTCCAGGCGGCCGTGTCGAGCGTCGTGCCCGTGAAATCGTCGTACATCAGGAAGATGTTGTCGGTATCGGTCGGCGGTGTGCCGGCAGCTGCATTGCCGTAGTAGACGTAGTAGTTGTCGTCCGTGGTGTTCGCGCCGATGGCGGCCTGGGTCTTGAACCAGAGCTTGGTGGTCGCGCTGTTCCAGCTGCTTGCGTAGTCGACAACGCGATCGAGTTCCGTCCAGGCAGCGCCGGTCCAGTACACGATGCGTACGTCATTGCCGCTTGCGAGCGAATCACCACTTGTCACGAGGCTCGAATGATTGAGCGTCAGCTGCACGGAGTAGCCGTTGCCGATTGCTGTCGTCGTGACGACGCGGACACGGATGCGCTGCGCGTAGCTTGCGTTCCACCACTGACCAGGTGGCGCGATGGACCACGCGCAGGGCGCCAGACCGAAGAGCGCGACACACGCCAACAGCGCAATCCGCAAGCCGCCGTCCGGCGCGCGCATCATGGCGCATTCTCCACGTGCACCTGCTCGAGGAGGCGCACGAGCTCGCCGTTCTTTGAAACCGTGAGCGTCGCCGTCACTAAACCCGCGCGCTGCGAAGTGCCGGCCGCATAGGTAAAGACACAGGCGGTGAGATTGCGCGCGAGCAAGGCATTCTGCGCACCGGCGCCGACGAGCTCCGCCGTCGTGTCGCGCAAGCTCTGGTTCGACGCGACGCCGTAGGCCGAGAAGCGGCGCAGTGTCCCTTCCGTGAGATCGCAGAGATACGTGATCGGCCCCTCGACAAGATAAATGCGCTTCGCCGGCGAGCCGTAGGCGAACTTGAAGGCGGGCGACATCGTTACGACGTCCTCTCCCGCGCTGGCGCCATCGCTGATGGAAATCGTCGTGCCGGCCGGCGTCATCACGTTCGCGAGTTCGTAGGCGTCGGCGCCCGCGATGCCGATGTTGTAGACGGAAAGGTAGCGCGCCGTGGAGCTGAAGGGGTGCGTGACGTGCGTGAACTTGCCGAGCGTCGAGAAGCTGCCATCCGGCGAGGTGAGATCGAGTTCGAGCGCGGGCGATCCGAGCGCACCGCTTGCCCGATAGCGCACCGCGTCGATCGACGCGAGCATCTCGAGCGCGGCGGTCGTCGCCGTCGTCGTCACGCGTGTGCTGTTCGGCAAGGCGCGGCGCACGTCACGGGCGACGTTGAGGAGCGCACTGTCCGCCGCCGACACGAGCTCGGAGCGGCGCGACTGGTCGGCGTACTCACGCACCGGGCCCGCGATGAGGAAAGTCGTGATCGAGATGACGATCGCAAGCAGCGTGATCGAGACGACGAGTTCGATGATGGTGAAGCCGCGGGCGCGCATTGCTTGTTCGACTTGGTGGTTCCCGTCAGTAATTCGAACGATAACCGCTGATGCGCACGTCGACGCCGGCGGCCGGATAGGTAACCGTTACGTCGATGCGGTAGGCATTCGCGCTCGGTACGCCAGTGAGCGCGCTCGAATGCACGACAGCGACGCTTACGTTGTAGTTGCCGAGACCCGAAATCGCATTGCCGAACTGGTCGACCGCACCGACGTTGCTGAGGCCGTTGTAGTCATCGACATCGTCAAAATTGATGCGCCCGGATTCGCCGTCCGTGCCGTCGGGATCGACGCAGGGCTTCAGACGGATCTCCTCCAAATAGGACTCGGCGACGGCTATTGCCTGCGCGCGCGCCATGCCTTCGGCGGAGCTCTTCGCGTTCGCCGCCAGGGTGCCGAGCACGGCGCTCACCGCTATTGCGATCAGCGTGATCGTGATGACGAGCTCGATCAGCGTGACGCCCCGCTCCTTCATTGCACCTCCGCGTAACCGCTCACGGTACTGACGAGGAGAGTGCGCGTGCCGACTGCGATGCTGATTCCGCCACCGCTCGAGAGAAGTCCGTCCGGACCGAAGGTCAGGGTGAAGCCGGAAGTGGCGACGCCCGCCGGAACGATGCCGGCGATCGCCTGCCCGTCGATGTTGGTCACGGCGCTCGACCAGCTTGCGGAGTTCGGATTGCAGTGATTGCCGCTCGCGGCCTGCTGATTCGCCTGGTAACCGCTCGCTGTCGCCGCGAACTGCACGCTGCAGCCCGTGGCTATCGCGACCTTCTGCGAGTAACGGATAGCGCCCGCCATTTCATCCGCGTAGCCGCGCGCACGGAAGACGTCTTGATTGAAGAAGCGGGGGCCGGCAATCGCCGCGAGGATCGCGAGGATCGCGATGACAGTGACGAGCTCGACGAGCGTGTAGGCGCGCGCATTGCGGGCGTTGCGCAGGAATTCGAGCGTCGACGAAGTCACAATGACCACCGGACGCTCCGGAAATGGCAGGCAGACAGGCTGCCCGGTCCGTGGGCAGCCATTGTCCGATCGGTCGAACCGGTCAGCAGCCGGTGACAGTCGCCGAGATGGTCGGCGCGACGCCGGCAACCGCCGAGGGCGTATAGGCCACGATGCAGGTGGCGGGCGTCGACGCACCGGTCTTGGTGAACGTCGTCGTGCCGCTCGCGACCGCGAAGGTGAAGCCGGTCGTATCGGCGAGCGTATCGTCGATATCCGCCGTCGACGGGTAACCATTGGAGATGGTGATCGTCTGGCCGTCCATCGAGATGTTGCCGCTGCTGCCCGAGGCAAGCCACATGCCGTGCGCGAGGGCACTGGCGCTGCGCAGACTCCCGGATAGGCCGTTAACCGCGGCCTCGCGCGCCTTGCCTTCGAGTGCGATGAAGCGCGGTACCGCGAACGCCGCGAGAATGCCCAGAATGGTGATGACGACCACAAGCTCAATGAGCGTGAAGCCGCGCTCGATCTTGATTCGCATTTGCCTCTCCTCCAGTTGATCCATGCGGCCGGGAATCCGATTCGTTCGGCCCGCCGACTTGACTTGAAAAAGCGGCGGGTCTACCCCGCCTCTCTCCGCTCTATCGGGAACACCCCGGCATTCCTTAATCTCCGACCCTCAAAGGGTGACGTGCATCACTATCCCCTCTCCCGCCTGCGGGAGAGGGCCAGGGTGAGGGCGCACTAGTGCCCGGTGCTCACTTTCGCGACCATTTCCCACATCGGCAGGAACACGCCGAGCGCGAGAACGAGCACCATGCCGCCAACCCCGACGATGAGGAGCGGCTCGAGCGCCGCGCTCAGGTTCTTGAGCGAGTAGTCGACTTCGCGCTCGTAGAAGTCCGCGACCTCCGACAGCAGGTCCGTGAGCTCGCCGGTCTCCTCGCCGACCGCGAGCATCTGGATCACGAGCGAGGGGAACATACCGACCGTCGCCGCGGCGCGGCTCAGCCCATCGCCCCGCTCAACCGCATCGCGCAATCTCGCGACGCGCTCCGCCATGTAGTCGTTGCCGGCCGAGCGCGCGATGATGTTGAGGGCCTGAATGACGGGCAGGCCCGCCGCCATCGAGATTGAGAGCGAGCGCGTGATGCGCGCGAGGATCGCCTGGTGCGCCATCGGCCCGATGACGGGCAGGCGCAATTTCAGGTGGTGCCAGCGGTAACGACCCGCCTCCGTCCGCGTGTAGTGCATGAACCAGGCGATCGCGCCCGCGATCATCGCCGCGACGACGTACCAGTAGTGCTGAAAGAACGTGGAGACACCGAGGATGATGCGCGTCGGCCAGGGCAGGTTGTCGCCGAGCACCCGGAAGATGGGCGCGAAGTTCGGAATGACGAACATCGTGATCACGACAATGGCGATCGCAATCGCGATCACGACGATCATCGGGTAACGGATCGCATTCTTGACGCGGTCCTGCACGGTCTGATCAAGCGTCAGGTATTCGCACATGCGCAGGAACGACTGCTCGAGCGTGCCGGTCGCCTCACCCACGCGCACGATGCTCACATAGAGATTCGAGAAGACCTTTGGGTGACGAGCGAAGCTCGAGGCGAGGTCGCGCCCGGACTCGAGACTCGAGATGATGTCTTCGAGCGATTCGCGCAGGATCGCGTTGTGCGTCGATGCCGCGAGTCCCTTGAGCCCGCGAAGGAGCGGCAGGCCGCTCTTCGTGATGGTGTACATCTGCCGTGAAAAGAGGATGAGGTCCGCCGTGCGCGGCTTGCCGCCGCCGAGCCGGCGCCACAATTGCGAAGTACCGCTGTCGATCGCGCTCGCTGGAGCGATGTCGATCGGTGTGATGCCGCTGTTGAAGAGTCGCTGCGCGATGGCGTCGGTTGTTTCGCCTTCGAGCTGGCCCGCCACGAGTTCACCGCGCGTCGAGCGACCCTTGTAGGCAAAGACCGCCATCGGGGTCAGCCGGCGAGCAGGCGCTCGGCCGCCGCCGCGTCGAGCTCGGAATCCGTGCCGTCTGTCAGCTCATCGATGCCGCTCACTGCCGCTATGACCTCCGCAAGACTCGTGACACCCTTCGCCGCGAGCGTAATTGCGCTTTGTGTGAGCGGCACGAAATCCGGGCGCGCGGCTGCCATGCGGCCGAATTCCGACAGATCGCCGCGGCGCACGGTATCGGCGAGCGCGCGGTCGATTTCCAGGAGTTCGTAAATCGCGACCC
This sequence comes from uncultured Gammaproteobacteria bacterium, assembly GCA_963826145.1. Taxonomy (GTDB): domain Bacteria; phylum Pseudomonadota; class Gammaproteobacteria; order Steroidobacterales; family Steroidobacteraceae; genus JBGPLJ01. The sequence goes on from CAWGVW010000002.1 coordinate 280,773, forward strand.
GGCCGCGATAGCCGGTGAGATTGCAGTAGGTGCAGCCGGGCCCTTCGCGAAACTTCGCCGCGCCCGCCTTGTCCGCTCCGATCTGTGCGCTGAGCCACGCGAGCTGGTGGGCGTTCGGCTGCGTGACCTGGCCACAGTCCTCGCAGACACGGCGCACGAGCCGCTGCGCGACGACCGCGTTCAGGGCCGTCGCGATCATGTAGCCTGCCGCGCCCATGTCGAGAAGGCGGTTGATCGTTGCCACCGAACTCATGGTGTGCAGCGTCGAGAACACCATGTGTCCCGTGATCGCAGCCCTAAGACCGATCTCGACGGTTTCCTTGTCGCGCATTTCGCCGACCAGGATGATGTCGGGGTCCTGGCGCAGTGTTGTGCGCAATACGCGGCCGAAGTCGAGTCCTATCTTGGCATTGACCTGCACCTGGTTGACTCGCTCGAGGCGGTACTCCACCGGATCCTCGACCGTGATGATCTTGACGTCGGCGCGATTGAGATGCGTGAGCGCCGAATAGAGCGTCGTCGTCTTGCCGCTACCGGTCGGCCCGGTCACCAGCAGCATGCCCGCGCTCATCTCGATGATCTGGCGGAAGCGCTGCGCCATGCCCTTCGACATGCCGAGCCCATCGAGCGAAAGGAGATTCGACTGCTGATCGAGAAGCCGCATGACGACGCTCTCGCCGTACTGTGTCGGCATGGTCGCGAGACGCACGTCGATCGACTTGTCCTTGAGCTTCACCGCGAAGCGGCCGTCCTGGGGGAGGCGCTTCTCCGCGATATCGAGCCCGCACATGAGCTTCAGGCGCGTGACGAGCGCGATCGCGACGCGCCGGCCCTCGATCACCTGCTCCTGCAGGATCCCGTCGACCCGCTGGCGTATCCGCAGGTTCGATTCCCCGGGTTCGATGTGGATGTCCGACGCACGCACCTGCAGGGCGTCCTGGAACATCGACTGCAGCAGGCGAATGACAGCGGCGTCAGGCGAGCCCTCATCGACCTGCAGCTGCTCAAGGTCGATATCGCCCTCGTGCAGTTCCTGGTGGACTTCCTGGGCGATCGATGCGATTTCGTCGGTGCGGCGGTAGACAATGTCGATCGTCTTCAAGAGATCCGCTTCGCCGACGAGTGCCAGGCGCAGCGGCTGCTTCAGGCGCTTCGCAAGCTCATCGAACGCGAAGAGATCGGTCGGGTCGGCCATGCCGACCAGCAGTCCGCGCTTGTCCGACTGCAACACCACGGCACGGTAGCGTCGCGCAAGCGCTTCCGGCAGGAGCCGCACCATCTCGCGGTCGAGATTGAGCTGGCGGATGTCGACGTAGGAAATGTTCAGATGACGCGCGAGGAATTCGTGCAGCGCTGTCTCGCTCATGATGCCAAGATCGGTGAGCACGCGGCCGAGCTTGCGGCCGCTGCGCTTCTGTTCGGCAAGTGCCGCGGTCAGCTGATCCTGCGAGATGACCTTGTTCTCGAGCAGGAGCTCGCCGAGGCGGATCTTCTTCTTGCGGGTCGCAGCGTCCATGATTCTCGAAACGCCTAATCGGCGATCTTGCCCTCTTTCATCAGATCGTCGGTGCGCTTCGTTTCCGTCGCGACGAGACCGTCCCAGTCCTTGTCGTCGACCACGAGCGGGCGCAGCAGGATCACGAGCTCGGACTTGCGCTCGAGATTGCGCTTGCTCTTGAAGAGATTGCCGAGCACCGGGATGGAGCTGAGATACGGCGTGCCGAAGTTCTGGTCGGTGCGCGTGCTGCGCATGAGGCCGCCGATCACGATCACCTGACCGGAATGGGCCTTCACGATGCTGTCGCTCTCCCGGATTTCGCTGAATGCCAGCGGCAGGGTGATGATGTCGTCGTTGCCGCCGAAATCGATCGATTTCACCTGGTCGCGCACTTCGCTTACGGTCGGGTGTATGTGAAGAATGACGCTCCCGTCCGCGGAAATCTGCGGCGTGACGTCGAGCGCGACGCCGGAAAAGAATGGCGTGAGCTCGATGTCCCGGCTCGTGCTCGAAGCGGTGCCGGTCACCGTATTGCTCGATACGTTGGTGACGAAGAACTCGTCGGAGCCCGCCTTGATGATGGCCTTCTGGTTGTGGAGCGTCGACACGCGCGGGCTCGACAGCACGCGGGCGTTCCCCTGTGTTGCCAGCAGGTCAATGAATGCGTTGAAGTCCGGCGTATCGACCGAGAGCATGAAGGCGCCGCCGAACGGCGTCGCTTGAAATCCGTCGATCGGATTGCCCGGGCTCACGTCGATCGGCCCCGTGATCCCGGAGTGCAGCGGCACGTCGTTAAAAGACTGCGGTCCGGCCTGGCCGAAGGAAAAGGTATGGCTGGCGTCGCGCAGTATCACTGCCCAGTTGATGCCGGCCTGAAAGCCATCGGAAAGCAGCACTTCCACGATCTTGGCTTCAAGCAGCACCTGGCGCGTCATCGTACCTTCGACGCTCGCGAGATAGTCGCCGACGGCGCGCAGCTCGGTCGGCGTTGCGCGAACCGCGATGATCCCGGCCTCCGCATTGACGACGACGCTCCGATCGGGCCCTGAGCCGACGATTGCGTGCACGCTCGCTTCGAGCTCAACCCAGAACTTGCTAAGCGATTGCGTAAGGATGGCGGTGCCCGTGGTCTCCTGCGCGCTCTCGCGGTCGCCGCCGGACCTGAACACACCGCTGCCGGTCGAGTTCGAGTCGCTTTGTCCGTTCTGGCCGCTGCGCGAGCCATTGTCGGTGATCTGCCCAGAACTCACCCGCGTGCGCGAAACTCCGCTGCGCTGGATATCGAGATAGTTCACGTGATAAACGCGCGTCTGAACAGTCGCCGGCAGGACAACGAAGCCTGAATTCACGCGGCGGTAGTCGTAGCCATAGAGCTCCTTCACGGCGTCGAGCGCTTCAACGACGGTGACGTGGCGCATCTTCAGGGTGATGGATCCAGCGACCTCCGGATGCACGAGCATGTTGTAGTGCGTGCCTTCCACCAAGCCGTTGAAGAACGACTGGGCGGGCGCGGCATTCACCTCGATGTCGAAGCGCTCCTCCTGGACGGGAGCATCCGCGGCGATCGCGGCGGTGAACCCGCTGCAGGCAAGCAGCAGCCAGACGAAACCACGAATGCGACGCGTGCTCATGGCGAAACCTCATGCGACTCGGCGGTATGCGACTCGGCTCGAGCCGTCTCGGTTTTGGAGGGATTCGTGCGCACCTTCATGGCGAGCGATGCGATGCGAATCGTGTACTGGCGTCCGTGACGCTCGTAGCGCACGCCATCGGCGAGCACCTCTATGATTCGCGCATCGCCGAGCCGGTCGCCCGCCGTCACGACTTTGCCGTTGACGATCGCTACCCGGCGCTCAGCGGAGGTGAACACGGCGGACACGGAATACTCGGTGACGACGCGAGCACCGGCCGTGCGCTTCACGTTATAGGGCTGTGTCGGATCGGCGAGCGGCCCTGCAACAACGGCACCCGCGACCAGAAGCAGCGCGGTTGCCACCTTCATGTGGCGACCGGCGATCATGGCGCCACTCCGGCAGGCCGCTGGGCGGCCGCGAGAGGCCGCGCCGACGCGCCGACGCCCAGCCACTCCGGCTCGGTTCCGAGCGTCGCGATCTCGATCCGCACGACATTGCGCGGGAACTTCTCGACCTTCAGGTCAAGGGCGCGCCAGTAGAAGTGCCAGGGCAGACGCTCCAGCGACTTCAGGTACGCAAGCACGCTCAGGTAGTCGCCGGCGACCGTAATCTCGACAGGGTGCAGGAAAGGCCCGGTTGCAGGTGTCGACGCGTTGTCCGCCGGCACGAGCGGCAGCGGTGGGAGATTGCGCAGGCTTACGAGCTGCAATTCCTGCTGGCCGGCGAGAACGTCGCGCACGACCTGCACTACGCGATCAGGCGGCAGCAGAACCGCCGCCTCCGAGCCAAGTTCGCTGTTCACGCTGTTCAGGCGCAGACGCACGGTCTGCTCGCGCTGTACGGCATCGTTCAGGCGCGCCGACGCAACGTCGACCGCCGCCACGCCCGCGGCGTTCGAGGGATTGGCACTCGAGGCGAGCGCTTCGAGAACGGATTGCGCAGCTTGTTCGCGTCGCTCGAGCGGCCCCATGAGCGTCTGCTGCCATAGCAGGGCGACGAACCCGAGGGCGGCGGCGAACACGAGCGCACGCTCCCGCAAAGTCATGCCGTTGACGCGGGTCGCGATCGTCTCGACGTAGCTCGCGGCGCTCATGAGCCTGAGTCCGCCGAGCGCTTGCGCTCGAGCCTGGAGTCCGAGAGATGAAAGAGAAGCGGCCCGGACGTTGGCTTGCCGGCGGTCGCCGCAGCCTCCGCGATCTCGACACGATCGAAGCGTGCGCCCGACGAGCGCGGGTTCCTGCTGAAGCTCTTCGAGATAGCGGGGCACGAGGCGCGAGTCGACCGTGGCGCCCGACACCGACATGCTGCGGCCGGCGGCACCAAACGAGAGTCCCTCGAGCCAGAGTCCGTCGACGCGACGACGCGCAAGCGCTTCAAGGCGTGCTGCAAAACCTTCGGTCGTGCCGGCCGCGCCGGAGCGCAGGGCAGCGAGGGCTCGCGCGCGGCGATCGAGTTCATCGCTCAGCGCTTTGATGCGCGATTCGATTTCCGCAGGGTTAGCATGCGCGACGAGGGCGGCACCGCCGGTTTCGAGGCTGGCCGTGCGCAGCCGATCCCGTTTCGCGATCTCGGTGACTTCCCGCTCGAGGCGCCCGATCTTCCAGGTTCCGTAGCCCCAGAGTCCGACCAGCGCAACGGCAATCGCAACGACGCCGAGCGCGATGGCGCGCGAGGAGAAGATCCGCCGCTCGGCGCGAAAGATCGGTTGATAGAGATTGATCTGCTGGCGCATGACGGGAACCGCGCTAGAGCGCCGGAGCGTCGTCCCGGAGCGCGGCGCCGACGGCGTACAGGCAGGTTTGCTGCAGTTCGGCGGCCGGCTGCTCGCGGCAATCGAGAACGCCGGAGAGATCGAGCAGGTGAACACGCAGGCTCGTTTCGCGGCCAAGATCCGTGGCAAGTGCAGCCGCTTGCGGCGAGTTCGGTGCAATCACGAGATCGCTGATCGGTGTCTGGCCGAGCGAACTCTCGTAATAGTCGAGCGAGCGCTGCAATTCGAGCGCGAGCGCGCCGGCGTCGATCGAACCGGCGGCTGGCGAGGCCACATCCGCGCCGGACTCGCTGGCGCCAGCGCGTGCAAACTCCACGTGACGCGCAAGATGCAGCACGCCCTGACGCGTCAGGACCAGCTGACCATGCGTCGGCTCGAGCACGAGGAGCGCGACGCCGATTTGATCCTGCGGCAGGAGCGCGCTGATGTTTCTGAGGCAAAGCTCGGGGATATCGATGCTTTCGAGATCGGGGGCGACCGGCGCGATCATCGCCGAGCAGCGCGCGACGGCCGCGCTCCGCGCGGCGACGGCATACATCATCCGCACCTGCCCGCGTCGTTCTTGCGCTGGCAGTTCGAAGACATCGACGATGGCGTCGTCGATATGAAAGTCGATGGCATCGCGCAACCGCCAGCGCACGGCCGACTTCAGCTCGCCCGCCTGCACGTCGGGCGCTTCCACCATCACGAGCTGGTAGTCCTCGTAGCTCAATGACGCGGTGACCGCCATGCGATCAAGATCGAGGGCCCGCGCGGCGGCCTCAAGCCCTGGAATGTCCGTGGACGTGGCGCCATACGGCACCACGACGCAATGCTCGAGACGCGGCCGCTGGCCGCGCGCGCGGCGGACAACCGCCAAAGAAACGTGATCCGCGCCGGCATGCACGCCGCCACGCAGGCCGCTTTTGCGGGATCTCGGCATCAGTGAGATCAATGCGCCTCCTTTCATGCGCAACTGCGAGCGACCGCTCTCCCAACGGGAGCGCGGCGCCTTATGTCCCTTAACGGTGCTGCGAAACGATTCTTGAGTGGTTTTCCCGAGTGCAGACCGTGTGTTGCGACTCGAGTGAGCACTGCCTCACGCTTTGCAGTGCGTTGCGAGGCTAGATGCTGAAAAAGATCCTGCGGCGATAGAACGCTTCCGCCACCAGATACCAAAGGAGAACGTTGGCCAGGGCGTAGGCAAGCGAGCCGTTGAGCGGCCCTGCCCAGGGCAGGAAGACAGTGAGAAAGAGCCATGCGGAGGCCGAGATCGGGGGTTCGCCGACCTCGATGACGCGCCAAAGCGTCGCCGCCAGAAGTTCCGAACCCACGTAGAGAACAATCGAATTCATGCCGATGGCGATCAGGGGACGTGCCCAGGTGCGCAAGCCGCGAACATCGATGAACCAGTAGGCGACGGCGAACAGGTTGAGTGCCGCTCCCGCGGTGACGAGAACGTAGGCCGGCGACCACAGATTCTTGTTGATCGGAAGGAACGGATGCCAGGAGAGACCTGCCACGAGCAAGACGATGCCAGCGACAAAGAGATTGCGCGCGCCGCGGTGACGATCGTCCACCCGGGTCAACCAGTCTCCGGTCAGCAATCCGATGAGCACGGTCGCCGTCGCCGGCAGTGTACCGAGCAAACCTTCGGGATCCCATGTCTGGCGCCACAGGTGAGTCCCGAATAATGCCCGATCAAGGTGCGCGCCAAGATTGCCGGCTGGTGACAGATCTCCGCCGCAACTTAGCAGCATGGCATAGGAGATAAGCAGCGCGCAGGCCGCGATCAACCAACCTCTTGCGCGCAGATACACGGCAAGGATCGCAGCGATGCCGAACACAAGGCCGATCCGCTGCAGCACACCGGGAATTCGCCAGCGCTCAAGGTCGAAGTCCGGATAGCCGTTCAGCAGGAGACCGAGCCCGATGAGAATCAGTGCGCGCATCCAGCATTTGCGCAGGAATCGGGCACCCGCAACGCCGCTGTCCCTCGCCGACGCTGTTGCGAGCGCGAGGGCAACACCGGCGATGAAGAGAAAGAATGGAAAGACCAGATCGGTCGGCGTGCAGCCGTTCCACTCCGCGTGACGCAGCGGCGCGTAAACGGCATCCCAGTCGCCCGGATTGTTCACGAGGATCATGGCGGCGATCGTGAAGCCGCGGAATGCATCGAGTGAAGCGAGTCGTGGCTGCGCCCCGCTCATCGAAAGGCGAACCAAAGTCCCGCGCCGATCAGCAGAATGCCGCTCAGCCGGCCACCGCGGACCCAGGCCGGGAACAACCGTTCGAGCAGCACGAAGATAGTGATGGCGGCAATCCAGACGAGATTCATGACGCCGCCCACGAATAGCAGCAGCATCAGCGCCCAGCAGCACCCAAGACAATAAAGGCCGTGTTCGAGTCCCATGCGCCACGCGCCAGCGCGGCCGGGCCGCCAATGCGAGGTGATGAAGCTCACGGGCGATTGGCAGGATCGGAGGCAGGTCTGCTTGACCGGCGTGAGTTGATAGATGCCCGCCGCGACGAGCAGACCACCGCCGAGCACCGGACTTCGCAATTCCAGCATCGGCGACAGCAGGAGCTGGTCGGCGAGTGCGCGCTGCACAAGCGTCGCGATGAGACTGAAGGCGGTCCAGGCCACGAGGTAGCCGCCGGCAAAGGCGTAGACGCGTGCTGCGGCGCCGGCGTTCTGTTCGCTGCGCCGAATGACGGCAGCATAGATAAGGAGTGCCGGCGTGGCTGACGGCAACATCATGCCGCACATCATCACGAGCCACATGGCGAAAAGGAGCAGATCACCGCGCAGGGAATCCTGCGGAGCCATCATCCACGCGGCGCTTCCCGACATGCTGCCGTACATGTCGATCGCCATAGGGACAATCCAGGCCCAAGCGAGCAGAACAGCAACGGCAAGCGACCCGCCGACGAGCCAGCGGTCCCGCAACAGCGCCGCTTCGAGCGCGCTGCGCCCGGTCATGGGCGCATTACCGTCAGCGGACGACGCCGTGCGTACTCCAGTGGACTTGCGAAAGGTGCGCGTGGGTATTGTCGAACTGCAGGTCGATTTCCCCCTGTGCTTTCGCGTTCCCGGCCGTGAATTCGGCCTGCGAGTATTCGAAGCCGGTCGGCAAGCTGACGCGCACGCGATGCGCCGCTCCCGTAACGGGATTCTTGATCGGGCTCGAACTCGAATCGATGAGCCCCGCCACGGCGAGCGCTGCCGTGCCCTGCTTCACGTCAATCTTCAGTTCAATACGCTTATAGAGCGTCGGCAGGTTGTGGGTAATCATCGCGGCAAAGACGTTCCAGATCAGGGTGCCGGGTTCCGTCTCGCGACCGTGCGCGATGGCATCGAGCGCCGCGCGCTGTTCGGCGCTCGCCCGCTCATCGATGACGGCCCGAAAGGTTCCTTTGCCGAGGTGGATAGGGCCCGGCCACATGGCGAGCATGCCCCAGCGCGTGCCGTCGAGCTTTACCTTGCCAAAATGGCCCTTGTCGACCTGCACGAATGTGTGCGCTCGGCAATGACCGTGCGAAGGCAGCGCATTGAACTGGCAAGGACAGCCGACGTAACAGTTGCAGTTAGAGAATTCCGTCCCTTCGATCGACCAGTCGACGAGTGCCATGGTTCGCCCCCAGTTATCGTTGATGGAGCGGGTGATGGGAATCGAACCCACGTTAGTAGCTTGGGAAGCTACAGTTCTACCATTGAACTACACCCGCCAGAGCGGCCGATTCTAGTCGGCCCCTCGCGGGAGTCGCAACACGGGCCCCCGGCGGCGGCGGTCGGCCCTATCACCCTGGTTTCAGTAACCCTCGGGCAGGTGGTGCGCAATACCCTTGTGGCAGTCGATACAGGTCTTGCCGCTCTCGCGGATGAATTCGAGCGTGTGCTTCTTCTGCGCGCTCTTGTCCTGTATCTCGAGATCCATGAATTCAAACGCGTGACAGTTGCGGCATTCGCGTGAATCGGTCGCCTTCATCGTCGCCCAGACATGCTCGGCGAGCTCGAGACGGTGGCTCTCGAACTTCTCCCGGGTGTCAATGGTGCCGACGGCCTTGTGGTAGAGCTCGTTTGAGGCCTGGATCTTGCGCACGATCTTGTGGATCCACGGCTTCGGCACGTGACAGTCGGGGCAGGTTGCCCGGACGCCCGTCCGATTCTTGTAGTGGATCGTCTCCTTGTACTCCTGGTACACGTTGTCCCGCATCTCGTGACACGAGACGCAGAATGTTTCGGTGTTGGTCCACTCCAGCACCGTGTGGAATCCGCCCCAGAAAATGATGCCGGCAATGAACATGACGAGGCCGCCGAGCGGCATCCAGAGGAGGTACCACTTGCGGCGGTTGTGCCAGAGAGAACGCGGCTCCGGTTTCGGGCCGTCGCCAGCGGATGAACTTGCCATGCGCACTCCCTCCGCGCCGGCGCTCGGCCCGGCCTACTTGAAGCTACCGAAATAGTTGATCAGCGCGTCGATGTCGTCGGCGCTCAGTTCGTCGAACTTGGGTTTCATCTTCTTCGGCAGCGGTCGCTGTCCTGACTTGAATTCCTCGAAAGTGTGGCGCACATAGGGCATCCATTGTCCCGCCAGGATGCCGGCGTCATCGTCGGGGCTGCTGCCGCCGGCGTCATGACACTTCTCGCAGTGCCCCTCCTGGATCTTCTTGCCGCGTTCTGCCTTGGCCGCGTCGGCGTTCTGCTTGGCACGGACGAAGGGCTTTGCGGAGAGATAGTCCGCGATTCCTTTGACGTCCGCGTCGGCCAGCTTGCCGGCGACCGTACACATGTCCATCGCTTCGCCCTTGTGCGAGCCAGAACGGTACTTCACTTCGGGACAGGGCCGTGCCTTGTTCTTGTAGTTCGCCAGGCTGTCGGTCAGATACTTCGCCGAATAGCCACCGATGATCGGCACGTCGGATTCCGTGCTGGCTCCGTCCTTGCCATGGCAGCCCGCACAGTTTTCCAGCACCGCGTTGACGTCGGCCGCCCTGGCTCCGCCCGCGAGTGCGAATCCGAGCAACGCCAGGCACGTGAGCGACGCCCATCCGCCATATTTCTTTGCCGTCCACATGATTTCGATCTCCACGTTCCTGCTACGGTTGCGCATCGTTCGAGCCGCCCCGGTCTCATTTTCGCGACGCAATCCTCTGCCAATTCGGCAGCTGCGCACCATAGTGGTAAACCCCTACATGCCAACGTAGTTGCACGACTACCTCGGCCGTGGCCCTCGCGATGAAAATGCGACAAAAGAGCGGCCATGAAGAGTGGGGGTGCCATGCTAAGAACGAATTTTCGAGCGCTATCGCTCTTTCTCGCAATTCTGGCGCTAACGGGCTGTGGCGGTAGCGGCGACACCGGCGCAACTGGCCCCGTAGGCCCGCCGGGCCCGCCAGGGCCACCGGGATCGAACCCGGGCGCGGTCATCACCATCCCGAGCAATGCGGCGCCGTCGAGCGATACGGACGCCGCGAACTGGGCTGCGCTTTCGCTGAAAGTGACCGTGACGAGCGTCAGCATCAGCAGTCCGCCTGTCGTCAACTTCCGCGTGACCGACGACACGGATACCCCGGTGAAGGGGCTCGGCAGTACTTCGAAGAGCTCGACGGCCACCGTGCCGGGCCTGACTAACCTTGCATTTGCGATGGCCAAGCTCGTGCCGGGCAGCGATGGCAGTCCGAGCCAGTGGGTGAGCTACATGGTGACGACCGTGCCGACGACGACCGCAGCTGCGGCGCCGACACGGCCGTCGACCGACAACACTGGAACGCTGGTCGACCACGGCGACGGCACCTATACGTACACGTTTTACCGTGACGTCCCCAACATCAAGGCGCAGGTCAGCGCGATGACGGTCAGTGGGGCCAACAACAAGGCTGACCTCGGTGACCTGACCTATGATCCAACTCTCGTGCACCGGCTGACGATCCAGCTTTCCGGCAATGCCCCAGGCACCGGCAACAACACCCCGAATGGCGTCGAGATCAGCGGCTATCCCGGCGTGGCGCTGACCAACCCGGTCGACACGATCTACGACTTCATCCCTGCCCAGGGGCAATCGCAGCCGCCAGAGGACTCCGGCCGCGATATCGTCGCCACGGCGAAGTGCAATGAGTGTCACCAGAAGCTCGGCGGCATCCCCGGCGACGACCCGGAAAGCTCGGGCGCGGGTTTTCACGGTGGCAACAGGAACGATACGCGCTACTGCGTGGTGTGCCACACCGAGCAGCGCAAGTACGGGCGCACGGAGGCAACGATCGACACCAGCACGTTGACATACACCTCGACGACCGAGCGGGTTTACGACCGCGCGATCGGCAACCTGCCGAACCACATTCACCATACTCATATGGGCGAATTTCTCGCCAGAAAGAACTACAACTACGGCGGCCTGAAGTACAACGAAGTGCTGTTCCCGCAAGACCTGCGCAACTGCACCAAGTGCCACGACGGCTCGGCTACCTCGACGGCGCCAACCGTGCAGGGCGACAACTGGAAGAACGCGCCCAGCCGCCGTGCCTGCGGCGGGTGTCACGACGGCATCGACTATGCGACCGGAATGGGCGTGACCATCGCTGACGCGTTCAAGGGACTGACGTCAACGACAAGTTTCGACGGCTTTGCGCACGGCGGCATGTCGCAGTCCGATGATTCGATGTGCACCACCTGCCACACGCCGGGCGCCATCGATATCGTGCATCTTCCGGTCACGCCGCCGAACACGGAAAGTGCGCTGCATGTCAACGGCGGCAATGCCAACACCAACGCGGCCTGGATCGCGTCGAACACGAGCCGGCTGCCGGCGGGTGCGATCAAGGTCAGCTACGACATCAAAAGCGCATCGGTCAACGCGAGCAGGCAACCGGTGATGGTGTTCCGCATCTTGCAGAACGGCGCGCGGACGGACTTCAAAGTCTTCGACGCAGCGCAGCCGGTCGCCACGCAAGAGATCTGGGTTAACTTCATGGGCTCGCCCAGTGTGTACTTCGTCTTCTCAGTGCCGCAGGATGGCATCGCCGAGCCGGCCGATTTCAACGCCACCGCCAACAGCTATGTGAGGAGCCTCTGGAACGGCACGGCGTCCGGCGCCGGAAAGGGCACACTGACGGGCCCCGACACGGACGGGTACTACACCGCCACGCTCACCGGCGTGACGATTCCCACTAGCGCGAAGATGCTGACCGGTGGCGTGGGCTACTCGTACAGCGTGACGAGCACGCTGCCGCTCACACAGACCAACCTGGGCAACTATCCGGTTGCGGCCGCTACGGCAACCACCGGTTTGACGGCGGGCATGCCGAACATGATAGGCGGCCTGATCGTCATCGCACCCGACGCAAAGAAGGTGGCAAGCGGCTACACGGGCCGTCGGCAGATCGTCGAAGACGCACGCTGCAATAAGTGTCACCAGGAACTCGGCGCGTTTACCGCGGACGCATTCCACGGCGGACAGCGCAACGACGGCGAAAGCTGCGCCTTCTGCCACCGTCCGAATCAGACCAGCAGTGGCTGGTCGGCAGACTCCACCAGCTACATCCATTCGATCCATGCGGGCAACAAGCGCACGGAGCCGTTCACCTGGCATTCCGAGGCCGTGGACGAATCGTTCGCCGACGTGAAGTTTCCCGGCGTGCTGAAGAATTGCGAAGGCTGCCATATCCGCGGCGGGTACGACTTCAGTTCGAGCGCGGCTCAGAGCGCCCTGCCCAACCGGCTGTACCGCACGGTAGCCACCGGCATCTTCCCAGCCGACGGCGCAACGATTCCGGGTTGGAAACTCAACAACACGGTCAATTCGCTTGCCACAGCGTGCATCGCTGGGACGGCTTCTGTCGGCACGCCACTCTCGGCCTACGGTCTATCGCCCTACGTGGCCCAATCGACCGCAGCCGCCACTGCGAACTACGGCATCGGCTTCAGTTTCAACACAGGGATCACAAGCACCAATGCCTGCACGCCCGACGGCACGTTCTATACGATCTTGCCTGGAGAGAGTGTCGCCGCGGCCGGCACGACGCTGGTGAACTCGCCGATCGCGACAGCGTGCTTTGCCTGCCATGACTCGTCGTTGGCGCGCACGCACATGGAAGAGAATGGCGCATCCATCTACGTAGCGCGCAGCACCGCGCTGGCGACGCAGGAGACTTGCATGATCTGCCACGCCCCTGGCCACGTCGCGGACATCAAGGTCATGCACGCGAAGTAGCCGGTCGTGTATTCGTGGGCAAGGGTGACGGTGCTGATCGGGCTGGTGACGTTGTCATTTGCCGGCGAGTTGCCCGCAGACGTGGGCAAGGACCCGGCGGTGCGACCGGCCGTTGTCGACATCAACAGCGCCACATTGGCGCAGTTGACGACGCTGCCGGGAATCGGGAACTCCGAGGCCGCACGGATCATCGCCGGCAGGCCTTACCTGACCAAAGCCGGCCTGGTCACAGACAGGATCATTCCAGCCGGTACCTACCAGGCGATCCGCCACCGCATCATCGCCATACAGCACGCCAAGCCGGATCGCAGCGCGCAGGCCAAGCCAAGTCGAACTGACTGACAACTGATCATGGCCATTAGAAAAAATTGCGACCCGATTGCCGCCGCATTGCTCATGATGTGCCTGATCTCGCCCGTCGCAGCCGGCGGGGCGGAAACCGACGCGAAGAGCGAACCGGCGTACACCGGCAAGGGTGCCGATACCTGCATCAAATGCCATGACGAAGACTCGAAGTTTCCAGTCTTCTCGATCTTCAAGACGAAACATGCCCAGCAGAGTGACCCGCGCACCCCGTTTGCCAAATTGCAGTGCGAGAGCTGCCATGGACCCGGAGCGGAACACGCCAAGGAAGTCCCGGAAGGACAGAAGCAGGCGCCGATCATCAAGTTTGGCGCCGATTCCTGGGTGCCGGTCGAGAAGCAGAATCAGATCTGCCTCGGGTGCCACGAGAATGAGAGTCGTGTTGCCTGGAAGGGCAGCCCGCACGGCGGCAACAGTGTCGCCTGCGTCGGCTGCCACATTATTCACGCAACCCACGATTCGGTTCTGGCGATGGCCGAGCAGCCGGATGTCTGCTTCAGCTGCCACAAGCGCCAGCGTGCGGAGTTCGACAAACCATCCGTTCACCCGGTGCGCTTCGGGCAGATGGCATGTAATTCCTGCCACGAGGTACACGGGGCGATCGCGGCGAAGTTGCTGATCAAACCGACGCTCAACGAGACCTGCTACACCTGTCACGCGGAGAAGCGCGGTCCGTTCCTGTGGGAACACGCGCCGGTGGCAGAGAACTGCACGAACTGTCACACGCCGCACGGTTCCATACATCCGACGCTACTCGTAAAGCGCGCGCCGCTCCTCTGCCAGCAATGCCACTCGCAGCGTGGGCACCCAAGTGTCGCCCGTACCGGAGCGGGTCTTCCGGGCGGCAGTCCGTCCGGGTTCCTGCTCACCGGCGCCTGTCTCAATTGCCATTCGCAGATTCACGGCACGAATGATCCCTCGGGCGTGAAGCTGATGAGATAGGACGCAGTCATGAGCAGCAACGACTTCGGGATCGGTGTCAGGGCGGGATTCGCGCTCATGGTCGCAGCCATGATCCTGTCCGCGCCGGCGCGGACGGTGGCGCAAGATGCTCCTGCCGTGGATACGTCGAAGTGGGTCTGCAAATACTGCCCGTTTGAGGAAGGATTCGACGCGAACGCCGAGCTCGGGGCAGGCTACGTCTCCGACGATTCCTTCAAGTTCGGTGAATACACAGGCCTCACGGATCAGGGCGGGTTCGTCATCGGCAACGCGACAGCGCGCTATCGCAGCAAGGAAGGCTCGTGGCTCGACCTGACCTTGAAGGACCTCGGTATCGATACACGATCGCTCGATGCGGAAGGCGGCAAGCAGGGCAGCTACCGCCTATCTTTCGGCTACAAGGAGCTGCCGCACAATATAACGGACACTGCGCTTTCACCGTTTCTCGGCCTCGGCAGCCGCTCGCTGACGCTGCCGCCCGGCTGGGTGCCGGGCGCGACCACGGGCACGATGCCGTCGCTTGCCACGAGCCTCACTGGCGTCGACCTTGAAACGAAGCGCCGCACCGTCGATCTCGGAGCTGCGTTCACTCGCGCGGTACACTGGGAGTTCGCCGTCGCATTCCGTCACGAAGAGAAGACGGGCACGCTGGGCACTGCCGGCTCATTCGTATTCAATTCGTCGCAGCTCGGGATGCCTGTCCAGTACGACACCAACCAGATGACTGTTTCCGCCGCATACAGTCGGTCGCGGCTGCAGGTTCGATTCGCGTACTACGGGTCGATCTTCAAGAACGATGATGAAGCTCTGACGTGGGCGAATCCGTACGTTCCGCTGGTGCCGGGCGCGACCGTTGGGCTGCGCGCGCTGGCGCCAAGCAACGAATTTCATCAACTGGTCGTGTCCGCCGGTTACGAGTTCAACAAGAATACGCACGCCACGGCCGACATCGCATTCGGGCGCATGACGCAGGATGACGCGTTCCTCCCGTATACGATCAATGCCAGTCTGACGACGCAGCCGCTGCCGCGCAGCTCGCTCGACGGACGCGTCGATACAATGACGGGGAACCTGAAGATCACCTCCGCATTGACGGACAAGCTGCGATTCAACGCTGCCTTTACCTATGACGACCGGAACAATCAGACGCCGCAGGCGATTTATGACGGGATTACCACCGACGTGATGCCGGCGGTGCCGCGCACGAATTTACCGTACAGCTCGACGCACACCCTCGCCAGAGTCGACGGCGGCTATGCGCTTACGCGGTCGCTGCGGATCGATGCGGGTTGCGACTTCGACGAATACGAGCGCGATCTGCAGGAAGTAAACCGCACGCACGAGGATACCTGCTGGGGCAAGGCTACGGCACGGGCGAATGATCGAATGGACATCATGCTCAAGGGTTCGCATGCGCTGCGCACGATCTCCAATTACACCGCCGTAGCGGAGATCGTTTCGCCCGAGAATCCGCTGATGCGCAAGTACAATATGGCAGACCGCGACCGTGACCTGGTGGAATTGCGCGTCGACGTTGCGCTCAGCGAGCGCATCAGTCTCGGCCTCGAATCCAACCTGTCCTGGGACAACTACGGCAAGTCGGTCATCGGGCTGCTCGATAGTCGATCTGGAGCCGTGGCGGCTGATGCCGCCTTTACATTGTCCGAGAACACGACTGCATCCTGCTACCTGAGCCACGAGCAGATCGAGTCGACGCAGGCCAATGCCGAGTTCATCCCCGGCGCACCGCTCTGGTTCGCAAGCAACAAGGATACGATCGAGACAGCGGAGGCCGGAATCCGGCACCGCGCCAGCGAGAAACTCGACATCGGAGCCGACTATACGTATTCACGCTCGACCGGCGAGATCGACATGAAAGGTGCGCTGGTGGGGTTCCCCGACCTTACCAGTCGCCTGAGCAGCGCCAAGCTGTACGCGACCTACCGGCCGAAGAAGCGTCTGTCGCTGCGCCTCACCTACTGGTATGAGAATTACCAGAGCGAGGACTGGAGCGTCGATGGCGTGACGCCATCGACCATCCCAAACGTCATGAGTCTGGGACAGGGCTCACCCTCCTATAACATCAGCGTCGTCAGCCTGTCCGGTCGCTATCAATTCTGAGCCTCCGGGCGTGTGCGACGGTTCCATCTGTTGGCCGGAGCCTCGCCAGCTGCTTCGCGCTATTCTGGCCGCTGCATCGGTAGCGGCGAACGCGGAATCCCATGTCGGACATCGAACACCGCCGTGGCGTGCGCAGTTTTGTCTTGCGTGGCGGCCGCATCACGCACGCGCAGCGGCGCGCGCTCGCAGAGCATTGGTCACACTTCGCGATCGATGCGACGGATCCGCTCGATCTCGATTCGATCTTCGGACGCAGGGCGCGACGCGTCGTCGAGATCGGATTCGGGCATGGTGAGAACCTCGTGGCGCTGGCCGCAGCGTCACCGGATGCGGATTTTCTCGGAATTGAAGTACACCGGGCTGGAATCGGAAAGCTGCTGCTCGAGGCATCTACGCTCGATCTCGAGAACCTGCGTGTGATCTGTCGGGACGCAGTCGAGGTACTTGGCGAACAACTGGCCGATGCGAGCGTCGATGAACTGCAGATATTCTTCCCCGATCCCTGGCCGAAGAAGCGGCATCACAAACGCCGTCTTATACAGCCGCCGTTCGTTGAACTTGCGGCCCGCAAGCTCAAGCCGGGCGCCGTTCTGCGACTTGCGACGGACTGGCGCGACTATGCCGAGCAGATGCTCGCAACGCTGCGCGAGTGCGTCACGCTGGACAATCTCGACATCGGGGGCGGTTATTGCGCGCGTCCCGCGACCCGGCCGCTCACGCACTTTGAGAGGCGAGGAACCCGCCTCGGCCATTCGGTCTGGGACCTGGCATTTCGCCGGAAGGCGTGAGTTCCCGGCTAGCCGAAGCTAGCCTTCAATCCGTCGACCACGTACTGCACGGCGAGCGCGCCGAGCACGACTCCCGAGAGGCGGCCAATGACATTGGCGCCCGTGATTCCCATGATGCGATTGACAGCTGGCGCGATTCTGAGCAGCAGGAGAGTAATAAGAAGGACAGCTGCGACGACGCCCATCAACGCCGCGAACAGGACTGGCTGATGCCCGTGGGCTCCAAACGTGAGGAGTATGGTCGCGAGTGCGCCCGGCCCGGCGATAAAGGGAAAGGCCAGCGGAAACACCGAGATGTCGTCGCGATGGCGAGCCTCGTCCTGCTCGATCGTCGTCGCTGTGCGCGCACCGGATTGACGGACGAAGACCATGTCGAGTGCGATAAGGAAGAGAACCAGGCCACCGAAGATCCGGAATGAGTTCAGCGTGATCCCCATGACCTTCAGGAATGCGGCGCCTCCAAACGCGAAAAGCGTGAGGATGATTCCGGCGACCATGACGGCCTTGTCCGACATGCGCCGCGTGTATTCAGGCTTTGCCCCTTCGGTCATTGCGGCGAAGATCGGAATGAGAGAAACCGGTTCAACGACCGCGAAGAACACGACGGAAAACTTGATAACTTCTTCGATCATGGTGCTCTGCGACAGGAGAAATCAGGCGCTGACACTGGATTTCGGGGTTGCCGCGCACTCAGGTTGGGGCACAGAATGAATTGGCGTTCGCAATCCGTCGTCGTGGGCTCACCGCAATAGGCGCGAAGGATAGCAGCGGCGATCGCTTCGACGCACGGTTGGCGATGAGTTCAGGCAAGGAGTCGGTCATGTCGGACCCGCACGCGGAAGTTGGAGACTGGTACCGCCGCACCAACGGCGACCTGTTCGAAGTCGTCGCGATCGACGACGACGATGAAACCATCGACATTCAGCACTTCGACGGGACCATCGAGGAGATCGATTTCGACTCCTGGGAGTCGCAGTGCCAGGACAAGGCATTTGAAGCGGCGGAGGCTCCGGAGGACTGGTCTGGCTCCGTCGACATGGAGCCCGAGGACTCGGGCGAAGAAGACGACAAGAATCAGGACCGCCAGTGGGCCGGCCCTCTGGGGTTTCTCGAACGCGGTCGCTGAGTTCGGCTTCCGCTTATTCCTGCAATGCGAGCCGCTCG
Organism: uncultured Gammaproteobacteria bacterium; assembly: GCA_963826145.1. Lineage (GTDB taxonomy): Bacteria > Pseudomonadota > Gammaproteobacteria > Steroidobacterales > Steroidobacteraceae > JBGPLJ01. The sequence goes on from CAWGVW010000002.1 coordinate 299,243, forward strand.
GCGCCATCGCCCAGCATGACGAGTCCCGCCTCGATCAGGATGGGAATCTGCATGAGCGTCTGACCTGCGCATGGCCCGCCGACGCACAGACCCGTGGCAATCTCGAAGAGCGCTCCGTGCGAGGAGCAAAGAATCAGCGAGCGATCGGGCGTCAGGAATGCGTCGGGCCTGAGATTGAGCGGATGCCCCTGATGCGGGCAATGATTGATGTATGCGACGACGCTGTTTCCCTTACGCACAAGGAACCCGCGCAGCGGCCACTCGCCTCCTCCGGCCGAGAACGAACGTGCGCCGGGGTCCGCAAGGTCCGCGAGCCGGCACAATACGCGGCTGAGATCGATTTCGATCACGGCGCCGTCGGGCGATCCACACTCATGATGCGGTCGCGCAGGAACCGAAGGGCGAACAGACCTGGCAGAGCGATGATGACGCAGGTCGTGTAGAGCGTCCCCCATCCACCGACATCTGCCACGATGTAGCCGGCGATCGGGCCGAGAAACACTCGCGGAAACGCTGAGATCGAAGACAGCAGCGCGTATTGAAAGGCGCTGAATTGCACGTTGCACATTGCCATAAGCAGCGCCGTGAATGCGGCGGTGCCCATGCCGTCGCCGAGATTCTGCACGATCACCGTCAGGTACATCGCGGGCAGCGTCTTGTCGACCATCAACAGGAGCAGATAAGGCAGCGCTGTGACCACCTGCCCGATGGCAAGCACGACGAGCGAGCGGTAGAGGCCCCATTTCGCCACGCAAACGCCACCCGCAATGACGCCCGCCATGGTCGCGACCTGGCCGAGGAACTTCGATGCATAGGCGATTTCCGTGAGACGGTAGCCGAGGTCCTGCAGATAGGCTGTGGAAAGGGAAAGGGTCAGTGCCTCGCCCATTTTGTAAAGCAGCAGCACCGCGAGCAGTGGCAACAGCGGCCATCGCGACAGAATTTCGCGCAGCGGTTCGATCACCGCGCCCCACAGCGAAATGGGAGGGCGTCCGCCTTGCGGTTCTGGCGAGACGAGCGTGAAGAAGACCGTCGCGAGCATCACACAAGCCATGATGCGAAATGTCGCGGGCCAGCCAATGTTATCGGCCAGGACGAATGTGACGGCGCCTGAGACGAGCAGTGCCGCGCGATAGCCGATCTGTGTGACGGACGCTGCTGGTCCACGTTCCTCAGGCCTCACGATATCGGCGCGATACGCGTCGATGACGATATCCTGGGAGGCGCCCACGAATGCGAGCGTCAGTGCAATGGCGGCTACGGCCGAAACCGACAGGGCGGGATTCAATGTCGACATGCAAAAGAGGAGCGCCGCCGCGACGAGCTGCGCCGGCAGAATCCATCCGCGTCTCCGCCCGAGAAACGGCAGCGCGTAGCGATCGAGGAATGGCGCCCATAGGAATTTCAGCAGGTACGGCAACTGCAGGAGCGTAGCCATCCCGATGAGCTTGATGTTGAGACCGTAGGTCTTTAGCCAGGCCTGCAACGTGCCTGCGACGAACGCGATTGGAAAACCGGATGAAAATCCCAGCAGCAGCACACCGAGCATGCGCCGATTCGCGACGAGCGCCGCGAGACCCGGCCGAACGTTGTCGGTCACCCGAGCACTTCCATCATGGACAGCGGTAGTCGATCGTGAGCGGTGCGTGGTCGGAGAAACGCTTGCTCTTATATATGGAGCATTTCTGCACACGGCCGCGCAAGGATTCGGAGACGATCTGGTAGTCAATGCGCCAGCCCACGTTCTTGGCCCAGGCGGCGCCGCGATTGGACCACCAGGTGTACTGGTCCGGCTTCTGATTCACCTCCCGAAAGGCGTCCACATAGCCCGCGGGTCCGACGAGATCATCGAACCACGCACGCTCCTCCGGCAGAAATCCTGAATTCTTCTGATTCGATTTCCAGTTGCGCAGGTCGATCGGTCGGTGCGCGATGTTCCAGTCGCCGCAGAGGACGTAGTCACGCCGCGAAGCGCGAAGCGACGCCAGATGCGGTCGGAACGCCGCCAGAAAGCGGTATTTCGAGGCTTGTCGTTCGGGCCCGGCCGAACCCGACGGCAAGTACAGCGAGACAACCGACAGCGCACCGAAGCGTGCTTCGAGGTAGCGTCCTTCACCGTCGAATTCTGGCGCGCCGAATCCGCGCACGATCTTATCCGGCTCGCGACGGGAAAATAACGCCACCCCGCTGTATCCCTTGCGCACAGCGTCGTAGTAGTGGACATGGTAGCCCTTGGGCCGGAAGCACGGATCCACGAGCTGCGGCAACTGAGCCTTCGTCTCCTGCAGGCAAACTACATCGGCATTCTGGCGCGCGAGCCATCCGAACAGGCCTTTGCTCGCGGCCGAGCGGATACCGTTGACGTTGAGCGTGATGATGCGCATGCAGAACTGTCGGGGCGACTCTTCTATACTGCTCGCGAGTATCACAACGACACACATGAGCTACAAGTCCGATTTCATCGCGCTCTGCCTCGAGCTGAACGTGCTGCGGTTCGACCCGGTACGCCGTTTTCAGCTGAAGTCCGGCCGCCTCAGTCCATACTTCTTCAATGCGGGCCTCTTCAATACCGGCCGCGCAATTGCGCAGCTCGGCCATGCGTTTGCGGCGGCGATAACGGCGACGACCGTCCAGTTCGACATGCTTTTCGGTCCCGCCTACAAAGGCATACCGCTCGTCACGACCACTGCCGCGGCATTGGCGATCGAGCACGCCCGGAACTTCCCGTTCGCCTTCAACCGCAAGGAGGCGAAGGATCACGGCGAAGGCGGCAACATGATCGGAAGCCCATTGCAAGGGCGCGTGATGATCATCGATGACGTCATTACGGCTGGCACCGCAATCCGGGAGTCGGTGCAGCTGATTCGGAGCGCGGGGGCGGAGCTTGCCGCTGTCGCACTCGCCCTGGATCGCCAGGAACGCGGCCAGCATGAATCGAATCGGCGCTCGGCCGTGCAGGAGGTTGAGGCGCAATTCCATGCCCCTTGCATCTGCATCGTGACGCTCGATGACTTGATTGAGCATCTGGAGCAGGCTGGGCGAACTGCCGATCTTGCCGCGATGCGAGAGTATCGCGATCGCTACGGCATTCATTGATGCCGACCGATGTCAGGAACAGCGGAGTGCGCTGCGTCACACTTGCCCCGGCCAGCATATGCAAAATCTGGCGGGTCATGCAGAATAACGCGTCGTGTCGGAGGCCTTCCGATGCCGAATAAATGCCGGAAAGTCTCACGATTTCAAGGCTGGAACTCCGCCGTCATGTGCCATCGCGCGTCCCTGATGTTGTTCCTCGCCACGACGCTGGCGGTTACCGCCGCAACAAGCAGCGCGGACGCGAGCACCACACCCGGCAATACCGGATCGCACACTGAAAAGCTTTATCGCTGGGTCGACGACAAGGGCGTTGTCCACTATGGCGACTCCATTCCACCCGAATACTCCAAACAGCAACGCGACGTGCTCAACAAGCAGGGTGTGCAGATCGGCACGATGGAAGCCGAGAAGACGCCGGCGCAGGTTGCCGAGGAACTGCGCAAGCGCGAAGCTCTGCAACAAAGCCAAGCACGCGACGAAATTCTGCTTCGCACCTACCTTTCGGCGGAGCAGATCGAACAGCTTCGCGATCAGCGCCTCGACCTGATCGAAGGGCAGATCAAAGTCACTGCGCAATATCTGCGCAGCCGACGCACGAGGCTAGGCGAGCTGCACACGCAGAGTTCGATATTCCGGCCGTACAGCACATCTGCCAATGCGCGCCAAATGCCGGATCAACTCGCCGAGGAGCTAATTCGGACGCTGAATGACATCAAGGTGCAGGAAGAGAGTCTCGTAGCCAAGCGAGCCGAACAGCAGGCTTTGCGCGATCAGTTTCACAGCGATATCGAGCGATTCAAGGAGTTGAAGGCCGCACAGGCCGTCATTCGCACTCAGTAGGGCTTACTTTCGGCCCGAGCTGCCGAATCCGCCGGCGCCCCGGTCGGAAACGGCGAAATCCTCCACCACTTCGAAAGCCACCTGCGCAACTCTAATCAGCACCATTTGCGCAATGCGTTCTCCGGGTTGCACTGTGAATGGCGCTGAACTGCGATTCCAGCAGGAAACCATCACCTGTCCTTGGTAATCGGAATCGATAAGCCCCACGAGATTGCCGAGCACAATACCGTGCTTGTGGCCGAGCCCAGATCGCGGCAGGAGAACTGCGGCGTACGCAGGGTCGTCGATATGGATCGCAATGCCGGTTGGAATCAGCGCGCTGGCCCCCGGCTGCAGCACCAGCGGAGCGTCGATGCACGCACGCAGATCGACTCCAGCGGAGCCAGCAGTCGCATGCGCTGGGAGCGGAAATTCGGCGCCAACCCGCGGATCAAGGACCTTGACCTTGAGGGGGCGCGAGACATCTGAACTCATGGAATCAAGCTTTCTTCGTCTGTCGGTAACGGTCCGCTATCAGGGCAACGAGTTCCCGGGCTAGGGCCTCCTTGCCTGTCGGACCGAGTCGGCGCGACCCGTCTCGCCAGAGGACCGTCAGCGCATTGTCGTCGCAGTCGAATGCGAGCCCGTCACCTACGCGATTCGCGGCGATCATGTCCAGGCGCTTGCGCTCCAGTTTGGCGAGCGCGTGCTCCTCAATCTTCTCAGTTTCAGCCGCGAATCCTACCGAGAACGGTGGCCTTGGCAGCGCCGTCACTGATGCCAGCACGTCAGGCGCACGAGTCAGCTCAAGTTCGAGGTTGTCCTGTGTCTTCTTAATCTTCTGGCCCGCGATAGCCGCCGGTCGGTAATCCGCAACCGCGGCCGCGGCGATGATAATGTGCGTTCCGTCGATGGCCGCATGCACGGCGGAATGCATGTCATCGGCACTCTCAACATCGATGCGCTTGACGCCGAACGGCGTTGCCAGCGCGACAGGCCCACTGACGAGGGTAACCTCGGCCCCCGCCTCGCGCGCAGCTGCCGCCACCGCAAAGCCCATCTTTCCGGAACTGCGATTGCTTATGAATCGCACGGGGTCGATCCGCTCGCGTGTCGGGCCCGCCGTAACCATGACCTTCAGACCCGCCAGCACGCCTTCATTTCCAATTGCTGCATCGACCGAGTCAGCGATTTCACGCGGTTCTAGCATGCGCCCGACTCCGGTCTCGCCGCACGCCTGGTCCCCAGTTGCAGGACCAAGTACCCGAATACCACGCTCGCGGAGTTTTGAAACATTCGCTTGCGTAGCCGCATTCCCCCACATGACACGGTTCATGGCCGGTGCCACGATAATTGGCGCCACTGTCGCCAGGCAGAGCGTCGCGAGCAGATCGTCCGCAAAACCCGACGCTAGACGCGCAATGAAGTTTGCGCTCGCCGGCGCTACGAGAACGTGTGAAGCCCATCGCGCCAGCTCGATGTGTCCCATTGCCGCCTCGGCGGCCGGATCCCAGAGGTCTGTCCGCACTGGCCGCGATGAGACGGCCTGGAAGGTCGTTGGTGAAACGAAATGTTGTGCGGATTCGGTCATGACGACCTGAACGTCCGCACCACGTTCTATGAGTCGCCTGACCAGATCGGGGCTCTTGTAGGCGGCGATCCCGCCTGTCACGCCCAGGATGACTCGTCTTGCCGCACGCTCACTCATGGGCCCGGATTATAGCTTCAATGCTAGGGGCAACCGCATCTAGCTCTCCTCTAACTCTTTGATTGATAAAACAGTCGTCGCGAATCCGAACCTGAACGACAGCTAAACCGCCACGTTCAGGTTCGCGTCAGCCGCCGCTTGAAATAGTGCGCACGCATTCGGATCAACCAGATCCTGTGAAGGAGAGCTGAAATGAAACGCACTATTAGCGCCGTCCTCTTGTTCGTGCTCCTAGCCGGCACCGCGGCCCAGGCAGGTACACCGCCCCATTGGACACATCAAAACACACGAAACGGCGGCCGGACCGCACACGATCGAGGTGAGCGGCGTGACTTCCGCGATCCGCGCCCTGATCGGCATTTCGATCGTGGACGCAGCGATCACCGCGACTACTCACGGGGGCGATATCAGGCTGGACGCTACTACCCGCCGCGCGCGTATGTCGTGCACGGCTGGTACCGCGGCGACAGGCTGCCGCGCACATATTTCGCCCGCCCGTACGTCGTGTATGGCTACCGGTCGTATCACTTGTACGATCCGCCGCGTGGTTACTACTGGGTGCGGGTAAGCGATGACGTCTTCTTGACTGCCATCGCAACAGGCTTTGTTCTCGATGCCGTATACAACATCTACTACTGATCAATCTCGGCGCCCCGGCATCCTGCCGGGGCGCTGCTTTCGTCGCCGGATATCTCGTTCACTTCTCGACTCGAGAATTTTGAGATCTGCCCTTCACCATTCGGATCCCTTGAATTCCTCAGCAAACGCGATACTTGTGAACGAGGCATCGTAGGAGCTGTCGTTCAGAATAGCTGGATGGCGACAACTCGATCATTGCGTCGGACTCAACCACGGGAAAAGCTGTTCCGGCACGGCGCCGCCGCTCTTAGCGAAGCGGAACTGCTGGGTGCGATCATGCGCAGCGGGTCCAAGGGCCGCAGCGCGGTAGAGTTTGCTCACGACATGCTGAGGGAATTCGGCGGTCTGCGCGGACTCCTGTCGGCCGAGCTACAACGGTTCCTCAAGGTCAGCGGACTCACTCACACTCGTTACGCGCAGCTGCAGGCAGCGCTCGAGCTCGCGCGGCGACACTATCAGCAGCAGCTGGAATCCGGGCCGTGCCTGACGAGCCCGCGGGCAACGAGGGATTTCCTGGTGGCGCGTCTGCGGGATCGGCCGTACGAAGTGTTTTGTTGCCTGTATCTGGACAATCGGCATCGATTGACCGCGTTTGACGAGCTCTTTCGCGGCACTATCGACGGTGCAAGCGTGCACCCGCGCGAGGTTGTGCGCGAAGCGCTTGATCATCGCGCCGCAGCCGTCATCCTTGCCCACAATCATCCTTCAGGCGTCGCAGAGCCGAGCCAGGCGGACGAGCTGATCACTCAACGGTTGCGGGATGCGCTGGCGCTCGTCGATATACGGCTTCTCGATCACTTGATCGTTGGCGACGGGGTCTGTACGTCGCTCGCCGAACGGGGGCTGATCTGATCGGCGGCGTGTGTTTCTCGGCGATCCGGGTCTGTGCTTGCCGACCTTCCAGCTTGCTGGTTAAATACGCCGCTCGATTTGCCTTGCACGTTCCTAACTTATTGATTGATTTATTTTTTTCGAGGTCACAGCGATGTCCAGGGTATGTCAGATCACCGGTAAACGACCCATCACGGGTAATACCGTCTCGCATGCGAACAATCGCAAGCGTCGCCGCTTCCTTCCCAACCTGCACACCCAGCGATTCTGGCTGGAGACGGAAAAGCGGTTCATAAGCCTGCGCGTTTCGACGCGAGGCCTGCGTACGATCGAGAAGAATGGGATTGAAGCCGTGCTCGCGAAATTGCGCGCTCATGGCCAGAAGATCTAACAGACCTGGATAACGCGAGGCGAAGCGATGCGCGACAAGATAAAACTGGTTTCATCGGCGGGCACGGGTCACTTCTACGTGACCACAAAGAACAAGCGCCTGCATCCGGATAAGCTGGAAACCAAGAAATTCGATCCGGTCGTACGCAAGCACGTTGCGTACAAAGAATCGAAGATCAAGTAGTCGGTGGCGCTACTCCGGCTCTACGCGCGCCGGACAGCGGGTCGCAGACTGTAGCTCGACAGGCGCCGGGCGAATTCCTCCAGTGCCTTGATGCCGCTGGCCTCCGCTTCCGCACACCACTCCCTGAGCGAATCAATGAGCCGCTCATTACTCGCGTGCCTGCCTTCCCAGATCTGTCGCAGGCGGTCTCGATACTCATGCACGCGATTCAGGATCTGGCTCTCCTCTAGCAGTACCGCGAGCTTCTTGTTTGCCTGCCCGTCCAACAGCGCCGGATGCCGAGTCAGCAACTTGCGCGCAGCGCGCCTGAGACTGAACGAGGGCATGCGCTTCGACCATTCCTGACGCAGGACCGGCAGCGTCACTAGCCGCTTGTAATCTCGAAGCACGTGCATGCGGTTGGTGATCACTGCGCGCACGGTTTCGAGATCAACCAGGCGGCGCTCCACTGCGAGGACGGGCTGAGGCGCTACGCGTCTGACTCGTGCCAGCCCTAACGCGGAAAAGATCTTGATGTAGAACCAGCCGATGTCGAACTCCCAGCGCTGTGACGAGAACTTGGCCGACGTCGGAAACGCGTGATGATTGTTGTGCAGCTCTTCGCCGCCGATCAACAGGCCCCAGGGGACAATGTTGCGCGCTGCATTATCGCACTCGTAGTTGCGATATCCTGTGTGATGCCCGAGTCCGTTGATGATGCCAGCCGCCAGCACGGGCATCGCCGCGAGCTGCACCGCGATCAGGATGATGCCCGGGACTCCGAACAATGCCAGATATACAAGGATGAGAAACACGATGCCGAAATTGCGATACCGGCTGTAAACGTTGCGCTCGACCCAGTCGTTCACGGTGTCGGCGCCGAACTTGGCCTGCGTTTCCGCATTGCGCGATTCCGGGTAATAGAGCTCGTAGCCTTCGAGGAGCACCTTCTTGATGCCAAAGACGACCGGGCTGTGCGGGTCGCCGATCCGGTCGGAGAACGCATGATGCTTGCGATGAACCGCAACCCATTCGCGAGTAATCTGGCCCGAGGTCAACCAGATCCAGAAGCGGAACAAGTGTCGCAGCACAGGGTGCAGGTCTAGCGAGCGATGTGCGGCATCGCGATGCAAGTACAGCGTGACGGCCATGACCGTGAGCTGCAGCAGGGCGACGCCCCAAAGGACGTAGCCGAGAGCGCTGAGCTGCAATAGCCCATATAGAAAGTCCAGGTTCACGTCGACGATCTCCCCATTGGCCGGACTCTCAGTGTATCGGCGGTCCCGGCAATATACTCAACATTCGCATGCCCGAGCTACCTGAAGTCGAGACTACGCGGCGCGGTATTGAGACCGCAGTCACGGGACGGCGAATCCTTACGCTTATCGTGCGCGATCGCAGGCTCCGCTGGCCTGTCGCTCCCCACCTCGAAGTCGTACTGGCAGGTCAGAAAATCAAGGGTGTGGGACGCCGAGCCAAGTATCTACTGATCCACTGCGAGCGCGGCGCACTAATCCTGCACCTCGGAATGTCCGGCAGCCTGCGTTTAGTGGAGTCGGCTGTGCCAACTATCAAGCACGACCACTTCGACCTGACGCTCGATTCAGGGCAATCCCTGCGATTCAACGATCCGCGCCGTTTCGGCAGTCTGCACTGGACCGACGACGACCTGAACAAGCACAAGCTGCTGCAAAGCGTCGGTCCCGAACCGCTGGGTGACAACTTCGATGGCAAATACCTGTATGCGGCCAGTCGCCGCCGCAAGGTCGCGCTGAAGAATTTCCTGATGAACGGGCACGTCGTGGTGGGCGTTGGCAACATTTACGCAAGCGAGTCGCTGTATCGCGCTCGAATCCGGCCAGGCCGGCGAGCATCCAGCTTGTCGCGCAAGGAATCGGACCGCCTCGCACGCGCGGTGAAGTCCGTACTTGCGAGCGCAATTCGCGTCGGGGGCACAACTCTCAGGGACTACGTGGGCGCCGATGGCAGTCCGGGCTACTTCCGCCAGAAGCTTTACGTCTACGAACGCGACCGTCGGCCCTGTCGCGTTTGCCGCACGCCGATTCGCAAGATCACACAGGGCCAGCGCTCGACCTACTACTGCCCTTTCTGCCAGATGTAGCCGCGGCCCGAGCGTCCGTTGTGCGATGAGAGTGCCGCGGATTATTCTGCGCGACATGAACACATTCACTCGTCGACGATTCGTCGGAGGTGCGCTCGCAGCGGGCGCGACCGTGTTGATCGCACGCCGGGCGGATGCGGCCGCAAGGCTCGATCCGGTCTATCGCGAAATCGAGCGCCGCCGTGACGAAGGCGTGGCCCGGCTGCAGGACTGGATCCGCCAGCCGTCGATAGCGGCCGAGGATCGCGGCGTGGTGGAAGGCTGCGCGCTCACCATGCACATGTTGAGCGATGCCGGCTTTCAGCACGTGGAAAAGATTCCGACCGATGGTCAACCCGGAATTTTTGCAACTCTCGATGCCGGCGCGAAACGCACAGTCGCGCTCTATTTCATGTACGACGTGAAGCAGGCGAATCCCGATGAATGGCAATCGCCACCCTGGGAAGCCCGGATAGTCGACATGCCGGGCCTCGGCAAGGTCGTCATGGGGCGTGGCGCCGTCAACCAGAAAGGTCCGCAGGCCAGCTTCCTTGCCGCGCTGCATGCGATCCGCGGCGCTGGACGAAAACTCCCGATCAACCTCGTGCTCGTCGCAGAGGGCGAAGAGGAAATCGGCTCTCCGCATTTCTTGCAGGTTGTGCAATCGCCGCGGGCAAAGGCGGCGCTCGAACGCTGTATCGGCGTGTACATGCCCGACGCCGCGCAAGCGATCGACGGAACCGTGACGATTTCACTCGGAGCCAAGGGTGTCGTCGAGCTGGAACTCGTCTCGAGCGCTGAGAAATGGGGCCGTGGCCCTGCGAAGACGATCCATTCGAGCAATCGTGCGCGCGTCGACAGTCCGGCATGGCATCTGGTCCAGGGACTCGATACCCTGGTGAACGCCGCAGGCGATCCGGCGATCGATGGTTACTTCGACAACGTACGTGCACTCACGCCCGCGGAGAACGCGATGCTTGATACCGCCGCGGCACGCATGGACGAAGCGTCGATCAAACAATCGTTGGGAGTGAAGCGCTGGGCGCACGACGCAAGCTGGCGCCAGAGTCTCGGCGAATTCTGCGGACAGCCGACGGTGAACATCGAGGGCCTCGTCGGCGGCTACACTGGACCGGGTGGGATGACGATACTGCCGAACAGGGCGGCGGCAAAGCTCGATCTGAGGCTTGTGCCGAACATGACGCGCGAGGAAGCGGTCGCGAAGTTGAAGTCCCATCTCGCGAAGCGCGGTTTCGGCGACCTGGAAATCAACGTAACAGGCGGTTATGACCCGACAACCACGGCGGCTGATTCCGCGCTCGTCCTCGCGCAGGCTCGCGTCTATCGACGTGCGGGAATCGATCCGATCGTGTGGCCGCGGCGCGCCGGCTCCTGGCCGGGTTTCGTGTTCACGGACGAGCCGCTCAAGCTGGCCGCGGGCCATTTCGGCCTTGCGCACGGTCTTGGCGCGCACGCACCGAACGAATACTTCCTGATCGAATCGACAAATCCGAAGCTGACGGACTTTAATGGGGCGGTGAAGTCCCACGTCGACTATCTTTTTGAAATCGCCTGAGCCGGCGACCAGTTATTGCACCAACGAGCCGCCGGCACGCCGCGGATCCGAGGCCGCGTCGACCTTGCCCTTCGCATAGTCCCAAGTCACGACTTGCATGTTGCCGATGGTCAGCGGCCAGTTGCGGAAGCTGTGGCCACGCTTTTCGAGCTCTGCGCGCTCCTCGGGCGTGAAAGCTCCGTCCTCGGCAAACACGACGTCAGGCTGGTATTGGTGATGAAAGCGGGGAGCGGCGACAACAGCCGCCGCATCGGCACCCGAAAGCCAATTGAGCGTGCCGAGAAGGACCATCGTCGGAATGAAGCTCCCGCCCGGCGATCCCGTGATCAGGAGGCCGTTGTCCGTTTCGATGAATGACGGCGTCATGCTCGACAGCGGTCGCTTGCGCGGTGCGACGCTGTTCGCGTCCGCGCCGACCAGCTCGTAGATGTTGGGTGCGCCGGGCTTTACCGCGAAATCGTCCATTTCATTGTTGAGTATCACCCCTGTGCCGGTGACCATCAGCGCAGTGCCGAACCAGGAGTTCAGCGTCACGGTGCCGGCGACACGATTGCCTTCACGATCGAGAACAGAGAAATGCGTTGTGTCCGTGCCGCCGGCGGATCCCGAATAACCAGGCAGCATGCTGCTCGGCGTCGCGCGATCGAGCCGGATCGAGGCGCGCTGGCCGGCCGCATAGTAAGGGCTCAGCAATCGATCGAGCGGTATGCTGACGAAGTCCGGATCGCCAAGATATTCCGCGCGGTCCCTGTGCACGCGGCGCAGCGTCTCGATGATCAAATGCTTGCTCGAAACGGAATCGAGCTTGTTGATCGCGTAGCCGGAGAGGATGTTGAGTCCGTCGATGAGGGCGATTCCACCGGATGACGGCGGTGGCGCCGTCACGATCCGCGCGCCGCGATACTCGCCGATCAACGGCTTGCGCTCGATCACCTGGTATTGCGCCAGGTCCTCGAGCGTCCAGATGCCGCCAAGCTCGCGCACGCCGTCGACGAGCTTCTTCGCAAACGCTCCGTGGTAGAAACTCGCCGCGCCCTTCCGCGAAATCATTTCCGCGGTGCGCGCAAAGTCGGGCAGCTTGATGACATCTCCGACTGCAGGCAGGTCGCCGCCAGGCAGGAACGTCTTGCGTCCGTCCGGCGTCTTCTCGAACTGGCTGCTCTTCACCGCGATCTCATTGCGCAGCTGCGCATAGAGCGGAAAACCGTTCCGGGCGAGGCGAATCGCCGGCGCGAGGCTTTGCGCGAGCGGCAATCGACCGTATTTCGTTGCGAGATGTCCCCAGCTCGCGACCTCGCCGGGTATTCCCGCGGCGAGCGCGGTCGAAGTGGAGCGGCCTTTGACAACCTGGCCGTCGGCGTCGAGGAACATGTCCCGGGTCGCGGCGAGCGGTGCAACCTCGCGCGCGTCGACGAAGACATTTGACCCGTCGTTACCCAGATGAAGAAGAAAGAAGCCACCGGCGCCCAGACTCGATGCCTTCGGCTCGACCACGGCGAGCGCAGCGCTCACCGCAATCGCGGCATCGAAAGCATTGCCGCCCTTGTCGAGAATCTCCATGCCCGCCTGGGTCGCAAGCGGATAGGCACTTGCAATCGCCGCCTGCGGCGGCTTGCGCTCGTCCGCACGCGCCATCGCGAAAAGCAGAATCGAGAATAGGAGCGCGAACCCCCGTATCGCTGCGACACGTCGGGTCATGGTTTGCGTTTCTTGCGAAGTTCCGCGGCCACAAGCGGATGCACGAACTCTCCGACATCGCCGCCGAGCAGCGCAATTTCGCGTACGAGCGTCGAAGAGATGAACATGAACTGTTCCTGCGGCGTCAGGAACACAGTTTCGATCTCACGCGACAGATGGCGCGTCATGTTGGCGAGCTGAAACTCGAACTCGAAGTCGGACACCACGCGCAACCCGCGCAGGATGACATCGAGTCCGTTCAAGCGGGCGAAATCCACCGTGAGCCCGGTGTATCCCTTCACTTCGACATTCGGCAGGTCCGCGACGGTGTGGGCAGCGAGTTCGATCCGCTCCGCCAGAGAGAAGAGCGGCGTCTTGCCCGGATTGGCAGCGATGGCAATCACGACGCGATCAAAAATTGTCGAGGCGCGGCGCACAAGATCGTGATGCCCGTTGGTTATCGGATCGAAGGTGCCCGGATAGACGGCATTGCGTTTCATTTGGAGTCTTCGCCCCTCTCGCGGCGCGTTTCAACCAGATAATACCCGACCTCTCCCGCCCGCTTCGCCTTGAGCAGCCGCCAGGCTGCCGGCAGTTGCGGCAAGCCGTCGCGATGTGGCGCCTCGATATAGGCAAGCCCAGTCGCCGACAGCCAGCCGAGCTCTTCGAGCCGTGCGCAGGCGCGCGCCAGCAGGTCGCTCGCAAACGGAGGATCGACGAAGACAATGTCGAACTCACGGGCGGCCCCGCGCAGGAAGGCAAGAGCGTCGACCGCATGCGCTTCGGGCGCGGGTGCACCGAACTCCTCGAGCGCCGCAACGATTTGCCGTATGGCCCGTGCGTCGCGGTCCACGAACACGACCTCGCGTGCTCCGCGCGACAGCGCCTCGATTCCGAGCGCTCCGCTGCCAGCGAACAAATCGAGGCAGCGCGCGCCACGAATGGCGGGCTGCAGCCAATTGAAAAGCGTTTCCCGCACGCGATCCGGTGTCGGCCGGATCGCCGCGATGGGTGCGAGCTTCAGGCGTCTTCCGCGCCACTCGCCACCTACGATTCGTAGCTCGTTCGCGACACCCGGACGACTCGATCGCGAGGGCGGGGAGGAGCCTCTTTTCTCTTGCATTCTCTGATAGTTACGGCAGTGCGGGGGAAAACTTGCAAGCCTTCCAATCGAAAGCGTAGGCTTGCCGCAATCGAACAAGCGCGATCATACGCGCACTCTGAAAATCCAAGCATTCCTGAGGGGGCTAATCATGAGGACATTGCGCGTCCTGTTCGCAGCCGCTGCATGCTTTGCGCTGGGCGCCTGCTTTTCGGACGGCACGTCAAGCGGCAGCGAAGGCATCGGCCCGACCGATCCGACGAGCGGCAACGGCAATCCGGGCTCTGGCGGGTCGGGTTCAGGATTTCGTGCGCTGTTCGTACCGCTCGGCGGGATCCTGCCGTACCCGAACGACCTCTACTTCAGCGGCAGCACCGACGGCAGCCTCAATCTGCCCGCGACACCCTTCAATCCGAACATTGCGTCACTGAACGCGCTCGACGGTTATTCGACCTCCGCGACCATCACCGCACGCTTCAGTGCGCCGATCGATCCGGCATCGCTCAATGGCGCCTCCGTCCGCGTGATTCCGGTTCACATCGACAACGCGACTAAAGCCACGACTGGTGCCCTGCCTCCGCTCACCTACGGCGTCGACTACACGGCGAGCGTGAGCACGGAACTTGGCTCGAACGGCTCGACGCTTGAGATACTGCCGCTAAAGCCTCTGGTTCCGAGCGCGGGTGGCACGAACAACGGCTACCTGATCCTGCTGACCGATGACATCAAGGACACCGGCGGCCACGGCGCTGTGTCCGATACCGATTACGCGAGCTTCAAGGCAGCGCTGCCGACCTGCGCAACGATCACGAACACATCGCTCAATGGCATTTGCCGCCTCACCGGCGCGCACTTGGCGATTGCGGGCGCGCTGTACGGCGCCGGTTTCCCGCCGCACGTGGCGGTGAGCTTCAGCTTCAGCACGCAGTCGATCAGCGACACGATGCAGGCTGTCCGGCAGGTGGTGACGGCGACGCCGGCCCAGCCCATCGGCGCAGTATTCTCCGGTCTCAACACCAGTCAACTCGGATTGCCGCTCCCTGGGCATGCGAATATCTATGTCGGGCAGGTCGTTGTGCCGTACTACCTTACTGTTGCGGCCGACAATCACTCGACATTGCCGTTGACGAGCTTCTGGCAGGCGGCCGGTGCATCGCCGGCGCCGGGCATCGATCCGACAAGCCGAAATCTCACGCGTTTCAATCCGGTGCCTGGCGCGACCGTCGCGGCATTGCCGATTCCGCTGCTGGCTACCGTTCCGAACGCCAATTCGGCGGCTGGCGCGGCACGTCCCCCAAATGGCTGGCCGGTCGTCATCTTCCAGCACGGCATCACGGGCGATCGGTCGAACATGCTGGCGATTGCCGATGCGTTCGCGGACGCTGGCTACGTTGTGGTCGCGATCGACCAGCCGCTGCACGGCATTACTTCAGCGGCGAATCCGCTGTACCAGGCGGGGCACGAGCGCACGTTCGATCTGGATCTCGCGAACAATACGACCGGCGCCAGCGGGCCGGATGGCGTAATCGACTCCTCCGGCAGCTACTTCATCAATCTAACGAGTCCGCTCACCAGCCGCGACAACCTGCGGGAGGCCGCGGCGGATTTGTTGAGCCTCACCAAGTCGCTGTCGATTCTCGATCTGACCGGTGACGCCGTTCCCGACATCGACATGACGAGCATCCACTTCGTCGGCCACTCGCTCGGCGGAATCGTGGGCGGTGTCTACGCTGGCGTCGCCACACAGATCAAGACGGCAACGCTCGCCATGCCGGGCGGTAAACTGTCGAACCTGCTGATCGACTCCGCGACGTTCGGCCCGCGCATCAACGCCGCACTCGCAGCGAAGGGATTGCAGCCAAACACGACGCTCTACAATCAGTTCATGCGCGACGTGCAGAACTGCGTCGACGCCGGCGATCCGTTCAACTACATCGCGGCTGCCGCTGCGGCGCACCCGATTCACATGATCCAGGTCATCGGACCGCCGCCGGACAGCGTTGTGCCAAACAGCGCGACGCAGCGACTGATCCTCGCCGGGAATCTGACGAAGGCATCGGCGACCACCGTGAATGGCGCAGGCATTCGGGCGTACGTCAATTTCACGACAGGCAATCACAGCTCGATCCTGAGCCCGGCGGGAGGTCTCGCGGTGACCGTCGAGATGCAGACCGAAACCGTCGTGTTTGCGGTATCGAACGGTACGCAGCTGCTGATCAGCAACCCGGCGGTGATCGAGCCGTAGTGACGGACGGCGGATTCCTAACCCGGCTTCGCAAACGCCTCAACTCCGGTGCGGGCTGGCTGGCCTATGACCTCGGCCAGCTCGCGCCCGGCCGCCAGATCGATGCGGCGATGCTCGACGAGCTCGAGACCCGCCTGCTGTCAGCGGACGTCGGCGTCGAAGCGACAGAGACCATTCTCGACGACCTGCGCAAGCGCGTCGTCCGCAAGGAACTTGCGGATCTAGATGCGTTGATCGCCGCACTCGCCGGCGCTGTCCGGCAGATTCTTGAGCCCGTCGAAAAGCCGCTTGTCATCGACGACACCGCGAAGCCGTTCGTGATCCTTGTTGTCGGCGTCAACGGCTCGGGCAAGACAACGACGATCGCCAAGCTTGCGCACCGGCTCAAGGCCCAGGGAAAGACCGTCATGCTCGCGGCAGGCGACACGTTCCGCGCGGCAGCCGTCGAGCAGCTCAGCACCTGGGCTGAGCGCATCGAGGTACCGGTCGTCGCGCAGCAGACGGGTGCCGATCCGGCGGCAGTCATCTTCGATGCAATGCAGGCGGCACGCGCTCGCAAGCTCGATGTCCTGATCGCGGACACCGCGGGGCGGCTGCACAATCAAGCGCATCTGATGGAAGAGCTCAAGAAGGTCAAGCGCGTGATTCAGCGACAGGATCCGACCGCACCGCACGAGGTGCTGCTCGTGCTCGACGCCGGCACCGGCCAAAACGCGCTTGCGCAGGCGGCCGAGTTTCACGAAGCTCTCGGCGTGACCGGCATTGCGCTCACCAAGCTCGACGGATCGGCCAAGGGTGGCATCCTGCTCGCCATCGCCAAACGCCTCGGCATGCCCATTCGCTTCATCGGTGTTGGCGAACAGGTCGAAGACTTCGGTGACTTCGAGGCACAGCCGTTCGTCGATGCCCTGCTACGACGGCCGGACGAGGGCGCGACGCCCGCCGCACCCCGATGATTTCGTTTGATCGCGTACACAAGCGCTACCCGAACGGCCGCGAAGCCCTCGCCGACGTGACTTTCAGCCTGGCGGCGGGCGAGATGGCCTTTCTCACCGGACATTCAGGGGCCGGCAAAAGCACGATCCTGCGTCTCGTGGCGCTTATCGACCGGCCGACTCGCGGCCAGGTCATCGTCAATCACGCGAACACGACGAGCATTCGCCGCCGCGCCATCCCAGGCTTTCGTCGCAACGTAGGCGTCGTCTTTCAGGATCACAAGCTGCTGCACGACCGGCCGGTGATGGACAACGTCGCCTTGCCTCTCGTCATTGCCGGCATGACCCGCCGGGAAATTGAAAAGCGAGTGCGCGCCGCCCTCGACCAGGTGGGACTCCTCGGCAAGGAAAAGCTGCTACCGCTCGAGCTTTCGACGGGAGAGCAGCAGCGGGTCGGCATCGCGCGTGCGGTCGTCAGCAAGCCTCCAGTCCTCATCGCCGATGAACCGACCGGTAATCTGGATCCCGATCTGGCGCGTGAAATCATGCGGTTGTTCCGGCGCTTCAATGAGGTTGGCGTCACAGTGCTGATTGCAACGCACGACTTTCACCTCGTGGAGGAATTCGGCGTCCGTCGCATGGTCGTCGAGGCGGGGCGCCTGAGCGCAGAGTCGGGAGCTGGCAGTAGTGGCTGACCGGGAAGTCGAGCGTCGTACCGCGCGCGCTCCCGCGGCGTCGCTGACTGTGTATTTCTCGCGACACGCGCAGACACTGATCGGCTCGCTCGGCCGCCTTGTGCACCATCCACTCGCGACGCTCTTCACGATCGCCGTCATTGGCATCGCTATGGCGTTGCCGGTCAGCCTGCAGCTGCTCGTAACCAACGCGCGAGTCGCGACTGGGAGCTTGCGCAATGCGGTCGACGTCTCCGTCTACTTCAAGCCGGATGTCGCGTGGCCTAAGGTCCAGCAGCTCGCGAGTAACCTGCGGCAGCGCTCCGGCGTAAGTGCGGTCAAGACCATATCATCGGAGCAGGGTATCGAGGAATTCCGCAAGTTCTCAGGGTTCGGCTCGGCACTCGACGCGCTGACGGAAAATCCGCTGCCGCATGTGATGGTGGTTTCACCTGCGCCCGAACGGGCCGGTCCCGCAGACATCGAGACCCTGCGCGCATACCTGCGCAACTGGCCCGAAGTCGATCTGGTACAAGTCGACACGGAATGGGTCGCGCGTTTTCACTCGATACTCGACGTCTTGCGAGTCGTTGTTGCCATCGCAACGCTCCTTCTCGGCGTGGGTGTGATCGTGATCATCGGCAATACAATCCGCCTCGACATCCTGAACCGCCGCGCAGAGATTGAAGTGACCAAACTCGTGGGCGGAAGCGACGGCTTCGTGCGGCGCCCATTCCTCTACGGGGGCTTTTGGTACGGCCTCGGGGGGGCCGCGCTCGCGCTCGGCATTGTTGACGGTGCGGTCGCCGTGCTGCGCGGCCCGGTCGGGCGATTGGCAACGCTCTACGGCAGCCAGTTCCAGCTCGTCGGCCTCGATCTCAATCGATCACTGATACTGCTGGGCGCCGGTGCCCTACTCGGCCTCATCGGCTCCTGGATCATGGCCTCCCACCACCTTCGGCAGATAGAACCAACCGCCTGACGCCCTGCGGTTCATCTAACTCATTGATCTCAAAGGTCTATGCAATTAGCACTCGAACGCATGGACTGCTAAAATAGCGGCCCATAAGGACTCGATCCGAACGTCGGACCGGGTCCTCTTCGAAGGAGGTCGACACAGATCATGAGCAACGCCCTGGTCGCCAAGAATCCCGAACAGTTCCTGACTGGATCGCTGGGTAATTTCGACGCCTACGTCGAGCGCGTGTCGCAGATTCCCGTCCTCCCCAAGGACGTGGAGATCGAGCTTGCTCGCCGCTTTCACGCGAGCGGAGACTTGGAGGCCGCCCGGCAGCTTGTCATTTCCCACCTGCGGTTCGTCGTGCACATCGCGCGCGGCTATGTGGGCTATGGCCTGCCGATCGGCGATCTCGTGCAGGAAGGCAACGTCGGCCTGATGAAGGCCGTGAAACGCTTCGACCCGGAAATGAACGTGCGGCTGGTGTCGTTTGCCGTGCACTGGATCCGCGCGGAGATCCACGAATACGTCCTGCGCAACTGGCGCCTCGTGAAGGTCGCTACCACCAAGGCGCAGCGCAAGCTCTTCTTCAATCTGCGCCGCATGAAGAAGAATCTCAGCTGGCTGACGCACGCAGAAACGCAGGCGGTCGCGCGCGAACTCGGCGTCGAGCCGTCGATCGTCACGGAGATGGAAAAGCGCCTCGCGGCGCGCGATATGTCGTTCGATCCGGCGCCGGATCAGGATGAGGATGAACCGAACGTTTCCCCGGCGATGTACTTGCCGTCGCCCGATTCGGATCCTGCGAAGCTCGTCGAACGCCTGGAATGGGACGAGACAGTTGCGAGCGACCTTGCGAGCGCAATAGAAGAGCTCGATGCGCGCAGCCGCGACATTCTGAAGAGCCGCTGGATGACCGAGAACAAGGCGACGCTTCATGAGCTCGCAGCGAAGTACAAGGTCTCCGCGGAGCGCATCCGCCAGATCGAGGAAAATGCAATCCGCAAGCTCCGCGGCCTCATGGCAAGCGCAGCGTAGCAGCCCCTCACCCGTCCTCCCTCCTTCCAGGGGGGAGGATGCGGCTCAGCGGCTGACCGGAATCAGGCTGAGTTCAAGGCGACGATTCTGACGGCGGCCATCGGCCGTCGCGTTATCCGCGATCGGGAAGTGATCGCCGGCGCCCACGGTGATGATACGGCTCACATCGAGCCCACGCGCCGTGAGCGTGGCGAGAACGACCTCGGCCCTGCGTTTGGAGAAGGCCTCGTTGTCATCAGGATTGCCGAGGCGGTCTGTATGGCAGGCTGCTTCGACGAGCAATGCCGGCTCCCCGTGCAACTCGTCCGCCAGGGTACCCAGAAACTTCACACCGGCCGGAGTGAGCTCGACCGCATCGGGCACGAAGAGCACACGTGCGGGCAGCACAACGACGAGTTCGTTGTCGACGTGCGCAAGAGTGGCCGTGTTGCCGGCCAGCGCCGCACGCAAGCGGGATTCCAGGGCATCGAGATACGCCGGCACGCTACTGCTGACGAGCGGCGCAACGCCTGCGCTCACCAGCGCTTTCATTTTCTCGCGCCTGGCATCGGCGGACGTCACGGCACCGTGGGCAGTCGTTGCGCCCGCGGCTTGTGGCACCGGCGACGGCATGGGTTGGGCAGGGCGTTGCGATGCACACCCGGCGAACACGATAACGAGCGCGACGGTCGCAACGGCGGGCATCGCCCTGGCAAGATTGCGTTTCATTCAGCGAAGTCTAACGGCATTGACCGCGGGCGTGTGACCGCTAGAGTGTTCTGCATTCCCGCGGTGCAGGAGTGATCGATCGATGCGCACGGCCGACGAGTGGTTTCGCGAATACAGCGACAGCCATCGCCATGGCGCCAACAAACTGCTGCACTGGATCTGCGTCCCCGCGATCGTCATTAGCGCGATCGGCTTGCTGTGGATCCTGCCGTTCCCGCTACAGCCGCGCATGAATCCGCGATGGTTCAACTGGTCAACCGTCGCAATGCTTGCGGCACTCATCTATTACTTCCTCGTTTCTGCGCGACTCGCGCTCGGAATGATTCCGGTGTTCGCCGCTATGTCGCTGGCTGTGTTGTGGCTTGCGCGACTGCCCTGGCCGCTCTGGTGGAGCTGCGCCGCGATCTTCGTCGTGGCGTGGCTCGGTCAGCTCATCGGACATGCGATCGAGGGCCGCCGTCCTTCCTTCTTCAAGGATCTGCAGTTTCTGCTGATCGGCCCGCTGTGGCTGCTCGGTTTCGTCTATCGACGACTCGGAATCGCCTACTGAGCGGCCACGGCCGGGAAGCTGACAGTGACCCTGAGGCCCGGGCGATTGTCGGCGAGCGTGATCGAAGCTGAATGCAGGCGCGCGACGGCCGCGACGAGCGTGAGTCCCAGTCCGCTGCCAGGGATATCGTGCGCATTCTCAAGTCGCACGCCCCGTTCCAGCGCCCGGGTCTCATCGCCGGCCGGAATGCCCGGTCCACGGTCGGCCACGGTGAGGTGAACCTCCCCACCCTCGGTGGCAAGTTCGATGCCGATGCGCGCGCCGCGCGAGCTGAACTTGATGGCATTGTCGAGGAGGTTTGCGAGCGCCTGCGCCAACAGCTGCCGGTTGCCGGTGACGGTACCGGCCCCGTGCAGGCTGCGCTCGAGCGCCAGCCCTTTTTCCTCGGCGGCCGGCTCGTACAGATCGGCCACGTTCCCTGCGACTTCCGTGAGATCGAGAGCCGTCATCGGGACGTTGCCTGATTCCGCAAGAGCGATTCGCAGCAGGCTGTCGAGCATGGTCTGCAACCGGTCTGTCTCCGCGAGAGCCGATTCCAGCAGCGCGTGCCGTTCGCTTTCGTCGCCGATTATGTTCGAGGCGCGCTCGACCGTCTGGCGCAGTCGGCTCAGGGGCCCGCGCAGATCATGCGCCGTGCTGTCGAGCACGGCGCGCATGGCGAGGGTGAGCTGCTCGACGCGCTCGAGCAGCGAATTGAACTCCCGCGCGAGCTGATCGATCTCGCCGCCGGGCCCGTGAAGCGGGAGGCGGCGCGAGAGATCCCCGGCACGGATCCGGTGCACGGCGTCGACGACGCGTTCGAGCTGTTTGACCATGCGCCGGCCGAGCCACCAGCCAGCGGCGCAGGCAAAAAGCAGCATGCCGCCAACCGACCACATGAGACTCGTGCCGATCACTGATTTAAGGGCGCGCTTCTCCGCGACGTCGTGCCCGACGAGCAAGCGGTAGCCGTGGCCGAGTTCGTAGGTATGGGCCCGCACGGCATGTGGATCGCGATCGCGCGAGCGCTCCGGGCGGAAATCGAATTCGATCCAGCCAGCCTTGCGAACTGCCTCCTTCGGCCATTCGCTCAGGTTTCCCGCGAGCATGCGCTGGTCCGGTCCGATAAAAGCGTAGACGCCGTCGCGGGCGCCAAACTCTGCAACGCGCAGGCGGACCAGCCCGGTGAATGCCGCACGATCGAGCCTCGCGAACTGCTGCGAAAGCTCGTTACCCTCTTCGACGATGAGCGTTTCGATGTCGCGATCGATGATGCGCGACGCCGCGAGATACACGGCCGCGAGCAGCAGCGCCGATCCCAAGACGAATGCGGCTGTGAAGAGCGCCGCAATCCGCGCCACCGATGTCTGTAGGAATCTATTCCTCTTCACGCAATACGTAGCCCGCGCCGCGCACAGTGTGCAGCAGCGGTCGCGGGAAGCCGCGATCCACGGCTTGACGCAACCGGCTGATGTGCACGTCGATCACGTTGGTCTGTGGGTCGAAATGGTAATCCCATACGCCCTCCAGAATCATCGTGCGCGTGACCACCTGGCCGGCATTGCGCATCAGGAACTCGAGAAGCTGGAACTCGCGCGCCGTGAGCTCGATGCGCCGGTCGGCCCGCGTGACCCGGCGGGCGACGAGATCGAGAACGAGGTCGCCGACCTCGATCCGTGTGGCGCCTGGCTCGGCGCGCTCCCGTCTCGATAGCGCTTCGATACGCGCGAGGAGTTCCACGAAATGATAGGGCTTTGTGAGGTAGTCATCGCCGCCCGCTCGCAAGCCCTTGACGCGGTCGTCGACCTGGTCGAGCGCGCTCAGTATTAAGACCGGGGTCGATACCTGGTGTTCGCGCAGCGAGCGGATCAACGTGAGCCCGTCGAGTCGCGGCAGCATTCGATCCACGATGAGGATGTCGAAACGTTCGTGGCGTGCGAGATGCAGACCATCCAGCCCGTCGGCAACCTGCTGGACGATATGGCCGCTCTCACGCAGCGCATTGGCGAGGTAGTCGCTCGCCTTTTGATCGTCCTCGACAACGAGAACCCGCATTCTTCCTTGCACTCCAGCAGCTCCAAAAAAGTATGCCGAAGGGGGCCGATCCAACCTATTACTGATTCTTAACGGCGCTGGCTGACCGGGCCCGGGAACTGATCATCGATTCCCAGTGCCGGGGGAGCCTTGCCGGCAACGATCTATCGATTCCCCGCCCGTGACAACGATGTCGTATCGATCACTCACGGTGCCGCCGCATTTCGTCGGGCATTCTAACCGCTGCCCCGGTGTGGGAAAGGCGCGTTTGCCGTCAAATTTTGCTATTGTCCGCGCCCCTGAAAAGCACCGGGGAGTGCCGCCGTGACCGCGCCGAAGCTTGCGTCCGTTTCCGCCGCCGCGAACAAAGCCAAAGTCTCGTTGAACCCGCTCGACCTCTACAACGTGCGGGGGCTCTTGAGCGAAGACGAGCAGATGGTGCAGGACTCGGTCGCGCGCCTGGTCGATGAAAAGATCCTGCCCGTGATCCAGCATTGCTTCGAGGAGCACCGCTTCCCGGGCGAACTCGTGCCGGAACTCGCCGCGCTCGGCCTCTTCGGCTCTACCATCAAGGGCTATGACTGCGCCGGCCTCAACGGCGTGAGCTATGGCCTCATCTGCCAGGAGCTCGAGCGCGGCGACAGCGGTATCCGCAGCTTCGTCTCCGTGCAGTCGAGCCTGTGCATGTTTCCGATCTATGCCTTTGGCTCGGAAGAGCAGAAACAGAGGTGGCTGCCGCGCATGGCGCGCGGCGAAGTGATCGGCTGCTTCGGGCTCACCGAACCGCATGGCGGCTCCGATCCCGGCAATATGAAGACGAATGCAAAGAAGCGCGGCAAGGACTGGGTGCTGAACGGCGCAAAGATGTGGATCACGAACGGCTCGATCGCCGACATCGCCATCGTATGGGCGCAGACCGAGGAAGGCATCCGTGGCTTCATCGTCGAGAAGGGCATGAAGGGCTTCGCCGCGCAGGAGATCAAGCACAAGTTCTCGCTGCGCGCTTCGGTCACCTCCTCGCTCTTCTTCGACAACGTCGTCGTGCCCGAGTCGAACCTGCTGCCGGGCGTCGTGGGCCTCAAGGGTCCGCTGTCGTGCCTCACGCAGGCCCGCTTCGGCATCTCATTCGGAGTCATTGGCGCGGCGCAAGCCTGCTTGCAGCAGCTCATCGACTACACCAAGTCGCGCGTGCTCTTCGGCAAACCGCTTGCCGACACGCAGGCGATTCAATTGCGCCTTGCTGACCATGCGCGACGCATTACGACTGCGCAGCTCCTGGCATTGCAGCTCGGGCGCCTGAAGGACAGAGGCGAAATGACGCCAAGCCACGTGTCGCTCGCGAAGTGGAACAACTGCCGCATGGCGCTCGACATCGCGCGTGATTGCCGCGACATGCTCGGCGGCGCCGGCATCAGTGCGGAGTACGTTCCAATCCGTCACATGCTGAATCTCGAAAGCGTCATTACCTACGAGGGTACGGAGACGGTGCATCAGCTCACGATCGGGCGCGAGCTGACGGGCGTGAGCGCTTTCTAGGGGCCGCTCGCGCCGCGAGATCAGACTTTGGCGGCGCGCTCCCGATCAAGGAGCGTACGTTTGCGTTCGAGCCCCCAGCGGTAACCGCCGAGCGTGCCGTCACCGCGGATCACGCGGTGGCAGGGAATCAGGACCGCGATTCGATTGGATGCACAGGCATTTGCCACTGCGCGCACTGCGCGCGGATTGCCGACTTCACGAGCGATTTCGGCGTACGAAGCGACGGCTCCGCGCGGGATATCGAGAAGCGTCTTCCAGACTTTCAGCTGAAACGCTGTGCCCTGCACATCGAGCGGCAGACTTTCGCCGGCGGATTCGCCTTCGATCCTGCGCGCAAGTTCCCGCATCCAGGCATCGAACGGATCGCGCTGCCCGGCCGACATGGGCTTCAGTGTCGCCCGCGGATATTCGGCGGCGAGCGAGGTGCGCAGCGCCTCATCGGTCCGTGCGAACTGCAAGAAGCAGATGCCGCGATCGGTCGCGCCGATCAGCATGCGCCCGAGAGCCGTGGCCGCGGCCGCATAGGAAATCTCGACGCCAGCGCCCCCGGCGCGATACTGCTTCGGTGTCATGCCGAGGCGCGAATCGACGCGCTCGTACACGCGGCTCGCCGAGCCGAAGCCCGAGTCGTAAATCGCCGCCGTTACGTTGGCGTCGGCGCGCAGCTTCGATTTGAGTGTGCGCAGTCGCATGCCATCCATGAACTCCTTCGGGCTCACGCCGACCACCCGCTTGAAGCTGCGCTGGAAGTGAAACGGACTCATCGCCACATGCGCCGCAAGTGCCTTGAGCGTGTGTTTGCGGGTGGGCTCGCGCTCGATGAACTCGCAGACCTTGCGCATGCGCTCAGCGATGCGATCAGCGGTCCCGGTTCGGGGTTCTGGAGTCTTCATGGCGACATTTGACGCGTTACCTGCTCCCGGCACTATCCGATAGTTGCTGAGATCGCCGCAAGAAACGGATGGCGGGGCGCGGGGCGGATTCGACATCTTGACGCCCAGGCGCAAATCACCCGGAGGCTACCATGCTAACTCTGTACGACTACCTGCCCTCACAGAACGGCTACAAGATCCGCCTGCTGCTCGCGCAGCTCGGCCGGCCCTATCGCACCGAGATCGTCAAAATCTTCGAGGGCGAGGGACAGAGCGCTGAGTATCTCGCGATCAACCCCTGGGGCGCCGTGCCCGCGATCCGCCTGGACGACGGGCGCGTGCTCTCAGAATCGAACGCCATTCTCTTCCATCTCGCCGATGGCAGCCCCTTCCTGCCGGCGGACTCCTTCGGGCAGGCCAAGGCACTGCAGTGGATGTCCTTCGAAGCCGACTACGTGCAGTCGAGCATGGGATCGCTGCGTTACTGGACACTCACGGACAAGCTCGGCCGTCGCCCACGTGAACTCGTTGCCTCGAAGCGCTCAGCGTCAATCAAGGCGCTGGCGACTCTCGATCGGCAGTTCGCGCAATCAACATTCGCTCTCGGCGACCGCTACACCATCGCCGACATCTCTTTGTTCGCCTACACGCACGTGGCGCGCGATGCCGGACTGCCACTCGATGATTTCGCGCATGTGCTGCGCTGGATCGAGGCCGTGCGTGCGCAGCCGGCGTTTGTCGGCATCATCTATCCCTATTCGAGTGACCCGCACTCCGTCGCGGAACTGCCGTAGGACAGCGCCTCACGTCCGGGAACAGCGACCCTCAAGTCTCTGATTCGATGCAGGTGGGTGCACGACTGTCGCCGTTCGCGGACGGCCAAAAGCCCGAAGTGTCGCGTAGAGCGCACAACGAAGCACCGCGATTCGGCATTTGCCGTTGCGGCTGGTCGAAAACGCGCATCGTCAAAATTACAAGTCTTTGTTTGTGGCGCGGCAAGGAAATGCTGGCACGCGCATTGCTTTGTTTCTCAGTGGGGATCTGTTTCATTTAAACGAAGGAGAATCGCATGAATCGCAAGTTTTACCTCGCGCTCGCCGCGGGCGCGCTTTCCATTGCTGGCCTGAGCCTCGCCGCTGAACCGACGGCGTCGCCGACTGCCGGTGACACGACGATGAACTTTTCGAAGCTCGACGCGGACAAGGACGGAAAGATCTCGGCATCCGAAGCGACCGCAAGCCAGAAGGTCGCGGATCAGTTCGTCGCGGCCGACAAGAACCAGGACGGTTACCTCGATCAGTCCGAGTTTACGGCGATCGCGAAGCAGTAATCTGACGATGTCGGGAGGGTCGTCGCCCGGGACGACCCTGACCCGAGACTCATGCGCCGCGTGGGCAGGACTCCTGCGCGGCGCATGCGTTCCAGCGGCTACGTATGGGCCGCGTCCAGTCGAAGCCGCTGATCGGCTGGGCGGCCGTTGCACCTTCGTGTTTCTCTAATGGGCGGGCCTGAGACGCGTCGTCAAGGCGCGCCTCCACGTTCCAGGCCGCGAGCAGCATCGCTAGCGCAAGCCAGTTGACTGCCCGCTCGCGCGCGCATCGCGCATCGCGCTCGATGGATCCGCCGCGCGCAAGGCAGCTCGCAGCCAGGCCTCGCACGGCCAGGGTACGCGGCGTGATCTGCACATGGATTGCTCCGACGCTCATGGATCGCTCCTCCTCGTGAAGGACTCGCGATCATTGGGCGCTCCCATCCGGCATGGGCCGTGCGCCGATCGTGGGAAGCCTGCGATGAAATGTGGCGAATCGTGGCGGGCGGCAGCGCCGGCGACCGGGAGGCTGTACGCTATGCGCCATGAAGCGCCAGATCGCCATCGTCGAAGACGAACCCGCCATGCGCGACAACTACGCTGCAGCGTTCGAACGCGGCGGCTATGCGGTCCGTACGTTCGGCAATCGCAGGATGGCGCTCGCCGCCTTTCGCACGCGGCTGCCGGACCTTGCGATCGTCGATATTTCGCTCGAGGATGAACTCGAGGGGGGCTTTGAGCTCTGCCGGGAGTTGCGTACGCTCTCGGCGGAACTGCCCATCATCTTTCTCACAGCCCGCGACAGCGAACTCGATGCGGTGTCGGGCCTGCGGCTCGGCGCGGACGATTACCTGACCAAGGACATCAGCCTCGCCCATCTCATCGCACGCGTCGCCGCGCTCTTCCGCAGGATCGAGGCGCTCGCCAAACCGGCGGGCGCTGCCGAAGTCATCAGGCGCGGTGCGCTCACCATCGATTCCGAGCGCATCACCGTCACATGGAACGGTCATGTCGTCCCACTCTCGCTGACCGAATTCTGGATCGCGCACGCGCTCGCCCACCATCCTGGACACGTGAAGAACCGCCAGCAGCTGATGGACGCGGCGAACGTCGTGCTCGACGACAACACGATCACCTCGCACATCAAGCGCATGCGCCGCAAATTCCAGGAGGTCGACGCATCCTTCGATGCGATCCAGACGGTTTACGGCATGGGGTACCGCTGGGTCGAGTAGATGCCGCTCCGCCTGCAGCTCCTGCTCTTGAGCCTGCTGACGCTCGCCCTGCCGTGGGCTGGCTGCCAGTACGCGCGCGAGATGGAAAACGTCCTGCGCGACGGACAACAGCAGGCGCTACTCGCCACGACGGCGACGGTTGCAAGTGCAGTGGCGGCCCGGCCGGATCTTATCTACCGCGATCGCGCGATGCTGCCACGCTTCGACGCGGATGCCGGCGACTTGTATGCCTATGCACTCGGTACGCGTGCCCTCCTCGATGGCTTTGACGACGAATGGAACCTGCCGGAATCGGCGCGCGGCGTGCGCAACGACGGCCGCGGGCTTGACGTCCGCTACGTCGCGGCGACCGACGAGACCTATCTGTACCTTTTTCTCAAAGTCGATGACCGTAAGGTCATCTTCGAAGATCCGGGCACCGGCGCGCGGCCGAGTGAGGGCAACGGTGATCACGTCTGGCTGGCTTTTGCAGCGCCCGACGGCGCGATAGACCGCCTCGTCATATCTACGAGCGCACCGGGACTGCAAGGCGCGAAGCGGCCGGAACACGATGAATTCGGACGCCGGCGCGATGCGGTCGAGCCTCGGGTGCAAGCTTTCTGGCGCACGAA
This sequence comes from uncultured Gammaproteobacteria bacterium, assembly GCA_963826145.1. Lineage (GTDB taxonomy): Bacteria > Pseudomonadota > Gammaproteobacteria > Steroidobacterales > Steroidobacteraceae > JBGPLJ01. The sequence continues at coordinate 328,029 of CAWGVW010000002.1, forward strand.
CTCGCTCGGGTATCAGGTCGAAGCCCGCGTACCGCTCAGCCTCGTGGGGCTGAAGTTCGGCTTCGAAGTCGTGGATGTGGACGAGCGCGGCACCGTGAATTCGCGCATCGGCACGCTTCGGGGCCCGCAGCTCGAGCCGACCGGGCGCGTGTTTCTCGAGTCGACCTCGCTCATCAGCATGCTGAAGCAGTTCGAACAGCCGGGCGTGCGGCTCGGCGTCGTCGACGTCAATGGCTGGCAGATCGGCACGGTCGGTGCGCTCGGTACTTCCACCGATGCCGTCGACCCCGGCTCGCCCCTGGTGAGTCTGCTCTACCGCCGGCTCCTCGAAAGCGAGACAGCGCCATTGCCAAAGCGCGTAGCTGTGCCCGGCCGCTTTTACGGCCCGCATGTCGACAATGCGCTCAAGGGCAAAGCCGATGCGGCGTGGTTTCGGCTCGGAAATTACGGCCGCGTCATGCTCTCCGCGGCTGCGCCGATTGCCGGACGCGACGGCGTGCTCGGTGCTGTGGTGATCGAGCAGACCGGCGAGCGGCTGCTGACGCTGCGCGACAACGCGCTCGTGCGGCTCCTCAATCTGACGTTGCTCGCGACAGCCATTGCCGTGGTCGGGACGCTCGGATTCGCAGGCTGGCTTTCGCTGCGGCTCGTAAAGCTCAGACGCGCCGCGGAAACGGCCTTAAGTCCAGACGGACGGCTGAACGCCGTTTTTCCGGGAACGGCGGCGCGCGATGAGCTTGGCGATCTCGCGCGAAGTTTCGCAACGCTCCTCGCGCGCTTGCACGAATACACGACATATCTGCGGACGCTCGCGGGGAAGCTCTCGCACGAGCTGCGTACGCCACTCGCTATCGTACAGTCGTCACTCGAGAACCTGGAGAACGAACGGCCGGCGCCATCGAGCGCGCCCTACCTCGAGCGGGCGCGCGAAGGCAGCGCGCGCCTGCAATCGATCCTCACGGCGATGAGCGCGGCTTCACGGACGGAAGAAGCCATCGAGCACGCCGAACGCTCCGCGTTCGACCTGAAGCCGCTCATCGCCTCGATGACCGCGGGTTATCAGTCCGCCTTTCCCGATCGGCGCTTCCTCGCGCGCTTGCCCGAGACTGGATGCCAGATCAACGGCGCACCGGATCTCATCGCGCAACTTCTCGACAAGCTTGTCGACAACGCCGTCGATTTCAGTCCCACGGGTGGAACGATCGAGATTGCGCTGGAACTCACCGAGCGGCAGGTCGAGCTCTCCGTCGCGAATGACGGCCCGCCGCTGCCACCGCACGCGAGCGAGCGCCTGTTCGAGTCGCTCTTCGAGTATCGCCGCGGAAGCGACAGCAAACCGCATTTCGGTCTCGGGCTCTACATCGTGCGGCTGATCGTGGAGTTTCACGGCGGGCGGGCGACGGCCGAAAATCGCACGGACGGGAGCGGCGCAATCTTCCGTGTCCTGTTGCCACGCCGCACTTCAGCCGCTGGCGCCTAGCATTTCAGGAACTTGAGGATTCCCTTGGCGGCTTCGCGACCCTCGAAGACGGCGGTGACAACCAGATCGGAGCCTCGCACCATGTCGCCCCCGGCGAACACGCGCGGATTGGTCGTCTGAAAAGACCGGTCCCGCGCCGCAGAGACCCGCACCCTGCCGTTCGCATGGAGCTTTATTTCGTGTGTGGCAAACCAGTCGGGCGGGCTCGGCAGGAATCCGAATGCGATGATGACGGCATCCGCGGCGATCAGTTCCTCCGATCCCGGAATCGGCTCCGGAATCCGCCGGCCACGTGCATCGGGCGCGCCGAGCCGGGTTTCGACGAGCTTAACGCCTTCGACTTGATCCGATCCCACGATCTCGATGGGTTGGCGATTGAATAGAAACTCGACGCCCTCTTCCTTGCTGTTCTTGAAGTCGCGCCTTGAGCCCGGCATGTTCTGCTCGTCGCGCCGATAGGTGCAGGTGACGCTGGCCGCGCCTTGCCTGATTGCGGTGCGATTGCAGTCCATGCCGGTGTCGCCCCCGCCGAGCACGACGACGCGCTTGCCGGCGAGATCGATGAATTCCTCGCTCCGCTGCGAGAGCCCGAGCTCCCGGTTGATGTTCGCAATGAGATACGGCAGCGCCTCATGCACTCCCGGCAGATCTTCGCCCGGGAAGCCGCCCTTCACGTAACCGTAAGTCCCCATGCCGAGAAACACGGCGTCGTAGTCGCTCGACCAGATCTTCGAACGCAATGTCACGGCCGATCTCGGTGTTGAGGCGAAACTCGACGCCCATTTCCTCCATCAGCGCGCGGCGTGTCTCGACGACTTCCTTCTCCAGCTTGAAAGGTGGAATACCGAAAGTGAGGAGCCCACCGATGCGCGCGTAGCGATCGAAGACGACGGGCTGCACGCCGTTGCGCACGAGGATGTCCGCGCAGCCAAGGCCCGCCGGCCCCGCTCCGACAATCGCGACACGCTTGCCGGTGCTGCGCACGTTCGACATGTCGGGCTTCCAGCCCTGCTTCAGCGCCTCGTCGGTGATGTATTTTTCGATGGAGCCGATCGTGACCGCACCCAGGCCATCATTCAGAGTGCACGCGCCTTCGCACAGACGATCCTGCGGGCAGATGCGTCCGCACACTTCCGGGAGCGAATTCGTCCGGTGCGAGAGCTCCGCCGCCTCGAACAGATTCCCTTCCTCGATCAACTTCAACCAGTTCGGAATGTAGTTGTGGACCGGGCATTTCCATTCGCAGAAGGGATTACCGCAGGAAATGCAGCGGCCCGCCTGTTGCTGAGCGCCGTCGGAATCGTAGGCGGAATAGATCTCGCGGTAGCCCTTGATTCGTTCTTCGACGCCGAGCTTTTCCGGATCGCGGCGCGGGATTTCGAGGAACTGCAAATGCTTGTTCGCCACGACTAAGCCGCCCGCCGGAGGTTCTCGACCAGCGAATCGAGCGCCGCCGCCTTCGGCTTCACGACCCAGAATTTGCCGAGGAAGCTGCGAAAGTCATTGAGGAGCTCGTCCGCCCAGCTGCTGCCCGTCTCGCGCACGTGGTTCTCCATGAGCGTGCGCAGGTGATACAGGTGCGCCGGCATGCCCTCGGGCGTGATGCGATGGATGTCGATGAGCTCGTGGTTGTAGCGGTCGACGAAATCCCGGTCCATATCGAGCACGTACGCGAAGCCGCCGGTAAACCCGGCCCCGAAATTAAGGCCCGTGCGGCCGAGCACGCAGATCACACCGCCAGTCATGTACTCGCAGCAGTGATCGCCCGCGCCTTCGATCACGGCAACGGCACCTGAGTTGCGCACCGCGAAGCGTTCGCCCGCCTGCCCGCTCGCATAGAGCTCGCCACCGGTGGCGCCGTATAGGCAGGTGTTGCCCATGATGACCGTTTCTTTGGCGACGAACGTCGATCCGCGAGGCGGCGCAAGCACGATGCGGCCGCCCGCCATGCCCTTGCCGACGTAATCGTTCGCGTCGCCCTCGAGATAGAGGTTGAGGCCGCCCGCGTTCCAAACGCCAAAGCTCTGGCCAACCGAACCCTTGAGGCGAACGTTGATAGGCGCATCGGACATGCCGTAGTTGCCCCAGCGCTTCGCGATCTCCCCGGACAAGCGCGCGCCGAGCGAGCGGTGATAGTTATGGACTTCGTAGCGGAATTCTCCGCCCGTCTTGCCGTCGATCGCGCCACGCATGTCCTTGACCATGCGTTCCGCCAGCTCGCCCTTGTCGAAGGGCTCGTTGCGCGGATCAAGACAGATTTGCGGCGAATCCTCGGCGAGCCCCGCAGTCGAGAGGATCGGCGAGAGGTCGAGCCGTTTCTGCTTCGGCGTCTGGCCCTCGAGAATCTTGAGGTACTCGGTGCGGCCGATGAGGTCCTCGAGCCGACGCACGCCCAGGCTTGCCATGATTTCCCGGCACTCCTCGGCGACAAAGCGAAAATAGTTGATCACCATTTCCGGGAGCCCCACGAAGTATTTGCTGCGCAGGATTCCGTGCTGTGTCGCGACGCCGGTCGCGCAGTTGTTCAGGTGACAGATGCGCAGGTACTTGCAACCGAGAGCGACTATCGGCGCTGTGCCGAAGCCGAAGCTCTCCGCTCCGATGATCGCCGCCTTGATGACGTCGACGCCGGTCTTGAGGCCACCATCCGTCTGCAGCCGTACACGATGACGCAGATCGTTGAGCCTCAATGTCTGATGCGTCTCCGCGAGGCCCAACTCCCACGGCGTACCCGCGTACTTGATCGAGGACAAGGGACTCGCGCCGGTGCCGCCGTCATAACCTGAAATCGTGATGAGATCGGCGTATGCCTTCGCGACACCCGCAGCGACCGTACCGACGCCAGGTTCCGCGACGAGTTTCACCGACACGAGCGCGGTCGGATTCACCTGCTTCAGATCGAAGATGAGCTGCGCGAGATCTTCGATCGAATAGATGTCGTGATGCGGCGGCGGGGAGATGAGACCGACGCCCGGCCGCGCGAACCGCAGCCGCGCGATCATTTCGTTGACCTTGTGACCCGGGAGTTGCCCGCCTTCGCCGGGCTTCGCGCCTTGAGCGATCTTGATCTGCAGCACTTCCGCATTCATCAGGTACTCCGGCGTCACGCCAAAGCGGCCTGATGCAACCTGCTTGATCTTCGAGTTCTTCTCGGTGTGGTAGCGCGCCGGATCTTCGCCACCCTCGCCCGAATTCGAACGGCCGCCGAGGCGGTTCATCGCGATGGCAAGCGCCTCGTGCGCTTCCGGCGACAGCGCGCCGAGCGACATGCCCGCGCCGTCGAAGCGCTTCAGGATCGCCTCGACCGGTTCGACCTCGGCGAGATCGATCGGCGCATGCTCCGAGCGCAGAGCGAACAGATCGCGCAGGCAAGCAACTGGCCGTTCATTCACGAGCGCGGCGTACTGCCGGTAGAGCGTCACGTCATTGCTGATGACCGCGGCTTGGAGCATCGCGACGACATCCGGGTTGTAGGCGTGGTATTCGCCATCGTGCACGTATTTGAAGAGCCCGCCGTGCTCGATGGATTCACCGGGATTCCACGCGCGCGCCGCGAGATACTTGAGGTCGCTCTCGAGGTCCTCGAAGTTCGCGCCCTGTATGCGGCTCGTGGTGCCCGGAAAGCAGATGTCCACCACCTCGTCGTTGAGGCCGACGATCTCGAAGAGCTGCGAGCTACGATAGCTCGCGATGGTCGCGATGCCCATCTTCGACATGATCTTGAAGAGCCCCTTGCGCAGGCCCCGCCGGTAACTGCGGCCGAGTTCGAGCCGCGTGTCCGCGTCCATTTTGACGCGCCCTTTCTTCATCATGTCGAAGAGCGTCTGGTACGCCATGTACGGATACACGGCCGTCGCGCCGAAGCCGATGAGGCAGGCGAAGTGGTGCGGATCGCGTGCTGTGCCGGTCTCGACCAGGATGTTGCACTTGGAGCGCACGCCCGCCCTGATGAGTCGATGGTGCACGGCGCCCGTGACGAGGAACGCGTGCATCGGGATCTTGCCAGGGACGAGGTAGCGGTCGGAAATGAGCAGCAGCAAGCGGCCCGCGCGCACGGCCTGCTCGGCCTGATCGCAGATCCTCAGAATCGCCGTCTTCAGTCCTTCCACCGGTTCGTACTGCAGGTCGAGGAATTCGTGCGTGATGCCGAAGTCCTTCATGCCGAGAATCTGGCGGAGCTTGCGCTGCGAGAGGATCGGCGAATTCATCACGATCTGCTTCGCATGTTCGGGCGATGGCACGAAGATGTTCGACTCCGGGCCGATTTCGGTCTGCAGCGACATCACGATCGACTCACGCAGCGGATCGATCGGCGGATTCGTGACCTGCGCGAATTGCTGGCGGAAATAGTCATAGAGCGAGCGGACCTTGGTCGAGAGCACGGGCATCGGCGTGTCATCGCCCATGGAACCGACGGCCTCGCTCTCGTCCTCCGCGAGCACGCGAATGATCTCGTCGCGCTCCTCCGCCGTGATGTTGAACATCTTCTGGTAGAGCGAGAGCGTCTCACGGTCGAAAGGCTCTGCCGCCAGCCGCCGATCGATGAGGTCGGTCTCAAGGTAGCGCACGCCCTTCTTGAGCCAGGCCTTGTAGGGATGACGCGACTTCAGGATCTCGTCGATCTTCTTCGTGTCGTGGAGCTGGCCGGTCTGCAGATCGAGGGCCAGCATTTCGCCCGGGCCGAGACGGCCTTTGCGCACGACATCTTCGGGCGCGTAGTCCCAGACGCCGGTCTCGGAGGCGATCGTAAGATGCCGATTGCGCGTGATGACGTAGCGTGCGGGACGCAGGCCGTTGCGGTCGAGTGTGCAAAGAGCGTAGCGGCCGTCCGTGAGGACAATGCCGGCGGGACCGTCCCAGGGCTCCATGTGCGCGGCGTAGTACTCGTAAAACGCCCGCAGGTCCGGATCGATCGTATCGACGGTCTGCCAGGCCGGAGGGATCAGCAGCCGCATCGCATGCAGCGGATCGAGGCCACCCATGAGCAGCACCTCGAGCATGTTGTCGAGTGTCTGCGAGTCGGAGCCCGTCATCGAGACGAGGGGCAGGATGTCCGAGAGGTCGGGCAGGAGCGGCGACCGGAAAAGCGGACCGCGCGCGGCAGCCCAATTACGGTTGCCTTCGATTGTGTTGATCTCGCCGTTGTGCGCGAGGAACCGATACGGATGAGCGAGCCGCCACTGCGGCATCGTGTTGGTCGAGAAGCGCTGGTGAAAGACCGCGACCGAGGATTCGAGCCGCGGATCCTTGAGGTCCGGAAAAAACTCGGTCAGGTACTGGGGCATGATCATGCCCTTGAACACGATAGTGCTCGCCGAGAGGCTCGGAATGTAGAATGCCTTGTCGCCTTCGAGCGCTTTTTCCACTCGGCGACGCGCGAGAAAGAGCTTGCGATTGAACGCGGCCTCATCGATCCCTTCGGTGCAGTTGACGAACACCTGCTCGAAGCGCGGCAGCGTCTTCAGCGCCTCCTCGCCACACGCTGATTCACTTATCGGCACCGTGCGCCAGCCCGCGACCGCGAGGCCTTCCTTCTTGAGCTGGGCTTCGAGCGCGCCGCGCGCACGTCGCGCCTGTTCATCGAAACGGCTGAGAAACACGAGCCCCGCGGCAAATTGCGGCGCGAGCACGATGCCTGACTCGGCGGCAACCGCGCGCAGAAATGTCGTCGGCTTTTTCAGGAGCAGTCCGCAACCATCGCCGGTCTTGCCGTCGGCCGCGATCGCACCACGATGCGTCAGTCGATTGAGCGATTGAATCGCGGTTTCTACAAGCCAGTGACTCGCGGCGTCGTCGAGACTTGCGATGAGGCCGAAGCCGCAACTGTCCTTTTCGTAGGCTTCCCGATAAAGACCGCGGTCCAGAGCTGATTCCGGCATGTGGACGTCCCCTTGTGCGTCGCAAGCGAGCGCGAGGCGCCTGGACTTAAGGCGCCGTCGCTCGTCGCATGCAACGATTTTCAGATTCATCGCGCGAATCACTCACGATTCGCGCGGCAGGGGCTTCTCGACCAGGAAATCTCGGGCCCAACGCGTTGGGCCGAATCATACCGGCTGACGCAGAGTCGTCAATGCTGCCGTGCACACAAGTGTGTGCGTCGCAGCATTCCTAACATTATAAAAGGCTTGTAGCACCCATAAGAAAAACGATCGCAATCCGCGAGCGGCTGCCCGTTATGATCCTTTCCCGGCGTGGGGAGCCCTCTTCGCGCCGGCACCAACAGCAACGCACGCGCGCAAGCCGCGCATTCATTTCATGAGCGATGTCATAGCGACGAACGGCGATCGCAATCCGCAGGCCGAGATGATGGCCGACGAATCCATGGTGAGAAATCTCGCCATGCAGGCCTCGGCGATCTGGCCGCAGGAAGAGGCATTTTTCTCCCGTTATCGGCTGCCGGCCGCTGCGCGGGTGCTCGACGTCGGCTGCGGAACTGGCGAGATCAGCGCTCGCATCGCACGCCACTTCGCGGACGTGCGCGTCACGGGAATCGACGTGCTCGAGGGGCCGCTGAACGTCGCGCGAACCCGCTACCGCGATGTCGCCGCACGCCTCGATTTTCAGGTGGGAGATGCGTTTCACCTGGCCTTTGCCGACGCGAGTTTCGATCTCGCTGTCTGCCGCCACATGCTGCAGGCGGTCCCCGATGCGGACCGGGTGCTCACCGAGTTGCGCAGGGTGACGCGGCCCGGCGGCTGGATCCACACGGTTTCCGAGGACTACGGCATGCTGCACATGATGTCGGGGCCGCTCGATCCGGACCGGTTCTGGCAGGTAGGCCCCGTGCAGTTCGCCGAGAAGACCGGGACCGATGCGCGTTTCGGCCGCAAGACCTGGTCGGCGATGCGGTCGCTTGGACTTGAGGACCTGCGCGTCGACTACGTCATCGTGGACACGCTGCGTGTCGAGCGGAACGTGTTCGCGGGCATTATGGTCGCTTGGCGGGACGGTTATTCGGACGCACTGGCAGCGCATGCCGGGATGGGCACCGACGAAATCCGCAAACACTTCGACGAAATCATCGTGAGCATCGAGAATCCCGCCCACTATGCCGTCTGGTTCGTCCCGGTCATCAGCGGACGCAAGCCGTCTCGCTGATCGCCGGTCACGTCACGCCACCGCGTGGCCGGCCCTTTGCGTGTTATCGGCTCATGTGGACGCGCTCTCCGGACGCTCAGCAGTTCGGCTGGGAGGCGCGGGATAGCTGCCGACGATGACCCGAAAGCTGCGGCCGCCCCTCGATTGGGGCTGATGGTATTTGACCGCCAGTCGTGCGATTTCACGGCCGAGCTCTTCAGCGAACGCGTTCTTGTCCTGCTGGGTCGCAAGCCGTACATCGACCTGCAGCGAGAAGGTTGGCAGCAGCTTGTCATCGACCTTCGGCCCGACCTGCGCCGCCGTAACCTCGCGGAGCATCTGCGAGGTCAGGGCGATCAGATACAGGCTCGAGAATCGATCGCGGACCGTGTGCGGATGGAGCTTGTCCGCTGTCAGGGAGTCCGGCGCCAGCACGATGGATTCCGAGGTCCGCCGCATCACTCTTTCGACGCAACCGCGCTTGCGATCTTCGCGCAGCAGCTCGACAAATCCGTGCTTCTCAAGCTCGCGCATGTGATAGCGGATGCGTTGGCGCGGCAGCCCAAGTTGGCGCGCAATCGATGCCGCCGAGCCGGGCGAATTGAGCTGCTGAAGAATCCGGCGGCGCACCGGATCCGCCAGTACTCCGACCGCTTTCGCGTCGTCGATCAAACGCACTGACGAATTCACGGAAGTGGCAACTCCAATGCAACGCCTTGAATAGCCGGACAGAAAGTATCAATGGACAAATTATCTTGTCAAGACATGAAGTACTGTCAATCAATGCTTCTAAGCGGGGATTCTAGAATCCGTCGGCCACGTGTGACCTCCATAACCCGCGGCGGGACGCTCGTACCGACTTGTACGCCTCGGGCGACAGCGGCATGGCGTCGGATGCCGACCGTGACCGGCGCGGGCGTGCCGGCAACCCAAAGCCAGCGCAACTGTCGGGCGATGCTTAGCCTGAGAAGGCTGGGACGCAAAAAAGGAAGGGGGGCTGCAGGCACGAGGCCTGCAGCCCTTCATGCGCGCGCCGTCTCCGGCGTACGCATGGCTAACCGCGGCCAGCCTGCCGAATCGGCGTCCTGACGGGGCACTGTTCTGCTTTCTGAAGCAGCATCCCCGTCGAGCGCGCCGGCCACCATCCCTGGCAATTCCCTGGCCATCCGCAGCGAACGCACGAGTCTCAAAACGGGCCGCCAGCTACGCATGAACCAGCGGGAGAAATGCGGCTTATAACGCCGAGACTCCGGGCCCGAGCGTGACGACGGTCGGCGGAAAAATCCCTACAATGAGGTGAAAGAATCGTGAAAGATTGTCGAATCCCGGCATATGACTGATCCGTCACACGCGGCGATCGTCTACCGCTTTGGAGAGTTCGTGCTCGAACCGGCGCAGCAACGCCTGAGCGATGCGGATCAGCGGCCCGTTTCCCTGACGCCCAAAGCCTTTGACACCCTCCTGTGCCTGGTCGAGCACAGCGGCGACCTCGTCACGAAGAGCGAGTTGCTCGCGCGCGTCTGGCCGAACGTCGTGGTGGAGGAAGCCATACTCGCGCGCAATGTCGCGGATCTGCGCAAGGCGCTCGGCGATGATTCGAGCGCGCCGCGCTTCATCGAAACGCTGCCGAAACGCGGTTACCGCTTCGTCGCAAGCGTTGCGATCGTGGCCCGGGGCGCGGCCGCTGACGACGACCCCGCGAAGCCCTTCGTGCGGACCGTCGACACGCTGCAGCTCGTTTCGGAAAGTCCCGCGCGCCGTGCGACGGAAACGACCCTCGATGCGCCGGAGTTCAGCCAGGCGCGTTCCGGCCTCAGCAAGGCGCTGCCCTGGCTGATCGCGGGGCTCACCGTCGCGGCAGCCGTCACCTGGTGGCTCACACGCTGAGCGCGAGTCAGTCCGTCACATCGGGTTCGATGAAACACCAGCCAATTTCGGGAAACGCCGCCTTCATGCGGCGCTCGAGTTCGTTGATGTGCTCGACTGCCTGCGCGATCGGCAGATCGGGCGGCATGCGGATCTTTGCGGCGAGCATGATTTTCGGGCCAACCTGCAGCGTGATCATCTTGAGGAGCGCTTCGATTTCAGGATCTTGCTCGATGATGCGCTCGATACCACTGCGAATGTCCTCCTCCGAGGAGCGGCCGATGAGGAGCGTGCGGATGCGGTTCGCAATCCAGACTGCAACCGCGATGAGAACGACACCGATCACGATCGAACCGACGGCGTCAAAAACCGGATTGCCGGTGATGGCCGCACAGGCGACGAACACGAACGCAAGCGCAAGGCCGGCCAGTGCGGCGCAGTCCTCGCCCAGCACGACGACGAGTTCGGCATTGCGCGTCGCACGGAGCCACGCCATGAGCGTCCGGCCGCGCGCCAGCTTGCGGATCTCGCGCAATGCGCCGATCAGACTGAAGGTCTCAAGGACGACGGCGACGCCGAGCACGCTGAGCGCAACCCACGCGGAGCTCAGCGGTTCCGGCGCCGCGAGCTTGTGCCAGCCCTCGTAGATCGAGACTAGGCCGCCAACGCTGAAGAGCAGCAGCGCGACGACGAAACTCCAGAAATAGGAAAGCTTGCCGTAGCCGAGCGGATGTTCTTCATCCGGCGGACGGCGCGATTGTCGGATACCGATGTAGAGCAGCACCTGGTTGCCGGAATCAGCATAGGAGTGGATGGCTTCGGCGAGCATGCTGCCGGAGTTCGTGAAAATCGCCGCCCAGGTCTTGGCGAAGGCGATGCCGAGGTTCGCGAGAAACGCGTAGAGAATCGCGCGCTCCGAAGAGCCTACTTCCGCTGACATCGACTACCTCTGTTCCAGTTCTTCTATGGTCGTCGGCCAGTCGTCCTTCAGGAGCCGCGACAGGGAACGATCCGCGAGCAGTTTGCCATCCGTCTGGCAACGCGGACAGTAATTGGTCTCGTTGCTCGCATAGCGGATGCGCTGCACGGTCGTGCCGCAGACGGGGCAAGGCTTGCCGTAGCGGCCGTGCACGGCCATATCCTCGCGAAACGCGGTGACGCGCTCCGGAAAGCCGTCACCTGCGAGCCCGCGCAAACGGTCGGTCCAGTCCACGAGCGTCGCACGCACAGCTTCATGCAGCCGTGCGATGTCGCCATCGCTGATGCGGCTCGTGAGCGTGACCGGAGACAGCCGTGCCGCGTGCAGGATTTCATCGGAATACGCATTGCCGATGCCGCTCATGAGCCGCGGATCGGTGAGCGCGCGCTTCAACGTGTGATTTTCCCGACGCAAGCTCTCGGCAAATTCGGCGCGCGTTGCCTCGAGCGGCTCCAGTCCCGGCCGATGATGCGCGTTGAGTGCGCTCCTGCCATGAAGAAAGTGCAGCGCCGCGCGCCGCTTGGTGCCGGCCTCGGTCAGCGTGAGCGTACCCGCGTCGAATTCGAAGAGCGCGAGCGGCGATTTTGCCGGCACCTTGCGGCCGGTATCGAACCAGTGCAGGCGGCCGGCGATCATCAGGTGCAGTACCAGCCAGTAGTCGCCTTCGAGCCCGATTACGACACGCTTGCCGAGCCGCGACACGTCCTGCACGCGCCGGCCGTTTGCGAGCGCGATCGGCGGATCTGCGGTGCGCAGCAGGAATGGACTCGTCAGCCGGATGCGCTCGAGGCGCGCAGCTTGCAGCCGGCGAATGAGCGCCTCGACATAAACTGTGATATCCGGGAGTTCCGGCACACGGGAAATGTAGCAGTCGAGCTGCGGAAGGGTCCAACCGCGTGGGGCAAAAAAAAGCGCCGCGAGCGGGGAAGTGCAATCGCGGCGCCGAGGAGTCAACCACGAGGAACCCAGGGGAGAGGCTCAGACGTGGCTTTCAAAACACCGAACCAGGATCGACTCGGGGGAGAGTCGGCCGCCCGCGATTCGGAGACGGGCGGCAGCAGGGGAGAGACTTAAACCGCCAGGGCTATGGCGCACGACACCTCTTCCATCTCGTAGCCCAGCACCTCGCGTGAGGTCGGGTCGATGATGGGCTTGCCCTTGCGAAAACAACCGGTGTTGGCGGCCTGGCGAGCGAGCGCGACGCGCGCGTCGATCGTCTCGAGAACGATCTGACCGTCCGGGCGGCGCACGATCATCGTCGCGGCGCGCGGCAGGCGCTCGGTGGCGGCATCGGCCTCCGGCACCAGCACAGCGATAACTTCGGACTGCTTCGTTTCCATCGTTCGCTTGACCCCAAGGGCACTTCAGCGTGCCTCGGGGTTGAACTAGCAAGCCCCGTGCCAACTCACGAAGCTGTTACTATTCAACTGGTTATGAGGATTGCGAGCGGCCCCACCCGGTGACGTGATTTGTCAGTTTTGGCCACTGGGGTCAGGCGCGTCAGCCGGCGACGGCCGACAACGCCAACTCCTGCGCACAGATCAGGGAAGAACGACGACGCAGGGCTGGTGGGCAGCCGTTAGCGCGTCGCAAATTGTCCGTGCGCGGCTCTCGCTCACTGTGGACGTTTGCAATCGAAAGAGCGTCGTCGGGCCGGCCGTGCTGGCGTTGACCGTGTAGTTCAACCCGGCCAACTGCGCCGCATGCTTCTTCACGACGTCCTGCCAGGCGCTGCGCGCATGCGCGGCACTGCTGAAGGCTCCGAGCTGAACGCGGAATTTCCCCGCGTCGGAGGCCGCCGCTGGCGGAGACTCGACCGGAGCTGCGGCCAGATCGAGATTCTCGACACGGATGCGAGCCTCATCCGCGCGCGCGCCATTGGGATGCTGATCGGCGAACTGGCGGTAAGCGGACGCGGTGTCGTCTGCGAGTGCAGCTTGCCAGTCTGCGTCCTCCTTCAGGTCCGCGACTCTCGCGCGAGCCTGCAGGACGAAATCGCCCTGTGGGTAGCGCTTGAGAAATTCGGCGTAGCTCTGTGCGGTATCCGCCTTGCGTGCGGATTCCCAGTCCGACTGCCGGGCATCGCAGGCCGCAAGTAACGCGCCGAGCGCGACGCTCGCGCCGGCCGCAATCAGGGCCCGCCTTGCATCCACGACGAGTTTGTCCTTGGGGCTTTCAAAAAAGGGCGGATTCGCGATCAATTCTACGACAACTCGCCGGCAAGGCCGCGCGGCGTCACAACAATCCGCGGCGGATGCCATAATCGGTCCCAGCCCCTCGCTTAAAGGAACTGCCGATGACCGAGCCCAATCATCGCCGGCTGCGCGACCAATTTTCCGGCACGCCGACTTTCGTTGCGGAAAACATGCGGATTGTCGGCAACTTGCACGGCAATGGGCCCGTGGTGGTCTGCGGCAGGGTGGAGGGCGACGGCGAGATCACGGGCGGCATCCAGATTGCAGCCGGCGCGCGCTGGCAGGGAAATCTGCACGCAAAGCACGCCATTGTTGCGGGCCAAATCGAGGGCGATCTGACTATCGACGAAAAGCTGGAGGTCGGATTCAGCGCCGTCATCAAGGGCCGGGTTCGCGCGCAATCCATTGCGATCGCGCGTGGCGCGATCATCGAAGGCGAGATTCAGGTCACCGGCGGCGCCGCCCCGGTGCATTTCTCGGAGAAGCGCGCAGCCAGCTGAAGAAGGGGACAGATTTGTTTTTTCTCATTTCTGGTGCGGACGCCCAGATATGCGAAAAAATAAATCTGTCCCCTTTTTCAGTTGCAGCTGGCGAGCCCGTCGATCCACTGCGTCAGAAGCGCCACGCCGGCGTTGTCGTCTCAGGTTGCTCGCGAGCGGCGGCATCTGGTCGACGCCGCGCCGATTCACGCGCGCCACCAGCACCGAATTCGCATGCGCTCCCGAGCGCGATGATCTTCGCGCTGGCACCGAGACCCAGGTCGCCGGCTTGCGGCGTCGCTTGGCAAGCATTGGTCATGTTGAGCGGCGTCGTGTAGCGAAAATCGAGATTGACCGGTGTCGGACCGCCCGGCCGGTGGCACTGCGAGCAATTGGCATGCAAGTAGGCGCGCGCGCGCGCCGCCACCGTGCCGGACCCTCCAGCGGGATCAGGCAACGCGGGCAGCGTCGAGGGGTCCGCAGCGATCGGCGGCGTGAGCGTGTTGATCGCGTTGAGCGTGACAACCTGATTCGCCGTCCGACCGGTCGTCGGGTAAGTGAAGTCGCGATTCATCTGTGCAGTTTCCAGTCCCAGGGCGCGGCCCGCCGCCGACGTGTGGCATTGCAGGCAGCCGGCCTCGCTCGGGTAGATCCAGGTCTGCGTTCCCCAGAGCTTCGTCGCGCCGCCCGATACGAGCGTTGCATCGGTCTGTGCGTCGTTCCACTGATAGCTGTAGCCCGCCCAGCTGCCGTCGGTGTGGTGCATCAGGAGCCGCGTTTCGACAAGCGTCGTGCCGAGACGGAAATTCTTCACGAGGATGGAACCGTTCGGCGGAGTCCAGTCATCGTTCGCGACAGCCATGTTCTGGCCGTCGGGCAACGCAATCCAGCGTTCCTTGACGGCGCCATCCGACCAGAACGGCGCGTTCACCGCGTAGGGAATCAGCCCTGACGCCGGCCGAGTCGGATCGCTCGAATCGACGCAGCCGCTTGCTGCAAGACTGGCGGGGATTATTCCGCCGCCGGCGCCGGGCTGAAAGGTGAGGTGGTAAAGACCACCGGCATAGTCGAGCACGTAGAGCTCGCCGTCCGCAGCCTGAGCGAACGACGAAACGTTGAAGGGTGCTGTCAGCAGATTCGTGACGGTGAATCCGCCTGACGCGTTCGGCAGCAGCGTCCACAGGCGTCCAGAAACGTAGTCCGCGAAGATGTAGCGCCCGGCCAGCGTTGTCGATTGCGTCCCGCGATAGACGTAACCGCCCGTGATCGAGTTGCCGACGGAGTGCGTGTATTCCGCCACCGGATCGATGAAGCCCGTCGACGGGCAGCCGCTCATGTTGTATGCGTGAAGACCCTCGCGGCAGCGCCAGCCGTAGTTGCCGCCACGCTGGACGATATCGACCTCTTCATAGGTATCCTGGCCGACATCGCCGACCCAGAGATCACCGCTCTGGCGGTCGAAACTCCAGCGCCAGGGATTGCGCAATCCATAGGCGTAGATTTCCGGACAACTCAAAGTGTTCGTGGACGGGCCGCACTTCAAATTCGCCGCAAATGGATTGGTCGACGGAATCGCATAGTCAGTGGCGGCTGCGACGCCCACGTCGATGCGCAGCATCTTGCCAAGCATCGTCGTCAACGCCTGACCGTTGCCAATCGGGCCGTTCTGCGTGTGCGCATCGCCGCCGCCACCGCCGTCGCCGAAACCGATGTACAGGAAACCGTCGGGGCCGAAGGCGATATTGCCGCCATTGTGGTTGTCTTCCGGCTGATTGAGCGTGAGCCAGATCTTTTCGGTCGCAGGATCGAGCGTCAACCCGCCGTCCGCTGTCCTGAAGGACGAAATGCGCGATACGCGGCTGCCGCCGGCACCCGCGGTGTACGACAGGAATACGCGCGGGTCCGTCGGAAAATTCGGATGAAACGCCATGCCGAGCAGACCGAGTTCGCCGCCAGATGCCACGCGCGCCGTGATGTCGATGAACGTGGTGGCCGTTGGACTCGCCGCATTCGGAAAGACAAGCACGCGTCCACCTTGTTGAACGACGAACCAGCGCAAGGAACTGCCCGGCGCCTGCAGAGCCAGAATCGGACTGTTGAAGCCGAGTGCCGGGAACACACGATCGAGCCGCGCGCCGTCGGTGCGCGGCGGCATGCCGGCGAGGCAGGTTGTGTTACTCGGGCGCGCATCGAGCCCGACGACAGCCGTCGCGGGCGTCGTGATGTTGGCGGCGGCAGAGTCCGCAGAGACGTTGGTCGGCGTGGCGTTGTCGTACGCCCTTACCGTGTAGCTGTAGGCGGTGCTGCCCGTGAGGCCCGAGTCGTTGTAACTCGTAGCCGTCGTCGTCGCGATTTCGGTTCCCCCGCGCAGGACACGATATCCCGCAAGGCCCGATCCGCCGCTGTCCGTCGACGCAGACCAGTTGAGCGCAACTTGGGTAGGCCCCGAAGCGGATGCCGTGAGATTCAGCGGTACGGTCGGAGCGGTCGTGTCCGGCGGTGGGGGTGGCGGCGGCGTCCCACCGCTATCGCCTCCGCCGCAGCCTTGAGTGAGGAGCGCCGCCAGCAGTGCGGCGCTCCATGCCGCTCCGCGAAATCGTTCCATCAATCGCATCGGCTCACCGCCTTATAATGCCGGCTCCTTGCCGGCTATTCTCCACGCCGGCGGCGCAATGGGAACACGCGCGACCGTCGGGATTCAGAGACAGGAAATTGAAAATCATGCACTTGCGCCCGATTGCCGCGCGACCCTTGGCCGCACGGCCGAGATCCGCACTCGCATGACGCAACCCGCTCGACTGATCCACCTCGTCGCCCATCGGGGCAACGCTCGCGAGTTTCCAGAAAATACGCTTCCAGCCCTGCAATCGGCGATCGATCTTGGCGTGCGCTTCCTCGAGTTCGACGTGCAGCTATCGGCCGACGGCGTGCCGATTGTGATCCACGACCACGAGCTGATGCGCACAGCCGGCGTTGCGGGTTGTGTGCTTGACATGACGGCGGCGGAACTCAGGCAGATTCCGGTCGGTGAACCCGCGCGTTTCGGCGAGCGTTTCGCGAGCGTGCGCATTGCAACCCTCGCCGAAACGGTGCGCCTGCTCGACTCGCGGCCGCAGCTGACGCTCTTCGTCGAAGTGAAACGCGCAAGCCTCAATCGCTTCGGACACGAACAGGTCATGCATCGGGTCTGCGAGGTGCTGAAGCCACATCGCGCACAATGCGTCGTGATTTCCTTCGACCTGCCGGCCGTGCACCTCGCGCGGCAAACGGGCGGCTTCAAAGTCGGCTGGGTGCTGCCGAATTACGACGAGCACGCACGCCTCAAGTTCGAGGCGGTGAAGCCCGAGTTTCTGTTCTGCGATCACGAGAAACTCCCGGCCGGCACGGCGAAGTTGTGGCGCGGCCCATGGCGCTGGGCGCTCTACGAAGTCGAAACGCCGGAGCTCGCGTTGGCGCTTGCCGAGCGCGGCGCGGATTTCGTCGAGACGATGGCAGTGAGTCCGATGATCGAAGGATTCAAGGCTATGACGAGGACGGCCTGATGCGTCACTACGACGTCGTGGTGGTCGGCGGCGGCATCCACGGAGTGGGTGTAGCGCAGGCCGCGGCGGCCGCGGGCCATTCGGTGCTGCTCCTCGAGAAGAGCGAACTCGCAAGCGGCACGTCGTCGCGCTCGAGCAAGCTCATTCACGGGGGACTTCGCTACCTCGAGAGCGCACAGTGGCACCTCGTACGGGAAAGTCTGCGCGAACGGCGCATCCTGCTCGACATCGCGCCCGAGCTCGTCCACCTCGTCGCATTCCATCTGCCGGTCTATCGATCGACGCGGCGGCGTCCCTGGCAGCTACGGCTCGGGCTCACGATGTACGCGGCGCTCGGCGGCTTCGATCGTTCGACTCGCTTCGGCTCCGTGCCGCGCAGCGAATGGCATCGGCTCGACGGACTCGAAACCGAGGGCCTCGGCACAGTGCTGCGCTACTACGACGGCCAGACGGACGACGTGCTGCTCACGCGAGCGGTCATGGCTTCGGCCCAGAAGCTCGGCGCGGAACTCGCGCTGCCGGCGACGTTCATCGATGCGGAACTGATCGATGAGGGAGTGGACGTGCGCTGCACGTATCGCGGTCGACCCGAACATCTGCGCGCGCGGGTACTCGTCAACGCGGCCGGACCATGGGCGAACACCGTTGCGACTCGGATCTCGCCGACGCCGCTGCTGCCAGCGGTCGAGCTCATGCAGGGAACGCACCTGATCATTCCTGGCGAACTCGCACAGGGAATCTACTACGTCGAGAGTCCGCGCGACGGGCGCGCCGTCTTCGTGATGCCCTGGTACCGCCAGATCCTCATCGGCACGACCGAAACGCGCTATCGCGGCAATCCTGACCAGGTCGCACCGCTCGCCGCGGAACGCCACTACCTGCTGTCGATCCTGCGGCGTTACTTTCCGGGCTTCCGTCACTCGGCAATCGCGGCCAACCATCAGGCGTTCGCCGGACTGCGCGTACTGCCGGTTGGCAAGGGCCATGCCTTTCATCGATCACGCGAGACGATGTTGATCGCCGACCGCACCTCGCGGCCGCGCAGCGTCAGCATCTACGGCGGCAAGCTGACCGGGTGGCGCGCGACGGCCGAGCACGTCATGCAGCGCGTTGCCGCATCACTGCCGGAACGCAAAGCGCGTGCCGATACGACGCGCCTGAGGATCGATCCCGCTCCAGCGCCTGACAGGTCCGCAGTCCAACCGTAGAATGACCGTCATCGGCGGCCACAAGGAGCCCGGCCAGCATGAGCGAACCGCTTTATTTGGCAGTCGATCAGGGCGGGCATGCGAGCCGTGCACTCATATTCGAGCGTGATGGGCGCGCGCTGACGTCCGCGTTCGCCGCGATCGGGACCGCACACAATGCGCTTGGTCACGTCGAGCACGACGCGGAGGAACTCCTCCTGGCGACGCGCCAGGCCATCGACGACGTTGCGCAGCACCTGGGCGCGCGCGTGCAGGATATCGTGGCGGCGGGGCTCGTCACGCAGCGCTCCACCATCGTCTGCTGGGATCGCACGAACGGCGCGCCGCTATCACCGGCTATTTCCTGGCAGGACCGGCGCAATGCGAAATGGCTGCAACGCTTCGCGGCCCGCGCGGAATGGATCAAAGGCCGCACCGGCCTCGTGCTGTCACCACACTACGGCGCAAGCAAGATGCGCTGGTGCCTGGATCATCTGCAGGCCGTGAAGCGAGCGGCCGCGGACCAGCGGCTCGCCATCGGTCCGCTCTCGAGTTATCTCGCTTTCCGGCTGCTCGATGGCTCGCCCTTCATTGTCGATCCGGCAAACGCTTCGCGTACCCTGCTATTCGATCCTGCCGCGCTCGACTGGTCGGCGGAACTCCTCGAAGCGTTTGGCGTCGCGCGGGAACTGCTGCCGCTCTGCCGTCCGAGCGTCGCTGCGCATGGTTCACTGCAGATAGCACAGCATGCGGTCCCGATGACCGTCATGACGGGCGACCAGTCGGCCGTTCCCTTTGCCTGGGGCGCTCCTGGCGAGGACTGCGTATTCGTAAACGTTGGCACGGGCGCCTTCGTGCAACGCGCGCTCAGCGAGCCTCTGCCCGCCGGATCGGGTCTCCTTCAAAGCGTCTTGCTCAACGACGGCCATCGATCGACCCTCGCTCACGAAGGCACGGTCAACGGCGCCGGCAGCGCGTTGCAGTGGTTCGCGGAAGTGGAAGGCGTCGATACGGCACGCATGCTCGAAGCGCTCGACAGCACGGATGTTGCAGCCCTCAATCCGCCGCTCTTCCTGAATGGTGTCTCTGGCCTCGGCGCGCCGTTCTGGGTAAGCGACTTCGATACGCGCTTTCTCGGCGTCGGCACGACGCTCGAGAAATTCGTGGCGGTGATCGAGAGCATCGCCTTTCTCATCCGCGTCAACATCGACGAGATGCGCCGCAGTCAGCCGCCGATCCGCACGCTCATCCTGACCGGAGGTCTCGCGCGTTCCGGCTATTTCTGCCGCTGCCTCGCGGAGCTGGTCGAACTCGACGTGAGACGCATGGAGGAGCCAGAGGCGAGCGCACGAGGCGTCGCGTGCCTTGCGGCGGGGCTGCCCGACAGCTGGCACACGAGCAAAGACGAGGCATTCCGCTTCGCAAGCAATGGACCGCTGCTCGCGCGCTACGTGGCGTGGCTTCGGAACCTCAAGTCGGCGCTTGCCGAGCCGCGCGGACGCTCACTCTCCTAGGCGGCCCGGGCGCCTGCCGCTATGATCCGGCCATGCTCTGGCTCAAGGCGTTTCATATCGTCTTCGTCGTCACGTGGTTCGCGGGCCTGTTCTACCTGCCGCGCCTTTTCATCTATCACGCCGCCGCGTCGGACCCGACGAGTCTCGAGCGTTTTGCCGTGATGGAACGTCGGCTGTTCGTGATCATGACGATCGGCGCCATGCTGGCGCTTAGCTTCGGCGTCGCGATGCTGCTAGCGCTACCCGAATATCTCGACGGCGGCTGGCTGAAGACAAAACTCGCGCTCGTGCTGCTGCTTGTCGTCTATCACATCTGGTGCCATCGGCTGATGGTGGACCTGCGAAATGCCCGCAAGCTTCACTCGCCACGCTGGTACCGCTGGTTCAACGAAGTGCCTGGCGTGCTCCTCATTGCAATTGTCGTGCTTGCGGTCGTCAAGCCGTTCTGAGAGTCGAGTTCGCGCAGCACCTCATCCGCGATCCAGCTCGTGCCGTTCGCACGCATCACGAATCCGCAGTGGCCGCCGTGCGGCGTCACCGTCATGCGCAGTGCCGCGGACGCCGCGAGACGATTGAAGTCATTGGCCGGAATCATCGGGTCGTCCGCCGATGCAATGATGCGGGTAGGTACGGCCAGCGGCGCCAGCGCATCGCCGATGACGCCATAGCCTTGCAGATAGCTGTTGAGGTCGGGATAGTCCGTATAGCGACGCACGAGGACATCCGTCATCGATGTCAGCGTACGGTCGCGAAGGAGATCCGTGAAATCGTATTCCTGCGGCCAGGCCGCCTGTTTCTTCGCGAGGGAGCGCACCCACTTCGAGACAAAATATTGCCGGTAGATGCGTAGGCCGCTCTCCAGAACCGCGAGCGTGCGCAATGGATCGAGGACCGGGGAAATAGCGACGATCCGCTCGATCCGCAATCCGGCATCGCGCGCCCGCGCGCCGACTCGCAGCCAGAAGTTTCCGCCGAGCGAGAAACCGACGAGGTTGAGGCTCCTGCCGGAGCATTGCGACTGAATGGCGCCGACCGCCCCGATGACTTCCGCCAGCCGGCAGGAATTGAAGAGCTCGCGATTGAGATGATGCGTCGGCCCGTGGTCGCGCAGATTCAGCCGCAGAACGTCGTAACCGCGCTCAAAGAGCTGCTGGCCGAGCATCAACATGTAAAGCGACTCGCTGCTGCCTTCCCAACCGTGCAGAAGCACGGCGAGCGGCCGCGCCGTTTTCGCGCCGGGCGCTTCCCAGCTCGAGTGACGGGCGAGCAGGCGCACTCCTTCGCCGCAGTCGATGATCCAATCGCTCGACGCCGCAACGAGCTGCCTCGAGCGCCGTTCTACACTGCGCCGGCGCAGCGGGAAACTCGGATAGATCGATTGCAGGTGGCGGTTGCGCAGCCACCAGGGCACCCGCAGCGTCACGTGACGGCGACAGTCGAGGAGCCCGGCAGCGCGGTCACAAAGCCGCGCCCATGATCTGCGACGGCGTGTAGTAGCCCGGCGCCGGTGGCGACTCGAGCACGCGACGCACGATCGCAAGCGCGGCTTCCATGGTGAGCGTGTAACCATTGGCAGTCGCAACACGCGCCGTGCGCACAGCACCAGAGGGATTCCGCACTTCTCCCCAGACATAGGTGCGCGTCGCTGCGCGCACGCCCTCAGATGGACCAGCCGGTGCCCGGTTTACCGCGTGCTTGAGCCACCACTGTGCTGGCCTTGTTGCAAGAACGCGCCGCCAGCGTTCGAGCCGCTCGAGCCGCTGGATCGCGCGCGGCGACGATGGAATGTAAGTCTCGATGTTTTCGATGCCCGTGGTCCAGGCCGCCGTGCTCACATCGCCCCAGGGAATCGTCACGGACTTCTTGATGCCCGCGCCGAAATCAATCTCGCGAGTGCGGAACGCGAGCGGCACTGATTTCAACTGGCCGTCGGCCCGCACGCGACCACCGCTCACTAGGCCTTCGATCATGGTCTTCGCCGTGCCGCGGCTCGGTATGCCACCGCCGTCGAAGCCAAGAGCGAGGTGGCTAGCGTCGGGCAAAGCCGCCTTCAGTTGCGCAGCGAGGCAGTCGGTCGGCACCACGTCAAATCCGACGCCTGGACACACGACGACTCGCGCGCGGCGTGCCGTATGCGCGTGGTGCTGCGCGCGTTCGAACACATCGATCTCGCCGGTGATGTCCAGATAGTGCGCGTGCAACGCAAAGCAACCCTGCAGGATCCGACTGGCGGTCGCCGAGAACGGTCCCGCGCAGTTGAGCACGAGACCGACCTCCTTGAGGCCGTCGACGACCGATGTCGTGTTCTCGATGGGGAACGAGCGCGCTTCGAGCCCGAGCTCGGACGCAAGCCGCGCTACGCGATCCGACGTGCGCCCTGCGAGGATCGGGTTGAGTCCACGCTTGACGGCCGCCCGTGCGATCAGCTCGCCGGTGTACCCAGTCGCTCCGTAGAGGAGCCACCCAGCTGCCATGAATACCTCGGCCTCCTGCCGTTCTTCAGGTTCCCGCGACTGCGGAGATTTCGACTCGATTATTCACGCTCGCGGCGCGATTCCACTGGCCGGCGGTCAACCCGTCCCCTGCGGAATTCGGGTACGGCGCCGCCTGGCGCTCGACGTTTCCGGTTACGACGTTGACGTGAATGCCGCCACCGCTCAGTCTTTCCGCCTCAGCAATCATGTTCACGAAGCCCAGCGACTGCCGCTGCGCAGGTGTCATGTTTTCGAGCGCCGGGTTGCCCACGAGCTCGCACTTGGCGTACGCAAGCTCCTCCGGTGCCACGCTGAAGCCTTCCGTCGGATTACCGACCAGGCAGAACCGGCCGGGGAATATCTCCAAACGCACCGTGCCGCGAAACGATTGCGCCGTGAGCTGCGACAGGAACGAACGCACGGAGTCCACGCGCGAACCCGCAAGCGGCACTTCCCCGTACGGAATTGTTTCAATTGTCACTGGCGAACTCGCCACCGGCATCACATCGGTCGGTGCTTGGGGGACCTGCGCGAGGTCCGCTGGACTCGCCTGCGCCGGCGGACTGCGCTGCGAAACGGCGTGCGTCAGTTGTGCAACCATCACCGTCAGCTGGCGATTACTCTGCTCGAGCGTTGCGGCCTGCGTCTGCAGGACCGCGTAACGCTCGTTCAGATGCTGCAGATTGAGGCCGAACCAGATCAACCCTGCGCCGAAAGCGATCGCGAGAGCAGTTGCCGCGACCGCGAGATTGCGCGCAGTGTGCCTCGGTTCGGGCGGCAGCTCATCGCTCGCTTCGATGGCCGACTCGGCAGGCGCGCCACGCAGATCGCTGACGACGCGGCTCGCATAGCTGTCGAGGCTCGCGATGACGAAGCGCCTGAGCTCGGTCGTCTGTTCCTTGATGAGCGATTCAATCTGCGCCCGCATCTCCCCGGCAGCCGGACGCGCGACGGGCGGCTCGACCATTGAGTGACCGCCGGCATACTGTGATGAACTCTGGGACATGGCTGAATCCCCGATCACGACGACCGAGGGAGCGCGCGCTTCCACCGCCACTCGCGCCACTTCGGCCTCATGGCGCTCCGGCATGAGGTTCAGCTGATAGAGCACCTTCGACACATCGACCGGTTTCAGCTGCTTCGGCAGCACACCCATTGCACCGAGCGCCCGCGCCTGCCCGACATACAGGTCGCCTTCCTGCGAGGTGTACATCATGATGGGAATGGTGGCGGTGCGCGGATTGTTCTTGATCGCCTGCACGGCCTGGAAGCCGTCCATGCCCGGCATCAGGTGATCCATGAAGATGACGTCCGGGCGGTGCGTCGTGAGGTACTCGAGCGCCTGCTCCGCGGACTCGGCCGTGTCGACGTCGAGATTGTGCTGCTCCAGCATGCGGGAGAGAACCACTCGGGCCGACTTGGAGTCATCGACAATGAGTGCACGTCTCGAGGTCATCCGGGGATTCCGACGTGAGGGAGCGTGGGTGGAAAGTGTATCGCAGTTTGTCCTGCCGGAGAGACCCCGGACACTGCGCATGGCGATTTCCGCGCAGCGCGCTTGCCTGTCGGCGACGCACAGAAGTACTCCAGGGTGCCTGAGGATCAGGCTCTAGCGGATCTCGGTGTCACCTACTATCAGACCGCCTAGGAGCTCTTTTGCGGACATCGCTACGAATGAAAGGGCCCGCAATCGCGGGCCCTTTCGTTTTTCCGGTTACCCGCAGCGGGCCCGCTCGCCATTGCAGACTCTCTAACGTCGAGTCTGGGGGTCGTGCTTCTGACGGTAGATGCGATCGCTCATGCGATTCGCCTCGGATTGCAGCCGCGCGCGCTCGCCGGCCGTCACTACACCGTCGGACTTCGCGAAGCGCTCGTTGCGGTGCAAGCGCAGTTCGCCGCGCGCGAGGCGCCGTGTCTCCGGCCGCGTGAGTTCGCCGGCACGTACGCCTTGCTCAATGCGCTGGCGCTGGTTGAACTCGCGCATGTTCAGGTTCGGTGTGCGATCCCCAGCGAACACGGGTGCCGCGATGCCAAGTATCAAAAGGCCGGTGATGATCGGTTTCAGCATGGTCCTCTCCTTTTCGGGTACTGCGCACAACAACGGAGAGGGTCGCGACCGGTTGACTACCAGGCACGACGATGAGAACTGCGTCTCAAATCGATTTATTGCGGACGGGCGAAGTGCCGGCAGCCACACATATATATTTGTGTATGCGCCGGCAGAAGGTTGAAACGGGCTCGGACTATTCCGGGCTACCGCTCGCGTTATCGCTCGCGACGGGCAAAGGCTTGCGGAATCTCAGCAGCATGTCGTCCGTGTGGTGCTGCACCTTGGGATCAAAAACTATGAGGCTGTGATCGTCCGCGGGGTTGCGAAACGCGTCGCTCTCCGCATCCAGTACGAAACCCGCTGCTAGAAAATCGCGCTTCAGTACAGCAGGGTCGATCCGATGCAGATTACCAACTACTTCAGCGGGGTCGCCGCCCGGATTGGCGATGTGATCCTGCACCACCACTACGCCGCCCGGCTTCAAGCCGTTGAATACTTCCTTGAGCAGGCCGGTGCCATCGACAGCCGCCCAGCCCTCCTTCGGATGCCAATACACGTCGTGGTACGAGCGGATGAAGACGGCGGCATCGAGTTCGCCCGGAACTAGCTTCAGGTCCACGGCCTCGGCATCGATTCGTTTCACGTTGGGCAAGCGGCCCGGCGCGAAGTGCGCGGTGATTTCCTTCGACGCGTACTTGGCGTAGGCGCTGTTGTTGTACGCGAGCACCGCGCCATCGCCCACGACGTAGGAGAGCAGTTCCGTGTAGTAGCCGCCGCCTGCGAAAACGTCGAGGACTCGCATGCCGGGCTTCACCTGCAGGAAACCGAGAACCGCGGCCGGCTTGCGCCAATCATCCTGTGCCCGATCGTCTGCGAGCCGTGCGCTGTTCTCGATCGCGGCCTTGATGGCGAGACCCGCATCTTCCGGCGGCGCAGGAGCGGCAGCCGAGACAGAGGAGCCCTGGCCCGCCGAATCGCCGCTCTTGAATTCACAACCGCTCAAGGCCGTCGCGATTACTGAGAGGGCTACGGCGATCGCCGGCAGCGCAGCGTGCATGGTCCTCATGACTTTGTCCCCGATCAGAATTATGCGAGCTTTATCGCGCGGAGATTACCGCAATCGCCGCTCAACCGCCGCAAATAAAGCTTCGGGTCTGGCGTCGCGCGAAAACTTTTCTATTGACACCTTGCAACGCGGTATTCACTAATGCGCTTTACTGCTCGAACGATGCATCATGTCACTGCGTTCGATCATCACGATGACGGCGCGTGTATTGGCGACCGTGCTGTGCATGCTGGTCCCTTCCTGGGTACCCGCTGTCGATTCCATCGACCTCAGCGTCGGGGACATCCGCGCACCGGCATGGTCGGCTTCGGGAATTCGCGTGCGTCTCGACATCGGATTGGCAGGCCGCTACAAGGCGCACGTCACGGCGAGCCGCGCGAATTTTGCGGATACGCTCGGTGAGCTGAGCGACCTCACAATCGATTGCGCGGAACCCCTCGTACAGGCGAGCCGGTTCAGCTGTCGCGGCGCAAGGATATCGGCGAATCACGCGCGGTACGGGCGGCTGCAGTTCGCAGCCTCGGCGGAATACGACCGCGCACGCGACGCGCTGTCTTTCAACCTCGCCGGTCTGCGCATTGCCGCAGGCACCTGGCGTGTCTCCGGTCAGTGGCAGGGTGCCGGATGGCGCCTGCAGGCCACCGCGGATAGCCTGCCGATAGCGCAGTTTCGAAAGTTCGCCGCGCCCTGGGCGGCGATTCCGGCCGACATCGAAATGAACGGCACGCTCTCACCGAGCGTGGTCATTACGGGCCGGGACGCCATCGAATCCATCACCGTCCGCGCGCAGGTACCATCGCTCACGCTCAACAATGCGGACGGCTCGCTCGCCACGGATCAACTGGCACTCGATATCGACGCGACGCTCGCGCCGATTTCGAGCGGCATCAAGGTCGACGCTCATCTCGGATTCACAGCGGGCCAGGCATATCGGGATCCTGTATTCCTCGATCTCGCTCGTAACCGTGTCGACGTCGAACTCGCGGGTGCCTGGGTATCCGCGACGCAACGGCTCAACGTTACCCGCTATGTGATCGATCAGCCGGGCATCCTGCGCGCGAGCGGATCTGGAGTGCTCGCGCCGTTCGAGGAATCGATGTTTGCGGCCCTGAATATGACGCTCGAACACGGCACGTTTCCCGGCCTGTACGCAAACTACCTGCAGCCCTTCCTCGTCAGCAGCGATCTCAAGGATCTCGTCACCAAGGGTGCCCTGCGGGGTTCGGCCGAATTGCGAGACGGCAGCCCTACGGCACTAGATCTCGAACTTGAATCCATCGATGCGGACGACACTGGCGATCGCATGGCGATGCACGGCCTGAGTGGCCAGCTCGCCTGGCGCAGCGACCCGGCGGCCGCGGTCCCGTCGCGTATCGCCTGGCGCGACGGCAAGGCCTATGGTTTCACGGGAGGAGCGGCGGAAATACGCTTCGTAGCAGCCGGTCACGACTTTCGCATGCTGGAAGCGGCGAAGCTCCCGATCTTCGACGGCGGTCTCGCGATATCGAGCTTCGAGATCCGCGATGCCGGCACGCCGTCGATGAGCCTTCTCTTCGATGCGACGCTCGAGCCGATCAGCATGCGTCGCATCTGCCAGGTGCTCGGCTGGCCGGAATTCTCCGGGACGGTCGCCGGGCGGATCCCGCGCCTGACATTCAAAGATCGAATCCTGAGTCTCGATGGCGATCTCGAAGCGCGAGTGTTCGATGGCCACATTGTGGTCAGCAGGCTGCGTCTGGAGGATCCGCTCGGCGTGTGGCCGCGATTGTTCGCCGATATCGATCTCAAGGACCTCGATCTGCAGGCCGTTACGGGCACCTTCTCGTTCGGGGAAATCACCGGACGTCTGAGCGGTTCCATTCATGCGCTTGAGCTCTTCGCATGGCGGCCGGTCGCGTTCGACGCCGTACTCGCAACGCCGGCGGGTGACCGCAGCGAGCACCGCATCAGCCAGCGCGCCGTGTCCAACATCTCGGCCATCGGCGGAGGCAGCAGCGGCAACACCATGGCCGCGCTGTCGAGCGGTGTGCTCAAGTTCTTCCAGAACTTCAGGTACGAGCGCCTGGGTCTCTCCTGCAAGCTCGCGAACGATGTCTGCGTGATGCAGGGTATCGGCCCGGCTGCTGCCGGTTACTACATCGTCAAGGGACGCGGAATTCCGCGTATCGACGTGATCGGAACGGCAGGCCGCATCGACTGGCCGCAACTTGTCGCCAATCTCGAAGCCGCGACCAAGGCGGGCCCCGCGACGACGAGTCCCAGCCCCTGAGGAGCGGCATTCTTTTGACAGAACGGGTTGGGTTAGACTTGCGTGCACTGTTCAGGATTCGTTCAGCGGGACAAAGCGAACATGCGGCCCGTTTTTACGCCGCGCCATTGCGCACATCCGAGGTGAATGCCATGCGAAGACTCATGTGGACCAAGCTCGTGTTCGCGACGCTCCTCGGAGCGGCCTGCGTGACCATCAACGTCTATTTCCCAGCGGCCGCAGCGGAAAAAGCCGCGGACCAGTTCATCAATGGTGTCTGGCAGCCAAACGCAACGCCTCCGGCCGGCGACCAGAAACCCGCCGATAAGCGTTCATCGACTGCACCGGACTCCGAGTCGCTGCCGATCATGGTCGCGCGCACGGTGTTCGAGGCCCTCGTTCCGCCAGCACAAGCCGCCGAGCCGGACATCGATGTCAATTCGCCCGCGACGCGCGCGATTCAAAGCTCGATGAAAGCGCGGCACGGGCAGCTTGCCAAGTACTATGACTCCGGCGCCATTGGCCTTACGGCCGACGGAATGATCGACGTACGCGACCAGAACGCGGTACCGCTGCCAGAGCGGGTCGCCCTTCGCAAGCTTGTGGCGGACGACAACCACGACCGGGGACTGCTCTATCAGGAAGTTGCGAAGGCCAACGGTCACCCGGAATGGGAAGCCGACATCCGCTCGGCGTTTGCTCGGCGCTGGATCGCGCTTGCTAGCAGCGGCTGGTATTACCAGAGCAGCGGCAGCTGGGTTAAGAAATAGGTCATCGACGTTGCGTCACCCCTCTCCCGTGTCCTGCGGCGCGGGATCGATGAGGTGCGGTTCGTCATTGCGCGCGTTGTTCACGCGCTTGCTAACAGCGACCGCTTCCATCGCATCGTCGGCGCATGGCACTAGCAGCCGCGACAGGGATTGCGTGTTTTCATTCTTCCGATCGAGCCAGAAGTCATACTGCGCCGGTTCGAGGATCACGGGCATGCGATTGTGGACCGGAGCGAGGCTGGCATTGGCGTCCGTCGTAATGATGGCACTGGACTCGAGGGGTTCGTTGCCCTCGCCCTCGTGCCATGCCTCCCAAAGCCCTGCCATGGCAAAAGGCCGCCCGCTGCGCATGC
This sequence comes from uncultured Gammaproteobacteria bacterium, assembly GCA_963826145.1. Taxonomy (GTDB): domain Bacteria; phylum Pseudomonadota; class Gammaproteobacteria; order Steroidobacterales; family Steroidobacteraceae; genus JBGPLJ01. The sequence continues at coordinate 357,309 of CAWGVW010000002.1, forward strand.
GGATGAAATACGGCTGTTTGCCTGCTGGTTTCGCCTGCCACTCGTAGTAGCCGTCGGCGAGCACCAGACAACGCCGCCGCTTGAAGGCACTGCGAAACGAAGGCTTTTCGCTGACGGTCTCAGCACGCGCGTTGATCATCCGCACACCGATCGATCTTTCCTTCGCCCACGACGGCACCAGTCCCCAATACAGCATCGCGAGGCGGCGAGTCGCCGCTTCGTCATGCCGGACGGTTGCAATAAATTGCGTCGGTGCGATGTTGTAGCGGGGTTCGACGGCTGGCGCGTCGTCAAGACCAAAGAGCTGCGCAATGGCCTCGTGGGGTGAGAAGAAGGCGAAGCGGCCGCACATGGTCTGGCGGCATCACTCGCGGATGCCGACGCCTTTCTCCATCAGAATCACGCAGAATGCATACAGCCCGACCGCGAATGCGACCATGATGGTGTAGGCGACGCCGATGTGGACGTCCGAAACGCCAAGAAACCCGTACCGGAATGCGTTCACCATGTAGAGAATCGGATTGGCATGCGATGGAATCTGCGCCCAGATCGGCAGCAGGGTGATCGAATAGAACACGCCCCCGAGATAGGTGAGAGGGGTCAGGATGAAAGTCGGAAAGAACGACATCTGATCGAAGTTCTTGGCGAAGATCGCGTTCAGGAATCCGCCGAGTGAGAAGACTATCGACGTCAGCAAGACGGCGCTCGAGATCACGAGTACGTTGTGAATCTTAAGGTGTGTGAAGAGAAGCGACACAATCGTCACGACGAGCCCCACCAGCATCCCGCGGATCACGCCCCCGCCGACATAACCGGCGACGATCAGCCAGTTCGGCATGGGCGACACCATCAGCTCTTCCAGATACTTGCCGAATTTCGCGCCAAAGAACGAAGACACGACGTTGCCGTAGGAATTGCTGATCACGGACATCATGATGAGTCCGGGAGCGATGTACTGCATGTAGTCAAAGCCGCCCATCGAGCCGATGCGACGCCCGATGAGGCTCCCAAAAATGATGAAGTACAGCGTAGCCGTGATGGCGGGCGGCGTGAGCGTCTGCCCCCAGATGCGCATGATGCGCCCGAATTCACGGCGGAGAATTGTCCTGAAGCCCGTGAAGTTCTGCTGAAAGCGCGAAGCCGTGATGGGATGCGCGGGCAATCCACCTGCGAGTTCAGCCGACATTTGCAGGCCTCCCGGGCGCTGGCGCCAGCTCGCGTCCCTTGCCCTCCACAATGCGCATGAAGAGCTCTTCGAGCCGATTCACCTTGTTGCGCATACTGAGGACCTCGACACTTTGCTCCGAGAGGCGCGCGAAGACCTCGTTCAGGCTCTGTTCGCGGTTGACTTCGACTTCGAGCGTGTGATCGTCCGCGAGCTTGACGGCAAAGCCTGGCAGCACAGGCGCGGCGGAGGCGCTATTACGCAGGTTGAAGATAAAGGTTTCCGTGTGGAGTTTGAGCAGGATATTCGAGATCCGGTCGTTCTCTATCAGCCGGCCCTCATCGATGATCGCAAGGTGGCGGCAGAGATTCTCGGCCTCTTCGAGATAGTGCGTAGTCAGAATGATCGTCGTGCCGGCGCGATTGATTTCCCGCAGAAAATCCCACATCGAGCGCCGGATCTCGATGTCGACGCCCGCCGTCGGCTCATCAAGGATCAAGAGCCGCGGCTCATGTACCAGTGCACGTGCAATCATGAGTCGGCGCTTCATGCCGCCGGAAAGGCTGCGTGCGGGTTTGTCTCTTCGGTCCCAGAGCTGCAGCTGCTTCAGGTATTTCTCGGCGCGCTGGCGTGCGATCGCGCGCGGCAGTCCGTAAAAGCCGGCTTGATTCACGACGATCGTGTGAGCCGATTCGAACATGTTGAAGTTGATTTCCTGCGGCACGAGGCCGATGCAGGCCTTGGCATGTTCGATTTCACGATCGATGTTGTGCCCGAATACCGCAACCTCGCCGCCCGATTTCGTGACCAGCGAAGTGACGATGCCGATGACGGTCGTCTTGCCGGCGCCGTTCGGTCCGAGAAAGGCGAAGAAATCACCCTCAGCGACATCGAGGGTGATGCCCTTGAGCGCCTGAACACCGTTGCGATAGGTTTTCGTCAGGTCACGCAGCGACAGAGCTTGCATGCGGAAAATGCGGTGAGACACTTGCAAAAGCGGGGCGCAAGGTTAGCACAAAGCGGCCTATGTCGATTTCACACGGCGGCGCGCGACCCACCGTTTTTGTTGAAAGTGGATCAGAGTTGCTAATGCGTTACTACGATCACCTGGGGCATCGATAACCGCAGCGCTATACTTTGGCTTCAGATTCGCGGGCTTGGACCTGTCGCTGGCCCGTTGGCCCGGCCGCTGGGAAGTTCCACCATGTCCCTCAACAAGGCGCTGCCGCATCTCTTCCTCATCGTCGCGTCCGCCGCGATCGTGCAGATCTCTGTGCAGATGCGCTCCCTGCCACCCGTGCTTGCGACAAAGTTTGATTTCGAGGGAGTTCCGGTCGCCTGGATGACGGCCAGCGCCGTGCGGGTTTTCGAATTCTCCCTGCTTGCCATTTTCCTCGTGGGGTTCTGGCTGCTGCCGCGGCTCTTGGCCCACCGACCGACGACCTATTGGCGCATTCCGAATAAACGATACTGGCTGGCGCCGGAGCGGCGCGCAGAGACGATTGAGTCTCTGCGAGGCCTGATCAGCTGGATGGGAGTCGTGGTGCTCCTGCTCTTCATGGCCGTGTCACAGCTCGTTTTCGACGCGAATCTACGCACACCGCCGCATTTCGCGAGCGACGCGCTGGTGTGGCTCCTGTTGAGTTTCGTGTTCTTCATCGTGATGTGGATCTGGGTGATCGTGCATCAGTTCGCGCGGGTGCCGTAAGCGCTTCCTCAAGGCATTGCTGGGTCGCCATCAGCTGAATGCCGATGAGCTGCGCGGCGCTCGTTTCCTCGAAGCTCGACTGCGGCGTGATGGCAAGGAGCCGTCGCCAGAAAAGCGTACGCTGCGGCCACCGCGGACGCAGCAGGCGATTCTGTCCGCGCACGGCACTTGCAATAGCGGGCAAGGTGCTCGAACGAATGACCGCCGCGGTGGCAGCCGACATGCCGAGCACGAGGCGCGTTGCGAGAGCATTCGTCGTTGCCAGGTGCCAGGCAAAGAAGAGTGCCATTTCGGTGAGGGCGTTGTACTCCCTCGCGTAGTCCGGACCAGCCTCAGCTGTGGCCCGCCCCGGCTGCGTTGCAACCGCGCCCGAATGGAGCATCCGCCAGTAATCGTGCTGCCGGAAAGCCGCATCAAAAAGAGCATACGGACATGCGGCGATCAAGAGCATCGATTCCACCTCGATCGCGCGCAGGAGCCGCGTGACGTTCGGCGCGAATCCGAGCGCGCCGAGTTCCTCATCCGGCAGGCCGCGCATGCACGACAGGAAGCGGACATTCAGGTCGCGCAACGAGACTCGCAGTGCCGCACTCAGCACTTCCCCGGACTGCCAGGACGCGCGCGGCTCATGGCCTGCTGACGGGTACTCAATGGTCACCGACATTCCTCCCCGATCACGGCAGATATGTTGCGGGAATGGAGCTTGGCGCGCCATCCCTATTTGTGGTTTATTTATACCAAATTATGAAGGGGCTTCCGGGACACAAAATAGGGAGAGATTTCCCATGCGAATTTCCGACGACCGCTACAATCGCGACCGGCTGAGGCTAGATCTCGCGCTCAGAATGATTCGTCACGAAGCGCGTACCTGCACCATCCGCACCTGGACTGGCCTCACGGACGACCGCATTCGCAAGCTCTACCGGTCCTATGTGCAGAACGACGGCGCCAATCCGGTCCGCCGCCATCGGGGTAAGTCGCCGAGCCAGGTGGAATATTTCCTGCGCAATCCCGGGATGCTGTTCGAGGCCCAGACTCTTGGGAGCCTTTACTCGCTCTGGGAACTGCTCGGCCTGACTCGCAGCCGCGCAGCGCGCGGCATTGGAGCGTCCGTCGAACGTGGCGCACTCTTTTGCACCGCGTACGAAACCTACGTCCTGCTACATTCGCCGGCCCGCATCTCTTTCGAACACGCCTGGTTCCTGCTGGCCGCGCTCATGCGGGCGGATGAACTGCGATTCGAGAGTTGCGCGGGATGCGGCGGAGTCCTGCTGCATGATCGCCTGGCGGACCGGCGCCATGGCTGCCTGCAGTGCCGCCACTCGTCGTTCGCGATTACGGCCGCCAACCGCCAGCGGCCGCACGGATTTCAGTTCGACCTCTGGGACTCGGCGCCAGCGTGACGCGTCAACTGGATTCACGCTGCCAATCGGCTACCCTTCGATAATGGGTGAACGACTCGAAAGACTGAACGTTTTTGCCGGCACATACCTCGACCGCCAGTCGCATCTGCGAGAACAGGCCGACTGGCTCGCGCAGGCACAATCGGATCCCGCGACGATCGTGGTTCCGGTCTGGCAGAACCGCAATCTATTCAATCGCGGCGAACATCTGCGCGCGGCCCTGCTTCGCGAAGCGCAGGAACTCCTGCGCTCGGTCGACCCGATGCGCACTGTGCTGCTCGGACAGTTTCGAGGCGCACCCTGCGTGCTCGTCGAACTCGAGGGCGAGCAGGCACCGATCCTTACTGCGGATTCCGAGTTTCACGAGCTGCGACTCCTCGGGTCGCTCCTGCCAGCCGACGAAGCCGGGCTCCTCGCCTATGCGAGAGCACTCGTGTTGTGGCGGACTCGACACCGCTTTTGCGGGCAATGCGGGTCGGCCAATCAGAGTACCAAGGGGGGGCATGTCCTACTCTGCAGCAACACGGCCTGCCGTCAGGAGCAGTTTCCCCGCATCGATCCGGCCATCATCGTCCTGATCACGGACGGCGAGCGCGCCCTGCTCGGCCGCCAGGCTTCCTGGCCAGAGGGCCGCTACTCGACGATCGCCGGATTCGTCGAACCGGGCGAGAGCCTGGAAGATGCCGTCCGCCGCGAAGTAAAGGAGGAAACGGACGTAGACGTCTTCGACATCGAGTATCACTCCTCGCAGCCCTGGCCATTTCCTTCGTCGCTGATGCTGGGATTTTTCGCCAGGGCACCGGCAGGGGTCGTTTGCCGTTGCAGCACCGAACTCGAAGATGCGCGCTGGTTTTCGCGTAACGACATTGCGAACGGCTCGCCCGCACTCCCGTCGAGTCAGTCAATATCCTTCCGCCTGGTCGAGGACTGGTACAACAGCGGCTCGAAGCTTTCACTGCGCGACACACCGGGCGCCAGGCTCTGGGAAATCAAACGCCCCTGACATGACTTCCACTGTCGAACTTCCTCTGTGGCTCGTGCTCGCAGGCGGCGCCGTGTGCGCATGGTTCCTCGCCTCGCGACTGCTCATGCCGGGAGTGCGCTGGTACTTGCGACGCCGCATCAACCGGCTGACGGCAACGCTCAATCAGCGACTGCACCTGAAGATTCCGGCCATCGCGATAACCCGGCGCGAAGTGCTAATCGACCGGCTCGTCTACGACCCCAGAGTACTGCGCGAGCTCTCGTACTACGCCGAGACAGCCGGAATCCCGCCGGACGTTGCGCTGCGGCAGGTGCAGCGCTACGCGCGCGAAATCGTGCCGGCATTCAATGCGTATCTCTACTTCCGCTTCGGCAACAGCATCGCGCGCGCCGTCGTTAACATGCTCTACCGCGTGCGCCTCGGTCATGCTGACAGCCGTGCGCTGAGGCAGGTCCCGCCGAACGCGAGCGTCGTGTTCGTAATGAATCACCGCAGCAATATCGACTACATCCTCGTCGCCTATCTCGCAAGCAAGCGCGTGGCCCTTAGCTACGCCGTCGGCGAATGGGCGCGGGTCTGGCCGATCCAGCAGATCATCCGCTCGCTCGGCGCCTATTTCGTCCGGCGCGGATCGGGCAACGAACTGTATCGGCGCGTCCTCGAGCGCTATGTGCAAATGGCGATCGAAGGCGGCTCGGTGCAGGCGATTTTTCCGGAGGGCGGCCTTTCACGTGACGGACTCCTGCGTCAGCCGAAAATCGGCTTGCTCGACTACATGCTGCGCAGCTTTGACCCGGCCGGTGAGCGCGACATCGTGTTCGTGCCGGTTGGACTCAACTACGATCGCGTGCTCGAAGACCGCACGTTGCTCGCGGAAGACGGCGCTAGAGCCGAACACCGGTCGGGCATTGCCGCGGTCGGGACGGCCCTGCGATTCATTTCATCGCAATTGTGGCTGCGGCTGCGCGGACGCTGGTACCGGTTCGGCTACGCCTGCGCAAACTTCGGCGCGCCGATTTCGCTCAAGACCTATCTCGCAGGCGCCGGCTGGAATCCATCGACGCTCGATCGCAACGCGCGCGCAGAGCGGGTCACGGAGTTTGCCGCCGATCTGATGAGCGCGGTCGGCCGAGTCATTCCTGTGCTCCCTGTATCGTTGGTAGCGCGTGTCTTCATCGATGCCGACGGGCAAGCGCTATCGGAAGACGAGATCCGGACGCGCGCGCAGCTGCTGCAGCGGGCATTCGAGCAGCTCGGGGCTCATGTATACGTTCCGCGGAGCGATGCCGACTATTCGGTCCTGGTTGGACTGCGCATGCTGACGCTGCGCAATCTCGTTCAGGAATCGGACGGGCGCTTTCGTGTGAATCCCGCCGAAGCCGTGACCGTTCGCTACTACGCCAACGCAATCGCCCATCTGACCGCGCCGGCCCGCCCATCAAATTCATGATGGCGCCGGAGCTGCCCTGGATTCTTGCCGCTTCATTCGGTGCGGGATTCATCGATTCAATGGTCGGCGGCGGCGGGCTAATCATGGTGCCGGCGCTCTTTGCCGCGTTCCCCCGCGAGCTGCCGACTGTGCTGCTCGGCACCGGCAAGATCGCAAGCATCTGCGGCACCGTGACCGCGGTGGTGCGGTATTCGCGCAGCGTCGCCATCGCCTGGCGATTCCTGCTGCCTGCCGCCGTGCTCACCTTCGCGTGTGCGCTCGCCGGCGCCTATACCGTGACCCGCGTTCCGGTTGCGAGCTTCCGTCCGCTCGTTCCCGTGCTCCTGAGCGTCGTTGCGCTCTACACGTTTCTGCACCGGGATTTCGGCGAACGGCACACGCCGCATATTTTGACCGGCACACGCTGGTGGATCGCCACGGCCCTGATCGTCGCGATCGGCTTCTACGAGGGGTTCTTCGGTCCGGGAACCGGCAGCTTCTTCATGTTCATGTTCGTGCGCGTGTTCGGGTACGACTTCCTGAACGCAGCGGCGTCCGCGCGGCTCCTGAATGTCGCGGGCAACGCGGCCGCGCTTGCGCTCTTTGCCTCGCGCGCTGACTTGCTGTGGAGCTACGGCCTGCTGATGGCGATCGCGACCGTCGCAGGATCGCTCGTTGGGACGCGGCTCGCGCTTCGGCGAGGGGCAGCGTTCGTTCGGGTTGTCTTCCTGCTGGTCGTCACGACGCTGATCGCAAAGACAGCGTGGGACGCCATCAATACTTAGGCGCGCCCGGATTCAGAAATCCTGCACGTCTCCGCCCTTCATATGCACGAAGCGCTTGTCGCCGGCGAATGCCGCCGCGACTTCTGCTTCCTGCGCGAGCGCCGGGAAGGTGCCGTAGTGCATGGGCACGATCACATCCGGCTTGAAGTACTTGTCGATGGCAAGGCGCGCCACCGCCGGCGTCTCGCCGTATGGTCCACCGCCCGCGCCAATCAGGATGATGTTCGGGTGATAGATCTCCTGGATCAGCGCCATGTCACTGAAGATCCAGGTATCGCCCGTGTGATAGAGCGACCGGCCGTCCGCGAATGTCAGCACGAAGCCAAGCGCCCGGCCGCTCGGTTCGCTCGAATGCATTGCGGGCACGAGATGCACCGTGACGTCGCCGATCTTGAAAGTGCCGCCCACGTTGCCGCCCATCTTCAGTTCGTCGGGCAACGCCTGCGCATTCACCCATTCGTACGCGCTGATGAGGGGTGCCTTCGCCGATTTCGCGATCTCGACAGCGTCGCCCGAGTGATCGAAGTGCGAATGTGTAACGAGCACGGCGTTCAGGCGATAGCGCGCCGGATCCTTGAGGACATCGGGCGTCGCGGGATTCTGGCGCAGCCACGGATCGATCATGATACGGGTGCCGCCGCTCGATTCGATGAGGAAAGTCGCATGCCCGAGGCAGGTGACGTGGATGGCGTTCGACTTGGCGGGCGCCGCCGCGGCCAGGGCTCCGCATGAGAGCATGACGAACGTCGCCGCGAGCGCAGCGGTAAGACGACCCAACAAACGAACGTTGACCAGCATGGCGAACCTCCCGGGAATGCGCGCAAGGATAACGTAACAACTTACAATCGCACCATGTGTCTGCTGGTTCTAGCCTGGAATGTGCATCCGCGCTTTCGCGTCGTGCTCGCCGCCAATCGCGATGAATTTCATGAACGGCCGGCCGAAGCCATGCGCTGGTGGGACGAGCCGCGGATCCTCGCCGGCCGCGACCTCAAGGCCGGTGGCAGCTGGCTCGCGGTCGACGCCGATGGCCGCTTTGGTGTCGTGACAAACTACCGCGACTTACAGGGACCGCTGCCTGGCTCTCCCTCCAGAGGCCGCCTGATTCCCGAATTTCTTGCCGGAAACGCCGACGCAGCGCGATATACGGCCGGCCTCGTGCGCGAAATCGATCGCTACTCCGGATTCAACCTGCTCATCGGCGACCGCACGCATCTCTCTTATGTCGCAAATCGCGCACCGCAACCTTCGCGGGAACTCGCGCAGGGCATCTTTGGACTGAGCAATCATCTCCTCGATACGCCCTGGCCGAAGCTCGTCCGCACTCGCCGGCGCTTCGAGCACCTGCTCGCCAATGATGGAGTTTCTACCCTGGACCTGCTCGCAATGCTGACGGATCCGCAACCAAGTCAGGATCACGGCCTGCCCGACTCCGGCCTGCCCGCGGATCTGGAGCGTGCGCTTTCGGCTCCCTTCATCATCAATGCCCGCTACGGGACGAGGTCATCGACCGTGCTGCTGATCGGGCGCGACGGCACCGTACACGCGATCGAACAGCGCTACGATGCGGCCGGCCACACCATCGGACGAGCTGAGTTTGATTTTTAGACCCGCAAGCGCGCGGCGCTCGTGGCTCATCGCCCTGCTGCTCGCCAGCCTGGCGGCGGCAGCGAGAGCGAACATCACGGTCGACGTTACTGGTGTCGAGGGACCACTTCGAGACAATGTGCTGGCATATTTGAGCCTGCAACGCTATGCGAAGCGCGACGACCTCGACTCCGCCATCATCGAGCGGCTCTTCCTGCGCGCGAATGACGAAGCCAAGAGCGCGCTGCGGCCATTCGGCTACTACGAGCCACACGTTCGCAGCCAGCTGATCCCGGAAGGCACCAGCTGGCGCGTGCGCCTGAGGATCGAGCCCGGCGCGGCGATCGTGCTCGCGAGCAGCGAAATCAAGGTAATCGGCCCCGGCGAAGGCGAGGCGGCATTCCGCAAGGTCATCGAGCAATCGAATCTCGCATCCGGGACACGCCTGAACCACGCGGACTACGAACACACGAAAAGCGAGCTGCAGCGTACGGCGGTGGCGATTGGCTATCTCGACGCACGGCTCGTCCAAAGCGAGATGCTGGTCAGCCCTGCGAAACATTCGGCGATCATCACGCTCAAGCTCGATACCGGGCCTCGCTATCACTTCGGCAAGACGACCATCGAGCAGGACGTCATCGACCCGAAGCTCTTCGTCAGGTACCTGCGCTACAAGGAAGGCGCCCAGTTCGACGCATTTGCGGTTCTCTGGACGCAGTTCGCGCTCGACGACACTCAGTACTTCTCGGTGGTCGAGGTCACGCCGGGAGATCGTGACCGGCAAGCGTTGAGCGTGCCGATGCGCATTCGCGCGCAGGCCGCGCAACGCAACCACTACACCATCGGCGCCGGCTATGGCACCGACACGAAGTGGCGCGGCATACTCGGCTGGGACGATCGCCTCATCAACCGAGCGGGCCATCGATCGCGCGTGCAGATCAAGGCTTCTTCCGTCAAGCGCGAGATTACGGGCCAGTACCTGATCCCAGTCGGCGATCCAGCGCTCGAAAAGGTGAGTCTCGACGCGAAGATCGGCACTGAGCAGCTCGCGGACGCGGACACGGAAACGGTGGAAGTGCGGCCGGGCCTTACTCAGGTGCTCGGGCGCTGGCAGCGAGTGCTGTTCGTGCGTCTGACGCACACGATTACGACGACGCCGACGGACTCGTCGACAGCGAACCTCGTCATTCCGGGCATCAGCTTCGCACCGCTCCCTGACCGCTCGTTCACGCAGCCTGTTATCGGCCGTGGCTTCTACGCGGAACTCACCGGCTCGCATCAGGCCCTCGGTTCGGACGCGAACTATCTGCGGCTCGACGTGCAGGACGAGAAGACCTTCAACCTGAGACCGAAATGGCACTTCATCGCCCGCGGCGAGCTTGGCCTGAGCTTGATCGGTGATTTCTCGGAACTGCCGGCCTCGGAGCGCTTCTTCGCGGGCGGCGACAACAGCGTGCGCGGCTTCGCCCTGAACGAGCTGTCGCCGGTCGATGCCAATGGCGACAAGACCGGCGGCCGCTACCTCATCGTCGCCAGCGCCGAGATCGAACGCGAGCTGCCGAAGCAGTTCGCCGTAGCCGCCTTCGTCGATGCAGGCAACGCTATGAACAGCCTGGGCGATCCACTCGAGTATTCGGTCGGCGTCGGCGTGCGCTACAGGATCTCGGTGCTCAGCGTCGGCTTCGACGTCGCTCAGCCCCTGTCGGAAAACCGGGGTCCGCGCTTGCACCTGAACATCACGCCGATTTTCAAATGAAGCGCTGGCTCACACGCATCGGCATCACGCTCGCGGCTCTGATCACCGTGATGACGGGCCTCGTCTGGTCGCTCGGCGCCACAGAAACGGGCCTGCGCTGGATCGTTTCCGCAGTCAATTCCATGCCGCTCAAGAAAGTGCGGCTCGAGATCAATGATGCGCATGGAACGCTGGTCGGCGGCTTTCGGCTGGGCGAGGTGCGCGTTGCCTCCGAACGCGCCGCGCTTGCGATCGATGGCATTGACGGCAGCGCGAGTTTCTGGCGGCTCGTCGGTGGAACGGTGGATCTCGATCACCTCGGTGTCGCGAAGTTGCGCGTCACCGTGATCAATCACCCGTCGACCGACAGCAGTTCGCCGAAATTCCTGCCAGCCTTTCTGCGGATTCGTGTTGCGAAGCTCGACGTGCGTGATATCGACATTGCGCTGGCGAACGGCACGCATCTTATTTACGACCGCGTGAGCGCGAGCGCACGTCTTTCGTCGCATACGATCGACGCCTCGAATCTCGACGTGCACTCCGAAATCCTGAGCGGACGCGGCAGCATCCGTCTACTCGCTGCGCATCCGTTCGCCTTGTCCGGCGACCTCGACGTTGATTTCACGCAGCCGCACCAGCCGCGCTGGCGTGCTCGCGTGCAATTGAAGGGCGATCTCGACCGGCTCGCGTTCGGGACAGACATTGCCGAGCCGTTTCATGCTACGGGCCGGGGTGAGATGACGAGTCTCACGAAAGCCTGGCAGCTGCGCGGCGTGGTCGCTATTTTCGATTTCGACGTGAAAGCCTGGCAGCCCGACTCGACACTCGGACCGGTGGCCGCGGGACTTGAGGTCGGAGCGAATCACGACGGCTATTCTGCCACTGGCAAGCTCACGCCTCGCGACCTCGGCACCGGTACGCTCGACGTCCGCTGGCGCGGGCACTACCAGGATCGCGTGCTGCATTTCGACGAGCTCAATCTGCGGCCGGATGGCACTCGCGGCGAATTGAGCGCAAACGGGACTATCGCGCTGACGGGCGCCCGGCCGCGCCTCGACTTCACGGCTAACTGGCAGAACCTGCAATGGCCTGTGCGCGGAGCGGCGACCGTTCAGAGCGAGCGCGGTCACGGCACGATCGCCGGCGAGTGGCCATTGGAATTCAAGACGGACGTAAGGATCCTCGTGGCCGACCTGCCACCAGCGGACCTCACCGCGACCGGTGAAATTGGCAGCGGCCACATCACCGTCAGCAGCGCGAACGGCACCTGGCTTGGCGGGGCCGTCGCCGCCCAAGGTGACGTGCGGTACGGGAAGAACGCAGGATGGCAAGTGGCGGCGCGCGGTACGAAACTCGATCCCGCGCAGTGGCAGAAGTCGTGGCCGGGTGAACTTGAATTTGCGCTCAAGGCCCAGGCCGTCGGACTCAAGGCGACATCGATCTGGCAGGTCGATGTGGACCGTCTGCGCGGCCGCCTGCGGGGCCAGTCGCTCAATGCAAGCGGTGCGCTGCGACGAAACGGCGCGGGATTCGACTTCCAGCGCGTGGCGGTCGATCTGGGCTCAACGCATGCAAGACTCGACGGCAGCATCGCGAAAGAGATCGCGCTGAAATGGACCCTCACGAGCCCGGATCTCGCAAAGACGCTTGCCGGCGCTTCGGGTCGCGTGAATTCCACGGGCAGCTTTGCCGGCACGGCCGAAGCGTTTGCCGTCAAGTGCCATATCGACGCCGACGACCTTGGGTTTACCGGCTTTTCCGTCAAGAAGATCAACGGCGACTTAGACCTCGACCTCATGGATCGTACGGCAGCCAGCGCGACCGTCGTTGCGAGCGGTATCGCGTGGTCGGATTACAAGGTGGATACGGTCGAACTCAATCTCTCGGGCACGACGCAGCAGCATGACTGGACCATCACCGGCCGGGTCGTCGACACGCAGATGACGCTCGGGGGTCGTGGCCGCTACGCAGCGCACCTCTGGACGACAACGCTCGACACATGGTCCCTCGATGATCCTGAGGGGCCGCACCTGAAGCTCGCGGCGCCAGCAGCCTTCAGTCTCGGTATTGATCGGATAGCGCTCACCTCCGCATGCCTCGCTGCCGGGGATGAACGCTTCTGCACCGCAGGCACTCTGACGCCGCAGGGCTCGTGGAAACTCACTGCCTCCGCCTCACGGATGCCGCTCAAGGCACTCGGCCGTGGCCTGCCGGGGCGGCCGGAATTCGACGGCCTGCTTGCATTGAAGCTGGACGCCAGCGGCGAGCCGGGATCGCCTTGGACCGGCTCGGCGCGCGCCGACTTGAGTGGAGCGGACTTCCAGTACCGCGTGCGCCGCGGCCAGCGCGAGAAGCTCACGCTCGGCGAGGCGCATGCCGAGGTGCTCGCGCAGCCGGACCATTTCTCCGGATCGGTCTCTGTCCATGCGACGGCGACCACGTTTCTCGAAGCCAATGCGACGTTGACGCGGCTGCCCGAACGCGCACTCGGCGACCAGATACTCGCCGGAGCACTCCGCGCCGAGATTCACGAACTCGGACTGATCCCCCAGTTCGTCACCGATATCGATCATGTCGACGGCGTCATGCAGACGAACTTCACGCTCGGTGGCACACCGCACACGCCGGACCTGAACGGCAATCTCAGCATCGACGCCAAGGCGATCGACCTTTATCAGCTCAATCTGCAGCTTCGCGATACCGCGCTCGCGGCGCAGTTGCGCGGCAATTCGCTGACGCTTGACGCGACGACCCATGCGGGCGACGGCGACGCCGCCGTCAAGGGACGGCTCGCGTGGACTGAGGGGCAGCCCAAGGGCGAAATGACGCTGAAGGGGAACAAGCTGCGTCTCGTCAACGTCCCGGAAATCCGCATCGTCGCATCGCCGGACATCCGGATGCGCGTTGACGGGCGCCGCATCGATATCGATGGCGAAGTCAAGGTGCCCTACGCGCGCATTGCACCGCTCGAACTCACGGACGCGGTGCTCGCATCGTCGGATGAAGTCATCGTCGGCGCGCCGGTCATCCCGCCAGAGCAGCGTTTCCAGGTCTACAGCCGGCTCGCCCTGACGCTCGGCAATGACGTGCGGATCGATACGCGTGGGCTCGTCGGCAAGCTCTCGGGATCAGTCACCTCGACCGCGAGCCCCGATGATCCGGGCACGGGCGTTGGCGAGCTCAAAGTGGATGAAGGCAAGTACACGGTCCTTGCCCGGCGCCTGGACATCGAGCGCGGCCGGCTCGTCTTCAATGGCGGACCGCTTGCGAATCCCGGTGTCGACATCCGGGCGATCCGCAGACTTCCGGACATTGTCGTGGGAGCGAATGTCCGGGGCACACTACGCGAGCCGACCCTGTCGTTCTTCTCCGAGCCATCGGTAACCCAGAGCCAGATCGTCTCGCTCCTTGTCGGCGGCGGAACGCTCGAATCCCTGCAGAGCAACCAGGCGCAGCAGGCCGGGGCATCGCGCAACGCTTTGCTCGCGCAGGGCGGCGCGATCCTCGCCTCCGAGATCGGCGCGAAGTTCCGCATCGCGGACGTCAGCGTCGAATCGAATGACCAGAACGACACCTCACTCGTGCTCGGCAGGTTCCTATCGCCGCGGCTGTACGTCAGCTACGGCGTGTCGCTGACGGAATCGATCAACACACTGAAGCTCCAGTACACGCTCGGTGATCGCTGGACGATCCGCACGGAATCGGGCGAAGCGATGAGCGCGGACATCGTCTTTACGATCGAACACTAGGTCCGCGGCTCAGGGCAGCGCGGCCTCGAGGAACTTGCGGATGTCGGCGATCTCCTCAGGACCGACACCGTGGCCGATCGGATAGCTGTGCCACTCCACTGCGTAGCCCTCCGCCTGGAGCTTGCGGCGCGAAGCATCGCCGAATGCAAAGGGCACGGTCGGGTCCGCGGTCCCATGCGCGAGAAAGAGCGGCGTCCCGAGATTCTCCGGTGCGCGTTCCGCCGGCAGTTTGCTATCGAGGGCGAGATAACAGGAAAGGGCGATGACCCCGGCCAGCCGGTGCCGGAACCGCAAAGCCGAATGCAGCGCCAGCACGCCGCCCTGCGAGAATCCAGCGAGCACGATGCGCTCCGCCGGCACGCCAAGGGCTATCTCGGCACCCAGCAGTTCGTCGACCAGCGCGCCGGAGGCACGGATGCCCGCTTCGTCCTGGCGGTGATCGCTCGAGAGTCCATAGATGTCGTACCAGGCCCGCATCGACCAGCCGTTGTTGATCGTGACCGGCCGCACTGGAGCGTGCGGGAATACGAAGCGCAAAGGCCGGCTGCCCTGCGGCGCGATGTCGGGCACGACCGGCTCGAAGTCATGTCCATCCGCGCCCAACCCATGCAGCCAAACGACCGTACCCGTCGGCGCTTTCCCCGTCTGCACTATTACCGTCTCGAGCATCTCGTCCTCCGCCGCAACAAAGAGGCGTCGCCAGAATAGCCGATGGCGTGCCTGCCGAGGCCGCTCTTGACCGGCTTCGCATATTTATGCACACTCTCGCAACTTTATGCATGAACAGAACGGCAACGGGTCACGCCGGCAGGCGATCGTGAAAATCCTGCGCGACCAGGCGGTCGCGAAGCAGGAGGAGCTGGTACGCCTGCTGAAGAAGCAGGGTTATGAGGCGACGCAGTCCTCCGTCAGCCGTGACCTTCAGGAACTCGGTGTCGGCAAGATCGGCCATCGCTATGTGCTGCCCGCCGCCGAGCAGTCCCCGACGCGCAACGACTTCGCTGCGCTCAGCGGTTTCGTGCGCGAAATCAGGCCCGCAGGTTCGACCATTACGGTCGTGCGTACCTCGATCGGCAGCGCCCAGAGCGTCGCGCTTGCCGTCGACCGCGCTGCATGGCCGGAGGTGGTCGGCACGATTTCAGGGGACGATACGATCTTCGTTGCGACGAGCGGCGCTCGCGGTCAGCACAAGGTCATCGAGCGCCTGCGTACTATCTTTCACGTCTGACCGGCCCTACTCCCAAACGACATGGCTGACAACAAACAAAGGGGCGAAGAGCCCATCGTGCTCGCTTTTTCCGGCGGCCTCGACACGTCGTTCCTCGTGCCGTGGCTAAAGGAGACCTACGGGCGTCCCATCATCACGGTAACGGTGGGAACAGGTGGCATCGATGCCGCGGCAGCGAAAACGCTCGAAGAGCGCGCCCGCGCCCTCGGTGCTCGGGATCATCATCTGGTTGACGCACGCGAGACGTATTTTCAGCAGGTGCTCAAGTTCCTGATCATGGCGAATGTGCGCCGCGGCCAGCTTTACCCGCTCTGCGTGGGCGCGGAGCGGGTCGTGCAGGCGCAGACGATCGCGCGTATGGCGCAGAAGCTCGGCACACACACAATCGCTCACGGTTGCACGGCCGCGGGCAACGATCAGGTCCGCTTCGAGGTTGCGCTGCGCACGATTGCGCCGGAGCTCGAAATCCTCGCACCGGTGCGCGACCAGGCGTTCAAGCGGCCCGAACAGCTCAAGTATCTCGAGGAGCGCAGGCTCCCGATTCCTCCGTACGGCGCTGCCTATTCCGTGAATCGCGGACTCTGGGGCGTCACCATCGGCGGCAAGGAGACGCTCACCTCGCTCGACAGCATTCCGGACGACGCCTGGGTGCTCTCGCGCACGGCTTTCAGCAATCCACAGCCGGCGGAACGTCACGTCATCGGCTTCGAACGCGGCGTTCCCACGCGCCTCGACGGCGCCTCACTCGGCGCCGTCGAAATCATCGAGCGTCTCGAAACGATCGGCGCGAACTTCGGCATCGGCCGCGGTATTCATCTCGGCGACACCATCATCGGTACGAAGGGCCGCGTCGCATTTGAAGCTCCGGCGGCCGAAATGCTGTTGAACGCGCATCGCGAACTCGAAAAGCTCGTGCTGACGAGCCGGCAGTCGCGGATCAAGGAAATGCTCGCGGGTCCGTACGGCGATCTGGTGCACGAAGGACAGCTCCTCGACCCCGTGTGCCGCGACATGGAGGCGCTGTTCGTTTCCTCGCAGGCCCGTGTCACGGGCGATGTAAAGCTCCTCGTCAGGCCCGGCACGGTTTTCGTCGAGGGTTTGAGTTCCCCCTACTCGCTCATGGCCGCCTCGAAGGGCGTCTATGGCGAATCGGCCGGCGAATGGACGCCGACCGATGCTCTTGGATTCTCGAAGATGCTCGCGCTCCCGGGAATCTTTCATACGCGAGCCGGCAAAGGCCCTTAAGGCTCAAGGTCAAGACCATGATGAAGTCCGTCGTCGTCGACAAGATCGCTTCCGTCACGCAAGCCTGCGGGCTCGCGCATGAGCTGCGCATCGCTACCGAAATACCGGCCGAAGAAGGCACGGTCCTCGTCGTGGAAGTGCTAACGAACAAGTCGACCTACAACACGCTCGAGCTCACGAGCGGCCGCATGGCCAAGGTCTCGAAGGGCGATGTCATCGTCGGCGCGCTCGGCCATCGCAAGGCCCTTTTCGGCTATTCGGGCCACCTGCCGGAAAAAGTCGCGGCGGGCGACATCATTCAGCTCCTGAACATCGGCGGCGTGCTCGGCATCTGCGACTCCGTCAATCCCGACAAGGGCAAGCCCTTCGACTGCCGCGTGCTCGGAGTGGTGCTGACGTTTCCCTACCTCGGCGAACGCATTGGCGTGCCGGCGAAGGTCGGCTACAAAGCGCTCGATTACAACGCCGAGCTCAATACGCGAGGCGTTCCCGTCGTCGCGCTCGCCGGCACGTGCATGGAAGCCGGCAAGACCGCGGCGGCCTGCTCCATCGTGAGTCGCATGCGCCACCGCGGCCTCGTCGTCGATGCGTTCAAGGCCACAGGCGTCTCGCTGCGGCGGGATATTCTCGCGATGGAAGACTCGGGCGCGCGCCGCTCGATGATCTTCACCGATCTCGGCATCGTCACGACGACGCCGAAGACGGGCCCTGCCCTCACGCGCACCATGCTCACGGAGATGGCGAGCGGCAAACCGGACGTCATCGTCTTCGAGCTCGGCGACGGCATCCTCGGCGCTTACGGCGTCGAGGCGATTCTCGCGAGCGAAGACATCCGCAAGTCACTGACGGCGGTCGTATTGTCAGCGAACGATCCGGTCGCAGCCTGGGGCGGCGTGCGGCTTCTCAAGGAGAAGTTCGACATCACGCCTGCCGCGGTGACGGGCCCGTCGACCGACAACCAGGTGGGCGTCGACATCATCCAGGCGCAGACGGGCGTGCCGGCTTTCAACGCGCTGACGGCTGGCGCCGCGCTTGGTGATCACCTGATCGATTTGCTCGGTCTCACGCACGTTCCGCAAGTCGCGGTCGGTGCGGAATGAGCACACCCGCTCTCGTACTTGGCGGAACCGGCTACGTCGCCGGCGAACTCCTGCGCCTCATCGCGGGCCACCCGGAGTTCAAGCTGGCGGCCGCCATCTCAGACAGCCAGCCGGGCGAACGCATCGCGAAGTCGTTCGGTCATCTCGCCGCGGTCTATCCGCAGACGGCTTTCGCGAGCATCGGCACGGCGTCGATGATTCTCACGGAAGCGAAGCGCGTGGCGCTTTTCTCGGCGGCGCCTCACGGCGCCTCGGCGGCGTTGATTGATCGCCTGCTCACGAGCGCCGCCGCCGCGCGTTGCGATCTGCGCGTAGTCGACATATCGGCGGACTTCCGGCACGCGGACGCGGACGTCTATCAGAGGATCTACGGTCACCCGCATGGCGCGCCCAACCGTCTCAAGGAGTTCACCTGCGCGGTTCCCGAGCATCTGCCGAAGCTGAAAACGCCGCACGTCGCGCATCCCGGCTGTTTTGCGACGGCTGCGCTCCTTGCGAGCGTGCCGCTTCTTGCGCTCGACCTCGCCGAGCCGCAGATCTTCGTTTCGGCCGTCACGGGCAGCACGGGGTCGGGACGCAAGCCGACCGACGGTACGCATCATCCAACGCGCCACAGCGACCTTTATGCGTACAACGCCCTGAATCACCGGCACACGCCGGAAATCCAGTCCTGCGCGAAGGCCGCGTCCGGCGTCGATGCCGAATTCGCATTCGTGCCCCACTCAGGGCCGTTCGCACGCGGCATTCATGCCACGGTGCAGGCGCGCACCAAGCGGCCGGTGACGACGGAGGCCGTGCTCGCCATGCTGCGCGATTTCTACCTGGATCAGCCGTTCGTGCGTGTGCTCGAGCAGCCGCCGCGCCTCAAGGAGATCGTCGCGAGCAACTACGCGCAGCTCTCGGCGGCTTCGAGCGGCACCTCGATCGTCGTGATGGCGGTCGTCGACAACCTCAACAAGGGCGCCGCGGGCGGCGCCGTCCAATGGATGAATCGCATGTTCAGTCTCGATGAGACGGCCGGCCTGACAGCGCCCGCCGCCGGGTGGACGTGATGAGCGCCCTCACCCCAGCCCTCTCCCGCAAGGCGGGAGAGGGAGAAGAGGGAGTGAAGGGAAGCCATCTCGCGCCGGTCTTTGCGCAGTATCCGATCGAGGTCGTGAGCGCTGAAGGCGTTTATCTCCACACGCGTGACGGTCGCCAAGTTCTCGACCTGTATGGCGGTCACGCCGTCGCGGCGCTCGGCTATGGCCATCCACGCTGGCTCAAGGCGCTGAACGACCAGGCGCGTCAGGTGCTGTTTCAAACCAATGCGGTTGCGATGGACGTGCGCGAGCGCGCCGCAAATCGCCTCGTCGATTTCTGCGGACTCGGTCTTGACACCGTGTTCTTCGTGAACAGCGGCGCCGAAGCGAACGAGAACGCGCTCAAGATGGCGTTCAAGGTCACGGGCCGCTCGCAGGTCATCGCCGTCGAGGGCAGCTTTCACGGGCGCACGGCCGCCGCCGGCGCCATCACCTGGGGCGCGAAGGAGAAATGGTACGGCTTTCCGCGCACGCCGTTCGACGTCAGCTTCATTGCGCGTGGCAATCTTGCCGCGATCGAAGAGTACGTGACGCGGCAGACGGCGGCGGTGATTGTCGAACCCATTCAGGGCCTCGCCGGCGCAGTCGATCTCGGGAAGGAATTCCTGGCGGCACTCCGTGCGCGTTGCGACGCTGTCGGCGCGGTCCTGATCTTCGATGAAGTCCAGTGCGGCATGGGCCGCACCGGCCACCCATTCGCCGCCAATCTCTACGGCGTCACGCCCGACATGATCACAACCGCGAAAGCGCTCGGCAGCGGTTTCCCATGCTCTGCGCTTCTGCTATCGGACGCGGTAGCTGGCTCGCTGAAGCTCGATGCGCTCGGCACGACTTTCGGCGCGGGCCCGATGGCCTGCGCCATCATCGAAGCGGTCATCGACATCATCGAGTCGGAGAGTCTCCTTGCTAACGTGCGGGCGCGCGCCGATGAGATCCGTGCGAACTGTGTCGTGGGCCCCGTGATAGGCACGCAGGGCGCAGGATTTCTAATGGGCTTGCGCACGCGGCGTCCGGGCAAGGAGGTCCAGGCGGAGCTCTTGAAGCAGGACATCCTGGCCGGCACGGCGAGCGACCCGCATATCGTGCGCCTGCTGCCGGCGTACACGCTCGGATCCACGCACGTTGCGCACATTGCGGCGACGCTCGCCAAGCTTCCCCCATGAAGCGCTTCTTCGATCTCGCTCACTTCGAGCGCGCCGAGATCCTCGATCTGCTGGCGCTCTCGCAGCGCCTTCACGATCGACCGGAGCCGCACGCGCTTGCCGGGAAGATCCTCGGGCTCGTGTTCTTCAATCCGAGTCTGCGCACGCTCGCCTCTTTCCAGGCCGGCATGGCGAAACTCGGCGGGTCGTCTTTTGTCATCACGCCCGGCCAGGGCACGTGGCAGCTCGAAACGCGACCCAATGCCGTGATGAGCGGCGCGGCGGCCGAGCACATCCGCGAAGGCATCCCGGTCCTGGCGTCGTATTGCGACGCGCTCGGCGTGCGGGCATTCGCCGACGGCAGGGACCTTGCGGCGGACCTCAAGGAAACGCTGTTCGCCACCATGGCCGACCTCGTTGAAAAGCCGTTCATCAACATGGAATCGGCGATGAACCATCCCTGCCAGGCGCTCGCCGACTGGAAGACGCTGAACGACGCCGCGGTGCCGGTGCATGGCAAGTTCGTGCTGTCCTGGGCCCATCACCCGCGCGCCTTGCCGCTTGCAGTGCCGGCCGCGACGCTGCACATGGCTGCGATGCGCGGCATGGAAGTCACGGTACTCAGACCCGAAGGTTTCGCACTGCCGCCCGAGCTCATGGAAAAGGCACGACAGGCGGCCCAGAAATCCGGCGGGTCCGTCCATGAAACTGCCAACCGCGAAGAAGCGCTGCATGGAGCGCATGTCGTGTACGCGAAGGAATGGGGTTCGACCACGCATTACGGGGACGCTGAAGGCGACGCGAAGCTCAGGGCGAATCTCACCGACTGGTGTGTGCGGGAAAGCTGGTTCGCACATGCCGCTCCCGACGCGAAAGTCATGCACTGCCTGCCGGTGCGGCGAAACGTCGCGGTGGCGGATGAAATTCTCGATGGTGCGCGCAGCATCGTGCTGCGCGAAGCTTACAATCGCCTCGTCGTCCAGATGGGCGTGCTACACAGGATGCTCGCGCGATGAATGCCCGCATGAATGTCATCGAAAAGTCAGCCAAGGAGAGTCTTCCTTCCATGATGTCTTCCAAAGCGGAACAGACGATCGCCGTGCGCGCGCTGCGCAATGCCGCGCCCTATATCCGCATGTACAAGGGCAAAGTGTTCGTCATCAAGGCGGGCGGTGGAGTCTTCGGCGATGCGGAAGCAACGCGCCAGCTCATCGAGCAGGTCGCGATCCTGCATCAGGTCGGCATCCGTGTCGTGCTCGTGCATGGCGGCGGGCCACAGCTCACCGAGCTCGCCGACGCGCTCGGAGTGCCGACGCGCATCGTGCAGGGACGGCGCGTCACCGACCAGCGCTCGCTCGAAGTCACTTCCATGGTGCTGAATGGGCTCATCAACACGCGGATCCTTGCGATCTGCCGCGAGCTCAACATCGACGCGGTCGGCGTGAGCGGCGTGGACGCGGGACTTGTGCGCGCGCACAAGCGGCCACCCGTAAAAATGAGCGACGGCGAGATCGTGGATTTCGGATTCGTCGGGGATATCGAGGGCGTGAACGCGGCCGTTGTCGCGAAGCTTCTTGACAACGGGCTGATGCCGGTCGTGAGCCCGTTGTCGGCGGATCAAAACGGTACGCTCCTCAACATCAACGCGGATACAGTCGCCGCTGCAATCGGTTCGGCGCTGAGCGCCGAGAAGCTGATCCTATGCACCGGTGCACCCGGCATTCTCGAGAAGCTCGAGGATCCGAGCACACTCATCTCTTATACAGACCTGCCGGGTCTGAAGCGCCTGCGTGACGAGGGCTCGCTCGCTGACGGCATGCTGCCGAAGGCGCGCGCCATCGAGGACGCCATCCGAGGCGGCGTGCGGCGGGTACACGTCATCTCTTACAAGACGCCGAACAGCGTGCTTGGCGAGGTATTCACCAATGAAGGCACGGGCACGCTGATCGTCGCCGACCTCAAAGCCCTTTCAGACGCGGAGCAGCAAGGCAGTCAATGACGCGCCTCTGGGACAAGGGTCAACCGCTCGATGAGCGTGTCCTGCGCTTCACCGCAGGGGCCGATCACGAGCTCGACAACCGGCTCGTGAAGCACGACGTCGCGGCGTCGATCGCGCACGCGGAAATGCTGAACGCCTGCGGGCTTCTGACTCCGGCGGATCTCAAGTCGATCCGGGATGCGCTCGTGGCCATTGGTGAAGCCCATGCTCGCGGCGAGTGGCAGGTGAAGCTCGAGCATGAGGACGGGCAGACGGCACTCGAGAATCTGCTGACCGAAAGGATCGGCGCAACCGGCGGACGTCTGCACGCGGGCCGCTCGCGCAACGACCAGGTGCTCGCGGCCCTGCGCCTCTACATGCGCGAAGTGGAGGAAGAACTGCGCGCGGGCGTCAACGCGGTCGCCAATGAGCTCGACCAGCTGATCCGCCGCGAAGGCGCGACACCGCTTCCCGGCTACACCCACACGCAGCAGGCGATGCCGAGTTCGGTCGTCCTCTGGGCGGGCGGTTACGCCGCGGAGCTGCGCGACGATGCCGAAGGCCTGCGCATGGCGCTGCGGCGCATTGCAAAGAATCCGCTCGGATCGGCAGCGGGCTACGGCACACCCAATCTACCCGTCAGCCGCGAGGAAACGCGGACGCGCCTCGGATTCGCTGTAAACCAGGAACCTGTCACGGCCGTGCAGCTCTCGCGCGGCAAGGCGGAAGCGCAACTCCTGTTCGAGATCACACTCATCATGCAGGATCTTGGCCGGCTCGCGAGCGATCTCATTCTCTTCTACAGCCAGGAGTTCGCGTTCGTAACGCTGGCTGCGGAATTCACGACCGGTTCGTCGATCATGCCGCAGAAGCGCAACCCGGATGTGTTCGAACTCATTCGCGGACGATCGGCCTCGGCGCAGGCATGCCTGCTGGAGGCGCTCGCGATCACGAGCAAGCTGACCTCGGGCTATCACCGCGACCTGCAGCTCCTGAAGGCGCCGCTCTTTCGCGGCATCGATCTCTGTCTCGAGACGCTCGCGATCCTGCCACCAGCGCTTGCCGGCGTGCACTTCAACAAGGATCGCATCAGGCTCGACCCTTCGATCCACGCCGCTGCGCAAGCAAACTTGCTCGTCGCGCAGGAGGGCATCCCGTTTCGCGACGCGTATCGCCGCGTTGCGGAGAAGTACAAGAAATAGCCCATGGCCATCTGGTTTCGTCCCTACACGATCGCCGACATTGTCCCGCTCCGCCGCAACACGATGGTCGAACACATCGGCATCGAGATCACGGAGATCGGCGACGATTACATCCGGGGCACCATGCCGGTCGATGAGCGCACGCGCCAGACCATGGGGCTGCTCCATGGCGGCGCGAGCGTCGCGCTCGCGGAGACGCTAGGCAGCATCGGCGGAGCCCTCGTCATCGATCCGGTGAAGCAAAGCTGCGTCGGACTCGAGGTCAACGCAAATCATCTTCGCGCTGCGCGCTCCGGCATCGTTACCGGCACGGCGCGCCCCATCAGTCTCGGGCGGAGCGTACATGTCTGGCAAACGGAAATCGTGGACGAGGCCGGCAAGCCCGTCTGCCTTTCGCGCCTGACGCTCTACATCCTCGATCGATCGTTCAAAGCCGCCGCGAACCCCGCGACCGGCTGACGAGCTATACTCGGCCACCGTCCCGAGGTTTCGATGCGTTACGCGGTATTCATTCTCCTCGCGCTCGTCGCAGGCTGCGGACAAAAGGGCGCCCTCACCCTGCCGGACAAGCACCCCGGCACCGTGGTCACGCGGCCAACGCAAACGCCGAGCCCGCCGACGGACGACACGCAAAAGAAGAAAGACGAGACGGACAAGCACCCCTGACGGGAAGCGGATCCGCCTGATTTCCGGACGCCCTGCAACCGGGAAGCGGAAAATGGATCCGTCCCCTTTTTCATTGCGAGCCTCCACTTGAAACTGGTCCTGGTCGACGGTTCGTCCTATCTCTACCGCGCTTTTCACGCGCTGCCGCCGCTCGCCAATTCAAAGGGTGAGCCGACGGGCGCCGTGTACGGCGTGCTCAACATGCTCAATAAACTGGTCAAGGACTACGGCCCCGAGAGAATCGCCGTCGTCTTCGACGCGCCCGGCCGGACATTTCGCGACGACCTGTTCGCCGAGTACAAGGCGAACCGCCCGCCAATGGCCGACGAACTGCGCGCGCAGATCGGGCCGCTCCTCGAAGCAGTGGAAGCACAAGGCCTGCCGCTGCTGCGCGTGCCGGGTGTCGAAGCGGACGACGTCATCGGCACTCTCGCGAAACGGGGCCTCGAGTCCGGCCTCGAGGTCGTGGTCTCGACCGGGGACAAGGACATGGCGCAGCTCGTCGACGGCCGCCTCACGCTCGTCAACACGATGTCGGAAACGACGCTCGACCGCGCCGGCGTGAAAGCGAAGTTCGACGTTTTCCCGGAACAGATCGTCGACTACCTCGCGCTTGTCGGTGACAGCTCGGACAATATTCCGGGCGTGCCGAAGGTCGGGCCGAAGACCGCAGCCAAGTGGCTGAACGAATTCGGCACGCTGGACACCCTCATTGCGCACGCGGGCGAAGTGAGCGGCAAAGTTGGCGAGAGCCTGCGCGAGAATCTGGCGACGCTCGAACTCTCGCGCAAGCTTGCGATCATTCGCTGCGACGTGCCGCTCGACACATCGATCGACGACCTCGCGCCAAAGCCGCCAGATATCGAGAGGCTGCGCACCCTGTACCGCCGACTCGAGTTGAATTCGCTGCTGCGCCAGCTCGGCGACGGCGCAGCAGCACCGGCAGCGATTGCGAGTGCGCCGCAGCCTGCTGTTGCGCCATCGCAGCTTGCGGACTTTGCAACACCGGCGCCCGCGCCCGCCCGCCACTACGACCTGGTATTGACGCACGAGCAGCTGGACGGCTGGTTGCGCGCACTCGGCTCTGCCGAGCTCTTCGCGTTCGACACCGAGACGACAAGCCTTGACTATATGGTCGCGGAAATCGTCGGCGTGTCGTTCTGCGTGGAGCCCGGTCACGCAGCCTATGTGCCGCTTGCACACAATTACGCCGGAGCGCCCGACCAACTGCCGCGCGATGCGGTGCTCTCGAAACTGAAGCCCCTCCTCGAGGATCCTAACCGTGCGAAGCTCGGCCATCACCTGAAATACGACGGCCACGTGCTCGCGAATCACGGCATCGCGATCGCGGGCATGCGTTACGACTCGATGCTCGAGTCCTACGTGTTGAACAGCACGGCCACCCGGCACGACATGGATTCGACGGCGAAGAAGTATCTCGGCATCGACACCATCCATTATGAAGACGTTGCCGGCAAGGGCGCCAAGCAGATCGGCTTCAACCAGGTGGCGATCGAAATCGCGGCGGAATACTCGGCGGAAGACGCCGACGTCACCCTGCAGCTGCACCGTCACCTGTGGGCTGAACTCGGCAGGATCCCGGCGCTGCGTACGCTCTATGAAGAGATCGAGCAGCCCCTCGTGCCTGTGCTCATGCGCATGGAGCACCACGGCGTTCTCATCGACCGCAAGATGCTGCAGGTGCAGAGTCATGAGCTGGCGAAGCGCATGCTCGAGGTCGTCGAGCTCGCGCACAGGGAAGCGGGCGGGCCCTTCAACATCGACTCGCCGAAGCAGCTGCAGGAAGTGCTCTTCAGCAAGTTGCAGATCCCGGTGCTGCGCAAGACGCCGACCGGCCAACCGTCGACGGCCGAGGACGTGCTCGAAGAACTCGCCGAGACCTACGCGCTACCGAAGCTCGTATTGGAGTACCGCGGGCTCGCAAAGCTGAAGTCGACCTATACGGATACGCTCCCGGAGCAGATCAACGCCCGCACCGGCCGCGTACATACTTCGTATCACCAGGCCGTGGCGGCGACCGGCCGCCTGTCATCGACGGACCCGAACCTGCAGAACATCCCGATCCGCACGCCCGAAGGCCGGCGCATCCGCCAGGCTTTCATCGCACCTCAGGGCTGCAAGCTCGTCGCAGCGGACTACTCGCAGATCGAACTTCGCATCATGGCGCACCTGTCGGGCGATGACGGCCTGCTGAAAGCGTTTGCCGCAGACATGGATATCCACCAGGCGACGGCGGCGGAAGTTTTCGGTCTCACGCTCGATGCGGTCAGTGCGGATCAGCGGCGCTCGGCGAAAGCGATCAATTTCGGCCTCATCTACGGCATGTCCGCGTTTGGACTCGCGAAGCAGCTCGGCATCGACCGGGGTGCGGCGCAAAGCTATGTCAACCTGTATTTCGAGCGTTATCCGGGCGTGAAAGCTTTCATGGACCGCACACGCCAGCAGGCGAAGAGTGCGGGCTACGTCGAGACGGTCTTCGGCCGCAGGCTTTACCTGCCGGACATCAACTCGAAGGACCGGGCGCGTCAGCAGTACGCCGAGCGCAGCGCGATCAATGCGCCGATGCAGGGAACGGCGGCGGACATCATCAAGCGTGCCATGATTGACGTCGATCGGTGGATCATCGACAGCAAGGTGCCCGCGCGCCTCATCATGCAGGTGCACGACGAGCTTGTCGTCGAGGTCGAAAGTTCTGCGCTTGCTCAGGTGACGGAGGAACTGCGCAATCGCATGTCGGGTGCCGCGCAACTGCGCGTGCCGCTCAGAGTCGACGCCGGCGCTGGCGACAACTGGGACGAAGCCCACTGACGCGAAACCGCGCGGATTTTCTGTCGCTGCACGCCGACAGTTGAACATGAAACTCCGGCGGTCAAGCTGCGGTCACACCACAGGATTTGGCACGCCCCCTCGCGTACCGCTCACGGAGGTTTCATGCGCAAGCTTCCTGCAATTGCCATGCTCACGCTGCTCGCCACCTGCGCCTCGGCCGCGGACAACGGCGTGTACCTCGGCGCTGGAATCGCCGCGGACGCCTCGCTGGACGGCGGGCGCTACTTCGACAATCTCGACATCACAAACGAACCGTACAAGCTCATCATCGGCGTGCGGCCGCTCGATCATTTCGGCGTCGAAGCAAACTACGTGGACTTCGGCAATGCGAAACTCAATACGAACCTGCCTGACACCGGCGTCGATGCGAATGCCAAGTTCTACGATGCGTTTGCGGTCGGCTACCTGCCCTTGCCGTTCATAGACCTTTACGCAAAGGCCGGTCTCGTCTACTGGGACAGCGACGTGCAGCTGACGACTGTCGCGGGCCTGCAGCCTCGCATCTCAGACAGTGGCACCGACTTTGCGTACGGCGCCGGCGCGCAGTTTCGATTCGGAAGTTTCGCCGCGCGGCTCGAGTACGAACGCTTCGAAGTCGAAGATACCGACCGCGTCGACATGCTCACGCTCGGCGTCACCTGGACTTTCTTCTGACCCTCCGCGCGACGCGCATCATGGTTTGAGTGGCGGCGCGATCCTGGCTCGGGCGACCGTGCTACGATCGCGCCGTCCTGCGTCGCGGGGATGTGCCAGTGATCAAGAGACTCGTGAGAGCTACCGTTGCCGCCCTGGTTCTGCTCGCACCAGCGGCTGGTCACGCGGCGAAGGTCGATCTCAGCAAGGTGGCCCTGTCGGACGACGACAGGGTTGCGACATCGCAGCTCCTCGAGTGGCTGCAGGCGCGCGGCTTCGATGCCTCGATGGTCAGCAACGTGCTCGTGTACCGGACCAAGGGCATTCCGCTCAATCTCACGGCCCTGCAGGGTTCGGGGGAGCTCGATCGCGTCGTGTTCCTCTCGTACTACAGCCCGACAGAAGAAGCGAAGGGCAAACCGGAATTCTTCGAGCTCGCAAGAAAGCTCAACAGCTCGCAGAATTTCATGCAGGTGAAGGTGGACGATGACGGCGATCTCACGATCACCGCAAGCCTCACCTATGTCGATGAGATTTCCGCACGCGAATTCGACTACTTCGTCGATCTCTTCACATCCGTCATGAGCCGCTACATCCTCACGGACGAAGCCCTGAAGATGCTTCAGTAGCCCCTTAAGGGCCGGATCCGGCCGCGCGCCAGGTCCGCCGTGACGATGTAGTGCATACCCTGAAAATCGGACGTATGGCCCAGCGGACAGCTCGGTGCACAGAGCTGTCTATCCCCTTGATCGCACTGCCTTTGGTCGTCCCTGCGCCGACGGACCAGCCGCAATCGTAGGTTTTGACCGACATGAAAAAGGCGTAATAGTTAAGGCCGCTGGGCTTGGAACTTCGCGATAACTGCCCTATCTAACTGGCCCGAGTGTGCAACGACACTCCCCCGCTTTCCTCCCTGAGCGGGGTCAGACCCGATCTGTATATCCCCAGGTCGGGTTAGTCTGCCCCGGTGGCACATGCCGCCGGGGTATTTTTTTCCCTTTCAGGCGCCCCCCAGCAGCTGGCGCAGCCGGGCCCTCGCGGTCTCTAGACCGCTGCCGGTGTGTGCGGAGAAAAGCTGCACGGTCGCCCGCCCGTCCAGCTCCTTCGATGCGGCCGCCAACGCAAGCCGCGCCTCGTTGCGTTTCAGCTTGTCCTCCTTGGTCAGCAGCACGTGCACGGCTCGCGGCGCCGTTTCGATCCAGCCGATGAGCTGTCGATCCATATCGGTCAGGCCGCGGCGGGCGTCGACGATCAGCACGACGCCGAGGAGCGATGCGCGGCCGACAAAGTATTTCTGGATAAGATCGCCCCAGTGCTCACGCATGGCGACCGGCACCTTGGCGAATCCATAGCCTGGAAGATCGACGAGGCGCTCGGTCGGCGTCAGTTCGAAGAAATTGATCAGCCGCGTCTGCCCGGGCGCCTTGCTGGTGCGCGCCAGCGAGCGCCGCCCGAGGATGGTGTTGATGGCGCTCGACTTGCCCGCGTTCGACCGTCCTGCGAAGGCGACCTCGCTGCCATGGTCCACGGGAAACTGCCGTGGATCGTTCGCACTCAGCATGAAATTCGCTTGCGGATAGAGCGCCATGCAGCCTCGACGGGAGTCCTGGGTCTGGACTTAAATGCTTGAAGCTAGTGTACAATTCGCCGCTCTTGAGGGAGCTACGAAGAATGTCAGTTCGGGTCGTTTTTGTCGCCGCGCTGTTCGCGGTCGCACCACAAGCCACTGTCCTCGCCGATGGGAATGCCGAAGCCGGCGCTGCGAAATCCGCCGTTTGCGGTGCCTGCCATGGCCAGAATGGCCACAGCGTCAATCCGATCTGGCCGAATCTTGCCGGCCAGCACTCGAGCTACACGGTCGAGCAGGTCAAGGCCATACAGAAGGGCGAGAAACGCTCAAACCCGACGATGCAGCCGATCGTGGCCACCCTGTCGGACGACGACATCCAGGACATTGCTGCTTATTACGCGACGCAGACGGAATCCGGCCTCGAGGCGGATCCGTCCTACTGGAAATCCGGCGAGAAGATTTATCGCGGCGGCATCGGGGCGCGTAATGTTCCGGCCTGCATCGCTTGCCACGGACCCATCGGCCGCGGCAACGCGCCGGCGAAGTATCCGGCGCTGCGCGCCCAGCACGCGGAATACACGCTGAAGCAGCTGCACGACTACAAATCGGGCGAGCGCAAGACCGGCGCCGGCGGCATCATGCAGACGATCGCCGGACGCTTGAGCGAGGAAGAGATGCGCGACCTCGCCTCTTACATTCAGGGCCTGCGCTGAGGCAGGCGTCATCGAACCGCCGGCGACGGCTGATTGTCGAAGCCCCGGTTGCCAACTTGCTTGGGAGTAACTTATGACAAGGCTTGCCTGGCTTGCGGCGGTGAGCTGCTTGATTCTCGCCGCCTGCGGTCAGCAGTCGTCGCCGGCGCCGGAAAGCACGGCTAGCGGGACAGCGCCGACCGCTGCCACATCGGCTGCGGCTGCGGCGCCCGCCGCCACACCCGCGGCAACGACGCCTGCGGCACCGGCTGAGGTTGTCAATGCCGGTGAAGATCTCGAAACAGTGGACTCCGAAGCGGCGCCGACGGCCTCTCCGAGCCCGCTGCTTGCCGCCGCCCTGGCGGCCACACCGCCCGCCACGCCGCCGGGCAAGTGGAAGAAGAACGACAACTACCTGGAACTCGTCCCCACGCAGCCGACGGTGAGCAACCTAAAGGGCGGTCATGTCGAAGTGGTCGAGGTCTTCTGGTACGCCTGCCCGCACTGTTACGCGCTCGACCCGCTCATCGATTCCTGGATCAAGAATCGCAAGCCGGCATACGTCGATTTCGTGCGCATGCCCGCCATGTGGAACGCGGGCACGCAGCTCCTGGGACGCATGTATTACACCGTTGAAGCGCTGGGGCAGCTCCCGGCGATGCATTCCAAGATTTTCGAGGCTGCCCACCAGAATCAGCTCACGCTGATCGATCGCGAAGGCGACGCGGCAACCAGCGGGAAGCTCCAGGCCGACTTCGCGCACCAGTTCGGCATTGCGCAGGCCGACTACCTGAAGGAGTACAACGGTTTCGGCGTCGATCAGAAGATGCGCCGGGCGGAGCAGCTCGGCCGCGCGTACCTGGTCACTGCGGTGCCAACATTCGTCGTCAATGGCAAATTCGTGACGGACGTCGGGCACGCGGGCGGCGAGGAGCAGATCTTCGAACTGCTGAACGATCTCGCCGCGATGGAGAAAGCCGGCCGCTGATGCGCAGCGCGGCGAGCGCTCATGATCAACGTCTTCGTCAAACAAGCGCAGGGCCTGAAGCGCCTCGATCCGGCGCCCGCGACGCTACCTGACGACTGCATCTGGGTGGACCTCGTCGAGCCGAGCGGCGACGAGGAGCTCATGATCGAGCACGCGCTCGGCATCGACGTTCCGACGCGCGAGGAAATGAAGGAGATCGAGGCGTCGAGCCGCCTCTATGAAGAGCACGGCGCGCTCTTCATGACGGCGACCGTCGCGACCAAGCTCGACACCGACTTGCCGGAAAGCGTGCAGGTCACGTTCATCCTGGCGAAGAACCGCCTCGTCACCAATCGCTACGTCGATCCGCTGCCGTTCCGCCGCTTCATCGCGTACGCCGAGCGGCACGCGGCGAGCTGCACCTCGGCGCCTATCGTGCTCTCGGGCATCATCGAGTCGGTCATCAACCGAATTGCTGACGTGCTCGAGCGCGTGGGCACGGATCTCGATCAGCTCTCGACCGAAATCTTCGCGCCACCCCGGCGCAAGATGCGCGCGGCGAGGAACTTCCGACTGGTGCTCGACCGGATCGGCCAGGCCGGCGACCTCACCTCGAAGGCACGCGAGAGTCTCGTGAGCCTGGGGCGCGTTTGCGCCTTCGTGCAGCAATCGCCGCTCCTGAAGCTCGACAAGGCGACGGTCGAGCGCTTCCGGTCGTTGAGCCGTGACGTGCTCGCACTCTCCGATCATTCCTCATTTCTTGGCAATAAGACGACGTTCCTCCTCGAAGCGACACTCGGCATGATCAACATCGACCAGAACAACATCATCAAGATCTTCTCGGTCGTCACGGTGTTCCTGCTGCCGCCGTCCGTGATCGTCGGCTGGTTCGGCATGAACTTTGGACACCTGCCGTGGCTGCAGGAGGAGCACGGACCGCTCATCGCGCTCGGGCTCATGCTTCTCTCCGCGCTCATTCCGTACGCGATCTTCAAGCGACTCGGCTGGCTGTAGGCGGCCGCGGCCGCCAAATCTGCATCTTTCGATTAGCTTTTCGCATTTGGCGTCTGCTCGGGCGCGCGTAGGATTTGCGCGTCACGGAATCGCCGTGACGATCGCGGTTCGCCGCTCGTAACTCCCAAAGCTCATGGATCGGAGGTTGTCATGGACGAGAACGAAGTCTTTGCGGTAGAGGAACTGGAAGCCCGCTTCGAGATGGAGACGCTGGTCACCGGCGGCAACGCTGTGCTGCCGGACTGGACCTGCAAGTGCGAGTTCTCGAGCAAGTGATATGACCACCGCCGGAGTTCCCGCGCACCCAGGCGCCGGAACTCCGGCGGCACACCTGGCCGCATGTCCACCTCAATGAAGTCGGTCCTCCCACGCCTGCGGGATGACGCCGTCATTCGAAGGTTTGACGGCAACTCGGGAGCGCCACACTACATTGTTGCCGTGGACGGTCGCCATTTCCTGGTCAGCGAAACAACGGCCGCCCTGCTCGAAATGTTGCGCGAGGGAGCCCCGGCGACGACCGTGGCGAGCCGGATGACCCGGCAATTCGGTCGGCCTTACGACACCGAAGAGCTGGAATCCGCGTTGCGCTTACGCATGCCGACGATCCTCTTCCGGCGCGAGGCCACGTCAGCCCTCGCGAACCCCTTGAGCGTTCGGCTGCGGCTCCTGGATGCGGGAACACTGGCGCCAGTCCTTGGGTTGCTGTCAGCCCTGTTCGCACCGCACGTGGCCATCGCCCTGCTCAGCGCATTCCTGATCGCAGACGCCCTGGTGGGCGCCGCGATCTGGCGCGAGGGACTCGGCGTTGCATCGTCGTGTTCCTTCGCGGGCGCGCTCGCGCTCATCATCGCCGGCGTCGCCATCCACGAACTCGGTCACTTGAGCGCGTGCCGGCGCTATGGCGCCGCGCACGGTGGAATCGGAGCGGGACTTTATTGGTGCATGCCCGTGTTCTATGCGGAGGTGCACGGCGCGTGGCTGCTGCCCCGCAAGGAGCGCGCCGTGGTGGATATTGCCGGAGTCTATTTCCAATGCGTGTACCTCATGGCGCTCGCTATCGTCTGGCTCGCGTATCCCTCCGGGACCATCTTCGTTGCGCTCTGGACCAGCCACTTCCTGGTTCTCAACACGCTCAATCCGGTGTTGAAATACGACGGCTACTGGCTGCTTTGCGACTTGAGCGGCCGCCATAACCTCCATGCACAAATTCGCGCCATCGCGCAGCGATCGGTGGCCGCAGTTCTCCGCCGTCGCTCTTGCACGCCGCCGCCCGCTCGCGACGCCGCCTTGCTCGCCCTCTTCCTTGCGCTCGCGAGCGCCTACTTCGCCTACCTGCTCTACTTCATGGCGCACAATATTGCCTACGCAGCGAGCAATCTTTCGGGGGAGCACTCCGCGTGGCAGTTCGCGCTGGCCACAACGGGACTCGTTTTACTCACCGCCGCCGCTGCTGGCGTCAGTCTCCTGTTGGCGCGTGCCGTCCGATCGATCGCAGATCATGTACCTCGGTAACGTGCAGGACAGGATGTGCGCACTGACACGTGCGCGATCGCAAAAGCGGGCGCTCAAGGTGCTCGCGGGGCAGTCGGGCAATGGCGTGCTGATCATGCCGACCACGGTTGGCGCACTCGGTTTCGCGCAGACGCTTTGTGAACTTCGCTGCTGTCGGGTCACAGCAGGGCCGGTCACGGCGGAACCGCGCTGGAATCTCCTGCCCTACCTCAGGACGCCCGCGCAAATCGTGCGCGAGTTCGCCGGCGAGCGGCGGCTCGGTGCGCTCGTCATCAGTTTTCCGGATCAGATTGCAGGCGAAGGCGAATCCTTCGTGACGCTGCGCTTTCTCGGGCTCGAGCGCCGATTCTCGCTCCTCGAAGCGGTGTTGGCACTGCGCCATCAACCCTACGTGTATCAGTACCGCAGCTGCCTGCCCTGCGGCGCATTCCGGCTGAAGCCGGTTCCATACAGTCACGTGCTCAGCGCCGCAGACCATCGAACGGCGCCGGCCCGCCTGACACGCACGCTTCTCGCCGGCCTGGAGGAGGAACTCAAGAGTCCGCCGGCGGATTGGCTGGGTGCCGCGACATTCGCGCTGAAGAGCGCGATCGCCTACGAGTTTCGCGTGCGCGAGGAAATGAAGGAGGTTGAATCGCTCCTGCGCCTCGCGATCGCCGCAAGCATCGAACGCCAGGCGGACCTCGGCCCGGTGCTGGCGAGCGTGACGACATTGGTTCGAGACCCGGTACGCGCGACCATGCGCATCCGGCCGCACTGAAATCAGCGAGCGATCATGCGGCGACGGGGCAAAGTGCGGCTTCGATCGATTTCCATCCTGTCAGCGACGGTCGCCTTGCTCTCTCTGCCGGGCGGCTGCGTTCACGTGCGCCTCGGCGCGAGCGACATGCTCAGCCCGGACGAGCCGCCGGTCGCGTCGAGTCTTTCCGCAGGCTACGTTGTCGAGAATGCGCTCATCCCGCGCGCGCAACGCGTCGTCGGAATCACCCGCGCACATCGCCCTGGCAATCGCGTCGTGGTCATCTTCTGCGGCGGGGACAGCTTTCGCCAGTCGCGGGAAGGCGGGGCCGTACTTGTGGCGCTCGCTCGGGAATCGGACGTCGTGCTCTTCGACTACCCGGGATTTGGGACAAGCACCGGGACGCCGACACCCGAAAATCTGCTCGACAACGCTCGTGCAACCGCCGGGTACGTTGCCGGGCTCACGACTTCGACCAGCCAGAAGCGCGTGCTCTATGGCTTCTCGCTCGGTGGCATCGTTGCATCCGAACTCGCCGAGGAACAAGCCTTCGACGGCATCGTCCTTGAAGCCACTTCGCCGGATGTCGCAAGCTGGGCGCGAACTCAAATCCCCTGGTATGCAAAGGCCTTCGTGCGGGTCGATCTGGATCCCGCCCTCGCACACATCGACAACGTTCGCGCATTGCAAGCCTTCAACGGCCGCGTCCTGATACTCGCTGGCGGGCGCGACAAGCAAGCGCCGCTCGTCCTCTCCCGCAAACTCGCGCAGGACCTTGTCGCGCTCGGCCGCCGGGTGGAATTGCATGAGTTTCCTGCTGCGAAGCACGGCGAAATCTACAAGGCCCCGAACTATCGAACGATCATCGATCCATTCCTCGCAAACCTGGGCAGTGCGCCATGATCCATCCGCTCGATGTCCTGGACCGGGGGATTGAACCTGCCGCGGGCCTGCTGTCGCTGATCACGAGGCGATCGCGCCGGTCCGTGCCGGACCAAAGTCCAGGAGACTGCGTCCGCGCGCGTGTCGCCTCCCGGTTGCGATCGGCGTTGCTGCTTCGCCGGCTGCACCGGTTGAATCGCCAGGAACTCGACAGGTTTCTCGAACTGCGCGTGTACTTTCGCGGCGGCACACTCTTTGCCGCTGCCTGCGCAACCCGACGGCCGCTGATTCTCGCGACACCGCACACCGAAACCAGTGTCATCGCATGCCTGGTCGCGGCACGCCGGCTCGGCCCCGGCCGCCGCTTCGCCATTCTCTATCAGCATGAAGCTCGCAACGCGGGCCTTGGCGCATTGATCCGATCGTCCGGAGTGCAGGCGGAGCTCCTGAGCGGCTTCGGCGGTGTCGTGCGCGCGCTCGAAATCCTGAAGCAAGGCGGCTGCATCGCGACCATGCCGGACGTATACCAGGCGCTCGATGACACGTTCGCCGTTCCCTTTTTCGGGCGATGGCTCCGCGTCGCCGGTGGCATCCCGTTCCTCGCACACCGATCGCGGGCCATGATCGTTCCGGGCTACATACGCCCGGTTCCTGGACCGCGTATTCAAGTGGACATCGGTGCCATCCTGGATGCCGAGGCGCCGGCCTCCATGGATGAACGGCAGGCCGTCTTCCTGCAGACGTGCCGGCTGTTCGAGCAATTCGAGCGTCTCATTCGCCGGGCTCCCGAGCACTGGGTCTATCTCGATCGGCTGACGCGCCTGTCGACGCCGATGGAAGTCGCACGCACCGCATCTGCGGGCGACTTCGTCGCCGCTGCAGCGGATCGCTGCCGTCAGAATCCCGGGCTTGTGCGCCGCGCGCCGGAACTGGCGCGCCTCGACAATGGGGAAGCTCCATGAGCGCGTCGGACACCGTGCGCCAGCTCGCAGCGGAACGCCTCGATCTGCCAGCGTCACGCTTCGAAGCCGCAAGTTCGCTTCGCGAGGCAGGGATCGATTCGCTCGCCGCCATCGATCTCATCGTGGCGATCGAAGAACGCCTCGAGATCCGGTTTCCCGAACGCGATCTCGAAGCCCTGCGCTCGTTCGATGACCTGGCGGCCGTGGTGGAACGCCTGCTAGCCGAAAAGCATGCGACATCGTGAAACGCCGGGTTGTCGTCACGGGATGCGGCGTGATCTCCGCGCTCGGCGCCGACCGCGTCGAATTCGCCGGCGCGCTCGCATGCGGACGCTCCGGAATTCATGTCCTGGAACCCGAATTTGGCAGCAGCCAGCATCGCGACGGCGCGCTGGTCGCCGCAACTGTCGCGACAACCGTCGAAGCAACTTCACGGCGCATCGACCTCGAACTCATCGACCGGGTGTCCCGGCTTGCGTTGACCGCGGGCGTCGAGGCCTTCGAGCAAAGCGGCTTGCACGCCAGTCCAGCGCTCGCGGCGCGTGCGGGCATCTACTTCGGCACGAGCATGGGAGGAGCAGCCAGCATCGAACGAGCCTATGGCGACATGTTCCGGCTGGGATCGGAACCACGGCCGTTCTCCGTCCTGAGCGCGATGAACAACGCGGCCGCCGGGCATCTGTCGATGCGATTCGGTCTCAAGGGTCCGAATCTCACGATTTCATCGGCCTGTGCGTCCTCAACAATCGCCATCGGCGAAGCATTCCACGCGATTCGCAGTGGCCGGATCGAATGCGCACTGGCAGGCGGATCGGAGGCTTGCCTCGTCCCCGGCGTGCTGCGGGCATGGAACGCCCTGCGCGTGCTTGCGCGTTCGGGAAATCGCGATCCGGCGGCGAGCTGCCGCCCGTTCTCGCGCGACCGGCGAGGCATCGTGCTCGGCGAGGGTGCAGCTATCTTCGTGCTGGAATCATTGGCGGCCGCGCTTCGACGGCATGCGCCGATCCTCGGCGAGATCCTGGGCTACGGAACGTCCGCGGACGCCAGCCACATCACCAACCCGAATGTCGCGGGCCAGGCGCAGGCCATGTCGAGCGCGCTCATCGACGCGAAACTCGATGCCGAAGACATCGACTACATCAACGCGCACGGCACCGCGACGCAAGCGGGCGATGTCTGCGAAACCGCCGCGATCAGGCAAGTGTTCGGCACCAGGGCGCATCGCATTGGTGTCAGCTCGACGAAGTCGATCCATGGACACTTGCTCGGCGCCGCGGGCGCCGTGGAACTCGCTGCGTGCCTCTGCGCGCAGCGCGGCGGCTTCCTGCCAGCGACCATGCACCTGGCCGAGCCGGATCCGCAATGCGATCTCGACTATGTCGCGAACGCTCCTCGCCACGGCGTTGCGATCCGTCGTTTCATGTCGAACTCGTTTGCCTTTGGCGGCAGCAATGCCGTGCTGATCGGCGGCGAATACCGGAAATAAGTTGGCGCGCCCGGCCAGATTCGAACTGGCGACCTTCGGCTTCGGAGGCCGACACTCTATCCAGCTGAGCTACGGGCGCGTCGTGCGGGATCGACGGAAGGGGCGCAATGATAGCGGCTGCGCCGGGCAGTGGCTAACCTTTCCGCCCCACGGCCTTGTGTGCCTTGGCCGTCAAATCGCCCGGTATTTCAGGTGTTTATGCACGCGGCACGTTTCAGTATACTGCGCCGCCATTTCCCTCCACGCGAACGCCCGGGTGCCCCAGTGAGCAAGCACGATACGCACTTCTTCAACCACTTCAGCGTCATCATCGGCATCCTTGTCACCATCGCAATCCTGCTCATCGTGCTCGCGCGCAACGTCGCCTCGGGCACCCAGCTCGAGCACGTGAAGACGGAAGGCATGCTGGTCCAGGAAGTGGACGCGCGCGTACAGCCCTTTGCGCGTGTCGCGGTGGCCGGCCAGGACAATTCGGCAATGCAGATTGCGCAAGCCTCCGGCGTCGCGCCCGCCGCTGCGGCGGCGCCGACCAATGGCGAAGAGCTCTACAAGTCGACCTGCTCGGCCTGCCACGGCCAGGGCATCGGCGGCGCGCCGAAGTTCGGCGATGCCGCGGCTTGGAGCGCGCGCATGGCGCAGGGCAAGGCGACGCTCTACAAGCACGCCGTCGAGGGCTTCACCGGCAAGAGCGGCATGATGCCCGCCAAGGGCGGCCGCCCGGACCTTCCCGACGACCTCATCAAGAAGGCCGTCGACCACATGACCGCCGGCATGTAGCCGGTAGCCGGCACCCGCCAGCGCAAGCTCCAGGCCATCCCGAACGACGCGACGCTTGAGGTCCGCGTCGCGCGGCACGTTGCTTCGCGCTAAAGGTTTTGCGCGCCGGTCCGATGTTCAGGATTGGAACGGAATTCCATGAAAGAACGCGCCGCAGCAATCGATGAACTTCTGACGACCGAACCGACGCCGGTGCCCGGCCGGGTGATCGTCGTTGCCGACGACTGCCGGTTTCTCGATACCGTGCACGCCGACGGCCCTCCCCTCATCCATGAGTGGGCGGTGGCGCGCTCACGCGAACACTTCGT
The DNA here is from genome assembly GCA_963826145.1 of uncultured Gammaproteobacteria bacterium. Lineage (GTDB taxonomy): Bacteria > Pseudomonadota > Gammaproteobacteria > Steroidobacterales > Steroidobacteraceae > JBGPLJ01. The sequence goes on from CAWGVW010000002.1 coordinate 395,890, forward strand.
TGAGCTCACGGAGCCGCCGCCTCTCGCCGTCATACTCGATCTCGACGCGCGCAGCGTCGATGCCGTCGAAATCCTCTACCTGCTCGGCGCGCTGTCGCTCCCGGCCAAGGTCGTAATACTCGATAACGGCGACGCGGCGGCGCTTGCGAACGCACGCAGCGTCGCGAAAACCGTTGCGGCCGACGTCATTGGCACGCTGACGCGCCCGCTCGAGATGGGCGCGCTGCTGCGTCTACTCGGGCAGCAAGTGCACGCCGCGGTGACGATCAGCGTGGATGAGCTGCACGTTGCACTGCTTGAACAGCAGTTGATCCTCCACTACCAGCCAATCATCGAGCGCGACGGCGAGCGCTGGCTGATGCAGTCGGTGGAAGCACTCGTGCGCTGGCGTCATCCCGTTCACGGCCTGCTCTATCCCGGCCAGTTTCTGGGTATTGCGCGCGCCGCGCATCTGATGACCGAGCTCACCGATTTCGTCATGACAGAAGGTGCGCAGCAGGCCGGACAATGGCGTGAACAGGGCATCGGACTCGGACTGACTGTGAATCTCGAACCACGGCTGGTGCGGGACGTCGGGTTCGCCGAGCGTCTCGTCAGGCTATTGCGGCAATTCGACGTGCCACCGGAGCGGTTCACGCTCGAGGTCATCGAAAGCGCATCCGCTCGCGACCGGGAACTTCTTGCCGATGCCATGAACGCCGTGCGCAAGCACGGCGTGCGGCTTTCGCTCGATGATTTCGGCTCAGGCAACTCCTCGCTAACGGAACTGCACCGGCTGCCATTCACGGACCTCAAGATCGATCGATCGCTGGTGCACGACACCGTCCGCTCGCCAAAGGCTGCAACCATAGTCACAGGAATCATCGAGCTTGCGCATCGCCTGGCGATCCGTGTCTGCGCCGAAGGCGTCGAGACGCCAGAGGCCTTCGCTTTCCTTTCCGGGGCGCACTGCGACGCGATCCAGGGCGTGTTCGTCGCGCGGCCCACAACCGCCGCGAATATCGAACGACTGGTCGCGAGCTGGCAGCCGGAGAGAATTGGCGCCGCCGTCGCCCAGGCTGTCGGCAAGCTGTCGGAGTAGGCAGCCGGCGGTATCGGCCTCCCGATCAGGGGCGTTAGCGCATTCGATCCAGGCGGCGCAGCGTCAGGGCTTCACTCAGATGACGTTCAAGAATTGCCGTTTCGCTGCCGAGGTCGGCGACGGTTCGCGCAACCTTAAGAATCCGGTGGTGAGCGCGCGCCGACAGCCGGAATTTCTCGATCGCGCGCTCGAGGAGAAGACCACCCGCTCGATCCGGACGGCAGTAGCGATTGACTTCCGTATTGCCGAGCCGCGAATTGCAGCAGCCCTGGCGCTCGATCTGGATTTCTCGTGCACGCGCGACGCGCGCAGCGACCGTCGCGCTCGTTTCGCCGGACGGTGCACGCTGGCGCCAGAGCGCCGTGTCGACACGGGGAACCTCGACGTGCAGGTCGAGGCGATCGAGCAACGGTCCAGAAATCCGTGAGCGATAGCGCGCGACCTGCTCTGCGGTGCAGCGGCAATCGCCCGCCGGATCGCCGTGATGTCCGCAGGGACATGGATTCATCGCGGCGATGAGTTGAAAGCGGGCAGGGTACTCCACGTGAGCGGCCGCCCGCGCAATCGTGATGACGCCCGATTCCAGCGGCTCGCGCAGGACTTCCAGGACATGACGGCTGAATTCTGGCAGCTCGTCGAGAAACAGGACCCCATGATGGGCGAGTGAAATCTCACCCGGTCGCGGATCGGGCCCGCCGCCGACGAGCGCCGGCGCGGACGCCGTGTGATGCGGCGCGCGAAACGGACGGCGCCGCCAGAGTCCCGGAATGATCGGGCGACCGACGATCGAAAGCACGGCGGCGGCTTCGAGCGCTTCCTCATCGGTCATCGGCGGCAGAATTCCAGGCAGCCGCTGCGCCAGCATGCTCTTGCCTGTGCCGGGCGGTCCGACGAACAGCAGGCTGTGCGAGCCCGAGGCGGCCACTTCCAGCGCGCGACGCGCGTGTGCCTGTCCGTACACCTCGCAGAGATCGGCACCGCCATTCGCCGCTGGCCGCACAATGGCGCACTCGATTCGCGGCAGCTGCACTTCGTCGCGAAGATGCGCGCGCACGTCGAGGAGGGTCCCCGCTGCGTAGGCGGTCGCGCCGTGCGCAAGTGCAACCTGGTCCGCGCTTGCGGCGGGAACGATCAGCGAGTTGCCACAGCTACGCGCCGCAAGGGCCGCTGGCAACAGACCTCGTACCGGCCGAATCTCGCCAGTCAGCGACAGCTCGCCGTAGAACTCCTGGCCTGCCAGCTTCTCTGCCGGCAACTCATGCATTGCGGCCAGGATTCCGAGCGCGATGGGCAGGTCGTAGCGGCCGCCGCTCTTCGGAAGATCCGCAGGCGCCAGGTTCACGATGACGCGGCCCGACGGAAAATCGAAGCGCGAATGCTCGATCGCCGACCGCACACGGTCGCGACTCTCACGCACAACGGTTTCGGGCAGGCCGACGATATTGAAAGATGGCAGGCCGGGTCCCGTGTGAACCTCGACCTGCACGAACGGCGCTTCGATGCCGACCTGCGCCCGACTCAGAGCTACGGCAAGACCCATCGTCCCTCCCTGGACAGGCAAAGAGGGGACATTCCGTGATATCCCCTCTGCTTGACTCGCGCTTCAGCTGGAAATCAGGAATGTCCCCTCTTTTCCAGCTCTGCAAGACGCGCCTCGAGCTTCTCCAGCATCTCGCGCGTGCGCCGGAGTACGGCCACCTGCACATCGAATTCCTGGCGCGTGACCAGATCGAGCTTTACGAGCCCCGATTGCAGGATGGAGCGGAAGTTTTCCTCCAAGTCGGTCTTGATGCCGAGCACGCCGGCTGGCACGGTGCGCGCAAGGCGCTGCGCGAGATCATCGAGCATCTTCGGATCGATCATGATTCCTCCATGCTAGCGAGTGCTTACAGGGTTCCAAATCAGGCAAAACTGCGCAGTCGGTCCAGAAACCGCCAGCGCCGGGCGCAGTTCACATCTAAGCTATTGAAAAGCATCGATTGAGGGGCCCATTCGGCCTACCAATCGGGGCATTTAGCAATTACTGTTAAACTGCCGCCCGTAACGCATTGGGGTGACTCATGAAAATGGTGACCGCGATCATCAAGCCGTTCAAGCTCGACGACGTCCGCCAAGCCTTGGCGGAGATCGGAATTCAGGGCATCACTGTGACCGAGGTCAAGGGCTTCGGACGGCAAAAAGGTCACACTGAACTGTATCGAGGAGCTGAGTACGTCGTTGATTTCCTTCCAAAGGTAAAGCTCGAGCTCGCGGTTGACGACAACCGTGTCGACCAGGTGGTCGAGGCCATCACCAACGTAGCCCGCACGGGCAAGATCGGCGACGGCAAGATTTTCGTTACAGAGCTCCTGCACGCGGTGCGTATTCGCACCGGGGAAGTCGACTCGCAGGCCCTCTAGGGTTGGAGGTTCATATGTTGCGGTCCCTGGCTTTTTGCGTGGCGCTGACCTTGTCGGCTGTTGCATCCGCGTCGGTGTACAAGTGGGTCGACGCGCAGGGCAACGTGCATTACAGCGACCGCCCGCCGGAAGGCGAGGCCCAGATCGTCGACATCATCTCCAGCCCCTCGAGTCACCCACGAGCCACCGCGCGCAGCAGCGGCGAACAGAAGCAGCGTCAAGCGCAGGCCCAGGCGGACGGCAAGCAGAAAGCGGACCAGACGACTCAGCAGGCCGTCAACGCCGACGTCGCCAAGTCGCGCGCCAAGCAGTGCGAAGAGGCCAAGGAGCGCTACCGCGTGGCCATCGATTCGCACAAGCTGTACAAGATGGGCAAGAACGGCGAGCGCGAATACCTGAGTGAGGCGGAACTCAGCCAGGCGCGGCTCGACGCGCGTCGCACGCTCGACGAATCCTGCGGCTCGGCAGCACCCTGAGCCGTCCGGCGCGCGCCACGCGCCACTCCTCCTCGAAGCCTCACCGGGTGATGTCGCGCCCGGCTTCCTGATACATTTCCCGCATGAAAGCTGGAATGATCGGCCTCGGCGCCATGGGCATGAACATGGCGCGCAATCTGCACAAGGCGGGGCTCCTGGAGGGCGTGTGGAATCGCACGTCGGCCAAGGCCGCGGCGCTCGCCGCGGAACTCGAGTCGCGGGCGACACCGAGCATTCGCGAGCTCGCCTCCATCTGCAACGCGCTCGTCGTCTGCGTATCCGCCGATGAAGATGTCGCGGCGGTGGTCGATGAGCTGGCGCCAGCGATGCAACGCGGCGGGCTCGTGATCGACTGTTCGACCGTAAGCGCCGACACGGCACGTGCGGCGGCAGAGCGGCTCGCAAAGCATGGCATCGACTTTCTCGACTGTCCGGTGAGCGGCGGAGTCGAGGGTGCGCGACTCGGGACGCTCGCGATCATGGCGGGCGGCGATGCCGCGGCATTCGAACGGGCGCGGCCCATCCTGCAAGCGCTCGGCAAGACCATTGCGCGGATGGGCCCGAGCGGCGCCGGGCAGGCGACCAAGGCCACCAATCAGATTCTCTGCGCCGGCGCGATCCAGGCCGCCGCCGAGGCGATGGCGTTCGCCGAAGCGGAAGGGCTCCCGCTCACCCAGGTGATCGAAATCCTCAGCAAGGGAGCAGGCTCGAGCTGGTACTTCGTCAATCGCGCGCCCTTCATGGCGAATGGTTCGTTTCCAGCCGGGTTTCGCGTCCGGCTGCACGCGAAGGATCTGCGCATCTGCCGCGACATGGCTGCGCGTCACCGCGCGACGCTCCCGATGGTCGACGCAACGCTCGATGATTACGAGCAGCTGATGGACGAAGGCCATGCCGACGAGGACATTTCGGTGCTGTTTCGCCTCAAGGAAAAGCCGTTCGGCGGGACTTGAATGAACGCGGCCAACCCATCGCCACTAGCGGCGGCGCGGGATGCGGTCGGCTCGACGTTCTACCTGCCGGATTTCTGCTCGACACGGATCGTCTTCCTCATCGTCCTCATTGCGGAGCTCGTCGCGCTCGTGTTGACGCTCGCGGGCACAAGCGACCTCGATTTCTGGAGCGTGCTCGCGCGCACAAGCTTCTTCCTGCTGTGGATCGGCCTCGGTTCGGCGGTCGCGCTGTGCCTGCTGCGTTCCAGTCTCGCCCGCCTGCCGGTCACCCGTGCGTCCGCGATGGCCCTGCTCCTCATCCTTGCGACAACCCTCCTCGTCTGCGAGCTCGCGTTTCGGCTCGGCGAAGCCTTTGCGCCGCCCGGTACGGAGCTCGGGGCCCTGTTCCCGACGGATCACGGGCCGTTCCTTGCCCGCTGCGGTTTCATCAGCCTGATCATCGGCGCGCTGGTCCTGCGCTACTTCTACGTGACGCACGAATGGCGCCGCAACGTCGAAATGGAGGCGCGTTCGCGCATTCATGCGCTGCAGGCCCGCATACGTCCGCACTTCCTCTTCAACAGCATGAACACCATTGCGGCACTGACACGCAGCAACCCTCGGCAAGCGGAAGAGGCAGTCGAGGATCTGGCGGATCTCTTCCGTGCGAACCTGAGCGAGGCGCGCGCGCAGATACCGCTCAAGGAAGAGCTCGAAGTCGCCCGCATTTACCAGCGCATCGAGGAGCTGCGCCTCGGCGAGCGCCTCAAGGTCGAATGGCACGTCAACGAAGTTCCGATGCGGGCGCTCGTGCCGAGCCTGCTCATCCAGCCACTCCTCGAGAATGCGATCTATCACGGCATCGAACGCCTGCCCGAGGGCGGTACGGTCATTGTCGCCGGCGAGCGCAACGGCAACAGTCTTCAGCTTTCGGTCGCCAATCCCGTACCGACCGACTCGCAGGCGGGCGAGCGCAGCCGCGAAGGCAACCGCATCGCGATCGCAAACATCACGCAGCGTCTCGAACTCGCGTTTCCAGGCAAATCCGGCATCGAGACCAAGCAATCGGAAGGCAAATACGTCGTCACGCTCACCTTTCCGTGCATCGAGGCATCGTGAGCGCAGTGCTGAAAGTTCTGATCGTGGACGATGAGCCACCGGCGCGCGACCGCCTGCGGCGCCTCGTCGAGGAGTTGGGCAATTACGCTTGCGTCGGCGAGGCAGGCACCGGTCAGGAAGCGCTCAAACTGAGTGATGAGCTGCAACCCGACGTCATCCTGCTCGACATCCGCATGCCAGGCATGGACGGCGTCGAAGCGGCGCGCCATCTCGCGGAATTCGAGACGCCGCCCGCGGTAATTTTCACCACGGCCTACGACCAGTACGCCCTCGATGCCTTCGAGACACAGGCGGTCGGCTACCTGCTGAAACCGGTACGTCGCGAAAAGCTCGAGCGAGCGCTCGACGGCGCCAAGCGGGCGACGCGTGCGCAGCTCGCGAGTCTCTCGAAGGTCAGTCCGGGCGGCGGGCGGCGCTCGCATATCGCCGTACGCACACGCGAAGGCCTGAAACTGCTGCCGATCGAGGAGATTCGGGCCTTCATCGCCGATCAGAAATACACGACCATCCGGCACCCTGACGGGGAGTACCTCATCGAGGAATCGCTGCGCTCCCTCGAGGACGAGTTCGATCCGGACTTCGTCCGCATCCACCGCAATGCGCTGGTGGCCTTGCGGCACATCGAGTCGATCGAGCGGGTCGCGGACGGCAGTTATGCCGTCCGGCTCCGTGGAATCGCCGACTTGTTCACGGTCAGCCGGCGTCTCGGCGGCGATCTTTTGCGGCGCATTCGATCCCGCGACTGATTACTGTGAGGCCGCTCATGGAAAAGCGGCCGACAAAACGGCCGAATAGCCCCCCGTAATCCGGAACGCAAGACGCGTACCCCATGAGCGCCGCCGATCCTCTCGCCGCCCCACTGCCGACCCCTGAATCCAGCGCCAACCGCCGATCCGAGCTTTCGGCCGTTCGCTTCAGCTTGCTCGCCGTCATCGCCCGTATCTCCAACGAATCTCATTCCCCGGTGGACTCCGTCGCCGCGCTTACCCGCAATCTCGAGCGCGCGGTCGTGATCCTCTCGAATCCGCATCCGGTGGAATCGGCACGCCGCTGGCTCACGGATTCGGCGCGCGCCTGGGCAACGCTTGATGTGCTGTTCGCCGACGCGAAGTGCAAGGACGAACGCGCCGGGCGCTGTTCGTGGCGGGGAGTCACCGGGCAACTGCAGGGCGAGCTCAAGCGAGTGCTCGAGGTCGAATACGCGCACCTGCTCGCCGGCGGCGGCAGCGTGAAGCAGGCCACGGAACGCCTGCGACGCGATTGCGACGAACTTTCGATCGATGTCGCCGCGGCCGACGCGCTGCGTCGCGCGCTCGGCGACGCCGACATCGACGAGAAGCGCGACTGGTTCGGCACCTATCTCAAGCAGTGCTTCGCGCTCGCCGAATACATGCACCGCAACGTGCTCGGCCTGAACCAGATCCTGAGCGATCACGAAGCGATGCGCTGCGCGACGTCGATGGGCGGCATCATTCGCAGCGTTCCCGCGCACCAGGTCGTCTGACGCCTACCCCGCACCAGCGAAGGCGCCGGTGCATTCCTTGAGCGTCTGCACGTGCAGCGCGACAACCTTCGAAAGCGGCTGCTGATAGCCGCCCGCGAGATTCCAGGCTAGCGCGACACCCGCGGATTTTGCCGCCTCAAAGACCATTCTGTCGCGTGTCCGCATCTGCTCCGTCGTGAGCACACCGCCCAGGGGATCGTCGACGTGCACGTCGGCGCCCGCCTGGTAAATCACAAGGTCAAAATCGCGCAGGCGCTGAACCTCGTGACGTAGCTGCTCGAGATAGCGCTCGCCCTGAGCCGGCGTCGAAAACCAGCGTCCGAACGTCACGTTATCCACCTGCGAGGCGAGCCCGAGCTTGCCGATGATGTCGTCCGTGCCGTCGCCGTAGTGCATGTCGCAGTCGAGGATCATGAGGCGCCGTACCTTGCCTTCCCGCAGCAGCCGTACGGCAGTTACCATGAGGCCGTTGAACGTGCAGTAGCCGCCTGCGCTCGCGTAGTTCGCATGGTGAAATCCGCTGACCGGGGCGCAGGCGATGCCCGCCTCGAGCGCTCGACGCGCGGCGCAGAGCATGGCACCGCTCGTGAACGGCAGTGATCGCGCGACATCGGGCCGCCGATTCTTGAATCCGTTGTCCGCCCGGCCTGCAAGCACGTCCTCGACGAATCGCCGATCATGCGCGCCCGCGAGCTCATCCACCGTGACCGGGACGACGGGATGGACTGCGATCGGGAGCTTCGCGGCCTGCCACGCTATCATCACCGCCTGCGGTTTCGAGGCGCTCGGGCTGAAGGAATCCGCATCTGCGACCGCCTCGCGCGAATAGAATGCAGGAATCGCGGCGGTCATCCGCTTGCCTTGCGGGCCGGCGAATCGGGAGCGAAGTCGAAGGAGTCGAACAACAGTTCAGCGGCCGGCAACCCCGCGTCTGGAAAGGCGTGGCGGATCGCATCGATCATCGCCGGCGGCCCGCTCGCGTAGACGCTCGCATCTACGAGCGAGCCTTCTTCCTGCAGCACCGCCTCGTGCACCCAGCCTCGCCGTCCTGGCCATGGGTCGCCCGCCTCGGTACTTGAAAGCACGGGGCGGTACTTGAAGTTTGGGTAGCGCTGCGTCCACTCCTCGACCGTCGCGTGCTCGTAGAGATCGACGGGCCGACGCGCGCCCCAATAGAAATGAAGCTCGCGCGTCGACCCGCCCTCGAGGGCATGGCGCAGGATCGACTTGAGCGGCGCAAAGCCGGTGCCGCCGGCGATCAGCACAGCCCGGCGCGCAACATTCTCGCGATAGATGAATTGCCCGATCGGACCTTCGACTCGAAGAAGCGCCTTCGGCTTCATGGTCGTGAAGACGCTCTCGGTAAATTCGCCGCCCGCGACTCGGCGCACATGGATCTCGACCAGCGCAGAATCGTGTGGCGGACTTGCGATCGAAAAGCTGCGCCGACGGCCGTTCGACAGCATCACGTCGATGTATTGCCCGGGCTGGAAAACGAGCGGCTCCACGGCCGGCATGCGCAGGAACACGGCCATCACGTCCGGGGCAAGCAATTGCATGCTCTCGACGCGGCACGGCAGATTCTTGATGGGCGCTTCGCTTGCGCGAAAGATGGCGCGTGCTTCGATGAGGAGATCCGAGTCCGCGCGCGCCTGGCAGAGAAGACCGAATCCTGCGCGCTCCTCTTCGTCCATCAATCCGAGCGGCCGGCCGGCCGGATAATGAATGCGCCCGCTCAGGATGCGCGCGCGGCACGAGGAGCAATTCCCGCCCTTGCAGCTGTGCGGAAGATTGATGCCGGCGCGGAGCGCCGCTTCCAGAACCGGTTCGTCGGGGCTGGCGTCGAAACTGCGTCCGTCGCCAGCGATTGTGACTTTCAAACCGGTACCGGTATTGGATTACTGGGGATTTGGTCAATCATCCGGCACCAAATCCCCAGTAATCCAATACCGGTACCTGCTAAGCAGCCTTGTTGGCGGCGACCGGCTGGCTGCGCCGGCTCCCGAGCCATTCGGTGATCGGCTTCCACTGCTTCCAGTCGGGCCAGGCAAGATATTCCGGCAGCTCGAAGATGCTCAGGCCCCGCGTGTACGCACGCACATAATTCTGTGCCTCGCGCAGCGCCGCGATGTAGGGAACCTTGATCTCTTCGAGAAAATCGTTGAGCTCTTCGAAGATGAGCGTGTTTTCCTTCACGCGGTTCGCGACAACCGCCACGCGCGCCAGCTTGTTTTCGATTTTCGCGCGACCGAGGAGCTCGCCGAGAAAACGTTGGGTCGCGCGGATATCGATGGTCGACGGCAGCACCGGCACGATGATGGTGTCGGAGCGGCGCAGAAGCTCCGAGAGGTCGGGACCGTGGATGCGTGCGGGCGCATCGATAATGACGGCGTCGCAGTCGCGCGGCGTGTGCCTCAAGCCGTCGCGAAAACCTTTGACTCCGATGATGGGAACCGCATCCGCCGGGCGGGCCGCGAGCCAGTCGAGACTCGACTGCTGCGGATCGAAGTCGGCGAGAGCCACCTTGTCGCCGTTGACGGCGCAGTAGGCCGCGAGGTTAGTCGCGAGAGTACTCTTGCCGCTGCCACCCTTGGAATTCAGCACCATGATGTGACGCATGCAAACACCCCTTCGCTGCTCGCACGTAAATTAGCTGTGGACGGGCGCGAAGTAAATGCGCTTTTGCGTGCTAGTCGATGCCGAGGCTCGGCCAGAGACGGTCGATTCGGGCCCTGACTTCCTCCGACATGGTGATCTTCCTGCCCCAGCGACGGGTGGTTTCCCCGGTCCACTTGGCGGTCGCGTCGAAACCGATCTTCGACCCAAGGCCCGCCACCGGCGAGGCAAAATCGAGGTAGTCGATTGGCGTATTTTCAACCAGCACGGTGTCGCGAGCGGGATCCATGCGTGTGGTCACGGCCCAGATCACGTCCTGCCAGTTACGTACGTCGATGTCGTCATCCGTGACGATGATGAACTTCGTGTACATAAACTGCTTGAGAAACGACCAGACGCCGAACATGACCCGCTTGGCGTGTCCTGCGTACTTCTTTTTCATGCTCACGACGGCGATTCGATAGGAACAGCCTTCCGGCGGCAGGTAGAAGTCGACGATTTCCGGAAACTGCTTCGTCAGGAGCGGCACGAAGATCTCGTTCAGCGCGAGCCCCAGCATGGAAGGCTCATCCGGCGGCCGGCCCGTGTAAGTGCTGTGATAAATCGGGCGCTTGCGATGGGTAACGCGCTCGATTTCGAGCACCGGAAAGCGCTCGACTTCGTTGTAGTAGCCGGTGTGATCGCCGAACGGGCCCTCGTCCGCGTCGTCGCCCGGCGTCATGAAACCCTCGAGCACGATCTCCGCGCTCGCCGGCACCTTGAGGTCATGTGAAAGACATGTCACGAGCTCGGTCCGACTGCCGCGCAGGAGACCCGCGAAAGCGTATTCGGACAAAGTGTCGGGAATTGGCGTCACCGCGGCGAGGGTCGTGGCTGGATCCGCGCCAAGCGCCACCGCGACGGGGAACCGTTGACCCGGATGTGCGCGCTGCCAATCCAGGAAATCGAGCGCCCCGCCACGATGCGCTAGCCATCGCATGATCACGCGGTTGCGCCCGATGACCTGCTGGCGATAGATACCCATGTTCTGGCGGGCCTTCTCGGGTCCGCGGGTGGTGACGAGGCCCCACGTGATGAGCGGTGCGACATCTTCCGGCCAGCAGGTCTGGATCGGAAACTGCGCGAGGTCGACGTCCTTGCCCTCCAGCACGACCTCTCGACAGGGGCCGTCGCCCACGTCTTTCGGCGCCATGTCGAGGACCTTCTTATAGAGAGGCAGCTTCTGCCATGCGTCGCGCAAACCCTTCGGCGGTTCCGGCTCCTTGAGCGTCGCAAGCAGCACACCAAGCTGGCGCAAATCCGCGGGCGTTTCCTGCCCGAGCGCCGCGGCAACGCGTCCGACAGTGCCGAAGAGATTGCCGAGGACCGGCATGTCGAAGCCGCGCGGCCGTTCGAAAAGGAGCGCCGGTCCGCCGCGTTTCAGCGTCCGGTCGCAGACTTCGGTCATCTCGAGGACGGGACTGATTTCTTCCTTGACGGGCGCGAGCTCGCGGCGCGTCGCGAGCTGGTCGAGGAAGTCGCGGAGGTCTTTGTACATGAAGAAGGGGACGGGTCCATTTTTGCATCAGGGTTCGCTACATTATCCAGTGATGGGCACGGCAAAAATAGACCAGTCCCCCGCGGCCAAAAAAAGATCGGTCTCCGACCTGCCGCGCTCTGACTCGGCGCGACTGGCCGCATATCGAGAAGCTCTTCGGGCCGCGCGGCGCGTGCGGTGGTTGCTGGTGCATGCTTTGGCGCGTGCCGGGCGCGAAGACCGAATGGCAGGCGCGGCTCGGCGACCGCAACAAGCGCGCCTTTCGTAAACTCGTTGAGGCAGGCCGCGTGCGCGGGTGCCTCGCATTCGCCGGCCGCAATCCGGTCGGCTGGGTGAGCATCGGGCCGAAGTCTGAGTTTCCGTATTTCGAACGCAGCCGATCGATTCCGCTGAGCGCCGATGCGCGCGAGTGGTGCGTCACTTGTTTCTATGTGCCGGCACGCTGGCGTAGCCAGGGCGTCGCGACGGCCCTGCTCACTGCCGCTGTCGAGCTCGCCTGCAAAAGCGGCGCGCACCTCATCGAAGGCTATCCGCTCGTGCCGCGCGATCCCGAGGCTCGAGCGCCGGCGGCATTCGCGTGGACGGGTGTCCCGAAGCTTTTCGAGCAGTGCCGCTTCGAACGCGCGGCGAACCGGCAAGCGAAGAAGGTCATCTATCGGCGTCGGCTGACCGCTTGAGGTATCCTCGCGGGCCATGCGGATCGACTTCACCAAGATGCATGGACTCGGCAACGACTTCATCATCTTCGACGCACCGAAGGGCCCGCTGCCGGATGTGGAACACTGGCGAAAACTCTCGCATCGTCACAACGGCATCGGCTTCGACCAGGCCCTCGTGCTCGAACCGCCGCGCGATGCCAAGACGGCCGTCTACTACCGCATCTTCAATGCCGACGGCGGCGAGGTCGAACAATGCGGCAATGGCGCGCGCTGCGTCGCCATGCTCGTCAGCCGGCGCCTCGCGCGCGGCCCTGGTGAGATCGTGATGGACAGCCCCGGCGGCGTCGTTCGTGCCCGGGTGCTCGACGGCGGCTGGGTGTCGATCGACATGGGCGCGCCGAACTTCGACCCGGCATCATTGCCGTTCGAAGCTTCGTCCGAATCGTATGTGTATCCGCTGCAGGTCGCAGGCACCGAGGTGGAAATCGGCGCCGTCTCGATCGGCAATCCGCACGCAGTACTCAAGGTCGCCTCCGTCGCGAGCGCACCGGTCGATCGGCTTGGCCCGGCCATCGAGAAGCATCCGCGCTTTCCGCGGCGTACGAACGTGGAGTTCATGGAAGTTGTCGCGCCCGACCACATCCGGCTACGGGTCTTCGAGCGCGGCACCGGTGAAACACTGGCTTGCGGCACCGGCGCCTGCGGCGCGGTGGCCGTGGGCCGTCGCCACGGTTTGCTCGGTGAGAAGGTCAACGTCGACCTGCCGGGCGGACGGCTTATCATTGAGTGGGCGGGACCCGGGCAGCCGATCTGGCTGACGGGCCCGACCGAAACGGTATTCCAGGGGTCTGTCGACATTTGAAGCGAGCCAGGGAGCACAACAAGTGACCAATCAAGCCCGCGGCCTGCGTGCCGATGCGCTGTCGGAAGAAAGCATTGCCCGGTACCTGGAGAACAACCCGGATTTCTTCGAGCGGCACAGTGGCGTGCTCGAGAAACTGAGTCTGCCGCATGTGCGCGGCGGCGCCGCGGTGTCACTGGTCGAACGCCAGGTCGACGTTTTGCGTGACCGGCACAGGACGGCCGAGCGGCGCCTGCGCGAACTCGTCGAGGTCGCGCGTGCGAACGAGCAGCTCGGCGAGAAGGTGCATCGGCTTGCGCGGCGGCTGATCGGTACCCGCGGGCGCGAAGCGGTCGTATCGGTCGTCGAGGCGGCGCTGCGGGAGGACTTCAACGCACGCAATTCGGTGCTCATCGTGTTCGCGGCAGCCGGCGCGATGCCGCCCACCGGCACCTTCCTGCGGGTGCTCGAGCGCTCGGCGCCGGAGGTGAAGATGTTCGATCCGCTGCTCGAATCAGGCAAACCGCGCTGCGGCCAGGTCCGCGACACCCAGCGCGATTACCTCTTCGGCAAGGAGAACGTCGAGATCGGCTCGGTTGCGCTCGTGCCGCTCGGTCCGAGCGGCACGATCGGCCTGCTCGCGATCGGGAGCTCCGATGCGCAGCATTTCCATCCTGGCGTGAATACGGAGCTGCTGGTGCGCATCGGCGAGCTCATCGCGCAGGCGCTCGTCACCTGATGGACGCTGCCGCGCTCGTTTGGGTCGAGCGCTACCTCGCTCACCTCAAGACCGAGCGGCGGATGTCCCCGCACACGGCGACCAACTACGCGCGCGACCTCGCGGCGCTCGAGGTTTCTTGCCGCAAGAAGGGCATCGAGAGCTGGCGCGCCATCGATAGCCAGCACATCCGCGTTTTCGCCGCCGAAGAACATCGCGATGGTCTGGGACCGCGGAGCATTCAACGGCGCCTCTCCGCCGTGCGCGGATTCTTTGCATATCTCATTCGCGAGGGCGAACTGCAGGCGAATCCTGCGCGCGAGATCCAGGCGCCGAAGGCACCGAAGCGACTGCCGAAGACGCTCGATGCGGACCAGATGGCGCGCCTGCTCGATTTTCGCGGGGCGAGCACGCTCGATGCGCGCGACCGCGCCATCATGGAGCTCTTCTATTCCTCGGGCCTCAGGCTCGCGGAGCTCGCGGCCTTGAGACTCACGGATCTCGACCTCAAGGATCAGACCGTGCGAGTCACCGGCAAGGGCAATAAGGCGCGGATCGTCCCCGTGGGACGGCACGCCGTCACGGCACTGCGCGCGTGGCTCAGCGAGCGGGGCGCCATCCGGCAGCTCGAGGATCACGCCCTCTTTGTTGGCACGAGCGGGCGGCGCCTCGGTGTGCGGGCTATCCAGTTGCGAGTGGATCACTGGGCCCGCAAACAGGGGCTGGGCGTCAAGGTCCACCCGCACCTTTTCCGGCACTCATTTGCCACGCATCTGCTTGAATCAAGTGGCAATTTACGGGGGGTGCAGGAGCTCCTCGGGCACGCCGATATCTCGACGACCCAGATCTATACGCACCTTGATTTCCAGCACCTGGCGCGCATATACGATCGCACTCACCCCCGCGCCAAGTCCCGAAAAACGGCCAAGAACGCCGATTGAACTTGAGCGCGCGCCGGCCCCGGCTGGCCTGGTGATGCGTTTAATCGAACTCCCTGGAGCATCGAGTCCATGACCGACGCGACTTTCAATCCACACGGCACGACCATCATTGCTGTCCGGCGCAACGGCGCTGTCGCAATGGGCGGCGACGGACAAGTGACGCTCGGCGCCACCGTCATGAAAGGCAATGCGAAAAAAGTGCGGCGTCTCTTCGACGGCAAGGTGCTTGCGGGCTTCGCTGGTGGCACCGCCGATGCCTTCACGCTGTTCGAGCGTTTCGAAGGGAAGCTCCAGAAGTTCGGCAACCTCACGCGCGCCGCGATCGAGCTCGCGAAGGACTGGCGCTCGGACCGGTACCTGCGCCGGCTCGAGGCACTGCTCGCAGTCGCCGACACGACGGCCTCGTTCCTCATCTCGGGCAACGGCGATGTCATCGAACCGGAGCACGAGATCGTCGCGATCGGTTCGGGCGGGAACTTTGCACACGCCGCCGCTATCGCGCTCCTTCAGAACACGGACCTGAGCGCGCGCGAAGTGGTCGAGAAGTCGCTCGGCATCGCCGCCGATATCTGCATATACACGAACCGGAATTTGCTGATCGAAGAACTGAAGTAAGCCACACTCAATCATGACACCCCGACAAATCGTCAAAGAACTCGACAGCCACATCGTCGGCCAGGACAAGGCGAAGCGCGCCGTCGCCATCGCATTGCGCAACCGCTGGCGCCGCCAGCAGGTGCACGAAGGCCTGCGCCATGAGATCACGCCGAAGAACATCCTGATGATCGGCCCAACGGGCGTCGGCAAGACGGAAATCGCCCGCCGCCTCGCGAAGCTCGCGAACGCGCCCTTCATCAAGGTGGAAGCGACCAAATTCACCGAGGTCGGCTACGTCGGCCGCGAGGTCGACTCGATCATCCGCGATCTCGTGGACGTCGCCATCAAGATGACGCGCGAAGTGGAAATGGCGAAAGTCCGCGATCGTGCCCAGGAATCGGCCGAGGAGCGTGTGCTCGACGCGCTTCTGCCCCGTCCGCGCACGATGGGCTTCAGCACCGACGACGTCGGCCAGCCGCGCGATGCGGAAACCCGCCAGAAATTCCGCAAGATGCTGCGCGAGGGCGCGCTCAACGACCGCGAGATCGAAATCGAGATGCGTGCTATCCCTGTCGGCGTTGAAATCATGGCGCCGCCCGGCATGGAAGAGATGTCGGCGCAGCTGCAGTCCATGTTCCAGAACATGGGCGGCAATCGCACCAAATCGCGCAAGCTCAAGGTGAAGGAAGCGCACAAGCTCCTTGTCGAGGAAGAAGCGGCGAAGATGGTGAACGAGGAGGAGCTGAAGGCGCGGGCGGTGGAAAACGCGGAACAGAACGGTATTGTCTTTATAGACGAAATCGACAAGATCGCGCGGCGCCAGGAAACGATGGGTGCGGACGTCTCACGCGAAGGCGTGCAGCGGGACCTTCTCCCACTTGTCGAGGGCTGCACCGTCAGCACGAAGTTCGGCATGGTGAAGACTGATCACATCCTCTTCATGGCCTCGGGCGCCTTTCACATGTCCAAGCCCTCGGATCTCATTCCGGAGCTGCAGGGCCGCTTCCCGATTCGCGTGGAGCTCGAGCCGCTGAAGGTCGAGGACTTCGTTCGAATCCTCACCGAACCGAGTGCCTCGCTCACTACGCAGTACCGCGCGCTCCTCGAGACGGAGGGCGTCACGGTCGAGTTCTCGAAGGACGGCGTGAAGCGCCTCGCGGAAGTTGCGTTCCAGGTGAACGAGCGCACCGAGAACATCGGCGCGCGCCGTTTGCACACGGTCATGGAGCGCCTGCTCGAAACAGTTTCCTTCGACGCGGCCGAAAAGTCGGGCGAATCGATTCTCGTCGATGCGGCTTATGTCGATCATCACCTCGGCGAGCTCGCCAAGGACGAAGATCTGAGCCGCTACATTCTCTGACGCCGCCGCGCCAATGGCCGCCACCACCGCCACCGAGATCAAGCTCCGCAAGCGCTCGAAGATTCTCGAGGTTACGTTCGACGATGGCAGCCGCTACGAGCTGCCGTTCGAATATCTGCGGGTCTTTTCCCCTTCCGCCGAAGTGAAGGGCCACGGGCCCGGTCAGGAAGTTTTGCAGACGGATAAGCAGGATGTCGCCGTGCTATCGGTCGAGCCGGTCGGTCTTTACGCGGTGAAACTCGTCTTCAGCGACGGTCACAATACGGGTCTCTACAGCTGGGCCTATCTGCACGAACTCGGCCGCGATCGTGAATCGAAGTGGGCGGGTTACCTCGAGCGGCTACGCAAGGCGGGCGCACGCTAGAATGCGCCGATGCCCGCCGCCGACCGCGTTCAAGTCGATCTGATCCGCCATCCCCGGGGTGACATCCGCGAAGGCTGCTCCATCAGGGTGGCCTATCGCCTCGGTGAAGACCGGACTCTCGAACTTCAATATGTGCTGACGGGCCCGCTTGAGCACATACGCCTCCCGGATGAGCGTACAGCGGCACGTACCAACGAGCTGTGGAAGCGCACATGTTTTGAGGTCTTCATAGCCGTCGACGGCTCACCGGCTTACTTCGAGTTCAACCTCTCGCCCTCCTCGGAATGGGCGTCCTATCGCTTCGACGCCCATCGTACCGGCATGACGGCCGTGTCCGCCGCGCGCTCGCCGGGCATCCGGACCGGCAGAAGCGTGGAACGGTTGCAGCTCGACGCGCGGCTGGCCCTCGATTCTATCGACGAACTCCGCGGACAGAGCCTGAAGCTTGCTCTCGCCGCCGTCGTCGAGTCCGACAGTGGTACGCTTTCGTACTGGGCGCTCAAGCATCCGGCCGAACGACCGGACTTTCACCACCCGGACAGCTTCGCCATTACGCTTCGATGACAATACGCTTCGGCATCGACCGCTTCCTCGAAGAACCCATCATTCGCCGCCCGCTTGCCGGCAAGCGCGTCGCGCTGCTCGGTCATCCAGCGTCCGTGACGTGGGAACTTGCGCACACGCTCGATGTGCTGGCGCGCTTGCCGGACGTCCGTCTCGCCGCCGCCTTCGGTCCCCAGCACGGGCTGCGCGGCGACAAGCAGGACAACATGGTGGAATCACCGGACTACCAGGACCCGGTGCACCGGATTCCCGTGTTCAGCCTGTACGGGGAAGTGCGCCGGCCGACCGACGCGATGATGGACAGCTTCGACGCGCTCCTCATCGATCTGCAGGATATCGGCTGCCGCATCTACACGTTTGCAACGACGCTGCGCTACGTGCTCGAAGCGGCGGCGGCGAAGAAGAAGACCGTCTGGCTCCTCGATCGTCCGAATCCCGCCGGGCGACCCGTGGAAGGAATGCGGCTGCGCACCGGTTGGGAAAGTTTCGTCGGCGCAGGGCCCATGCCCATGCGTCATGGCCTCACGTTCGGCGAGATGGCGCACTGGTTCATCCGCTTCGGGAAACTCGACCTCGACTTCAAGGTCGTCGAAATGCAGGGCTGGCGACCGGGAGAACCGCCGGGGTTCGGCTGGCCGCTCGGCGAACGCACGTGGATCAATCCGAGTCCCAATGCACCGAATCTCTCGATGGCGCGCTGTTACGCCGGCACCGTGATGGTCGAAGGCACGACGCTGTCGGAAGGGCGCGGCACGACGCGGCCGCTCGAAGTCTTCGGCGCACCGGATCTGGACGTAAAAGCGGTCGTCAAGGAAATGAACCGCCTTGCGCCGGATTGGCTCGCGGGCTGCCGGCTGCGCCCCTGCTGGTTCGAGCCGACGTTCCACAAGCACGCCGGGAAGCTGTGTTCGGGACTTCAGATCCACGTCGAGGACGAAAGCTACCGGCACGCGGAGTTTCGGCCGTGGCGGCTGATGGCTCTCTTCTTCAAGGCGTTGCGTCGCCGGCGGCCCGACTACGATCTGTGGCGCGAATTCCCCTACGAGTATGAGCCTGGCAAGCTCGCGATCGACGTCATCAACGGCAGCGACCTGCTGCGCAAATGGGTCGACGATCCGGCGGCGACGCCCGCCGACCTCGAATTGATGGCGAGCACGGACGAAACCGCCTGGACGGCGGTCACCGCCGCCGATCGCATCTACTACTAGAGGATCGAACCCTCTTCGCCGAGCATTGCACGGCGGATGAGCGGCAGCGGCAGCGGGCCCAGCTTGATGAACGCGTCGTGGAAGCCCTGCAGCGTGTACGCGGCGCCCATCTTCGCTTTGTAGTCGTCGCGCAGCTTCAGGATCATGAGCTTTCCGAGCGTGTAGTAGCCGTAGAGCGCATCGGACGTGCCACGCTTCGCTTCGGAGACCGCGATCGGATGCGGCTGATGACCGGCCGTCTCGAAGAGTTTTGTCGCCTCCTCCACGGTCATGCCCTGCGTGTGCATCTTGATGCCGACGATGAAGCGCACGTCGCGCAAGAGCGCATCCTGCAGCTGCGCGAGTCGATAGGAAGGATCGTCGGCGTGAAAGCCTTCATCGAGCATCATCTGCTCGCAGTAGTGCGCCCAGCCCTCGACATTGGTGGCCGCACCGAAGACCTTGCGGGCATCCGACGGAAACTGCTTCGCATAGAGGAACTGCGTGTAGTGGCCGGGGTACACCTCGTGTACCGACACGTTGCTGATGCCCGCGAAATACCATTGCCGCATGAAATCCGCCTTCTCGGCGGCGGACGCATGCGCATCCGGAAGCGTCATGTTGTAAAAGCCACCGAGCTGTGCCTTTTCAAAGGGTCCGGGCGTGTCCATGGACGCCGACGTCGTCGAGCGCATGAAGGGCGGTGACTCGATGACCTTGGCAGGTTCACCGGCGGGAATCGTCAGGATGTGATGGTCGGTGATGTACTGGCGAATCGAGTCGAGTGTCGCCTGCGTCGTCGCGAGCAGCTCTTCCGCCTTCGGATGTTTTGCTTCGATCGCCTGCAACACCAGATCCGCGCTCTTCTTCGGATCGATCGTGTGCGCAAGCGCCTGAAAGGCCGCTTCGTTCTTCGCGAGGTCGCCTTGCGCGATGGCGAGGAGCTTATCGATGGGAATGTCGACCATCTCCTGGGCCGCGAACGCCTTGCTCCAGGTTTCCGCCCCGAAGGCATAGTCGGGCTTCGATGCAGGCAGCACCGTCTTCTTGAGATAGTTCTTGTAGTCACCGAGCGCGGTGATCACCGCGTCGTTCGCCTGCTTGAATTCGGCAAGCAGCGCCGCGTCCTTTACGCTCGTGAAGGCAGCGGGCAGGTCGTTTTTCAGCAGGCTGATGTTGCCGTCGATCTGCTCGATGGCGATCTGCGTATAGATCGTCACGGGTGTCTTCAGATTCTTGCGCGCCTCGATGAGCGTCGCGGGCATTTTCTTCTCGCGCGCGATGACTGACTTCAGGCGAACGTCCGCCGGAGCATAGTCGCGCTTCATGATGGCGTAGGCAGCGTTGGTAATGCCGCTCGAATAGACGTCCGGATCCTTCTGCCACATGCGGATCGTGTCGATCGAAAGCGCTGCGTCCTTCATTGCGAGGATCAGGAATTCCCGATCGAGCGCGCGGTCGGGTGTCAATGTTGCAGGGTCGATCGCCTGCAGCTCGTCGCGAAATTTGTTGACAGCAGCAAGCTCCGCTTGCATGCCGGCCTCGGATGCGTCCTCCAGCTGATCGTCGAACTCGTGGAAGCCGAGATCGGTCGCGGCGCTCGGATTGCGGACGTTGTTGTCCTGGATGATGGCCTTTTCGAGCTCAGCGAACGCCGCATCGCCGGAGCCCGCGACCGGAGCTGGCGGCGGTGGCGGCTCAGATGAGCAGGCCGCAGCCAACAGGGCGGCGCTGACGAGTGCAGCCGGAAGGGACAGGAATCGGCGAACGGAGGTGTTTTTCATGGTATCGATCATAGTTTCAGTACTCATGGCGCGTCACGGCCGATGCGACGAAGCGTTTCGTCGTGCGACGACCGCGAATATCGCCGCGACCACCACGACGAATCCGAGCGTCACGAGCTGTTCGCGCGGCGACAGGGTCCACAGCAGGTAGGCGATGAGCACGATCGCGAGAAGCGGCACGACGGGCCCGCCGGGCACAACGAACGGTTTGCCTTCCGTCGCGATGTTCCGTGCACGCATCCTGAGTACGCCGCAGCAACAGATGAAATAGAGAATGAGCGTACCCGCGCTCGACATGATCGCGAGTTGCTTGAACGTGCCGGAGAGCGCAAGTGCGGAACAGACGACCGCGTAGACAAGAATCGCGACATAGGGCGTGCCGAACCGCGGATGCACCGAGGCAACTGCCTTCGGGAGCTGTCCCTGCCCCGCGAACGCGAACAGCACGCGCGGAGATGAAAGCACGTCCGCGGCGATGCACCCACCTGCAGACAGCGCCATCGTCGTCAGCAGCAGCGCGCCGCCCCAGGGTCCAAAGACGATCTTGGCCACTTCCACCAGCGGCGCCTTGGAATCCTTGAGCGCGTCCCCGAGCGTTCCCTGCGAAACGAGCTGAAGACCGACATAGAGGACCGTGATGATCGTGAGCCCCAGCAGGATACCAAGCGGCACGGTGCGCGACGGACGGACGAGCTCGCCGCTCATGCTGAGCGCACATTCGACGCCGATGAAGGCATAGAAGAGCAACACCGATGCCTCGCCGACGTTCTTCAAGGACGGCATCTCCGTCCAGCGCAGCTGCAACGGGGTCTATGAAGAACGCGCCAACGACGACGAGCAGCACGAGCGGCGCAATCTTGATGATCGTCATAAAGACGGAGAAGCGCACGCCGTAGCGCACGCCCCGGATATTGATGAGGGCGACCAGCGCGAAGATGACGAGAATCACGACGACGCGGATCGCGGGCGTCGCGAGCGCAGGGACTACCTCTCCCAACGTATCGACGAGCAGATTCACGATGCCTGCGGTGGCGCTCGCACCGCTTGCCATCCATAGCAGGGTTCCGGCCACGCCGCCCGCGATCGGACCAAAGGGTACCGAGACATAGGCGTAGAGTCCGCCGGCGTGGCCGACGCGACTGCCAGCTTCTGCCAGGCACAACCCCACGAGGCCGAAAAGTACGGCACATACGGCGTAGGCAAGGACTGCAGCATGCCCAAGCGCTGCGGCGACCCCGGCAGGCAATCCGAAAATGCCCACGGCGATCGTGAGGTTCACGGCGTTGAAGCCGAGCGCGCCGACACCGACCACGCGTTTGAGGGAAGCCGTATCGGTCGTCGTGTTCATTGCTTGGGTACGCTCTTGAAGAATGCCCAGATTTCCTCGTTGCCGTCGAACTCCTGGGTGATTCGTCCGACGAGAAACTCACCGAGATTTTTCGCGCCGCGTGGCCAGTTGTGACCGCCGCCGAGGATCTCGTAGAGCTGCACTTGCGCACCCGCCGTGCAATTCACGGCGCGATGGCGCTTAAGGCTCGTTCCATCGTCGGGCTCCTTGTTGAGCTCCGGCTCGTCAAAGCGGACCGTGCAGCCATCGAGCTCGATCCATTTCTCGAAGCTTTGAACCGCGGACCAGGTCTGGCCGCGCTTGATGCCGAGCGCGCTGACGTAGCCGCCGTTCCAGGGGACGAGCGGATCTTCGGTTCCATTCAAGATGGCGATCGACACAGGGCGCTTGGGCTTGCAGCGGGACCCAAGATCGACAGAGAGCCCCGCCACAACCGGCGCGGCGGCGAGAAACGTATCAGCGGCATCGCAGGCGAGGCGAAACGACATGAAGCCGCCGTTTGACATCCCGGTCACGAAGACGCGCTGGCGGTCAATTGAATGCTCGCTTGAGATCTTCTCGACCAGCGCCGTCAGGAAGCCGACGTCGTCGATGTTCTCCTTGAAGGCCCGCGAATTGACCTCGCTCCGGCCATCGTTCCAGTTGTGATCGACGCCGTCGGGATAGAGGACGATGAGTCCGTCGCGATCGGCAATGCGGTTGAAGCCGCCCTTGGTCACGAGTTCCTGCCCGCTGCCGGAGCCGCCGCCGCCATGGAGCACGAGAACGAGCGGCGCCGGATTCGCAATCTTCGACGGCACATAGATACGATAGGTGCGCTTGAGGCCGCCGGCCTCGATCGATTCACAGCGGCTTTCGACGGTTCCGCTCAACTGGCGCCCGCGCGAGGAGAGGCACTCTTCGGCGTGCAATGACGCCGAGAGCAGGAAAATCAGCAGGCCGCCGAACGCGGTCTTCGGATAGCCGGGCGGACCTTTTCGTTCTTCTCGTCGCACCTGGCGGGCAGGGTCGCAAATCCCGCGCGCATTCACAATGCGCGCATCGAGTGCAAAGCCCCGCGCGAGCGCACCGGATTCGCCCGCCCGCGCGGCGGAAGTTCCGCTAACTCCCTGATTCACCGTCGCCGCGGGGCTGGCATGGGGCTTGCTATCCAGGAATCATTGCAGCGGCGATTCCCCCCATTCTCGTCGCGGCAACGCGTGCGGGCAGGTCATGCCTCCCGCACGCTTTTCTATTGAACTCGCTCCCGCAGCTACTGGCGGATCGGATTCATCGCAGCGGAACCCGCCACCGTGTTCCATCCGCGGATGCGCCAGCGCGTGACAAGGCCGTTGATCACATAGGGGTCCGCTTTTGCGAATGCCTCTGGCACCGCCGGTGATTCACAGGCGAAGAGAATCGCCGCGCCGTCGGCCGGATCGTCGTACGCGCCGCCGAGCACAAGTTCGCCGCGCTCGTGCGACGCCCAGGCATGTTTCAAGTGCAGCCCCCGGAATTGTCCACGGCGGGCGAGATAGTCGGCGGTGTATTCATAGAACATCAGGTAGTGCATCGCGAAGTACCTCGAAACGAATAACGCCAGGTTCAGATCCGCCGTCAGTGAAGCGGAAGCCGCATTTCTTGAGAACGCCGATCGAGGGGGCGAGCTCGGGCAGTGTTTCGGCAATCACCCGTCGCACGCGGCTCGATGCGAATGAATGCCGGAGCAGCGCTCGCACCACCTCGGTTGCATAGCCTTGCCGCTGATGATCGCTGACGATACCGTAGCCGAGCTCGACGGTGCCGTCTGCCGACGGCGGGCCCTTGTAACCGGTCGTGCCGACGAGCACGCGCTCGCGTCCCGCCGTTAGCAACACGAAATACATCCACCACTCGAATCCGTCCGGTCCCGGCGGCCGGCGTTCGAGCGAGTACTCAAGCGCCGTGCGATCGAGGTATTGCGGCGGCCAGGTATCGGGGACGACGGCAGCCAGGCTTTCCGCAAGGGCAGCGCGCCCCGCGAGCGCCGCGCGCAGCATTGCGGGTTCCGCTGCGACGAGTTCGAGCCTTGCGGTCTTCACGATTTCAGCTCTCGCTTGACCCGGCCCGCGTTCCCGCGAAGACTTCCCCGCCGCGCCATTCGAGGGGCTTGCCATGCCGCTGACGAAGATGGAGCACTATCTCGTGCTCACAAACGATATCGAGAAAACACGGGATTTCTACTGCGACGTACTCGGGATGCGGGTCGGCTTGCGGCCGCCGCTCGAATTCGACGGCTACTGGGTGTACCTCGGCGATGTGCCGGTGATTCATATCGGCGAATGGCGCAGCTATACGAAGCATTCGGAATCTCTCGGTATTCCCGTTACGAAGCCGGCGCCCGGCACCGGACCGCTCGATCACATCGCCTTCAACGGTGTCGACTTCGAGGAGATCGCAGCGCGCCTCGCAAAGCACGGCGTGAAGGCGGGGCTCAACGTGGTTCCGGGCAATGGCTTGAGGCAACTCTTCTTCAACGATCCTAACGGCATCAAGATCGAAATCAACATAGCCGGTACCGGGATTGGATAACTGGGACTTTGTGTCGCAGCAGTCCAGCAAAGCCCCAGTTATCCAATCCCGGTACCTCTAAGGTGCTTTATGGAACAACGACCTCCCTTGCCGCCATTCACGCTCGAAACGGCCCGCCAGAAGATCAAGGCCGCGGAAGATGCCTGGAACACGCGCGATCCCCACCGCGTTGCGCTCGCGTACACGGCGGACTCCGAGTGGCGCAACCGCTCCGAGATCTTCTCTGGGCGCGAGGCCATCCGGGAATTCCTGCGCCGCAAGTGGGCGAAGGAGCTCGACTACCGCCTGCAGAAGGAGCTCTGGTGCTTCCTCGACAACCGCATCGCCGTGCGCTTCGAATACGAGTGGCACGACGACTCCGGCAACTGGTACCGCTCGTACGGCAACGAAAACTGGGAATTCGCCGCGGACGGCCTCATGCAGAAGCGCTTCGCGAGCATCAACGACCTGCCGATACGCGAGAGCGAGCGCAAGTTCCGCTGGGAGCGAAAGTAGCTCTTACGTGCGGGTGTATCATCACGGCGTTCGAATCGAGGCCGCTCCATGAGTACCAAGGATCCGCGCGTCGACGCCTACATCCGCAAATCCGCGCCGTTTGCCCAGCCGATCCTCGAGCACCTGCGCGCCGTTGTGCACGCAGCGAGCCCGAAGATCGAGGAGGCGATGAAATGGAGCTTCCCGCACTTCATGTACAAGGGGATGCTCTGCGGGATGGCGGCCTTCAAGGGGCACGCGACCTTCGGTTTCTGGAAGGGCTCGCTCATCGTGGATCGCGACGGCAGGCCGGCGAATGAGGCGATGGGCCAGTTCGGACGCATCACCTCGCTCAAGGATCTGCCGCCGAAGAAGGTGCTGATCGGCTACGTCCGGGAAGCCATGCGGCTGAACGACGAGGGTGTGAAATCACCGGCGCGCGCGAGACCGAAGGCTCCGCGGCCGATCGTCGTGCCGCCCGATCTCGCACAGTTGCTCAGCAAGGATGCGAAGGCACGCGCGATGTTCGACAAGCTCACCCCCAGCCACCGGCGCGAGTACTGTGAATGGATCGCCAGCGCGAAACGCGAAGAAACCCGTGCGCGCCGGCTCGCGACCGCGATGGCCCAGATCGCCGAGGGCAAGCCACAGAACTGGAAATACATGTAGCTCGGGGCAATGGCAGGATACTCAGGGACACCGCTCGCGAAGAAGCTCGGCATCTGGGAAGCCTGCGAACTTTATCCGGTCGGCGCGCCGTCGAATTATCGAAAGCTCCTCGCTCCGCTACCGAAGAACGTGCGCTTCTCGCGCCGCCTCACGACGTCGACCGACATCGTGCACCTCTTCACGCGGCGGCGCGCCGATGTCGAGAGCTATCTCGGCGAGTGGTATGGGCGCCTCAAGAGCGATGGCTGTGTCTGGGTTTCATGGCCGAAGAAATCGGCCGGCGTCCGAACGGACGTGACGGAAGATGTCATTCGGGAGGTGGCGCTGGCGATCGGTCTCGTCGACGTGAAGGTCTGCGCCGTCGATGAGACCTGGTCGGGCCTGAAGCTCGTCATCCGCAGGGAAAACAGGAGCAAACGGAGCTGAAAAACAAGCCCGCCCCAATCTCCAGGCTGATCCCGCTCATCGTTGCCTGTGCCCTTTTCATGGAGAGCCTCGACAGCACGGTGCTCGCGACGGCGCTGCCGGCGGTCGCGCGTTCGATGCACGAAGATCCGCTGCACCTGAGCCTTGCGATTTCCTCCTACCTCGTGAGCATCGCGGTCTTCATTCCCCTGAGCGGCTGGCTCGCGGAACGCTTCGGCGCGCGGCTGATCTTCCGCAGCGCCATTGTCGTATTCACGCTGGGATCGGCGCTCTGTGGGCTATCCGAGTCAATCCTGCAGCTCGTCGGCGCGCGCGTCCTGCAGGGTCTCGGCGGCGCCATGATGGTGCCGGTCGGCCGGCTCGTGATCCTGCGCAAGGTCCCGAAGAGCGATCTCGTCGCCGCCATGGCCTGGGTATCGATCCCCGCGCTCGTGGCGCCGATCGTCGGTCCGGTCGTCGGCGGCTTCATCGCAACCTATAGTTCGTGGCGCTGGATCTTCTTCATCAATGTACCCATCGGGATTGCCGGCTACTGGCTCGCGACCCGCTTTATCGAGGAGACGGAGACCGAGACTCCGCCGCCGCTCGACTTCGTCGGCTGGTTCATCTTAGGAATCGGTCTCGCGAGCTTCGTCTTCGGCCTCGAGAATCTCGGCAAGGGCCTGCTGCCGACCTCGACCGTTCTCACCTGGATAGGTTTCGGGATCCTGCTTACCGTGGCTTATGCGTGGCGCGCGCGCTCGGCCGAGCATCCGATTCTCGATCTCCTGCTTTTCAACATCCCGACGCTCGGCGCTTCGATCACGGGGGGCGCTCTCTTTCGCATTGGCGTTGGCGCCTACACCATCGCGATGCCGCTCATGCTGCAGGAAGGCTTTGGGCTCACACCGCTACGCTCAGGTCTCCTGACATTCGCCGGCGCAACGGGCGCGCTCGTGATGAGAACGATGGCAACCCGGCTCGTGCGCTGGTTCGGATTCCGGAGCCTGCTCGTTGCGAACACCGTCATTTCGACCATCCTCATCCTCGCCTGCGGCTTCCTGCAGCCATCGACGCCGCACGTTCTCATCCTCGGCCTCGTGCTCGTGCTGGGTTTTTCGCGATCCATGCAGTTCACGTGCATCAACACGATGGGGTTCGCGGATGTCACGCCAGAGCAGATGAGCCAGGCCTCGAGCCTGACGGGCACGGTCCAGCAGTTGTCGCTCAGTGTCGGTGTCGGCGTCGCAGCGCAGGTTCTCAATACGTCCCTGTGGCTGCGGGGCGCGGATCACCTCGCGCCGATCGACTTTTCCGTGACGTTCTGGGTGGTCGGGCTGATGGCCGCGACCTCGGGACTTGTATTCGCGCGGCTGGCCGCTGACGCCGGTAGCAGCGTCAGCGGCCATTCGAAGCCGGCGCCAACCTGACTATTTCTTCCGGCGCACAGCGCGCTTCGCCTTACGCTTGGCCGGGCGCTTCGCTGCCGCCTTCCTGGGCGCTGCCCGCTTCGCCTTGACTGCGACCTTGGCCTTGGCCTTCGGTTTAGCCTTCGGCGCAGCCTTCTTTTTGGCCGCCGGCTTTGCTTTCACGGCCGGCGCGAGCGAATGCACCGCAAACGCGACCCCCTGCGGATCGAGGAACGTAGTGATCCGGGAACCGCCCGGCACCTCCATTGGCCCCTGCAGAACCTTCGCGCCGGCGGACTTCGCCGCCTTCGTCGCGGCGTCGGCGCTCGCAACCTGCGCGTAGCTCAGCCAGTGTGGCTTCGAGGCATCGGTCGGCGGCTTGGTGAAGATGCCGCCGCGCTGCACGCCCTTCCAGCCGAAGATGTTGTAGAAGCCCATGGCGCCCATTTTCATGCGTGTCATGAGTTCCCAGCCGAACAGTTGCTGGTAGAACTTGAGCGCCGCTTCGCCGTCCTTGGTTGCGAGCTCGTGCCACGAGAATTCGCCATTGCGGGCCGCCGCATCGAGCGTCGCCGAGGGGCTCGACGGCGCGTGGATGGCAAAGCTCACGCCCTGAGGATCTGCAAGGATGGCAAATCGGCCGATCGTTCCGACGTCGTGGGCAGCGCGCAGCACTTCGGCACCGAGGCGACGCGCTTCATCGATCGTTTCGTCGACGTTCGGCGTGCCGATGTAGAGGAGCCACTGGGGATGCGCGCCGTGGGCAACGGCATCGGCCGGCAGCGTCATCAGGCCGCCCACCGGACCATTGTCCGACAGCCACATC
This sequence comes from uncultured Gammaproteobacteria bacterium, assembly GCA_963826145.1. Lineage (GTDB taxonomy): Bacteria > Pseudomonadota > Gammaproteobacteria > Steroidobacterales > Steroidobacteraceae > JBGPLJ01. The sequence goes on from CAWGVW010000002.1 coordinate 424,250, forward strand.
GTGTAGTTCCGGTCCTGCGGCCAGGGCTGCGTCTTCCAGGAAATGACCCGGGGATAGAACGTGCTGGCCTCATTCACATCACGCGTCATCAGTTCATGCCATAGAAATCTTCCGCGGACGTCCGGCTGTGCCATGGTGATCTCCGTTGTTTGTTGTGGGTCGGCAGGGTGAGCGCTCGCTTATACGCCGATCTCGTGGCGTGAAAAAGACTCTAAGGAACGCTGCGGCGCGCCATCGCGCCGAAAAGCAGGAAAAACGCGGCGGCCCAGAGGTAGTAGCCACATTTCAGGCCGCTCACGGCGAAGAACCAGTACGTATTGAGGGCAGCGGCGACGAGCACGGACCATTGCAGCCGGGGCAACCAGCGGTTCCAGCCAAGGAGCAGCGCCGTGACTGCCAGGACAAACAGCAGATTGGTCAACGCACTCGCGATATAGACGACGAATTCGATGCCCTCCCGCCAGCCGTCGACGCTCGGGTTGGTCCAGAGCAGCCGGATCACCATCCGGAATACGTCGGCGCCGCTGCAGTTGGCTGACATTGCCGACAGCCAGTTGTTCAGTTGTCCGCCAGGTGCGGCGCAATCCGGCAGCGCAATCGTCGGAGCGAACCACGACGCGAGCCACGCCAGCACCGCGCCCAGCAGCAGGATGCGGGTTGGCTTCAGGCGGATCATTTCGACCGTCGCTTGATCCCGGCGTCAGCGAGGGTCACGAGCGATGCTCCCCGGGTTCTTCGGGACGTCCCGCGCGATAACAGAGAAGGAGCCACAGGATCCAGAGCGACAGATTGATCGTGAGACCTGCGATGACGTTGTAGAACGCGACGATCGTCGCGAACGCATAGACGACGGGGGCCGCGAAATAGGCACGGCCAATCCGCCTCGCAATGACTGCATCTGTGCCGTGCCGCAGGCGGTGGCGCCGGGTGATCGAGAGCAGCAGCACCCCCCAGGCGATGCTCGCCACGAAGAAAGTGCCGCAATAGAAGGCGGCGGCCGTCGTCGCTTCCGCCGTCGCGAGGTGCGCCGCGAGCACGGCCGTCGGGAATGGAATGAAGGTCACGGTGAGGAGCACGAAGCCGTTCGCGAACAGGAACTGGTAGTCGACGACACGCACGAGACGCATCAGTTCGTGATGGTTGACCCAAGTGATGAGAATGACGAAGAAGCTCAGGAGGAACGCGAGGTACGACGGCCAGAGTTGCGCGAGGCTCGCGGCGAGGCTGGCGCCGTGTGCCAGACCCTCCTCCGGTACGCGAATCTCGAGGATGAGCAGCGTGATCGCGATCGCGAAGACGCCGTCGCTGAACGCTTCGACGCGTGTGGTGGATTCAGCCAATGTCCCGCTCCGCTATTTCTTCTTTCGCGGCTTCGTCTTCGACCTGGATTTCAATCCTGGCTTGCGTTTCATCGCCCTCTTCTTCTTCGGCGCCTTCCTTCTCTGGAGCGCGCGGATCGGCTCGTTGTCCGCATAGACTTCCCACTTTGCGATGCGACCATCCACGATCACCGCGCGCCACGCGGCCGTGGTCTCCCACCAGTTCTCCTTCTTCACTTTGCCTTCGACGGCGAGCGTGCCGCCGGCAGCGCCGAATAGCGCGATGTACTCCGGCGCGAGCACGCCGTGATCGATGCGCACCCAGTAGTCGGGCACCATCGAGAGGTAGTCGTGCCAGGCTTTGCGGACTGCTTCCGAACCTCGCACCTGGTTGCCGAGCGAATCGACGAACACGTGCGCGTGGTGCAGCACCCGCATGATGCCGTCGAGATCGTGCCGGTTGATCGCGTCAGCCAGCGCCTCAACAACGGCGAGCGCCGATTGATCGTCCGTCATGATCCCGCTCCTTGCACTGCACCGGCGATGGGCTGAGAGAGTGCCTGAAATTTCGCGCTTTGCCAGCGCTGCAACATCGCAACCAGGAGGATGACGATCACGGCCAGGGCAGTCTGCAGCAGGCTGTCGACCAGGTAGACCTTCGTGTAAGTCAGGAGCCCGGCCAGGTCATTTGCAGCCGGCTCGAAGCGGAAGATGTACTGGCCGAGCACCGACAGCGCGAGCCAAAGCGCCCACCAGACGCGGAGCAGCCCGGGAGACGGCGCGTCCTTCCAGTTCTGCCCGCAGTCCGGGTTGCTCGCACGAAAAGTTTCCTGCGCGCTGACGTAGGGCTTCCACAGCGACAGCACCGGAATGAAGAAGAGACCCACCGACCAGCCCGCTCCATAGGCGATGCGCGACCCCCCAAATACCATGGCATTGCGCTTGGTGAGGTACACCCACCGCAGATAGATCACCGCGGTCGCAAGGATCACGATCGCGTCCGCGATCGAGCTGTAAGCCACGGTGGCGTCGGCTGCCGCTGCACGATCTGCCGAAACCGCGAGGCCCCGGATCAAATCGTGCACCACGTCGATCCGCCCCCAGCATGCCCAGGCGGACCACAGGCCGATGGCTCCCCAGATGGCGATGCTCGCCTGCAGCAGGTCGCTCAGCCGGCCAAGGTCGCGATACTGAGGTTCGGCATCCGTGCTCATTTCACCGGCGGATCAGGAGGGTTGGATTTCCTCATTCAGGCAGTCTATTGACCCTTCGCGCAGTTGCAAACGTCGCAGCCCTTGTCGAACACGACTCGCCATTGGCCGTCCTTCTCCAGCCTCCAGATCGAGTTGAACACGCCGACGAGCTTGCCGTCCGGATCGAACACCGGGCCGCTGCTGTGGGCGAGCGTGCCGGAATCGAGCACTTCGACGGTTTCCGGTTTCCACGAAAAAGGAGCCTGCGGCCCGTCATACAACGGCTTCCAGCTGGCGAGCACGGCGTCCTTGCCCCGATGCGCCCCTTTGCCGCCGAAGAAGATCGCCTCGTCAGCTACGAACCTGCCGAACGCCGCGAAGTCGCGATCGGCCATGGTCTTCGCGAACGCGGTCTCCGCCGCGCGCACCTGATCGACAACTGGTTGCGGCGACTCCGCGAACGATGTGCGCACGACGACAGCAGCGGCCGCCACGAGGCCGGCGGCCAGCAGGGTCTTCGCAAGATTCGACATGGCTTTCCCCCCCGGATGACAATAACGACAGTCGTCGGAGGGTACCGTCATGTCGAAAGTCGTGCGAGTCCACGAACACGGTGGGCCGGAGGTATTGCGCATCGAGGAACTCGACGTGGGCCGACCGGGTCCGGGCGAGGTTCGAGTGCGCATCGAGGCGATCGGCCTCAATCGCTCGGAGGCGGCGTTTCGGGCAGGCCAGTATCCCGTGAAGCCGAAGCTCCCGACCCTTATCGGCTACGAAGCGGCCGGTGTCATCGAATCGCTCGGCGAAGGCGTGAAGGACTTTGCCGCTGGCGAGCGCGTCTCGGTCTTGCCGACCTTCCGTCTCGGCGAGTACGGCGTGTACGCAGACACGGCTATCGTGCCGGCGCGCAGTCTCCTTGCGGCACCGCCCGCTCTGAGCTCCGCTGAAGCTGCGGCCATCTGGATGCAATACCTCACGGCGCTCGCAATCCTCGAGGGCGCGCATGCAACGGTCGGCGATTACGTGATCATTCGCGCCGCCTCGAGCAGTGTCGGCATCGCAGCCATCCAACTCGCGAACTGGGCTGGCGCCGTTCCAATCGCCGCAACGCGCCGCAAGACCAAGGAGCAGGCGTTGCGGGCGCTCGGCGCGCAACACGTCATCGCGACGGAGGAAGCCGATCTTGTCGCCGAAGTGATGAAGATCACCGGTGGCAAGGGCGCTCGCGTAGTTTTCGATCCGGTCGGCGGCCCCTATGTTGAGACGCTGGCGCAGGCGATGGCCGAGGAAGGGATTCTTTACATCTACGGCGGCTTGAGCGGCCAGCCGACAACGCATCCGCACTGGCCGGCCGCGTTGAAACACCTCAGCGTTCGCGGCTGGGTGGCCTCGACGATCTGGAATCATCCCGAGCGGTTCGCCCGCGCCAAGGCTCTAGTGCTGCGTGGACTCGCCGAGGGGCGCCTGAAGCCCGTGATCGCAAAGACTTTCGCGCTTGCCGACATCGTGGCGGCGCATCGCTATCTCGAGTCGAATCAGCAGATCGGCAAGGTGGTCGTCACCGTTTAGCAGCCGCCTGCGCCGTGCGGGACCCGGGCGGCGGCGGCGTTGGCGTATCGACGGGCAACTGCGCCACGATTGCCTCGCTGAAGCCGAGCTCCTCGATCAGGAAACGCTGCTGTGCCGCGCGATCGAGCTTGCGCTCGAGAACGGCGCCCGCGCCATCGAACTCCACGCGCTTGGCGAGACACGTGCCGACGATTGAATCCCCGCGAATCAGTCGCGCGTGGATTTCATAATTGAAGCCGCTCCAGGGGCGCGTCATTTCATGGCGCTCGCTGAACTCCGCCTGCGTCGCGCCCAGTCGATCGATGCGGCATTCGAGACCGCCGGGCACATGCAACGGGCGCCAGCGGATATACCACTTGCCGTCGCGCCTGCCCGCCCGCACACCCCAGGCCGGATGTTCGATCACGGTCTCCGCCTCATCGTCGAGGCGCAGGGGCTCCGAATGCAGGATCGAAGCGTCGACCACGAACAGCCCCTCGTCGAGCGTCACCAGCACCGTGCCGTGATTCGGGGGTATATCGGGCCGCGCAAGCATCGTCGCAACGCCACGTCGTGTCCGAAAGCCGAGAGCTTGCAGCAGGCTGCAGAGCGCGCCGTTGCCCGCCCAGCAGGTGCCTCCGGTTCGATACTTGAGCCAGGCTTCGAAAAAGTCCTCGGCGAGATCGCCGGGGAAAGCCGTCGTCAATCCGCACGCCAGGTGGATGCGCTTGCGGAGATTGTCGAACGGCACGCCGCGGCACCAGGCGCGATAGAGAGCCCTGAGTCCCGTGAGATCGGGCGCCGGCGCCTCGGCGAATCCGAGCGCCGACAGGACGCGCTCGGTCAATGCTGGCGAAATCTCGCTGCTGTCGGTCATCGTGTGCTCACGCCTGCGTGTGAATCGCGCGATGCAGGACCTGATGGACATCGTCACCGAACGCGACGAGCAGGACGCGCTCGAGGGCGAGGCCGCTGTGGGCGCGAATTTCGCGCACGGCGACGCGGGCGGCGTTCTCAACGGGAAAGCCATAAACTCCGCAGCTGATAGCCGGAAACGCGATCGTGCGGATGCTGTTCGTTTCAGCGAGCGCCAGCGAGTTGCGATAGCAGGCGGCGAGCAGCTCCACTTCGCCGTCCGCACCGCCGCGCCAGATGGGCCCGACCGTATGGATGACGAAACGTGCGGGCAGGCGAAAGCCCTCCGTGATCCGCGCCTCGCCGGTAGGGCAGCGCACACCGGGTCGCACCTCGGGATGCCGGCGGCAAGCTTCGAGCAGCAGCGGTCCCGCGGCGCGGTGGATTGCGCCGTCGACGCCGCCACCGCCCAGCATCCGTTCGTTAGCGGCATTCACGATCGCGTCGACCTCGAGTCGCGTGATGTCCGCCCGTTCGACTTCGATCCGGGTCACGTGCGCACTAGCGGACGTCGCTTGTCTTGAAATGCGGATTCTCGATGATGCCGAAGCGGTTGCCGAACGGATCCTGCACCGCGCCGACGACAATTCCCTCGCCGACGTCATGCACGGGCTCGAGGCTGGTGGCGCCGAGCTTGAGCAAGCGGTCGAACATCTCGCGTGCATTTGCCACGCCCCAGAATGTCTGCACGCCAGCGACTCCCGGTTTGCCATCCGGCAGCAGGCCCAGTTCGAATCCGCCGACCGAGAAGCCGACGTAGAACGGCTGGTCGAAGTACGGCTCGATACCGAGCACCTGGCTGTACCAGGCCTTCGCTCGCGCGAGATCGGGGGCGGGATAGATCGCTGTGCGCAGACCCAGAATCATGTGTGGCTCCCCTTGAGGAAGGATCAGTGTTTGTCCGCCGCGACCTTGCGTGGCCCGATCCTGAGGCTAGCGGTCGCAATCAGGACCTCCCGCAGGAAGGTCAGCAGGCCGATGAAGAACGACACCATTGCGATGACGAAAAGAATCGCCACCGGAAACGACGCATCGAACCCCATCGATGCGCCGAGGAAGAGGACCGCGATCACTGCGCAGACGAGCAGTGCCGTGATCGTGCAGAGCGTGATCGCACGCCCGGCGAGTTTTGCGCGCCTCGATAGGGTAGCGAGCTGCTTGTGGAGTACCGTCGTATCGCCCGAGCTTGCTTCGAGGCGCTGCTCGAGCGCGCGCGCACGATCGATCACGCGCGCCAGCCGCTGGGTCATGACCGCGAGCATCGCGCCGATACCGGAGAGGAGAAATACCGGCGCAACCGCGAGCGAAATGACGTGCGCGACTGCGGCAACGCCGGTATCAGCCTGCATGGGCGGGCTCCGCCTTCGATATCGAGAAATACCGGACCGCCAGCGCGATCGGAACGCCGAAAAGAATCGCATGCGAAGCGAATCCGCGCGCGACGACCGGGAGAGTGAACGGCGTATGGAACGGCGCGGCCGAGATCGGTATGAGGACGTAGTTCATGAAAAGGTAGACACAGATGCCGAAGATGAGACCCGAGAGCACCGCGCGCTGGCGCAGGAACGGGACATAGGTGCTCGCGACATAGAACACCGCGGCCGCACCGATCGCGATGCCATAGTGAGACACGAGGCCGAGAGCGGCCGAGCCGGCGCCACCATCGAATGATGCGTTCCCGAGCCATCCCGTGGCGACCGATTGCAGCGTCCACTCGGGACTCTTGCCTTTCGCGTTGTTCCAGACGATCGCATAGACGATGTCGAAGGTGCCGGCGATGAGTCCGCCCGCGAGAACACCAATAAGGGGGCGTCGCATTGGGATAGCTCTCCTCTCGCTGGAATGTTATCGCCCGGTGTCGACGGCGAAAACCGAAGTCTCCGTGAGACGCGGGTTGTCGAAGCGCACGAGTTCACCGGCGCGCTTCCCCGGTACGGGAAAGAGGCGGGCGGACAGGGGTTTACGCAGCTTCACGGAGAGCGATGCCACGTCGCCGACGATGCGAGCGATAGTGTCGGCCGTGCAGTCGCCCGGAATCGGAACGACGTCGAGGCCGGTGCCGCAGACCGAGGAATAGAGCAGCAGCTCTTCGATGCCGTAGCGTCCCTCGACGGCACGCGCCGCCAGTACCGGCTCTTCGAGCACGGGCAGCATGAGCCCGGCATAGCCGCAGGTCTTGACGCTAAGCGTCTTCAGGGCCGTGGTAATCGCGGCGCAGGCGCCAAGTGTCGAAGCGGACCCGAAAGGCACGTGCGTCAGGGCCTCGATCGCCGCGCCGATGCTGCTATCCATTGCCGGCGCGGGTGAGGGATCGATGCCGAGATAGCGCACGCTCTCCTCCTTCGCGAGACGCTGGCCGATGCGCTCGATGGGGCCGAGCTCGTCATTGAGGAGGTTTCGCAAGCGTTGCTCTGCGTCCTGAGGGTCGTGCGCGCCGGTGAAAGCTGCCTGCACGAGTCCCGGCGATTCAAGTCCGATGGCAAGCGACGCCGCGCCTTCGTGAAAGCCGACGGGGAAGAACGGAGTTCCGGCCGGAATCTGCGCCGCCGCGGCGAAGCGAAAATTGGCGACGCCGCCCGGCAGCGCCTGCGCAAGTGCGAGCATGATGCCGGCGGCCGTTGCGCAGGTCTTGCGATGCACGCCGTGCTCCGCCGAAGCGACACTCGCGCTGAACATCAACGTCTCCGTACGCTGCACGAGCTCCGCGCACCACGACGCAAGCGCCTCATCCGCGCGATCGTCCGTGACGAGCGGTCCGAGGCTCAGTATCAGCGCATGGCTCGCGATTGACTTGTCGAGCGCTGCGAGTGCCGGCAACGCACGTTCGCGGCTGGCCGGGTCCATTGCGCTCATGATCGGCTGCGTCGCGATCCTGAGCGTCTGAACCTCGTACCCGGCTGCTTCGAACTGTCGGCGTGCACGCCCGAGCAACGCAGCCGTCCCTGCGATTGCTTCCAGATCTTCGAGCGCATTGAGCGTGAGGCCGGCCGTAATCGTGCGAACCCGCAAGCGGGGCGCGCCGCGGACCGACTTCTGCTCGCCCGCGGTCGACGCTTTGGTCGCGAGTGCCGACGCCACTGCGCCGGAACTCACTGAGGCGATGAATTCGCGTCGAGTCGGGGTCATGCCGTCATTCCTTGCTTTCGCGCAGCATGTCATGCCGGGCGACCCAACACCAAGTGTGCGCAGTGGTAACTACTGAAGCGTTAGTTGCCCGGCGCCCATGTGGGCGAGCAGACGGAAGCTGCCCGGCCCGGAGCGGTGAAACTTGCGGAAAAAACCACCGGTTTCGGCGCCAAGGGCGGAGACGTCGATCTCGCCCGTCGTCACGGAGGCATCGATGCTCGCGTAGTCGTCGGCATCGCCAATATCGATGTCGAGGTCGCCGGCATGCATCTTGACGTCCTTGCTGCCTCGCACCTCGCTCAGCTGCAGGACACCGGCCGACATGCGGACGACAAGATTGGTGAGGGACGGGACGCCGATGAGAATTCGCAGGTCATTGTGCGGACCGTCGGTGATGCCGCACTCGATGACATCGCCCTTGTCCTTGTAGGTGACTTTGACCTCGGTCGCGCGGTCCGCCTTCTCGCCATCGAAACCGATGGTGAACTTCGTCGTCTCGGATCCCTCGATCACGACCTCGGCGGACCGGATGTCGAGTGACAGTGTTTTACCGGACGCGATGTCGAATTCGTAGTGCACGCGCCCCGTCTGGGATTCTCCCGCCGACGCCGGCATCGACCCCGACACCAGGGCCACGAGCGTGACGATCGCGGCGATGCCCTTCATACGCGTTACCTCCGCCGGCAACGATAGCATTGACCCGTCGCAGGCCGACATTGTCGCCACCGCGCGACGGCAGGCGGTCGTCGCAGGCTCATCGAGCCCGGGCCAGGGCCCCGATGGTTTCGGACCAGAGCGCTTGCGTCGCTGCAGCCACAATGCGATCCGACGAGTCGAGCCCCAGTGCGTTGCCTTCCCAGTCCGTGACTCTTCCGCCCGCGCCTTCGATGACGGGAATGAGCGCGAGGTAATCGTGCGGCTTCAGCGCCGACTCGATGACGAGATCGCAGTGTCCGGAAGCGAGGAGCCCATACGAATAGCAATCGCCGCCGAATCGGCGCAGACCCGCTTGCCGGCTCACCGCATCGTAGCGTCGCCATTCATCGCCGCGGAATGCATCGGGCGATGTCGTGTAGATGCGTGCATCCTTGAGTTCCGTGCAGCGGCTCGTCCGCGCCGGTTCGCCGTTCAGGCGCGTCGGGCGACCGGCGCAGCCGACCCAGCGTTCCGCGCTCGCAGGCGACTCGACGATGCCGATCACGGAGCGATCCCCGTGCATCAGCGCGATGAGCGTGCCGAAGAGCGGCATGCCACAGATGAAACTCTTGGTGCCGTCGATCGGGTCGAGCACCCAGGTGAACTCCCGCCCCGGTTCATTCGCGAATTCCTCGCCCTGGATGGCGTGCGTCGGAAACTCGGCACGGATGAGGCGCCTCAACTCCAATTCAATGGCGCGATCCGCCGCCGTCACGGGACTCTTGTCCGGCTTCTGTTCGACGACGATGGGTTGGCGGAAATGCTGGCGGGCGATGACGCGTGCGGCGTCCGCAAGGCGTTCGGCAAGTTGCAGCGCGCAGTCGAGATCGGTGTATGTTGCGGCTGACATTGGCGGAGCGAGCATGACCACTGGGCGAATCAAAGTCTACGTGCAACCCCGCTCCTCGAAGTCGGAAGTTGTCGGGCTGCATGGCGATGCCATACGCATTCGCGTCGCGGCACCGCCCGTGGACGACGCGGCGAACGAAGCGCTCAGGGAATTGATTGCTGCCCGGCTTGGCGTCGCGAAGCGCTGCGTACGCGTCATTGCAGGATGGAGCAGCCGGCGCAAGGTTGTCGAGGTTGAAGGCCTCGGCGCGGAGGTTTCCGCCATGCTGCTGAAGGGCCGGTAGACGCCCGGCGCGATCGGTATTCACGTTCTTCGTATTGCGACGTGAGTTCGCTGGTTCACGTCGCTACAATCATCGCGCGAACTCAAGTACTTAGAAGAACATGACCGACCCCAAAACCACCGATTTCGGCTACGAGGAAGTGCCCTGGAGCGAGAAGGCCCGGCGCGTTCGTGGCGTCTTCGATTCCGTCGCGGACCAATACGACGTCATGAACGACCTCATGTCGTTGGGCGTTCATCGACTGTGGAAGGCGTTCACGCTGAGCCAGACGGGATTGAAACCCGGGGGCCGGGCGCTCGATGTCGCCGGCGGCACCGGCGATCTGGCCGCAGGTCTTGCGAAGCAGGTCGGGGAAATGGGTTTCGTGGTCCTCTCCGATATCAACGAAGCCATGCTGGTGCGCGGCCGAGATCGCTTGCTCGACCGCGGAATCGGCGGCAACGTGAGCTGCGCACTCGCCAATGCGGAGAAGCTCCCCTTTGCCGACAATTTCTTCGATTGCGTGACGATCGGCTTCGGCCTGCGCAACGTCACCGAGAAATCGGCTGCCCTGCGATCCGTACTGCGAGTGCTGAGGCCCGGCGGGCAGCTCCTCATACTCGAGTTCTCGAAGCCAACCGTGGCACCGCTCCAGCCAATCTACGACGCTTACTCTTTCCGTGTACTGCCGCTGCTTGGCAAGCTGGTCGCGAACGACGCAGCAAGCTATCGGTACCTCGCCGAATCCATCCGCCGGCACCCGGACCAGGAAACGCTGCTTGCGATGATGCGCGAGGCGGGCTTCGGCGAGGCGAGGTATCACAACCTCACGGGCGGGATCGTCGCTGTGCATCGGGGGTACAAGCTGTAAGAGGGGACAGACTGAAGTCCGTCCCCTGGCTAAAAACGTATGCATGCACTTACTGAACTGCTGCGGCCGGCCGAAGGCGCATTCAATCGCGGCATCGAATCGTCCTCGACGGCGCACGCGGCGTTCGAACGGCTGGCGGGCCGCAAACTCGTCGTCGAGATGCTCGACACGCGGCTCTCGATCACCGTGACGGCCGCCGAGAACCGGCTGCTCCTGCACGGCGAGGGGTCGGATGCTTGCGACGCCCGCATCAAGGGCACGGTGTTTTCGCTCCTCAGCATGCTGCTCGGTCACGAGGGCGAGCAGAAGGTTGGACGCGTCATCGTCGAGGGCGATGCCGAGGTGGCGCAGCAGTTTCGGGATCTCCTGAAGCTCGCAGCGCCGGATCTCGAAGAAGAGCTCGCCCGCCATCTCGGCGACGTGCCGGCCCACCACGTCGGCCGCACCGCGCGCACGGCCTTCGACTGGGGCCGCAAGGCGATCGCAACCTTCGGCCAGAACGTGGCCGAGTACCTGCAGGAAGAGAACCGCACGGTCGTCCCGAAGATCGAGCTGGAGGAGTTCGCCGGTGAGGTCGACAAGCTCCGCGAGGCGGTCGACCGGCTCGAAGCGCGATTGCGGAGACTGGAGCCCTCACCCCGGCCCTCTCCCGCTAAAGCGGGAGAGGGAGAAGATTGAAACTCCGCGTCATCGGGCGTCTCTTCGGCATTCAGCGCGTGCTGACGCGCTACGGGCTCGACGACTTCATCCGGGCCACTCATCTATATAGGCCGCTGCGGTTCGTCTCGTACCTGTCCCCCTGGACCTGGTTTCGCCGGCGTCGCGGTTCGCGCGGCGAACGCCTGCGGCTCGCGCTCGAGGAGCTCGGGCCGATTTTCGTCAAGTTCGGCCAGGCGCTCTCGACGCGCCGCGACCTGCTGCCGGTCGACATCGCCGATGAACTCGCGAAGCTACAGGATCAGGTTCCGCCCTTTCCGACCGAGATCGCCAAGGCAGCGATCGAAGCGGCCTACGGCCGGCCGATCACGGAGGTCTTCGCGAGTTTCGACGACGAGCCGATCGCCGCCGCGTCGATCGCGCAGGTCCACGGCGCCGCGCTTCGCGACGGAAAAGAGGTCGTCGTCAAGGTCCTGCGCCCCGGCATGCGCACCCTCATCGAGCGCGATATCGAGGTGCTCTACGCCATCGCGGATCTCGCCGCCCGCTACTGGAGCGAAGGGTCGCGCCTGCGGCCCGTCGAGATCGTCCGCGAATACGAGAAGACCATCCTCGATGAGCTCGACCTCCTGCGCGAGGCCGCCAACGCCTCACAACTGAAGCGCAATTTCACGGGCTCAAGCCTGCTCTACGTACCTGAAGTTCACTGGGACTACTGCCGCGTCGATGTGATGGTCATGGAGCGCATCCATGGCCTGCCGGTCAGCAACGTTTCGGAGATGCGCCGCCGCGGCACCGACATCAGGAAGCTCGCTGAAAACGGCGTCGAGATCTTCTTCACCCAGGTGTTCCGCCACAATTTCTTCCATGCGGACATGCACCCGGGAAACATCTTCGTCCTGACCGACGACCCGGCGCATCCCCGCTACGCGGCGGTCGATTTTGGCATCGTCGGCACGCTCGACCCCCGCGACCAGCAGTACCTCGCCGAAAATTTCCTCGCCTTCCTCGACCGGGACTACCGCCGCGTGGCCAAGCTTCACATCGACTCCGGGTGGGTGCCGCCCGGCACGAGAATCGACGAGCTGGAATCGGCCGTGCGCACCGTTTGCGAGCCCATCTTCAACAAACCGCTCAAGGACATTTCCTTTGCGCAGGTGCTCCTGAGGCTCTTCGAGACGGCCGAGCGCTTCCAGATGGTGGTCCAGCCGCAGCTCCTGCTGCTGCACAAGACGCTCCTCAACATCGAAGGGCTGGGCCGGCAGCTCTATCCGGAGCTCGACATCTGGAAGACCGCCCACCCGATCCTGAAGGAGTGGATGCGGGAGCAGGTGAGCGGGAGAGCCTTCTTCGAGCGACTGCGGTCGCAGCTCCCCGAGATCGCTGCGACGGCCCGCAATCTCCCGCAGCTGCTGCACGGCGTCGTCCAGCAAGCCATCGACGGCAAATTCCGGGTCCAGATGCAGACGCAAGGGGTGGAAGAGCTGCGCGCGGCCGTGCGCGAGTCGCAGGAAAAGCGCGATCACACGTTCGTCGCTGGAATTCTTCTGCTCGGCGGCCTCATCTGGCTCGCCGTCGATCGCTCACCACTCTGGCCCGGCGCGCTGCTCACAGTGGTCGGCGCGGTGTTGATCGCGTTCGCGTGGCGTCGCCGATGAGCGACGCTCGTTGACGCAGTTGCTTCGCGCGAAAAAATTTTTCACAAACTATTGCAACACGTACGCGCGTGCCGTGTAATGCGCGCGCCTCGCGAGGTGTGGTACCGCTCGCGAGGTCCAGCGATGGTTCTTTGGACCTCTCGGGGGTGTTCGCACCGAAATGAGAAACTTCAAGGTCGCAAGACCGAGACTCACGAAGCTTTCCCGTTTGCTGCAGAGAAATTTTCCGGACTTTTACGCCGAAGCGAAGTTCCAGGTGGGCGACGACGACCAGTTCCTCTACGCCCGCTTTGGACAGTACCTGGCCCGATCGATCGAATCCGACCGGACGCCAAAACAGAAGATCAACCAGGGCTTCAACGTCCTGAACAAGATGGCCGAGGCCGCGAACGACGATCCGTACGTGCGCACCGTGCTCGTCTCAGGGCCTCTGGAGGCAATCGTCGATGCGCCACGCGCGCTGGCCTACGCGAGAAGAAGGCTCTCGCCGGCCGCCCAGGCTTACCTCGATGGGCTGATGGAATGAAGTTGAGATCGAAGCCGTTTGAGTTGAAACAAGAAGAATAGGGAGCCTCCTCACCCTACCCGCTCCCCCAAAATGCCGGGGAACGGGAACCGATATTGTTCCCTCGCCATGTGTGCGGCGGGGGTTAGGGTGAGGGGGATCTCGAAGAGGGGACAGACTTAAGTCTGTCCCCTGGCTAACAATCCGCGCACGGTTGCCTCGAGGTCCCGGATCTTCCGTATCAGCGCCAGCGCGACGGCGGCACCGTGGGCGTCGAGCTCCAGCTCTTCCTTCAAGCGTGAAGCCGCGCGGGCGGCGAGCAGGTATTCGGCGCGGAACGATGGCCGACTGCCGCTTGCGTCAGCCTCGATCACTCCACAATCGATGAGTTCCAGCACGTCGCTTTCCGAGAGACGCGCAAGGTCCGCGAGCTCTGCGAGCGAGAGGGGGCCCTGCTCCTCGATCCGCAGGACCTCGGTGACTTCAATGCGCATGGCTCGCCTCCCGCTCGAAGTGACCCCTTGGATTGAACGTCGATGCCTCCTGCGAGCTGCTTGAAAAGCGCGCGTTCCCGCTCGCTCAGCACGGCGGGAACCGTAACCTGGGCGACTGCGTAGAGATCACCCGCCGCTGCGCGCGGCGTCGGCAGGCCGCGTCCCGTCAGCCTTAGTTTCTGTCCGGCCCGTGTGCCCGGTGGCACTTTGAGCGCAACCGCACCGGCAAGCGTCGGCACCTGCACCGTTGCGCCGAGCGCCGCCTCCCAGGGCGTGAGCGGCAGCTCGAGATACAGATCGTGGCCGTCCGGCCGGAAGAAGGGATGCGGACGGAACGCAATGTTGAGATACAGATCGCCGTCGCGCCCGCCATTGATGCCTTTGCCGCCCTTGCCCGGCACGCGCAGGCGCTGACCGTCGGTCGCCCCCTTGGGAATGCGGACCTTGACGATATGCGGCACGCGCCTCAAGAGCCCCTGCTCGTCGCGTTCCGGCAATTCGAGATTCAGATCGAGCGTCGCACCGCTGAAGGCATCCTCGATCGAGATTGGGGCGTTCACCTCGTAGTCCTGTCCCGGAATGCGCATGTCGCGGCGGCGTGCTCCGCCCTGGCGCCCCGCGGCGAAGCTCTCGAAGATGTCCGACAGGTCGAGATCCTCGAACGAGAAAGAGGCGCCACCGCCGCCAAACTGGCTGCCCCACTCCGGCGGTGGCCGGAATTCCTCGCCCGCCCGGTGGCTACCGAGCTGGTCGTAGGCCTTGCGCTTCTCCGGATCCTTCAGCGTCTTGTAAGCCTCGGAGACTTCCTTGAATCGCTCTTCGGCGCCCGCTTCCTTCGACACGTCCGGGTGGTACTTGCGGGCGAGCTTGCGATACGCGGTCTTGATGTCCGCCTCGCTCGCCGTCCGTTCCACGCCGAGGGCGCTGTAGTAATCCTTATATTTCATGCCGGACCCGCCTTGAGGGTGCCAAAGCCCCTTTCATAGGGGCGACTTGAGTTCAATCCAGGTTGCGAGCGCCCGCGCACAAAGTTCGCCATTGCCGTCGAATAGCGCAGTGCCCACCCGGTGCTTGCGCCCCGCGGAATCGATCTTCCAGCCGATGACGACACAGGACTCCCCGGTGTGCACCAGACGATCGACGTGTGCCGTGAATTCGCCAAGGAGCGCCGGCCGGCTGTCGTCGAACGCAGCGAAGAACCCGGGGCAGTCGAGGGCGGCCCACATGAATTCCGGCAGCACCTTGCCCGTCGGCGAAACGGATTCGTCCGGCATCCAGGGAGCGGCGACGAGGCCGCGATCGGCAATAGCGGTCGCAAATATCCGCAAGCCATCGCCGCGGGCCCGCTGTGGCCCACACACGAAACACCCCGGAATCGGGTGATAGTGAAAGCCTGAGTAGTTCCGCGCCGCGCGCAAGGCTTCGAGATAGCTGGGCGCCGCGGGCACGCTGAGCTCGAGGCGGTCGGGCACCCCGGAAGCCACGACCTCATTCTGCAGTCTGAGGAAGACGCTTCCCGTCGCGTCCCGATCCACGAGAAGTGGCGTATTGAGCGGCGGCGGCTGGTGCAGCCGGATCCGCAGGGTATCGCGCGCGAAATGCGCCAGCATGCCGGCGACATACCCGCCGTTACCGGAATTCGGCGGCCCACAGAAGCGCGGCGCGATGGTCAGGAATTGTTGGCTCATGGATCGGCACCCGCGCATTTCCAGCATTCGTCGAACTGGCCGCCGATGAGTTCGCCGCAGCGCTCGCAGCGCCACGGCTCGGCGGTCCGCGGCGGCGCTGCATTGGCGGACTCCAGCACGCGCTTCGCATGCAGTTCCTGTTCGTCGGCGACCCAGACCTGCGGCCAGGTTTCGACGAACGGCAGCTCGCCAAGGCCTCCGCCGAGCGTCGTATTTCTGAGCTGGGCTTCGATGCCGTGACTTGCGAGCACGTTGGCCCAGTGCGCGGCGTCGATCAGGTTTGCGGCGCTGAATACGCGCTTCATCGGTGCAGCAGCACGAAAAGGAGAGCGCCCGGCACCACGGCGCCGAAGAAGACCGCAAGCAGCGCGTTGAATATCAGGTAGCCACGCTCGGAACCGTGGGACTTCTGGAACTCGGCGTTCGCTTCGCGGCGGCTGCCGGGCAGCAGGAGATAACTCCAGAAGAGCAGGAAGTAGCGGAATATGTCGATGAAGCCGGAGTTGTTAGCCATCGGCAATAAGGGTGATTGACAGCGATTCCCGATGCAAGAAGTATGCAGTTCGGTGATCCGGGTTCGATGACCGGAAGGAGCGGATCGATGTCCATCGAAGGCGGATGCCTGTGCCGCGCGGTTCGTTATCGGATTGCGGCCGACCCTATTGTGACCAGGGTCTGCTGGTGCCGCCTGTGCCAGTATCTCGGCGCGGGGAATGCCACGATCAACGTCTGCTTTCCAAGCCAGGCGCTCACCGTCGAGGGCGAGACTCGCGACTACCGCAGCATCGCGGACAGCGGCAACGTCATGCATCGACGGTTCTGCCCGACCTGCGGCACGCAGCTTTTCAGCGCCGCGGAGGCGCGACCGCATCTCGTTTTCGTGCGGGCGGGAACTCTCGATCGCTGGGAGGTGGTCAAACCCGCGGCCACGATCTGGACGTCTCAGGCTCCGGCCTGGGCCTGCATGAACGAAGATCTGCCGAAGTTCGAACGACAACCGCCGCCGGCCGCATAAGGAGTAGCCGCAATGCACCGACACCTGAAGACACGAGCTCGTTTCGCGCTGCTCGCCGCCCTGCTCACCGCATCGCTCGGCGCGCAGGCATACGACACGGCCTTCGAGATCGTGCCAATCGTCGGCTATCGCTTCGGCGGCCAGCTGGAAGATTCGTCCGTCGACGCGAACCGGAACATCGATCCGGACTTGAGCTATGGGCTGGCGCTCAATTTCGCCAAGACCTGGGATACGCAGTGGGAACTCACGTATTCACGCCAGAGCACGACCATCGAGGCGCTCGCGGGCGCGGCGGCGCCCGATCCCGTGGACATCGTCGTCGACTACCTGCAATTCGGCGGCACGTATTTCTGGTCGGAAGAGGACCACCAGGGAATGGATCCCTATGTCGTCGGCGGGATCGGTCTTTCGCACTTCAACCCGTCAGGCCCCGGCCTTGACGATCGGTTCGAGCCCTCGATCAACGTCGGCATCGGCATGCGCATACCGCTCGCGAAGAAGGTCGCATTGCGCCTGGAGGGCCGCGGCTACCTGACGTTCATGGACACGAGCGGGTCGATCTTCTGCAACTCGGACGCAAACGGAGCTGCCTGCACGATTCACGCGCGGACGAGCGGCCTGTGGCAAATCGAAGCCCTGATAGGAGTCGCATTCGCGCTCTAGCGAGGCAATGCGAAAGCCACGAGCGAGTCGCTTTTCGTGGTGCCAAGGCCGGCGTAGCCGCCGGCGGCGATAACGATGTACTGGCGGCCGTCGAGCTCATAGGTCATGGGAGTCGCCTGGCCACCGCCAGGCAGCCGCCCTTTCCACAGCTCCGCGCCCGTCCGTACATCGAAGGCGCGCAGATAGTCATCCGCTGCCGCCCCCACAAAGACGAGGCCGCTGCGCGTAACGATCGGCCCGCCGATGCTCGGCACCCCCTTGTAGTACCAGAACGGCCACGGCGCGATGTCGCGCGTCGTGCCGAGCGGCACCTGCCACGCGATCTTGCCGTTCGCGAGATCCATCGCAACGAGCGAACCCCAAGGCGGTGCGATGCAGGGAATGCCAAAGCTCGACGCCAGCAGTTCGCGGCGCATGCCGTAGGGCGTGTTCCACATCGACGCGAACTCGGAGTCCCCGTACTTGCCGGATGAACGCATCGAGCCAAGCTCCGCCCGCGGCACGAGCGTTACGACCATTGGCAGGTCCATCACGACGGCAATGGCGAACTGATGCGCCGGATCGAACGCGACCCCGCCCCAGTTCGCGCCACCCGCGTAGCCCGGTCGTTCGATCGTTCCCTTGGTGCTTGGAGGCGTGAAGATGCCATCGGACTTGAGCGGCTTTATCTTCTCCGCGCATTGCGCACGGTCGTAGAACGTGAGGCCCCACGCGTCGTTCTCCGTCACTCGGGCCCACGGCACGAGCGGAGGCAACGCAGAAATCGGCTGCGTCGGTGATGCGAATTCCTCGGGTACCGCGCCCTGCGGCACCGGCTTTTCGGTCACGGCAAATACGGGCTGACCGGTGTCGCGGTTGAAGACGAAGAGCTGGCCGGTCTTTGTCGCCTGAATCACGACAGGCGTGCGCGTGCCGCCGCGGTTCAACTCGGCGACGACCGGCTGCGAGGCGACGTCATAGTCCCAGAGGTCGTGATGAATGAGCTGCTGGCTCCAGACCATGCGGCCCGTCGCGACATCGAGTGCAACGACGGAATTCGCCCAGCGATTGTCGCCGCGGCGCTCGCCGCCGAAGAAGTCGGGGCTCGCGGATCCCGTCGGCACAAAGACGAGATTGCGGTCCGGCGCGACCGACAGGATGCTCCAGGCGTTCGCAGCGCCGGTCCAGTCGGCCGCTTGCTCCGGCACTTCGTCGAACTCCGGATTTGCGGCATCCTTCGGTATGCGTGCAGTCCGCGCAATTGGATCCCACTTCCATCGCAGCGCCCCGGTTCGAACGTCGTAAGCGCGCACCACGCCAAGTTCCAGGTTGGTCGCGCGGTTGTCGCCGATCGACGATCCGGTGATGAGAGTCTCTCCCGCGATCGCGGGCGGCGACGTCACTGCGTAATCGGGACGATCCTGAAGGCGCACGCCACGGGAAAGGTCAACCGCGCCATTCACGCCGAAATCGGCGCAGGGCTTGCCCGACTTCGCATCGAGCGCAATCAAGCGCGCATCGAGCGTAGCGATGAAGATCCTTGCGCCACAAACCTCGTTCTTGTGCGCCGGGTCCGACCAGTAGGAGACGCCCCGCGAGGACATCTCGCTGTAGCGCACGCCGCGATTGAGCTTCGGATCGTAGCGCCAGCGCTCCCTGCCGGTCGCGGCATCAACGGCGAACACGATGGCGGTCGCCGTCGAGACATAGAGCGTGCGGCCGATGAGGATCGGGGTCGCTTCAAAAGTCAGCTTGTCGCTGCGCGCGAGATTCTCGCCGAGTTCCCCCGTATGAAAGGTCCACGCGGTTTCGAGAGCGGAGACGTTGCCGGCAGTCACTTGCGCCGCCGTTGAATACCGGCGGCCACCCGCATCGCCACCGTATGCAGACCAGTCCTCCGCCCGGACGGGCTTCGCCGTCACGAGCGCCGCCGCACCGATGAAGAGCAAGTAGAGCGCCGTCCTGCCAGCCTCGCACATGTTCCGATCTCCTTTTCGATCACAACGCGGGGCGAGTATTCCTGCAGCGTGCAAACCCGGCACGAACTTTGTGGCCGGCGGGACCAGGCGTGGGGCGAGCGGCATACCGGCTGTCCAGCCGGGTGCGGTAGGCTGACGCCATGCGCAAGGCCCTCTACGTGATCTTCCCCGTGCTCTTTGGCCTCTACCTCGGGCTCAACGAGCTCATCGGCCGCGCCAATTCCAATCGCACGATCGAATACTGGAAGCCGATCGCCTGGGAGATGACGAGCGTCATCGTCATCATGGTGCTGGTGCCGCTCATCTTCTGGTATGAGAAGCGCCATCCTCTCGAGGCACCGGGCCGGTGGCGCACGGCCGTTTTTCACCTCGGCGGCGCAGTCGCATTCTCCATCGTGCACGTGGTCGGCATGGTCACGATCCGGGAATTCATCTACGTGCTGCATTCCGAGCACTACGACTACGGCAATCCCTGGCTCATGCTCGTCTTCGAATTTCAGAAGGACGTGATCACCTACACCATCGTCCTCCTGATCGCGTTCACGATCCGGCAGTACCGGCGCCGGCGCGAAGGTGAAGTCCTGGCTGCCGAGTTGTCGCAAAGCGTGAGCGCCGCGCGGCTGCGCCAGCTCACGGCGCAGATCGACCCGCATTTCATCTTCAATGCGCTGAACGCCATCTCGAACCGCATGCACGAGGACGTCGAGGCGGCAGACCGGATGATCACGCGCCTTGCGGACCTGATGCGCGCTGCCTACGAGACCGACGACAGCGTCTTCGTCGCACTCGGTCGGGAACTTGAGCTGCTGCGCGGCTACCTTGCGCTGATGGCCGAGCGTTACCGGGGGCAGCTCACCATTGAAGTGGATGTCGAGCCTGCACTCGAATCGCTGAAAGTCCCCCGCCTCCTGATCCAGCCCATCGTCGAGAACGCGCTCAAGCATGGGCTCGCGAATGGGCGCGGGTCGCTTCGAGTCGAAGTGCGCCGGCAAGGCGATCGTCTGACCTGCCTCGTCGCCGACAATGGCGTCGGCATCGCTTCGCCCATACGGATGGGGACGGGCTTGAGCAACGTCAGCCATAGGCTGGAACTTCTCTTTCCGGCGGCGCATGACTTTGAGATCGGACCGCAGGAGCCGACCGGCACGCGGGTGTGGTTCTCGATCCCGGTGGCCAGCACGTGACGCACAGCGTCGTGATCGTCGAGGATGAACCGCCCGCTCGCGCGAAGCTGCAACGGCTCCTCGCCGATGAGAAGGATTTTGCTGTCGTCGCGGAGGCCGATAACGTCGCTGCCGGCAGGGCGGCGCTCGCGAAGCATCGCCCCGCCGTCCTCTATCTCGATATCCAGCTCGGCGTGGAGTCCGGGTTCGATGTGCTCGACCCGCAATCGGGCGAACCGACGCCGATTGTCGTCTTCACGACGGCCTATTCCGAGTTTGCCGTGCGGGCATTCGAAGTTCAGGCGCTCGATTACCTGCTGAAGCCCTTCGATCGCGAGCGCTTCCTTCGCAGCGTCGAGCGGACGCGGGATGCTCTGCGGCAGTCCGACGCGGCGGACGTCGAGGAGCGGGTCCGGCGCCTGCTGGCGTCGCTTCCCGAGCGCACACCGCCGCTTGGCCAGTTGCCGATACGCGAGTCCGATCGCACGATCCTGGTGCCCGCCGAGGACATCCTGCGGCTCGCCGCCGCCGACAACTACGTCGAAGTCTTCACGCCCTCGCGCAAATACCTAGTGCGGGAAACGCTGACGGGTCTCGCCGCGCAACTCGACGCCGCGCGGTTCCTGAGAGTGCATCGCTCGCACATCGTCCGCGTCGATTTCATCCGCGAAATCCGGCCGTGGTTTCACGGCGACTTCCAGCTCGTGCTACGGGACGGCACCGAGGTCAATCTGAGCCGGCGCTTCAAGGCGCTGTTGCCAGCCGCCATCCGCGATCGCCTGTGAGCACTCCGGCCTAGAGCCAGCGTCGGACTTGCGCTTTGTAGGCGACGAAGGCGGCGCCGAAGATCTCTTCGAGGAACGCCTCTTCGCCGCGGATGAACTGCGTCGAAATAATCCAGAGAAAGCCAGGAATCGCGAGCCAGGGACCGAGTGTTCCGAAAGCGATCGCAACGCCGACCAGCACCAGCGCGAGGCCGAGATACATCGGATTGCGCGTATAGCGATAGACACCTGTCGTCACGAGGACCGTCGAGCGTTCGAACGGTATGACGGGCGTGCCTGCGCGCCGGAAGGTGCCGGCGCCGGTCGCGGACAGTGCGATGCCTGCAACGATCAACACCGCTCCCGAGAACGACCACGGCTGCGGGATGAGCCGCACGATCGGAACGAAGAAGTGCAGGCCAGTCATTACGACGAGCGTGATCGCGAGCCAGACCGGCGGCAGGACCTTGCGCATGAGATCAGCGCGGCCCGCGCAGAATTCGGGCCGGCAGCAGGATGATCGCCCGCAGCAGCTCGAAGACCCCTTCCACCGCGATGCCAAGAATGCGGAACGGGATCGAGATGAGCCACACGATCGGCCACAGCACTAGCGCGAGGAACGCAAGCGGCCAGCATACGACCAGGAGCAGCAACCAGAGCAAGAGACCTGCCATTTCGATCGACCTCCAGTGAGCGGACGGCGGCTGTGTTTGGGATATCACGCCGCAATTCAAGTGGCTGTCAACTCACCTCCACGACCAGCTCCACTTCCACGCACGCACCCATCGGCAGCTGCGCGACTCCGAACGCGCTGCGCGCGTGTGCGCCGCGCTCGCCGAACACCGCCGCCAGGAGTTCCGAGCAGCCGTTCGCTACAAGATGCTGCTCGGTGTAGTCACCGGTCGAATTGACGAGGCACAGGGCCTTGACGATGCGCTTCACCTTGTCGAGGCTGCCGAGCGCATCCTCAAGCGTCGCCATGAGATCGAGTGCAACTGCATGCGCGGCAATCTTGCCATCGGCGGTCGTCATGTTCCTGCCGAGCTGGCCGGCCCAGGGCTTGCCGTCCTTGCGCGCGATGTGTCCGGAGACGAACAGGAGATTCCCGGCGCGCGCCGCCATGACGAAGGCCGCGACGGGTTTGGCCGCCGCGGGCAACTGAATGCCAAGCTCACGAAGTCGGTCGTTGGTCGTCACGGTCGTTGCTCCTGCCAGTATCTTGCGGATCAAGTGGCGACAGTTTGCCTCAAGGCGAGAAGCCGTTGTCCTTTGCGTAACTGGTCCATCACAGCGTGCAACCCGCAGCGCCGCGCTTGCGCGAGAATCTGCTCGCCGGAGACGCGCAACTTCGGGTAACTGCTCTTGATGATCCTCCAGGCGGTACCGGTCCATTCATGCACGATGTCCGTGACCCAGACTTTTTCCCTCTCGAAATGCAGTACGCACTGCATGATCCGATCGCGCTCCGCCCGCATCGTGAAAACGGCATCGCCGGCGTCCGGCAGGTGCAACTGTTCACGAAACTCGAGCACGAGGACGCCGCCCGGGACGAGCGAGCCTGCGGCCCGCTCGATCAGAGCATCGACGGCTTGCGCCCCGCCAAGATGAGTGAGTGTGTCGCCGACGCACAGAATTACCGCAAACGGACCGTGCGCGGCAAAGGCTCCGAAATCGCTGAGATCGCCTTCGATCGGCGTGACGGCGAGCGCGGAACAGGTGACCTTGAGCTCATCGAGACATTCCCTGCTCGTATCGACGGCCGTCACCGCATAGCCGCGCTCGGCGAGCGCCCGCGAGTGGTAGCCGGGGCCCGAGCCGAGATCGAGCGCCGCCTTTGTGCCTTGCGGCCGCCCGATGTTGACGGCATCGAGCAGGGCGCGCGCGTTGGCAAGGCAGTTATCGAGCCCGCCCATCATCCAGGTGTAGCGCGGCGCAAGAAGCGACGCGTAATGCCGAATGGATTCCGTCGTGGCCGTCATGACGGGCCTTCCCGGGTTGCTGCCGTATGATCCTTGCCGGTTATCGTATTGGCATGCCCGCAACGGGGGCAATGGCCACTTGGCCGTTCGAGCCTGACCGACAATATTCTCCCGGGCCCTGCGTCTACAGGGCCGTATGAGCGCAGCCACTGCCGCCGCCATGACCCAGGAACAGAATCGCCGCATCGCCGAGACCGTGGCCCGCGAGGGCGGTCGGCTGCGTAATTTCATCCGCCGGCGCCTGCCAGACCCGCGCGATGCCGAAGATCTCCTGCAGGACGTCCTGATTGAGTTCGTCGAGGAATACCGGCTCATGCGGCCCATCGAGCAGGCAGGCGCCTGGCTCTATCGCGTGGCCCGCAACCGCATGACGGATTGGTTCCGGCGGCGCTCGGTGCGCCGGCAGGTCGAAACCGGCCAGGCCACCGAGATCGCCGAGGAGCGCTGGGAAGATCTGCTGCCGGCGCCGGAGGACGGCCCGGAGTCCCGTTTTGCACGCGCCGTCCTCATCGAGGAAATCGAAGCCGCGCTCGATGAGTTACCGGACGAGCAGCGCGAGGCATTCATCGCCCATGAATTCGACGGGCGAAGCTTTCGCGAGCTCGCCGCAGAGCTTGGCGTCGGCGTCAACACACTGTTGGCACGCAAACACTACGCGGTACGACACCTGCGGCAGCGGCTTGCGGTCATCCACGAGGAATTTCAGGAAGATCAGAGGTGAAAGTGTCATGAGAAATCGATTCGTTCGTATGGCCGGCATTGCCGTGCTGGTTGTGCTCGTTCTGGCGCTCGTCGGCTTCGTCGTCATGCAGCTCTGGAACTCGCTGCTGCCGCCGCTCTTCGGCCTCAAGGCCATCGGCTACTGGCAGGCGGTTGGGCTCCTCGTACTGACTCGCATCCTCTTCGGCGGTCTCGGTCGCCGCGGCGGCCACGGGCACTGGCGGTCGCGCTGGCGGAAACGCTGGCAGGAACGTTGGGAGCAGATGTCGCCCGAAGAGCGGGAGAAATTCCGCGCCGGCATGGGGGCGCGCTGCGAAGATTGGCACAGCGAGCCGAAGAGCAGCTGATCGCTACGCCGTGCCCCAGATGTCGCCCAGCACCCGGTGGAAGTTTTCGCCGAGCACCTTGTCAACGACCGCGGCCGGGTAGCCGCGGTCGTGCAACCGGGAAGCGATGATCTGCATGTGCTGGGCATTGTTGAGTTCCGGCACGAAGGGCAGCCGGTCTTCCTCCGGCGCCGCAATGCCCGTGCGCTTGCGTTCCGCCATGTCGAGCTCCATCGCCTTGCGCGCCTCGTCGCTCAGGGTGAAGCCGGCGATGGCGCCATCCGTACCGATGCCCACGTGATCCGTGCCGGCGATGTCGAGCGCATGCACGAGATGCGCGACGACATGTTCGGTGGTCGGCACGGTCGGGCTCGCGACGAGGTACGGCATGAAGTAGATGCCGACGACGCCACCCCGATCGGCGAGCGCCTTCAGGTTCTCGTCGGTCTGGTTGCGCGGATGATCGTGCACGGCCCGGCAGCCCGTGTGCGTGATGAGCGCGGGCGGCTTTGATTTCGCGATCGCTTCGGCGGTCGTGCGCATGCCGGCATGACCGAGATCGACCGCGATACCCTCGGCATTCATGCGCTCGATGAGGGTGAAGCCTGCTCGGCTCAAACCGCCGTTGCCGGGCTCCAGGCACCCGTCACCGAAGAGGCCACGGTTATTGTAGGTGAGCTGCATGATGCGTACGCCGAGTTGCCGGAACGTCTCGAGCTGTTCGCCGTGCGCGCCTAGCGGCTGCGGGTGCTGAAACCCAAGGAGCAGCGCGACCTGCTTGTTGCGCGCGGCGGCCGCGATTTCGGAATGACGGCGAGCGAGCAGCCAGAGCGAGGGGTCCGAATCGGCAAGTGCTTGCGCGTACGCCACCTGCGAGACGGCGTCCTCGAATGTCGCCGACGAGACGGTCCAGTTGATCGCCGTGACTCCCGAAGCGCGGATGTCGCGCACCCGGTCTGCGCTGACCGGCAGCGGGTCGCCAAAGTCCGCGGCGGACGACAATGCGTCGAATACGACGCGCGCGGGCGGCGCTGCTTTCTTGTTGGCGCCAATAGCGACGGACACCGGCAGGCTGCCGATACCCGCGACCGTGACTGCGGTCAGGAATTGCCTTCTCCGCACGGGATCACCTCAGGCTATGTACTTCGTCTTTCTTGCCATGACATCGCGAATGAGCTCGACGGCCGTGCGCTCGCACGGCGGCAGCTCGACGGTGGACTTTCCGAGTGGCGTGACTCGCTCACCCCAGCGCACGAGATGCGCGCACCAGGTAAGGCCTCCGCCAAAGCCCGTGAGCAGGAGCAGCGAGCCGGGGCGTATGCGACCTTCTTCGAGCGCCTCGCAGAGCGCGACCGGAACGGTGGCTGACGACATGTTGCCGTAGCGCTGCACGTTCACGAAGACACGGTCCATCGGAATGTGCGCCCGCTTCGCCACGGCCTCGATGATGCGAAGGTTTGCCTGGTGCGGCACTACGAGCTCGATCTGGTCGGCGGCCGCTTGGCATCGGGCCAGTACTTCCTCGCACGCATGGCTCATGCCGTGTACCGCCCGCTTGAATACTTCCGGGCCGTCGAACTGCCAGGTGCATTCGCCGTAGAGCTTGCCGAGGTTCGCGTAGCGGCCGCCCATCCCGTGCACCGCCAGAATGTCACGCGATTCGCCGTAGCAGCCGAGCTTCTCGGCGATGACCCCCTCCTCCTTCTGCGTCGCCTGCAGAACTACGGCGGCGGCGCCGTCGCCGAAGAGCACGGCGACATTGCGGTTCGTCCAATCCATGAAGGGGCTGATGAGTTCCGCGCCGATGATTAGTGCATTCTTCACGATGCCGCTGCGGATCATCGCGGTAGCGGTCGACAGGCCGTAGAGAAAACTGGTGCACGCCGTGTTGACGTCCATGGCCGCGCAAGCCGGCGCGCCGATACGGCGCTGCAACCCGGATGCCATGTTGGGCACCTGCTCGTCATGACTGCAGGTCCCGAAGACGATCAGCTCGATGTCGTGGCCCGCAATGCCCGCGGCGGCCAGGGCGCGCTCCGCGGCGACGTAGGCCATTTCCCCCAGCAGAACGTGGGAGACGCGCCGCTCGTGAATGCCCGTGCGCTGCGTGATCCAGTCGTCGGTCGTCTCGAGGAAGGCCTCGAGATCCTTGTTCGACAGCACCGCGGGCGGCAGGCACTTGCCCCAGCCGACGATTGCGGCATGCTGCATGGCGTGAACCCCCAATGGCGAGGGCGCAAGATTAACACCGGCGGCGAGACGCATGGCGATCGACTTTGAAGCGCGGCAGGGCCGTACCCGCGACGGCGCGACGTTCACGATCCGGGTCATCCAGCCGACGGATTTCGCGCTCGAGGATCACTTCATCCGCAGTCTGTCGGAGGAATCGCGTTACCTCAGGCTGATGTACACGATGAAGGAACCGCCGGTCTCGTTCGTCGAGCGGCTGGTGAATGTCGACGGTGTACAGACCATGGCGCTCGCGGCCGTGGCCGAGGTCGGCGGCAAACCGCGGTTCATCGCCGTGTCACGCTATGGGCTCTATCCCGACGGCCGGAGCGCGGACTTCGCCATCGCGGTGACCGACGCGTGGCAACGCCGGGGTGTCGCGACGCAGCTCATGGAAGCGCTCGCGGACTATGCGAAGCGTCACGGCGTCGAGCGTTTCGAAGGCGAAGTGCTCGCGAGCAACGAGCGCATGCTCGAGCTCTGCCGCTGGCTCAAGTTCGAGATGCGGCGGTCGACCGACGGCAGCCACCTGGTCGTCGCAAGCCGGCGCCTCTAGGGGCGGAGGGCGAGGCACCAGGCGGTTGGGTCGTCGCCGCGCTCGAGGACTTCGACGAGCGCCGAGCCGACGATGACGCCGTCGACATGCGCTTTGAGGCGCACCACTTGTTCGCGGCTGCGAATGCCGAAGCCGGCGCAAACCGGAACGGGCGACACCGCGCGCACCCGATCGAGGTATGCGAGCACGTCGTCCGGCACTGCGACGTTCTTCCCCGTCGTGCCCGTCATCGTCACCGCATAGACGAATCCCTCGCTCGCCGCACACAGCATCCTGAGTCGATCGGCCGGCGTAATCGGCGTCACCATCTGCACGAGCGCGAGGCTTTCGGCGCCGAGCGCTGCACGCAGATCCGCGCTTTCCTCGTACGGCAGGTCGGGAACGATGAATCCGGCGACGCCAGCAGCGCCCGCATCCTTTGGCAGCCGCTCGAGCCCATAGGCAAGCAGCGGATTCAGATAGCTCATGAGAAGGAGCGGTGCTTTCGGTTTCGGTGCGAGTGCGCGCAGTTCCCCGAGAATCCATTCGAGCGATACGCCCTGCATGAGCGCCGCGTGACTCGCGCGCTGAATCGTCGCGCCATCCGCCATCGGATCCGTGAAGGGAACGCCGATTTCGACGACGTCGACGCCCGCCGCGACCGCTCGCAGGTGTTCCCGAAAACGCGCCTTCTCGGGAAAGCCCGCGGTCAAGAACCCGACAATAGCCGGTCGCCCGGCCGCGCCCGCAGCCTTGACGGCGGCGCTGATGGAATCGCGGGCCACCATCAGAGCTTGCCCGCGAGCAGGGTCTTTTGCAGCGTCGGCATGTCCTTGTCGCCTCGACCCGAGAGACAGACAACGACACGGCGTCCGGCGTTGACCGCCGCCCAGCGCTTCGCACCATGCAAGGCGTGCGCACTCTCAAGCGCGGGAATGATGCCCTCCGCGGCGCTGAGTTCCGCGACGGCGGCGAGCGCTTCTTCATCCGATGCGGACTCATAGCGCACGCGGCCGCTTGCCTGATAGAGCGAGTGCTCGGGTCCGACGCCCGGATAGTCGAGTCCGGCGGAAATCGAATGCGTCTCCTGGATCTGGCCATGCGCGTCCTGCAGCAGCATGGAATAACTTCCCTGCAGCACACCGGGCCGTCCGAGCGCGAGCGTCGCGCAATGATCGCCGAGCTTGAGGCCGCGGCCGCCCGCTTCGATACCGAGAATTTCGACGCCGGCGTCCGCAATGAAGGGATGGAACATGCCGATCGAATTCGAACCGCCGCCGACGCACGCAATGATGGCGTCCGGCAGTTTCCCGATTTGCGCCAGCGCCTGCGCACGCGCTTCACGGCCGATGACCGACTGCAACTCGCGCACGAGATAAGGATACGGATGCGGCCCGACCGCGGACCCGAGAAGATAGTAAGTGTCGTTCGGATCGGCGACCCAGTCGCGCAGCGCTTCATCGATCGCCGCGCGCAGCGTCCTGTCGCCGCTCGTGACGGGAACGACCTTCGCGCCGAGGAGATGCATGCGCCCGACGTTCGGCGCCTGGCGCTCCATATCGATCGAGCCCATATAGACCGTGCACGGCAATCCAAGACGCGCGCAGGCGGCCGCACTTGCGACGCCGTGCTGACCGGCCCCGGTTTCCGCGACGATGCGCTTTGCACCGAGCCGCTTCGCAAGCAGCGCCTGGCCGACGGCGTTGTTGATCTTGTGCGCGCCTGTGTGCGCGAGGTCCTCGCGCTTCAGCCAGATGTCCGCGCCCCAGCGCTTCGACAGCGTGCGCGCGTGAGTCAACGCCGTCGGACGGCCTGCCCAGGTGGTGAGCTCCTCGCTGAGTTCAGAAACGAAGTCCTGCGCCTTCAGATAACGCCGCACACCCGCTTCAAGCCGGTCGAGGGCCGGGACGAGCGTCTCCGGGACGTAGCGTCCCCCGAAGGGCCCGAAGCGCCCACGGGGGTCCGGGTACCCGCCGGCCAGCGTGCCCTTGAGCAGTTCGCCGGCATCGGTCTCAATCGCCGCCAGTTTCATCGCAATGACTCCTCGCGCGCGGCGGTGCGTGCCGCGCGCACGAATGCTTCTATCTTTTTCGGATCCTTGAGCCCGGGCTTCGCTTCGACACCAGTGCTTACATCGACGCCGTAGGGCCGTACGCGCGCGATCGCGCTCGCGATATTCGCGACGTTGAGGCCGCCCGCGAGTACGACTTCTGCCTGCCTCGCGAGGCTCGCGGCGTTTTCCCAATCGCTCGTGTGTCCGGCGCCGCTCGCCGGGCCCTCGAACAGGAATCGCGACGGCAGGCGCGCCGGCCGCTCGCGATTCGCGCGCAGCACCGGCAAGCGCGCCGCGTGGGCCGGCACATTGAGGGATTCAAAATCCTCGACATCGGTCTGCAGGCAATCCGGCGCGAAGGTCGCGAAGATTTCATCCACCAGCGTCTGGTGCGGATGCTGGGTGACGGCGATGCGAAGGATGCCCGGCCGCAGACGCTCGGCGAGTTTCGCCGCGGCGTCCGGCGTTACGCGCCGCGTCGACGGCGCGAACACGAATCCGACCGCGTCTGCGCCAGCCAGCACGGCCGCGTCCACCGCCTCAGCAGTCGTCAGGCCGCAGATCTTGATGAACACACTCTAGTCCTTCTTCGTGCGCGCGGCCTTCAGCATCTTCGCAATCAGGCCGCGCGGCTTGTCGGTCGACATCAGCGCGGTGCCGATGAGTGCGAGCTGATAGCCTGCCGCTGCAAGCGCTTGCGCATCTGAGGGCGTTCCCACGCCGCTCTCCGCGACGTGCGGGACACCGGGCGCAAGTTTTGGCGCAAGTTCCTTCAGCCGTTCGGGCACGACCTGCAAGGTATCGAGATTGCGCGCGTTGAGGCCAAGCAGCAGCTTCTCGTCGTGGAGCCGGCGCTCCTCGACGATCTCCGCGCCGAGCGCGAGATCCTCCTCATCGAACCCCTCGAGAAGCACGAACAGCTTCAGCATCGCCGCGCAGTCGAGCAGTTCGATGATCCGCCCGCGGTCGATCATGCGAAGGATCACGAGCACACCGCCCGCGCCGGCGACGCGGGCCTCCACGACCTGGTAGGGATCGATGATGAAGTCCTTGCGCATGGCCGGCACGCCGTGTGGCGCCAGTACCTTTGCGCTGCGCTCGAGGTGTTCCATTGAACCGTCGAAGCGGGTCGGCTCCGTCAGCACGGAAACCGCAGCCGCGCCGCCCCGCGCGTACTGCAATACGCGCCCCTCGAGATCGGCGGAACTCTCGCCGAGCCTGCCCTTTGCCGGAGAATTGAGTTTGAGCTCGGCAATGACGTCGAATCCCTTATCGCTCAGCTGTAACGGTGGTGGCACGGGCGTACCCTGCGCGAGCGTCCAGAGCTCGGCGTCCGTATGACGCGTCTTCGCGTCCGTGACGCGCGCGAGGCTCGACTTCGCCATTTCCCTCAGAAAACCCGCCATGGTTATGCTCCCCCGCCAAAGCGCGCGAGACCCGCGAGGAGTTTCGCGGCGCGACCGTCGTCGATCGCCTGCGCGGCCGCCTGTGCGGCGAGCCGCGGCTCCGACTCCCTGCCGGTGAGTTCCAGGACGAGCGCCGTTTCGAGAACGATTGCGTCGCGGTGCGCTCCGCGATCCCGGCCCTCCAGGACGTCCCGCAGGCGAGCCGCATTGTATTGCGCGTCGCCGCCCGCGAGGTCCTGGGCCTTGCAGGGCGCCATTCCGTAGGCGGCCGCCGAGCGTACCGAGCGAGTCACCTGCCCGCCCTGCACGTCGAAGAGGTGAAACGGCCCGACAGGTGTCGCCTCATCCCAGCCGGGCTCGCCGTGAACCACCATGACCCGCTCGACGGGCAAGCCCGCGAACGCATTCGCGATGAGTTCCGCCGCCGGCAGGCTGAAGGCGCCGACGAGACTGAAAGGCGGCGCGGCCGGATTCGTCAGCGGCCCGAGGATATTGAACACTGTGCGGACCCCTAGCGCGGCACGCACCTGGGCAATGGCCTTGGTCGCCGGATGGTAATGGGGCGCGAACAGAAACGTAAAGCCGGTAGCCGCGAGACACGCGCCCGCGCGTGCTTCATCGAGCGGAATCCTGAGACCGAGGGCCTCCAGTGTGTCGGCGCTCCCGGACTTGCTCGAGATCGAACGATTGCCGTGCTTCACGACGCGCAATCCGCAAGCAGCTGCGAGGAGGGCCGCACCGGTCGAAATGTTGACGCTGCCCGAGGCATCGCCACCCGTTCCGACCACATCGACGATCGGCGCACCGGGTGCGACAAGTGGTTGACGGGCGAGCTCCCGCATGGCGCGAGCGAAGCCGCGCACTTCGACGGGGGTCTCGCCCTTGGCGCGAAGCGCCACGAGTACCGCGCCTGCGAGCACCGGCGACAGTGCGGGATCGGTCAGCTCCTGAAGCACTTGCCGCGCTTCGTCCTCGGCGAGATCTTCCCGCTTCAGCAGTTTTTCCAGAATGCCGCGCAGTGCCACCGCCATGCGTGCGCCTCAGCTTTTCCGGCCCGGCTTCATCGCGAGGAAATTCTTCATCAGCGCCGGTCCGTCGGGCGTCAGGATGCTTTCAGGATGAAACTGCACGCCTTCGACGGGCCACTCGCGGTGGCGCACGCCCATGATCTCCGCTTCCGGCGTTCTGGCGCTCAGTTCAAGGATCGCCGGCAGCGACTCGGGCTCGGCAATGAGCGAGTGGTACCGCCCGGCTTCGAAAGGCTGCGGCAAGCCGTCAAAGACGCCGCGTCCGTCGTGATGCACGGGTGAGGTCTTGCCGTGCATCAGGCGTCCCGCACGCACCACCCTGCCACCAAAGACTTCAACCACCGACTGATGGCCAAGGCACACGCCGAGCACGGGAATACGTTCGGCGAAGGTCTCGATCATCTTCATCGACACCCCCGCATCCTGCGGTGTGCCGGGCCCCGGCGAGATGCAGAGATGGCTCGGCTCGAGCGCGAGCGCTTCGCGTGTCGTGATCTGATCGTTGCGCACGACATGCACGTCGGCACCGAGCACGAGGAAAGCCTGCACCAGGTTGTAGGTGAAGGAATCATAGTTGTCGATCAGGAGGAGTTTCGGTTTCACAGACCCTCCCTGGCAATCTCGAGAGCCCGCGCGAGCACCGCGCCTTTCGAGAGCACTTCGGCGTACTCGGTGGCTGGCACGCTGTCTGCAACGATGCCCGCGCCCACCTGGTAGCTGTAGCTGTCGCCACGAAACACGAGCGTGCGAATGGTAATCGCGTGGTCCATGTCACCGCGGGCGCCGAAATAGCCGATGGTGCCGCCATAGAGGCCGCGCCGAACCGGCTCCAGCTCGTCGATGATTTCCATCGCCCGCACTTTCGGCGCGCCGACGAGCGTGCCGGCCGGAAAGGTCGCCGCAAAGAGGTCGAAGGCATCCTTGTCCGCCGAAAGTTTCCCGTTCACTGCGCTCACGATGTGCATCACGTGACTGTAGCGCTCGATGATGCGATACGGATCGACGCCGACGCTGCCTGCTGCCGCGACTCGCCCGAGGTCGTTGCGGGCGAGATCGACGAGCATGACGTGCTCGGCGTTTTCCTTCGGATCCGCGCGCAGCTCCTGCTCATGTCGTTCATCGAGTGGCGGCGTCGCGCCCCGCGGCCGTGTGCCCGCGATCGGCCGGAGCGATGCACGTCCGGCATTGAGCTTCACGAGCGCCTCGGGCGAGGAGCCGACGACCGTGAGTTCGCCGAGCTCGCAGAAATACATGTAGGGCGATGGATTGATGAGCCTTAGCGCCCGATAGACCTCAAAGGGACTCAAGCTGTGCTGGCCCGTGAAGCGCGCCGAGAGCACGAGCTGATACACATCGCCCGCGGCGATGTATTCCTGTGCGCGCCGCACTCCCGCCATGTATTCGTCGGGCGAGAGGCTCGCACGCGCGGGCGCGAACGTCGCGGCGTTCCTCGCTTGCGGCACGGGCCCGCGAAGTGCGGCAATCACCTCGCGGCGCAGAATCAGGCGCTCGCTCTCGGGGCCATCGTGCAGCAGCGCCACTCCGCGCGTGAGGTGATCGAAGACGAGGAGCGAGCGCGGCGCAAGATAATGGGCATCCGGCACGTCCTCGACGCGCCGTGCCCTGTCCGGCAGCCGCTCGAAGAAGCGCACGAGATCGTAGGCCGCCGCACCGACGAGACCGCCGGACAAGGGGACGCCGGCGATGTCCGGCTTCGGCTTCGGCGCGAGCGTCAACGCGTAGCGCAGGGCGGAAAGCAGTTCCTCGCGCGACTTTGGAACCGGCCGCCGCTCGGACCCGATCTTGAGTCCCGACGCATCGAGACGCACTTCGAGGCACTCGCCGAAGCCGATAAAGGAATAGCGCGCAAGCCGCTCGCCGCCCTCCACGCTTTCGAGGAGGAAGCGCGGATGAAACGGCGCGAGCTTCAGATACGCAGAGACCGGCGTATCGAGATCGGCGGCAATGTCGAAAGGCTCGTTCATTTCGGTCGAATCACAATGCTTCTGACAAATCCTTCGGACAACAAAAAACCCATCCCGGGCAGTGCTCGGAGATGGGTTTCCTGGGAATCGCTTGAAACTTAAGAATTGCGCCCGGCGCCCACTCCGTCAGGAGTGACGCCACCACCAGCCGTTGTCCTTGGTGCAGGAGAGTTTCATGGCGACCGAGTATCCCAGAAAAAGGGGACAGAGCCAATTAGGAAAATGGGGACAGGTCCATTTTGCTTACCTGCGACAGAAAATAGACCTGTCCCCATTTTCCTAATTGGCTCTGTCCCCTTTTCCTAACCCCGGGTGCCGGAGCCCTTGGCATAGCGCTTGGTCGGAGCTTTCTTTCGATACCACTCGAACTTCGCCTTGCCGTCGGCGCCGACCTGCATCTTGAGCGTGCCATCGCCCGGGCAAAGCATCCCCGAATGCGGATTGCTTTCGGTGAACGTGAAGTTCTGGCCGTCCGCCTCCTGAAGCGTCAGGGTACCGGCGCAACCGCTCTTGTCCGTGCCGTACAGGCTCGTGCCAACGTCCTGGCCGAGCGGGCCGCCGTTGATCGTGATCCTGAAGTTGTAGACCTGCAGAAATCCTGCATCGACCTTGCCGACCCACTGGCCTTTGACGGCGCTCAACGCCGCGTTCTCCACCGGCGCCTGCGGCACCGGCGCCGCGACGACCGCGCTCGCGACTTCGATTTCCGACCGCAGCGACTTGATGGCCGTCACCTTGCGCGCCGTCTTCATCGCCTTGTCGCGATCGCTGGCGCGGGTGACCGTTCCGACGAGCGTTGCATTCAGCTTATCGTCGACCACGGCCGCGACATTGGCGAGGCCCGCCTTCTTCAGGAGCTTGTTGATGTCCGCCTCGACCTTGCCCGGATCGATGACCGGCGCCCGCGCGACGATCTGCGTGAGGTCGTTGACCGTGGCAATGCCGGTCGTCGTCGAAACGAGGTCGACCAGCTTCGTTTTTTCCTCCGCGCTGTCGACGTTGCCGCCCACGTTGACGGTATTGTCGTCGACGATCTGCGCAGTCACCTGATCGAAGCCGCTGGTGGCAAGCGCTTGCGTCAGCGCCGCCTGACGCGCCGCAATCGAGAGCTTGATCGCGCTCTGCACGTCCTTGAGCCCGGCAACGCCGCGCGCCGTGTCCACGGCAACGGTCTCGAGCGAGGGATCGTCGACCGTCCCCGTCAGCATGGCGACGAGGTCCGAGCCGACTGTCACCGTCACGGTCTTGAAACCGCGCGCGTTCAATGCATCGCCGACCTGCTGTTCGAGTTCGCCGGGACCGGGGCGGACCGTGAGCTCGTCGGTAACACCCTTGATGTTCGAATCCTGCTGCACGATGCCGAGGAGCTCATCGCGCTTCACCTGGCCGACGACGACCCCCGACACGGTCGCTACCCAGCTTGGCGACACCGTCACGGTGATTCCCGGAAAGCCTTTGTCGTTGAGCGCAGTCGTGATGTTCTCAGCCACTGCATCGGCCCGATTGCCGAGGATGCCCTTCCAATAGAGCAAGCCGGCGGCGGCGGCGGCAATGACGACCACCGCCGCGATCAATCCGAGCTTCGCAGCCTTGCTGCGGGGACTCCTGCGCACACCGGTCGCGTGGATCCCGGTGTCCTCGATTGCCGGCTCGCGCTTCGGCACTTCGATTTTCGGTTTGGCCGCTATCGGCTGCGAAACCGATGGCGCCGGACGCGGCGGTGGCGGCGGCGGTACGTAGCGCGGCGGTTCCGAATCCGGATCCGCCTCGAGCGACAATCCCATCGCCATCTCCGCGACCCGGTCCACGGATTTGGTCGGCTCCGCCGGCTTGGCCTGTTTCGCCGCGGCCGCGCCGAGCGCCGTTCCGTCCTTCTTGCAGAACCTGGCGTTCGGCGGATTCGGCGTGCCGCAGGTTGGACAAACCACGGAACCCGGAATTGCCGCCTGGTTCGGCGCCGGTGCCGCTGTTTGCGGACGCGACGGCGGCGGTGAAGCGGGCCGGGGCGGCGGAGCTGGCGGCGCCTGGGGTTTCGGAGCCGCTGCTTGCGGCGCGGCTTGGGCCGTATCGAAGCGGTAACCGTCCTGCTTGCAGAACTTCGCGCCGGCCACGTTCACCGCACCGCATTTCGGACAGACCTTCGTCGCACCGGTGGCGGCCGCAGCCTCCGCCGTCGCAGGCGTGAACGGCGCACCACACTTGTTGCAGAACTTCGGTGCGCCGGCGACTTCCGACCCACAACTCGCACAGATCATCGTGTGCTCCCCATACCCCGATGCGCGGCGCGGCTCAGCGCCGGTCCGCCATACGCTTGATGTTGTTGTTGATGGAAACCCAGATCGTGATGAGCTCGACCATGTACATGATGGCCCAGTTGAAGACGACGGCGCACAACGGTCCAAGGATCAGGAGCCACAGCAGGAACTGCATGATGGCGTTGCCGGTGTCGTAGCTGTTTGCCTGGTAGGCCGAGATGCCCTTGAAAAGACCCACGAGCAGCGCGACGAAGATGGCTAGACAGGCAATCACGCCGCCAGCCACCCGCACCCAGTTCAGGTGCGGCAACTCGGCGCCGACGTCGAGCACGCCTTTCGAGCCGATCTCGCGCAGCTGTTCGCGCACGATCACCAGAGTCCTCAACGGCATCAGGAAATACGACGCAATGAGGATGAAGAACCCTTTCACGGCGCCGCCCGACTGCGATCCGGCCGCAGCCGATCCACCGCGCATGGCGGCTCCGCAGTTTGTGCAGCGAATGGAATCGTCAGGCACCTGGGTGCCGCAGCTGGAGCAGAACATCGTTGAGTCTCCCGTTGGCCGTCTTCTGTTGTTCTTGGTGTGGTCCCGGCCGCCCGAGCGGGTGGCGGAATTTGGCGAGCTACCTTACTAGGCGGGGGGTGGAATGGCCAGCAGTTCGCCCCTGCGATGCCGCCATCAGCCGATGAGGCGCAGATTGAACGGGTAGCGGTATGCGACGCCCTCGCTCGCCTTCATCGTCGCGATGATCGTGAGCACGATGTGCGCGACCACGAGGGCCGCGAGCAGTGGCAGGCCG
Organism: uncultured Gammaproteobacteria bacterium; assembly: GCA_963826145.1. Classification (GTDB taxonomy): domain Bacteria; phylum Pseudomonadota; class Gammaproteobacteria; order Steroidobacterales; family Steroidobacteraceae; genus JBGPLJ01. Next base: position 460,911 of record CAWGVW010000002.1, read on the forward strand.
ATCAAGACGATGGACAGGAGGCCGAAAACAATCGCCGCGAGATAGACCGTGATCTGGAAATTGAGCGCTTCCTTGGCCTGGGTGCCGGCAAACGGCATTTCGTCGCGCTTGACGATCCAGATCACGAAGGGCGCGAGGATCCCGCCGATAACGGTCATGTAGACGAGCAGAGCCGACAGATGCGCGAACAGCGCCCAGTCGCGCTCCGCCTTGCCCGGAGTACTGGTCGACGGATCGGAATTCATGGCGCATATGGTAACGCCAGGGGGATGTTCCCGCAGTGGGATCAGACCTCGACGGGGTCTGACCTCCTGCTCGGTATAATGCCGCCCTCTTTCCCCGACGTTCCGCTGGAGCCTCCCGTGAAGTTCAAGGCGCTGCTCGACGACTGGCAGAAGAAAGCCGGTCCTGCCCGCACGGCTACCGAATACGCCGTGCGCCTGCCCATCGACGACGCGGCCCGCCTGCAGGCGCTGGTCGATCTCTTCCCCGGGCAGACCCGCGAAGCCCTCATTACGGACCTGCTCAGTCTTGCGCTGCAGGAACTTGCGGGCTCCATGCCCTATGTGGCCGGCAAAAAGGTGATCTCGCAGGACGATCAAGGCGATCCGGTCTACGAGGACGTCGGGCTGACACCGCGCTTCATCGAGTTGACGCGCAAGCATAAGAAGAAACTCGCCGGCAGTGGCTAGGAGCCCGAAGCCACCCCCCGACATGCGCAAGGCCGGAACCAGCGCAGGGCCGGCCGCCACGGCCCAGCCCTTCGACGTTGCCCGATTCTTCGGTGTCTTCCAATACAGCCGTCGCGCGGTGGATCTCGTGTGGACGACGAGCCGCGGGCTCACGATCGCGCTCGCGATCCTCACGGTCATCGCGGGCACGCTGCCGGCGGGCGTTGCATTCGTCGGCGCGAAAATCGTCGATGGCGTGATCACGGCCGTCCGGATTCACGCGGCGACTGGAGCGACCGAGTATCTGCCGGTGCTGCGCTGGGTGATCTTCGAAGCGCTCATTGTCGCGGCGATCGCGGGCGCGCAGCGCGGACTCTCGCTCTGCCAGTCGCTGCTGCGCGCGCAGCTTGCGAACCGCGTCAACGTGATGATCCTCGACAAGGCGCTGACGCTCGCTCTCGAGCAGTTCGAGGACTCCGAATTCTACGACAAGCTGACTCGTGCACGGCGCGAGGCCTCGAGCCGCCCGCTGTCGCTCGTCATGCGCACTTTCGGGCTCGTGCAGAACGGCGTGTCGCTCGTGAGTTTCGGCATTCTGCTGTCGCATTTCTCGGCGTGGGCCGTCGTAATCCTCATTGTCGCGGGCCTGCCGGCGTTCGTCGCCGAGACGCGCTTTTCCGGCGATGCGTTCCGCCTCTTTCGCTGGCGCTCGCCGGAAACGCGCATGACGCTGTACCTGGAGTCCGTTCTCGCCCGCGAAGACAACGCGAAGGAAGTGAAACTCTTCGAGCTCGGGCCGTTGCTCCTGGGCCGGTACAAGGGCATCTTCGACAAGCTCTACGCGGCGGACCGCGATCTCACGATCCGGCGCGACAGCTGGGGATTTGCGCTTGGGCTCCTGAGCACGGCGGCGCTCTACAGCGCCTACGCCTGGATCGCCATCGAGGCGATCGTCGCGACGATCACGATCGGCCAGATGACGATGTACCTGATGCTCTTTCGCCAGGGCCAGTCGGCGGTCTCTGCGATCCTCGCCGCGATTGGCGGGATGTACGAAGACAACCTCTATCTGTCGACGCTCTACGAGTATCTCGAGCAGGTCGTGCCGCCGACCCGCGGCTCGCGCGCCACGGGCTCCGATCCCAAGGACGGCATTCGCTTCGAGAACGTCGAGTTTCGCTATCCGGGGGCGGAGCGTGCGGCGCTCTCCGGAATCAACCTGCACATTCGTCCGGGCGAAAGCCTCGCGCTCGTCGGCGAAAACGGCTCCGGCAAGACAACGCTCATCAAGCTCCTGACGCGCCTGTATCAGCCAACGTCGGGCCGGATTCTCCTCGAGGGCGTCGACCTCAACGAGTGGGACGAGGGGACTTTGCGCCGGCGAATTGGCGTGATCTTCCAGGACTTCATGCGCTACCAGCTGCTGGTCGGCGAAAACGTGGGAGCCGGCGACGTGCGCCGCTTCGGCGATCGCGAGCAATGGCGTGACGCCGCCGACAAAGGTATGGCGACACCATTCATCCGCGAGCTGCCGCAGCAGTTCGAGACTCAGCTCGGCAAGTGGTTCAAGGACGGGCGCGAGCTCTCTGGCGGCCAGTGGCAGAAGATCGCGCTGTCACGCGCATTCATGCGATCCGAAGCCGACATCCTTGTGCTGGATGAGCCGACCGCCTCGATGGACGCCGGCGCCGAAGCCCAGGTGTTCGAGCATTTTCAGTCGCTCACGCGCGAACGCATTGCCATCCTGATCTCGCACCGCTTCTCGACCGTGCGCATGGCGGATCAGATCGCCGTGCTGGATCAGGGCCGGATCGTCGAGCATGGGAGTCACGATGAGCTCGTGAAACAGGACGGCGTCTACGCGCGCCTGTTTCAACTGCAGGCGCGCGGGTACCGCTAGCAAACCGGTGCCGGGATTGGATTACTGGGGATTTGTGGAAACGAAGTAGCCCAAATCCCCAGTAATCCAATCCCGGCACCGGTTTGGTCAGTCGAGGTTTTCGTCGAACCAGCGGTAGCCGTAGTACAGGCCGAAGCCGCCGGCGACGGCGCTCGCGAGGATCCCGACGCCAAAGTGAATCTTCGCGCCGAGCCACCAGGCAACCGATCCGAGGACCGTCGCCGACAACCAGCCGATGATGGTTCGCATGAGCACACCCTCCGCAGGGTTCTCGCGCCGCAACAGCCGACCCCGTAACGGGTCGTGCTTTCATGCTTTCACGGAGCTAGAGTGCCATCAGAACAAGCACTAAAACACGAATTGGCGCCCACTCCCATGCAGGATTTCGAGAAGCTTGGCGTTTTTTATCTCGGCCGCGAGCTCGACGCGACGCGGAACCTTCCGACCGACAACGCGATTCTCTACGATTCGAAGGACCTGACGACGCACGCCGTGTGCGTCGGCATGACCGGAAGCGGCAAAACGGGTCTCTGTCTCGCGCTTCTTGAGGAAGCGGCGATCGACGGCATTCCGGCGATCGCGATCGACCCCAAGGGCGATCTCGGCAACCTGATGCTCGCGTTCCCGAACCTCGCGCCGTCGGATTTCCGGCCGTGGGTCGATCCGCAAGAAGCCGCACGCAAGGGGCTTTCAGTCGACGACTACGCCAGCCAGACCGCGGCGACCTGGAAGAAGGGTCTCGCTGACTGGGGTCAGACGCCAGAGCGCATCGCGCGCTTCAAGGAGGCGGTGGATGTCGCGATCTATACGCCCGGGAGCAACGCCGGCATTGCGCTATCCGTATTGCAATCGTTCGCGGCGCCGACGGGCGCACTCGCGACCGATACCACAGCGCTGCGCGATCGGATCGGCGCGGTTGTCTCCGGGGTCCTCGGCCTCCTCGGTATCGACGCGGATCCACTGAAGAGCCGGGAACACATCCTGCTCGCGAACATCTTCGAGGCGAGCTGGAGCGCCGGCCGCAGTCTCGACATGGCGGGCATCATCAACGCCATCCAGAAGCCGCCGTTCGACAAGGTCGGCGTGTTCGACCTCGAGACCTTCTTCCCGGCGAAGGATCGCCTCGGGCTCGCGATGGCCGTCAACAATCTCCTCGCCTCGCCCGGTTTCACCGCGTGGATGAGCGGCGAACCGCTGGACATACAGCGGCTTCTTTTCACGCCCGAAGGCAAGCCGCGACTCAGCATCATCTCGATCGCGCATCTTGCCGACGCGGAGCGCATGTTCTTCGTGACGCTGCTCCTGAACGAAATGATCTCCTGGATGCGCAATCAGTCCGGTACCTCGAGCCTGCGCGCACTCCTTTATATGGACGAGATCTTCGGCTACTTCCCGCCGACCGCGATGCCGCCCTCGAAGCTGCCGATGCTGACCCTTCTCAAGCAGGCGCGCGCGTTCGGCGTGGGTGTGGTGCTCGCCACGCAGAACCCCGTCGACCTCGACTACAAGGGCCTCTCGAACGCCGGTACCTGGCTCATCGGGCGCCTGCAGACCGAACGCGACAAGGAACGCGTGATCGAAGGTCTCGAAAGCGCGCTCGCCTCGAGCGCCGATACGCTCGATCGCGCAACACTCGATAAGCTCCTGTCGGGACTTGCGAGCCGCGTGTTCCTGATGCGTAACGTGCACGACGATTCACCGATCGTGATGCAGAGCCGCTGGGCGCTCTCGTATCTGCGCGGCCCGCTGACACTCCCGGAGATCCAGACACTGATGTCCGCGCGCAAGAGCGCGCCGGCTCAGGTTGCCACAACAACGACGGCGACCGCGCCGGCGACAAGCGTCGCTGCGCCAAGCCCCGCCGCGCGACCCAACCTGCCAGCCGATGTCACGGAATACTTTCTGCGCGCGACGGCGGGCAGCGGTGCGATCTCGTACCGGCCGGCGCTCGTGGGCTTCGCGAAGCTGCACTTCGTCGACAGCAAAACGTCGACGGACCTCTGGCAGTCGACCGGCTATCTTGCGCCGTTCAGCGACGACGGCCGGAGCGCACTCTGGGAGGAAGCGAAGGCCGTCGCCGACTTCAAGGCCCAGGCCGACTCCGAGCCCGCGGGCGGCTCAACGTTTGCGGAGTTGCCGGGCGCTGCACTGCGCGCGCAAAGCTACCCGGCGTGGGCAGAAACTCTCGGCGACACGCTTTATCAGACCGCGCGGCTGAAACTGCTGCGTTGTGATGAGCTGAAGCTGACTTCCCAGGCAGGCGAGAGCGAAGGCGACTTTCGCACGCGGCTCGATCACGGCGTGCGCGAGAACCGCGATCTCGCCGTCGATAAACTCCGCAAGAGGTACGAAGCGCAGGTCACCGGCCTGCAGGACCGCATCCGCCGCGCGGAGGACCGCGTGGCGCGCGAGCAGTCGCAATACAGCCAGCAGAAAGTGCAGAGCGCGATCTCGATCGGGGCAACCGTCCTCGGTGCGCTCTTCGGACGGAGCCTGCGTAGCGCCGCTAACGTCGGACGCGCCAGTACGGCGATGCGCAGCGCGAGCCGCATTGGCCGCGAGAAAGACGACGTTGAGCGCGCCGACGAAAGCCTCGATGTGCTGAAGCAACGCCTGGCCGCGCTGCAGGCCGCGTGCGAACAGGAAGTCGCCGGCATCCAGAGTTCGCTTGGCGCCGCGAACCTGACGCTAACGACCTTGGAACTCGCCCCGCGAAAATCGGACATCGCAGTCGGAGCGGTCGCGCTCGTGTGGACGCCGTGGCGCACTGGCAGCGACGGTTTTCCGGCGGCGGCCTACTGACAGGCAGGCAGCCATGAAGGAACTGATCGACGAACTCACCCGGCAGCTCGGCATCAATGCGACGCAGGCGCAATCCGGCGCCGGCATACTCTTCAAGGCGGCGCAGGAGAAGCTCGGTGCCGGCGAATTTCAGAAGATGCTCGGCGCCGTACCGGGTGTCGCCGATCTGCTGAAGCACGCTCCGTCAGCCGGCGGCGGCGGGCTCCTCGGAGGCCTCGCGTCCGCGTTCGGCGGCAACGCGGCGCTCCTCGCCAAGGTCGTCACCGGGTTCTCGACGCTCGGCTTGCCTGTCGACACCGCCAAGAAGTTCGTGCCGATCGTGCTCGAATATCTCCGCAAACACGTCGGGCCGGACACCGCGAGCAAGATCGAGGCGGCCCTGCGCACATGATCGTCGAGTTCCGCGCGCCATGGAGCCGCAGCGTGAAGCTCGCGACCGCCTTTTCGGTGACGATCCTCCTCGTCCTGCCGGTTGTCGGCTTCACTACCGGTCCACAGCAGCTCTGGGTGTGGAATGCGGCGATGATCGCTTTGCCGCTCATCTTGCTTGTGGCGTCGCTGCCCTTCATGGTTCTCGGCTATGCGCTGACTGAGCACACACTCGAAATCCGCCGGCTCGGCTGGACAACAATCCTGCCGCTTGCCGGGCTCGAGAAGGCGAGCGGAAACGTCGACCTCCTCCGAGGGACCCTGCGCGTGTTCGGCAATGGTGGGCTCTTTTCGGTTACCGGCTGGTTCTGGAACCGCCAGGTCGGGTTCTTTCGCGCCTACGCGACGGATCTCTCACGCCCCGTCTTTCTCAAGTACCGCGATCGCCGCCCGGTGCTCGTGACGCCGCACGACACGCAGCACTTTCTGGTACGCATCGGCAAGCTGATCGAGATGGGCGCCTAGTTCACGCGCGCTGCGGCGGCTTCAACGTAGATGATTTCGCAGGCGCCCGCGCCGGTGTCGTCGCGCGTGAGCGACGTGCGGATGGCGCCGGTCTCCGCGCTGTCGATGTCGACGAGGTAGCCCTCGAGATGGACAACCTGCCCGACTCGTACGTCGCTCAATGTGTTCCACACGGCGTCGTTCGCGGGCACGACGTGCCAGTTCGCCGAGTGCCGTTCGATTTCCTCGCGTGGTATCGGCGGTTCATCGTCGTAGTGCCAGTAGTAGAAACGATTGCCCTGCGAGATATCGACTTTCGCGAGTACGTCGGAATCCGACATGCGGCCCCAGCCAACCGCGATATCGAGCGGCACAAGGTCGGCGAGTTTGCCGCTGTGATAGCGCTCGATGCCGAGGACGCGCGCATCGGCGGCAAAACGCGCGCGCGGCTTCAGAGTGAAGTCCTTGTCGGCGATCGGCGCGGTGCTATCGGGATCGGATTGCTTCGGGTCGCTGGGGACGAGGACTCCCGGGCCGTGTGCCACCGCACGCGTCGCCATGTAGTGGTAGCCCACGATTGCCAGCGCGGCGACGAGCACGAGGACGGCGCGCATCGGCCCAGCCCCTAAGCGATGGGCGGCGTCGGCGGCGCATTGGCCGCCGCGATGGCCTTGTCGGTGAGCCGGATCATTCGATCAACCATCGGCTCGTCCGGATAGTAAGTCTTCAGCTGCGCGAGAAACCGCGCGGCTGCTTGCAACTGCGCCGGATCCCGGGACAGGAGTTCCGCGGCGAGGAGCGACCCCGTCAGATGCAGCCGGTGATTGCGCTGCTCTTTCACGTAAGGCTGCAGCACGCGCAACGCGAGATCCGGCCGCTGCGCCTGCACCATGCGCTTGGCGAGCGTAACGATGCTTTCGGTGTGATCGGCAAAGAACTTCGGATCCGCAGCAAGGCCGCGCTCCGTCAGGTCGACGAGCTCCGTGGTCTTGTTGATGCGCAGCTCGTTCTCGACGAGCTCGGCGATTGCAGGACCATGCGCCGTCGCTGGGACTGGGGCCGCTGGTGTTGCGACCGCCGGCGCAGGAGCAACTGCGGCCGGCGATGCCGGAGCGCCCGCCGTCGGCGCAGTGGCTGGCGGGGATTCGCTCACCGGTGGCGGCTCATCGCCTGGCTCGATACCGAGATCGGGCGAATACACGCGCTCGATGACGAAGGTCATGTTGAGACCGAGCGCAAACGAAATGACCGTAAGGACGTTCAGGATCCACGGGCGCATGAGCGCCTCGGGCAGGAAATGAAACTTGATCTCCAGGAAGAGACAAAGTGCGATGACCGCACCGAAGCAGTAGGCCGGCACTGCAACACGCCACTTCTGCGAAAACACCAGCCGGAGCGAGGTAAGGACCGCGGTGAGCGAGCCTTCGAGGCTGCGCGCCGCGTGTGCCTGCGACAGCGCGCTCGAGACGCCGAGCGCTACCCAGATGGGCGACAGCAGGAAGATCAGGATCGGCAGTCCGTAGAGCGTAACGATGATCAGCACGATGACCGTCGACGATGACGGATTCGTTCCGCTGAACATGGCGGTGAGGAGCTTGAACAGCATGACGAGCGCGAGCTCGACGAGGAGCGCCAGCACGACCCACACGATCGCCACCTGGACACCGCGCAGGGCGGAATCTCCCGGCGAATTCACCTCACCGATCCGGTACCGCAATCCCTCCCGGTGCGCGATGGCGCGGTACGCGACTACGCCGACGACCGTGAGCGCGACCGCCTGCATGAGGGCATGCAGCGTTTTGATCGACCAGGACGCAAGCGGCATGTAGGGTGGCCAGGGCAACAGGTCGATCAGGTAGCGCACGAGCACGGTCGCGACGCCGGCGGCGAGCGCGACGAGCCAATGCGTGCCGAAGAGCTCGAGCATCGGCCCGAACCACGAAAACAGGTTCCGGTCCGTCAATCGGCTATCGAGCGGATGCGCGTATTTCAGGGCCTGGCTCGTCATGACTGCCGCACTTTGCCTATGGCCATAATGTCATTCCGTGACCTGTTTGACGTTTTCCCGTGCCTGTCGACGCAACCGTGCCGCCAATGCGGTCACCTTCGTACGCAAAGCCGCGGGGCTCTCGATTTTGAACGCAAATGGCAGCCGCGCAAGCTCGCGCGCGAACCAGTCGAGATCGTCCGCCTGTGCGCGAAACAGTACTTTTCCAGCCCGCCATTCCAGGAGCCCGGCGGTCGGAAAGAGCTCGCGCTGCGCCGTCGCGAGATCGGTTTCGAGCAGCACCTCGATGGCGTGCGCACGCGGGAGGCTCGCGATAGATGACACGAGTGTCGCCAGCGGATTGAAGTCCGCGGGCCTGCGGAAGGTCGTTTCGAGCGGCTCGACTTTCTCGACGCGGTCGAGCCGGAAGGAGCGAACGCCGCCACGCAGATGGCACATGCCGACGACATACCATCGACCACTGCGATAGGCGAGGCCGTAGGGATCGAGATCGCGCTCGGTGCGATTGCCGTCCGCCGATCGATAACTCAGGTTCACGCGGGTTTCTGCCCGCGCGGCTTCGCTCAACGTTCCCAGCGCGACAGAGTCGTTCGCCGCCTTCGGCGCCGCAAGCTCAAGCATCACCGTTTCGTCGATCGAGCGCAGGTGACGCTTCAACGCGCCCGGCAGCACCCGCTCGAGTTTCGCCCGCGCGCTCACCACGGCCTCCGTCGTCTGCGAGAGACCGAGGCCGCGTGCGGCCCGCAGTCCCACTGCAAGTGCCAGCGCTTCGTCGCCCGTGAACATCATTGGCGGCAGCTTGAAGCCCGCGACCAGCAGGTACGCGCCGTCGCGGCCGCGCTCGGTGGTGATCGGAATCCCGAGATCCTCGAGCGCCGTGATGTAGCGGCGCACGGTGCGCCGGTCGACGTTGAGGTGCCGTGCGATTTCCGTGCCGCTCACTCGTCCGCGCGATTGCAGCAGTTCGAGGATCGAGAGCACGCGGGTGGTCGGCCGGGGCATGGTTCCGAGTCTAGCAAGATATAGGGCGGAATCCGCCCTATATCGGTCGTAAGGTACGCGCCTTCAATCGAGGAGCCCTGTCATGACCGCGGATACTTCCGAGAACGATGGCCGACGCGATTTCGATTTCTGGATGGGCCGGTGGACCGTACGCAATCGCCGCCTCAAGGAGCGCCTCAAGGGCTCGACCGAGTGGGAAGAGTTCGAGGCGACCTGCGTCGCGCGGCCCCTCCTCGACGGCGTCGGCAACGAGGACGAGTTCCGCGGCGATTTCAAGGGCCCCTTCATCGGGATGTCATTTCGCTTCTTCGACGTCGCCCGCAAGCGCTGGGCGATCTATTGGGCCGACAACCGCCACGGGACGCTCGAACCGCCGGTGTTCGGAACCTTTTCCGGCAGTGTCGGCCATTTCGAAGGCGACGATGTGTTCGATGGCAAGCCGATCCGCGTGCGCTTCCTCTGGACGCGTGTCGACACGCCGGCGCCCCGCTGGGAACAGGCGTTCTCGACCGACGGCGGCAAGACCTGGGAGACAAACTGGATCATGGACATGGCACACCTTGGAAACCATTCGGTGATTGAGCTGCGTCGCTACTCGATCAAGCCCGGCGAACGCGAGCACTTCGCCCAATGTTTCGAGAGCTACTTCCCGGAGGCCTTCCAGCAACTCGGCGCGCTGGTGTTCGGTCAATTCCTCGAGCGCGGCAACGGCTCGATGTTCACGTGGCTGCGGGGCTTTCACGACATGGATGCGCGCGCCACTGTGTGTGCGTCGATGTACTACGGGCCGCTCTGGAAGGAACATCGCCAGACGATGAATCGCCGGCTGATCGACTCCGACAACGTGCTGCTGCTGCGGCCAATCAAGGGTTCGATCCCAGTGCTGCCAGCGGTCGATCCTGTCGCCGAACCGCACGGCGCACGCGGCGTTGTAGTGGCGCAGATCTTCAGCGTGAGGCCCGATCGCGTCGATGCGCTCGCCGAGCATGCGGCGCCCTGGTTCGAACGCTATCAGGCTGCCGGTGTACGCGAACTCGCGATCCTTGCGACGCATGGAGAGCGGAACAATTTTCCGCAGCACCCTGTGCGCGAGGACGGTCCTTTCCTCGTGTGGCTGGGCCTCTTCGATGGCGATGCGGCAGTGACGAGCGCCGTCGAAGCGATCGCGGACGAGTCGGCCCAATCCCTCACGGCCGGCGGTCTCCTGCGCGGGCAACCCGAGCTCATGGTCATGGATCCCTCGCCGCGCTCGCGCCTGCGGTGGCTCGGCTAAAGTAGCCCTGTGCCGGTGCCGTGCCGTATCCTTCGTGCATGACTGACTTGCACATCGCTGAAATCCGCACGACACCAAGCCTCGAGCTCTTCTCGGGCCTCGTCGAACTGTTACAGGACTCTGTTGCGAGCGGCGCATCCGTGGGATTCCTCGCGCCGCTTTCCACCAAGGACGCGCGCAACTACTGGGCGGAAGCGCTGGAGGAAGTCGGCCAGGGAATGCGCGTCATCCTGATCGCGACGGCGAATCACGATGTGGCCGGTTGCGTACAGCTCCTGCTCTCGTCCACGGCCAATGCACGGCACCGCGGGCAGGTACAGAAACTTCTCGTGCACCAGCGCGCGCGCCGACACGGTCTCGGCCGCAAGCTCCTCGATGCGATCGAAAAGATGGCGGTCACGAAAGGCCGCTCGCTGCTCGTGGCGGACACGCCTACCGGCGGCGCCGGCGAGCATCTGTATGCCGCCGCGGGCTACACGAAGGTCGGCGCCATTCCGCGCTACCTGCGCGGGCCGGACGGTCATTTTCATCCGACGACGATCTTCTATCGCGAGCTCGGCGGTCGCGCGACCGAAATGTAAATGCCTTCCTTCGACGTCGTCTCCGAGCTCAACATGCACGAGGTCGTGAACGCCGTCGACCAGGCGACCCGCGAACTCGAACAGCGCTACGACTTCAAGGGCACGGACGCGACGTTCGAACTGGTGGAATCGACCGTGACGCTCACGGCCCAGGTCGACTTTCAGCTGAAGCAGATGCTCGAGATCCTGAAGCTGCGCATCACCAAGCGCGGCATCGACATCGGCTGCATGGAGATCAAGGATCCGGAGATCGCCCTCAATGCGGCGCGCCAGACTGTGATCCTGAAGCAGGGCATCGATTCGGATCTCGCCCGCAAGATCGTGAAACTCGTGAAGGACTCCAAGCTCAAGGTGCAGGCGGCCATCCAGGGCGAGAAGGTGCGTATCACCGGCAAGAAACGCGACGACCTGCAGGAGGCGATCGCGATGCTGCGCAAGGAGAAGCTCGGCCTGCCGCTGCAGTACGTGAACTTTCGTGACTGAAGGGGCGGCGATCATCGACGGCGAACGCGCCGCCGACGAGCTCATCGCACGCCTTGCCCACGACATATCGGAGTTCACGCGCGCAAGCGGCGTGACGCCGGGCCTCGCCCTCGTCGCGCTCGACGACGATCCGGTGCAGCGCCTGTATGTGCGCAAGAAGATCGTGCAATGCGAGCGCGCCGGCATCCGCCCGATCGCGCAACCACTCACCGCCAGCGCGACGACGAACGCCGTGACCGATGCCATCGCGCGCCTGAACGCCGACCCGTCCGTGCATGGCATCTTCGTGCAATGGCCATTGCCGGAACGCGTCGACCTTGCGGCTGTGTCCGCGGCGATTGCTCCGGCGAAAGACATCGACGGCATGGCGAGCAGCGAGTTCGCACCGGCAGGGGCACTTGCGAGCTTTCGCTTGCTCGAGCTCGCAGCGCCGGAGCTCGCTGGGCGTGTCGCTGTCATCGCGTCCGACTCGATGGTATTTGCTACGGCAATAGCTCGTATGTTGCTCGATGCCGATTGCACCGTCACACTTGTCACCCGCAATAACAGTGAACTCGCGGCGACCTGCCGGCGCGCTGACATCCTGATCGTGGCGCTCGGCGAACCCGAGCGGATCCGCAGCGACTGGATCAAGCCGGGCGCCACGGTGATCGACGCGAGCGTCAATGCGATTGCGGGCCGTGATGGGAAGCCGCGCTACGTGGGCGATGTGCGATTCGACGAGGCACTGCAGGTTGCGCGAGCAATCACACCGGTGCCCGGTGGCGTCGGCCCCATGACGATTGCGTGCCTGCTCGAAAACACGCTCGCCGCGGCGAGGCGACATTTTAAAATTGAGGATTGACCCATGGTCGACAGCGATATCGAAATTGCCCGCCGTTCGAAGTTGAAGCCGATCAGCGAGGTTGCGGCGAAGCTCGGCCTCGCGAGCGATCAGCTCCTGCACTACGGTCCGTATAAGGCGAAGATCGCGCTCGACTACGTGAAGAGTCTGCCGGCGCGTCCTGGCTCGAAGCTCATTCTGGTGACCGCCATCACTCCGACGCCCGCGGGCGAAGGCAAGACGACCGCGACCGTGGGCCTCGGTGACGCGCTCAATCTCATCGGCAAGCGCGCGATCATGTGCCTGCGCGAGCCGAGCCTTGGACCCTGCTTCGGCGTCAAGGGCGGCGCCACCGGCGGCGGCTACGCCCAGGTCGTGCCGATGGAAGACATCAACCTGCATTTCACCGGGGACTTCCACGCGATCACCAGCGCGAACAATCTGCTCGCGGCGCTCGTCGACAACCATATCTACTGGGGCAACGAGCTCAACATCGACGTGCGCCGCGTCAGCTGGCGGCGCGTGATGGACATGAACGACCGGGCGTTGCGCTCGATCGTTTCGTCGCTCGGCGGCGCGGGCAACGGCTTCCCGCGTGAGGACGGCTTCGACATCACGGTCGCCTCCGAAGTGATGGCGATCTTTTGCCTGGCGAAGGATCTCGACGATCTCACGCAGCGTCTCGGCAATATCATTGTGGCGCAGACGCGCGACAAGAAGCCGGTGCGCGCACGCAGCCTCCTCGCTGACGGCGCGATGGCGGTGCTCCTGAAGGACGCATTCATGCCGAACCTCGTGCAGACGCTTGAGGGCAACCCCGCATTCGTGCATGGGGGGCCGTTTGCGAACATCGCGCACGGCTGCAATTCCGTCATGGCGACCACCACCGCGCTCAAGCTCGCCGACTACGTCGTGACGGAGGCCGGATTCGGCGCGGACCTGGGCGCGGAAAAGTTCTTCAACATCAAGTGCCGCAAGGCGGGACTCACGCCGTCCGCGGCCGTTGTGGTCGCAACGGTTCGTGCGCTCAAGATGCACGGCGGCGTCGCCAAGGAGAATCTCGGCAAGGAGAATATCGCTGCCCTCGCCAAGGGCTTTGAGAACCTCGCGCGTCACGTCGAGAACCTCCGCAAATTCGGCATGCCCGTCGTGGTTGCGATCAACTATTTCACTTCAGACACGAAGGCCGAGCACGACCTCATCCGCCAGAAGTGCGCCGAGATCGACGTCGAGGCGGTGCTTTGCAGTCACTGGGCGGACGGCGGCAAAGGCGCGGAGAAGCTCGCACACGCGGTCGTGAAGCTGGCAGAGAGCGGCAAGGCGAACTTCCGCTATCTCTATCCCGACGAAATGCCGCTCTGGGACAAGGTGCGCACGGTCGCGCAATCTCTCTACGGCGCGCAGGGCATCATTGCGGACCAGAAGGTGCGCGATCAGATCAAGGAATATCAGAACGCGGGCTTCGGCCACTACCCGGTCTGCATCGCGAAGACGCAGTACAGCTTCACGACCGATCCGAACTTCAAGGGCGCGCCATCTAATCACGTGGTCCCGATCCGCGAGGTTCGGCTCGCCGCGGGCGCCGAGTTCCTGGTGGTCGTGTGCGGCGAGATCATGACGATGCCTGGCCTGCCGAAGGTACCGTCGGCGCATCACATCAAGCTCAACGCCGACCACCAGATCGAGGGCCTCTTCTAGAAAAAGGGGACAGATTTATTTTTCAGCGAATCTGCCCAATATCACGAGTTATTCGAGAAAATAAATCTGTCCCCTTTTTCCAGGGTAGCGGCGGCCCAGCTCACCACCGGACGCACGCGCGGCGAAACCAGATCGATTGCGCCCGCGCGATCCACCCACCGGAATTCATGGTGCTCGGGCGCGCCGATCTCAGGATTCACCGGCAGGCTGATTTCCGACTTCCGCGTGCGTGCGAGGTAATAGCGCGCGATCTTGCCGCGGCTGTAGGGTCCGGTCTCGGTAAACCCCTCCCCCCAGGCGAATTCCAGGTCATCGATCGTCGTTTCCTCGCACACCTCGCGGATTGCGGCTGCGAGCGGCGCTTCGCCCGCCTCGACCAAACCTTTCGGAAAATCCCAGTGATCGAAGGCGCGCAGCAGCAGAAAGCGCGTGCCCGCTTCGGTTTCGCGAACGACGACGGCGCCGGCGGACAGATGATGATTCGAACGCTGCACGGCGAAAGTATATAGGGTTCGCTCTTTCACCCTCTCCCGCTCCTGCGGGAGCGGGCTGGGGTGAGGGCTTGGGTGAGGGGGGTCACCCCGTCAACCGATTCAAGCGACGGTTTCGAACTCGAGTACACCCGCCACGGCGTGGACGACGGCGGCGATGCGCACGGCGCTCTGGATCGATTCGCGCGAGACGCCGGCCTGGCGCAACTTCTGCTCGTGCGACGTGATGCAGAGTCCGCAGCCGTTCACCGCCGAGACGGCGAGCGACAGCAGCTCGAAGTCGTCTCGCCCGATGCCATGGCTCGCGATCACCTGCATGCGCAGGCGGGCCGGCAGCGTCTGGTACTCCGCGTCCTCCACGAGATGAAGAAAGCGGTAATAGACGTTGTTCATGCCCATGATCGCGGCGGCCGCCTTGGCCGCTTTGCGGTGCGCCTCGTCGAGATGGCTGGTGGCCAACGTTTCGATTTCGCGCGCGAGCTGCGGGTTGCGGGCCGCGATGGCTGTCGCGAGTGCGATCGACCAGACCTGTGTGGCCGTGAGGCCGGGGGCGCCCTCCGTCGTCAACACGCTGCCGAGATTGAGCTTCAGGTCGCGTGCGTAGTCGGGCAGGCGCTCACGGATGTCGTCGAGGGAGATGCCCTCACCCCGGCCCTCTCCCGCAGGAGCGGGAGAGGGAGAAAGAGAGACTGCGTGGATTGTCATGTCAGGCCGCCTTCAGGGTCTCTTCCCCCTTCTTCCAGTTGCAGGGGCAGAGTTCGTCCGTCTGCAGGCTGTCGAGCACGCGCAGCACTTCATCAGGGTTGCGGCCGACGCTGAGGTCGGTCACGTACACGAAGCGGATGACGCCCTGCGGGTCGACGATATAGGTCGCGCGCTGTGCAACGCCGGCTTCCGAGTCGAGGATGCCGAGCGAAATCGAAAGCTCGCGCTTGACGTCTGACAGCATCGGGAACGGGAGACTGCGGAGCTCTTCCTTTTCCTTGCGCCAGGCAAGATGCACGAACTCGGAGTCGATGCTGACGCCGTAGACCTGCGCATCGCGCTCACGGAAGGCCTTGTCGAGCTTGCCGAAAGCCGCGATCTCCGTCGGGCAGACGAAGGTGAAGTCCTTCGGCCAGAAGAAAATGACCTGCCACTTGCCAGCGGCGGACTTGTTGTCGAAGGGCTTGAACGCCGTGCCGATGTCGTTCGAGACGACGCCGGTGAGCGAGAACTCAGGAAACTTTTGACCGATACCGAGCATGGGGTTCTCCTTTATGTATGGCGCGCATCCTGCCCGCTGCATCCCAAGTGATCCAATGGATTGATCTTATAGATTCCATAGGTATCATCTATCGTCATCCATGGCCGATCTCAAGCTCAAGGACCTGCGTTACCTCGTTGCCCTGGCCGACACCCGTCATTTCGGCAAGGCGGCGGCGAAGTCGCACGTGAGCCAGCCCACCCTCTCCGCCCAGCTAAAAAAGCTTGAGGATTACCTCGGTACGCCGCTCATCGAACGCCAGCCGAACAACGTCACGCTCACGGAGATGGGCGAACGGGTGGTCGAGCGGGCACGCCGCATGCTCGACGACAGCGAGGAGATCGTTGCAATCGCCAAGCACAGTCGCGACCCGCTCGCGGGCGAGCTGCGCCTTGCGCTCATTCCGACCATCGGTCCGTATTTGCTACCGGTCGTTGCCGGGAAGCTGCGTAAGCAACTTCCACGCCTGAAGCTCCTGCTCTATGAATATCAGACAGGCCCGCTTCTCGAACGTCTGAAGGCCGGCGCTATTGATATTGGCATTCTGGCGCTGCCCGTCGATGCCGAAGGCTTCGCCTCGCGCACGCTTTACGACGAGCCCTTCACGGTCGCCATGCCGGCGAATCACCCGCTCGCGGACCACGCGACCGTGAATCTCAAGGACCTCGCGCATGAGAAGCTGCTGCTGCTCGAGGACGGCCATTGCCTGCGCGACCAGGCGCTCGAGGTCTGTAGCCGCGTCGGCCTACATGAAGACGACAACTATCGCGCGACGAGCCTCGAAACCCTGCGGCAGATGGTTGCAGCGGGACATGGCATAACGCTGCTGCCGGGGCTCGCGGCTGCTGCGGCACACTCAGATCAACGTTCGCTTGCCGTGAGGCCGTTCACAAAGCCGGCACCGAAGCGCGTGGTGGGCGCGGTGTGGCGCAAATCGACGACGCGCAAGCCCGCGATCGACGCGCTGTGCGAAATCATCACGCAATCGATGCATCGCAAGCGCTGACCCTTTATCCTGCGCGGACCATGCGAACCTCCCCCGTCCGCGCACTCCTGGCAGTTCTTACACTTGCGGCGACTGCGGCATTGCATGCCGCGGAGAGCGCTCCACCGCTCGTGATCTTCGGCGATCCGCAGCCGCATTCGGCCATCGTATGGTCGCGCATGACGAATGCGACGGCGATGCACGTGCGGGTTCGCGCCACGGCGACGACGGCCTGGCGCAAGTTCGACGCATCGGTTGCGGTCGCGAATGATTTCGCCACGAAAGTGACGGTAAAGGGACTGCTGCCCGCCACTACATTCGAATATGAGCTGTGGTTTACGGGCGGTGGAGTCGACGAACATCTGAAGACGACCGGACAATTTCGCACGGCGGCGTCCGAGCAGTCTTTCGTGCCCGTGCACTTCGCCTGGAGCGGCGATCTCGGCGGACAAAACATCTGTCGCGACGCGGTCGACGGCTATCCGATCTTCGGACCGCTCGGCGATGAGAAGCTGGATTTCTTTGTCGCGCTCGGTGACATGGTCTACGAGGACGACACCTGCCTGCCGCGCGGCATGCTCAACAACCTGCAGGTGGCGGGACCCGCGCAGCCGGCCGTGAAACTCGAAGACTATTGGGGGATGTGGCATTACAACCGCGCCGACGCCAAGTTTGCGGCTTTCGCCGGACGCCAGCCCTACGTCGCGGTCTGGGACGATCACGAAGTCGCGAACGACTTCGGCCCTGGCAACGACACGCGTACTGAGGCTCCCTACACCGCCGGCGAGCATCTCCTGCCGCTCGGTCTCAAGGCGTTCCTCGATGAGAACCCGCTGACCGGCGACGCCGCCGCCACGCCGAAGCTCTACCGCACGTTCTCGTACGGCCTACACGCACAAGTTTTCGTGCTCGATTGCCGTCAGTTCCGCAGCCTCAACAGCGCGAAGGATCTGGCGAGCGCGCCGAAGACGATGCTCGGCGCCGATCAGCTCGCCTGGTTCCTGCGCGAGGTCGCCAAGTCCAAGGCCACGTGGAAGATCATCATCACCAGCGTTCCGCTCGCTCTGGAAACGGGGACTCGCGAGCACGGCCTAGACGGTTGGGCGAGCTTCGATCTCGAGTACGGTTACGAACGCGAGCTACGCATGATCGTCAACTCGCTTTACGACAACAAGGTGAAGAACGTCGTGTGGCTCACGACCGATGTGCACTTCGCCGCCGGTTTTCACTATCGGCCGATCGATGAAGACACCGGATGGGAAATGCATGAGTTCATCAGCGGCCCTCTCAACGCCGAGTCGCTTCCGAAGCAGACGCTGGACACGTCGTTCAATCCCGACCGACTGTTCTTCTTCGGCCCAGCGTATCGCGGCGAGCCCAAGACCTGGGCGCAGGCCAAGCAGTGGTTCAACTACGGCCTCGTCGATATCGACCGCACTGGAATCCTCACCGTGTCGATCAAGAACGTCGACGGCGAGGTCGTGCGGACGGTGAAGCTGAATCCGAAGAGGAAGTAGGCCGTAACCTCAAGGTGTCTTTCGCTGCCGTCGCGCCAGGCAACTTCGGCGACAAGTGCTAGGTATTTACGAACGCATCTCGTGTTGCATCAAGTGGTCCGCGGCACAGGGGTCAACGAAGTTCGCGGTCGGAGCTCGCCAACAATAGGAACCCGTCGGCGCCGTATATTGGTTGGGCTGCCAACCCGTAGCACACGCCACCATCCGCTGGCGTCGCATCCCAACGACGTACCAGAAGTTATTGGCACACGCCGGCACGCCATTCGTCGCGAGTGTGCCCTTGATGCGGGTCGTCCACTTCCATTGATCGTATTCTTGGCTCAGGTCCCAGGCTTGCGTCCAGTAGTCACCGGTTTCATGGGTCGGAGCGGACGGATCCCCGACACTTCGCGACCCCGAAATAGAACCCCCGGGCAGCGGAAGCCATGCCGGACTCTCGTCATACGCGTTGCACGCGCTGAGGTTGGTGTAAGCCTCGTTGGTGACTTCGCTGATGCCGGCGGCTTCGCTGTAAAAAGCGCCGCCGGGAAGCATCGGGTAGCTGCCTGTCGAATAGAGGTACTGCCCAACCTCCGGCCCACTGCATTGAGCCACACTGCAGTCGTCCGGATTCGTGGCGAACGCCACGTTCGCGTGCAGCGCTAGGACGGCTTGCAGCGCGAGCGCCAAGGCGATCGAAACAAAGACTTGCCGGAGATTCATTTCATCCTCCCTGATGAATGCCAATGTGATGCGGATCAGTCCTTGACCTGCGGCAACGTTAGCACCAGCCAATCGCAAGTGGAAGCGGGTAACGGATGGCCAGTGCAGCACTCAGCCGATCTCTTCGATTAGACTCCAATCACTCAGGGAAAGCCCCCAGGGAACTCAGCATGACAAGGAAGAAGAAGCGCACACGACCGACGAGGGCGCAACTGATCCCTCACACGGAAGTCGAGGCCCGGCTGCGTTCGGGCGAGGACGACCCCGAGCTGCGCGAATATTTCGGCGATGAGCGCTTCCGTGAACTGCAGGCGCTCGCGCAGCAAGCGGCCCGCACGAAGCGCCGCGGCGGCACGGGACCGCGTGTCTACGTCGTACCGGGAATCATGGGCTCGACGCTCGGTCGCAAGCGCGCAATTCTGAACGACACGCTGTGGATCGACCCTATCGAGATCGCACTCGGCCGACTGACGCTGCTCGCGCTGCCCGACGGCGGGCGCAACACCGCGCTCGGCGTGCTACTTATCAGCTATCTCAAATTGAAGCTCATGCTCGAAGCGGCCGGATTCGATGCGACGTTTCATCCCTTCGATTGGCGGCAGAGCACGGAGACACTCGGCGCGGAGCTAATGCGCCGCGTCGAGGCCGACGGCGCGCAAAGCGTTTCGCTCGTCGCCCACAGCATGGGCGGCCTCGTTTCGCGTGCAGCGATTGCGCTCGATGCGCATCGCAAGATCAACCGCCTCATCATGCTTGGCACACCGAACTTTGGTTCGTTCGCGCCCGTGCAGGCGATGCGCGGCACTTATCCTTCAGTCCGCGCGATTGCCGCACTCGATCTCAAGCACAGCCCGGAATCCCTGTCACGCCGGGTGTTTTCGACCTTTGCCGGCCTCACCGAGATGCTGCCCGCTCCCGACAAATTCTCGGCCATCGATCTTTATGCATCGAAGACCTGGCCGGACGACGGGCCGAAGCCCGTGGAGGCATTGCTCAATGCGGTTGCCGGCGCGCGTGCGGGGCTGGCTGCACCGGACGATCGATTCTTCCTGATCGCCGGCGTCAATCAGGACACGACTGTCAGCATGGCTGTGAACGCCGGCAAGTTTGAATACACGGTGTCGAAGGCGGGCGACGGCACGGTGCCGCTCGATTTCTGCCTGCTGCCGCCGACGCGCACGTACTACGTCGAGGAATCGCACGGAAGCCTTGCCAACAACAGCACGGTTGGCCATGCCGTCATCGACCTCCTGCGCAATGGCACGACGGCGCATTTGCCGACGCAGTGGGCGGGAAAGCGAGGCGCCCGCCGAGTGACCGAAAGGTCGATGCGCACGCCCATCAAGCGCAAGGCGTGGAGCAAGATGACGCCGGCCGAGCGGCGTGAATTCTGGGAGGGCATGCTGCAATCGAAGCCGCAGTCCTCAAAGGCTTTGCCGGGCCCCGTAGCCACAGCGGCATTTACACCAGTTCCGCGAAGCAATGTGATCATGGGCCGCAGCGAGCGGCGCCCCATCGAGATTCGCCTCGCGAAGGGCAGCATCACCGAGGCCAACGCACGCGCGCTCGTGCTTGGCATTTTCAAGAATGTCGAACCGGCGGGCGCCGCGAACGCGATCGACGACCGGCTCAACGGCGCGGTGCGCGAGTTCACGCGCCGGCGAATGTTCAAGGGCGACGTCGGCGAAGTGTTCGTGATGCCGACGACGCGCAGCCTGCTGCGGGCCGATTCGGTTCTCTTCGCCGGGCTCGGCAACTTCGATTCGTTCAAGGAAAGTCCGGGCGTGCACGAGTTCTGTGCCGAAAACGTCGTCCGTACGTTCGTGCGCACGCAGGTCGAAGACTTTGCGACGGTGCTCTGGGGCACGAGTTCCGGCGCAACGATCGCGCAGGCGCTCGAGCTGCAGCTGCGCGGCTATTTCAAGGGCATGGCGGACGCGGATCCGGACCGCCTGCTCCGGCGGATCACATTCTGCATGCTCGACGATGACAAGTACGACCAGATGCGCGCGGCGCTGCTCGCGCTCGCTGGGACGGAGCTTTTCGACGACATCGAAGCAACCGTCACCGAGATCAAGCTCGACGACGTCGAAATCACTGAAGGCGCAGCGCGCCTCAAGCGCGTGGCCGGGCCGTCCCTCGCCTATCTCCTGATCAATCAGCGCACGGACGACAAGCGGCAGGGCTGGCTCGAGGCGTCAGTTCTCACGGCCGGCGGCAAGGCGACAACCATCCAGGCGGAGAAACGGCTGAGCCAGCGCGCATTGCGGACGCAGCTCGATGAGATCGAGCTCGAATCGTTCAACTTCCGCAGTATGCGCCGCTACGGTGAGGAGCTGGCGGCGCTCCTGCTCGACCGGAAAATCCGCGACGCGCTGAAGACGGTTACCGAGAGCCACCTGGTTGTGGTTCATGATCTCCCGAGCTCGAAGTATCCGTGGGAAACGCTCTGCATCGACGGCTGGTTCCCGGCGGCGAACGCCGGCCTCAGCCGCAAGTACTCCGCGGGCAATCTTTCCGTCGCCAAGTGGAGTGAGCAGCGACGCATCGACCAGACACTCGACATCCTGTTGATCGTGAATCCCACCGGTGATCTTGGGGGCGCCGACCTCGAGGGCGAGCGCCTGACGAAACTCTTTGGCCGCCGGAGCAACATCAAGCTGCACCCCATCCACGGCGCGGAGGCGACACGGGAGCGGGTGAAGGCGGAATTCGAATCCGGCAAGTACGACGTCCTGCACTACGCTGGGCACGCACGATTCGAGGAACTCAACCCGGCGGGCAGCGGTATCTCGCTCGCGGACGGACGCCTCACCGGGCTCGACCTCGCCTCGCTCAGCAACCTGCCGGCGCTTGTCTTCTTCAACGCCTGCGAAAGCGCGCGGCTGCCATCCAAGCCGCAGGTTCGACGCAAGAACTTCCGCGAGCGCATTGATTCGAACGTCGGCCTCGCGGAGGCGTTTCTGCGGGGCGGCGTCGCCAACTATCTCGGCACGTACTGGCCGGTTGGCGACGATTCGGCGCCGCTTGCGGCGGCGGCGCTCTACGGCGCGATCGTCAAAGGCCGGTCGATGGGCGTGGCGGTGAGCGCAGCGCGCGGCGCCCTGCGGGATGACAAGTCCATCGACTGGGCGGACTACATCCACTACGGCAGCTACGATTTCACGATCAAGACCGCGTGATGGCCCGCCGCACCGCGGCGACGCAGCGCCTGGTCGTCAAATACGATTTGCCCGTCACGCATCGAGATGCCGAGCTTTCGCCATGTGGCATCAAGATCGAAGGGTTTCGAAGCCTCGCCATACTCACGATAGAGATCCGTGAGAACCGTCGTTCCCGTTGCGGCGTCCGCCATGGCGAGCGCGCTTTCGATCGACCGCTCGCGTGTATTGCCGCCGGTTTCTCGAAGCACCGCGCGCAGCGCATCCTGCAATCCCTTCTTGTTTTCCGTGCGCTCGCGAATCATCACATCCGCCTGCAGGCAGAAGATAGCGCCGCCCCAATACGTGCGGCCCCAGGTGTGGGTGACGTCGAGCCCCTTGTCGCCGGATCGCGGCTGGCCTTTTGGCATGTCGCTGACGAGACCGGCCCAGAATTCCTCCGCCGTCTCGTTGCCCGCCTGCGTACGGGCGACGCCCTCGACATAAACGGCGAGACCCTCGGCAAGCCACGCGTGGCGGTCACCGATTTCCGGAAACGCGAGGTGAATCAATTCGTGTACGAGCACCCAGTCGTCGTCGAGCTCCGCTCGCGTAACCTTGCGGCCCACGGAGATGCTGATGTAGGGCGAAGCCGCGGAATATTCGCGGCCGCCATGTACGCCGGTCCCCGAGGTCGATTCAATTCGCAGTGTCACCGACACGACGGGAAAACGATCGTAGTAATCGCGAACGATGCGCGCGCGGCGACCGACCCACGCGGCGATTTCATCTGTGCCGATAGCGAAGTCGGCGGCTGAGAAACGCACGAGGATTCGGCTGTCGTCGATCGTCACGGTGCGCTCGAGCGCATACGGAGAATCGGCGCGAAGGGAAAATGCGGCCGTTATCGCAAGAATGGCCAGGGTGGCGCGAAGCAAAGGGTTCCGTCAGTCGTCTTCGCGGCGCCCGCGCGGCCCGCGCCTTTCGCCCTCTGGCCGCAAGCGTGCCGCTCCGCCCTGGTCGGCCCAGCGTCGCGGCGCCGCCCGCCGATCCTTGTGGTGCTTGTACGCGCACTGACAGGCCGCGGGCATGGTGCATTCGGGCAACGGCAATCGCGGCGCTTCTTTGGAAAGGAATCGGCGCTTGCCGATCGCCTGCGCGGCGGGGCAGGCGTTCGAACCGGCTGCAATGTGAATCGCGTGCCAGCGCGCGTCGATCTTCTGCTGCGGCTTTTTGTCGTCTTTGTCGGCCATGGGGCCACAAGCTACCGAGCTTGCAACCCCGCGGCAACCTTCGTCCGGCCGCGTGACTTAACGTTGGGCGAGCAGCGCCTTGAGGAAGCGGTAGTTGAAGTCGATTTCCTGGTAGAACGCCTTGACGGGCAGGCGCTCGTCCTGGCCGTGCGAACGGATGTTGCCCCGTGACAGCTCCTGTCCGCTCACGAGGTACACCGGAATGCCGGCCGCATTGGCATGCGTGGCGTCGGAGGCGCCGACAGCCATCATCGGCAGCACCGGCGCACCGGGCCAGAAGGACTTCACGGCTTCGGCCGTCGCGCGCATCACTTCCGGGTTCAGCGGCGGCGGCGCCATGGCGTGCTTCGACGCCGCGGTGTCGAACAGTTGCCCTGCTTCCGTGCGGTAGCGAACCTTGATCTCGGGATCGGCGAGCACAGCGACGAGTGTCTGCCGCACTTCTTCGGCCGAATGCCCGGGCAGGATGCGGCAGTTGATATTCACGCGCGCGACCGCCGGCAATGCGTTGTTGGCGTGTCCGCCGGCAAGCAGCGTCGGCACACAGGTCGTATGCGTCAGCGAGTGATTCGTCGGATCACGCGAGAGGCGTGCGTCGGCTGCAGCATCCGCAGGGACCTTCAGGATTGCGCGCAGGTCCGCGGCCGAAGCGGAGTCCGCAAGCGTTGCCGAACGCTCGAAGTACGCGCGCGTCACACTGTTCAACTCGAAGGGAAATTCAAACCTCGACAGGCGTGCAAGACCGGCCGTGAGGCGATAGATCGCATTGTCCGGCACTGGCAGCGAGCTGTGGCCGCCCGGACTCGTGACCTCAAGGTCGAAGTCCGCGTAGCCTTTTTCGGTCGCAATGACCTGGAACACCTGCGGCTGGCCCGGATCGACATAGATGCCGGCATCGTCGTGATTGATGGCGAATTCGGCGTCGATGAGCTCGCGGTGATTCTCGAGGAGCCACTTTACGCCATTGTTGACGCCGCTTTCCTCGCCGGCGGTCAGCATGAGCACGATGTCGCGATCGGGACGAAAGCCCTCCTGGCGGAACCGGATCAGCGTCGTTACGTAGGACGTCACCCCGTCCTTCATGTCCTGTGTGCCGCGACCGTAGTAGTACCCGTCCTTCTCGACGAACTGGAAGGGATCGGTCGTCCATTCAACGCGGGGCGCCTCGACGACGTCGAGATGCGCCATCAGCAGGATGGGTTTGCGTTTGCCGGCGCCGGTGCCGTGGTATCGCACCACGAGATTGTGCGTGCGCTCGGTCGGCCCGACGAGCTTGATATCGCTCTGCGGGAATCCGGCGTCGCGAAAGCGCTGCGCCATCGCTTCGGCGGCTGCCGTGACATTGCCGACGGAGTCCGTCGTGTTGATCTCGATGAGTTGCTTGAAGATGTCGTGTGCCAGCGCGCGTGTCGCCGGATCGAGATCCGCCCGCGCGCTGAACCCGGCGACCAGTGCCGCCGCGAAGAAAGCCGCGCGGAGCTTCAATTGCCGCCCCGATAGGCGATGACGGCTTTCAGGAACGGATAGTAGAAGTCGACGCCGCGATCAAACGCTTCGACCCGCAGGCGCTCGTCCTTGCCGTGGGCCCGCTGATCGCCGCGATCGACCGCCACGCCGTTCGTTTCGTAGGTCACGAGGCCCACCTGGCTCGCGTAAACCGCGTCCGACGCGCCCGTGGCCATCGACGGGATGACCGGAACGCCCGGCCACATCTGCCCCGCAACCTTTTCGATCGCCTTCACCACGTCCGGCCTGAGTTCAGGCCGCTGCATGCCATGCTTCGATTCCGCCGTGTCGAAAATCTCGCCGCCCTCGCCGACGTATTTCACGCCGATGGCGCGATCCGCCAGCACCTCGATGATCTTGAGGCGCGTTTCCTCCGCGGTGTGGCCAGGCAGGATGCGGCAGTTCACGTTGGCGCGCGCGAGCTGCGGCAAAGCATTGTTGGCATGCCCGCCTTCGAGCCGGGTTGCAACGCAAGTAGTGTGCGTCAGCGCGTGATCCATCCGATCCTGCGAGAGGCGCGCGACCGCTTGCATATCCGGCGGCGTCTTGAGCATCGCCTGGATATCGGCGGCACGCGCCGCTGTTGCGAGCGCAACGTTGCGCTCATAGTAGGCGCGCGTAACGTCGTTCAATTCGAACGGAAACTCGTACTGCGCGAGGCGTTCGAGTCCCGCGGAGAGCCGGTAGATCGCGTTGTCCGGCACGGGCAGCGAACTGTGCCCGCCCGGGCTCGTGACGGTCAGCTGAAAATCCGCGTATACCTTCTCCGAAGCGCCGACCCGGACGTAGACGACCTTGCCGTTCTCGCTGAGCGCGCCCGCACCGTCGCTGTTCAGTACGAATTCTGCGTCGATCAGGTCGCGCCGGTTCTTGCCGAGCCAGGCGATGCCATTATTGAGGCCGCTCTCTTCGCCCGCCGTCAGCGCCAGGATGATGTCGCGGTCCGGCTTGTAGCCGTCCTTCTTCATGCGGATCAGCGTTGCGACCATGATCGCATCGCCGTCCTTCATGTCCTGCGTGCCGCGTCCGTAGTAGTAGCCGTCCTCATCGACGAACTGGAACGGATCGGTGGTCCAGTCCTCCCGGCGCGCTTCGACGACATCGAGGTGGCCGATCAGGAGCACGGGCTTGCGCTTGCCCGTGCCGTGCAGGCGCACGACGAGATTCTTCGTGAGAACCGTGGCGCCAAGGAGCTGGATGTCGCTGTCCGGAAACCCGGCGTCGCGGAACCGCTGGGCCATGGCTTCCGATGCGGCCGTTACACTGCCGACAGAATCCGCCGTATTGATCTCGATCAGTTGCTTGAAGATGTCGCGGGCGAGAGCCCGGGTATCGGCGGCGGCGTCAGCAGAGGCGAATTGGCCGCACAACAATGCCGTGGCTGCCAGCACGGCAGCGAGAATTCGGTGCAACAAGAGGTGGCTCCTTCCGTGTCACCAAAGATTACCATTCCCGGGCGTGAATGGAGTGCGCCGCCTGCCATTTTCATCCTGCAACCGATGCCCTCTGTCGCAAATCGGCAATCGTCAAAGAAGCGTGAATAGCCCCTCACCCCAACCCTCTCCCGCGAGGACGCGGGAGAGGGAGGAAGAATTACCAGGAGTAATGGACGCGATAGCGGACCGTCGCTGATCCATCCTTCGCCACAGTGACCGGGAAGTAGATGGTGCGTGCATCTTCCTTCTCATAGTCCTGCGATTGTTTCGTGATCGTCCAGTTACTCCAGCGATACAGGTTCTCCTTGACGAGCACCGTGACCGCCGCGTCCTTGTGGTTTCTGAGCTTGATCTCGATCTCCTCCTCCATCCATTTCGCCGAGCTGTCAACCTTGTAGTCGACCTGCCGGCGCTCCCCGACCACGTCGAAGGCCGAACCGAGTTTCACCCGCACGGTTTCGTTCTTCGGCGTGTGATCGATAATGTCTTCACCGATGAACTCGAGACTGTCATCCGCCGCATCGAGCTGTGACACACGGATGCGGCCGGCGGGCAGCGGCACGCCGAGGCCGAATTTCTCGTCGTTCTTGAACTCGACGTAGACGTCGACCTTCTTGTTCGACTGCTGGCCGTAGTCGCGATCAGTCATCGGCGAGGGATAGAAATACGGCTGCTGCGCGAGCCCGTAATAGACGAGTACCTTTTTCGCCGGCACCTGCTTCGCCTGGTCGAAGAGTTCGATCTGCTTGGTCGAATTGTTCGGCAGCGTCGTCGGCCGGCCGAGCGTATAGAGGTGGAACTCGAAGAAAGCCCTTTCGGCGAATCCGGCGTCCGCCTCATTCGCCGCCATTTTCTCCATTCTGAGTACGCTCGGCGCCGCAGTCGACAACGGCTGTGCGCGATGTACATCGCCGGCGATGAGCTTGAGCTTCGCGTCCGAATAGCTTGCGCCCGATTGATTGATGATGCTGACCCAGGCGCCGACGTCGAGCGTGCCGTTATTCGGATCTTTGCCGTCCGCGTAAGTGAGGTTGTAGTCCGCCCACCAGGTGACTCCGCCGGTCTGGTAGGTCACGCGAGCCTTGTGGTCGCCCGGTTTGCGCGTCGAGATGTCCCAGACGAGCGTCGGCCGCGTGATGAGGCCGCCCGGCAAATCCGGAAAGTGCACATTGTTGTAGCCGCGAACTGCGGTGATCTCGCCATTCGCGCTGCGGATGACGAGGCCGTCGTCGGCACTGAGGAGCGTGCCGTTCAACGTCTTTGCGCTGTCGCCGAGCGAGTAGTCGACCCCGATCGGCTTGTCGATGAATTTCTGCAGCAGTTTCTGCGTGCTCACGAGGTCGAACTGGAAGTTCTGTTCGAGCACGCGCGTCGCGGGATCCGTCAGCGAGACGAACTGCACGGTGGTCGGGTCTATCAACCCGGCGACATCCGTGAACTGCAACGTGCTGCGTCCGTTCGCGAGTTTCACCATCCGTTCGTCGCGCACCAGCGCGTAACCGGGCACGCTCATTCCATTCGGCATGCCCATGCCAGGAATCGGCCGGTACATTTCCGGCGAGATCGCGCCGGGCTGCGCGGAACTGTAGATGGTGATTGCGGTTTGCGTGTTGTCAGCGGCGAGGCCGCTGGCACAGGAACCGCCGATGGCCGCCGCAGCGAGCATGCAGAGCTGGGATGCGCGCACGCGCGGCGTGGCGCGCTTCGGATTCGTCATGTCGTTACCCTCGTTAGCGCCACGCGTGAAGGTGGCGAGATTACCAAGACTCGCTGCCAAGACTGATAGCGATAGCAGCGGGTGCTAGTAAACGGGCACAGGCGCGCTGCGGGTTAGCGGAAATCGCCTATCGGGGCGCCGACACATATATAAGAGTGCCCGGAGGCGCGAACTGGGGCATTTTGCCGGTGTTTCTGCCACCTGCGTCACTGTCTGGTCCCCGGGATTGTGAGAGCGGGCACGCGGTGCGCTGGCGTCATATTGCACGATTATTCCCGAGTCGCCCGAACATCGGGTCTGGCAAAGGTAGGCCGATGCAGGACTGCGGATTTCGCCCCGAATGGAGGCTCGCGTTCATCGCGCGGGTCGTCCGACTGTTGCAGGTCGGCACGATCGCCGCCAACCCGGAGTCGCGCGGGCGCAATCCGCGCCGCAGTGCCAGTCAGCCGCTCCGTAATGGTCCTTTGCGCCCCAGTCGCCTGTAGAAGTTAATTGCAATGGTCGCCGCCGCCGCTACGATGCAGGAAGGGAAAGCCACGGGTTCTTCCATGGACGCTAAGTTCATCGAAGACAATCAGATCATCGAGAAGTACCTGTCGGGCCGGTTGCCGCTGAAGGGCCAGCTCGATTTCGAGCGCTACTGCCTCGAGAATCCCGAACTCCTGGATGAACTGAAGCTCGCCGACCGGCTGCATCGCGGCATGCGTCTGCTCGAAGCGGGCGGCGGTTCCGCACTCCTCGAGCCGAAAGCGAAGCCCTGGCAGCAACTGCCGGTGCTCATCGGAGCAGCGGCGGTCATCGCTGTATTGCTGATCGCCGTCGCCGTGTTCGGTGCGAAATTCTCCTCTGAGCGCTCGCACGTCGCCGACCTCGAACGGCGCCTCGTGATGGGGCCGCTAAAGCCGCCGAGCGAGAAGCGCTCTTTGCTCGTCAAGCCGGATCGGGTGGCGAGTTCGAAGATTCAATTCAGCGTATCGGGCGGCGGTCACCCAGAGCTCGTTGAACTTCGCATCGACGTGTCGCATGCGCTTCAATCCGCGTTCCGGATCACGATCGACAAGATGGATCAAGCCCGCGTCGGCACGCTCGAACGCGTGCTGCGCGATTCCAACGGGCTCATACGGATGACGTTCAATACCTCGGGCGTATCGCCGGGCGTCTACCGCTTCCGCATCGAGGGCATCACCATGCGTGGGGACCTGATTCCCGTCGCATGGATGAACGCCCGGGTCGACGAGTAATCCATCATTGCGGTCGGCTGACGTCGACCTTTTCCACCAGGTGCGGCTCCGTCTGCCTGCCTCCATAGGGCACGAGCGTCGTGCCGCCATTCACTTGTTGCTTCTTCCAGCGGCGTGCGACGCGATCGATGGCTACTACATGAATGCTGAGATGGCCGTCGCGCCCGATACGCAGCCGCAGGAACTGCTTGAAATCCTGGATACGAAGCGCCGAGAACGCTTCATTGGCATGTCGTCCGTAGATGGCGAGTGACGTCAAAAGATAGATGCCCAGAATCCAGCTGCCGATCAACCAGCCGCCGGCGGCGACCATCGCGCCAACGACGAGCGGATGCCACAGCGAGGACGACGGGATTGCGAGCCAGGATGTGGCGACACCCGCCGCGAGCCACAAGAGGAGCAGACTCGCGCTAATCTGCGCCAGCCCGTGCGTGAGGCCGCCGAAGAATTTGTACCAGCGAACGTGCGTATCCGTGAAGAAGACGAACGCCGCAATGAGAAAACAGAACCAGAGTCCCGTGCCGGGATTTTGAAGCGCGATTCCGATTGCGGTTGCTGCGGCTGCAGGCACGCTCGACAGCTCTTCGCTGTGGTAGCTCGCCGCCACGAGCCACGATGACAGAAAATACATGAAGGCCATCGCGAACCCGCAGCTCGGATTGCGAAACGGAAAAGCGAGATTCTGCCAATTGAGGCGGCGCGACGTGGTCTTGTCCGGATAGCAAGCGCGCTCGCGGAAGCCGCCCGGCGTCGAATCCGCCTCCGGCGCATGCGTCGGATGCATGAAGGCTCCGCCGCCGCCCGAGACGATCTTCTGCACACCGTCGGTGGACTCATGCCGGCGATAGGAATGCAGGTCGCCAGTGAGGAACACCCGGACACTGCGGCCGATCACTCGCTCGGCGAATTGCTTGAGCGCGGCGCCATCGTATTCCGCGAAGCCGGGATATGCCTTCTCCATGATCCATTGCGCGAAGGGCACGCAAAGGATGATCTGCGCATCCGCCGGCACCTGCGTCGCGATCTCCTGGAAGTAGCGCACCTGCGGTTCGTCGAGATCGCTGCCGAGTTGCAGATCGATCGCGAACAGCCACCAGTTGGCCGGAAGTTTCAGCGCGAAGTAACTGCGCGTCTGCTGGGTGCGACAACCGGCAAAGCCGCGGTCGGGCCGGCAAAGGACGCGCGTGAACGCTTCAAGTCCGTCGTACCAGTCATGATTGCCCGGTAAAGCAAATATATCCGGGCGGGCGCTGGACGATCGAAACGCCACATCGTAGGGCGCCTCCGCCTGACGCTCGTAGGCGTTTCGCGAGGGATACGGATAGACCTGATCTCCGCCGAGAATGAGCACGCGCCCCTGCGGTAACTCGAGCTTGGCGCCATTCGCCGCTGTGACTTCGAGCGTCGGTTGGGCGGCCGCATGTGCGATGGCGTATGTCGGATTCCAGCCGTCCCCGATATCGCTGATGTAATCGAACCAGAAATCCCCGTCGTTCGCAGAATAGTCGAAGACCGGTTGCGGGGAGGCGCCGAGCGATGTCAGCACACGCCGATCCGCGTAGCGTCCGAAGAGCCAGGAGACGGTGGCGAGCAGGCCCGAAAGACACAGGGTTTTCGGATCGTACCAGCCCGTCATCGACGCCCGTTCGCGCAGCCCCGGGATGCGGTCGTTGTCACGCGCGAGAGCGGGAGCCATGCCTATTCCTGACGAAGTGTCGCGATCGGCGGGTGATTGACGACCGAACGCGCCGCCCAGGTTCCAGTGATGCCAACCAACAGCGCCCCGGCCAAAAGTCCCCAAGCCGTGACTTCGAAAATGAGCGGCACGGACGACGGAATGGAAAACACTCGATTGGCAAGCAGGGCTCCGACTCCGCCGGCGCAAATCGACGCCAGCGCGCCGGCGAGGAGGCCCAGCATCGTGAACTCGGCGGCGACGCTTTCGAGCACCGTGCGGCGGCTCGCTCCGAGTGTTCGCAGTATGGCGCTTTCATAGCGCCGCTCGTCGCGAGTCGACTGGATGGCGGCGAGCAGGACCATGACGCCCGCGAGCAAAGTGAAAAGGAACACGTACTCGACCGCGCGCGATGCCTTGTCCATCACTTCGCGCACTTGCGACAGCAGCCGATCGATATCGAACACCGAAACCCCCGGAAACTGCCGTACGAGATCGACCAGCATCGGTTTCTGCTCGGGCGTCAGGTGCACGCTCGTCATGTACGTGCCCGCTGCGTTTTCCAGAAGACCCGGCGCCATGACGAGGAAGAAGTTCGGATGAAAACTGTCCCACCTGATCTTGCGAATGCTCGCCACCTTGACCGAAAGCGACTCGCCGGCGATATCGAAGAGCAGCTGATCACCGAGCTTCAGATGAAGATCACGCTCGTATTCGCTCGCGATCGACACGAGCGGCTTGCCGATATCGGCCTTTGTCCACCAATGGCCAACCGTGATTTCGTTGTCCGACTGCAGTTCCGAGGTCCAGGTCAGATTCTGCTCGCGCTCGGCAAAGCCTCGGCCGCGATCGTCGAGACCGGGCAGATCTGTCGCCTTGCGGCCATTCACCTCGATGAGGCGGGCCCGTATCATCGGAAAGAGCTCGGGCGCCGGAATTTTCCGTTCCGTGAAGAACGCCTGAATCGATTCCCGCTCCTCCGGACGGATATTGATGAAGAAGTGATTCGGCGCGCCGGCGGGCAGACTTGCCCTCCACTCCTGCAGCAGAGTAGTTCGCACGACGGCGAGTAGCAGCAGCACGGTGAGCCCAAGTCCGAACGCGACGATCTGCACCGAGCTTTCGCGGCCCCGCCGCGCGATGTTTGCAAGGCCGTAGCGCCACGCAACGCCGACGCGGCTGCGCAAGCCCGACAGCGAAAGCACGAGCAGATGACCGGCGCCGTACAGAACGGCGAAAGTGGCCAACATGCTGATGCCGATCCAGCGAGTGAGCTCCAGATCGCGCACGACCCAGCCGATCATCGAGAGTACAGCCATGACCGCAAGGCCATAGCTCACCGCGTAACGAAGCTTTGGTGGATCAAGATTCCGCCGCAACACCCGCAGCGGGGGCACCGTACGCAACTGCAGGAGCGGCGGCAGTGCGAA
The DNA here is from genome assembly GCA_963826145.1 of uncultured Gammaproteobacteria bacterium. GTDB lineage: Bacteria > Pseudomonadota > Gammaproteobacteria > Steroidobacterales > Steroidobacteraceae > JBGPLJ01. Next base: position 493,364 of record CAWGVW010000002.1, read on the forward strand.
TCCTGTGAGCACGGTGACCGCGGTCACAAGACCCATGTAGACGGGTGCCGCAGAAGGCGGCGGCAACACGCCGCTCAGGAGCTCTCGCACGATGTAGGCGAGCACCTGCTGCGCGCCAAAGCCCATCGCCGTGCCGATGATCCCGGTGCCAACTGCAATCACTAGAAGCTCGATGACGCTGATCGCAAGAATGAATCGTTGCGAGGCGCCCATGCATTTCATCAGCGCAACGGCATCGAGATGCCGCCTCGCATAGCGCCGGGCGGACATGGCGACGGCGATTGCCGACAACAACACGCTGATAAGCCCGGCGAGATTCAGGAACTGGCCGGCGCGTTTGACGGATGAGCCGACCTGCTGGCTTGACTCCTCCACATCCAGATAGTCGCTCGCCTCGTGCTTTATGCGCTTCAAGGTAAATCTTGAAGTCCGCGACCGTCGTACGATCGCCGGCGAACAGCACCGCGTACTGTACGCGGCTCCCGGGGGCGATCAGTCCCGTGGCGGGCAGATCTCCGGCGTTGATGAGGAGTGTCGGCGCGAGATCGACAAAGCTCGAACCCTGATCGGGCCGGTATTCGAGTACGTGCGTCAGCCGGACGCGTGTCGAACCGACGTTGATCGCGTCGCCGGTATGCAGGCCGAGCCGCGCGAGCAGGCGCGAATCGGCCCAGCCATCTCCCTGCCGGGGAATGCCGCTCACAGCGTGTCCGGGTCCAAATGGCCGCTCGGCAATTCGGAGGCGTCCACGAAGTGGATAGCCTTGCGTTACCGCACGGAGCGCGGTGAGCTGGTTCTGATCGTTGGCGAACACGACGCTCACCAGCATCGTGACGCGCGCCGTCGCAAGTCCACGGGCCTGCGCCTCGGTGATCACGTCCTCGGAGATGGCATCGGGTGATTCGAGACGAAGATCCGCGGCGATGACTTCGGCGGCCTGAAGCGCAACGGCCTGACCGATGCGGTCGGTGAAGAAGCCGACGCCGGTCAGTGCCGCGACAGCAATCGTAACTGCGAGCGCGAGCACAGTGAGCTCGCCGGATTTCAGGTCCCGGGCGAGCACGGCCAGCGCGAATCGCAGGGCTTTCACGTCACGGCACCATCCGTCCCGCTTCAAGATGCACGCGCCGACGGCACCGGCCCGCGATAGCGGCATCGTGGGTGACAAGAATCAACGTGGTGCCTGACGCACGATTGAGATCGAACAACAGGTCCATGATGCGTGCGCCGGTTGCGGTATCGAGGTTTCCGGTCGGTTCGTCTGCGAACAAAACTGCCGGCCGCGTTACGAAGGCACGGGCGATTGCAACTCGCTGCTGCTCGCCTCCCGACAATTGCCTCGGATAGTGCTTCTCGCGTTTATCCAGCCCCACCGTCGCGAGAACCTGGTGCGCGGCCTCGCGTGCGTCGCGTCGGCCGGCGAGTTCGAGCGGCAGCATGACGTTCTCGATGGCGGTGAGCGAGGGAACCAGGTGAAAGGACTGAAACACAAAGCCGACGTGCTGGGCCCGGACCCGCGCCCTGCCGTCTTCGTCCAGCGCGCCGAAGTCTGCACCGTTTAGCCAGACGCGGCCGGTCGACGGCTCGTCGAGTCCCGCCAGCAGCGCGAGTAGCGTGGATTTTCCGGCGCCGGATGCGCCGACGACAGCGACGGTATCGCCCGCTGCGACGTCGAGATCGACGGCGGCGAGGATGGTCAGTAGCCCTTCGGGACTGCTAACCTGCTTGCCAAGATTTTCCGCCTTGAGGACGCTGGATTCGGCCATGCTTTTTCGCTTCGTCGCTTGTGTATTCCTCATCGTCGCGACGTTCTGTGCCCGCGCCGGATCGGCGTCGAATTCGCCGACGCTCCTGGTCATGGGCGACAGCATCAGTGCCGGTTACGGCATACGGATCGAGGAAGGCTGGGTCGCGCTGCTACAAAGCAGATTGCGCGAACAAGGTTACGTTTACCAAGTAGTAAATGCCAGCGTCAGTGGTGAGACCACGTCGGGCGGACTTGCCCGCTTGCCGCGAGCCCTCGACATTCATAAGCCGAAGATCGTGATCCTCGAGCTTGGTGGGAACGATGGGCTGCGCGGACTGCCGCTCGATGTCATCCGCAAGAACCTCGAGAGCATGATTCGAGCGTCCAGGTCTGCAGGTTCACTGGTGCTGCTGGTCGGCATGCGCATGCCCTCCAACTATGGCGCCCCGTACGTGCAGGGCTTTCGCGCCAACTACCAGGATCTGGCCAAGCGATACTCAGTGCCGTTCGTGTCGTTCATTCTTGAAGGCGTCGCGCTCGACGGCCACCTGATGCAGTCGGACGGTATTCATCCGACCGCACCGGCGCAGCGCCGGTTGCTCGACAATGTCTGGCCCGTGCTGAAACCCTTGCTTGGGGCGCCGAAGAGGGCCGATGCTAGGGGCCGCGATGCGGTTGTTCCGATGAGTGCCGGGGGATAAGCGATGGAGAGGGTCTGGCTCAAGAATTATCCGAAGAGCGTGCCGGCCGACATCGACCCGAGCCGATACTCTTCGCTCCGAGACCTTTTCGAACATGCGATTCGCAGCTACGGCGACCAGCCCGCCTACACGAACATGGGCCGGACGATCAGCTATGCGGACCTGGATCGCCTGTCGCGCAATTTCGCCGCCTGGCTGCAGAGCGTCGCGGGCCTCGGACGTGGCGATCGCGTCGCCCTGATGATGCCGAATATCCTGCAATACGCAATCGCGGTATTTGGAGCGCTGCGCGCCGGCCTCACGGTCGTTAACACCAATCCCCTGTATACGCCACGCGAGCTCGAACACCAGTTGAATGACTCCGGTGCGACGGTCATCGTCATCGTTGAGAATTTTGCGCATGTGCTCGCCGAGGTCATAGGCAGGACCAAGGTCAAGCAGGTCGTGCTGACTGCGGTCGGTGACCTGCTGGGGTTTCCGAAGTCGACGATCGTCAATTTTGTGATACGCCGGGTGCGCAAACAGGTGCGGCCCTTTCATCTGCCGAGCGCGGTGAATTTTCGCGAGACCCTGTCACGCGGCGCAGCGCTCGAGATGAAACACGTTGAAGTTGAGCACGAGGACATCGCGTTCCTGCAATACACCGGCGGCACCACCGGAGTCTCCAAGGGAGCCATGCTCACGCATCGAAACATGGTTTCGAACGTGCTGCAGTCCGAGGCCTGGATGTCGCCGTGGATCGCGGCCAAGACCGAAGTTGTTATCACGGCCTTGCCGCTGTATCACATCTTTGCGCTGACGGCGAACTGCCTTGTGTTCCTGTGTGTCGGCGCGCACAACGTGCTCATCACGAATCCGCGCGACTTCAAAGGCTTCGTGGCAGAGCTCAAGAAGTATCCGTTCACCTACATGAGCGGCGTAAATACGCTCTTCAACGCCCTGCTCCACACACCGGGATTCGACACCATCGATTTCCGTCATCTGAAGATCACGCTTGGTGGAGGCATGGCCGTGCAGGGCGCCGTTGCCGAGCGCTGGAAGCAGGTTACCGGGCACTATCTGACGCAGGCGTGGGGCCTGACGGAAACATCGCCTGCTGCCTGTATCAATCTTTTCAATACACCGTTCAATGGTTCGATCGGCCTGCCAATTCCATCGACGGAGATAGCGATTCGCGACGATGACGGCAATGACCTTAAGATCGGGGAAGTAGGTGAAATCTGCGTTCGTGGCCCGCAGGTAATGCGTGGCTATTGGAATCGTCCTGATGAAACCGCAAAGGTCTTGTTCGCCGACGGTTTCCTTCGCACCGGTGACATTGGACGCATCGACCAGGAAGGCTACGTATACATCGAGGACCGCAAGAAGGACATGATCCTGGTTTCGGGCTTCAACGTTTATCCGAATGAGGTGGAAAGCGTTGCGGTTACGCACCCTGCCGTTCTGGAGGTGGCAGCAGTGGCGCAGTCGGACGAACGCTCAGGCGAAATTGTGGTGCTGTTCGTCGTTGTGAAGCCCGGGCAGCAGCTCACCGAGGGCGAGATGATCGAGCACTGCCGAAAGTCACTGACCGGCTACAAAGTCCCGAAGCACGTGTACTTCCGGGCGGAGTTGCCGAAAACGAACGTCGGCAAGATTCTCAGGCGTTCGCTGCGCGAAGAGATCTCGAAGCCGCAGCCGGCCTAGTTCTTCCTTCCCCGCTATTCGCTCGCGAACATATACACGCCCGTTCCGACGCGGCAGGTCTTCGCCGCTCTGCCATCTTCTGCGGACCGGACGGAGTGCGCGGACAGCCAGTCGTCGACGGTTTGCAGGAAGTCGTCGCCTTGTTCACGCAGAAACTGGTGGAACTCATATGCAGTTCGCGTCCACAGATCGATTTGTTGCTGCTCGTTCATAAAATCCGTGTTAAATCTGTCGCTCGCCGTTAGCTCGACGTTTCTTTCGACCATCGTCAACATAGCGTCTATGACACACAACATTCGGTCGCGTTAAGGCTATTTGAGTCGAGGTGTTAAGACTCGATTACGGGCACGAACCTTCCCAGCCCTATCTTTGCTACTGCGTGAGTTTCGCGTTAGTACAGCAAGCGCTTCCGCCGGGTCGCTATTCGGTGCCACGTGTCGCACGAGCGCGTTGAAACTGCGCTGGCGACCGATCAATGGCAGGATAGCCGGCATTCCACTGTTGAATCCGTAAAGCGGGATTTGTGTACCACTCTTGCAGAATCTCTGGATAGTCGAAGAATATCGTCTGCGAAGCGCAGACTTGTGAACTCGGACTTTTTGTCCCGGCGCCGGTCTCGTTGAGCATCAATTGCACTATGCAATGAGTGCCGTGCTGCGCCAAGTCTTAGCAATAGTTGCGCGACTCTTGCCAGAATTCCTTCCCCAATCATCAAATGAAGCGTCGAATCACTTGATAGCCTGCGAAGCGACGCTGCCGCGCGCGTTGTTCGACTCGTGTATATGGATGCCATTTTGTTTTACCGTGGCCTACTAAAAAGGTAGATGCCGACGCCTAAGCTGCGCAGTTGACCTCGCCTTCGAGTTGCGGGCGCTTGGCGTTCCTCTCGTCCCAAGTATTCGCGTGCAGCGCTTAGGAACCGCTTGGCACTTGAAGATAGGCGTTGCACAGCAATCGGGTAGTGCTCGCCCTTCAGTCGATCTGTAAGTGCTACATCTTCAAACAGCGTAGCTGCTGGAGAATTCAAATTGTAGCTGAGCGTTTCTGCCAACCTTCTCAGCTTATCCGAGACATCCTGGAGATCTCTCTGGGACCTGAATCCATACTCCACAAATCGACGCTTTGGAACGATGGCGCCGCTATCTGTCGTGCGAACAGCACTTGCCCTTCGCAATTCGTCGAGTACCGCTCTTGGCGGCACATCGCCACCATAGGTTCGCACAAGTTGGTGAAATGTTGCTCCGGAGCCCCGAATTTGTAGTGGCCTCGGACGACCTTGCCTCGCAGCAAATTTAGGATCGACGTACCAACCCGCCAGGACTCGATTTGCTCGCTGAAGTTGTTTAAGTTCGACTTTTCGAGCCGGTCGATTTGCACCAAGTACACGTGCAACTTCCTGACGTGTCAGTCCTGTCGCGACTGCAATTCGCGAGATGTTCGGTCGTCGCCGAGGTACCGAAAGATCATTCGCGGCTGTCATCACAAACGCGCGTCTACTGAGATCCGTGAGTTCCCCAGCTCCGATACCGGCGCGGAGCATCAGATTGGCCAACGGCATTAGCAATTGAAAACAACTTTGCCGTATCTGTGCTTCGAGTCGTGCGCCGCGCGGTTCGCTGGCGTCATATTGTTTTCTTTGTTTCTTGATTTCGTTTCGGCCGTTCATCGGTGTCGAACGCAATCTCCACAGAGCATCGAGCAGCAACCACAATATAGCTGTATGCGCAGCTGTCCAACATTAGGCGTCTTTGGACAACCCAATATCCACCTCCGGACAAAGTTGACTACGGTGCTTTCCGTTCGTAAACGTGACAATTAGATGCAATTGGACAGTTATTGCGGTCTGGGGGCAGCTTGGCAGGTAGTCGGACATTGGCCGCTCGTTGATATGGCGGTAGGACGAGACGTCAGGTCGATTAACGTCTTGGCGCTGCCCCTCCGATCGCGCAGTTGTGGTCAGCCACCTGGGCGAACTTGGGAACGCTCAACGACGATAGCAACGTTGCGAGGCCAAATTCACTGGCGGTCGGCTGTCCGACTATGGCAACTGTTGAATTGAGGCAGCCGTATCGGTGCCGTTTCTATCAGCTAGCTAACTTCGAATCTGTTGCGAGTCTGTCGCTCGCTTCTTTAGATCGTCGACGTACCGCCGATGCCGTTGGTCGACGTGCCGCCGATCCCGCTGGTCGACGTTCCACCAATGCCATTTGTAGAGGTGCCGCCAATTCCGCTGGTCGACGTGCCACCAATGCCTTTTGTGGATGTGCCGCCGATCCCGCTGGTCGACGTTCCACCAATGCCATTTGTGGAGGTGCCGCCAATTCCGCTGGTCGACGTGCCACCAATGCCTTTTGTGGAAGTGCCGCCGATACCACTCGTGGATGTGCCGCCGATACCGTTCGTTGACGTGCCGCCGATGCCGTTGGTCGACGTGCCGCCGATCCCGCTGGTCGACGTTCCACCAATGCCATTTGTGGAGGTGCCGCCAATTCCGCTGGTCGACGTGCCACCGATCCCGTTGGTTGAAGTGCCGCCGATACCACTCGTGGATGTGCCGCCGATACCGTTCGTTGACGTGCCGCCGATCCCGTTGGTCGACGTACCGCCAATACCGTTGGTTGACGTGCCACCGATGCCGCTGGTCGACGTGCCACCGATCCCGTTGGTTGAAGTGCCGCCGATCCCGTTGGTCGACGTACCGCCAATACCGTTCGTGGACGTGCCGCCGATGCCGTTGGTTGACGTGCCACCAATGCCATTCGTGGAAGTACCGCCGATACCACTCGTGGATGTGCCGCCGATACCGTTCGTTGACGTGCCGCCGATCCCGTTGGTCGACGTACCGCCAATACCGTTCGTGGACGTGCCGCCGATGCCGTTGAGCGACGTGCCGCCGATGCCGTTGGTTGACGTGCCACCAATGCCATTCGTGGAAGTACCGCCGATACCACTCGCTTGCGACACGGCGTAGACAGTCGCAACTACAACACCATTCGAAATCGGTTGGGTACCCACAACCTGTAAGCGATTACCAACAGCCATATCGGCGAGGCCGCCCGATAGCGCCGGCGTGAGGTCAATTCGAGCGCCACCTACGACTGCGGATCCAGTGCTCAAATTCAAGGAGGAAATGACGCCATCCAAATAAACCTGTGTAGCACCTGGGACAGATCGGTCGCGCGACACAAACATTTCGCTAGCAGTGATTCCGTCTTCGCTCCAGATAGCAACCATGCGGCCTGTTTCAATGAGGCGGAATGTCCGAATGGTCATTGGTGAGGCAGCACTTATGCCATTGCTCGTCCCGATCGCAAAACGGCTCGCCGACGAAAAACTCACCCGCTGCCCAAGAACGACAATCGACGCATTCGTGCGATCCACGGACTCGACTGGTCCAACTACAAGCAACGTTCCAGCTGCGCTTGCGAGCGACGACACGGAGTACACAACCAATGCCGCGAATGTGATTTGCAATCGTCGCAACAACCAATTTCCGCGCGCGCTCTGGTGCTTAATGTGGGTCTCTGTTGTCATTGCTTGTGCCCGCCTACCGCTCATTCACCTAACGACGTCGTCGCCAAAGATCTCTTTCAAAGTTGGTCGAGCTGCTGATCGCTCGACGAACATGTAGATACCGAGTCCAACCGTTACCTTCTCGTCTCCTGCCGGTCGTTCCAGCTTCGCTCGTGATGAAAGCCAAGCGTCGAACTCTTCGAGTAGCTGCGGGCATCGGTCACGAACGTAGTCATCGAACGCCCAAACATCTGGCCAAACCACGGGTCGATCGGTCTCAACTGTTCTCTGAAATAACCCCTTCTGCCCGCTGTCAGTCCTAAGATTGTTGTCTAGCGTTTCGGCAAGATGCGAAACAACATTTGCAACGTGATCAATGCTCTCTGGCGACAACTTCTCCGGTATGTACGTACGCCCTAGTACCTTCAGCAGCCCTGTGTTCGTGTCCTGGATTACGATCCCGACTCGCAGCAGCTCGTCCAACATCGCGCGCGCCGGCATGTCGCCGCTGTGTTTGCGCACGAGCGTTTGAAAGCTCGGCTTGCCCGGATCGTTTTCAAATTCAAGTTCTAGAGGTATCCCGTAAGGCCCCGTAAATTCCGAGTCCATGTGCCACGCGGCGAGAACTCGAATCACCCGATTAAATTTGCTTTCGTCTTCCGAATAGTCCTTCCCCTCGTCGGCGATAACTCTCGCGACCTCCTTGCGGCTGAGCCCCGTGACGATCGCGATGCGCGACTGCGACATGCGACGATCAGAAACGGGGAAGTCCATTGCGGCGACCTCGACGTAGGCCGCCTTCGCCACCTCCGCAAACTCCAGAAAGTTCACGCCGTTCCTCAGCAGAATCCGCACCAATGGGCGGAGGATTCGCCGAAACCCGGCCAAGAGGTCCCGTTTAACAGATCGTACCATTTTGAACATAACCTTGTGAATCAAGACATATTTTAGGTGTGATTGCGCCATTTTTCCCAAAAATATGTTTAAACGGGGAAAATCGCTCCGCAGGCCAAGGCATGGGGTGGCCGAAAACGGCGACCGCAATAGGTTGTATTCACGACCCGGGTAGGGCGGCGGAAGAGGTCGCGTGCAATGAATTTGAGGCGCCCGCAAGCGGCGCGGCAACCATGAAACCGCTATCGGGGAATCGCTGTCAGGCTGAAAAGACGCGCGCTATTGACCCCTGGATGCCCTCTGCGGCGACCCTTGGATCCTGCGCATCGCGGATCGGTCGACCGACGACGATGTGGTCTGCGCCGTTCTCGAAGGCCTGCTCGACAGTGACGACACGCTTCTGATCATCGATCGGACGATTCTCAACTGGGCGGATGCCGGGCGTGACAACCAGCAGCTTTTCGCCGAGATGTTCTCGAAGCACCCGTGCTTCGAGCCCGGACGAAACGACGCCATCGCATCCGGCTTCAAACGCGCGACGCGCACGCGACAACACCAGGCGCTCGACGTCGCATTCGAATCCGAGATCGTCGAGATCGCCGCGATCGAGGCTCGTCAGCACGGTGACAGCAAGTATCTTCACATCGCCCTTCGCAGCGGCCGCCGCCTCCATGATCGACTGATTGCCATGCACTGTCGTGAGGGTGACTCCGCGATTGCGAAGCCGCTTCACCGCAGAAGCGACCGTCGCAGGCACGTCGAAGAATTTGAGATCGACAAAGATCTTCTTGCCCGCTGCCGCCAGCCAGTCGAGAAGTTCGAAATACTGTCCAGCCATGAAGAGCTCGAGGCCGATCTTGTAGAACTGCACCGAGTCTCCGAGCGCGCCGACGAGCCGGCGCGCGCTGTCCGCGTCCGCGACGTCCAGCGCGAAGATAAGCCGCTCGCGCACCGGGATCTGCTTGCTCGACTTCACGTGCGCTCCCCTGGTTCGAAAATTCTGCGGTGCTCGAGAATCGCGTAGCGATCCGTCATGCCGGCAATGTAATCAGCCACGGCACGGGCGCGGCCAGGCTTGCCGCGGTCCGCCTCGGCCCGCATCGCCGCATTTCTGTGTTCCGTCGGCATCAGGTTGATGTCTTTGAAAAGAGCCTCGAAGAGCGCCGTAAGCACGGTGCTTGCTTTGGAAGTCATCCGCAGCACGCGGTAATGGCGGTAGACGTGATCACGCAGGAATGTCTTGAGCTCGAGATGCTGCGCCCGAATGCCATCTGACAGGCCGACGAGCGGTGCAGCCTGCTTGCGGACGCTATCGATGTCGGAAAGATTGGCGCGCGTGATGCGTTCGCGCGAACTAGTTACAAGGTCGGTCACGACCTCGTTGATCATCCGGCGCACTATTTCATTCACAAGCCGCCGGCCGGCGATCTGGGGATATCTGGCGGTAACGTCATTTTGATGTCGCGTGACGATTGCAACGGCGGCCAGGTCATCGAGGTCGATCAATCCCGCGCGCAACCCGTCGTCGATGTCGTGATTGTTGTAGGCGATTTCGTCGGCGACATTCGCGATCTGCGCCTCGAGCCCCGGCTGCTCCCGTTTCAGAAAGCGCTCGCCAATGTCGCCGAGTTCTCGCGCATGATTGACCGAACAGTGCTTAAGAATTCCTTCCCGGCATTCAAACGTCAGATTGAGACCAGGAAACTCCGCGTAGCGCTCTTCCAGTTCATCGACGACGCGTAACGACTGCAGGTTGTGCTCGAAGCCACCGTACTCGCGCATGCACGTATTGAGAGCATCCTGTCCGGCATGCCCGAACGGCGTGTGGCCGAGATCGTGCGCAAGGCAGATAGCCTCGGTCAGCGGCTCGTTCAGCTGCAGGGCGCACGCGATGGTGCGGGCGATCTGCGCGACCTCGATCGAGTGCGTCAGTCGCGTGCGGTACAGGTCGCCCTCGTGATTGACGAAGACCTGCGTCTTGTAGACGAGCCGCCTGAAGGCGCTCGAATGAATGATGCGGTCCCGATCCCGCTGAAATTCCCCGCGCAGCTGCGGCGGTGGTTCCGGATGGCGACGGCCGCGAGTTCGGTTGTCGTGCGCGGCGTACGTGGCGAGATGCGGCGCTGTGGTCATCATGCGGCACCGAAGTAATGCGTTAGCACTGCGCGCAGTGTCTCAGGCGGGTAATCCGAAGAAACAACGGCCTCACCCAAGGGCCGCAACAACACCAACCGGATCTTGTCGTCGCGCACCTTCTTATCCATGCGCATGTACTCGAGTGCACGTGCCGCTCCAATCGTCGGCGCGGCTCGAGCTAGCCCGGCGCGCAGGAGTAGCGCCTGTACCCGGTCGAGGTCCGTTGCGGCAAGCCAGCCGAGACGCCTGGACATGTCACTCGCCATCAGCAGGCCCGCAGCCACGGCTTCTCCATGGAGCCAGCCGGAATAGGCCGTCGCTGTCTCGATAGCGTGACCGAAGGTATGCCCAAGGTTCAGGTGTGCGCGAACGCCACTTTCGCGCTCGTCCGCTCGGACCAGTCGCGCCTTGATTTCACAAGAGCGGCGAATAGCGTGACCGAGCGCCTGCCCGTCGCGCGCGATCAGCTGCTCGATGTGCATCTCAAGCCAGGCAAAGAAATCTGCGTCGCCGAGCATGCCATGCTTGATCACCTCGGCAAGTCCTGCCCGCAGTTCGCGGTCCGGCAAGGTTCGTAGTGTCGCGGTATCCGCGATGACCGCCACCGGCTGGTGGAATGCGCCAATAAGATTCTTGCCGGCCGGATGATTGACTCCGGTCTTCCCGCCAACGGACGAATCCACTTGCGCCAGCAAAGTGGTGGGCGCCTGGATCAGTGCGATGCCGCGTTGATAGCACGCAGCCGCAAACCCGGCCATGTCACCGACGACACCGCCGCCGAGTGCGATGACCGTGCCGTCGCGATTCATGCGTGCCGCAACGAGCGCATCGAGAATCCGCTCGACCGTAGCTAGTGTCTTGAATTCCTCGCCGTCCGGCAGAATGACATCGACGACCCGCTTTTTCGCGAGTGCCTCGCGCACGGGCTTCAGATAAAGCGGCGCGACGGTTGCACTGGTGACGACAGCGAATGCATCGCCGGCCCCGTGACGGGTGAAAAGGTCAGTGCGGGAAAGCAGCCCGTCTCCGATAATTATCGGGTAGCTGCGGGCGCCGAGATCGATCTTCAGTTCTTGCACCGGGTAGGCCGGCCCGGCTGCTGGCTGTGCGCCGAACCGCGCGCAGTATAAAGGCCTTCGCCGGCAAATGCCGGGGCAAATCCGGTGCTCAAGACCTAGCCCGCGGCCGGGCGCTGTTCGAGCAGGCGCATGACCTCGTCGGCGAGCAGTTGGACCCGGCGGCCGTCCGTCCTCACTGCAATATCGGCAATTTCGCGGTAAAGCGGCTCACGCACCCGCAGCAGGTCTTCCAGGCGGCCCTTGGGATCATCAGTAATCAGTAGCGGCCGGTGTTTGCCGTGTCTCGTGCGTTCCAGCTGCTGGGAGACAGACGTTTCCAGGTACACGACGCAACCTCGCTCGGCGAGATTTCGGCGATTGTCCGCTTCCAGGATCGCCCCGCCGCCGGTTGCTAGCACGATCCGGTTCCGAAGTGTCAGGTCCGCGATGATGTCGCGCTCACGCTGGCGGAAGCCTGCCTCGCCTTCCTTTTCGAATATGAAGGCGATATCGACACCCGTGCGCCGCTCGATCTCGGCGTCGCTATCGACGAAAGAGAGCTGCAGCGACTTCGCGAGCGTCTTGCCGACGGCCGTCTTTCCGGAGCCCATCGGCCCGATCAGGAAAATGTTGGTCTTGGTGATCATGAAAAAAAGCGGCCGCTCGTGAGCGGCCGCTTGTTTGACTTACGCGGTGAACCGCGGTCCGGCATCAGTAGAGATTCGCGCCTTCCCGAAGAATCTTCGGGGTGACGAAGATCAGGAGCTCGCTCTTGTTGTTCACCTTACGGCTCGACTTGAAGAGAATATTGAGTCCCGGAATGTCCCCGAGCCACGGCACCTTCGTCTGGTTCTCGCGCTTCTCGGTCTCGAGGATGCCGCCGAGCACCACTGTCTGCCCGTCGTTCACGAGCACTTGCGTGATGATCTTGCGCGTGTCGATACTCGGCACCCGGCCGCCAGTCGCGCTGGCCACTTCCTGCCCGACGCTATCCTTGTTGATCTGCAGATCGAGGATCACGCGGTTATCCGGCGTAATAAGCGGCGTCACCTTGAGGCTGAGCACAGCCTTCTTGAACTGGGTAGTCGTCGCACCGCTCGAGGATGACTCTTGATACGGAATCTCAACGCCCGCCTCGATGGTCGCTTCCTTCTGGTTCGCCGTGATGACGCGCGGCGAGGACACGATCTCGCCACGGCCTTCCGCCTGCGCGGCGGATAGTTCCAGGTCGACGATGTAGTCGGCGCTCAGCAATGACATGGCGATGCGGCCCGCGGGATTCGCGACCGGCATGTTCACGTTGTAGCGATTCGTGAAATTGTCCTCACCCGTCGGTACCGCGACCGGATTCGGCACGCCAGTGCTCGCGAGGTTTGAGATCGCTGAGTCGATCATGGTGTTGGTTGCTTCACCGCTGCCCGAGACGGCGAGCAGCCCATCCGCGCGCTCGTCCTTGCCCGTAAGGCCCATGCGCACACCGAGGTCGCGCGAAAAATCATCGTTCACGATGACGATACGCGCCTCGATCAGCACCTGCTTAACCGGGATATCGAGGGTCGAAACGAGCTTGCGGATGTCGGTAAGACGGTCCGCTGTGTCCTGTACGAGGAGCGTATTCGTGCGGGAATCGATGCCGATACTGCCGCGCTCGGAAAGAAGCGACTGGCCACCGCCACTGCCGCCGCCGCCTTTGCCGATCAGCGCCGCGAGCTCTTCCGCCTTCGCGTAGTTGACCTGGAGGTACTCGGTGCGAAGGGGCGCGAGCTCCTGGAGATCCTTGCGGGCCGCGAGCTCTGCCTTCTCGCGCGCCGCGATCTCTTCAGCAGGCGCAACGAGGATGACGTTGTCCTGCCGGCGCATGTCGAGACCCTTGGTCTTCAACACGATGTCGAGCGCCTGGTCCCAGGGCACGTTCTGCAAACGCAGCGTGACGTTGCCCTGCACGGTATCGCTGACGACGATGTTCTGGCCGCTGGTATCCGCCAGCAACTGCAGCACAGCGCGCGTTTCGATGTCCTGGAAATTAAGCGTGAGCCGCTCGCCCGTGTACGACCTCTTTTCCTCTTCGAGGCCGGTCGGCTTGACGATCGGCTTCACTTCGATCGTGTACTGGTTGTCGGACTGGTACGCGAGCTGCTCGAAATTGCCGTCAGCGGAGATTACGAGACGCGCCCCATCGGTTGCCTTCAATGCATCGACTGACTGAACAGGGGTCGCGAAGTCCGTCACGTCAAAGCGCTTCATCAGATTCTTGGGCAGCTGCGCGCCAGCGAAATCCACGATGACTCGCGAGCCTTCCTGACGCAGATTGACCGGCGTACGCGGATCGCTGAGCCCGACCACGACGCGTCCGGACCCACCGGGGCCGCGACGGAAGTCGATAGTCGAAATGGCGCGCGGGCCGCCTGCCGAGGAGCTCGGTGCGCGCGGCGCAGTGCTCGAAGCCGCGGCCGTCGCGATCGGCGCGTTGCCGCCTAACATCACAACGATGCTGTTGCCGTCGACGCGCGTCGTGTACGGCACGAGGGCATCAAGGTTCAGGACAAGCCGAGTGCGGCCATTCGCTTCCGCGGCGAGAATAGTGGAGAGGCCGGCGGAATTGACGTCGATACGGCGTGACTCGAGGGCAAGACCCGTATCCGGGAGATCAAGTGAAATACGCGCCGGTTTGTCGATCGTGAAGCTCAGCGGCTCGGGAGCCGGCCCTGAGAGCAGGAGTCGCAACTGGACCTGCTGACCGGGCAGCGTCTGCACCTCGATCTTCTGGAGCTTGTTCGTGGGCTCCTGTGCGAGCGCCGGCTGCATTCCGATCAGGAGCACCGCGGCCAAGGCACCGAACAGCGCGCGAACCCACCCGCTGGGCGGAATGCGTGCGGCCGTGCGTGAGGCCTCAATGGGACGCGACATGTATGACATTCTCGATACTCCCTAAAGAACCAAGCGCGACGGTTAGTCGGTCAGGCCGAGCGCGGCGGGACGCTCGATATAGCCGCCGACCCCGTCTGGAACGATCTCAACGAGGTTGATCTTCGAACCGGATATGGACGTTATGCGCCCGTCGTTCTGGCCGACGTAGTTACCCGGCAGCACGCGATGGACGAGGCCGTCCTGCGTCTGCACCAGGCCATAATTGTGGCCCCCGAGATCGAGGGTGCCGACCATCTTCAGCGTGTCGAGTGAGAACTGCTCGAGGAACTCGGGATTGCGCCGTTTATCCGGGCGCAATCCAGCATTTGCGGCGGCAGCGGGTGCGCCCGGCACGAATGGCGAGCGCACAGTCGCCGCGTCGTATGCAAAGGTTTCGTATGGCTTGATTTCGGGCAGCGATTCGACAGGGCCGCCGGGACGCTTCTTCGCCTCGGCAATATCTTGCGTCAGCTTATCCATGTCGTTGGAGCAGGCGCTGAGCCCGCCAACCGCCAGGACGGCCAGCAGCACGCTGCGTGCGAATGCGAGTCTGGATCGAACGATGATCATTGCCACAACCTGTCATCGACCGAGGGTGATGGGGGGAGGAGCCTGAGGGCCCGGCCTTTTCTTCGCCGGCCCGGTGGCCGCCGCGCTCTCGTCATCTTCGAGATAGCGATAAGTCTTGGCGGTCACATCGAGCACAAGGTCGTCGTACGAATCCTTCTCCGCCGGCTTGATCTCGATGTCGTGCAACGTGACGATGCGGGGGAGCGCCGCAATGCCACTCACAAAATTGCCGAGCTCGTGATAGCTGCCGGTGAGACGGATCTTGATCGGCAGCTCCGCATAGAACTCGCGCTTCATCTCTGGGCCCGGCTGGAACAGTTTCTCGTTGAGACCCGCGGCGAGGCCCGTCTGCGAAATGTCGACAAGCAGGCTCGGCACCTCGGTCTTGCCGGGGAGCTGGCGCAGCATCGCGCCGAATGACTTTTCCATTTCCTTAAGCTGAGCCTTATACGCGTCGAAGTTCGCCGCCTTGCTCTGCTTCCTCAGGAATTCCTGCCAGAGGTCGTCCTGGCGCTTGCGTTCCTGGTCGAGCTGCGGCCACTGGCCGTTGACGACAAAGAGGTAGCCGAGGACGAGCACCGCTGCGATCAGCCAGGCGCCGACTGCGCTCGCGCGCACGACGAATGGCCAGCGACCAAGGTCCTGCCAATCGACGTTCTTGAACTGCTCGAGGAATTTCACGGCTGGTTCTCCCCTTCGCCGGGCAGCTGGACGCCGACCTGGTTGGCGAAGAGCGTAAAGTCGCTGCCGAGCGTGTTGCCCTTCTGCGTTTCAACCACCTCGAGTTCGGGGTTGTCGAGCCATTCCGACGCGTCGATGTTGCGCATGAAGGCCGACACGCGCGTGCTCGACTGGGCAACGCCCTTGATTTCGAGTCGCTTGTCCGTCTGCTTTATTGCAGAAAGATACAGGCCATCGGGCACCGTGCGCGCCAGCTGATCGAACAGGTGCACGACTTCCGGCCGGCTGCGCTGCAGCTTTTCCACGATGTCCATGCGCGCCCGCATGCGGGCCTTCTGCGCTTCCAGATCCAGGATCTCGGCGTTACGAAGATCGAGCTTCTCAATCTCCGTCTTCAAGAGCTGGTTCTTGTCCTGCTGATTGCTGATGACCTGGGCATAGAAGAGGTTCACCAGCAGCACGACGATGCCCGCCGCAACGGTTGCCCCGACGATCGACAGCAGGAAATTCCGTTGACGGAGTTTCCGTTCTTCGGCACGCCAGGGAAGTAGGTTAATTCTTGGCATGTCAGTCGAAGCTCCGCAGTGCGAGTCCGCAAGCCGTCAGAAGTGCCGTCGCATCCTTCTTCACGGCCTGCGCCTTGGCCTTGGATGACATTTTCATCTGCCCGAGCGGATCGCCCTTCTCGGCGGTGATACCCACGCGGCTCGAAATTACATCGGCAACACCCGGAATATTGGCGCAGCCGCCGCAGATCAGGATCTGATCGGGCTGCTCGCGACCGCTGCCCGAGGCGAGGTAGAACTGGAGCGACCGGCTGACCTGCTGCGTCATGTCGTCGATGAATGGATCGAGAACTTCCGGCTGGTAGTTGCTCGGAAGACCACCTTCCTTCTTCGCGCGACCGGCTTCTTCCATGCTGAGGCCGTACGTGCGCATGATTTCCTCGGTGAGCTGCTGGCCACCGAAAGCGAAATCACGTGTATAGATCACTTTCAGATTCTTGAGGACGCTGAACGTCGTGCTGCTCGCGCCGAAATCGACGACCGCGATGGTTCGGTCGATGCCGCCGTCCGGCATCTGGTGCGTCATGAGCTTGCAGGCGTTCTCGAGCGCGAATGCCTCGACATCGACGATGCGCGTCGCGAGGCCGGCCGCCTGAACAGCGGCCTGGCGCTGCTCGACGTTCTCGGTGCGCGTTGCCACAAGCAGGACGTCGAGCATCTCCGGATCTTTCTCCGAGGGACCGATGACCTGAAAGTCGTAGCTCACCTCTTCCATGGGGAAGGGGATGTACTGGTCGGCCTGCAATTCGACCTGACCTTCGAGCTCGCCCTCGTTCAGAGTGCGCGGCATCTGGATGACTTTGGTGATTGCGGCGTCGCCGCTGATCGCGATCGCGGCTTCCTTCGCGCTTGCTCCGGAGCGCTTCACCGCCCGACGGATTGCTTCACCGACGGCTTCGGCGTCGACGATCGCCTTTTCGTTGATGGCATTGTGAGGGGTCGGTTCAGCCGCGTACGACTCGACGCGATACTGCCCGCCACTCTCACTGAGCTCGATCAACTTGACCGACGACGTCGTTATGTCAAGGCCGAGCAAGCGTCGCGAACGTTTCCCGAATAGCACTGTCTTTTCCTATTCAGAACAAAGAGTTAAACCCCAGAACGACGGCGTCACTTAAGTGTTTCGCGCAACTATATAGCAATAAACTGTTAAGTTAAACGTGACCGCACTCACAGGACCAACAGGCCTTACGTGGCCCCGCTGGGATTTGTCGATCAGCACGCAAATGCTGCAAGTCAGCGCCGGCGAAACACCGAGCCGCGGTGGGAGGGGATCAAGCGTAGCAGTGCTTCCAAGTCAGCCCGGAACGATTAGCGCGTGCGCTCCACCAAAAAGATGGTTTAACGTTCCGGCCGGCAACCCCGCTGTCATAGGCTTGATCCCTTTAGACCGGTGGCTTTGCGTCCTCACCTTTCAGTGAGTTTGCCCTTCGACCGGGCGCACTATGAATAAACCCCTGTTTTATGGCAAGAAGTTAGGCGCTTTATTGTGAACCAACGCTATTTTCGCTGGGCATTTGACTTGGTGGCGGTCGGTCTGCTGGCGGTCGCCCTGGTCTGCTTTTCCTTTCTATGTGTCTTCTCGTACCTGGAAGCGAGCCTGCCGAGCATCGACATCATCGTGCAAGGCGGCAAGCTGACGGTGCCGCTGCGCATCTACACGAGGGACGGGCGGCTCATCGGCCAGTACGGCGACGAGCGGCGGCTGCTGGTCGAATACGACCAAATCCCCACGCGAGTTCGCGATGCCTTCCTGGCGGCCGAAGACGATCGGTTCTTTCGCCACCATGGCATCGACATCCCGGGTCTCGGCCGCGCGTTGATCGTCAACATACTGTCGGGTCGTCCGGACCAGGGCGCCGGCACGATCACGATGCAAACCGCGCGCGTGATGCTGCTGACAAGCGAAAAGAAGCTGCGCCGGAAGTTTCTCGAAATCTTCCTCGCCTACCGCATCGAAAGCGAACTCACGAAGCAGCAGATCCTTCGCTTGTATCTCAACAAGATCTTCCTGGGGCAGCGCGCCTACGGCGTCGCAGCGGCGGCCGAGGTCTATTTCGGCAAGAAGCTGGACGATCTCAATCTTGCCGAGATCGCGACCATTGCGGGCCTGCCGCAGGCGCCATCGGACGACAATCCGGTCACCAATCCCGAGAAAGCGAAAATGCGGCGCGCGTACGTGCTGCGCCGCTTGCGCGAGCTGCGCAAGATCACACCGGACGAGGAGCAGGCCGCACGACAAGTGCCTATGCAGTCGCAGCTGCACGGTCCGGCGACGGATGTGGAAGCGCCCTATCTCGGTGAAATGGTTCGCAATGAGCTGGTGCAGAAGTACGGCGAGCGCGTCTACTCGGAAGGCTTTCGTGTCGTCACCACGCTCGACTCGTTACTGCAGCCGGCAGCGAACCTCGCATTGCGCGTCGGGCTGATCGAGTACGACCGGCGCCACGGCTACCGCGGCCCCGGCGGGCATGAAGCCGCGGTCCCGAAGACACCGGAATCGATCGATCAGGTGCTCGACGGCTATCCAACGATCGGCGGTCTGGCACCGGCACTCGTGACAAGCGTCCAAGACCAATCGGCGGATGTGACTGTCAAGGGCGGCAGCCGCGCTACGATTCCGTGGTCCGGCTTGTCCTGGGCGCGCGCTGCGACGGCCGACGGCGGCGTCGGACCCGAGATCAAGAAGGCTGCCGACGTCGTGCATGCCGGCGACATCGTCTATGTGCTCATGATGGGCAAGCTCATCGAGCTGGCGCAGGTTCCCGACGCACAGTCGGCCCTGGTCGCCGTTGATCCACGCGACGGCGCGGTCGTCGCGCTGACCGGCGGATTCGATTTCTTCAACAGCAAGTTCAACCGCGCGGTACAGGCCAGGCGTCAGCCGGGATCCGCGTTCAAGCCTTTCATTTACTCCGCCGCACTCGAGAACGGCTTCACGGCGTCGAGCGTCATTCTGGATGCGCCCGTCGTGATGGAAGATAGTTCGATGGAGAACACGTGGCGGCCGCAGAACGTGACAGGCAAATTCTACGGCCCCACGCGGCTGCGCGAAGCCCTGGTCCGGTCACGCAACCTCGTTTCTGTGCGGCTTATGCGCGCGATGGGGACGAAATTCACGGTGGATTACGTCAACCGTTTCGGATTCGACCGCAGCGCTTTGCCGGAGAATCTCACCCTTGCCCTCGGCAGCCTGCAGGTCTCGCCGTTGCAGCTCGCATCCGGCTACGCCGTCTTCGCGAACGGGGGTTACCGGATCAAGCCCTACTTCATCGAGAGCATCGAGGACGGTGAAGGCAAGGTGCTGCTATCGGCGTCACCGACCGTCGTGTGCGCGGAGTGCGCGGACGCGCACCCTGACTACACACTGACTCCAGGCGACGAATCGCCGGGCGGCCGGCTTGCGACGGTACCAGCCGCCAACCAGGCACCGCTCGTCATACGCCCGGAGAATTCCTGGCTGGTAAGCGACATGATGGGAGATGTCGTACGCCGCGGGACGGCCCGGCGCGCAATGGTTCTCGGGCGCAGCGATCTAGCAGGCAAGACAGGGACGACCAATGATCATCACGACGCCTGGTTCAGCGGTTTCGCCTCGAATCTCGTCGCGACGGTGTGGGTCGGTTTCGACGACGAACGCTCGCTCGGTGCCGGCGAGGAAGGCGGCCGCACGGCAGTGCCCACCTGGACGTACTTCATGCTGCAGGCGTTGCAGGGCGTGCCGGAGCAGCATCGGCCGATGCCGGATGGCCTGGTGACGGTGCGCATATCTCCGACTACCGGCGAAATTGCGAGCAGCGACGATCCGAACGGGATCCTCGAGATTTTCATCGAAGGCCACTTGCCTCTACCCACCGAAGCGAGTCAGGATAATTCCAATCCGCGCACCCCGGACAAAGACGACAAGGACGACGAACCTCTCTTCTGACTGCACTCACATGCCGCGACGAAACTCCAGCCGCGCCGATCAGGTTCGACTCGCACTCGCCCAGGAAGCCGCGCGCAT
The DNA here is from genome assembly GCA_963826145.1 of uncultured Gammaproteobacteria bacterium. Classification (GTDB taxonomy): domain Bacteria; phylum Pseudomonadota; class Gammaproteobacteria; order Steroidobacterales; family Steroidobacteraceae; genus JBGPLJ01. Next base: position 513,829 of record CAWGVW010000002.1, read on the forward strand.
CATGGCCGAGCACGGCATCGAGGATTACCTGTTCGCGAAGCGCAAGGCTGCGGAGCGGCTCGGTGTGGTCGAGGCCGCCGTGCTGCCGAAGAACACCGAGATCGAGCAGGCTCTGGTCGAGTACCAGAGACTGTTCGACGCCGACGATCATCCGCGCTCGCTCGACCGCCAGCGTCGAACGGCACTCGCGACCATGACGCTGCTAAGCGATTTCGATCCGCGCCTCGTCGGCCCTGTACTGAGCGGGACGGCGACGCCACACAACGACATCAGCCTGCACCTGTTCGCCGATCGCCCGGAATCGGTCGCAATCAAGCTGCTGGAGCATGGCATCCCGCACGACGTGATCGAGCGGCGCGTGCGCATGGATGCGGAACGTATCGTGAGCTACCCCGGTGTGCGCTTTCACGCTGGCGAGCACGCGGTTGAAGCGATGGTGTTTCCGCGGGATGGAATTCGCCAGTCGCCCTACAGTCCGGTGGACGGACGCCCGATGAAGCGGGCGAACCGCGACGAGCTGGAAGCGCTCGTCGACGAATCCTGATCAGCCGCGTTTGCCTATCGCGACGTAGTCGCGCCGCTCGGGTCCGAGGTAGAGCTGACGCGGGCGGCCGATCCGCATCGCCGGATCCGAGATCATCTCGAGCCAGTGAGCGACCCAGCCGACCGTCCGCGCGATCGCGAACATCACCGTGAACATCGAGCGCGGTATGCCGAGCGCGCTGTAGATGATGCCGGAATAGAAATCGACGTTCGGATAGAGCTTGCGAGAGACGAAGTACTCGTCGTTGAGCGCGACTTCCTCGAGGCGCAACGCGAGCTCGAAGAGCGGATTATCGGTCCGACCCATCTGCTTGAGCACCTTGTGGCACATCGCGCGGATGATCTTCGCGCGCGGATCGAAATTCTTGTAAACGCGATGGCCAAAGCCCATGAGCCGCACGCTGCTCGCCTTGTCCTTCACGAGCGTGAGGAACTTCGGGATATTGGCCGCGGTGCCAATCTCCTCCAGCATCGCGAGAACGGCCTCGTTCGCCCCACCGTGCGCCGGACCCCAGAGTGCCGAGATGCCGGCGGAGATGGCGGCGTATGGATTGGCGCCCGTGCTCCCGGCAAGCCGCACGGTGGAAGTGCTCGCGTTCTGCTCGTGATCGGCGTGCAGGATGAAGAGGAGGTCGAGAGCCTGTGCCGCCACCGGGTCGACCTTGTACGGTTCGCAGGGCACGGCGAAAAACATGTTGAGCATGTTCGCGCAATAGTCGAGGTCGTTGCGCGGATAAATGAACGGCTGGCCAAGGGAGTGCTTGTAGGCAGCGGCTGAGATTGTCGGGAGCTTGGCGACGATTCGATGCGCGAATATCTCCCGGTGCCGCGGATTATGGATGTCCATCGAGTCGTGATAGAAGGCCGACATCGAAGCGACCACGGCGGATACCATCGCCATCGGATGCGCGTTGTAGTGAAAACCGTTGAAGAAGCGCAGCAGCGCCTCGTTGATCATCGTGTGGTGCACGATGTTGCCGGTGAATTCCTTGAGCTCCGGTGCGGTCGGCAACTCGCCGTTCAGCAGCAGGTACGCGACCTCGAGGAACGAGCTCTTCTCGGCGAGCTGCTCGACGGGATAGCCGCGGTACAGCAAGACGCCCTGATCGCCATCGATGAAGGTGACGCGGCTTTCGCAGCTCGCCGTCGCCATGAATCCGGGATCGAAGGTAAAGACGCCGTGATCCCTGGCTATGGTCGCGATGTTGAGCACGTCGGGACCGAGCGTGCCTTTTCGCACCGGCAAATCGGAGGTCTTGCCGGTCGTAGGATCGGTAAGCGTGAAATTCTTTTCGGCCATCGGCTGCTTTCCGTCGGAACTGCGGCGCGCTGCGGGCGGACACGAATCCGCAGTGGCGGGCAGACTTACATGGTCCGCGCCGGGAATCAAGGCAAACGCGCCTGCGCGGCGACGGCGATTATTGAATCGTCTTGAAGAGCTGGCCTTCCTTCGGCTCGCCCTTTGGATACATCGCATTGAGAAGGCGTATGGTCTCGAGCGGATAGTCTTCCTTGCGCTGAAGCGGGATTTCCTTCGCCACCTCACCAATGCGGGTATTGGCCGTCGCCTGCAGCAGCTTGATGCGATACGGCTCGCCAAGCGGATATTCCGAAGGCCGCATGCGGCGGAAAGTTTCCGCGACGGAAACGAATACCAGGTCGGCGGCCGGCATCATTTTGACGCTCGAACGGCTTGCGCCTGCGAAAACGTAAACCGACTTGTCCTTGTAGATGGCAACGTAGCGCACGGGGCCACTGCCCTCGTCGAAGGGTGAACCGTGGCGGTCGATCAGCGTGTAGGCGTCGTAGCCATCGATCGTCAGCTCTTCACCAGACGAAAGGTTGCTGCTGCGCAAGTTCTTGATCAGGAATTCGCGCGGAGACAGCTTGTCGGGCCGCGCGTCAGCAGTCATCTGCATGAGCGAGTCGCCGCCCGGCGAACGGGCAACGAGGCGCGTCGGTTCATTCTCAACGATCCAGCCCTTTGGAAAAGCGAGGCTGATGCCGAGCTCGGAGTGATAGAAGCGGTTATCCCGAACGATGCCTTGCCGCTTGCTGCTGCCGTACGGCAGGCCTTCGATCCGGTGCAGGTACTCGTCGTGATTCTCGATTCCCTGGCCTTCCGCGGGTTGAAAGTTCGCGGAGATCTTGATGGCCTGGATCATGCGGTCATCGGGCGCCGGGTGATCGGAAAAGACACCGTGATAGAGATGAGGGTCGCGATGCTCCATCTTGGCGCGATCGCGCTCGAATCGCTCCTGCGCCTGGAACGTGCGAAATACGTCGGCCATCGCTTCAGGGCGATAGCCGGTCTTGGCGGCATACTCGACACCAAGGCGATCCGCCTCGGATTCCTGCTCGCGGCTGTAGCCACCGAGCCAGGCGTTGCCGCCGAGATTGGCAAGCTGCGCCGCAGCCTGGTTCTGCGTCATGATTGCCGCCGCGGTGACTGCGATGCTGGTGAGGACGTTCTGGACCTTGCGTTTGGCCATGTGCCTTGCGGTGACGTGACCGATTTCGTGCCCGACGACTGTCGCGAGCTCCGCTTCGGAGTTGAGGTAGGCCAACAGCCCGCGATGCACGTAGACGTAGCCACCCTCGGTCGCGAAAGCGTTGAAATCTTCAGTGTCGAGGACGTTGAAGTGGAATTCCGCGTTCGGCATGTGGCTGTGACGAACGAGATTCTGGCCGACGGTATTGATGTAGTCCTGCAGCGCCTGGTCTTCGTAGATGCCGTAGTACTTGCTGATCTCTTCGTACGCCTTGCGGCCAGTCTCCCGCTCCCCCGAAGTTGGCGCGGAATTCGGATCGGCAGCCGTAGTAGCCGCGGTCGCCGTTTGTACCAGCAGCGTGCCGAACGCGAGTGACACGGCCGCGAGCACAGCGGCCATGAGCGATTGTCGTACGTGCATTACGGGAACTCTCCGCCCCGAGGATCGCAAAGTTATGCCTACGATCCCACGCCGGGACAAGGAGTTCCCAATTGGCGGGACGATCCGGCGTGAAATCAGCTCGCGCCTATCCCGTAGCGCTTGCGGAATTTGTCCACGCGACCGCCGGTGTCCACGATCTTCTGCTTGCCCGTGTAGAACGGGTGGCAGTTCGAGCAGACTTCAATCTGCAGATCATGGCCGAGCGTCGAGCGCGTATGAAACTTGTTCCCGCAACTGCAGGTCACTTCGATCTCTTTGTATTCAGGATGAATTTCGCTTTTCATGGTCTTGCTCGAAGTGGGGTGTGCAGGCCGAAAAAAAAGGGGCGCGAAGTGTAACGGGGGGCCCCGATAGCGACAAGACCTTAAGACCGTGCCGAGAGCCACCCGGGGACAGCACCCGCTTGAGGAGCCATAGTTAAGTAGCCGATCAACCGAGTGTTTTTTCCTTATCCACAGTTCTTGTGGATAACTCTGTGCACGAGATCGCGCACTCGCTGCAGCAATACGGCCAGATTCTGCATTTCTGTTGTTTTGTTCAAAAAATAGTCATATCGATTTCACAATATAAATCAAATGGTTAGACTCTCTATTGTAGCTACTGCACCCAGAATCAATCGCATCTCTCCGCCACTGACTCCATTGTCCGTCCCTGTGCATAAGCATCCCCTGCTGGCGAAGGGCTTTCCGGGAGAAATCGGGCGAGCAAATCATTGAGGAATCGATAGCCGAGGTCGGTGCACTGCCATCCACCCCCTGTCGTAGACCGCACGAGGTCACGATTGCGGGCCCAATCGAATGCCGGATCGAGCCCGGACAGCGGTAGTCCGGTGCGTGCCTCGTAGCCACGCCGGCTGAAGCCGGCCTTGAGGCGCAAAGCGTTCAACATGAACTCGAAAGGCAGCTGCTCAGCCGGGATTGCGGCTTCCTCTGAGGGAGTTTCCCGCTCGACTGCTGCCATGTACTCCCTAGGTCCGCGCAATCGGGTCGTGCGAATGATACTTGCAGACCCCGATAGCGTGACCTTGCCGTGTGCTCCGGCACCGATCCCGAGATAGTCACCGAAATCCCAGTAGTTGAGGTTGTGACGGGACTCGCGCCCCGCACGCGCGTACGCGGAGACTTCGTACTGCGCGTAGCCGCGCTCCGCGAGCAGTGCCTGACATTCCACCTGCATTTCCCATGTCTCGTCGTCTGCCGGCAGCGGCGGCGGCGCGTGAAAAAACGCGGTGCCCGGCTCGAGCGTCAGCTGATATTGCGAAACATGGGCGGGATCGAGATCGAGCGCCGCTTCGAGATCGGCGTGCGCTTCGGCGATCGTCTGCCTCGGCAATCCGTACATGAGGTCGAGGTTGAAGTTGTCGATGCCCGCCTGCGCGAGTTCGGCGACGGCCCGTCTTGTTTCCTCGGCGGAATGGATCCGTCCCAGCACACGCAGGTGCTCTGCATTGAAGCTCTGCGCGCCGAGCGACACGCGCGTGACACCGGCGGCGCGATAGTCCGCGAAACGCCCGCGTTCGATCGTGCCGGGATTGGCCTCCAGCGTGATTTCGGCGCCCGCCTCAACGGCGAGGAGCTTGCGTATGCCCTGGAGCAGCCCAGACATGGCGTCGGGAGAAAACAGACTGGGAGTGCCGCCACCCAGAAAAATAGTCTGCAGGCTACGCCCTTCGACACGTGGCAGTTCCCGCGCCAGATCCTGGAGGAGGAGCGCCACGTAGCGCTGTTCGGGCACGGCCGCTTTCGTCGCATGAGAATTGAAGTCGCAATAGGGGCATTTGCGAATGCACCAGGGAAAGTGAACGTAAAGCGAAAGCGGCGGCGTCTCTAGCACGGGTCCAGGTCCTTTGGCGGGCGTCAAGCGGCCCCAGACAGCGCTGCAAGCAGCGCCCGCAGTGCCTGGCCGCGGTGACTCAGCTCGTTCTTGCGCTCGGGATCAAGTTCCGCGGCCGTAATCCCGAGCGACGGCACGATGAAAACCGGGTCGTAACCGAAACCGTTGCCGCCGCGGCGGACGTTCGCGATGCGCCCCGGCCAAAGTCGCTCGCAAATCACCGGCGCCGGGTCCAGCGCCGTTCGCACGTAAACCATTGCGCAGACGTAGCGCGCGCCGCGGCGATCATCCGGCACGCCTGCAAGCTCTTGCTCGAGCTTGCGAAGATTTTCCTCGTCCGTCGCAGCCGGCCCTGCGTAGCGGGCGGAGTGGACCCCCGGCATGCCGTTCAGCGCGTCAACCTCGATGCCGGAATCGTCAGCAATGGCAGGAAGGCCCGCAAGCTCGGACGCATGCCTTGCCTTGAGCAGCGCGTTTTCGACGAAGCTGTGGCCGGTCTCCTCGACGGGCTGCACACCGAGGCTGTCCTGCGGGAGGAGTTCGATGCCGCTCGGCGCCAGCAGCGCGCCGAGCTCACGCAGCTTGTGGCGATTGCCGGTTGCTAGCACGATGCGGCGCATCGCTTCAGCCAGCTGCAAGCGCCTGCAGTTGAGCGGCATGGAGCTGTCCGACGCCCTGCGCCGCCAGATTAAGGAGCGAATCGAGCTCGTGGCGGCGGAAGGCGTGGCCCTCGGCCGTGCCCTGGATCTCGATGAATCCGCCGCCGTTGTTCATGACGACGTTCATATCGGTCTCTGCCTGCGAGTCTTCGGCATAGTCGAGATCGAGCACGGCAACGCCCGAGCAGATGCCGACAGACACGGCGGCGACCTGTCCGTGAATGGGGCTCGCACTGAGCGCCCGTCGCTGCACGAGCTTGTTCACGGCGTCGACAAGCGCCACGTATGCACCGGTGATCGACGCGGTTCGCGTGCCACCATCGGCCTGCAAGACATCGCAATCGATGGTCACAGTGCGCTCACCCAGGGCGGCGAGATCGACGACGGCCCGCAGTGACCGACCGATCAGGCGCTGGATTTCCTGGGTTCGCCCTGTCTGCTTGCCCCGGGCCGCTTCACGCGCTGTACGCGTGTGCGTCGAGCGCGGGAGCATCCCGTACTCCGCGGTGATCCAGCCGCGGCCGCTGCCCCGCTGAAATCCCGGTACGCCATCCTCGATGGTCGCAGTGCAGAGCACTCGGGTGTCACCGCACTCGACGAGGCAGGCGCCTTCCGCATGACGGGTGAAGTGCCGGGTGAAACGAACCGGACGCAATTGGTCCGGAGTGCGGCCGCTGGGGCGCATGAGAATTCCTCGGGGAACCGTAGCTTAGTGCAGGGATGATAGCGGATCGCGGCGCGGCGACCCGCGTATCAGCCCATCCAGCGCAGCGCGGCTGCCGACGCGTTGTCGCTGTAGGGAGCGGACGCCTGGACCGCTCGCTTGCCGAGCGTCTCGAGCGATTCACGCAGGCTCTTGCCGCCCGGCTTGTAGAACGCGGCAATCTCCGGATCCTTAAGATTGGCCCACAAGCCGTCCGTGCAAAGCAGCAAGATATCGCCCGCGGTTAGCGGCTTGCGCGTCGCAACCGACATTTCCGGTACGGCGGCGTCGCCGCCAATGCAGCACTCCACGAAATTGCGCATCGGGTGGCCCTGCACCTCGGCCTCGGTGATGAGGCCCTCCGCCAGCAGTACCTCGACGTGGCTGTGATCTCGCGTTCGCTCGCGTACCGCGGCCGCGCGAATCTGATAGACGCGGCTGTCGCCGACGTGCGCCCAGTACGCGGCGCCGTCCTGCACGAGACAGACGGCGCAGGTCGCGCGCGGTCGGGTTTCGAGCGCGAGATCCGCGCCGAGACTTACGACATCATCGTGAGCGCGGCTCAACGCGATATGCAGGAATCCGAGGGGATCGAAGACGGGGTGGCTCGTCTGCCAGAAACTTTCAAGCATCGACGCGAGCGAAGTTTCGGCGGCCTTGGCGCCCTCCGCGTGACCGCCCATGCCATCAACAACGGCGAGGAGCGCCGCGTTTTCGGCAACGGCGATCGACACTCGATCCTGGTTGTCGTCGCGATGGCCGAGCAGAGAGACGTCGGCATACTCTATCTGCAAGATTCGACCGCCCGTTTCCGCTAGACTCTGGTGGACTTGATGCTGGCGCGCTTTATAGCATCCCGCGACGCCGCCAGCACAGCGAACGACCACCGGCGCAAACTAATGATACGCAGCATGACCGGCTTCGCACGCCGCGAACTCGTTGCGGACTGGGGCCAGCTCGCCTGGGAACTGCGCGCGGTCAATCATCGTTACCTCGAAATCGGCCTGCGGCTGCCGGAAGAATTTCGCGCAGCCGAAGGCCTCTTCCGGCAGGCCATCGGCGCTGCTGCCAAGCGCGGCAAGATCGACGTTACGCTGTACTTCCGGCCCGCGGCGCGCGCCATTTCGCTCGAGGTCAATCGCGAGCTCGCCGGGCGGGTGCTCGAGCAGGGCCGTGAAATCGCGCGCCAGTACCAATCCGACAGGACTCCGGACCAGCGCCTCATGAGTGCGATCAATCCGATCGACGTATTGCGCTGGCCAGGCGTGATCCGCGACAGTCCGCCCGACATCGAACCGGTCCTTGCCGCCGCGCAGCAGCTCCTTGCTGACGCGCTGACGGAATTCAATGCCACGCGCTCGCGCGAAGGCGTGCGCTTGCGTGAATTCCTGTCGCAGCGATGCGCCAGTCTCGGCGAGTTCGTTACGGCTGTCGAACGGCGGTTGCCTGAAGTGCGCACGCGCATGCGCATGCGCATCAACGAGAAGCTCGCACAGCTGGCGGTGCCCGCGAATCCCGAGCGCGTCGAACAGGAGCTTGTGTTGCTCGCGCAGAAGATGGACGTCGACGAGGAGATCGAGCGGTTGCGCGGTCACATCGAAGAAACCCTGAAGGTCATCGGGCTGCCGGAGGCGGCAGGCCGGCGCCTCGACTTTCTGATGCAGGAACTCAATCGTGAAGCGAACACCCTGTCGTCGAAGTCGAACGACCTTGAGACGACGCGTGCGGCGATCGACATGAAGGTACTGATCGAGCAGATGCGCGAACAGGTTCAGAACATCGAATGACGCCGACCGCCGGGCAATCGAAGGCCGCCACCCGCGGCCGACTCTTCGTCATCGCCGCGCCGTCCGGCACGGGCAAGACCTCGCTAGTGAAGGCACTGATGAAGGAAGTGCCGGCAATGGCCGTCTCGACCTCCTTCACCACGCGCAACCGTCGACCCACCGAGGTGGACGGCCGTGACTATCACTTCGTCAGCCCTGAAACCTTCGACGGGATGGTAAAGCGCAACGCTTTCCTCGAATACGCCACGGTTTTTGACAACCGGTACGGCACCGGCAGGGAACAGGTGGAAGCTGCACTCGGCCGCGGACAGGACCTCCTCCTAGAAATTGACTGGCAGGGTGCAGCGCAGATTCGCAAGGCACTACCGGAGTCAATCACGATCTTCATCCTGCCACCCTCGCGCGCAGCCCTGGAACAGCGGCTTCGGGCGCGGGCGACGGACAGCGAAGTAGTAATCGCCCGCCGGCTCAGGGACTCCGTGACCGAGCTATCCCATTGGCAGGACTTCGAATACCTTGTCATCAACGATGACTTCGAGCGTGCGGTCGCAGACCTCAAGAGCATTGTCGAAAGGCGTGGCGACGCCTTGAAAAGCGGCCAACCGGCGCTCATCCGCCATGCGCGCAAGCTGCTGGATTAGCTGGCAATTCGAGGCCGATTTCCATACACTCCGCGTCCGTTCCACTCCCCCGGATTGCGCTCGTCATGGCCCGCATTACTGTCGAAGACTGCCTGCAGAACGTCGATAACCTGTTCCAGCTCGTATTGCTGGCCGCCAAGCGCGCCCGCCGGCTCGCGAACGGCGCCGAGCCGATGGTCGATTGGGAGAACGACAAGCCCACGGTCGTCGCCCTGCGCGAAATCGCCGAGGGCCACGTCACGCCCGCCATGCTCGAGGAGCCGGATCCGCAACCGGAGCCGCCGGCGATGGAGTTCGAGCCCGCCATCGACTTCCGCGCGCCGCAACTCGGCCTCGGAGAGTAACCCGCCCAAGGAGGCGAGCTAGTGGACTATGCGTCTTCCATTCTGGGCTTCTTGCCTGGCGGAAGACGCGCCACTGGCATCAATCAGCTGATCTCGACCGTCGAGAGCTACCTGCCGCCTGAGCAGGTGGAGCGGGTCCAGGCCGCCTACGAATTCGGCGCCGAAGCACACCGTGGTCAGAAGCGGCTGTCGGGCGAGCCCTACATATCCCATCCCGTTGCGGCCGCGAACATCCTCGCGGAGCTGCATATGGATGCCGAGACCCTGATGGCGGCGATCCTGCACGACGTCATCGAAGACACGCCGACGGCGAAAACGGAAGTCGCCACCCGCTTCGGGCCCGAAGTCGCGGAGCTTGTCGACGGCGTCACCAAGCTCGACCAGATTCACTTCAAGAGCCGCAAGGAGGCGCAGGCCGAGAGCTTCCGCAAGATGCTGCTCGCAATGGTGCGCGACATCCGCGTCGTGCTCGTGAAGCTCGCCGACCGTACTCACAACATGCGCACGCTCGGCTCGGTGCCGGCACCGAAGCGCCGCGCCATCGCGGTCGAGACACTCGAGATCTACGCGCCAATTGCAGAGCGCCTCGGCCTCTACACCATCAAGCTCGAGCTCGAGGATCTCGGCTTTCGCGCGCTCTACCCGCACCGCTACCGCGTGCTCGAGAAAGAGCTGAAGCGCGCGCGCGGCAATCAGAAGCAATTCCTCGGCAAGATCTCCGAGGCATTGAAAGGCGCGCTCGCGAAGAGCGGCATCAAGGCGATGGTCGACGGGCGTGAGAAGCATCTCTACAGCGTCTACAAGAAGATGCGCAACAAGGGCCTCGCGCTCAGTGAAATCGTCGATGTCTACGGCTTTCGCATCGTCGTCGATACGGTCGACACCTGTTATCGCGTACTCGGCGTCGTGCACGGTGTCTACAAGCCGATGCCCGGCCGCTTCAAGGACTACATCGCGATCGCCCGCATCAACGGCTACCAGTCGCTGCACACGACCCTTTTCGGCCCGAACGGCATACCGATCGAAGTACAGATCCGCACGGAGGAAATGCACAAGGTCGCCGAGGCGGGCATCGCTGCGCACTGGAAGTACAAGGGCGGCGCGGAAGCAGCGAGCACCCCCGCCGATCATGCGCGGCAGTGGCTGTCACAGCTCGTCGAGATCCAGGATGGCGGCAACAGCGAGGAATTCCTCGAGAGCGTCAAAGTGGACCTCTTCCCGGACAAGGTTTACGTCTTCACGCCGCGCGGCGAAATCCTGCGGCTCCCGCGCGGAGCGACCGCGGTCGACTTTGCGTACGCTGTGCACACGGACATCGGCAACCGGTGTGTCGCAGCGAAAATCGACCGGCGTCTCGTGCCGCTGCGCACGACACTGCGCAACGGCCAGACGGTGGAAATCATCACGGCAAAGGGCGCGCGCCCGAATCCAAGCTGGGTGAATTTCGTGGTCAGCGCCAAGGCCCGCAGCGCCATCCGCGCCTACCTGAAGAACATGCAGCGCTCCGAAGCGATCGAGCTCGGCCGCAAGATGCTGAATCAAGCGCTCGAGGAATTCGAGCTGAGCCTCAAGAAGATCCCCACGGAGCGCCAGAAGGCCGCGGCGAGCGAATTCGGGCTGGCAAGCCCGGAGGACCTGTTCGAACGGATCGGCCTCGGGGAACGGCTCGCGCCACTCGTCGCCCGCGCGCTGCTGCCGGGGCACGAGCCCGGCAAGGAAGGCGCGGCGGGGCGCGATGCCACGCCGATCGTGATCGCGGGCACCGAAGGTCTCGTCGTTTCCTATGCGCGCTGCTGCTTCCCGATTCCGGACGACCCGATCATGGCGAACTTGTCGAGCGGACGCGGCGTCGTGATCCACCGGCAGAACTGCCACAACGTCACCGGCTTTCGCAAGCAGCCCGAGAAGTGGATCTCGGTCGCCTGGGAGAAGGCGCTGGAGCGGCTCTTCAGCTCCGAGATCCGCGTCGAAGTGGTCAACAAGATGGGCGTGCTCGCACAGGTGGCTGCTGCGATTGCAGATACGCAGACCAACATCGATCACGTCACCCTCTCGAGCCGCGACGGTGACACATCGATCATGAACTTCGAGCTGCAGGTGCGCGACCGCAAGCAGCTCGCCCGCGTCATGCGCATGATCCGCAATATGCCGGACGTCATGCGGGTCACCCGCACGCTGGCCTAGAATGGCGTCCATGAATCGCGAGATCATTGCCACCGCTGGCGCCCCCAAGGCGATCGGCATTTACTCCCAGGCCGTGCGCGTCGGTGACGCCGTGTACGTTTCGGGCCAGGTCCCGCTCGATCCGGCCACGGGCCAGCTCGTATCGAACGACATCGAGCTACAGATCCGGCGGGTGTTCGAGAATCTCAAGGCCATCGCCGAGGCGGCCGGCGGCACCCTGAATGACGCCGTCCGCTTCACCGTCTACTTGACCGACCTCGCGAGCTTCCCGATCGTGAATCAGGTGATGGCCGAATATCTGCGCGAACCGTATCCGACGCGCTCGACCGTGGGCATCGCCTCGCTGCCGCGAGGTGCGCGCATCGAGATCGACTGCATCCTCCATTGCCCGAGCTGACATTGGCGAGCCGGACTCGAACACCGGCCGCCCGCAAGCCAGCCGCGGTTGCGGCTGCGGTTGCGCCCGAGCAGCGATCCGTGACGAGTCTCGCCGGCGTCGGCGAGTCGCTCGCCGCGCGCCTCGAGAATCTCAACGTAAGGACCGTACAGGATCTCTGGTTTCTGCTGCCGTTGCGCTACGAAGACCGCACACGTGTGCGTCCGATCGGCGAACTCACGGAAGGGGCGCGTGCGGCCGTCGAGGCGACCGTCGAGTTGAGCGAAATTGTGTATCGGGGGCGGCGGCAGCTCCTGTGCCGTGTCACGGACGGATCGGGCTGGCTGACGCTACGGTTTTTCCACTTCAACTCGAGCCAGCAGACTGGACTCGCGCGCGGCACGAGGCTGCGTCTTTATGGCGAAGTTCGCCGCGGACCGGCCGGGCTCGAAATCGTGCACCCGGAATATCGGCGGGTCGAGGGCACGGAGTCGTTGTCGGTCGACCAGTCGCTCACACCGATATATCCGACGACCGAGGGGCTACAGCAGGGACGCTTGCGTACGCTCACGACGCTCGCACTCGGTGTGCTGGGCGAAGGGGAGGTCCGGGACTGGCTGCCGGAGTCCGTCACTAGCGAGCTGCAACTGCCCTCGCTCACAGAAGCGTTGCGATTCGTCCATCGCCCGCCCGCGAGCGCCGATCTCGATGAGCTGGCGCGGCGCCGGCATCCCGCGCAGCGGCGGCTCGCATTCGAAGAGCTGCTGGCGCAGCACCTGAGCCTTCGCCAGTTGCGGCTCGACGTCGACAAGGAATCCGCGTGGCCTCTCGGTGAAGGAAGACTGGCGGAGCGGCTGCTCGACAATCTGTCGTTCGCGTTGACCGCCGCCCAGCGTCGCGTGCGTGGGGAGATCGATCACGACCTCGCGCGTGAGCGCCCGATGCTCCGGCTCATCCAGGGCGATGTCGGTTCGGGCAAGACTATTGTGGCGGCGCTCGCGGCAGCACGTGCGGTCGGTAGCGGCCGCCAGGTCGCAGTGATGGCGCCCACCGAATTACTCGCCGAACAGCATGCGGAGAATTTCACTCGCTGGTTCACGCCCCTCAAGCAGGCGGTTGCCCTGTTCACCGGCAAGATCACCGGCCGCGCGCGCAAGGATCTGCTCGCGGCGGTCGCGAGTGGCGAAATCCCTATTGTCGTGGGCACACATGCGCTCTTTCAGGAAGGCGTCGAATTCGCGCGGCTTGCCCTCGCGATCATTGACGAGCAGCACCGCTTCGGCGTCGAGCAGCGCCGACGCCTGCGCGCCAAGGGCGCGCGCGATAAACGCTTCGCCCATCAGCTCATCATGACGGCGACACCCATTCCGAGAACTCTGGCGATGACGGCCTACGCGGATCTCGACGTCTCGGTCATTGACGAGCTGCCTCCCGGCCGCTGCCCGATCAAGACCGTCGTGCTGCCGCAGAGCCGCCGGGACGAGGTGGTCGAACGCATCGATCATGCCTGCACGGAGGGCCGTCAGGTGTACTGGGTCTGTCCGCTCATCGAGGAATCGGAGGCGCTCGACCAGCAGGCGGCGGAGGACATGGCGGCGCAGCTTGCCGAGGCTCTGCCACGCGTTCGCGTCGGCCTCATTCATGGCCGCATGCCGCCGCGCGAGAAGGAGGCGGCCATGCAGCGATTCAAGGCGGGCGACCTTCAGCTGCTCGTCGCCACCACGGTGATCGAGGTTGGCGTCGACGTGCCGAACGCGAGCCTCATGGTGATCGACAACGCGGAGCGTATGGGTCTCGCGCAGCTGCATCAGCTGCGCGGCCGCGTAGGCCGTGGTCGGGCGGAAAGCACCTGTGTGCTGCTCTACCGGCCGCCGTTGAGCGACATGGCGCGCGAACGGCTTGGGGTGCTGCGCGCAACCAACGACGGCTTCGAAGTCGCGCGCAAGGATCTGGAACTGCGCGGACCAGGGGAGCTTCTCGGCACGCGCCAGACGGGTCTCGTCGAAATGCGTGTCGCGGACCTCCTGCGCGATGCAGACCTCCTGCCTCGCGTGCAGCGTGCGGCCGTGCTGATGCAGGAGGGGTATCCGGATAACATACCGCCCCTCATGGCGCGCTGGATCGGGATCGGCAGTGAATACGGCAAGGTGGGCTGAGCGAATGCCGATCGCGAATTCGCTCAAGCAGTCGATCGACCGCGCGGGCAGAACGCTGCGCGAATACGCACTGCTCGTTCGCCTGCACCGGCCGATCGGCATTTGGCTCCTGCTGTGGCCGACGCTCTGGGCGCTATGGGTCGCGACGGCGGGCCACCCGTCGGAAAACCTCTTCCTGATCTTCTTCGCCGGTACTGTCCTCATGCGGTCGGCGGGCTGCGCCATCAACGACTACGCCGACCGCGATTTCGATCCCCACGTGAAGCGCACGCGGGATCGGCCGCTTGCAGCGCGCCGCATTTCGCCCTACGAGGCGATCGCAGTGTTTGTCGCGCTGGCGCTCGCGTCGCTCGCCCTCGCTCTGCAATTGAACCGCCACGCACAGGTCCTCGCCGTCATCGGCTGCGCGATTGCCGTGAGCTACCCGTTCGTGAAACGTTTCTTCGCGCTGCCCCAGTTCTATCTCGGCGCCGCTTTTTCCTGGGGCGTGCCGATGGCTTTCGCCGCCGAACTCGGTGGCGTGCCGAAGATCGGCTGGGTGATCTTCTTCACCACCATTCTCTGGGTGGCGGTCTACGACACGCTCTACGCGATGGTCGACCGCGAAGACGACCTCAGGATCGGCGTGCACTCAACCGCGATTCTGTTCGGCGACATGGATCGGGTAATCATCGCGGCGATGCAGCTCATGGTGCTGCTCGGCCTGGCCCTCGTCGGCCGCGAGCTCAGGCTCGGCTTCTGGTACGGGCTCGGACTCATCGCCGGCGGAATCTTCTTTCTCTATCAGCAGATCCTCATCCGCAAGCGCGAGCCGGAGCGCTGCTTTCGCGCCTTCCTCAATAACAACTATTTCGGCATGGCCGTCTTCATCGGTCTCGCGCTCGACTATCAATTCGGACACTAGTTTCGGGCATTCGCCCGCGCTATTACCCACACATCGACCCGCAGCGCGCCAGCGCGCTTGAGTTCGCGCGCGAGCTCCTCGCAGGTGCTGCCCGTCGTCAGCACATCGTCGATGAGCGCGACATGACCTGGCATCGCCTTAACTTGTGTCCGAAACGCACCTCGCACATTGCGCCTGCGTTCGCGTGCGCCGAGTCCCGCCTGGTCCTGCGTTAGGCGTACGCGCGTGCAGAGATCCGTGCGCACAGGCAGCGACAAAGCTCGCGCGATGGGGCGTGCGAGTTCGAGCGCCTGATTGAATCCGCGCTCGCGCAGCTTTGCGCGGGCGAGCGGCACTGGAATCAACGCATCGGGCCTGACCGCGACCTCCGCCGCAAGTGCGCGGGCGACGAGTTCGGCCAACACGCGACCGATTTCGAGATGTCCCTGGTACTTGAAGAGCTGCACCAGCCGGTCGACGGGATACTCATATAAATAGGGCGCAAAGGCGGCATCGAATTGCCGGGGCCGGCGCCGGCACGCCGCGCAAGCCCCGACGGTATTCGCCGGCAGGGGCAAGGCACACGCTACGCAGGCGATATCGTTCGTCACGAATTCGGCTTCGCAATGCGCGCACAGATCGAACGCGGGCGCGTGCCCGGACGAACCGCAGCGGATACAGGTCGGTGGCAGCAGCAAGCCCTGGACGGTCCGCAGCCAATTGTGAACCTCGAGGCTGGCCATTGGTTGACACTCGCCGGACGGCTCCGGATACTCGCGCACATTCAGCTTAGCGCCGCACGCGCTTGCGCTCGTCGTCAGAAACCTGCGGATCTCAAGGGATATAGATGAACGCCAATCTCGCTCCGCGCATCGACGGCACCCGGCACGACTGGACAGTCGCCGAAGTCGCCGCCCTCTACGCCCAGCCGTTCATGGATCTCGTGCACGCGGCGCAGTCCATGCACCGCCGCCACTTCGACCCGAACGAAGTCCAGGTGAGCACCCTCCTCAGCATCAAGACCGGCGGCTGTCCGGAGGACTGCGCGTATTGCCCGCAGAGCGTGCGCTACACGACGGACGTCGAGCGCGAGGAACTGCTGAGCGTCGAGGAAGTCGTGACGCGTGCGCGCGCCGCGCGCGATGCGGGCGCGACGCGCTTCTGCATGGGCGCCGCCTATCGCTCCCCGAAAGACAAGCAGCTCGAATCGATCGTCGAGATGGTGCGTGAAGTGCGCGCGCTCGGGCTCGAGACCTGTGCGACCCTCGGCATGCTGAGCGGCCCGCAGGCGCGGGCGCTGAAGACCGCGGGACTCGATTACTACAATCACAACCTCGACACCTCCGAAGCCTACTACGGCGACATCATCACGACGCGCACATATCAGGACCGGCTCGACACGCTCGATGCCGTGCGAGACGCCGGCATGCACGTTTGCTGCGGCGGCATCGTTGGCATGGGTGAGACGCGCCAGGACCGAGTCGAATTCCTGCAACGCCTGGCGACGCTCCCGGAGCATCCCGAAAGCGTGCCGATCAACGAACTCGTGCAGGTTGAAGGCACGCCGCTCGCGGGCACGGAGAAACTCGATCCGCTCGAGTTCGTGCGCACGATCGCCGTGGCGCGCCTGCTCATGCCGAAATCGCACGTGCGGCTGTCCGCAGGGCGCACGGAAATGTCGGACGAACTGCAGGCGCTCTGCTTCCTCGCCGGCGCGAATTCGATCTTCTACGGCGAAAAGCTCCTGACGACCGGCAACCCGGACGTCGCTCATGACCGGGGCCTGTTCGCACGCCTCGGCCTCAAGCCCGAGGGCGCGCGCGTCGCCGACTGAGGCTCGATGGCTTCCTTCTCCGAGACCCTCGGCGCCGCACTCGAGGAGATCCGCGCGGCGGAGCTCTATCGTTCGCGGCGCGTCGTCGAATCCTTCCTTGACGAGGAGAGCGCCATCGATCTGATCGTCGACGGCGAGCGGCGCATCAATTTCTGCGGCAATGATTACCTGGGACTGAGTCGCCATCCGCAAGTGCGCGCGGCATTCATTGCCGCGACGAATCGATACGGAGTCGGCAGCGGCGCGTCGCATCTGGTGACGGGCCACAGCTGCGAGCATCACGCGCTCGAGGAGGAACTCGCGGCATTCGTCGGGCGGCCGCGGGCGCTCCTCTTTTCCACTGGCTACATGGCGAACCTCGCTGCGATTTCAACGCTTGCCGGGCGTAACGCGCTCGTAGCCGAAGACCGGCTGAATCACGCATCGCTCCTCGATGCCGCGTTCGTTTCGGGCGCGACGCTGAAGCGTTATGGGCACGCTTCGTCCGAGGCGCTCGGACGTCTACTCAAGGAACAAGCGTTCGAGCGTGCGATCGTAGCGACCGACGGTGTCTTCAGCATGGACGGCGACATCGCACCGCTCGCGGCGATTGCGACCGAGTGCCGCTCACAGGGTGCCTGGCTCGTCGTCGACGATGCGCATGGACTCGGCGTCGTCGGAGCGACAGGACGAGGCTCTATTGAAGCGGCGGAACTCGGCATCGACGAGGTACCGGTGCTCGTCGGCACGCTTGGCAAAGCGTTCGGCACGTTCGGCGCGTTCGTCGCCGGGAGCGAGGAACTCATCGAGTTTCTGATCCAGAAGGCGCGCAGCTACATCTATACGACGGCGCTGCCTCCTGCCGTTGCCGCGGCGACCCGTGCATCGTTGCGAATTGCGATCGACGACAGCTGGCGACGCGATCGCCTGCGCGCGCTCATCGAAAGATTCCGAGCAGGCGCACGCGATCTTGGCCTCGCGCTCACGGAATCGAGCACGCCTATCCAGGCCGTCATCCTGGGCGAGCCGGCTCGTGCGCTCGCGGCGAGCGCGGCCTTGGCCGCGCAAGGCCTCTGGGTCGCAGCCATCCGGCCGCCGACCGTACCGCCCGGCACATCGCGTCTGCGCATCACTCTGTCGGCGGTGCATACCGATGAACATCTCGACCGCCTGCTGCGCGCGCTGACCGCGCTGGCGCGATGAGCCTCAAGGTCGACACCAGCGGCTCGGGTCCGGCGCTCGTGATGCTGCACGGCTGGGGACTCAATTCGCTGGTTTGGGACGCCATCGTTCCGGCGCTCTCACGCAGCTTCACCGTCCTGCGCGTCGATCTTCCCGGGCACGGCGCAAGCTCCTGGCCGCCGGAGTTTCATGATCTGAAATCGCTGGCTGAGGTGTTGCTGCCTGTCCTGCCAGAGAGCTCGTCGCTCCTTGGCTGGTCACTTGGCGGCATGGCAGCACTGAAACTGGCGTTGGCGCCACGACGCGCAATCGATCGCCTGGTTCTGGTTTCGACAACGCCGCGGTTCCTGCGCGCCGATGCCTGGCCTCACGGTCTGCCGGAATCGGCCGTCGACGAGTTCGCGAGCCTGCTGGAGACGGACTACGCAGCGACGGTGCGGGAATTTCTGGGACTGCAGGCGAAAGGGGACGAGCACGCTCGCGCCACGCTCCGGGAGCTACGGCAGAAACTGCTGGCGGGGGGCGAACCGCGACTCGAAGCCTTGCGCGCCGGCCTCGGCATCCTGCGCCACGCCGACCTGCGCGAGCGCCTCGCGCGCGTCGCGATACCGACCCTCGTGATCGCTGGCGAGTACGACCGCATGACGCCGCCGGGAGCCGCTCGCGCGATCGCGGCTCAAATTCCGGGTGCGCGCCTCGAACTCATTCCCCGGGCTGGCCACGCTCCCTTCCTTTCGCATCCGGCCGAGTTCTGCCGTGCTGTCACAGCATTTCTTGGCAGGGCACAGCTCGAGGCCGGCTCATGAGCGCCCGCGATTTCGACCTGCCGCACGCTGCGGTCCGCCGTTCATTCAACGCCGCGAGTCCACGTTATGATGCGCACGCGGTCCTGCAGACCCGGGTCCGCGAGCAGTTGCTCGAACGGATCACGGACATCGAGCCCCGCGTGGTTCTCGACGCCGGCGCCGGCACAGGCTACGCAACCCGCGCTCTACAGCGCCGCTTCAGCGGCACAACCGTCATCGCGCTTGATTTTGCGGAGCGCATGTTGCAGGTCGCACGCGCGCCAGCAGGGGTGGTTCCGGCGATTCGCGCGCGTTTGCGCCGATCTCGAGCAGATGCCGCTTGCGAGCGGCACGGTGGACCTCGCGTTCTGCAATCTGACGCTGCAATGGCTGACGGAACCGGATCGGGCGCTCGCGGAATTCGCACGCGTCTTGAGGCCCGGCGGCTGGCTGCATTTCACATCGTTCGGTCCCGCCACGCTCGGTGAACTTCGCGAAGCCTGGGCCGCGGTGGACGGCTACACGCACGTGAATCGTTTCATCGACATGCACGACTTCGGCGAAGCCGTCGGTCGCAACGGCTTCGATGATCCGGTGCTCGACGTCGAACGCTTCACGCTCACGTATGGTGACCTGCGCGCGCTGATGCAGGACCTCAAGGCCATCGGCGCTCACAACGTGAATGCCGGCCGGCCGCGAGGCCTCACGGGCCGCAAACGCCTGTCGAAGCTTGCCGCGGCCTACGAGTCGTTCCGCGTCGATGGGCGACTTCCCGCGACCTACGAAGTGATCTTCGGACGCGCCCGCGCGGGAGTTCGCGAACCCCGCCAAGCTCCGTCTGAAATCCGGATTCCCGTCAGCCAGATTGCGCGGCGCCCATGAGGGCAAAGCGTTGGCCGCGAGGTTTCTTCGTCACCGGCACCGACACCGGTGTTGGCAAGACGCGCGTCGCTGTTGCGATCTTGCACGCGCTGGCGGGCGCCGGGGCACGCGTTGCCGGCATGAAACCGGTTGCGAGCGGTTGCGCCCTCGTGAACGGCCGGCTCATCAACGACGATGCTCGAGCCCTGCAGGCCGCGAGCTCCGTCAAGCTGACCGCCGATGAAGTTAATCCGTACGCGTTTGCGCCGGCCATCGCACCGCATGTCGCCGCCCGTCGGGCCGGCGTTGTCATCGATTTGTCGAGACTCGTCGCCGGATTCGAGCAGCTCGCGGCCCGCGCCGATTCGGTGGTGGTCGAGGGCGCCGGCGGCTGGCTCGTCCCGATCGGCGAGGCGAGGACGATGGCGGATCTGGCCGCGGCGCTCCGCTTGCCCGTCATCCTGGTCGTTGGTATGCGGCTCGGATGCATCAATCACGCATTGCTCACGGCCGAGGCGATCGCCGCCTCTGGTCAGTTGCTCGCCGGCTGGGTCGCGAACGACGCCCAACCTCCCATGGAGGAGCGTGCCGCGAGCCTCGCGGCCCTAGCCGAACGCCTGCGAGCCCCCTGCATCGCCGACCTCGGATGGGGCGTGGAGGCGAATCGCGAATCAATCGCAAGTCATTGTCTTGCTCTAAGTTTTTGACTTCGCTACCATGCCGCCCTCTCCCACGGGCCTCGAAGTATCGCGGACGCATGATTCACCCGGCCGTCCCTACACCGGTTGAGCGCATCGAGCTGGCTCCGAACAGCTCGCTGTCGCCCCGCGACGCGGCGCTCTTTTTCGGCACCCTGGGGTTCGTCACGCTCGCTATCGCGGTATTTTTCGTCGTGCAGGGGTACTGGCCGGTGCTGCCGTTTGCGGGCCTTGAGCTCGTTGCGCTCTTCTGGGCGCTCGCCGCCAGCATGCGGCGGCGGCACTGGCGCGAACGGATCCTGTTGAGCGAGGACGAGGTTGTGATCGAGACCGTGGTGCGCGGGGAATTAACGCGTGTCGTGTTCTCTCGCCACTGGGCGCGGATTAAACTTCGCGCACCGTTTTACGCGCTGCATCCGAGCCGGCTCACGATAGAGTCGCACGGCCGGTGGGTCGAGGTCGGCGGATTTCTGAACGAGGAAGAACGGCGCCGGCTGGCGCTGCGCCTCAAGCGCCTGGTGGGAGCGAACAGCGAATCGCCGGCCCTGGCCGCCGGGGCGCGCGCGTGACAAGAGCGAACAAGAGAGCAGGGGTATCCATGTCGAAGAAGCGTTGGTTGGTTGCGAGCGGTTGGGTCGCAGCGGCGGTTGCGGGTCTTGCCGGTCCGGCTTTCGCTGGCTGGGACGCGCTCAACATGACCCAGGGCGTGACGGATCTCAGCAAGATCATCTACGACCTGCACATGCTGATCTTCCTCGTCTGCGTCGGCATCGCGGTGCTCGTGTTCGGCGCGATGATCTATGCGATGGTGCGATATCGGAAGTCCCGGGGTGCCGTGGCCGACACGACTTTCGTCCACAGTACGAAGTTCGAGATCGTCTGGACACTCCTCCCGGTCGTAATCCTGATTGCCATGGCGGTGCCCGCGGCGAAGGCGCTCATCGTCATCGAGGACACGCGCAATTCCGAACTCACCATCAAGGTGACGGCGTATCAGTGGAAGTGGCAGTACGACTATCTCGACAGCGGCGTTAACTTCTTCTCGACGCTCGCGGAGTCGAGCAACTTCGCGCGTGAACGCGGTTCGGGCATCGATCCGAACACGGTCGAGAACTACCTGCTCGAGGTCGATCATCACGTTGTCATCCCGATCGACACGAAGGTTCGCCTCCTCCTCACGGCGAATGACGTCATCCACGCCTGGTGGGTGCCAGCGCTCGGAATGAAGAAGGACGCCATTCCGGGCTTCGTCAACGAGCTCTGGATCCGCGCGCACACGACCGGCACATACCGCGGGCAATGCGCGGAGCTCTGCGGCCGCGATCACGGCTTCATGCCGATCGTCGTCGACGTGGTGAGCAAGGAGGACTTCGCCCGCTGGCTCGAATCGCAGAAGCCGCCCGTTGAAGCCGTGCCGGCCGCTCCGGCCGCGCAGCCCGCTCCGGCCGACGCCGCTGCCGCTCCCACCAGTCCCACGAATTCGTAAAGAGCCGAGGTCTCCATGGCAACGTCCCACGCTCACGATTCGGCCCACGGCGACCACGACGCGAAGCCTTACGGCATGTCGCGCTGGCTCTTCACGACCAACCACAAGGACATCGGCACGCTGTATCTCACCTTCGCGTGCATCATGTTCTTCCTCGGCGGCGCGATGGCGCTTGCGATTCGCGCGGAGCTCTGGCATCCGGGCCTGCAGATCTTCGATCCGGTGACCTTCAATGCGCTGACCACAAATCACGCGCTGATCATGATCTTCGGCGCCGTGATGCCGGCCTGGGTCGGCTTCGCCAACTGGATGATCCCGATGCAGATCGGCTCGCCAGACATGGCGCTGCCGCGCATGAACAACTACAGCTTCTGGATCCTGCCATTCGCATTCATGCTCCTGCTCGGCACGTGGTTCGTACCGGGCGGCGCGCCCGCAGGCGGCTGGACGCTCTATCCGCCGCTCGTACTTCAGGGCGGCGACAACCTGCCGATGGCGATCTTCGCGATCCACCTGATGGGCGCCTCCTCGATCATGGGCGCGATCAACGTGATCGTCACGATCATGAACATGCGCGCGCCGGGCATCACGCTCCTCAAGATGCCGCTGTTCGTGTGGACCTGGCTCATCACGGCGTACCTCCTGATCGCGGTGATGCCAGTGCTCGCGGGCGCCGTCACGATGCTCCTCACCGATCATTTCTTCGGCACGAGCTTCTTCAGCGCGGCGGGCGGCGGCGATCCGGTGATGTTCCAGCACATCTTCTGGTTCTTCGGCCACCCCGAGGTCTACATCCTCATCCTGCCGGCATTCGGCATCGTCTCCGAGATCATCCCGACCTTCTCCCGCAAGCCTCTCTTCGGTTATGAATCGATGGTCTTCGCGACGGCTTCGATCGCGTTCCTGTCGTTCATCGTTTGGGCGCATCACATGTTCACCGTTGGCATGCCGCTCGCGGGCCAACTCTTTTTCATGCTCTCGACCATGCTGATCGCCGTGCCGACGGGCGTTAAGGTCTTCAACTGGACGACGACGATGTACCGGGGCTCGCTCACCTTCGAGACCCCCATGCTGTTCGCGCTCGCATTCCTCTTCCTCTTCACGATCGGCGGCTTCTCGGGGCTCATGCTCGCGATCGTGCCGGCGGACTTCCAGTATCACGACACCTACTTCGTCGTCGCGCACTTCCACTATGTGCTCGTGCCTGGATCGATCTTCGCGATCATGGCGGGCGTTTACTACTGGATCCCGAAGTGGACCGGCCACATGTACAACGAGAAGCTCGGCAAGTGGCACTTCTGGCTGTCGGCCATCTTCGTGAACGTGCTCTTCTTCCCGCAGCACTTCCTCGGGCTTGCCGGCATGCCGCGCCGAATCCCCGACTATTCGACGCAGTTCACCGACTGGAACATGGTCTCCTCGTTCGGCGGATTCTGCTTCGGCTTCTCGCAGATCCTGTTCGTCATCGTGATCTGGCAGTGCATTCGCGGCGGTCAGAAGGCGCCGGCGCGCGCCTGGGAAGCTGCGCACGGCCTCGAATGGGAATTGCCATCGCCGGCGCCGTACCACACCTGGGAATCGGCGCCCGACGTGACGACGATCGCCCGCGGCGCGGAACATTGACTCCGCGACTCCACTCCCTCTCCCGCTCTGCGGGAGAGGGCCGGGGTGAGGGTTTGGGTGAGGGCATATGAACGACGCCGAAATGAAAAAACGCATCCGACGCAGCGCCCTGACGTGGACGCTGGTGGCGGCCGCTTTCTTCTTCGGCTTCATCGCGATGGCGATCTACCGCGCACGATCTCATGCCTGACGCACGCCGCAGGGCCAATCGCCAGCTCACCGGACGCCTCGTGCTGATGACGGCGGCGGCGTTCGCATTCGGCTTTGCGCTGATCCCGCTCTATCGCGTGATCTGCGAGGTCACCGGTTACGGCGATCAGAAGTTGCTCGCCGAGCGCGCGACCGTCGTCGAGAAGCCCGAGGCCGACCGTCTCGTCACCGTGGAATTCATCAGCAACCTGCCGACCTACGGCAGCTGGGAATTCCGCCCGACGGTGCATTCGATGCAGGTCCAGCCCGGGCGCCTGTATTCGACGGCGTTCTTCGCGCACAACCTGCTCGCACGCCCGACGACCGCGCAGGCCGTACCTTCGATCGCGCCGGGCTCCGCGGCGGCCTATTTCCGCAAGACCGAATGCTTCTGCTTCACGCCCCAGCATTTCGCCGTGAACGAGGGGCGCGACATGGCCGTGCGTTTCATTGTCGACCCGGCGCTGCCGCGTGACGTCGACCGGCTGACGCTCGCATACACGCTATACGAACTGCCGCAAGTCGCGGCGCGCTGAACTCGACCGAGGAAAGAGCAAGAATGGCACACGACACGCATTCCAACGCCCACGGCTCCAACAAGTACTTCCTGCCGCATGGCACGAACGAAGGCACGTATTGGCCGTTCTTCGGTTCGGTCACCCTCTTCGTGTTGATGCTGTGTGCGGCGAGCTACCTCAATGAATGGGTGAGGACGCCGTACGTGTTCCTCCTCGGCGCTTCAATGCTCGCCATCCTTTTCTTCGGCTGGTTCAGCCAGGTCATCAAGGAAAACGAAGCCGGCCTCTACAACCTGCAGGTCGACCGGTCATTTCGCATGGGAATGATGTGGTTCATCTTCTCCGAGGTGATGTTCTTCTCGGCGTTCTTCGGCGCCGATTTCTATGCGCGTCAGTTCTCAGTGCCATGGCTTGGCGGCGAGGGCGTCAAGATTTTCTCGAATCTTCTGCTCTGGAACGGCTACGAGACCGTCTGGCCGACCAACGGTCCAGCGAACGTCGGCGGAAAATTTGAAATCATTCCGGCGCTCGGGGTGCCGTTCATCAACACGATCATCCTGCTTTCGAGCGGCGTGACAGTCACGATCGCGCATCACGCTCTGCGGGCCGGTCATCGGGGCTTGCTGAAGGTCTTCCTGGCGGCGACCTTCCTCCTTGGGTTCACGTTCGTCGGCTTACAGGCAATGGAGTACCACCATGCCTACACCGAGCTGAACCTCACGCTCGGCTCCGGTGTGTACGGCTCGACCTTCTTCATGCTCACCGGCTTCCACGGCCTGCACGTCACCATTGGCGCGATCATGCTCACCGTGATCTGGGTGCGCGTCATGAAGGGCCATTTCACGCCGCAGCGACACTTCGCGTTCGAAGGCGTCGCCTGGTACTGGCACTTCGTCGACGTGGTGTGGCTCGGCCTGTTCCTCTTCGTCTACTGGCTATGAAGCAAGGGGCTCTAGCCCCTCGGCGCATAGACCTGGTACGGCTTGATCAGGCCGTTGCGGTAGAGAACGTACAGCAGGATGAAGAGTCCGACGGACAGCGCAATGCGCCAGGTGAGCGCACGCGCGAACTTCCGGCTGTCACCGCCGTTGTGCGTCAGGTACCACGCGGCCGAACCGAAGCTCCAGACGATCGCGCCGAAGATCACGAGGATCAGCAGCTTGATGGGATCCATGCGCACCTCTTGAAGCAGGCAACGGCAGTATATCTTGGCATTTCTCATCGCCCAGCGAAGTTTCGAGCCGCGCCTTTGGAGCACGCTCGCTACGATTGCGCTCCTCGCGGCCTTCATCGCGCTTGGACGCTGGCAGCTTGCGCGTGCGGACTACAAGCGGCAGCTCTTTGCGGAGTTTGCGGCGGGCACCGATGCGACGGTGAGTCTTACCTCGGCCGGATCGCAGGACCTCCAGCGTTTCCAGCATGTGAGCGCCACCGGCGAGTTCGACGGCGCGCACCAGGTACTGCTCGACAACATGACCCACGATGAGCGGGCCGGCTTTCGCACGCTCACGCCGTTCCGGCTCGACGACGGACGCACCATCCTCGTTGATCGCGGCTGGTTTCCACTCGGCAACAGCCGGACGGACTGGCCTGTGCTCGACGTCGCGACTGAGCCGCGTGAGATTCGCGGCAGGATCGACGAACTGCCGGTGCCCGGCATCCGCATCGCGGGCACCACGAGCGAGGCGACGCCGGCCCCCTGGCCGAAGCTCATGAACTATCCGACGTTCCCGGACCTGGAAGCGGCGCTCGGCCGCAAGCTCTATCCGCGGCTCGTCCTGCTCGATGCGAGTGAGCCCGACGGTTTCCAGCGCGACTGGACACCGCCCGGTTTCGCGCCGGAACGCCACATCGCTTATGCCGTGCAATGGTTCGCGATGGCGCTCGCGCTCGCGATCCTCTACGTCATTCTCAATCTGCGCAAACGGGTCTCGCCATGACAGCTTCGGCTCCGCCCGCGCGCCGGCGGCGCACGATCTTTCTCGTCGTTGCAGCGATTTTCTTCCTGCCGCTCGCGATCGCCACGTGGCTCTATTACGCGCCAGCCGGCTGGCGGCCGGCGGGGAGCGTGAACCACGGCGCGCTGATCGAACCGGTGCGCCCGCTACCCGCGCTCGCGCTGCCCACGATCGACGGGGGAGCGACGCCGGCGGATTTCCTGCGCCATCGCTGGACGCTGATCTATGTCGGGCCCGGCCGCTGCGATGAGCGCTGCCATGACGCGCTCTATCAGATCCGCCAGGTGCGTCTCGCGCTAAATCAGGATATGGATCGCGTGCAACGCCTGTTCGTCGCCACGGATCCCTGCTGCGACCGCGAATTTCTCGAGCGCGAACATCCCGGCCTCATCGTCACGCCGGGCAGCAGTGCCGAAGCGGCGAAGCTCATCGCTCTGCTGCCGACCGACGCCGGTCCCGCGGCCGATGCCGGACGGATCTATGTCGCCGACCCGCTCGGCAACCTGATGATGGCGCACCCCAGGGACAGCCAGCCGAAACAGCTCCTCGAGGACCTGAAGCGGCTGCTCAAGCTGTCGCAGATCGGGTAAAAGGGGCCATGGCGCCGAACGTCCGCATCCGCTGGTTCCGCCGCATCGCGATCACCGCCGCGATACTCGCGTTCGGCGTCGTCGTGCTGGGCGCCTACGTACGGCTCTCGGATGCGGGCCTCGGCTGTCCCGACTGGCCGACGTGCTACGGCCACTGGACGGCGGGCGGCGCGGCGACGAATACAGAAGCTGTCGAGCGCGCTTTTCCGGGACAGACGGTCGAGTACACGAAGGCAATTCGAGAAATGACGCACCGTTATTTCGCGGGTGGCCTTGGCATCCTCATCGCGGCCCTTGCATTCCTTGCGGTGACGAGCCGCAAGCAAAGCCATCTCCCGGTCGCCTTGCCCGTATTTCTCCTGGCGTTCGTGATCCTGCAGGGCATCTTCGGTGCGTTGACGGTGACCTGGCAGCTGCAGCCAATTATCGTGACCACGCATCTCATCGGAGGACTCACGACCCTGGGTCTCCTCGTCTGGCTCGTCACGCGTCCCGAAATACGGAGCCCAACTCACACCGAGCGACGGCTCGGACGCTGGGCGCTCATCGGTCTCGCAATTCTTGTCGTGCAGCTTGCCCTTGGCGGCTGGGTGAGCTCGAACTACGCAGCGCTCGCCTGCCCGGACTTTCCGACCTGCCAGGCCGAGTGGTGGCCATCGATGGATCTCAGGCACGGATTCGCTCTCTGGCATCCGCTCGGCGTCGACTACACGGGCGGCGTGCTCGATCACCCTGCGCGGGTGGCCATCCATTTCGCGCACCGGCTCGGCGCCGTCGTCACCACCATCGTGCTTGCGGTAGTCACATTCGCAACGCTCGTCAGCGGCAAGTCGCAGCGCGCCAGGTTCGCCGCCCTCGGAGTGCTTGCTGCGCTTGCGGCGCAGATCGTCATCGGCATCACGATGGTAATGATGACCTTCCCGCTATCGCTCGCCGAGTTGCATAACGCAGGCGCAGCGCTCCTCTTGACGTCGGTCGTGGTGCTGCTGAAGAAACTCCGGCCGCTGAGTCCGACCTATTTCGCCGGCGAGCGGCGCTTCTGACGGACCGGCGTGATAATCTCCCGGCCCCCATGAGCGCGGTCAAACCCATTCGCAAGGACGTGCCTGGCGACGTGGCCGACGTCGCGAGCACGCGCTGGCGCGATTACTTCGAACTGACGAAGCCCAAGGTCGTCACGCTCATCATCTTCACGGCCGTCATCGGCATGTTCATGGCCGTGCCGGGGCTGCCGCCGCTCAAGGCACTGATCTTCGGCACGCTCGGCATCTGGCTGGCTGCCGCGAGCGCCGCGGCCATCAATCACGTGCTCGACCGCCGGATCGATGCTGTCATGGCGCGTACCAAGAATCGGCCCGCTGCCGCGCGGTCACCTGACGGAGCTCTCCGCGCTCGCGTTCGCTGGCGTGCTCGGCATGGCGTCGATGCTGATCCTGGCGACGCTCGTGAACACGCTCACTGCCGTGCTGACGTTCGCGTCGCTCATCGGCTACGCCGTCGTCTACACAGTCTGGCTCAAGCGCGCGACGCCGCAGAACATCGTGATCGGCGGCGCCGCGGGCGCCGCGCCGCCGGTGCTCGGCTGGGCCGCCGTGACAAATACCGTGGACCCCAACGCGCTGCTTCTGTTTCTCATCGTCTTCACCTGGACGCCGCCGCACTTCTGGGCGCTCGCAATCGCACGGCGCAACGAGTACGCGAAAGTCGGCATCCCGATGCTGCCGGTGACGCACGGCGTCGGAGTACACGAAACTCCATATCCTCTTCTATACGATCCTGCTGACGCTCGTGTGCCTTCTTCCGGTGCTGACACGCTTGTCTGGACTCGTGTATCTCGCGGGCACGCTGGTGCTTAACGGCGTTTTCGTCGGCTATGCGGTGCGCATGCAACGTTCGCCGCGCGCGCGATCTTCCGATGCGGGCGTTCCACTACTCGATCAAGTACCTGATGCTGACCTTCGCGCTGCTGCTGGTCGATCACTACTTGCCACATTGAAAAAGGGGACAGATTTATTTTTCGCCAAAGCCGGTGCGAAAAATGACTCTGTCCCCTTTTTCACGCGGCCAGTTCTATTGCGGCGCCCTGCTCGTCGATGGTGTGCATGACGACCGGGCGGCGCCACACGCGGTGCAGGTATTCGAGGACCTTCTTGCCACGTTCGACGTCGAGTCCGCGGCCGTCCATCTTGTGATCGTGCAGGAGGTCGAGCGTGCCGTCGACGCGGATGTGCGTGGCGGCGACGCCAGGGGCCCCGAAATTGTATTTTGGAGCGAGCAGCGCCTCGCGCAGCGCGTCCACGTCGCGATCGGTCACCTTGACCGAGCCGTTGGCCTCCGCGCGATAGCGGAAGAGTTCGAGCTTCTCGACCATTTCGACCGTTAGATGATTGCGGATGAAGCTGAAGTCGTCGTCCTCCTTCAGGATCCGGCGCGCGGCCTCGAGGCCATCGCGCTTCACGATCTCCTCCCAGATCGAAAAACCGAGAAAGTATGGGCTCACGTTGAGCGCAACGCTCTCACCGCTCGCGAGCGGTCGGACGACGTCGGAGTGACACTTGATCGCATCAACGTAGATCTGCTGCGGCAGGAAATTCGCTTCGCGCAGGAGCCGCGCGTGCCAGTACGAAGCCCAACCTTCGTTCATGATCTGCGTCGCGAACACCGGATAGAAATAGAACGACTCCTCGCGCACAGCGAGGAAGATATCGCGCTCCCAGCCTTCGAGCTCGGGTGCGTAGTTCGCGATGAACCACAGGAGATCGCGTTCCGGCCGCGGCGGAACCGGGGCGCGCTGCCGCACGGCGGGGTTCTTCGCGGCTTCCTCCGCTTCCAGTGAATTGAAGCGCGTGCGAAACGTGTCGTCCAGAGCCTCGGACGGATCGGCCAGGTATTCGGGATAGCGCTCGCGGCGCACCGACTGGTCGATATCGATGTGCTGCTCGAGCGCAAGCGCCGCGTCGAGCACCGCCTCCACGCGCTTCTGACCGTGCTCCTCGATGGCCCGGGCGATCTGCCGTGCGTGCTGGGCCGCGTGTTCGACGATGTTGTCGCTCACCTGCTGCTGGCTGCGCTTGAAGAGCAGGTTGTTGCGGGAGAAATCCGCATGTCCCAGCACGTGCGCGGTCACGAGCACGTTCTCGGCCATGCTGTTGCTGCGCGCGAGATAGGCGTGGCCGGGGTTGCCCGGGAACACGACTTCGAAAAGCCGCGAGTGACCCATGCGGTGCTGAATCAGCTGGTAGATGTAACGCACGCCGAACGACCAGTGAGGCATGCGTACCGGGAGGCCGTACACGGAAATCTCCATCATGAAGCTCTCGGGCACGGCTTCGAATTCCACGGGGTTGTAATCGAGTCCCGCGGAGACGGCGAGCTTCTCGATGGCCGGCAGAAAATCGCGCCACTCGCCACTCATGGTTCAGGTCACCTCGGCTTGCTGTTTGAAGAAGTGACGCACCGCATCCCAGACGTCTTCGGTGCGTCCGAGCGGAAAGCTGCCGACAGTGTTCGCGCTGCCCGCGGCCTCCTTGAAGAGCGTGGCGGTCTCGGAATTCATCTCGCGGTCCGCTCCGGTCGAGACTTCGAGATAGCCGCAGTAGTTCGCGACTTCGGCGACGCTCCTGAGCGCGGCTTCGGCCTGCGGCCGGTCGGCTGTGTAGTTGTCGCCGTCGGACGCATAGAAGAGGTAGATGTTGTAGCGCGAAGGACTGAAGCGGGCGTCGACGATTTCGCGCACCTTGGCGAGCCCCGTGGACGCAACGGTACCGCCGGTGCCGCTCACGTCGAAGAATTCCTGCTCGCTGAATTCCCAGGCCTCCGTCGTGTGCGCCACGAAGACCGTATCGAGTTGCCGGTACTGGCGCCGCAGTCCCTGCACCGCCCAGAAGAAGAAGGTCTTGGAGAGCTGCCGATCGCGCTCCGACATGCTCCCCGACACGTCGAGGAGCAGGAACACCACCGCCTGCACCGCGGGTTGCTCGCGCTTCGCGAGCTGACGGAAACGCAGGTCATCGTCCGTGAACGCGGGCGACTTGCCCTGGACTGCCCGGCGCTTGATCGATTCACGCAGGCTCCGCCTGCGATCGAGGCGCGAGCGGGCGCCGCGCTTATCCCAGCCTTCGCGCGTCCAGTCGACTTCATCGGCCTTGCCGACGCGAGGTTTCAGGTTCGGGAGCTTCATCTCCTCCCACAACCAGTCGACGATGTCTTCCACCTTGAATTCGAGCGTGAACTCCATGCCCCCGTCGTCCTTGCCGCCGGCTCCCTTGGCGGGTCCGGGTTGGCCCGGTTTCGCCAGTACGTCGCCGGGCTTGGCGGGGCCCTGGCCGATGCCTTCCTTCTCGCTCGGTTTTCGCAGGCGGAAGTGATAGTGCTCGAGCATCCGCACGGGCACGCGCACGGTGCGGGCGCCGCCACCGACAACGTCGGCGCCGGCAATGATCTCCGGCAGATGCTCGCGCACGGCGTCACGGACCTTCTCGTTGTGGCGCAGCCAGTCGCGCGCACCTCGCGAGAACAGCTCGTACCATCCATTGATACGCTGGTTCGTCGCCTGGAGGTCCGATTCGTCCACCAGTTTCTCCCGGGCCCGCTACTCCTGGGCCAAGAGGGTTGTGACGTAGTTGAGCGCTTCCTTCGCGCTGTGATCGTCGTAGCCGTATTCGCTGACGAGGCGCTGCTGGACCGCCGAGACCTTCTTGCGCACTTCGTCGTCGGGCCGGGCGCTCGAGGTAACGAGGCGCAGCACGTCGCGGCGTTCCTCGAACAGGTACTGCTCGATCGCCTCGTGCATGCGCGCGTGGCTGTCGAGCGTGAACTTCTCGCCCGACTTGAACGCGACCATCGCCTTGCGCACGACTTCCTGACGGAACGAGAGCTTGCCGGAATCGGACACCTTGATCTTTTCTTCAACCGAGCGCAGGAAACGCTCATCGGCCGCGCGCGTTTCGCCGGTGATCGGATCGGTGACCTGCCGCTGATCGAGCGAAGCTTCCACTTCGTCGAGATACTTCTCGAGAAGCTGCTGCGCCTCCTCTTCGAACGAGGCAAAGAGGGCCCGATGCACGTCCTCCTTGACCCAGCGGTTGTAGAAGTCCTTGCGCGCAAGCACCAGGTGATCGATCCACTGCTTTTTCTGCTTCGCGTCCATGCGTGCATCGCTCTCGATGGAGTCCTTGAGCGCGAGGAGCACTTCCATGCTGGTGAGGCTCGACGTGTTGCCGCGCGTGATGGCATTGGAGATCGAATTGACGATGAACCGCGGGCTCACGCCGGCAAGTCCCTCGTCGGGCGATTCGCTGGCGAGGCGGTCCGCTTCTGTCTCGCCGAACCCTTCGACGGTTTCGCCCGCATAGATGCGCAGCTTCTTCGAAAGGTCGAGACCCTCGCGCTCGGGCTTTTCGAGGCGCGTGAGAATTGCGAACACGGAAGCGAGCTTCAGCACGTGCGGATCGAGGTGGACGTTGCGGAAGGCGGGCGCGCCGGAAACGAGCTTCTGGTAGATGCGCGCTTCGTCGTGGAAAGAGAGCGCGTACGGCACCTTGATGATGACCATGCGGTCAAGCAGCGCCTCGTTTTCCTTCTCCTGCAGGAACTTGTTGAACTCCGCGAGATTGGTGTGCGCGAGGATGGTTTCGTCGAGATGGATGAGCGGGAAGCGCGAGACCTTGACGTTCTTCTCCTGCGTGAGCGTGAGGAGCAGATACAGGAATTCGCGCTTGACCTTCAGGATCTCGATCATCTCGAGCACGCCGCGGCTCGCGGCATACACGGCGCCCGACCAGGACCAGGCGCGCGGGTCGCCTTCGTCGCCGACCTCGGCGACCTTGGACAGGTCGACGGAGCCGACGAGATCCGCGATATCCGCGGTCGTCGGATCGTGCGGCGCGTAGGTGCCGATGCCGACGCGCGACGATTCCGCGAGGAAGACGCGCTCGACCGGTACCTTGAGGTAGTCGCCTTCGTACTCCCGCTCGAGCCGCTCGCGGGCCCAGGGCGAAAGCTCGCCGCGTCACGTCGACGCCGTAGCTCTGGCGAAACTCCGCCCTGAGACTTGCGGGAATGAGGTTGAGCGGAGACTCGTGCATCGGCGAGCCCTTGATGCCGTACAGCGCTCCCTCGTCCGTACGGCTGTACTCCTCGAGGCCGCGCTTCAGCAGGATCGCCACGGTCGACTTGCCGCCCGACGGGGGTCCGAGCAGGAGCAGCAGCCGGCGGCCGACGTCGGAACCGGCGGCGGCGGCCTTGAAGTAATCGACGACGCGCGCGAGCGGTTCATCCACGCCGAAGAGCTCGCGTTTGAAAAGCTCGGTGGCTCGCGAGGCCTCGTCCTTGCCGTCGCTGGTGCGTCCGTACCAGCGCAGCATGTCCCAGATGTACTGGTGACTCGAGCGCGCGAGCGAGGCTGCGTTGGGTGGAAGAATGCGGGTAAGAAAGTCGCCGAAATTGCCTTCCCAGTGCTGGGCGCGATGCTGGCGACTGAATGCACTCAGCGAGTCGACAAAGCTCGATTGTCGGTGCGGGTCTGATCCGGCGGTCGTCGGCTGCATTAGAACGCCCTCCGTGCAGCGTTGGAAACCTTCAGCTCATGGATCCCTTCAAGCTCGGCATGAACAGATAGCGGCGCGAAATTCGACTTAATAAGAGCACAGCCCTGCAAATAAAAACTGCGACTCCTTCCTCACATAATGTAAGCGACAAGACATAGTGCGGAACGGGCAAGTTCCTTGTTTGCGGCAGGATCTGAAGCGAGGGGGCGGCGCGAAAGTGCCGGAATTTCCTTTGAATCGCGCTGCGACAATCGGGCGCGAACGACGCACAGGTGGCCGTCGCAAAAGGAAAACTTGGCGCGGATGCGCATGCCGCTACGGGCAGAGTTTCTAGGATTGTCAGGCGCCTCACGCCGCCGTTCGGCGCAGGGCTAACGGCGCGCGTGCGCGGAGCGCTCGTGCGAATCTGCGGTTTCGATCACATTCGATGAGCGGTGAGGAGGCTCCCCTGGCCCTGTTCGAGATCGAGCAGCAGGCGTTTGCGCCAAAGCCCGCCACCGTAGCCTCCGAGATCCCCGTTCGCGTTCACCACGCGATGGCATGGGATGACGATAGCGATCCGGTTCATGCCGTTGGCAGTGCCGACCGCGCGCACGGCGTCGGGCTTTCCGACCTTTTGCGCGACGTCCTTGTACGAACAGGTCGAGCCATACGGGATCTTGAGGAGCGCCGACCAGACCTTTTCCTGGAACGGCGTGCCCGGATAGCGCAGCGGCAAGTCGAAGTCGCGGCGCTTGCCGGCGAAGTATTCGCCGAGCTGCTTGCGCAGGACATCCAGCCAGCGATTGGATCCGGGCACGAGCGATGCGCCGAAGCGGCGTCGGAGCGCCTTCAACTGATTCTCGAGCATGCGTCGGTCGCTGAATTCGAGAAGGCACACGGCGTTTTCCGTCGCGCCGACGACGAGCGGGCCAACGGGTGTCTCGATCCAGCCGAGCGTCACCGTATCCCGATCGAGCGAGTCCGACGGCGGTGCGCCGAACACGCGGGCGAAAGCCGAACGAAAACCGCTCTCGGATTCGAAGCCACTCTCCTGCGCCGCCTGTGTCACGGTCGTGCCCTCTTTGATTCGGCGAAACGCCTCATTGAGGCGCCGCGCCCGGCAGAATGCCTGGAACGTCATGCCATGGTGCTTCAGAAAGTAGCGCCGCGCGCGGGCCGGATCGATGCCCATGCGGCGCAGTTCCGTCGCCGTCATCCGCTGCGTGGCGGAACCCTCGAGCCGCTTCATCAGCTTTGCAACCCAGGCGGGCGGTGTGCCGTCGGTGTCTAGCGGCCGGCACCGCTTGCAGGGACGATAGCCCGAGAAGAGCGCCGCACGCGGAGTCGGATAGAACTCGATGTTCTCCGGCTTCGGCTTGCGGGCACCGCAGGACGGCCGGCAGAAAATGCCGGTCGTGCGGACCGCGGTGAAAAAGATGCCGTCATAGGACGCATCACCGGCGAGAAAGGCGCGGCGCATTTCGCGAGGCGTCGGCTGGACTTGCATGAATGGTAAGTTAGCACTCCCGGCATGCCTCCACCCACCGAAAAAGCGACATCAAATTCCCTGCTGAACCTGCCGGTTGCCGAGGCGATCCCGCGGCTCCTCGAGGCTCTGGCGGAACATCGCAACGCGGTACTCGAGGCGCCGCCCGGAGCCGGCAAGAGCACAGGCATTCCGCTCTTCCTGCTCGCGGCGCCCTGGCTCGCCGGCCGCAAGATCGTGATGTTGGAACCCCGACGCCTCGCTGCGCGAGCCGTTGCGACCCGCATGGCATCGATGCGCGGCGAACGCGCCGGCGAAACCATCGGCTACCGCACGCGGCTGGATAGCCAGGTGTCGCGCGCAACGCGGATTGAAGTCGTCACGGAGGGCATCCTGACGCGGCGCCTGCAACAGGATCCGACGCTTGATGGCGTCGGCCTCGTCATCTTCGACGAGATCCACGAGCGCAATCTGCAGGCGGACCTGGCACTCGCCCTGTGTCTCGATGCGCAGTCCGCCGTGCGCGAGGATTTGCACCTGCTCGCGATGTCCGCGACGGTTGACGGCACGGCCGTGGCCAAGCTCCTGAACGAAGCGCCAGTGGTGACATCGCCGGGACGCAGTTTCGAAGTCGAAACCCGCTACACGCCGCGGACAAATCGCGAGCCGCCGCGCATCGAACAGGAAATGGCTCGCGCCATCCGGGCAGCGCATGCCGCCGAGGGTGGTGACATCCTCGCGTTCCTGCCGGGCGCCGGGGAGATCCGCCGCGTCGCCGAGATGCTGGAAGGATCGCCACTGAATTCGCGCACGAAGATTCTTCCGCTGTACGGCGACCTTTCCCCGGAGGCGCAGGATGCCGCCCTCCGCCCCGCCGCTGCCGGCGAGCGCAAGGTCGTGCTCGCAACGAACATCGCGGAGACCAGCCTTACGATCGAAGGCATCCGCGTGGTCATCGATTCCGGTCTCGAGCGGCGCAACCAATTCGATTCACCATCAGGCATGAGCCGCCTCACCACCGTCCGCGCATCGCGCGCGTCGGCCGATCAGCGTCGCGGCCGTGCCGGCCGGCTCGGACCCGGAGTCTGCATTCGCCTTTGGACCGAAGGTGAACATGCGTCGCTCGCCGCGCACAGTACGCCGGAAATACTGGAGGCGGACCTTGCTCCGCTTGCGCTCGAGCTCGCGGAATGGGGTGTCGCCGATCCTTCGCGGCTGCGTTGGCTCGATTCTCCGCCGGCGGCGCCGTTCGCCCAGGCCCGCGAGCTGCTGACGCGCCTGCGGGCCGTCGATGGATCGGGCCGCATCTCGGCGGAGGGTCGGGCCATGGCGGCGCTCGGCACACATCCACGCCTCGCTCACATGATGGTGCGCGGCCTCGCGATGAAGTCAGGGGCTTTGGCCTGCGAGCTTGCCGGAATCCTGTCGGAGCGGGATCTCTTGAGGCCCCGAGGCCGCGAGCGCAACGCCGATCTCGAGCCACGCATCGAAGCGCTGCGCAGCGGCCGTTCGCCGCTTGCGGCATTCGATGTCGATAACGGCGCCCGCTATCGCGCAGGGCGCCAGCGCGACTTGTTCCTGCGTCGCTTGGGCCTCGAGGAACGTGGGACGCGCCCGAGCTTTCACGATGTCGGCGGACTGGTGGCCTTCGCATATCCCGACCGCATCGCTCAACGGCGCGACGACGCCGGCCGCTACCTGCTGGCGAACGGTCGCGGAGCGGTTTTCGCCGAGCCACAGGCCTTGAGCCAATCACCGATGCTCGCGATCGCGGAACTCGACGCCGGTGATCGCGAGGCGAAGATTTATCTTGCGGCGGCGCTCAAGGCACAGCGCTTCGACCAACTGTTCGCCGACGAGATCGAGGCGCGAACCGAGACGGCTTGGAACTCACGGCAGCAGGCGGTCGTCGCGCGCCAGGTGCGCGCCTTCGGCGCCCTGATTCTTGACGAGCGGCCGCTCGGCACCGAGGCTACGGACGCCGTCGTCACGGCAATGGTCGCGGGCGTCCGCGAGCTCGGGCTTGAAGCACTGCCCTGGTCTGGCGAACTGCGTGCCTGGCAGTCGCGCGTCGAATTTTTACGGCGGACGCTGCCGGATCGCACCGCGAACTGGCCGGCGATGAACGATACGGCGCTCGCCGCGTCGGTCGAGGAGTGGCTCGCGCCCTATCTGCGGGGGATGACACGTCGCGACCACCTCGCGCGGCTCGATCTTGCGAAGGTTCTGCACGGGCTCCTGACGTTCAAGCAACGCGAGGAGCTCGAGCGGTTGGTCCCAACGCATCTGGCCGTGCCGAGCGGTTCACGCATCCCTATCGTGTATGACGAAGGCGAGTCGCCTTCCGTCTCCGTCCGCCTGCAGGAGCTCTTCGGCCTGCGGGTAACACCGGCAATTGCGGAAGGTCGAGTGCCGCTCACGCTCAAGATGTTGTCGCCGGCCGGTCGGCCGGTCCAAGTCACGCAAGACCTCAAAAGTTTCTGGGCGCGCGGCTATCACGAGGTGCGCAAGGAACTGAAGGGCCGCTATCCGAAGCACTACTGGCCCGACAATCCGCTCGAGGCGACGCCGACCCGGCGGGTTCGTCCGCGTCGTTGAGCCTTGCGCGTCGGCCGAGTGCCTGCCAAATTGCACGCATGACAACAAGAATCCGCGCGGGCGCTATCGCGCTCGTGCTCTGCGGTTCCTGGGTGTTCGCGGGAGACGGGTCCTCGGATATCGCCGCCGATCGCATTCGCAGCCACATGGCATTCCTTGCGGACGACGCGCTCGAAGGGCGCGCGGCGGCGACGCGAGGCCATGAGATCGCAGCGGCCTATGTGGCGAGTCAGTTCGCGGCGTATGGACTCAAGCCCGCGGGCGAGAACGGCGGGTGGTATCAGACCGTACCGCTCCTCGAATCCCAAGCTATCGTGCCGGAGGCGAAAGCAAGTCTCGAACGCAATGGCGTGACCACGCCGCTCGCGAGCGCGGTGGATTTTCTGCCGCGCCCGAATTTCACAGCAGGCGAGGTGACGGTCACGGGGCCGCTCGTATTCGTGGGCTACGGCGTGAGCGCACCGGATCTCGGCTATGACGACTTCGCGGGCGTCGATCTGAAAGGGCGCGTTGCCGTCATCCTGAACGGTGCGCCGCCCGCGTTTCCGGTTGATCGGCGCGCGTACTATTCATCGGTGCACGTGAAAGGGACGGAAATGGTGGCGCGCGGCGCCGTCGGCGTGATCACGATTGGCGCACCGGCCGAGGAACAGGAACCAACCTGGGAGCGGCGGGTGGCCGCGAGCTGGATGCCGGGCATGCGCTGGGTCGATGAGAGCGGCAATGTCATCGACAGCTTTGCACCGGTGCAAGGGAGCCTTCTCTCGAGTCCTGCCGGCACGGCAAAATTGTTCGAGGGCGCACCGCACACGCTCGAGGAGGTCTTCGCGCTCGCCACGGTGAGCAAGCCGCAGTCATTTGCGCTGCAAGGCGCGATCACGTTCACGATCAAGTCCGTGCTTAACCGTCGGACGAGCGTCAATGTCGTGGGGCTCCTCCCGGGCAAGGACGCGAAGCTCGCGTCCGAGTATCTCGCGATGAGCGCGCATCTCGACCATCTCGGTCAGAATCCTGCGCTCGGCGGCGATTCGATCTACAACGGCGCGCTCGACAACGCTAGCGGCGTCGCGCTGCTGCTCGAGAGTGCCCGCGTACTGGCCGGTCACGCCAGCCGCATGCAGCGATCGATGGTGTTCGTCGCATTCACCGCCGAAGAGAAGGGCCTGCTCGGCTCGGAATATTTTCTGCACGCGCCGCCGGTACCGCTCACTGGCATCGTCGCGGACATCAACATCGACATGCCGGTCGCGCTCACGAACTTCGCGGACCTGGTCGCCATCGGTTCGGGTCACTCCTCGCTCGGCAAGATCGCAGCCGACTCGGCGCGGGAAGAATCGCTGTACCTTTCGGCGGATCCCTGGCCCGAGCAGGTGCGGTTCGTGCGCAGCGATCAGTTCTCTTTCGTGCGCAACGGAATTCCTGCGATTCTGCTCGACGTCGGCGTGCAATCGAGCTTCAACGGCGTTGACGCATTCCGGCTTGTGAGCGAATTCCGCCACAACCGCTATCACCAGCCGGGCGATGACTTGTCGCAGGCGATCGACTACGGGTTCCTCGCAAAGCTCGCCCGCGTCAACGTGCGCATGGCGTATCGGATCGCCAACGCGCGCGCGCGGCCGACCTGGGATCCCGGGGACTTCTTCGGCGAGAAATTCGCAAGAAAATAGATCTGTCCC
The DNA here is from genome assembly GCA_963826145.1 of uncultured Gammaproteobacteria bacterium. GTDB lineage: Bacteria > Pseudomonadota > Gammaproteobacteria > Steroidobacterales > Steroidobacteraceae > JBGPLJ01. The sequence continues at coordinate 552,864 of CAWGVW010000002.1, forward strand.
CTTTTCTACGACGGTTTGTTGGCCTTGCGGCCGCCGCGCTCGATGTGGGCAGTGCTCATGCTGCTCGCGATCAGACGTTCCGCCACATCAATCGCACGCGAAGCGAGTTCCCGCGCGCCCGCATGCAGCCCCTCGTGATGACGCACGAATTCGACGTTGAGCTCCATGTCCTCGGCAGTCCAGCCGAGCGAGTGGCCGACGAAGGGAAAGGGCGGCAGCACGAAGCCAATCTCGCCGAAAAAACCAGCCATCTGACCAGCGACCGCCTGCACGTTGTCCTGGCCGCCAGTGACGATGAAAGCGGCCACCTTGTCGCGGATCAGTACGTTGTTGCTCAAGGTGATCTGGTTCTGGATGCAGTTCATGCGCTCGACCATCTTGTAGTAGAGCGCGCTCGCCGCGCCCCAGCGGATCGGCGTCGCCACGATCAGTACGTCGGCCCAGTGCACCACGAGCTCGTACACCTCCACCATCCGATCCTTGTCATCCATCTGCGTGATCGAGCACGGCCAGGTGCAGGCGCGCGCGGACTTCGAGTAGTAGCCGCCGCAATTGTGGAATCGCAGCTCGTTCAACTTGATGAGGCGCACTTCGGCGCCGCGCTGAGCGCGCGCGCCTTCCAGTGCGGATACCAGCAAGGCGTCCGATGTTGAATAGCGCGGATTCTTCGGATCCATCGCGGTCGTGGAAAGGCCGGCCACGCGAACCGGCCCCGGCTCGCGCTTCGGCTCCCGCGCGACGGGGAGCACGGGATGCGGCAATCGATTGCGCCGGGTCACCGGTTTCTCGCTGACGAAGACCTTGCCGCCCTCGACCTTGACCGCGTGACTCGGCACCCGATCGGCTTCGAACCCGGGTTCGCCATCGCCCGAACGGCGATGGAATTTCCACTGATGCCAGGGGCAGACGACGAAATCGCCATCGAGGCGCCCTTCCCCGAGCGGCCCGCCGACGTGATTGCATACATTGGAGATGGCGCCGAACTCACCGCCGACACAGGAGAGCGCCACCCTTCCATCGCCAACGGCGATCGTCGCGAGGGACCTGCTGCCAAGCGCTTCCGCCGATCCCACTTCGATCCAGACGGGCGTTTGCTCGCTCACTAGAACCTCCAGCGGTCGTTTTGCGGCCGCCCGCATTATCATACGAGGGCAACCCAACCCGGAGTACCTGCATGTCAACCCGAATTGTGTTACTCGTCGCCATGCTCGTGGCGATTCCCTGCATTGCCGGCGATATGGACCGGACGTATGTGGTATTCGATCGCACAGGCAATCGTGCGGGGCTGCCCTTCAGCGAAGGCGTGCTGACAGGCGACACGTTGTACGTCGCGGGCCATATCGGCCTCGACCCGGCCACAGGCACCGCGCCGGATAACGCTGAAGCCGAGGCACGTCTCGTGATGGACACCGTCAAGCGCACGGTCGAGAAGGCGGGCCTCAAAATGGACGACCTGGTTACGGTGACGGTCTACTGCACCGATCTCAAGCTCTACGACACGTTCAACGGCGTGTACCGCGGCTACTTCACTGGCCAGTTTCCGGCGCGCGCCTTCATCGGCGTGGCGACACTTCTTCGCAACGGGCACTTCGAAGTGATGGGCGTCGCGGTGCGCCAGCCGGCCAAGAAGAACTAGCGTAGGCCGATCCGGGACCGATGATCTCGACGCCGAAATCGCTCCAGGCGTTCTTCCAGGCTTGCACGGCGGCCGCGCAACCACTGGTTCTCGCAACCGTGGTCGCGACGGAGGGCTCGACCTACCGCAAGCCCGGCGCGCAGATGCTGATCGCGGGTGACGGTTCGACGATGGGACTGCTGAGCGGCGGCTGTCTTGAAGCCGATCTCGGCGAACGGGCGCGACGCGTGCTCGCGACCTCAGTCGCCGAGATCGTGACCTATGACGCGCGCACTTCCGATGATCCGATCTGGGGACTTGGCCTCGGTTGCGAAGGTGCGATGCGCATCCTCCTGAAGCGCCTCGGTCCCGAGGACGACTATCAACCGTTTACCTTCATAGCGAATCGCATCGCGAATCACACGCCCGGCGCCACCGCGTTCGTGCTGGAGTCGAACGACCGGCGCTTTCCCATTGGGCATGCGTGGCATTCGGAAATGAAGCCCGCGGCGCCCGAGGAAGCATCTGTCATCGAGCGATGTCGATCTCGAGCGGTGCAGGGCGGATTCGAGACGATGCGCCTCGATAGCAACGGCCGGCAGGTCGAGGCTTTCATTTCCGCGCTCGATCTGCCGGCGCGACTCCTCATTCTCGGAGCGGGCCCCGACGCCGTACCCGTGGTCGAGATCGCGAGCCTCCTCGGCTGGCAGATCACGATCGGCGATCATCGGCCGGCGTATCTCGATCCGGCGCGCTTTCCCGACGGCATACGGCTGCTGGAACTCAGGTCCGGATTGCCGCTACTTGAACTGCCCGCAGGCAAATTCGATGCAGCCGTGATCATGAGTCACCACCTGGAGTCCGATGCGCGCTACCTGCGCGCCCTGGCCTCGTCGGAAGTCCCCTATATCGGCCTGCTGGGCCCTCCAGCGCGGCGACGGCGACTCCTCGCGGACCTCGGAGAGGAATCGGGTCGGCTGGGCGACCGGCTCTATGGGCCGGTGGGCCTCGACATTGGCGCGCGTACGCCGGAAACCATCGCTGTCGCCATCGTCGCCGAAATACAGGCGTTTCTGGCCGGCCGGCCGGGCGAACCCTTTCGCATCGGGGCTGGACAATAATCACCGGCAGGCGGCTGAACCCTGCCGGACAGGCCGGGAACCTACAAGCGCTGCGGTCTGTCTTGCAATCGGCGCGGGTGGCTTTCACCATGCGCACCGTTCGCGCCGCGTCAGCCGGCGGCTTCCGCTTACCTTTAAGGAGATTCATCATGCGATTGGTCGCCGGATTCACTGTCGCCACCCTCCTGCTTGCAAGCCATGCCTTTGCCGCCGGCGGCGGTTCGATGGGGGGTGGAAGCTCAGGCGGTGACTATGGCTCAAGCGAGGCGCCGAAGGAGCAGACGCCCGATCAGATCGCGAAGAACGCCTACAACCGCGGCGTGAAGGAAGTCGATCACGGCAAGTCCGCAGACGAGGACGCAGCCAAGGCGACCGATCCCGCGAAGAAGCAGAAGCTCGCGGAGAAAGCGCAGAAGAGCTTCACCAAGGCTCGCGACTATTTCCTCACGGCTGTCGATTCGCGCAGCGACATGTACCAGGCCTGGAACTACCTCGGCTACACGCAGCGCAAGCTCGGCTTCTACGACAAGGCGATCGAGGCCTATGACCAGGCTCTCGGCTTCAACCCGGCCTATGGCGAAGCCATCGAGTATCGCGGCGAGGCCTATCTCGCGATCGGCCGCCTCGACGATGCGAAGTCCGCGTACATGCACCTCTTTCGCGACGCGCGCCCGCTCGCGGCACAGCTGATGACGGCAATGCAGAAGTGGGTGGCGGATCGCCGCGTGAATCCGCAGGGCCTGAGCCCGGAAGATCTGGACTCCTTCGCGAAATGGGTCGATGAACGCGCAGCACTCTCGCAGAAGGCGTCACTCGGCGAGGAGCCCTCGTCCGCGCCCGCAGCCTGGAACTAGACACGGCTCCGCGAGCCGTCATGCGGGCGATGCTCGCCATCGCGGCGTGCCTGCTCGCGGCCTGCGCGGCTCCCCGGCTCCCCGAGACTCGCCTGCGGCAGGCGCCAACCGATTTCGACTGGCGCCTGCCGCCTGGTTTTCCCGTCCCCAGCGTCCCGGCCGATAACCGCATGTCCGCCGCCAAGGTCGAACTTGGGCATCGGCTTTTCTACGAGCAGCGGCTGTCCTTCAACGGCGCCATTTCCTGCGCGAGTTGCCACATGCAGCGGCTTGGCTTCACCGACGGCCACCGGCATGCCATCGGCGCCACGGGTGATGCGCATCCACGCAGTTCAATGCCGCTCGCGAACGTCGCCTACAACAGCGCCTTCACCTGGACCGACCGCAAGCCGCACTCGCTCGAAGAGCAGATGATCCAGCCGCTCTTCAATGAACATCCCATCGAGATGGGGCTGACCGCGCACGAATCGCTCGTGGTCGGCCGGATCGCGCGTGACGAAAGCTACCGCCAGTCCTTTGCAAACGCATTTGCGGACGAGGCCGAGCCGGTCACGATGCCGAATATCGTGCGCGCCATCGCAAGCTTCGAACGCACGCTGATCTCCGGCCGCTCGCCGTTCGACCGCTATCTGTTCGATGACGATGCTGCGGCGATGACGCCGGGCGCGCGGCGCGGCATGACGCTCTTCTTCGGCTCCCGCACAGGCTGCGGGGGATGCCATGCAGGCCTCACGGTCGGTGGATCCGAAGCTCACTATGCGAATACCGGCGTCGAAAAGGAGTCTCGCCAGGAGTTCCGGGTGCCTTCGCTGCGCAACATCGCGGTCACCGCTCCCTACATGCACGACGGCAGTCTCCCGACGCTCGAGGCGGTGCTCGAACACTACATGGCGGGTGGCCTGCATCGCGGGTCCGGCACGGACGCGCGCATCCGTCCCTTCGAGCTTGCGCCGGACGAGCGTAGCGATCTCATCGAATTCCTGCAGGCGTTGACGGACCGCGAATTCCTGGCGGATAGTCGATTCGCACAACCTTGAGGGAGAGACAGGCAGGTATCGCGACTGATAACGTGCATGCGGTTCGCACCTGCCAGACGTTTTATCTAGCTTTGGCGCGAAGCTCGTTGACTTGATTGTGTCGCGGTACGTTATGCGAATAAATTGCGCGTTTATCCTCTCTACTTATAGTTAGGCGACAACCTGTTTCCGCGCGGGGCGTCTCCCGGCAATCAGCTGGCTCGGCGACGTTGGCAATCGCAGCAAGTGGGGCTCTAATACCAGTGGTTCGTACTCGGGAGAACCGCCGCATGGATTCGAGCGCGATGAGACGCGAATTCGCCGCTGGCATGCGTGCCGGCCTACTAGTGGTGTGGCCGGTTCTGTCAGTGCTCCTAGGCGCAGTGGCGGCCCTTGGCTTGGTTATCGGCCGTCTCGAAGGCTGGTCAGTGCAGGAGTCGATCTACTTTGCGTTCGTATCCGGACTGACGATCGGTTACGGTGATTTTGCGCCCAAGACAGGGCTCGCACGCTTGCTTGCGATCGTCATCGGGATATGCGGAGTGCTGTTCACCGCCCTCGTTGCTGGCGTCGCAGTGAAGGCATTGACCGCTACAGTTAAGCCCGGCGATGGTGACAAATGAAACGAGGGGCCATCGCTGGAGAGAGAATGCGCCTGCCAGTCGCCTAACAACGCGTTGGAGCAGACGCAAAATGGATGAAGTGCCAGCATCCATCACACATCGGCGCGTTGCTCAACGCGGACGTCAGGCGCCGGGGACTACGCTCCAGGTATTACGTCAGCTCCTCAGAGCTGCCGTTCCTGGTTACTACACGAAGGGGGATCGCAATGAAGAGAATTACTGCAGTTGTCGCCGCGGTCGCGCTAGTGATGGTGAGCTCTGCGGCGAGCGGGATCACTCGCGGAACGTTGGCAGAAGCGAGAGCGATGCTTCAAAAGGCGGCCGATCACTACAAGTCCGTAGGTCGTAAACAGGCTCTCGCTGACTTTACAGCCGGTAAAGCCCCGTTCCGCGATCGTGACCTCTACGTCTTCTGTATGGACGCCAATCACACGTCTGCAGCCAACGGTGGATTTCCGACGTATGTCGGCACTTCCGTCGATGCCTTTGTCGACGCTAAGGGCCACCAGCTCGGGAAAGCACTATGGGACGCCGCGGCAAAGAGTCCGGAGGGCTCCATCGAGTACCCGATGTTTAATCCGGCCACCGGCAAGATGGAGTCCAAGACGACTTTCTACTCAAAAGTCGCCGACGACCTGCTCTGCGGCGTCGGCGCGTACAGTGCGGGATAGCTTGCAACCGGGGGCAGCCGCGCGCGTATCAGCTGCCAGATGTCCGGTGGATCCAGCGCAGGTGCTCCAGTTGCGGGCGGGCGAATGATTCGATCGCCTGTCGAAGTTCGGCCGATGCGGCTGCCTGCTTCGTCGCATTGTCGCGGACAAATTCCACGGCCTTTCCCGGCGGCGCCTTCGAATTCATCCGCGCAGCCTCCGCCATCCGCTGCCGTTGTTGCTCATCGATCGAAAGCGAGAAATGCGGCGCGACGATTTCCCATACGGCCGCCGGCAGGGCCTCGTAATTCACCAGCCTGCCGCGCCGCGGATCGAGACGGGCCGCCGCTTCGCAGAATGCGCCATACAGGCGAGCGACATGTTCTTCACGCGAGCGCGACGCGCGATCGGAACCCACGATGCCGGTGAACTGGCTGGCGGGGCCGCTGGGATCAAAGAGCCACCCGGGAGGCTGACTCAGAATCGACACGCCGACTTCAACGGGATCACGCAGGCTGAGAACCCAGGGCGAATCCGGGAACGCCTCCGCCAGGATGTCGCAGAAAAGCGTGTTCCAGCTCGTGAACTTCAGGACATATGGCCCGCGCGCATGGCGGGCCAGAGCATCGCCCAGGGACCTGAGAGAGCGCACCAGGTCCTGGCGTGGCCACTGGTGCGGCGGCAACAGGATCTCGTTGACCGGCAGCGGCTCTGCGTAGACGACGAGCGGCTCGTGCTTCTTCAGCAGCTGCGAGATCAACGTCGAGCCGCAGCGCGCGACGTGAAATATCAGCCCGGCCGGCGCAGTGTCCGAGGCCGCTTTGCCAATGTCTTCCCTGGCGATGTGGACGATCGTCTCGCTCGCAGGCATCCGCACGATGGTTTCCTGCATGAAGGCGTCACGGAGTTCCTCGGCGCGGACATCGCGAAGCGCCAGGTACAGGCCCTCCGGGCGAAGCGCCGCGCGTACCGGCAGCCAGTTCCCTGGAATTTCAGGCATTTCGCGGCTCACGCGGTTTCTCGACAGGGACGGATTGCCAATGCTAACGTCTAATCGTCATGGAATTTGCAGAATTCGTTGCACCTTTCGACGCGTCCGAATTTCGCGCGCAGTACTTCGGCAGTCGTCCGGTACACATCCAGCGCAATGGCGGCAAACGCGCGAGCGTGCTGAGCTGGCAGCGATTCAATGAAGTACTTGCGATCACGCCTTACTGGACCGAAGACACGCTGAAGGTCTTCTTCAAGAGTCGCGCGGCCCTGCGCGAAAACTACTGCGACCTGGCCGACCTGCGCCCTGGCGCGAGCGCGCCCATCAACCCGGCCAAGGTCAAGGCGCTCTTGGGACTTGGGGCAAGCCTGGTCGCCAATCACCTGCACCGCGTTTGTCCGGAAGTCGCTGCTGTCGCGGGCGTACTCGAGCGCGAGTTCGCCGCCCGTGTGTCAGCGAATGTCTACTGTTCCTTCAAGGGCGTGCAGGCGTTCAAGACCCACTTCGACCTGCACGATGTATTCGCCGTGCAGACTGAAGGCGAGAAGGTATGGCGCGTGTACGAGTCGCGCGCGGATGCGCCGGTCATGTCGCTGCCGCCGGGCGATGAAATTGAGAAGTGGCTTACCGAGTCGCGTGGCCGGCTGCTCTTTGAAGCGCACATGAAGCCGGGCGATATCCTCTACCTGCCGCGTGGCCAGTATCACGATGCGCTGACCGGCTCGCAGGCCTCGCTCCACGTTTCGTTTGGGGTCTCACCCGCGACGGGCCTCGCGCTCTTCAAGTTGCTGGAGAATGCGTTGTTGCAGGAAAGCGAGTTTCGCGCCTATCTGCCCGACGCTCGCCGGGAGTCAGAATTGCGCGAGAGGCTGACGAGGCTTGCTGAGCGGATTGCGGCGGTCGCCAAATCGCCGGCGTTCGCGATTGATGTGCTGAATCATCAGCGCGAGCTCGCTCGCACACCGGCGGACTACCGGTTGCCTGCACAGACGCAAACAACCTGGTATTCCGTGGCGCGCCGGGCGCAGCTCCTCCGCCGCGACAGCGGGTTCGCCGTTGTCTTCGACGGCGGCGAGATCGCGTTGGGTGCGACCAATCCAACCGTCGGGTGGATTCTGCAGCAGAAACTCTTTTCGTTGGAGGACGCGATTGCGCGGCAAACCGGTCTGGATCAACAAGAGCTCCGCCGCGACCTCGAGCACCTCATCAAGGCCGGCATAATCGTCGCGACCGAAATGCGCTAGTGCCAGGCGCCGATGAGGAGACCCATCACGCTGAATAGCACCACCTGGTAGCCCGCGTTGATGCACCAGAGCTTTAAGGGCTTGCCCTCGAAAACATAGTTGATGCCGGTGGCGGTGGCGACGAACGTGAGTCCCGTGAGAAAACCGTAGAACAATCCGTCCTGCCAGCCGAGCTTGCCTATGAACATCGCAAGACTCGTCGCCGCGATGAAGGTGAGCGCGAGCGTGATGCCGAAGAGCTTGGCCTTGTTGGCTTTACGTGCGTCCTCGGCCGACACTCCACTGAGCGCCATCCATTCCTTGCCGAACATCGGACCGTACCAGAGGCCGCCGGCGGCGAAACCCGCGATTGTCGCCACGATAATGGCGAGCCAGTTCAATTGCGTGAAATCCATGATCCCCTCCCTCTTCTTTTTATTGGCTGCGGCGAGTATGCCCCCGCTGTCATTCGGCGCGCAACGCATCGACAGGCGCGAGTCGCGACGCCCGGATCGCCGGCAAGACGCCTGAAATCAGGCCAATCGCGACTGCAATGGCCTCCGCAAGCAGTACGAAGAGCAGCGGAATCGAAACCGGAAGGCTCGGCACCGCGAGCGCGATGAGCCCGACGATGGCAACGCCGAGCATGAGTCCCCCGATGCCGCCGAGCGCGGCGAGCAGCACGGCCTCGCCTAGAAACAGGGCGAGGATCTGCTGCCGCTTGGAACCGAGCGCGCAGAGGAGACCGATCTCGCTCGTGCGCTCGCGCACGGCAATTGTCATGATCGTGAAGATGCCGACACCACCGACAAGAAGCGAAATGCCGCCGAGGGCGCCGACGGCCATCGTCAGCACACCGAGGATGGAGCCGAGCGTGTCGAGCATTTCCTGCTGTGTGACGAGCGTGAAGTCCTCACGGCCGTGCCGCGCAATCATCAGCCGCTTGATTCCACCCACAACTTCATCGGCCGAGACGCCCGGTGCGTACAGCACGTCGATTTCGAAGAGGCCCTGCCGGTTGAATAGCGCGAGCCCGCGCGCCGCGGGAATGTAGATACTGTCGTCAAGATCGACGCCGAGCATGTTGCCCTTGCTCTCCATGACGCCGATGACGCGGTAGCGTTCGCCGCCGACGCGCACGAGTTCGCCGAGCGGATTACGGTCGTTGAAAAGCTCGGTGCGCATCTTCGAGCCTAGTACGGCAACAGCCCGCGGCGCCGTCGGATCGTCATGCGGCAGGAACGTACCGATCGAAACCGTAAAGCTGAAGGCGCGTGCCATGTCAGCGCCAGTTGCGCTCACGAGCGCGCGGCGCACGCGGCCGTTCACCTCGACGTCGGCATTGCCCTGTACGAACGGCACGACGCTCGTCGCGTAAGGCACCTTTTCCAGCGCGAGTGCATCGTCAATGGTCAAGGGTCGCAGCGAATTGATAGCGCCGATCGAGCCGCCGAAAGTCTGGCTCTTGCCGGGCTGCACGCCGATGATGTTCGTCCCGAACTGCGTGAACTGCTCGAGCACGTAGCGTTGCAGCGTCGCGCCGATGGAGGTCAGCACGACAACCGCCGCGACACCCATGCCGATGCCGAGCGCCGTCAGGATGGCGCGCGCGCGCCGCGCACGAATGGCGCCGAAAGTGAATGACAGGTAGTCCTGACGGAGCACGGTGCTACAGCTTCCCGGCAAGCGCGAGCACGGGATCGAGCCGCGCGGCGCGGCGCGCGGGGAGAATGCCGAAGATGAGCCCGCAGGCAATCGCGACAACGATTCCGAAAATCACTGCCCAGAGCGGCGCGACCGCGTCGAACGGAAGTACCTGGCGCGCAGCCCAGGTGACGAACTCGCCGATCCCGAGACCGATCAGCGAGCCGAGGAAGGCGAGCAGCACGGCTTCCGTCAGGAAGAGTCTTGTGATCTGCGCCGGCCGCGCACCCAGCGCTTTCAACAGCCCGATCTCGGCCGTGCGCTGGCTCACCGCCACCAGCATGACGTTCATGACCAGGACGCCGGCAACCAGCAGGCTGATCGCCGCGATCGCAGCGAGCGCGAGCGTTAGCGTCGTAAAGAGATCGCTGAATGTGGAGAGCAGCGCGTCCTGCGTGATGACGGTGACGTCCTCGACGCCCTGGTGGCGGGCCTTCAGCGTCTCAACTATATCCGTGCGCGTTCGCTGGATGTCCTCGGCCGAGCGCGCCTTCACCAGGATGCGAAAGAGGCTCGTCCGGTTGTAGATCGCCTGCGCTGTCGCGACCGGCACGATGACGAGTTCCTGGACGTCGAAGCCGACGGAGCGCCCTTCGCTGTTCATCACGCCGACGATGCGAAAGCGCCGGTCGCCGACCCTGAGCCACTGCCCGACCGCCGACTGCTGCGGAAAGAGTTCCCGGGCGATGTTGCCGCCGATCACGCAGAAGGATCCCGTCTGATCCCAGGCGATGCCCGGCAGGATCTCCCCTTGTTTCACGCCCCAGTTGCGCACTTCGAAGAGGCTCCTCGTCGTGCCCATGAGCAGGGTGTCGCGTTCACGGCTACCGGAAGAGATTGTGGCATTGCCGACCATGAGCGGTGCCGCCTGCGCCACCGTCGGTATCTTGAGGAGCGTCGCTGCGTCCGCGATCGTCAGGTCACGTGGAATGTCGCCGCCCATGAGCGCCGGATTGAGCCCGCCGGTTTCCGTCTTGCCGGGCAGGACAATGATCAGGTTGGTGCCGAGGGAGGAGAACTCCGACGTGACGTAACGCCTCGCGCCCTCGCCGAGTGCCGTCAGCATGACGACCGCCGCGACGCCGATGGCCATCGCGAGCAGCATCATCGAGCTTCGCATGCGCGCGCGCAGCAACGACTGCGTCGCAAACGAAAAGACGTCCCGCGCTCTCACGCCGCCCTGCCCGCCGCGTCAGCGCCGCACATCGTCGCTTACTTTGCCGTCGAGCATTCGGATCCGGCGCCGTGCGCGATCGCCAACCAGCGGATCGTGCGTCACGACGATGAGCGTGAGTCCCTCCTTGTTCAGCCGTTCGAGGGCTTCAAGCACGTCCTTGCCGGATACGCTGTCAAGATTGCCGGTCGGTTCGTCGGCGAGCAGCACCGCCGGCCGCATGACCATTGCGCGGGCAATGGCGACGCGCTGGCGTTGGCCACCCGAGAGCTGATCGGGACGGTGCTCCATTCGGTCTGAAAGACCGACTCTTTGCAGCAGTTCCTGCGCGCGTGCGCGACGCTCCGCGGTCGGACGGCTGGCGAGCACCATCGGCAACTCGACGTTTTCAAGCGCCGTGAGCCGCGAGATCAGATGGAAAGTCTGGAAGATGAATCCGACGCGCTCCCCGCGAACTCGCGCAAGCGCGTTGGCATCGAGACTCGTCGTGTCCGTGCCGTCGAGCAGATACGTGCCGCAGGTCGGCTGGTCGAGAAGACCCAGGATATTGAGGAGCGTCGATTTGCCGGAACCGGACGGCCCCATGACCGCTACGTATTCGCCCGAATCGATTCGCAGGCTGACATCGTCGAGCGCATGTACCGTCTCGCCGCCGACCTGGAAGAAACGCGAAAGATGCTGCAGGTCGATCATCGAACGAGCACCGGGGCCAGCGACGAGCGAGCCACTAGCTCACCGGCTTCGCCGCCGTCTTCTCGACTTCGACTTTTGCGCCGTCTGCGACGCCCGCGCGATCGACTGACGTAATGATGCGATCGCCCGCGGCTAGGCCCTCGACAATTTCCGTAAAGTCCCAGTTACCGATGCCGGTCTTCACCGCCCGCTTCACGGCTTTGCTCGTTGCCGGATCGATGAGCAACACGTACTTGCCTTCGATCAGGGCCGGCGTCGGCACGCGAAGCACGTTGTCGCGCACCGCGAGCACCACCTCGACATCGGCGCTGTAGCCCGGCAGCAGTGATTCGCGCCCTTCCTTGCTATCGATCTCGGCCTCGATTTCGACCGTGCGCGCCTGCTTCTCGGCATCGAGCACATAGGGGGCAACGCGGCGGACGTGCCCCTCGAAGGCCTTGCCCGGAAAAGCATCGAGGGTTATGCGTGCCGGCATGCCCGCGCGAATCTGCGGTGCGTCGACTTCATCGATCGGCGCCGTGATGTAGAGGCAGCTGTTGTCGATGAGATCCACGGACGGCGGTGTCGGGATCCCTACCGGCGAAGGCGTTATGAACTCGCCGAGCTCGCCGTTGATCTCGGCCACGGTGCCATCGAAGGGCGCACGCAGGCGCGTGCGCTCGAGCGTTGCACGAGCCGAGTCGACTCGCGCGTTGGCAACCTTGATACCGAGATTTGCGGCACGGCAGGCGGATTCCTGCGCGTCCGCGCCGCCGATGGTCCGTTGGGCCGCGTCCTCCGAGACGAGCTTCTGTTCGAGCATGCGCTTCGCCCGTTCCGCCTCGGCGCGCGCCACCCTTGCGTTAGTGCAGGCCTCGTCGCTCCGTTCGATCGAGGCGGCGGCATCTTTCGTCGCGAGATCAAGCTGTGCCCGCACGTCGTCGTTCCACAGCTCGATCAGCACATCGCCGCTCTTCACGCGATCTCCTTTATGGACCAGAAGTTTTGCGATTTGTCCGCCCGTGGCGGGCGCGAGCTTCGCGCGGCGGCAGGCGTTGATCGTACCGGCGCGCGTATTGGCAACGCTCGAACGGACGCTGCCTGGCTCGACGGTTGTCGCGGCAATGCTCACTGCCTTGGAGCACGAGGAGAGCAGCGGGGAGCCGCCGAGCGCGAGCGCAGCGAGTCCCGCGGAAGTCAACGCTCGCTTCAACATGGATTGCAAATCTTGCGGGTGACAGCGGGGCCGGAATTATAGTGGAATGGCGCATCCGGCGCGCTCGGGGAGCATTCAATCGCATGACATCGGGGACGTTCTACGCTCGCGCGTTCGCAGTTGCTCTCGCGCTCGGACTTGGCTATGCGCTCTGGCAGATCTTTTCGCCGTTCCTGAGCGCCATCACCTGGGCCGCGTTCCTCGCCTTGCTCCTGTATCCGGCCAATGCCTGGTTGCGGCGCCGGATCATCGGCGGCCGGGTTGGCGCCGCTGCGGTCGTAACGGCGCTGACACCCATCGTGATCCTCGCCCCCGTGACCTTTCTCGCCGTCACCTTCGTGAGCCAGACGCGGGCGCTCCTGACGCTGCTGCAGGAGAGTGCCGAGCACTACCAGATCAAATCACTCGACGACCTGCGCCAGTTTCCGGTGGCGGCACACTTCTTCGAATGGTTGCAGTCGAGCTTCGGTGTCAGCGTGAACGAGGTGCAGAGCTGGCTGGTGGACCGTGCGCAGGAACTCCTGCAGCGGCTTGCGGGCCTCGGCGGCTCCGTATTCCTCGGCGCGCTCGGCACCCTCGTTGGCTTTCTGCTGATGCTGTTCGTGCTCTTCTTCTTCCTGCGAGACGGCGACAACATCGTGAAGCGCGTGCGCACGCTCATCCCCTTTCCGGCGGCCCGCAAGCAACTCCTGATCGAACACTTGGTCCACGTCACGCGCGCCGTCGTCCACGGCATTGGCGTTACCGCCATCGTTCAAGGCGTCATGGTAGGAATCGGCTTTGCCGTGACGGGCCTGCCGTCGCCCGTCGTCTTCGGCGCACTCGCGGCGCTCCTGGCAATGGTGCCGGTCGGCGGTACGGTCCTCGTCTGGCTGCCCGGCGTGCTCTGGCTCGGCTTCGGTGCGAATCGCTGGGGCTGGGCGATCGCACTCCTCGTCTGGGGCATCATCCTCTCGACGCTCGACAATGTGCTGCGGCCGCTCCTGATCTCAGGACGTGCGGAAGTCTCTACGCTCGCCGTCTTTCTGGGCGTGGTCGGCGGTCTGGCGGCTTTCGGCCCGATCGGGCTCGTACTCGGCCCCGTGCTGCTGTCACTCGTAATCGCGCTCCTGCACTTCGTCGAAGACGAGCAGAAGGCCTGAGACTCCGGGGCCGGATCCCACTTTCCGCGACGCCGAGCGGCAATAAGTGCACGTAGGCAGCCGCTGTAAAAATAATTCTGACCCCATTTTTCAGGCTAGAATCCGCGCCCCCCGATGGACGTCTCGACCCTTATCAATCCGTTGAACGACGCGCAGCGCGCCGCGGTAACGGCTCCGCTCGAGCCGACGCTCGTGCTCGCAGGCGCCGGCAGCGGCAAGACCCGGGTGCTGACGCACCGCGTCGCCTGGCTCATCCAGGTGGAGGGCGTTTCGCCGCACGGAGTGCTCGCCGTGACCTTCACGAACAAGGCGGCGGGCGAAATGCGCGGGCGCATTGAAGCGCTGCTCGAACGTTCGGCAAGTTCGCTGTGGATCGGTACTTTCCATGGCCTTGCGCACCGCTTTCTGCGCCTGCACTGGCGGGAGGCGGGCCTGCAGCAGAATTTCCAGATTCTCGACGCAGAAGATCAGGTGCGGCTGATGCGCAAGGTCCTGAAGTCCCTGGAACTCGATGAGACTCGCTGGGTGCCGAAGGAAGTCACGGGGTTCATCAATACGCAGAAGGACGAAGGCCACCGTCCGAAGGATCTGAAAGACAACGACGACCCCACGCGCCGACAGCTGATCCGCCTCTATCAGACATATCAGGAGACGTGTGAGCGGGCCGGCCTCGTGGACTTCGCGGAACTCTTGCTGCGAAGCTTCGAGACGCTGCGCGACAATGCGTCGCTCCTCGACCACTACCGGCAGCGCTTCAGGCACCTGCTCGTCGATGAATTCCAGGATACCAACGGCATTCAATACGGCTGGTTGCGCCTTCTCGCCGGCAAGACGGGCATTCCGTTCGTGGTGGGCGATGACGATCAGTCGATCTACCGCTGGCGCGGTGCGCGCGTCGAGAACCTGGTCCGCTTTCAGCGCGATTTTCCGACGGCAAAGCTCTTTCGGCTTGAACAGAACTACCGCTCGACCGGCACGATCTTGAAGGCGGCCAACGCGCTCATCTCGAACAACACCGGGCGGCTCGGCAAGAATCTCTGGACGAGCGGCGAGGACGGCGAAAAGATCCGCCTGTACGCTGCCTTCAACGAGCGCGACGAGGCGGACTTCGTCGTCGCGCGCATCCGCGAATGGGTGCAGGGCGGAGGCCAGCGCAGCGAGGTCGCGATTCTCTACCGCTCGAACGCCCAGTCGCGGGTCTTCGAAGAAACGCTCATCAACTCCGCCATGCCGTATCGCGTGTACGGGGGCCTCAGGTTCTTCGAGCGCACAGAAATCAAGGATGCCCTCGCCTACCTGCGCCTCGTCACGTCCCGCGCCGATGACACGTCATTCGAGCGGATCGTCAATCAGCCGCCGCGCGGCATCGGCGCCCGCAGCCTCGAAATCCTGCGCGAGGTCGCGAAAGCGAACGCGTGCCCGTTGTGGCAGGCGGCACTGCTTGCGGCAGGCCAGGGACTCGGCGCCAAGGCCGCAGGTTCGATCGGCCAGTTCATGGTCCTCATCGATCGGCTGGCAGGTGAGATCCGCGGCCTTGAACTCCATGAGCAGGTCGACCACGTCATACAGGCCAGCGGCCTCATCGAACATTTCAAGCAGGAAAAGGGCGACAAAGGCGAAGCGCGGGTCGAGAACCTCAACGAACTCGTGAGCGCCGCACGCGGCTTCACACCTGAGAATGAAACAGACATGGCGCCGCTCGACGCGTTTCTCTCCCACGCAGTGCTCGAGTCGGGCGAAGGCCAGGCCGCGGCCTGGGAAGACTGCGTGCAGATGATGACGCTGCACTCGGCCAAGGGCCTGGAGTTTCCGGTTGTATTCCTCACAGGCCTCGAAGACGGCCTCTTCCCGCACCAGCGATCGACCGGTGACGCGAGCAGCATCGAGGAGGAGCGGCGGCTCTGCTATGTCGGAACAACGCGCGCGATGCGCCGGCTGTACCTCACGTATGCGGAGAAGCGCCGCATGCACGGCGTTGACAGCTACGGTGAACCTTCGCGCTTCATTCACGAATTTCCGGAAACGCTGATCGACGAAGTACGTCCACGCGTGCAGGTATCGCGGCCCGTCTTCTCGCCTCGCGCATCGCTCGTCGAGCGCGACGCGTTCGGCTTCCGGCTCGGGCAGCGCGTCCGGCACAGCAAGTTCGGTGACGGCGTTGTGCTACGGCTCGAGGGCCAGGGATCAAACGCACGCGTGCAGGTGAATTTCGAGGCCCAGGGAACGAAGGAACTGATGCTCGCCTACGCGAACCTCGAGCCTCTCGCCTGAGCGGATTGCGGCTTAAGCGCTCTAGCCGGGTCCTGGAAATGCGTCGCACACTGCGCGCAGCCAATCACGCAGTCGCTTAACCTTTGGCATAGACAGGTACGCTTCCGGGCAAACGAAGTAATAGGAACGTGGGCAGGGCGCTATCGTTGCGCTCGCCCGCACCAGCCGGCCCGAGGCGAGATCCGCAGCTGCGAGCGACCACCGCGTGAGCGCGTAGCCCTGCCCCTGCTCGGCCGCCGCGAGCACCGTGAGCGAATCGTCGAAGAGCGATCCGCTTTCCTTCCAGTCGCGTCGCGCGCTCGGGTGCAACCAGAAATCCCAGGGCTCATCGTCCGAGCGCAGCAGCGGAAAACTCTTCAGGTTCGTGGTCGAATCGATCAGGCCGTGTTTCTGAAGGACCTGTGGGCTGCAGACAGGCATGAACCATTCGTCCAGCAGTTTCTCATTGTGCAGGTTCGCCGATTCGCCGGTCGACATGCGGATGGCCGCGTGAAAAGTCGACTGCGAGAAGTCGATGGGCCTGCGGCCCGTGTGAATCCTCAAATCGACGTCCGGGAACTTGTCGTGAAACTGCGGCAGCCGCGGCAGCAGCCACTTTTGCAGGAATGAAGCGATCGTCGTGATGTTGAGCGGACCGCCTGCTCGGTCTTCGCGCAACTGCTGCATCGAAGCCTGAAGGTCAGCGAGCCCGCGGCGCACGCCGGGCAAGAGTCTTTCGCCTTCCGCCGTGAGTTCGACGGAACGGCCCTTGCGCAGGAAGAGCGGCACCTGCAGATATTCCTCGAGCGTCTTGATCTGCATGCTGACCGCGGCTGCGGTTACGTGCAGCGCGTCCGCCGCGTCCGCAAAACTCAGCCGGCTTGCCACCGCTTCGAACACCCGCAAGGCGTTCAAGGGCAGGCGATCGAATGCCATGGAAGCTTCAGGTTTGCTGACGCCGCGTTCAGGCCTTCCGTTTGCTGACTTTTTGCCTTTCTTCAAGATACGCCCCATGGAATACGTGATGACGAATCGCCCGATTACCCCCCGACAGGGCTATTTATTGCCCGAGGAGACGGTCATGAGCAAGCAGCATTTCGCAGGATTCCTGGCGGCACTCGTTGTAACGGCGGTGCAGTTCTACGCGATCGAGGCGGGCAGCGCCAGCAAGCCCGAAGACCGTGGAAACCCCGCGGTTGCCGAGGAATCGAGCTCCAACACCCGGTTGGCCGGGTCGAGCGAGACCTCGCCCCTGCGCCACCGCGCGTCGTGAGGCGGCCCGCCGATGCAGCAGGCAGAACAAGGCGAAGTCTCGGTCTGGTAGGTCCTTTCGGGATCGCAAAAAACAGGATGTTTTTTCCGAAGTCTACAAGGACGTATTCACGACGGTCCCGAAAGGACCTACCGGACTGAGGCTTCGCCCGGTCGCAAAAGTGTTCGCCGGCGCCGCCCTGCGGGGCGTTGCGCTAGAATGCGCGGCGCGTATTTCACGCTCGCCCGCGCCAACAACTCGAACTACTCGTGAAAATCATCATCATCGGTGCCGGCCAGGTCGGTCGTACAGCCGCGTATCATCTGGCGCGCGAGGAAGCGAACGAGGTCACCGTCGTTGACCTGAAGGATGAGCTCCTGCGCGACCTGCAGGATCGGCTCGACATTCGCACCGTCTGCGGCAACGGTGCACACCCTTCAGTGCTCGATGCTGCCGGTGCGGCGAACGCCGACATACTCGTCGCGCTCACGAACAGCGATGAGGTCAACATGCTCGCGTGCGAGGTCGCGTATGCGCTCTATGGCACCGCGACCAAGATCGCGCGGGTCCGCACGACCGAGTACGCGGCGCGCGAAAAACTCTTCTCCGACCGCGGCCTCGCCGTCGACGTGTGGATCAGTCCCGAACAGCTCGTCACGGAATACATCGAAAGGCTGATCGAGTTCCCGGGCGCCCTGCAGGTGCTCGACTTCGCGGACGGACGCGTGCGGCTCGTCGGCGTACGGGCGCTCAAGGGCGGCTTTCTTGTCGGCCAGAAGCTGCGCACCTTGCGTGAACACATTCCAAAGACGGATGCGCGCGTCGCCGCCATCTACCGGCACGGCCGGAGCATCAAGCTCGAAGGCGATACGCTCATCGAGGAAGGCGACGAGGTTTTCTTCCTCGCTGCACGCAAGGACATCCGCCTCGTGATGAGCGAGCTCAGAAAGCTCGGCGATCCGGTCAAGCGCGTCGTGATCGCAGGTGGCGGCAATATCGGCTTGAGGCTCGCGCGCGCGCTCGAGCGCACTACCCAGGTGAAACTGATCGAGCGTGATGCGCGCACGGCACGCCGCGTCTCGGAAATCCTGACGAACACGATCGTCCTGCACGGCGATGCGGCGGACGAGGAGCTGCTGGTCGAGGAGAACATCGACAGCGCCGACATCTTCTGCGCGCTCACCAACGCGGAAGAGGCCAATATCCTCTCCGCCATGCTCGCGAAGCGCCTCGGCGCCAACAAGGTGATGGCGCTAATCAACCGACCGTCGTACGCGGACCTCATGGAAAGCGGACCGATCGACATCGCAATCTCGCCGCAGACCGTGACGATGGGCGCACTGCTGTCGCATGTGCGCCGGGGCGATGTGGCACGCGTACATTCATTACGCCGGGGCGCCGCCGAAGCGATCGAAGGCATCGTGCACTCGAGCGCAGCTGGCGGCTCACGGGTGGTCGGCCAGCTCATAGGCGACATCCGCCTGCCCGAAGGCACGACTATCGGTGCCGTCGTCCGTGGCGAGGAGGTGCTGATGGCCCATCACGACACGCTCATCCAGGCCGACGATCACCTGATCCTCTTTCTCACCGACAAGCGCCAGGTGGAAGTCGTCGAAAAGCTCTTTCAGATGAGCTGATGGCATGAAACTGGTCTCGGCCCTGCGTGGCACGGTGCTGCCGATCTCGAATGTGCTCGCCGGTATTGTCGTCGTCTTCAGCATTGCGATGCTGGTGCCGGCGGCCATCGCGCAGCTCTACGACGACAGCGGCCAGCTCGCATTCGGCGAGTCCGCGTTCGGAATCTTTGTCGCCGGCGGATTGTGCTGGCTTTTGACGCGGCGCTTTCGCAGGGAGCTGAAGGTCCGGGACGGCCTGCTGCTCGTAACGCTTGCGTGGGTGATGGTGCCCGCGCTCGCGGCACTGCCGCTCATGCTCGGGATACCCGATCTCTCTTTCACCGACGCCTACTTCGAAGCGGTTTCCGGCCTCACGACGACCGGAGCGACCGTGCTCTCGGATCTCGATCACCTCGCCGCCTCGCTCAACTTCTGGCGCCACTTCCTGCACTGGATCGGTGGCATGGGCATCATCGTGCTCGCCGTCGCCGTGCTGCCGCTCCTCGGTGTCGGCGGCATGCAGCTTTTTCGCGCCGAAACACCAGGGCCGATGAAGGACAGCAAGCTGACGCCGCGGATTGCGCATACGGCCAAGGCGCTCTGGTACGTGTACGCGGGCATCACGCTCGCCTGCGTCATCGCGCTAAGGCTCGCCGGAATGAGCTGGTTCGACGCGGTCTGCCATGCCTTCTCGACGATGTCGCTCGGCGGCTTCTCGACGCACGATGCAAGCATCGGCTACTTCGATTCGCTGCGCGTCGAGATGGTGCTCAGCACCTTCGAGATCATCGCCGCCATGAGTTTTGCGACGCACTTTCTCGCCGTGCGCGAGCGGAGCCTCGCGCCCTACAAGCGCGACACGGAAGCGAAGACGATCCTGAAGATTCTCGCGGTCAGCGTGCTCGGCCTATCGCTCTTTCTGATGTTGAAGGGCACGTACCCGGACTATCTCACCGCCCTTCGGCACGCCACATTCAACATTGTCACCATTGCGACGACTTGCGGCTATTCGACGCAGGACTACGGTGCGTGGCCGCTGTTCGCGCCGCTCTGGATGCTGTTCTTGAGCTGCATCATTCCAAGCGCCGGGTCGACCGGCGGCGGCATCAAGATGATCCGCGCGGTGCTGCTTGCGAAACAGACGGCGCGCGAGCTCATCGGCATCCTGCATCCGAACCTCATGCGTCCGGTGAAGGTGGCGCACAACGTCGTCGATAATTCCGTGATCCTGGCTGTGCTTGGCTTTGTATTTCTTTACTTCATGAGCGTCGTAATGATCACGCTCGTTCTCATCGCAAGCGGTCTCGACCTGACATCGGCGCTTACGGCAACCGTTGCGAGCATCAACAACACAGGGCCCGGTCTCGGCATCGTCGGCCCGACGTCGAACTACTCCGTGCTCAACGATTTTCAGACCTGGGTCTGCACGCTGGCGATGCTGCTCGGCCGCCTCGAGGTGTTCACATTGATCGTCATCTTCACGCCGGCGTTCTGGAGGAAATAGCGGGCGGATCGGTCTCTACGACTCAGGGATGAGCGCGAGGACATCCGCGGCAGTGGCCGGCCGAGCGGCAGGCGATTTTGCGAGCAGTGCATCGATAAGCGGCTGCCAGGCCGCCAGGCGCTCGGGCAGGCGCGGAATCGGGCCCTTCTCATGCTGTTCGAGAATCTCGAAGACCGTCTGGCCGCGATAGGGCTTCTCGCCGGAGAGAAGTTCGAACGCGATGACGCCGAGGCTGTAGAGGTCGCTCCGTCCGTCGAGATTCTCACCTGCGGCGAGCTCGGGGCTCATATAGAAGGGAGTGCCACGCACCTGGCGGCTAATGGTGATCGTGCTGTCGACGTCGACGTATTTCGCCGACCCGAAGTCGACGAGCGCGAGCGAGCTGTCCTGGCGCACCATGATGTTTGCGGGCTTCAAGTCCCGATGCACGACGCCATGGCGGTGCACGACATCGAGCGCGAGCGCAATCCGCCGAATCCAGTCGCCCGCAACGGCGGGCGGCACAAGCGTGCCGGCCACCGAGCGCAGCGAGCCGCGCGAGAAATACTCCATCGCAATGAAGGCGAGACGGTCGGAGGAGCCGTAGTCGAAGACGTCAACGACAGCGGGATCGTCGATCGCGTGCGCGATCCGGTATTCCTGCGCAAATTTGAGGAGGCTGACGCGCGAGCGCTCGTCGCCCTCCGTGCGGTGCATGACTTTGAGAGCGACCGGTTGCAGGATCTTGGGAGATTCCGCGAGATAGACCGTGCCGAATTCGCCGCGCCCCAGCACTTGCACCGGCGCATAGCCCTTGAGGTCCGTGACCCAGTCGTCGGGCTTCGCCTGCTCGTTCTGGGTGAGGCCGGCGAGCGGCAGCGACAGCTTCTCGAATAGACCCGTACGCGACAGATCGTTCAACGCGATAACGTGCCGGAAACCCGCCCACTCCGCATCGCGCGCCGCGGCAGCGTCGCTCGCAAGAATTGCCCAGTCGTTGCAGAGACGTTCGGGCGAGAGCGCCTGCGGGAGATTAGGGAGGCTCAGCACGCTGCTCGCGAACTGCCATTCCACGAGGCAGAGGCGGTAGCGGCGCAGGCGGTCCGCGTTGCGCATGACGAGTGCCCGCGCGGGAGCAGCTGTCTCGATGACACATTCCCAGCGGCCGCCGATCTGCTGGCTGAGCCAGCTGCGCATCGTCGGATCCTCAAGAAGTATAAGAAGCTGCGCGTCGGCCGATTCCTCGGGCCGAACGGACGGGGCTGGGGACCTGGCGGGCGACGTCATGCCGTCATGAATCCTGCTCGGCGAGCTGATTCGCCGATCGCAGGCACAGTGCCGTTGATCTCTCCCGACGGCCGAGAGTTATGTCGCAGATTGGAAGGAGTCGGAGATATGTTCAATCGGCCGGCGCCATCGGCGCTCATGCTGCCTCGCTTCCGGCATGTCATCACGTGGCCGCAAGAAAAAGGGCGGCCCGTTACCGGGCCGCCCATTGTCGCAGGCGATTGCTAGAACTTGGCGGTGAAGGTCATGAAGAGCTGCCGGCCCAGCGCTTCGTAGGTCGAGTACGTGTTCGCGGCGCCGCCGGAAGTAATCTCGAATGTCGCAAGCGGTGGATCCTTGTCGAGGATGTTGTTGATGCCCGCTCGCAACTCGTAGTTGTTCTTGAAATTCCACGATCCAGCCAGGTCAAAGTAGCTGTACGACGGGAGCCGCGCGTTGAAAGTGTTGTACGCGCCGAAGGCGGCGTTGTTCAGCGTCGGATCGGAGTCATTCTGATCGAGCTTCACCGGATCGATGTAGCGCCAGGTCAGCGCCGCCGTGACATCCCACGGCGTCACCCAGGATGTCCTGAAGATGTGGCGCCACTTCGGATTGACGGTCTGACAGGTCGAGCCGTAGAGCCCGGCACAATCAAACGTGTGCGCACCAGGCTGCGGCGTGGTCGTGGTCTCAAGGAGGTATGCGCCGTTCAGCGCGAACTGCAGCGAACCGGCACGCTCCCCCAGCGGCAGCTTGTAGGTTCCCTGCACGTCGATGCCACTGAATCCGGCTGCAGCGACGTTCACGTTCGTCTGCACGATGTAGCCGCCGCCCGCAATGTTATTGCCGGTGAGACCGCCGGTGTTCGGCGCGCGTACCAGCTGGCTGCAGTAGAACGGGTCACCCGAATCGAGGCACGTTGTCATGATGATGTTGGCGCCGAGGGCGCCGACACCGCCGTCCAGCGTGATGTCGAAGTAGTCCATGCTGAGGTTGAGATTCGGCAACACCCGCGGTGTCAGCGTGAAGCCGAATGTGTACGACTTGGCCTTCTCAGGCAGCAGATCCGGATTGCCGCCCTGCAGCTGCGACAGCTGGCCCAGGGTTGCCTGTGGGATCGTGTTAGTCGTTCCGCCGTTGCCGTACTGCGCGGCGGTCACACCCGAATGCATGCAGTCGGCCAGCGACCTGGCCGCGGGCACCAGATTGT
This sequence comes from uncultured Gammaproteobacteria bacterium, assembly GCA_963826145.1. GTDB lineage: Bacteria > Pseudomonadota > Gammaproteobacteria > Steroidobacterales > Steroidobacteraceae > JBGPLJ01. The sequence goes on from CAWGVW010000002.1 coordinate 575,942, forward strand.
TGTTGGTGTCGAGCGTCGGAGCACAGGGATCGTCGCCCAGTTGAATCAGTCCAACCAGCTGCGGGTTGTAGAGCTCGACGATGCTCGGCGCGCGAATCGCCTGTTGATACGAACCGCGAAACCGCACGTCTTGCGTCGGCGAGTACTGCAGCTCGAACTTGTAGGTGTTGGCTACGCCGGAAGTCGAGTAGTCCGAGCGGCGGAATCCCGTGTCGAACAACAGGTCCTTGATGCCCTTCTTGTCCTGTACGAGTGGCGCACGCAGCTCGATGAACTGCTCGCTCACCGAGATGCTGTTGTCGATGGCGACCGCGGCGCTGCCGAATCCCGACAGCTGACCGCTCAGCTCGCCGGAATCAGGCTTGAAGGCGACGTGCTCGTTGCGACTCTCGAAGCCTACGTTCACCGCGATGCCGTCCGCTGCCGTCGGCAGCTTGACGCCGTACTCGCCGAGATTGGCCGTCAAGTCGCCATGTAGCGTGCGCAGGGTCGTCGTTCCATAGCCGGTACCGTCGAGGTACAGGTAGTTGAGCTGCTCATCCGTAACACCCCCGTCCGAGAAGATGTTGTAGGGGACACAGGGCGGTCCGCTGACGCACTGTGGGTTGGCTGCGGTCCCCGTGACCAGCAGCGCGTTGTCGATCGCGCTGAAATTCAGATACCGGTCGTTCGTGTTGTAGAACGTCGTGTAGTAGTACTGGCCGTACACGTCATACGTCCACGCCTTGGCAAAATCGCCCTTCATGCCGAGGACGCCGCGATAGTTGGTGTGCTCATATTCCGAGATGCGGCCGCCCCCCTCGACGTTGCGGCGGCCGATCTGCACATTTGTGGTTACCGATCCCGGGTTCGCCAGGTCCGCGGCAATCTGGGCGGGCGTGCACAGGATCGCCGCCTGCTGGGCGCTCAACAGCGGATTGCTGCAATTGACATTGTAGTTGCCGCTCAGTGGATCGTTGGGATTGCTGTCCTTGAAAAGTGCCGCTGGCGCCACCTCCTGGTGCGTCTGGTCGTTCATGAAGCCGAACTCGGCGTACGCGCGCGCGGCGTCGGTGAAGTCGTTGTGAACGAAAAACCCCGCCGTGTAGCGCGTGTCCTGGCGGGCGAGATAGATGTAGGGCTGTGAATTGAATGACGCTGGAACTTGGGTGGCGACGGATCCTCGCGGGACGAAGGTGCTCCCGTCCACGCTGTAGGTGACGGTGTTCGCATTGGGCCCGGTCAGGGGCCGGAACCAATTTGAATTGGAGGAACCCTGGCAATCGGCACCGTCGAGATTGGCGTTCGAGGCGAGCTGGCAGCCGCCGAAGTCACGGTCACCGCTCCTGACCGGATCGGTATTCATATAGCCGAAGTACGCGGTGACGTTGCCTTTGCCGTCCGCGAAATTCGTGCCCGCGATGAGATTGTAGGCCTCGTTCCGGCCGTCATGAGTCGATCCGGTAAGTGGAGCATCGCCGGTCGCGACTTGTGCGTCCTGGACGTACGTGCTGTGGTTGTTGTGCCAGTTCACGCCAAGCTGGCCGTCAATCTGAAACCCTTCGAAGTTTGTCTTCATGATGAAATTGACGACGCCGGCGATCGCGTCGGAACCGTAGGTCGCCGAGGCGCCGCCCGTCACGACCTCCACTCGGTCGACCAGCGCCGTGGGAATCTGGTCGAGATCGGGCGCTGGCTGTTGAATGAAGGTGTAGGGAGAACCTTGACCGAGCCGCCGGCCGTTCACGAGGACCAACGTTCGATTCGGACCGAGGCCGCGAAGATCTGCCGTCGCGACACCACCCGCCGAGGTGAGTCCGCTGGTGCGGTTGCCGAGGTCCTGCCCGAGGTCGTTGTTAAAGTTCTGCGGCAGCTGATTGATGATGTCGCTGATATCCGCCTTGCCGGTGGTCTTGATGTCCTTGTCGGACAGGGACACGATCGGGCTCGCGCTCTTCGAGTTTGGCGCCGCGATGCGCGATCCGGTCACGACGACGGTGGCGATCTCGCCTTCATCCGCTGGCGGAGTCTGCGCGCCGACAAGTCCGGCGCAAACGGTGGTTGCCGCCGCACCCGACGTAATAGCGAGCCGTGTGGCCCGCCAGAATTTGTTCGTACTCATGTTCATCCTCCTTCGGACGAAAAATTTCATTGGTCCTGCGGACTCTCAGACGGAGCCACCGGCCATACCCCAGTTTTTCCGGTTTCCGCTCTCGCGCATGTGGCGCGTGCCTTACACGAGTGCGTGAAGTTGCGGACTGTGTAGTCCACGCAATTGCGGGCCAGCCACAGATTTGGGACCAAGGGCGGCGATGCGGGGACGATGCGCGTGTCAACGGGACGGAGTGACAGAGGCTTTGATGCGTGCACGCAAATGCACGCACGCGATATGCGTTGGGTGCACGCCCGGACACGAGCATTGTTGCTTGTGCTCGACCGCGCCGAGTCGCGTTTACCGGGGGCTGCGAGGCGAGTGACGGGCGCTCATTGCTGCGCGTTTCGTCCGGGCCTGGCGAGCGGGATTTGGGACCGGCAGCCGTTAGACGGGACGAACTGCACGATTTGCAGGACGAAGCGACACACTATGGACAATCGTCCCTAGGCACCTAGGTTTGTACTTGCGTACCATTCAGAAAAGCGGCAACGCATGCGTGCTCGGCGTCTCCTGCAAGCAACGCAGCCAGTGAGCCGGGTGACGGCGCGACGGGAGGATGCGGGATATGTACGACCAACTACGCGACGGGCTGCACGCAGTCGGCAGGACCCTTTGCGGCGGATTGCTCGACACGGCCCCGCAGGAAAACCGCGGAGCCGGAGCCGGCGAAGAGACGAGCGCCGCTAAATGGCGCCTCGTGTTCGCGATCGCGGTCCCCTTCTGGATCTACACGACGCTCGCGCGCACCGTGATGTTCGGCCTCCTATTCGCAACGAATCCGGGGCTCATCATCGCTTCGCCGTGGATACGCCTCGTGCAGCACCTGATCCTCTTTCCGGTGCTCATCCTCTGCTATCGCGCTGCGCTTGGCATCGGCTGGCCTGCCGCGCATCGCGGGCGCGCAGCGCTCGCTCACGCGGGGCTCGGAGTATTGTTCGCCATCATTGCGCGGCCGGTGCTCGTCACGCTGGTTGCCGCATCGACCCGCGACTGGAGCCTGCTCAAGGAACTGACGCACTCGCAATACGGCGTCCCGCTCTCGGTCGATCTCTGGGTGTCGACTGCATCCGACTTCTTCCTCTCTTATATCTTCGGGCTCGGCCTCATCGCCGGTGTGCAGCTGTTTCGCGAATTGAAGCACCAGAAGCTGCGCTCGGCGCACCTCGAGAGTGCGTGGATTCGTGCCCGCCTGCATGCCCTGCGCATGCAGCTCAATCCGCATTTCCTCTTCAATACGCTGAACGCCGCCGTCGCCGTGGTTCACCGCCACCCGGCGGCGGCCGAACAGATGCTCGTGCGCCTCGCGGATCTCCTGCGCCGCACGTTGCGCGACGGCGAGTCGGACCAGGTGACGCTCGAGCGTGAAATCGAATTCGTGCGCAATTACTTCGAAATCCAGCAGCTGCGCTTCGCCGACCGGCTGTCGTTCGACCTCGCGGTGGAACCGGATGTCGAGCGCGCATCGGTTCCCACCCTCCTGCTGCAGCCGCTCGCCGAGAACGCCGTGATCCATGGCATGGCGAACGACGGCGACCGCGTGTGCGTGCGGCTGAGCGCACGCCGGGAGGGCTCTGCGCTCGTGATCGACATCGAGAACAATGTCGGCACAGTGCATTCCGGCTCGCACGGCTATGGCATCGGGCTCGGCAATACGCGAGAGCGCCTGACTGCCATGTATGGCGACCGGCAAAGCATCGAATTCTTCCCACCGTTGAACGGAATCGTGCGGGCCAGGGTACGCATTCCGTATGTGCCGCTTGCCGCCTGAGGAGAAGATCCATGTCCCAAAGCTCGCCGATGTCCGCAGCCCAGCGCACCGATCCACCGTCGGCGCCGCCCGCACGCAGCTCCGGCAGCGCGACCATACGCACGTTGATCGTCGACGATGAGCCGTTCGCCCGGCAGCGGCTGCGGGAACTCTGCGCACTCGAGCACGATGTCGAGCTCATCGGCGAGTGCGAGCACGGGAATGAAGCCGTGCGCCAGGCCCAGGAGCTCAAGCCGGACCTCGTGCTGCTCGATGTGCAGATGCGGGGCGTGAACGGTTTCGACGTGCTCGAAAGGCTCACGGATCACGTGCCGCTCGTCGTGTTCGTCACAGCCTACGAAGAGTACGCGAGCGACGCCTTCGACGTGCACGCGGTGGACTATCTCGTGAAGCCCTTCGATCGAGCGCGCTTCCAGCAGGCGCTTGACCGCGTTCGCCAGCGGCTCGCGGACGAATCGGGGCGGGAGCTGAGAACCGGCATCGCGAGCGCCGTGCGCGAGGCCATGCACTCTGTGGGCAATGGCATGCCGACGCCGGTGAAGCGCATCGTCGCCGACAAGGACGACCGGATCGTTTTCATCGATCCTGCCGACATCGACTGCATCGAAGCGAGCCGTAACTACGTATGCATCCGCGTCGGCAAGGAGAGCTATCGCCTGCGCTGCACAATGCAGCAGGCGGAGCAGATGCTCGATCAGTCAAGGTTCCTGCGCATCCACCGCTCGATCATCATCAACACGCTCAAGATCAAGGAAATGGAGCGCTGGTTCCACGGGGAATACGTCATCACGCTCGCGAGCGGGCAGCGCTTCACCTCGGGACGCGTCTACCGGCAGCAGATCCAGACGCATCTGCGCAACGGCATCAAGTAGTTCGGCGGCTAGCGGAGCCGCTTCACGCTTGTCGAGCGCCCGGAAGGAATGGAAGCGCGGTAGGCGCCAAGCGCGCCGGCCTTGATCGTTACCTTGTCGTTGACGTCCACCGAAAAGTGCGAGTCGAAGATCGTCTGACTCCAGACCTGGCCATTGTCGAGGGTCATCACGATCTCACCGTGCGGTCGCGTGGAGACCGCAACTACGGTTGCGGTAATCGCCGCGATCTTCGGCGTGGTGGACTCCTTGCGCTTGCTCTCTTCGAGCGCCACCGGGCCGCCCGTGCGACCGAACGCATCTTCAGGGGATTGCGGGGTGACAGGCACCGGGGCCGGATTCTTGGCCTGGGTCGACTCCTGAAGGCGCGTTGTTTCCCGGTCGAAGCATGCGAGGCGCTTGGCGTCATCCTTCTCGGCTGTGCACGCACGAAGACTCGCCGGCAGCGCTTCGGCTCTCACAGCGGCCGCGAGCGTCGAAGCCAGGATCAGGCCTGTCAGAATCAATCGGAACATCGAGTGCTTCCTCAAATGGACCAATCCGGCTTCGTGCCCGAGTGGGCGTCGATCGCCGAGAACAGCGCCACAACGAGCGAGCGTTCCTCTTCGGACAGTTCCGGACGCCAGACATCGAACAGCAGTACGACACGCGTCGCGTCCGCTCTGTTCCAGGCCTCGTGCTCGATAGTGTCGTCGAACGCCCAAGCCTTCCCTTCAGTCCACTGACGCACGTCGTTGCCCACGCGAAAATCCGCCGGACCTGGCACCAGCACCGGCAGATGGCAGATCAAGCGTGTGTTGATGAGCCCGTTGTGGGGCGGAATGTGGGCATGCGCCTGCATCAGTGAGAAGAGGATCGACGGCGATCGGTTCGGGACCCGTGCGAGCGGAGCGTTCTTCAGGGCCTCGAGCGTCTTCGGGCAGCGCGCCACGTTTTCCGCGACGGGCTCGCTGTTCTTCCATAGATAGAACGCACTCCAAGCCGGATTGTTCAGCATCCCGGCCTGATCCTTCCGGGGCCGATTGGCGTGGCCCTGAACGTAGGGCGCGAACGTGCCGGGTTCACTCAGGATCGCGTCGAGTTCCGTACGGATATCTGCCGTTGCCCGTTCGACGTCGTCCATCCACGGGAAGAGACTCCGATCGTAGAACTGGATCTGCGGAAGCCCCGGAAAATAGTAGTAGCGCGGTTCCTGCAGGTAGATCTTGCGGCGGCCGAGCACGATATCGAGCGACTGCGCAAAGCGCTGGCTCGAGGTGCGGGCGTCGAAGCCTTGCGCCCGCAGGCGCTCGAGCAGATACGACTGATACTCGGCGGCGTAGCGGTCAGAGATCTCCTGAGCCCGGCGCAATTCCGCCGCGAGATCCGCTGGAACCTGATCGGCAGGTGGCGCACTGCGCAGGGCTGCGATATAGAAGGAGACAGCCGACCGGCTGTCGCCGGCGGCAGCCAGAAGATCTGCCTTGATGAGCAGCGCCCGCAGATTGCGGGGATCGACAGCCAGAAGCCGATCGACCGCACCCAGCCTGCCAGCCGGGTCACCCAGGCCCTGGCAAGCGTTCGCCAGCGCCAATAACGTGGCCGCATCGGTCCTGCCACCGTTTGCAGCCCGCGACAGGTATTCACGCGCCCGGTGCAGGTCGCCCTTGCGGAGCGCCTCGAGACCATTTCGCTGATCGGATTCGGTTCCTTGCATGGCACCGAATTATGACGCAGGGACCCCCCGCTGATGCAGGCTTGCACGCCGGTTCGACGCAGCTATGCTGGCGACGAGCCGAGGGGGAGCGCCATATAAGATGAATAGCCGAGTGGCGGGCGATACGCCCGCCGGATTGCACCAAGCTGCCATGCGGGCGATGTCCGCGGGCGACCTGCCAGGAGCCGAAGCTGCCCTGCTCAGGCTCCTCGACCTCGACAAGTCGAGCGTCAGCGGCTGGCTCAACCTGGCCGCCGTTCGCCGCCAGCTCCGAGACGCTCCGGGCACGCAGGCGGCACTGCGGGAGGTCCTGCGGCTCGATGCGCGCAATTTTCCCGCGCTCCTGATGACGGCGACCATGCTGGAACGTGAGGGCCACTTGAAGGCGGCCGCGAACGCCTACGGCGTCGCGCTGGCACAAGCGCCGCCTGAGCACTTCCTCGATGCTCCGACACTGCAAGCCGTCAAGCACGGCCGCATCGTCCACCAGAAGTATACGAGCGAACTCGATGAATTCATCCGGGCGGAGGTCGCGGACACCGCAAGCCAGTGCCTGCCGGTCGAGCGCAAGCGTATCGATGCCTTCATCGGGACGACGCTGCGGACCCGTAAGCGCTATCAGCAGGAGCCGCTCGAGTATTTCTATCCGGGGCTCCCGTCGATCGAATTCTACGAACGCGATGAGTTTCCCTGGCTTGCCGACTTCGAAGCCGCGACGGAGTCGATACGCGACGAGCTCGCCGTCATCGCGCGCGAGGACCAGGGCGGCTTTGCGCCGTATATCCACTACGACGATCACGTGCCGCTCGATCAGTGGCGCGAGCTCAATCATTCGCCGCGCTGGAGCGCTTTTCACTTTTACGAACTTGGCCGCCTGGTCGAGGGGCGCGCCCGGCGCGCTCCTGCCACCCTGGCGGCGGTGCGGCATCTGCCCCAGCCAGAGGTCCCGCTGCGATCACCCTCGGCTATGTACTCGGTGCTTACGCCGAAGACGCGCATTCCACCCCACACCGGCGTCGCCAATTTCCGTCTCGTCGTCCACCTGCCACTAGTGATTCCGCCCGGCTGTGGCTTTCGCGTGGGCGGCGAGACCCGTGAGTGGCGGATCGGCACCGCTTGGGTCTTCGACGACACCATCGAGCACGAAGCATGGAATGAAAGTGACGAAACCCGCGTCATTCTCATCTGCGACGTCTGGAGCCCGCGCCTGTCCGAAGACGAGCGGCTCGCGATCGGACGGATCATCGCGGCGGTCGACGATTACAACGGCACCACGCCTTCGTCCAGCGTCTGAGACGCCGTCAGGACTATCATTCCAATCAACGTCGGCATGGACAGGTAGGCACACCCGTGTTCCTGAGAATCAGAAATCTCCTTACAGTCCCCGAAATTGCGCGCCTCGTGGTGCTGAGCGGCGAATTGCGCTTCGTGGATGGCCGGGTGTCGAACCCCGCAAACCAGACCAAGGATAACCTGCAGGCGGACGCCTCGGATCCGAAGTACACGGAGTCCGTGCAGATCGTCAGCAATGCGTTCCTACGTTCCCGCGAGTTCATGGACTTCGCGCTGCCGAAACGCGTGGCGCCGCCGCTCCTTTGCCGCTATGAACCTGGCATGAAATACGGCGCCCACGCGGACGCCGCGCTGATTCCCCTCGGCGCATTACGGCTGCGATCGGATCTTTCCTGCACCGTGTTCATCAACGATCCGGCGAGCTATGACGGCGGCGAACTTGCCGTCGCCATGGGCAATCAGACGATCCCGTTCAAATGTGCCGCGGGCGAAGCCATCGTTTACCCGTCGACCGCGCTGCACGAGGTTATTCCAGTGCGGGCCGGGCAGCGATTGGTCTCGATCACGTTCATCGAGAGCTTCATCGCCGACCAGCACCAGCGTACCCAGGTGTATGAGCTCAACGAGATCGCGGCGCTCGAGGGCAAGACGATGGCCTGGGAAAGCCGCGTGCGGCTCGACGTCGTGCGTCAGAACCTGATGCGGATGTGGTCGTCGACTTAGCGCCCGGCCTCGTTCACGACCTGGGCAATCGAAGCGTCGCTTCGCGCGAACGCTTCCAGCCAAGCGAGTCCACGACGGATCTCGGCCTGGTTGCGGTGTCGCGAGCCCGCCAGGATCTCGGCGCGCAAGCCCGGCGAATATGCATGCTCCGGCGCCTTCGAGTAACGGTTGAGCGCACTGCTGCGTTCCGCTTGCAGCGAAAACTCCGCGGCGACGGGCAGACCGAAGTGCACGGCAATCCGGCTCATGCTTGCGCCAACGTCCGACAGCAATCGATCGAAATCGATGCTCAGGAGCCTGCCCGCCAATCGCCGCGCGGCATCGTGCTGACTGCAGGTCTCGGCGAGCCAACCGAGTGCGGCGAGCTCACCGAGTGAAAGCTTCTCGAGCGGAGCCAGAGTGCGGCCGACCAGCCGTTCCAGCCGGCGCAGACGTTCCGGTCCGTGGCCGCGCAGGTCGATCGGCGAGTTCTCGCCCGCAAGGAGCGTTGCAAGATAGGGTTCCGCGCGAAGATTCAGGTAGATCGCCCGCGACGCGATATTGCGCTCGAGCAGCGCGGCCGCGATGCGTCCCGCGGTGCTGGTCGCCTTGACGATATTCGAATGCCCTGACGGATAGCCACGGCTCCAGAGCCGCATCAGCCATCGGATCAGGTCGTCAAACTGCGCCACGCTCACGGGCGAATCGGGTTCGCCGAGTCCATCGTGTATCCCTGCGAGCGTGCGCAGCGGCAATGGCTCGCGCAATGAAAAAACACCTTCTAATTCGTCGAGCAGCCGGCTGACGAGCGTCGAGCCGACGTGCCCGGTGTGAAAGATGAAATGAACCGGACGCAAAGCGTCGATCCGCTCCGCCGCCTCCGCTAGCCGTCCAAGGTTCAGCCATGCGCCCTGTGTCGCGGGTCCCAGGATCCGATCATCTAGAAAGCTCGCTGCCCGATAAGCCTCCCGGTCGAGCACTACGAGCAGTGCGCGCTGCCGCGCGAGATCGAGCTTGTGCAGGTAGATATCCGGCGACTGCGGCAATCGCTCCAGCAGGTCGTCGGCGAGCGTCCGGGGTTGATTCACCGGCGCAAGATTACGGAGAAAGCTGCGCCGGCTCAAAAAAAAGCGGCGGTCCCGTAAGGGACCGCCGCCAGGTTTGACACAGTTGAAACGAGTCTTAGAACTTGACCGTCAAGCCACCGAAGATGTAGCGACCAAGCGCATCGTAGGTCTGCGGGAACGTGTTGCCGTTACCCGTAGTACCCACAGTCGCCGTCAGCGGCGGATCCTCGTCGAGGATGTTGTTCACGCCAAGACGGATATCCACCTTCTCCATGACCGTGAAGTTGGCCGCAAGGTCGAAGTAGCTCTCGGACGGGAGCGTGTAGTCGATACGGGCCGGATTGCCTCCGAACAAGTAGACCGAAGCGAAGTAGCGCCAGGTGAACGCGAGATCCAGGCCCTTGCCCGCACTCGTCCAGCCGATACGCGCATGGTGACGCCACGTCGGGTTCGGGACGCCGCAGCTCGATGTATAGAAGCCCTGCGCAGTCGTACGAGTCCAGAATGCCCGGCAGCGGATCGGTCTCGAGGCTTTCGAGCCACGTGCCCGTCAGGTTGAAGCTGAACTTGCCGGCGCGTCCGGCATCGAGCCCGACGTAGTTCAAGTTCACGTCGATGCCTGTCGTCGAGCTTCGAGCCGATGTTGACATTCAGGTCGTCGACATGACCGTCGCCAATCCACAGCGATCCGTTGCCCGGGTTGCGATGGATGTGGGCGCAGAAGGTCGGATCGTTTGCGATGTAGCAAGCCTTCAGCACGTTGTCTGCACCGACCGTCGAGATCGAGTCATCGATCTTGATGTCGAAATAGTCGAGCGTGAGGCTCAGGCCGGGCGCAAACCGCGGCGTGAAGATCACGCCGAACGATGTCGTGTCCGACTTTTCCGGCGTCAGGGCCGGGTTGCCGCCCTGCAGGAAGTTGTACTGGCCCGCCGGGCTCGACAGGGCAGGAGCGCCCTGTGTCGCACCGGTGGCCGCGCACTGCGCTGCCGTAACCGGGATGTCCGGACGGCCTGCGGCGCCGCACGGGTCATCGACCATATCGAACAGGTTGAAGCCCTGCGCTGTGAAGAGCTCGACGACGTTCGCCGCGCGCACCGCGCGCTGATAACTCGCACGGAAGCGGATGTCCGTCGTCGGCGCCCAGTCGGCACCAATCTTGTAGGTATCGGTCGTGAGGTCACCGTAGTCCGAATAGCGGTATGCGACATCGATCGAGATGTCATGCGCACCGGTCTTGTCCTGCACCAACGGCACGCGACCTTCCATGAAGAGGTCGGTGACGTTCGTCGAACCTGCAAGACCGATGGTCGGACCGCCCGTACCGGAGAGGGCCGCCGTCGTGAGCAGGTCGTCCGTCTTGTTGGTCAGTTTGTCGCGGCGATACTCCGCACCGAAGGCGAGCTTGATTGCCTCGGCCGCGGACGGAATCTGTCCGCCGATGCCGCCAAGGTCGCCCGTGACCGATGCCGTCCACACCTCCTGGTCGATGACGCCGGTCTGAAGGCCGGGCGTCTGCAGGTAATTCAACTGATCCTGCGTGACGCCACCGATCTGGAACGGGTTGTATGGCACGCAATTCGTGTCGGTGCCGAGCACCGCTGCCCGGCAGGCAGGCGCCGCGAGAGCAACACCAGCCGCGTCGTAGCCAACAACATCCATCGCGTTACGGAGCTTCGCGATCTGGAAGTAGTTGTTTGTGATCTGGTCCGCCGTGACGCGAGAGAACTGACCGCTGACGTCGTAGCCCCAGTCCTGCGAGATGGCGCCCCGAACACCGGCCACTCCGCGGAAGGAAGAATTATGGAAGTCTTGCTGACGTCCACCGCCTTCAACGTTACGGCGGCCGAGGTACATGATCGCGTTGGTGCTGGCCGCGATGTTGGTATTCGCGATGGCCGCTGCCGAGCAGCCAACTAACGTCGCCTGCTGCGCCGACAGCAATGGATTGTCGCAGTTGATGGTCGAGGTATCGAAGAACGCGCCGCCCGGGGCGATCTGCGCGATCGAGCGATAGTCCGTGAACATCATTTCAGTGTAGACGTCCGCGTTGTCGCTCAGCTCGTAGTGGCCGAGGGCGCCGAAGCTGTAGTACTTGTCCGGGCGCAGGTAGTGGTTGACCGGACCGAAGTTGTACTGGTCCGTGGCGGCCACGAAGGGTCGAAACGTGTTGCCCGTCGCCGAATCGACCGTGAAGCTGTACGTGCTGAAGTCCGTGAACGTGCCGGGATAGGCCGTGCCGGATCCGCCGCAGCCTCTGCCGGCGCTCGTGGCGGTCGAGAAGTCCGCATTACCCCAATTCGTCAGGGGCGCGGCCGTCGCGAGCGTGCAGGTGGAGAAGTCGCGATTCGCCTGCAGGACTTCGTCGTCCTTGCGGATCGTCGCGTAGGCCGTGATGTTGCCGCGGCCGTCTTCCGTGCCGACGCCGATCATGATCGAGCCCTGGCGTCCGTAGCCGTCCGTGACGTTGTCATCCGGCAGCTGGAACTGCGACGGGTTGGACTGCGCCCTGAACTTGATCTGGTCGACCAGCTTGAGTCCGGCCTCGCCGGGACCGCCGTAGCTGTTGTTGTGCTGGTAGAAGTTGTACTGGGCGTCGATCTGCACTCCAGTGAAATTCTTCTTCATGATGAAGTTCACGACGCCGGACACCGCGTCCGAGCCGTAGACCGCCGAGGCGCCACCCGTGAGGATTTCGACGCGCTCGACCATGATCGTCGGGATCTGGTTGAGGTCAGCCGCCGAGTTTGTGACGCCGCCGTAAGGCATGCGGCGACCGTCCACGAGAACCAGCGTGCGGGCGGAGCCCAAGCCACGCAGGTCGACCGTTGCAGTGCCGGTTGAGCCGTTCGAAACCGTTGCGTTCTGCGCAGCAAAAGCCTGTGGCAACTGGTTGACGAGATCTTCGATACGGGTCACGCCCTGCGTAGCAACATCTTGCGCCGTCACCTGGGTGACGGGGCTGGTAGTTGTCAGGTTCGGTTGCGCGATGCGCGATCCCGTCACGATGACGGTATCGACGGTCTCGCTCTCCTGTTCCTGAGCGAACGCAGGCACAGCTGCACTCGCGGCTGACACCGCACCCACGATGAGTGCGTGATGTACCGCGCGCGCGACTTGCTTGTTTCGAATCATTGGATCCTCCTGCAAACGGTGTCGCCGTTGTCGATTTATAGATGTTTAAACAGTCCCCCGGATGCACGGCGCATACCGACGCCGGAAGAGCACCAGAGACACTTGTGGCCGGCATGATAATTGGCAATTTCCCGGGGCACAAGCACGTGTGGCATCGAAGCCACATATATTTTCCGCGGCCGGACAGCGGTTCGTCCCAGATTCGCAGCGTCTCAGCACAGGAAACCACCGGGTGAAGTCAGCGGACATAAGGCAGGCCCGCAGTTGTCGTGAATCTGCAACTCCTGCGGTGTGGCTAGGTGTCAGGTTGTCAAATGCTTGTCGACACCGCCGGATCGGACCGCGCTCTGCCTTATCCTTGGCGAATGAACGACGCTGAATTCAGGAGTGCGATCGAGCGCGGCATCGCCGCCCACTGGGCGGGACAATTTGCCAAAGCACTGCTTTGCTATCGCGAGGCGCTGGCGGCGCGACCGGACGATGCCGAAGCGCTGAGCCTTGCCGGGCTCGCCATGACCCGCACAGAGGAGGCGGGACAATCGCTGGGACTACTGCGGCGGGCGGTCGAGCTGGAACCGTCGCAAGCCGGATTTCGCGTCAATCTGGCCGAGGGGCTGCTGAAGACCGGCAACTCCGAGGAAGCCAGACAGGTGCTGGACAGGGTGGTCACGGACTTCCCCGAGAACGTGAATGCGTGGGAGAAGCTAGGCGATATCGCTGCGAGCCGCAGCGACTGGGATGCGGCCGCAACCGCCTGGTCCCGCGCAATTGCCTGCAACACGCGGGGCGCGTTGCCGGCGATCAAGCTGGCCCGCCTCGAGATCAGCCGCAGCCGCTACGAAGCCGCGCTGAGCCCGTTGGAAACAGCGGCGACGCGCGCCCCTGACGACCCGACAGTCCTCGTGCTGCGGGGTTTTGCGCTGACGGAGCTGCGCAACTGGCCTGCGCTTGTTGCGATCGCGTCCGACTGGGTGCGCCGCTTCCCGGAAAGCATCGAAGGCTGGCGGCTGGCCGCGCGTGCGGCCTTCGAGTTGGGACGGCACCGGCAGGCCTGTGACTGGTTCGCGAACATCCTGAAGCTTGCGACGGCAACAGCGGCCGATCTCGCGGCGTTTGCGGGCCTCTCGCTGCACGCCCTCGACTTTGATTCGGCGGCTGCGGCCCTGGACCGCGCCGAGGCCATGGATCCGAATAATGCCGAGATGCTGTCAAGCCGCGCGCAACTCCTGATGTATCGCGGAGATTTCGCGGCGGCCACTGTTTACAGCGAGCGGGCGCTCGTGCGAAATCCCGATCACGCGCCGGCGCTGACCATTCTCAGCCGGTTGCGTCGTGGCCGATTGTCGGACGACGAGCAGGTCAATGCCGCACGCATTGCCGACGATCGCAGCATCCACATCGATCATCGGATCGCGGCCGGGTTTGCCGTTGCGCACACACTCGACGCCAAGGACAACGTCGACGCGGCGTTCAAGATCTACGGCGGCGTACACGCCATGGCGATCTGGCGCGATCAACGCGAGAACCGCAAGTACGATCGCGCTCAGGTTGAAAAGCGCGGCCGCTGGCTGGCCGAGCTGCCAGCCGTGCCGACGCTGGCCGACGCGGCGATCGGGGGGCCGCGTCCGATCTTCATTTTTGGAATGCCACGTTCCGGTACAACACTCATCGAAGCGGTGCTCGCAGCGCATCCTCGCGTATTCGGTTGTGGCGAGCGGCCGTCGATGCAACAGGTCCTGCGGGCCTTCATCGGCCTGGATACGGTGGGCCGGGCGCCCGACACGGCGCAACTACAGGATTGGGCAGCAGCGTATCTGAGCGAGCTCCCGAACCTCGGCGGCAAGGATCACGTGACGGACAAGCACCCGCTCAACTTCGAGACGGCGGGCCTGATCATCCGGCTGTTCCCGAATGCGGCACTCATCTATGTACGCCGCAACCCGCTGGAGACAGGACTTTCAATTTATCGCCAGGAGTTCAACAAGCACTGGGTCTTCGCGCACCAGCTGGCCGATATCGGTCATTACTATGGTCACTGCGCGCGGCTCGCAGCGCATTGGGATCGTGTACTGCCCGGACGTATCACGACAATTCAATACGAGGATTTCGTCGGTGATTTCGCGAACATGGCCCAGGCGCTCCTCGAAGCATGCGGTCTCGACTGGGATCCGCGCTGCCTCGAGTTCCAGAAGACGCAGCGCGCGATCGCCACCTTCAGTACCGTTCAGGCGCGAGAACCGGTTCGGAACGCAAATGGACGGGCCGCGCATTATGAAAAGCACCTGCCAGCGCTCGTTTCCGCGCTTCAAGAAGCCGGCGTCGACCTGCAAACGGGCGCGCTCCGCCCGTAGGCCACCTTGCGAACGCGTCTCAAAGTGCGAGTTGACGGTTCCCGGTCTCCGGACCGAACGGGACCGGCATTAGCGCGAGCAGCGGCGCGAACCCAATTTAGAGAGTCCGCGACGCGCCCTCGATCGCACTGCATCCCCCGCATGGCATGTCGCGATTTCCCGATGGCCCCGGATCAAGTGCATTTACACGGAAATAACCACTCTCGTGAGAAATAATCCACCGTTGTTCGGAATCTGGCGGAGCTGTTCTTTCATCTTCTACTTTTCTGGTAGATCAAGAAGATTTCATGACTCTTGGCTCCATCTTGTCGGGAGTTCCAGAATTGTGGGATTTCATCTCCCGAAATCTGCCGCTAGCGGCATAAAAACCGAATACACCCTAGGTCTTTATTGTCCCTAGTACCCAAAACGTGGAATACACTGGCCAAAACTACCCTCGATCAGAGGTGACTGGCAGGATTCGCCGCGAGGGCATGACCAGAGGTTCCGATGATCGCTCTCTTACAGCGCGTCTCGAACGCGAGAGTGCGGGTACACGACCGCGTTGTCGGTGCGATCGGCAAGGGTCTGCTCGTGCTCGTCGCCGTCCAGCAGGGGGATTCGGCGACCGAAGCCGATCGCTTGCTCGACCGGCTGCTCAGCTGCCGCGTCTTCCCGGACTCCGACGGAAGAATGAATCTGAGCCTGCGTGACATCGGCGGAGGGCTCCTGGTCGTACCGCAGTTCACCCTTGCAGCTGACACTCGCAAGGGAAATCGTGCGGGCTTCAGCCGGGCGGCGGCTCCCGAGGAAGGACGACGACTCTTTGATCACTTCGTCGCACGCGCCCGCGCGTCACACGAGAATGTCGCGACCGGTGAATTCGGCGCCGAAATGCAGGTTGAGCTCGTCAACGACGGCCCGGTCACGTTCTGGCTGGAGGTCGCGCCGCCAGACATGGCGTGAATCGCGTCACGGCCTCGGCACGCGAACATGACGTGTGCCTTCATGTTTCACCGCCCTCAGAAACCTTTCGCGTATGATGACGACCGTCCGGTTTATGTCACGAGGAGCGGGTCATGGGCCCCATTGGATTCAAAGAGTTACTGATCATTCTGGTCATCGCTCTGCTCATTTTTGGCGGCAAGAAATTGAAGTCGCTGGGCTCGGACCTAGGCTCTGCCGTCAAGGGCTTCAAGAAGGCGATGAACGAAGGTGAAACCGACGAATCCGCAAAACAGCTGAAGCACATGGAAGGCGACGCGGAATTCGAGGGCGAGAGCAAGAGCACAACCGGCGCTGGCAAGACCGCGGCCAAATAACCGGCGTCCCCTTTCGCGATGTTCGACGTCGGCTTCTCCGAGATCCTGCTGATCGCGGTCATCGCACTGCTGGTCCTCGGTCCAAAGAAACTACCGAAGCTGGCCCAGGACATCGGGCGCTGGGTGGGCCGCGCCCGGGCGATGGCCCGGCAGCTTCGCAATCAACTGGACCAGGAAGTCGCCGCGGAGAATTTCGGCATCGACGAGGTAAAGCCGAAGACGGCACCGCCGCCCGCGCCACCTGCATCACCCGTCACGCCCGCGCCACCTGCCGCGGCCGCGCCGCCCGTAGAGACCTCGCCATCCGCGGCTCCCGCCGCCAGCGGCCATGAGCGAACCGGAACCTGAAGCCCAGGAAGATCTGAAGGAAGGCACGCTGATCTCGCACCTCCTGGAGCTGCGGGACCGGCTTCTGAAGGCCGTGGTCGCGGTGGCGATTGCCACCGTTCCGTGCATGATCTTCGCCAACGAGATCTTTACGTTCGTCTCGAAGCCCATTCTTGCGCTGCTGCCGAAGGGCTCGAGCCTCATCGCGACAAATCTGACCTCCACGTTCACGACACCCTTCAAGCTCGCGGTGTGGATCGGCGTGTTCGCCGCGATGCCGGTCGTCATCTATCAGCTCTGGGCCTTCGTCGCTCCCGGACTCTACAAGCGCGAAAAACGCTTTGCGGTGCCGCTGCTTTTCTCGAGCGTCATTCTTTTCTATGCGGGCGTCGTATTCGCCTACTACGCCGTGTTCCCGGTGCTGTTCGGATTCTTCCTCACGACGGCGCCGCAGGGCGTGAACGTGATGGCCGATATCTCGAGCTATCTCGATTTCGTGCTGACGCTCTTCTTCGCGTTCGGCGTCGCCTTCGAGGTGCCGGTGGCAACCGTGCTCCTCGTCGCGACCGGGCTCGTGAAACTGAAGACGATGACGGGCAATCGCGGCTATGTGATCCTCGCCATCTCAATCATCGCGGCGATTCTCACGCCTCCGGACGCCGTTTCGATGTGCCTCATGGGCGCACCGATGTACCTGCTCTACGAGTTCGGCATCATCATGACGCGCATTCTCGTTAAGAAGGGCGACGAGGATGAGGAAGCTGCCGCGGCGGACGCGCAAGCTACGCAGTCGAAGTAGCGTCGAGCGCGCTCCCGGCTTGCCGCTGCGGGGCAATCTGGTTCACACTCCGGTCAACTTGAGCGCGGCACATCCGCGCTTTGCGGTATCTGGGGAATAAGAAAAATGAACGATTCCCAAGCGACTTTCTTCGGTCACCCGCGCGGTCTCGCAACACTCTTTTTTACGGAAATGTTCGAGCGCTTCACTTATTACGGGATGCGGGCACTCCTGACACTCTTTCTGAGCGCCGCCGTGATGAGCGGCGGATTCGGCATGACACAGGAGGAAGCGGGCGCGATCTACGGCATTTACACCGGCGCCGTCTACCTCTTCTGTGTGCCCGGCGGCTGGATCGCCGATCGCATTCTCGGCCAGCGGCAGGCGGTCTGGTACGGCGGCATCCTGATAGCAATCGGCAATTGTGTGCTCGCGGTACCCGCCGGCCGGGAGCTCTTCTATCTCGGACTCATGTTGATCGTCCTCGGCGTCGGCCTTTTGAAGCCGAACGTCAGTGCGGTCGTCGGAGCTCTTTACAAGGATCAACCAGGCTATCGTCGCGACGCGGGCTTTTCGCTCTTTTATATGGGCATCAACCTCGGCGCCTTCATCGCTCCGTGGATCGCCGGCACGATCGGTGAAAAAGTCGGCTATCGACTTGGGTTCCTCGCGGCGGGCATCGCCATGATCATCGGCGTGGTGCAGTTCCGGTTGACAGCGAGATATCTGGGCGACGCGGGCCTCGCACCGGTGTTCCGCGGCCCCGACGAGAAGTCCCGCAACGTTCGCATTGCGCTCGGCGGCCTCGCGCTTCTTATCGTGCTGGGACTGCTGGCGTACTTCGGCGTGATCCGGGTGACCCCGAGTGCGCTCGCCTGGCAGCTGCTCTTCGCGATGGTTCTCATCGCGCTCGCCGTCTTCGGCGGCATCCTGCTCACGGGGGGCCTTGATACGACGGAGAAGAAGCGCATCGGCGTGATTTTCGTCTTCTTCGTGTGCGCGGCGCTCTTCTGGGCGGGCTTCGAGCAGGCCGGCTCGACGTTCAACTTCTTCGCCCGCGACTATACGGACCGCTCGTGGCTCGGCAGCTGGTTCGAGGATGGCCAGCATCCGGCCAGCTGGTATCAGTCGGTGCAGCCGCTTTTCGTGATTTTGCTGTCACCGGTTTTCACCTGGATCTGGGTCGCGCTCGGCCGGCGCAACCTCGATCCGTCGGCGCCACTCAAGTTCGGGCTCGGGCTGATACAGCTCGGCCTCGGCATGGGCGTGATGGCTCTCGCGGCAATGCTCGTCGTTTCCAGCCACGGCAAGGTCATGCCAACGTGGCTGATGCTCACCTATCTGCTGCACACGACCGGCGAGTTGTGCCTCTCGCCGGTCGGGCTGTCGAACGTGACGAAGCTCGCCCCACCACGCTTCGTGGGGCAGATGATGGGGACCTGGTTCCTGGGTGCCGCGATCGGCAATACGATTGCGGGACTCATCGGTGGCGAGGTCGGTACCAGTGCTGAAGCCATGCCGGGGCAGTTCACGCTGATGCTCCTCGTTGCCGGCGGCGCCGGCCTGCTGATGATGCTGCTCGCGCCACCTTTCAGGCGCCTGATGGGCGGAATCAAGTAACGACGACCTACAAGGGGGATTGCAGTCATGAGGATCACGACTCGTGCGGCCGGGCTCATGTGCACCAGCCTTATCGCCATGCTCGGCGCATCCGCCCAGGAAACTCCGCAAGCAACGCAGCAGGAGACGGCGGAGCAGTTCGTCGCACGCCTCAACAAGGAATTCACGGCTCTCTCCCTCGAAGGCAACAAGGCCGGCTGGACGCAGGCAACCTACATCAACGACGACACGGAGTGGCTCAGCGCGAAAGCGAACGAGCGCTACCTTGCGTACTTTAGCGCCGCCGTCGAGCAGTCGAAACGCTATCTTGGCCAGACGCTCGACAAGACCACGGCACGCGCGCTCGACATCCTGCGCCAGGGTGTATCGACTCCGGCTCCGAACGACCCTGGCAAGCGGGAGCGGCTCTCAAAGCTCGGCGCGAAGCTCGAAGCGGACTACGGCTCCGCCGAGTACTGCCGCAACGACGACGAGAAAAAGGCCGGCAAGTGCCGCAACATCGATGAGCTCTCGAAGACGCTCGCCGAGAGCCGTGACTACGACACGGAACTTGAAGCCTGGGCCGGCTGGCATTCGACGGCACGCGGCTCGCGCAAGAACTACGCGGAGATGGTCGAGCTCGCGAACGAAGGCGCGCGCGAACTCGGCTACAAGGACCTTGGCGCCCAGTGGCGTTCCGGCTACGACATGGACGCGGATGCGTTCGCCGCTGAAGCGCAGCGCCTCTATTCACAGATACAGCCACTCTACAAGCAGCTGCACTGCTATACGCGAGCGCGGCTTCAGCAGAAATACGGCGCCGACAAGGTGCCCTCGGGCAAGCCCATTCCGGCGCACCTGCTCGGCAACATGTGGGCCCAGCAGTGGAACAAGATCTATGAACTGCTCGAGCCATACCCCGGCGTCACCAATCTCGACGTCGATAAATCGCTGAAGGACCAGGGGTACGACGCGACGAAGATGATGAAGTCAGCCGAGAACTTCTATATGTCCATCGGCTTCCCGCAGCTGCCCGATACGTTCTGGGAACGCTCAATGCTCGTGCGTCCGCGCGATCGCAACGTCGTCTGCCACGCGAGCGCGTGGGACATCGACAGTGACGCGAAGGACGTGCGCATCAAGATGTGCGCCACGCCGACGGAAGAGGACCTGACGACGATGTACCACGAGCTGGGGCACGTCTATTACTTCCTCTGGTATCGCGACCTGCCCTACATGTTCCAGGGCGGCGCGCACGATGGTTTTCACGAGGCGATCGGCGACACGATCAATCTCTCCATGACGCCGGGGTACCTGCACACGATCAACCTGGTCGGCGACGTCAAGCCGAGCAAGGAATTCGTGATCAACCAGCAGATGAAGATGGCGCTCGACAAGGTCGCATTCCTGCCCTTCGGCAAGCTCATCGACGAGTGGCGCTGGAAAGTCTTCTCGGGCGAGATCAAATCGGAAAACTACAACGCTTCGTGGTGGGAACTGCGCCGCCAGTACCAGGGCATCGCACCCGCGACGCCGCGAACGGAAGAAGACTTCGATGCGGGCGCGAAGTATCACATTCCCGCGAATGTGCCGTACACGCGCTACTTTCTCTCTTTCATCATTCAATTCCAGTTCCACAAGGCGCTGTGTCAGGCCGCGGGCTTCAAGGGCCCGTTGAGTGAGTGCTCGATCTATGGCAACCAGGAAGCCGGCAAGCGCTATGCGGCGATGCTGTCGAAAGGCCAGAGCCAGCCCTGGCAGGACACGCTGTTCGAACTCACCGGTACGCGGCAAATGGACGGCTCGGCGATCATCGAATATTTCCAGCCGCTCATCGGCTGGCTCAAGACGCAGAACAAGGGCCAGCAGTGCGGCTGGTGATTTCGTAGAACAACGGAGGAGCCGCCATGGCCGAAGAACGCATACCGCCGCAACTCACGTTCAAGGCGATCGCCCTGTCGATCGTCCTGACGCTGATCCTGATGGCGGCGAACGCCTATCTCGGCCTCTTCGCCGGTCTCACGATCGCAACGGCGATTCCCGCCGCAGTGATCGCTATCGCGGTGCTGCGCCTCTTCGGTCCGCCGAACATGCTGGAGAACAACATCGTCTCGACGGGCGCCTCGGCCGGGTCCTCGATCGCATCAGGAGCGATCTTCACGCTGCCCGCGCTCGTGCTGATGGGTTGGTGGAAGGACTTCGACTACGGCTGGACGCTCGCGATCATCGGTCTCGGCGGACTGCTCGGCGTGCTCTTCTCGGTTCCGCTCCGCCGCACGATGATCATCGAGCAGAAGCTGCAGTTTCCCGAGGGCGTAGCCGCAGCCGAGGTGCTCAAGGTCAGCGAGGGTTCGACCGGCGGCGCGAAATGGTTAGGCCTAGCGGCGCTCGCCGGCGGGCTTTTCAAGTTCGCGACATCGGGACTGCACCTCGCACCGGAATCGTTGACTGTCTCCCGGTATTTTGGTGAGCGTACGGTCGGCTTCTTCAGCTTCGGCCTGTCGCCCGCGCTCATTGCCGTCGGCTACATCGTCGGGCTCAACATCGGCGCACTCGTCGCGGGCGGCGGCTTGCTCGCATACTGGGTCTTCATTCCGATCTACAGCACTTGGTTCCAGCATCTCGACCCGGCACTGGCGCAGTCGCTCGTTGGCCTCAGCGCGGAGGATGCCGCCGGTGCGATTCGCGGCGCGCAGGTTCGTTACATCGGCGTTGGCGCAATGCTGATCGGCGGCCTCTGGACCATCTGGTCATTGCGGGCATCGCTGGTCGCAGGCGTGCGCAGCGGCCTCAATATGCGCGCGCAGGGCGCCGACGTGCCGCATACCGACCGCGATATCCCGATGAAGCTGATTCTCATCGGGACGGCCGTCTTCGTGCTGCCACTCTTTATTCTTTACACCCAGGCCGTCGGCAGCTGGGGCATCGGCCTCACGATGGCGATCATCATGATCATCACAGGATTCCTCTTCTGCTCGGTGGCCGCCTACATGGCCGGTATCGTTGGCTCCTCCAACTCGCCGGTCTCGGGCATGACGATCTGTACGATGCTGTTCGCAGCGCTCGTGCTGCTCACGATGGTCGGCCGTAACGGCCCGACCGGTCCGGTTGCAACCATCCTGATTGGCGCCGTCGTCTGCACGGCGGCTTCGATTGCGGGCGACAACCTGCAGGATCTGAAAGCAGGCTACCTGATCGGCTCCACGCCATGGCGTCAGCAGGTGATGCTTGCGATCGGCGCCGTATCGAGCGCGTTCCTGATGGCGCCCGTGCTTAATCTCTTTAACAAGGCGTATGGCATCGGCGTACCGGCGTTTCCCGGCGCGCACGCGTTACCCGCTCCGCAGGCCAATCTCGTCAGGGCGGTCGCGGAGGGAATGTTCGGCGGGAAGCTGCCGTGGAACATGATCATTGTCGGCCTCGTTGTCGGCGCGCTCCTGATCGCGCTCGACTCGTGGCTCAAGCGCAGCGGCTCGCGCTGGCGGACGCCCGTGCTCGCCGTCGCGGTCGGCATCTATCTGCCGCTCGACGTTTCGACACCGCTCCTCGCGGGGGGACTCCTGTGCGAATTCGCGCAGCGCTGGCACCAGCACCGGGACGCCGGCGCAAACACGGAAAAGCTCATGCAGAACGGCATGCTGTTCGCGGCCGGCATGATCACCGGGGAATCGCTGATGGGCGTCATCATCGCGATCCCGATCGTCGTCTACCAGAACGCAGACGTGATGGCGGTACCCGAGGCATTCCAGTTCAGTAAGTATGTCGGCGCGATCGTACTCGCCGCACTCTGCGTGTGGCTGTACCAAGTAGCCACGCGCCGAGCGCCAGCCGCCGCCTAGCCGGTACCGGTGTTGGATTACTGGGGATTTCAGCCGCAGCCAAGCAGCTAGAATCGGGCTGGTGAAATCCCCAGTAATCCAACACCGGTACCTCCACGCGTCCAGCCGTCAGCGGGCATTACGCATCGTCGTGTGCTTCGCGATCCTCTACTTCGTCTGGGGATCGACCTACGTCGTCAACAAGTTCGGCCTGCATCAGCTGCCGCCGATGTTGCTAGGCGGCGCGCGCTTCTCGCTCGCGGGACTCATCATGGTCTGCCTCGCGCTCGCCCGTGGCGGGCGGATCGCGAGCACGCGCCGCGAATGGCTCGACGTGCTCGTCATGGGCCTGCTCGGCGTCGCCGTCTCGAACACCATGAATCTCTGGGCGCTGCAGTTCGTCGCCGCCAATCAATCGGCCCTGATCAATGCGAGTTCCGCGTTCTGGATCGCGGCACTCGGCACGCTCGGTGCCAAGGGCAATCCGTTGTCGACGCGGGCCAAGCTCGGCCTCGGCGTCGGCTTCGTGGGAGTTGCGCTGGTCCTGTGGCCGAAGGGCGGATACGCCGCCACCGTGCACTTGGCCGAGCTTGCGATCCTGTTCGGCTGCTTCCTGTGGTCGCTCTGCACGATGTACTACCGCTATATGGAAAACCGGCTGGCGACCTTCATGTTCGTCGGCCTGCAGATGCTCACGGGGGGACTCGCGATGCTGAGCTTCGGCTTCACGGCAGGCGAAGCAAACCGCTGGAGCTGGGCGCTGCCGGGACTCGTGGCGCTCGCGTACCTCGTGCTCTTCGGCTCGTGCCTGGCCTACGCCGCCTTCGCGTACCTGACGCTGAACACGACGCCGGCGCGACTCGGCACGTATTCGTACGTGAATCCCGCCGTGACCTGCCTGCTCGCCTGGATCTTTCTTGGCGAAACCGTGTCGCTGCTGCAGTTCGCCGGGATGGCGGTGATCCTTGCAGGCGTCATGCTCGTGACGCTTGAGGGCTCGCGCGCCCCGAAGTCGCCTGCGAGCGCGGACGAACTCTAGTTCGGCGGATCCTTGCGGACGATCACTTCGATCCACCCGCGTGGACCGATGAACCATGAACCGATCCAGCCGGTGAGGCTTACGATGAGCGCGCTCCAGAAGGCAGGGCCGAATCCGGTCAGATGAAATCCCTGCAGCATCGCCGCCACGAGTCCAAGCATCGCGGCGTTGATCACGAGGATGAAAAAGCCGAGCGTCGCCAATGTCATGGGCAACGTCAGGATCAGCGCGAGCGGCCGCACGAAGGCGTTGACGATGCCGAGGAGCGCCGCCGCGAGCAGCAGCGTTCCGCCATCGTCGAAGGAGATCCCGCTGACCAGACGCGTTGCAACCCAGAGACCAACCGCGACCAGCGCGGCGCGCACGAGAAAGCCCAGCATTTCGGATCTCCCCGACGGACGACCCGGTCCGCCTGCGCCCAGCCTACTTCGTTCGGCGGCTATCCGTCTTCTTCGGCGGAGTGACGGGTGGTAGTTCCCGCCCTTCGGTCAGCATCAGGCGCAGTTGCCGGAAGAGAACCGGCCAACCGAGTCGCAAGCGCGCGTAGATCGGATCCCATTCCTTGGTGTCCGGGACGCCCGAGCCCAGGATGCGCAGCACCGTCGATGCGCCCTTCGAGTCGAGCAGGAAATCGTCGACGAGCGCGGAATCGCTCGGCGGCGAACCCGGAGTCTTGAGATAGACGAGGCGTAGCCGCCGGTTCGGCTCGAAGACGTCGATCTGCGCATCGCGGACGCCCCGATCCTTGCGCTCGACGAAATAGCGTCCGCCGGAGCGCGGCTCGACGACGGCGCGGTCCGCATACCAGCGGACGATCGTGGGCACATGCGTCAGCGCCTCCCAGACGAGCGCGACGGGTACTTCGATTTCGACGTGATGGGCATAGCCGCGTGTGCGGACCGGAGACATTGGCACTGGCCTCGAGGAAGTGTCGAGTTCAAGGTGGATGCCGCGTATTCTGCCACCGCGACTTTGTGGTCAGGAAGGACCGAAGTCTAGAAATTGCGTTGCCAACCGAAGCTGGAGATCGACATGCTGTGGGTTGAAATCGTGATCGCACTCGCCGTGCTCGAGTTCGTCGTATTCGGCATCTTCGTCGGCCGCGCACGCGGCCGTTACCAGATTAAGGCGCCGGCGACCACGGGCAATGAGGTCTTCGAGCGGTACTTTCGTATTCACTACAACACGCTCGAACAGCTGATCGCGTTCCTGCCCGGCATCTGGCTCTTTGCGAACCACGTGAGCGTGCGCTGGGCCGCGATCATCGGCGCGGTCTATCTCATCGGGAGGATCGTGTACTTCAGGGGTTACGCGGCGGCGCCGGAGAAGCGCCACATCGGATCTTTGCTGTCGATGGTACCGACGCTTGTGCTGCTGCTAGGGGGACTCGGCGGCCTCGTCTACGAGGGCCTGCATACCGCGGACGCGGATGTCGTCGTCGAGGGGGATCGCCAGAATTGATGGCCAGTATTGATGGCCAGAAAGGCCGGAGCGGACAGCTGTTACCAGCTGTCCGCTCCGGCTCATCAAAGTCGGGAAAGGATCCCGTTAGCGGCGCCAGCCGCCGCCGCCGCCTGAACGGCGCTGACCGCCGCCCTGCGGGCGTTCCTGGGCTTCGTTGACACGCAGCGGGCGACCGCCCATGTCCTGGCCATTCATCGACTGGATGGCGCGCGAGGCATCGGCACGATTCATTTCGACGAACGCAAAGCCGCGCGGGCGGCCCGTGTCGCGATCGAGAACGATGTTCACGGACTCCACGGTGCCGTGGGCGGCGAACGCCGTACGAACCTGGTCTTCAGTGGCCGTAAACGGGAGATTGCCAACATAAATCTTCGTCATTGAGAGAACTCCGGAAAAACTAGATACGGATGCAAAACCCGGTATGCCGCGCCGTGCCCGCATCTATAGCCTCGCGGCGAAAATGCATGGGGCGGCGTCGGCCCCGGTACCAGAGCATCGATCGCTAACGGCTTTGCTAAGGATTGGCCGTAACTTCGGGCGAAAAGCCGCTGAAGGCCAAAGAAAGTAAAGTCACAAGGTCACGAGCCGGCGCGAAGCCTACGGTAAGCGCCCCGGGGATGCAAACTAGCGCCAGATGATGTCGAATTCCTCGCCCACGGCGAGTTCCTGACCGACCCCTTCGACCACGATCGCGTTCTGGCCGAAGAGCACTCCCATGAGGTCCTTCGACCAACGGTAGCTCTTGAGCGTGCGCAGCGGTTCATCGCCTTCCACTTCACCCGTTGCCTGGTTCGTGGTGGTAATGCTGCAACGCGCGCAGGGTTTGACGATGCGCAGGCGCACACCCCCACGCCGCAATTCGGCAATGCGGTCCTCTGCATAGGCATCAAGCCCGTCGAGCACGACGTTCGGGCGAAATCGTTCCATTGGCAAGGCACGCACGAGACGCCGATTCAGATCGTCGAGCGAGGCGCTGGCGATCGCGAGCAGGGCGAACGCATCAGCGAACTGGGTGATGGCGTGCGTCCCACCGGTCCATTGCGGGCTGCTCACGCGCTCCTCGCGGCTATCGAACGCGACCAATCTAAGGTCCGTGCCGAGGTAGCGTGTCACCCAGGCGGCCGCGGCCTCACCTTGATCGATGGCGCGGCAGGTGTCGCGCCAGATCACGACGGCTTCGGAGACGGCGTCAGTTCGTTCCGGCACCTCGAGGCCGACCATTCCAGGCGCGGCAAGCCGCAAGCCCGTGGGAGTGAGCGCCGCCTCAATCAGCGCCATGCGCGGTAGCTCGCGTTGAGTCACGAATCGCCCGTCGGGGCGAACGATCAGCCAATGCCGGTCCCGTTCGAAGCCGGTCGCGGCGAGTTTGAGCACCGGGCGGGAGATACCGCGGCAGGACTTGATCGGATAGACATGGAGCCCGGCAATCCGCGCAAGATCCGTCATGCGTCAGGCCCGCTCCGAAGCCGGCGGCTTGCGCAGTTCCTTGTCGCGGTACATGCGCCGGTCGGCGAGCGACATCAGTTCCTTCATGTCGCGGCTGTCCTTCGGATACGAGGAGGCGCCGATGCTGACGCTGCAGCGGATCATGCGTGTGCCGATGTTGAGACTCGTGCTCGTCACATTGTTGCGCACCCGGGTGGCAACGGTCTGCGCAGATTCCTGATCCGCGCCGGTCAGCAGAACGATGAACTCATCGCCGCCAAGGCGCGCCGCGAAATCGGTGGTACGGATCGAGCGCAGGATCGAATTCGCGACCAGCACGATCGCGTTGTTGCCCGCCTCGTGTCCGAACTGGTCGTTGATCGGCTTGAGCTCGTCGAGGTCGACGAGCAGGAGCGAGAAGATCCGCCCCTGCCGTTCGGCCGCCGCATGCTCGCGCCGGTAGATTTCGTTGAAGGTGCGCAGGTTGAAAAGCGCGGTGAGCGTATCAGTCTGCGCGAGGTTCTCGATGCGATTGCGCGCGGCGTACACATCGTAGGCGAGAGTCGTAGTCAGCCAGGCCACCAGCATGTACGGCACGAGCACGCCGAGGGCACGGGCGACATAAGCGGAGGAGACGACGTCGACACTCGGGTTGTCCGCCGCAAGCAGCATGTAAAGCGCCGCGACCAATGCCACCTGCAGGAGAGTCACGAGACGCCCGAGCGTCAGTGCACAGACGATTACCGGCAGCAGGTAGAGATTGACGAGCGGGCTCTGGTCCCTGCCCGACACATAGAGGATCACGGTGATGAAGCTCACCATCAGCCAGGTTTCCACCGCGAGCTTCAGCCGCGTGAGGCGCGGAAAGAACCGCCGGATTCTCAAAGCCGTCGCGGCGAGCGCAAAGACCGCTATCGCCGGTAGGATCACGGACGAATGCGCCTGCGTTCCGCTATCGAGCACGAAATACAGGCCAACCACCGTAAGCAGCAGCGCGTCGACGACGGCGACGCTGCGAACGAAGCGTTGCAACTCGTTCTGGCGGATTTCCGCGTCGAGGCCCGCGGTGAGTGACGATCGCTGTTCCATTGCCTCAGGCTGCGTGCGTGGCCCGGGGCCTAGCTGGCGAGCCACGCCACCTGCTTCTGGCGTTGCGGTAGCTGGCTCTTGATGGCGTCAAGGGCGGCCTGAACTTCACTGTCACGCACTGCGAGCGGCCGCTTGTCGCTCGCGTCCGGCGCAGTGGCGCTCTCCTTTTTGAGCACGATATCCGGCGTGATGCCCTTCTGGTGGATGGAGGCGCCGGACGGGGTGAAATAGCGGGATGTCGTGAGTTTGATTGCACGGCCGTCGGCGAGCGGCATGATCGTCTGCACCGATCCCTTGCCGAATGTCGTCTGCCCGACGAGCGTCGCGCGATGGTGATCCTTGAGCGCCCCCGCCACGATTTCCGAAGCGGAAGCGGATCCGCCATTGACGAGCACGGCGATAGGCGCGCCGTCGATCAGGTCGCCAGGCGTCGCGTCCATCTCGAAGTGCGATTCCGGCGTCCGGCCGCTTGCTGTCACGATGATGCCATCCTCGAGAAACGCGTCCGAAACCGAGACGGCTGCTTCGAGCACGCCGCCCGGGTTGTTGCGCAGATCGAGGACGAGCCCCTTGAGCTTGCCCTGTGCGGTCATGCGCAGCGCCGTGAGCGCAGTCTTGAGATCCGCGCCGGTCGTTTCACTGAAGGTGGTAATGCGCAGATAGCCGTAGCCCGGCTCGAGCATTTCCTGCTTCACGCTGTGAACCTGGACATTGGCGCGCACGAGTTCGAAGGACAGCGGCTCGCTGATGCCCTTGCGCTCAATGCCGACCTTGACCTTGCTGCCCACCTTTCCTCGCATGCGCGCAACCGCATCGCTGAGGTCCGACTGGTCGATGTCGACGCCGTCGATGCTCGTGACCACGTCGCCGGGAAGAATTCCGGCGTTCGCAGCTGGCGTGTCCTCGATCGGCGCGATAACGGTGACCGCATCATCCTGGATCGAGACCTCGATGCCGACGCCCGTGTAGTTGCCGGTCGTCGTGATCTTCATTTCGTCGTACTGCTCGTCGTCGAGGTACGCGGAATGAGGATCGAGCCCCGCCACAAGGCCGCGGATGGCGTTCTGCATGAGCTCATGATCGTCGACGGGATCGACATAGTCCTCGTGCACGCGCTCAAGCACTTCGGCGAGGGCCTGCGCGTCCTGCCAGGGGAGAGTTTCCTGGCTTGAGGCCTGCGGCTTCGTTGCCGGTGCGCCTTCGAGCATGGTCACGCCGACGCCGATCGCAAATCCGGCGATCAGGACAAGGAAAGTCCGAGACTGTCTGACAGGCATCGTGGCGGCTCCGCGAGGGTCTGGCGTGATACTAACCCTCAGGCCATCGGGCGACCAACCCGACGGACCCGACGGGCAGCCGGCAAGTCGCGAATTGCCTCAGGATGCCATCGCGGTGCTCGGGCCCGTGAGCGATCCGGCGGCCGCGCGCTGCTGATTGAGAAAGAATTCGAACAGCGGCAAGTCGATCAAGACCTCGCCGAACGGCTGCGATTTCGCAATGCTGAAGCCCTGCGCGAAATCAACGCCGAGGGCTGCGATGCGTGCCCGCACGTTTTCCGTCTCGACGCACTCCGCCACGGTCCGGATTCCGAGAGCGCGCGCCATTTGGGCGATAGCGGCCACCAGCGTCGCCGCCCGTTCGTTCGCGAGCACTTCGCGTACGAGGCAGCCGTCGATCTTGATCATGTCGATCGGCAGGTCCTTCAACTGGGCAAACGAGGTCATGCCCGAACCGAAGTCATCGAGCGCCACGCGGCAGCCGAGTGCCCGCACGCGTTCGAAGAAGGGCCCCGCTTTCGCAGCATGCGCCGCAACGTCGGCTTCGCTTACCTCGAAGAGGATGCGGCCCGGCGCGACACCGTGGTCGGCAAGCGTCGATTCGACGAACTCGGCGAAGTCCGCCTTGGCAAGGGCGGCGCCGGAAATGTTGATCGAGAACGCAGCCGGGTGGCGGCTGAGGATGTCTGCATTGGCGTTCAGCTGGCGCAGCGTGTTGGTGATGACCCAGCGATCGATTTCCGGCAGAAGCTGCGCGCGCGTCGCAGCAGCGAGGAATTTCGCCGGCGCGACCGAATTGCCGTCACCGTCGTTGAGGCGCAGCAGCACTTCGAAATACAGGTCCGCGCCGGTCTGATGCGCAAGCGGCATGATCGTCTGCAGATCGAGCCGAAAGCGATCCTCGGCAAGCGCGTCCTTGATGAGCGAAACGAGCGTGAAGTCACTGCTTCGTCGGATGTTGCCGATGTCCGCGTCCTGATAGCGCTCGACGCAGTTGCGGCCGCGGCCCTTGGCCGTCTTGCAGGCGACTTCCGCGCAGGCGATTGCGTGCGCAAGCTTGACGCTGCCGACGGGAACCTGAGCGACACCGCAGCTGACCGAAATGGCGACACTGCCTTCGCCCTTCACCGGCCCGAGCTGCGCAATGGCGCCACGCACGGCTTCGGCCGTCGCCAGGGCGCGCTCGGGTTCGCAGTCGATGAGGAACAGAGCGAACTGATCGCCCGCGATGCGTGCCGCGAGGGACTGCGGGTGCTGCGGGCGGCGCAGGAATTCGGAGATCTTCGCGATGACCTCATCGCCCACGTGCATGCCAAAGTCGTTGTTGATGGTATCGATGTGATCGACGTCGACCAGGACGACGCAATTGCCGGCGCCGGGTTTCGTCACCGTAAGATGCGCGCGCGCCTGCTGCTCGAAAGCGGTTGCCGTCAAAAGGCCGGTGAGCGCGTCGTAGTTGCTCTCGAGCACCGTGCTCAGGCGTCGCGCGAGCAGTTCCACCAGCCGTGTCTGGCGGAGGTCGAAATCCTGGCCGTCCGCCGAACGAAACATGGCGAGGATGCCGAGCACCCGCCCGGTTGCGTGGCGCAGCGGCACCGAGACGATCTTGAACTGCGGCACATCCGGCACGCCGCCCGCGATCTTGTTAACCACCATGGTGCGGCCCTGCGCCTGGGCAAGACTCAGCAGATGCCGATGCGTACGCGTCAGGACGTCGGTTTCGCCTGGCAAGGGGGCGCCCTGCGGCGTGCGACAGATGGTGATATTGCGCTCCGGAATCAGCACGGCGCCGAGCACGGCATTCAAGCTGCTGGCGCAGGTCTGCACGAGCCGGCGCAGTTCGTCGGCCACTCCGCCGCCTGCGTCTTCTTCCGACGCGGCGAGCAGCAGATCCAAGTCATTGGCGCGCGCATCAAGCGTGCGATTCAACGCTCCGATGCTCGAGTGCGCGGAGAGTTCGCGCTGCAGGCAAGAGAGCGCCGGTGTCAGCAATCCGTGGATCAGCGAGAACGGACGCTCCTCTCCCGAGGCGTTCGCCCGGCAGGAGAGGCACACGACAGCCTGCAGCTCGCCGAGCTCGCCGCGAAGCCGGAAGACATAAACCGGCGTGCCGTCTTCGAGATGGCTGTCGAAGCCGGCCACTTCAGGACTGCCATCGACGGATTCGCTCCGCGCGCGCTCGACGAGCGGGCGCAGGTCAGGGCTGTTGAAGCCGGCGTTTGCCCAGACCAGGTTGCCCTGTCCTTCGAAGATCGCGATGTTCTGGGCCCGGGGAAGCAGCATCTTGATGAGCTGTCCGTAGCTGTCGTAGCACTTGGCTATGGGTTTGACCGGGTCACTGCCTTGCGACTGGGCTGTCATGGCTGTCCTGCGTTCCCCAAGGAGATTTCAGGGGCGCAAGTTCGGCTAGAACCACCCCCGTCGTCTTTGAATTGGTCGGCGATTCCACAAGGAAATTGCCGCATATTCCCGGAGCGCAGCAATTCCTCGACTCACCCCGCACTACGGCCACCGGCTCGGCATCCAGCGGTGCGCCGCCTTGGTCCAAGTCATTGGACATAATCCCGACTAACGGGAGCCGAGCTTCTGCTTGAACCAGGGATGGGGATTGATGGGCTTGGAGCCCTTGCGCATCTCGAAATAGAGCTCGGGTCGCGCCTCGCCGCCCGAATCACCGACGGTTGCAATGACATCCCCGGGGGCGACCCAGTCACCGACCGACTTGAAGATCTGCTCCGTATGCCCGTACAGACTCAGATAGCCACCACTGTGCTCGAGAATCAGCAGCAGCCCAAGGCCGGGCAGCCAATCCGCATAGATCACCCGCCCATAGTAGAGGGCCCGCACCTGTGTGCCGCGATCGGTACCGAACAGCACGCCGGTCCAGTTGATCCCGGAGGAGCGCGAATCACCGAAGTCCGCGAGCACCGTGCCCTGGACCGGCCAGGCGAGCTGACCGCGCAACTTGTCGAAGGCATCCTGGCGATCGATCGGAAAATCGCGCAGGGCGCGGCGTAGCTCTTCCAGGAGCTTCGTAAGCGTGGTCGCCTGACGCTTGAGGTCATCAAGTCTTGTCTGATCGCGACTGCAGCTGCTCGCGGATCGCGACGAGCGCCGTGGCGCGTTGTTCGCGCGCGGCTTCGAGCGCATTGACCTCACGCTGTCGCTCGCTCGCAAGCTCGTCGAGATGACGATTCTCCTCGTCGAGTTCGACCTCGAGGCTGCTGAGTTTCACAACCGCCGTGCGGATGACTGCGATCTGGTCGGCGCGGGCGCGCCCGAAATAGCTGTAGTACGCGAGCATCCGTCCGAGCGTCGCCGGATCCTGTTGGTTGAGAAGGAGCTTCAGCGGCTCTTCGCGCCCGATGAGATAGGCGGCGCGCAGCTGCGCCGAAAGTGACGTGCGCTCCCGATTGAGCGTCTGCTCGTACGTGCGCCGCTCCGCCTCGATTGCGTTGCGCCGTTCCTCGGCTGCGTGGCGCTGATCGCGCAAGGCATCGAGCTGACGGTGCGCGCGAGTCACTTCGAGTTCCGTCGCGCGCAATTGGCGTGCGGCCGCGTCACGTTCGGTCACGGTATCGCCGACTCTGCGTTCGACGTCGGCGATCTGCTCACGCAGGCGTTCGAGTTTTTCCGCGGTCTGGCGCTCGTTCGGAGCCGGCGCGCCATGTGCCGCCAGGACCGCCAGCAGTCCGAGCGCAATTGCGAGCGGGCGCATGACCCTCGCGCCCGAGCGTTCAGTCCCTGGCTCGGGATTGCGGGGCGCGCGCAGGGGAGCTGTCAAATCGATCGCCCGGCTAGTTGAGAAAATGGCTGTCGGGACGCTATTTTCCGCCATTTGGAACCCGCACTGTATAATGCCCGCCCTTTTTTCGGCGGTATCCGCCCATAGACAGACGCCGCACGACATTCGCGGCGAAACGGCCGACGGCGCACATCATGCAGGAATTGACCCGACATCTGCTGCTTCACCCTTACCTGGTGGCGCTTGCCGCCGTTCTTCTCGTCGCAGTGATCGTGACCGAACTTCAGACTCGCGGCCAGAGTTCGAGCGGCGTATCGCCGATGCAGACGATCCAGCTCATGAACAAGGGCGCGCTCGTCATCGACGTGCGCGCAAATGACGCCTATTCGGCGGGACATATCGGCGATGCGCGCAACATCGCGGCCACCGACCTGCCGACGCAGGCGGAGTCCCTGAAACGCTATCGCGAGAAGCCGGTCGTGCTCTGCTGCGATACGGGCGTGATTTCGCGCGGGGCGGCACGCCGCCTCGCGGCGCTCGGCTTTACGCAGGTCGCGAACCTGCGGGGCGGTCTGAATGCGTGGCGCCAGGAGAACCTGCCGCTCATCAAGGGCGCCCGATGAGCGCCCAGCCGGCAGGCAGCGCGGATATTCTCGTGTATACGACGGGCTGGTGCCCGTTCTGCATGCGTGCGAAGGCGCTGCTCGATCGCAAGGGCTATTCCTACCGCGAACTCAACGTCGAGGATGAACCGGCCCTGCGCGAGGAGATGATGAAACGCAGCGGCCGCCGCACCGTGCCCCAGATCTTCGTCGGCGAAACGCATGTCGGTGGGTTCGATGAGCTTAGTGCTCTCGACCGCGCCGGGCGCCTCGAGCCGCTGGTGCACGGCTCGCCGAATTGACCCTTTTTCCTTCAAACCAACGAAACATCGCCGAGGATTCCCCATGACGGACGAACAGAGCGCAATGCCGGCCGCAGACGCGGGCCGGGAAATCATCCTGAACCAGATCTATCTCAAGGACTGTTCGTACGAAGCGCCGAATGGGCCGCGCATTCCGACGCAGGAATGGAACCCGAAGATCAACGTCAACATGAATACGACCGCCAACGACCTCGGCAACAATCTGCGCGAGGTCGTGCTGACGGTGACAGTGGAAGCCAAGGTCGGCGAGACCACGGCATTCCTGGTCGAGGTCAAGCAGGCGGGTGTCTTCACGCTGCGCAATCTGGCGCAGGATGAGCTGCGGCGCACGGTCTCGAGCTTGTGTCCGGAAATCCTGTTCCCGTACGTGCGCGCCGAAGTCGGCAACCTGATTCAGAAGGGCGGCTTCCCGCAGTTCCTGCTGCCGCCCGTGAGCTTCGATGCGCTCTACACGCAATCGCTGAAGGCGCAGACCGAGCAGCCGACGAGCCCCGCGGTCAACTGAACGCGCCCGTGGCGACGGCAGCGCCGGCAGCCGAATCTATCGCCGTCCTCGGGGCCGGCTCCTGGGGTACGGCGCTTGCGATTCAGTTCGCGCGCGCCGGCAGCGCTACACACCTGTGGGCGCGCGACGCGCGGCACGTCGAGGCGATGGCGCTCGAACGCCGAAATGCGCGCTATTTGCCGGCCGCCCGCTTCCCGGACAACCTGGAGATCTCAGCCGACCTCGCGGGCGCGATTCGCGGCAGCCGCGACCTGCTGATCGCCGTTCCGAGTCAATCGTTCCGTTCACTGCTGCTTTCGTTGAGGCCGCTGCTCGAACCGGGACAGCGCGTCGCATGGGCGACCAAGGGCTTCGAGTTCGCTAGCGGCAAATTGCCCCATCAAGTCGCGGAGGAGGTGCTCGGCGCAAGTGTGCCGGTTGCCGTCTTGTCCGGGCCGACATTCGCCAAAGAGGTCGGCGCCGGACTGCCCACGGCCATGACCATTGCGTCCGCGGATGCCGCCTTTGCGGCGGAACTCGCCCAGGAACTCTCGAGCCTCAATTTTCGGGCTTACACTTCGAATGACATCGTAGGCGTCGAAGTCGGCGGTGCCGTCAAGAACGTGCTCGCGATCGGCGCTGGCATCTCGGACGGCATCGGCTTCGGCGCCAATACCCGCATCGCATTGATCTGCCGTGGGCTCGCGGAGATGACGCGACTCGGCGTCGCGCTCGGAGCCCAGTTCGAGACCTTCATGGGACTCGCCGGACTCGGAGATCTCGTGCTGACGTCGACGGACGATCAATCGCGCAACCGCCGCTTCGGCCTCGCGCTAGCCCGCGGCAAGACTCCCGGCCAAGCCATCGCCGAAATCGGACAGGTGGTCGAGGGCGCAGAGGCCGCGCGCGCCGTTCACCAGGTTGCCGGGCGCCTAAACGTGGAAATGCCGATCTGCACCGCGATCTACCGTATCGTCCATGAAGGGTTGCCGATCCGCGCCGCGGTTGACGCGCTCATGAGCCGTGAGGTTCGCGCGGAATAGCCGCAGCGTCCTGAAAGTCGTTCTGGCGCCAGGCTTCATAAGCGACCACGGCGACCGCATTGGCGAGATTGAGACTGCGGTTGCCCGCGAGCATCGGCAACGCCAGCTGAAGATCCGGCGGGATCCCATCCAGCAGATGGCGGGGGAGCCCGCGCGTTTCCGATCCAAATACGAAGGCATCGCCCGGACGGAATGCGGCGTCCGAGTAGCGCTTTACAGAACCGGATTCCACGGCGAACAGGCGCGCCCCGTCGAGCCGGACCCGGCAGGCAGCGAAATCTGCGTGCACTTCGACCGCGGCGAAATCGCGGTAGTCGAGGCCCGCGCGACGTAAGCGCTTCGCATCCAGTGAAAATCCGAGCGGCCGCACCAGGTGCAGGTGCGCTCCCGTGTTGGCGCAGAGGCGCATCACGTTGCCGGCGTTCGGCGGGATCTCGGGCTCGTGGAGTATGATGTGAAACATGACGGTTCCTAAGGATGTCACCGAGTCCGCACTCGCCGTCGACTTCTGCGGACTGAAACTCAATTCACCGCTCGTGCTGCTCTCGGGATGCGTCGGATTCGGCGAGGAATACACGCGCATCGAAGGCTTCAGCAATCGCGACGCCGGCGCGATCGTGCTCAAGGGTACAACGTTGAAGCCGCGGCTCGGCAATCCGCCGCATCGGGTCTACGAGACGCCGATGGGTATGCTGAATGCAATCGGCCTGCAGAACCCGGGCGTCGATTACGTCGTGCGCAGGATCCTGCCGCAACTCGACTTCAGCGAGACACGCTTCTTCGCGAATGTGTGCGGCTCCACCATCGAGGAGTACGTCGAGGTCACGCGCCGCTTCGATGACTCCCCGATCGATGCGATCGAAATCAATATCTCCTGCCCGAACGTCAAGGAGGGCGGCGTGCAGTTCGGCAACTATCCGGACATGTCCGCGCGCGTCGTCGACGCCTGCCGCAAGGTCACGCGCAAGCCGCTCATCACCAAGCTCTCGCCCAACCAGACGGACATCCGCGAGAACGCGCGCCGCTGCATCGATGCCGGGAGCGACGCGCTCGCCGCGATCAACACGGTGATGGGCATGGCGATCGACGTCGCGACGCACCGCCCGATCATCGGCAACGTGCAGGGTGGCCTCTCGGGCCCCGCGATCAAACCGATCGCGCTCCTGAAGATGCTGCAGGTTGCGGAGGTCGCCCGCGCTCGGGGCATTCCGATCATCGGCCAGGGCGGAGTCGCGAGCACGCACGACGCGCTTGAGTTCATGATCGCCGGTGCGACGACCGTCGGTATCGGTACGGCGCTCTTCTACGACCCGCTTGTCTGCACGAAGATCAATGCCGGGCTCGCCGCGCACCTCGCGGCGACCGAGTCCGGCGGTTTGCCGGCACTCGTCGGATCGCTCAAGACCGGCAAGCCGAGCGAACTCAACGTCTCCTGCGCGGCTGGCTGATTGTCCAACGACGCGATTCGTCAGGGCACCGTGCTCAACACTCGCTGCGTCGGGTACGCGAACGCGATGCCGTGCTCGCGGAACGCCGCGATGATCGCGAGATAGGCTGCGTGCTGCCGGTCGTAGAGCACCAGAGCGGTCGAGCCCTGCGAGTACATCGACACTTCGTACAGGAACGCATGCTCGCCGATCTCGCGCAGATGGCAGCGATCGAAGCGAGTGCCCGTCTGCGCGCTTACAGCCGCTTCGACCAGCTTCGGAATGAGAGCGAGCTTCGCTAAATCCGTTTCCTGCAGGATGCGCAACCGGAATACCGCCTGGCGTTCCAGCGCGCGGCCGAAATTGCGGATGCGGCTCTTTAACGCATCGGCGTTCGAGAGGATGATCTGCTCGCCCGAACCGCTACGAAGCCTCAGACTCTTGATGCCGATCTGCTCGACGGTACCCGAGTACTCGCCAATCTCCAGGCTGTCGCCGATGACGAATGGCTTGTCGAGAGCGATCGAAAGCGAGGCGAAAAGGTCCCCGAGAATGTTTTGCAGCGCGAGCGCCACTGCAACGCCGCCGACACCGAGACCCGCGAGCAGGGCCGTGATGTTGATGCCGAGGTTGTCGAGAGCTACCAGCAGGATGATCGACCACACGATGATGCGGCCGCCGAACTCGATGATGGTTAGCGAACTTCCGATGCCGGCCTCGCCCGGTTGCCCGGACTCGCGCGCGGCGCGTGCACCGATGAAGAACGAGACAGTGCGTGTCGCCCAGATTCCGACCTGCGCAAGAACGAGCAGGAGCATCGCGTAGGCGCTCAGGCGATCTACGCGCGCGCTCAAGCTCAGCCACCGCGCGCCGACGTAGAACGCGAACGGGATCAGAAAGAACTGGCGCGTCTCCCCCGCGAGCTGCGCGACGAGCCGCACGGCCGCGGCGTGCCCTGCCTTCGTGTAGCGCGAATGCCGCGCGACCACAAAGCGACGCACGATGTGGAGCGCCACCAGCACCAGCAGCGCGACCCCGAGCGCAATCGCCCAGTCCCTGAGCGAATTGCCGTACAGGCTTGTGTCAGACCATGCCAGCAGATCGTTCATGAAGCCGGATCACGGGTCGGGTGGGGCCGGAATTATAGGACGAGCGCGCGTCGCGCTGGCAACCGCGACGCGGCTGCGCAACGCTTTGGCCGCTGCTACTATTCGCCGCGGCAAAGAAATAGCGCCGCGGGATGTTCCGGTGTTCGACGCGAAGCGCCGCGCATCGTCAGCTGGGAATCATGGAAGGCTGTCCAGAGGTAGAACGCCGATGAAGATCCTGTACGTCGTTCTGGTCGTGGCGCTGACGCTTTTCTCCGGTCTCGCGGATTCCCGAGCGTTCCTGTTCGCGGCACAGACCTGGCACGACGATCGCCTCAACCTGCTGCTGCTCGGCAAAGCGCTCGTCTTCTTCGCGATTGGCATCCTTCTCTACGTTCTGTCGCTCAAGTTCCTGCGCTATCTCGGCGTGTATTCCGCGACCATCCAGACAAGCCTCTGGTTCATGGCGACGATCATCGGCCTCGCGCTCATCAGCGGAGAATTCGTGAGGTGGCAGCGGCTCGACCAGGCAGTTGCGATCGTGGTGGCCGCCGGTCTCACCTGGCTGGTGGTGCGGGTCGAGGCCTGAGGTTCAGGCGACCGCCGCGAATCGCGCGTAGCTCGCAAGCGACGGAGCGCGCCACGTGGCGCGCCGGCGCGCCGGCAGTTTCTTCCGGCCGAGCGCCACCAGGATTCCCGGATACCCGTGCACCTGCTGGTCGGGGTAGGCAAAGGCCTGAATATCGAGCGTGCGCCGTTCAAAGCCATTCTCGATGAGACAACGGTAGAGGTCGTCGACGTCGACGTACGAGCAGGGAAACCAGTGGTCCTGGACCTGATATGCGGAGCAGCGCCAGAGCGCGTTCAGAAACAGACTTCCGCCCGGCGCGAGCATCGAGAGGACATTGCGCATGCACTGGCGCCAGAGAGCGTGAGTGCTCGAGA
Organism: uncultured Gammaproteobacteria bacterium; assembly: GCA_963826145.1. Classification (GTDB taxonomy): domain Bacteria; phylum Pseudomonadota; class Gammaproteobacteria; order Steroidobacterales; family Steroidobacteraceae; genus JBGPLJ01. The sequence continues at coordinate 614,731 of CAWGVW010000002.1, forward strand.
TGCAGTCGAGGCAATAGCCGGTCACCAGCAGATCGTAATGCTCGGTGTAGCCCTGTCCGAGCGGATAGCGGTGGCGTGCATCGGTCCCGAACAACTTGCCGATGACCCAGCGCGTGCGCTGTTCACGTTGCAGGATTTCCTGCTCCTGTGCGCCTTTGCGGCCCTCCGCGCCCAGGATGTAGCGCGTGAACAGGTGCCAGTCGTTGGCGCTCGGCTCGCTGTGCGACCAGCTGCGCACCGTGCGCAGGTTGTCCCGTGACCAGTCCGCCATGTCGAGGGCTTCGACGTATGGCGCAGCGGCGATCGCGTTGTGCAGCGTCGGTCCGCAGCCGTAATCCAGCGCGCGTTCGTAGCGGCGCGAAGTGGCCGCGAGATAGTCGACGAGGCACTTGAGCGTGATGCGCTCATCGCGGCAAATGTTCTTGCGGTAGTAGAACTGGAAGTAGTCGTTCGCAGTCCAGCTTTCATACGTCGCGTCGACGGCCATCGACCCATCGTGAGCAGTCATTCTTTAATTTCCCCTGGTACGTCGGGCTCCAAGCCCGCTCGTCCGGAGTGAGTGCATGGCGAAATCGCCAGCGCTCGTGCGGCGCGCGACGACAGGAGATACGGCGAAGCGCGGCCGGCGGCCGATTGCGCCGGTTGCGTGATGCCCCTCGTTCCCCATGCGTCGAGCCTGCCCTGACGGCGCTCAACGATCCGCTCATGAAGCTCATCGCCCCACGCGGTTCTTGTTCTCGTGGCCGTCGGCGGCTCGCGCGGATCAAAGCGCAATTGCTGCTTCGATTCCGCGCGACTCTTGGTGTTGGCTGCGCCGACTGTCTCTTAAGTCAAAAGGTTGCGGCCAATCATTCATGTGAACAATTGGCAGAAACCCTGAAGGCGTTGTAGGGAGTTCCCCGAATTGCGCCAATTCGGTATTTGAAAGGAACGCAGCGCTATTCGTCGTCCATGCCGAGTTCGCGAAGCTTGCGCGTGAGCGTGTTTCGTCCCCAACCGAGCAGCCGCGCGGCGTCCTGCCGTCCTCCACGCGCCTGGCTCAGCGCCACTCGCAGCAACGTGCGTTCGAATTCGGGCACAGCGTTGTCGAGCAGACGACTGGCACCGCCGCGCAACTGCAGCTCGGCCCACTGACCGAGTGCGCGGCTCCAATCGTTGCCGGAGCCAGGGGCGGCGCTTCCATGCCCGCCAAGATCGTCCGGGATATCGGACGTCGCGATCTCGCGACCCGGTGCCGTCACGGTCAGTCGACGGCAGGTGTTCACGAGCTGACGAACATTGCCGGGCCAATCGAATGCCACCAGGCGCCGCTCGGCATCGGCCGTGATTGATTTCGGATCAACGCCCAGTTCACTCGCTGCCATGGCGAGGTAATGCTTGAGCAGTTCCGGAATGTCCTCCCGCCGTTCGCGCAGCGGTGGGATGCCAATGCGTATGACATTGAGACGATGCAGGAGGTCCTCCCGGAAGGCTCCCGCGGTTACGCGAGTCTCGAGATCCTGGTGGGTCGCCGCAATGACTCGCACATCGACGCGAACGGGCGTCTGGCCGCCGACGCGGTAGAACTCGCCCTCCGCCAGCACTCGTAGCAAGCGCGTCTGCAACGCCGGCGACATATCGCCGATTTCATCGAGAAACAGCGTGCCGCCATGCGCCTGCTCGAATCGGCCACGGCGCTGCGCATCCGCGCCGGTGAATGCGCCCTTCTCGTGACCGAACAATTCCGATTCGAGCAGCTCGGCCGTGAAAGCTGCGGTATTCAACGCAATGAACGGCCCTTCGGACCGAGGACTGTGGCGATGCAGAGCCCGCGCGACGAGTTCTTTACCGGTGCCGGATTCTCCCGTGATGAGTACGGTCATGCTCGAGCGCGACAGCCGACCGATGGCGCGGAACACCTGCTGCATCGCCGGCGCCTGCCCCAGCAGTTCCGGCATGCGGCTACGATCGGTTTCGCCTTCCACTGGCGCTCTCGGCGCCTGCGCGGCGCGCTTCACGAGGTCAACTGCATGATCGATATCGAAAGGCTTTGGCAGATACTCGAAGGCCCCGCCTTCATAGGCGGCGACTGCGCTGTCGAGATCGGAGTGGGCCGTCATGACAATGACCGGCAGATCCGGTCGCGAAGTCTGAATGGCCCGCAGCAGATCGATGCCGCTTTCTCCCGGCATGCGGACATCCGTAATCAGCACGTCCGGTGCCGAGCGTCGCAGGGCGTCGAGTACACCCCGAACTTCGCCGAAGGTCGTTGTAAGCATGCCGCTCTGATTGAGCGCACGTTCGAGCACCCAGCGGATGGACGCGTCGTCATCGACCAGCCAGACATTGAGCGACTTAGGATTCATTTTTGGCAATTGGCAGCAAGATCGTGAAAACGGTGCGCCCCGATTCGCTTTCGAATTCGATCAGTCCGCCGTGACGAGTAACAAGATCCTGGGCGATCGCGAGACCAAGACCGGTTCCGTCCGGCCGCCCGGTGACCAGTGGATAGAACAGCGAGTCGCGCAGCGCGTCTGGCACACCGGCGCCGTTGTCTTCGAATTCGAGCGATGCCACGAGGCGATATCGCACGGACCCGATACTCGCGTTGGTCAGGGCGCGCGTGCGCAGAATTAGCCTGCCCTGCGAGCCGATCGCCTGCAGCGCATTGCGGCCGAGATTCAGCATCGCCTGGATGATGAGATGCCGATCGAGCGAGATTGTCGGCAAGCTCGGATCGTAGTCGCGGTCGACAATGACGCGCGTTCCGGCTTCGCTGCGCAGCAGGTGATAAACGTGCTCACAAAGCTCGTGAAGGTTGAGTGTCTCGCGGCGTGGTGCGCGTCCGGGACCGAGCATGGAATCGACGAGATTCGCGAGACGGTCCGCCTCGCCGATGATGACATTCGTATATTCACGCAGCGCCGTGTCCTTCAACTCCCGTTCGAGGAGTTGCGCGGCCCCGCGCAAGCCGCCGAGCGGATTCTTGATCTCGTGGGCGAGCTGGCGAACCATCAGGCGGCTGCCGCCGAGCTGGGCCAGCAATTGGGTCTCACGGCTGATGCGCTGGCGCTGCGTGGCGTCTGCGATTTCAACTATGAGTGCGCGGCCCTTCCCGGGCTCCTCGATAGGCGTCGCGATCACGTCGACGACGCGTTCCTCCGCCGTCGCAGCGTTGGGCCGAATTGCGACCTCGCGCTGCCAGCAGGCTTCCGAACGTTCGAGCGCGCGATGCAGCAACGTATCGAGTTCATCGGGCCCCTTGAGCAGATCGCGCCAGGGCCGGCCGCGGATCGCCTTCAAGCTGACGCCCAGCATCTGCTGCGCAGCCGCATTCGCGTAATCGATCTCGAGAGCGCCGCCGAGCAGCAGAACACCAGTCGTCAGGGCGTCCAGAACGTCGGCACGCTCTTGCCAGAGTCTCGCGGGGATGACTTCGGCTCCGACTGCCATGTCAGGGCCTCGTCGAGAGATTGCGGCTCGCGCCGCGCGCGATCAGTTTTTGGGGGCGGGTGGACGCAGAGCGGGACCTTGCGGCGGCTTGGCAGCAGAAGTCTGGCGCACCGTGATAGTCACCGCCGGCGTCGAAACGACCGATTTGCCGGCGGTGTCGACGACCGAGGCGATCAGCTGATGATCGCCTCGCACGACGTTCGACAACTGCAGCGAAGTGCTGCTGGTCGATAGGCCATCGACGCGTTTGCCGTCCAGGTACAGATAGATCGAGTGGCCTGGATGCAGGGCGGGGTCGATGCGCAGCTCCACGCTCACTGTGCCTCCGCTGTTCGGAATGACCGCTCCCGACTGCGGCCTGCGCATTTCGAATTCTAAGTAGGTGGCTGCAGCTGCGGCCGGCGGTTGTGATGGCGTCGTCGTGCGCGCCTGGCTCGATGCCGGCGCACGGTAGGTCTGCGCCGGGATTAGCTCTACCTGTTTCGCACCTTCCGGCGGCGGTCGATCGGAATAGTGAGTCTGCCCCTGAGAATCGACCCATTTGTAGGTTTCGGCCGAAACCGTGCCCACGGCGCCTATCAGGAGCACGACAATCGCTGCAATCTGTGCGGTTCTCGGCATGGGCCGAAAGCATAGCCTCAACCCCTGTCAGTGACAAAAACTGGTGACGGCGATCTGCGACCGCCGTCACCGAATGCCCGGGCTCTTCTTGAGTCCAGCGCTAACAGCTGTAGTACAGCTCCAGCTCAACCGGGTGCGTGGTCATGCGAAAGCGCGTGACCTCCTGCATCTTCAGCGCGATGTATGCGTCGATGACGTCGTTGGTGAAGACTCCGCCGCGCGTCAAGAACTCGCGGTCTTTGTCGAGTTGCTCGAGCGCCATGTCGAGCGAATGACATACGGTCGGGATGTTCTTCGCTTCCTCGGGTTCCAGGTCATACAAGTCTTTATCAGCGGGTTCGCCGGGATGAATCTTGTTCTGAATTCCGTCGAGCCCAGCCATCATCATCGCGGTGAACGCGAAATACGGGTTCGCGCTCGAGTCGGGGAAACGCACTTCGATGCGGCGGGCTTTTGGGTTGGAGACCCAGGGAATGCGGATCGACGCCGAGCGGTTGCGTGCCGAGTACGCCAGCATCACTGGTGCCTCGAAGCCCGGCACCAGCCGCTTGTAGCTGTTGGTGCCCGCATTCGTGAACGCGTTGATCGCCTTCGCGTGTTTGATGACGCCGCCGATGTAAAAGAGCGCGAGGTCGGACAGACCACCGTACTTTTCACCCGCAAACAGCGCCTTTCCGCCCTTTTGGAGCGACTGGTGCACGTGCATTCCGCTGCCGTTGTCGCCGACCAGAGGTTTGGGCATGAAGGTCGCCGTTTTGCCGTAGCCTGCCGCGACGTTGTGCACGACGTACTTCAGGATCTGCACTTCATCGGCCTTGCGGACGAGGCCACCGGCACCGACGCCGATTTCGCACTGGCCGGCCGTCGCCACTTCGTGGTGATGTACCTCGACCTTGCAGCCCATTTCCGCGAGCGCCTGGCACATCGCCGAGCGAATGTCCTGGAAGGCATCGACCGGCGGCACCGGAAAGTAGCCACCCTTGATGCCCGGACGGTGACCTTTGTTGCCGTCCGGATAGTCGGTGCTCGAATTCCACGCACCCTGCACGGAATCGATCTGATAGAAACAGCCGCGCATCTCGGCGCTGAAGCGCACGCTGTCGAAGATGAAGAATTCGTTTTCCGGACCGAAGAGCGCACCGTCTGCGATGCCGGTCGATTTGAGATACGCCTCGGCCCGTTTTGCCAGCGAGCGCGGATCGCGCTCGTAGCCTTGCATGGTCGAGGGTTCGATCACATCGCAACGGATATTGACAGTGGTCTCTTCGAAAAATGGATCTACCACCGCCGAGGCCGGTTCCGGCATCAGGATCATGTCGGACTCATTAATGCCCTTCCAGCCGGCAATCGATGAGCCATCGAACATCTTGCCGTCCGTGAAGAAGTCTTCGTCGACGACACCCGACGGGACCGTGACATGCTGTTCCTTGCCGCGCGTGTCGGTGAAGCGCAGATCGACGAACTTCACGTCCTTCTCTTTCATCAGCTTCAAAACGTCGGCTGGGGTCATGGAATTCCTCCAGATATCTCTTTGATTTCGTGAGTGACGCCCCCCGCGGCTCACTACCAATTCTTTCGGGGAGACTTCAGCTAGGCCCCGGCCTTTTGCAGGTTCTGTGCCATGGATAGCCCGCTCTACAAATCAGTGGCTTAGCCGCCGGCACATCGTCCTGCATGGCGCTCGGTGCGCTATGTTAGTGCGGAATGAGGCATCTTCGCACCTATATAGTGCATGTTTTTCTGCCGCAACATAACCGGTCCCGCCGATCTGCCGATCCCGCACCGCTATGAGGCACCAATCTTGAGCGGCCAGGGCGCCTGCGAACTCCCCGGAAATGCAATCGCGACTGGATCGCGTTGCCGTCACCAGTCGCAGCCTCGCTCGCTATACTCCCGCCCCTTTGTTCAGGGAGTCGACGTTGATGGCGGCGAGACGGGCGCGCGCACGCAAGGTGCAGTCGTTTCAGGACCTGATCTTCACGCTGCAGTCGTACTGGTCGGAACAGGGCTGCGTGATTCTTCAGCCGTACGACATGGAGATGGGCGCCGGCACATTCCACACGGCGACGTTTCTGCGCGCCGTCGGCCCCGAGCCTTGGAGGGCCGCGTACGTTCAACCATCGCGTCGGCCGACCGATGGCCGCTATGGCGAGAATCCCTTCCGGCTGCAGCGCTATTACCAGTTTCAGGTCGTGATGAAGCCTTCGCCGCTCGACTTCGTCGAACGCTACCTGGGATCGTTGCGCCAGCTCGGCTTCGATCCGCTCGTGCACGATATCCGCCTCGTCGAGGACAACTGGGAATCGCCAACGCTCGGCGCTTGGGGTCTCGGCTGGGAGATCTGGCTGAACGGCATGGAAGTCTCCCAGTTCACCTATTTTCAGCAGGTCGGCGGCCTCGACTGCCGGCCGGTGATGGGCGAGATCACGTACGGTCTGGAGCGCCTCGCGATGTATCTGCAGGGCGTCGACAGCGTGTATGACATCGTTTGGCAGGATGGACCGGCCGGACGCGTGACCTATGGCGATGTCTATCACCAAAACGAAGTGGAACAGTCAAGGTATAACTTCGAGCTGGCGGATGTCGCCGAACTCCTTCACCAGTTCGACGCGCTCGAGAGCGAATGCCAGCGGCTGCTTGCGGCAGCGCTGCCGCTTCCGGCCTACGAGCGCATGCTCAAGTCCTCGCACGTCTTCAATCTGCTCGATGCGCGCGGCGCGATCTCCGTGACGGAACGACAGCGCTACATTCTTCGCGTCAGAGCGCTAGCCCGTGCGATCGCCGAAGCCTACTTCGAGCGGCGCAAGGCCTTGGGCTTTCCGATGCTCAAGGGAGCGGCCGGATCGTCATGAAGAACGGCGCGCACGATTTTCTCGTCGAGATCGGTACCGAAGAGCTCCCGCCGCTGGCACTCCCGGACCTGTCGTCGGGCATGGCCGACGGTATTGCCAAAGGTCTTGCTGGCGCTCGCCTCAGCCATGGGCCGATCACGCAGTTTGCGACGCCCCGTCGACTAGCCGTAATGGTACAGAGCCTCTTGGCACGCCAACCAGACCAGGAAATCAAGCGGCGGGGGCCGCCGGTTACTGCGGCATTTGACGCTGGCGGCAAGCCGACCAAGGCGGCGCTCGCCTTCGCGAATTCCTGTAGCACAACCGTCGAGCGGCTCGGTCGGGTACGGGAGGAGAAGGGCGAATATCTCTATTTCGAAGGCAAGCAGGCGGGCCGCGCGACTGTCGAATTGCTTCCTGAAATTGTCACTCAGGCGCTTGCTGGACTGCCAATTCCAAGGCGTATGCGCTGGGGATCAGGCGATGCGGAATTCGTCCGCCCGGTTCACTGGGTAGTGATGTTGTTCGGGCGTACCGTCGTTCGCGCCAGGATTCTCGACGTCGCCGCCGGTGCGATGACCCGGGGTCATCGCTTTCATGCGCCACGTCCCCTGCGCATTGCCGAACCGTCGCGTTATGCGCCGCTGCTCCTGAAGGCCCGCGTGATCGCCTCATTCCCCGACCGTCGCGAGCGCATACGCGCGGGCATTACAGCGGCAGGCGCCACTGGCAAGCACCGGACGCTGGTGAGCGAGGCGTTGCTCAATGAAGTCACCGCCCTCGTCGAATGGCCGGTGCCGATTGTCGGGCAATTCGAAGAACGGTTTCTCGACCTGCCTAGAGAAGTCCTAATCGCAACGCTGCAGGATCACCAGCGCTGTTTTGCTGTCGAGGGCCCGAACGGCAAGCTCGTCCCGCGCTTCGTAGCCGTGAGCAACATTGCAAGCCGCCAACCCGCACGCGTGGTCAGCGGCAATGAGCGGGTTGTGCGGCCGAGGCTCGCGGACGCGGCGTTCTTCTGGGATACCGATCGCAAGCAGCCGCTGGCGGGCCGGATCGAGGCGCTGAAGGCGGTCACCTTTCAGAGCCGGCTCGGCTCCCTCCACGACAAATCGCAGCGCGTTCGCGCGCTGGCACAGATGATTGCGTCAGCGATCAACGCGGATGTCACTGTGACAGCGCGCGCCGCGGAGCTCGCCAAGTGCGATCTGCTGACCCGGCTGGTCGGTGAATTTCCGGAATTGCAGGGGACGATGGGCGCCTACTACGCGCGCCACGATTGCGAGCCAGAGGCTGTTGCGAAAGCGGTCGGCGAGCAGTATCGGCCGCGATTCGCGGGTGACGAACTCCCGAACAGCAAGCCAGGCGTCGCTCTCGCAATTGCGGACCGGCTGGACACGATCTGTGGCGCCTTTGCGATCGGCCAGAAGTCGACCGGAGCGCGCGATCCATTCGGGCTGCGGCGAGCCGCACTCGGAGTCCTGCGCATGATTGTCGAGCTCGGGCTCGAGCTCGATCTGAAACAATTGATTGCGGCTGCGGCCACGGCGCAGCCCGTAAAGGTGCCTCAGCCATCGGAAATATATGACTACATGATGGAGCGACTGCGCGCGTACTACCTTGAAACTGCGCGCCTGCCGGGGATGACGAACGAAGTATTCGATGCCGTGCTGGTCAATCAGCCGGCGTCGCCTCTCGACTTTGACTCCAGGATCCGTGCGGTTGCCGCATTTCTAGGTATGCCGGAGGCGCCGGCGTTGACAGCGGCCAACAAGAGAATCGCCAATATTCTGCGCCAGGCGGGCGAATCGGCCGCGGCCGAGTTCGCTGCAATCGAGGGTACCGCGCTGGAAAACGGCGAAGAACGAGCCTTGTTCGCCGCACTCGAAGCAAGCCGGCGCGACGTAGGAAAGCTACTTACGGCTCGCAAATACGGGGAGGCAATGAAGAGCCTTGCGGCCCTGCGCGCGCCTGTGGATGCGTTTTTCGACTCCGTCATGGTGATGCACGAAGATCCCCGCACCCGCTCGCAACGGCTTGGCCTGCTGCGGGCAATACGCGAACTCTTCATGCACACTGCCGATCTTTCGCGCATCGGCACCTGAGCGTCATGCAGCTATTTGGCTCGTTGCTCTTCACGACGCTGCTCCTCATTCTGACCCCCAGCTGGGGCCTCGCGATGTTTATCGTATTTTTCCTGCCCCAGCGCGGCCAGTTTGCGATGGCTAGAGCCTGGGCCCGGACATTGCTCTGGTCCTTGCGCGTCCTTTGTCGCTTGGACTACGTGGTGACCGGACTCGAGCATCTGCCGAAGGGTGCACATGTCGCGATGTGGAAGCATTCCTCCAGCTGGGAAACCATCGCGCAGATGGTCATATTGCCACCACAAGTCTGGGTGCTGAAACGCGAACTGATGTGGCTGCCGTTCGTCGGCTGGGGCCTTGCACTCACGCGACCCATCGCCGTCAATCGATCCGCAGGCCACACGGCCGTCAAGCACGTTGTAGAGCAAGGCAAGAGTCGGATCGCCAAGGGCTATTGGGTGAGTATATTTCCGGAGGGCACGCGCATGCCGCCGGGTGAAACGCGCAAATACGGCGTGAGCGGTGTGCTGCTCGCACAGGCAACCGGCTGTCTCGTTGTTCCGGTCGCACATGACGCTGGCTACTATTGGCCACGACGCGGCCTTCGCAAAAAGCGCGGCACAATCCGCGTGCACATTGGCCGACCCGTCACCGCCGTGGATCGCGACCCGCGGCAGCTCAACGAAGAACTGCAACGCTGGGTCGAAGACAAGGTGCGCTCGATGAGCGCATCAATTCCCGCCTGATCAGATGTCCAGGTTTGCAACCGCCGGGGCGTTCTTCTCTATGAACTCGCGGCGGGGCTCGACCTGATCGCCCATGAGCGTCGTGAAGATGTCGTCCGCGGCGACCGCATCCTCGATTTTCACCTGCATGAGCCGACGTGTCTCCGGATTGATGGTGGTATCCCAGAGCTGTTCGGGATTCATCTCGCCGAGTCCCTTGTAGCGCTGAATCGTCTGGCCCCTGCGCGCTTCTTCAAGCAACCAATTCATGGCTTGTTTGAAACTCCCGACGTCTTCGCGCGCGTCGCCCTTTGCGACGTATGCACCCTCGCCAATAAGTCCATTGAGGGTCCGCCCCAGTTCCTCGATCCGGCGATACTCGCCCGATTCGAAGAATTCCCGCTGGATGTGTTTGTCCGTCGGGAGTCCGTGCACGATCCGATGTACAAGGAGGCGCTGCGGCGTGCTGTCCTGGCCGGCCTGAACCTCAACGCGAAATTCCTTGGTGGCGTCTGCCCGCGCATTAAGGCGGGTCTCAAGCGTGCGGCACCAGTCCCGCAGCCAGTCGATCCGATCGAAATTCTCGACGGAGACCTCCGGTAAGTAGATGAGCTGCTCGAGCAGGTCCTCGTCGTAGCGCTTCGCCCAACGACGAATGATCGCCCGCACTTCCATGTAGCGCTGCGCGAGCGATTCGAGGCCTGGTCCATGGAGCGGCGGTGCCGTAACGTCGACATGAAGCGTCGCGTCGTCCAGCGCCGAATTCAACAGCACGCGGTTGAGTTCCGCATCGTCCTTGACGTACTGCTCCTGCTTGCCTTTCTTGATCTTGTAGAGCGGTGGCTGCGCAATATAGATATGTCCCTTTTCGATCAGCTCGGCCATCTGCCGATAGAAGAAAGTCAGGAGCAGCGTGCGGATGTGCGAACCGTCGACATCCGCGTCCGTCATGATGATGATGCGGTGATAGCGCAGCTTCGTGATGTCGAAGTCGTCCCGTCCGATTCCGCAACCAAGCGCCGTGATCAATGTACCCACTTCAGCGGACGACAGCATTTTGTCAAAGCGCGCTTTCTCGACGTTCAGGATCTTGCCTTTGAGCGGCAGGATCGCCTGCGTGCGCCGGTCTCGACCTTGCTTCGCCGAGCCACCTGCAGAGTCGCCCTCGACCAGAAACATTTCCGACAATGCAGGATCCTTTTCCTGGCAATCCGCCAGCTTGCCCGGGAGCCCTGCTATGTCCAGGGCACCCTTCCGGCGCGTCATTTCGCGGGCCTTGCGCGCTGCCTCTCGAGCGCGGGCAGCCTCGATGGTCTTGGCGACAATTGAGCGCGCTTCGAGCGGGTGTTCCAGCAGGAATTCCTCCAGGCGTGCTCCCACCACCGACTCAACGATGCCCTTCACTTCCGACGAAACAAGCTTGTCCTTGGTCTGCGAGGAAAACTTCGGGTCTGGAAGTTTGACGGAGAGGATCGCCGTCAGCCCTTCGCGCGCGTCGTCTCCTGTCGTCGCGATCTTCTCCTTCTTTGCCTGCAGTTCCTTTTCAATGTAATTGTTGAGCGTGCGTGTGAGTGCAGCACGAAATCCGGCGAGATGTGTACCGCCGTCCTTCTGCGGAATGTTGTTCGTATAGCAGAACATGCTCTCCTGGTAGGAGTCGTTCCACTGCATCGCCGCTTCAACGGTCGTGCCGCCCAGCTGCGACCTGAAATGAAAAATCGTGTCGTGGATCGGCGTGCGCGTGCGATTGAGATACTTAACGAAGGCCTCGATGCCGCCCGCGTACTCGAAGACGTCCTTCTTCTCGTCGCGCTCGTCGATAAGCTCGATGCGCACGCCGGAATTGAGGAACGACAATTCGCGCAGGCGCTTTGCCAGCAATTCGTAGCTGAATTGGATATTTGTGAAGATTGCATCGCTCGGCTTGAAACGAATCGTCGTGCCGCGCTCGCTTGTGTCGCCGACCGCCGCCAGCGGCGCCTGCGGTTCGCCGAGCCGGTATTCCTGCGTGTGGATTCGGCCCTCGCGGCTGATCGTCAACTGCAGATATTCCGAAAGCGCGTTTACGACCGACACGCCAACGCCATGCAGCCCACCTGAAACCTTGTACGAGCTGTCGTCGAACTTTCCACCGGAGTGCAGCACCGTCATGATGACTTCCGCTGCCGACCGCCCTTCCTCGGGATGAATATCGACAGGAATGCCGCGACCGTTATCCGATACGGTGACCGATTCATCTGCATGAATAGTCACGACGATTCGATTGCAATGACCGGCTAGCGCCTCGTCGATCGAGTTATCCACAACCTCGAAAACCATGTGGTGCAGGCCGGTGCCGTCATCGGTATCGCCGATGTACATCCCAGGCCGCTTCCGCACTGCATCAAGACCCTTTAAGACTTTGATTTTACTGGAATCGTAGACATCTTTATCCGGCATTAGGGTCCCCTGAAAGTGCGGTTGCATTATAGCATTCGGGTTACGCTCCCTTGTTCCACGTGAAACCGCGCCCCGGGGGTTTCCAACCCCGCGATCGACGACGAAGTGGTGGTTGCGATCAGTTGTGCGCCTAGCTCGCGGACCTGGCTCATTAAAATGGCCAGGTGACGACTATCGAGTTCTGCAGCAGGATCATCAAGTAGCAGGGTCCCGCTGTTCCCGCTCGTTCTCTGAAGAATGCGGAGCTGCGATAGCACCAGAGCGGCCGCGATCAGCTTCTGTTGGCCACGAGAGGCACGATCCCGCGCAGGGTGCCCCTCGAGCCGGATGCGCAGATCAGCACGGTGTGGACCAACCGTTGTCGTTCCAGTCTTGACGTCTTTGGTCCAGGCCTGCGCCAATGCCGCTTCGAAGCACTCCCCCGTCGGCCAGCCTTGGTACAGGGTTGGAACCGCTTCCGCTCCGGCAAGCAATTCCGATGTCCTTCTAACCTCCGGTTCCAGTTGTTCGAAGTAGCGCTGGCGGGACTGCGCCATCGAATCGCCTGCAGCTATCAACTCTCCGTCCCACGCTTTAATGGAGGCAGCGGAAAGCTGCGATCGTAGTGCGGCGTTTCGCTGCCGAAGTGCGCGTTGAAACCGTTGCCAGTCATACGCAAACGCTGGTTCCACGTGGAACGTTCCCCAATCGATTGCGCGGCGTCGCCCGCCTGGACCCTCTTCCACCAGCTTGTGGATATTGGGATCGATTACTTGCACCGGGAAAACTGTTGCCAATTCCGCCAAGGACGATATCCGCCTTCCATCGATATGAGCTTCGGTCCGATCCCGGCTTGCGCAAATACCAATCAATGTTGGCCGGTTGCCAGCCTCGATATGACCGATGAGGGTGATCGCGTCGGTACCGGTTCGGACCAGGCGTTGGAGCTGGCGAGTACGGAACGACCGTCCGCGACCCAGGAAAAAGATGGCTTCCAGCACGCTGGTCTTGCCGGCCGCATTTGGACCCGTAATGACAGTAAGGCGATCGTCGAGCTGCAGATCAACGTTACGCAGACATCGAAGATTCTCGACCTGAACCGCCAGCAGCGGCATCCGCTCGCTCTACAAGCGCATCGGCATTACGACGTAGCGCGATGTAGACGATTCTGGTGCATGGACCAGACAGCTGCTGTTGGCGTCCGTCAGGCCGATAGCGACCTTGCCCCCATCAACTGCGGCAAGCGCATCTAGCAGATAGTTCACGTTGAAGCCAACCTCCATGTCTTCTCCGGAGTAGCTGACCTCAATTTCCTCTTCAGCCTCTTCCTGCTCTGGGTTATGCGCCTGGATGGTCAGTGCGTTCTTCTTCAACGCGAGCCGGATCCCCCGATACTTCTCGTTAGCAAGGATAGCGGTGCGTTGCAGGGACGCTCGCAGAAGGTCTCGGTCGGCCTGAAGTTGGCGCCCGGACGAAGCTGGTATCACACGTGAATATTCGGGGAATCTGCCGTCAATCAGCTTCGAAGTGAATCGAACGTCGCCGATCTGCGCGCGAACATGATTGGTGCCGATTGCAAAATCAAGGGATCCCTCGGTACCCAGGATGCGCTGCAGCTCCAAGACGCCTTTTCGCGGGATGATCACTTGGTGCGGGGCCTTCACCTTGGCTGCGAGCTCGATCTCACAAATTGCCAGCCGGTGCCCATCAGTCGCGACCGCCCGCAACGTCTTACCGTCTGCTTCCAGCAGCATTCCGTTGAGGTAGTAGCGCACATCCTGCTGAGCCATTGAAAAGTGAGTCTTGTCGAGCAGCCGCCGGAAGTCCGACTGCGGAATCTGCAGCGTCTGCTGAGCATTGATTTCTTCAATCGTTGGGAAATCCGACGCAGGCAGTGTCGAAAGCGTAAAGCGACTACGGCCTGCTTTCAGTGTGATCTTGTCAGCTTCAGCAACGAGCGAAATCGTCACGCCTTCTGGCAGCGCGCGGCAAATATCCAGGAATTTACGCCCTGGCACAGTGATGTCACCACCCTGCTGGACGGTCACTTCGACCGACGCAACGAGTTCAACCTCGAGGTCCGTCGCCGTAACTGACAAACGATTGTTTTTAGCCGAGAGCAACACATTCGCCAGGATTGGCATTGTCTGGCGGCGCTCAACTACACCTATCACCGTCTGCAACGGTCCCAAAATCTTTTCGCGTTCAGCGGAGATCTTCATTGGTTTCCTCGGTTACCGCGTGCTCTTGGAAATCTAAAGTCTTAGTAGATATTAGAACTAGTAGTTATCGTAGTTGTGTACCAGAGTCAGTCGGGATAACTGCGCCCTCGCCCAATTAATCAAGTGCTTGTCCAAAGCACAAACCCCCGGACAACCGCCTTTCTTCAATCCATGAGCCTGTGAATCAACTGTGAGCAACTTTATCCACAGAGTTATCTACAGAGAATTCATTCAACCCGCCAGAGTTCTCAACAGGTTCGAATAATCCTCGGTCATACGAGGCTCTAAATCGCGTAACCCTTTGATTCTCTTACAAGCATGTAACACGGTCGTATGGTCCCGGCCACCAAACGCATCGCCGATTTCAGGCAAGCTGTGGTTGGTTAGTTCTTTCGATAAGGCCATGGCAACCTGGCGAGGCCGAGCGATCGAACGACTGCGCCTCTTTGAAAGCAGATCGGCAACGCGAATTTTGTAATACTCGGCAACGGTCTTCTGAATGTTCTCGATCGTCACGAGCTTGTCCTGCAAGGCGATCAGATCTCGCAGGGCTTCCTTCGCGAACTCCAGCGTAATTGGCCGGCCTGTAAAGAGGGCATTCGCTGTTACCCGGCGCAGCGCACCCTCGAGTTCACGCACGTTGGATCGGATACGCTTCGCGATGAAGAAGGCGACTTCCTCCGGCAATTCCACTTCCATCCCACCAGCCTTGCTCATCAGGATGGCAACACAGGTTTCCAGTTCCGGCGGCTCAATGGCAACCGTGAGGCCCCAGCCGCAGCGCGACTTCAGGCGCTCTTCCAATCCATTCACTTCTTTTGGATAGCGATCGCAGGTCAGGATTACCTGTTGCTGGCCTTCCAGTAGAGCATTGAACGTGTGAAAGAACTCTTCCTGGGATCGATCCTTGCCCGCAAAGAACTGGATGTCGTCGATCAGCAGGCAGTCGAGCGTGCGATAAGCCGTCTTGAATTCGTTCATGGTGTTGTGGCGCAGGGCACGCACCATGTCACCTACGAATCGCTCCGAATGGACGTAAGCAACACGCGCATCGGGGTTGCTCTCCAGCATCAGGTTACCGACGGCCTGCATCAGGTGAGTCTTGCCTAGACCGACACCGCCGTAGATGAAGAGGGGGTTGTAGGCACGGCCAGGATTCTTGGCGACCTGCATCGCCGCGGCGCGGGCGAGCTGATTGCTCTTGCCCTCCACGAAGCGATCGAACGTGAAGTCGCGATTCAGTCGCCCGCCGATGACAAGGCCTTCCGTGGCCGCGGGTGATTTGCCAGGCGGCGGATTGCCACTTGCTGGCGCCGCATGGCCGTTCGTGGGTATAGGGCGGGACCCAACCTCGAGCACAAGTTGCGGTGTATCGGGGCTAGCAACTGTGCCGAGGACCTGTGCGATCCGGCCGCGCAAATTCTGATTCACCCAATCGACGACGTAGCGGTTCGGCGCGAACAATCGCAACGTCCCGCCTTCCTCGACGGCCTGGAGCGGGCGCAACCAGGTATTAAATTGCTGCTCGGGGAGCTCGGCTTCGAGCAGCCGCAGGCAACGATTCCACAATGACGCAGCTTGCACGAGCGCGATCTTCGAGATGTGAAGGAAGTGAGTGACAGCGAAAAGGGGGCGCAGTCTATAACTTCGAAAACGCGCTCGCTAGCACGCTCGAAGCGCTCCAATGGACATCGAAAAATCACGGGAAAAACAGCGAGAAATCAACTTTCCATCTTTCCGCGAATCTATTGACAGCCCAGGAGTCGGTGCGTACCCTTGCCGCCTCTTTTTCAGACCCTTTTTGTTTTCAACAGCTTATCGTTCTATTTGTCGTTCGAATCAGGGTTCGACGAATGGCGATGAGGGCTCATCATGAAGCGCACTTATCAACCGAGCAAGATCCATCGCAAGCGAACTCACGGATTTCGCGCACGCATGGCGAGCAAAGGCGGTCGCCTGGTTCTGTCGCGTCGCCGCGCCAAGGGCCGCAAGCGTTTGATTCCCTAGTCTCGTGACTCGCGAACGGAGCCACGATCCGGCGTTTGCCATTCAGATCCCGTCAGCGAATCCGCTCCACCGCGGAGTTCGATACTGTCTACAAATCTGGACGGCGGTCGGGAGATTCGTATTTCGGCGTGGTGTTTCGCGCGAATCAGGCGGATGGCGCTCGCCTCGGCATGTCGGTCAGCGTGCGTTCGATTGGGTCTGCCGTGGCGCGCAACCGGTTGCGACGGTTGATTCGCGAGAGCTTCCGGCAACAGCAGCACGCCTTGCCCCAAATTGACATAGTGATCACGGCGCGTCCCGCTGCGAAAAGCGCCGCGCCCGAAGAATTGAGAACAAGTCTGGATACGCACTGGCTGAATGTGATCCGCAAATGCGCCGCCTCCTCCTGACTGCCATCCGCCTCTATCAGTGGACCCTGAGTCCCCTGATCGGCCGCTCGTGCCGCTTCCATCCAACATGTTCGTGCTACGCCAGCGAAGCCATTGAGACGCATGGCGCGCTGCGCGGCACGTTGATGGGCGCGAAGCGCATCTTTCGCTGTCACCCCTGGCATCCGGGCGGCTATGACCCGGTTACGCCGGCCGACACTCTGGCCGGCTCCGGCGTTGGAAGAGAGCTGCCGCATGGGTAATCCGCGCATCTTCCTCTGGGGTGGTCTCGCACTTGCGCTCTGGATGAATTACCAGGCGTGGATGGTGGATCACACTCCTAAGGGTCCGTTGCTGACGCAGGCTTCACAAACAATGGCGACCGGTTTGGAAGGCGCGTCGGCTCAGGCACAGCCTAAATTGGGGGAGGCTGTGCCCACGCTCGACACCGCGGCACCCGCGACTTCCGCCGCGACGCCGGCGAGCGAGCCCGCGCAGGCCGCGATCCCGGTTTCTCCGGTCGTTCATGTCGTGACGGACGTGCTTGACCTGCAGATTTTGCTGGCAGGTGGCGACCTCGTGCGCGCCGACCTTCCAAGGTACCCGCTGCACAAGGACCATCCGGAAGTCCCGGTGCGGCTGCTCGACAACGAAGACGCGGCGAAGATGTTCCTGCTGCAGTCGGGATTGTCGGCGACAGACGCGGCGACGGCGCCCGATCATCACGCTCAATTTTCAGCCGCAGCTACGGAATATCGACTGGAGAGCGGCCAGGCTGAGTTGCAGATTCCTTTGACCTGGGCGAGCGGCAGCGGCGTCGCCGTTACCAAGACCTTTGTATTCAAACGCGGCAGCTACCAGATCGACCTCCAGTACGACGTTCGCAACGGCTCGCCGGGTCCGTGGGAAGCCGCATCGTATGCGCAGCTGCTACGCCATTCGCTGCCGCTCGAAAGATCGATGTTCGACGTCGAGTCATATTCGTTCCGTGGACCGGCCATCTACGACGGCGAGAAGTATCGGAAGCTCAAAGTCACGGACGATGCGGACAAGACATTTTCAGCGTCCATCACTGGTGGTTGGCTGGCGGCACTGCAGCACCATTTTGTGGCCGCCATCGTGCCGGCGGCCGGGAAAAGCTATCGCTACAGCCTGCAAGTCCAGGGCGATGACTTCCTGTTGCTCGCGCGCGGACCCAGCCAGACGGTTGCACCGGGCGGCGCGGGACAATTCAAGGAGACGTTTTTCGTCGGTCCGAAGCTGCAGGCACAGCTCATCAAGGCCGGCCCGGGACTCGATCACACGGTCGATTACAACAAGCTGTGGATAATTGCCAAGCCGCTCTTCGTCGTACTCAGTTGGATGCATGGCGTGTTCGGCAACTGGGGCTGGGCGATCGTATTCACGACGGTGCTCATCAAGGCCGCCTTCTACTGGTTGAGCCAGAAGAGCGGACGCTCCATGGCCAAGATGCGCAATCTGGCGCCGCGCATGAAGGCGCTGCAGGAACGCTACAAGGACAGCAAGGAGCAGCTCGGCCGCGAGATGCTGGACCTCTATAAAAAAGAGAAGGTCAATCCGGCGGCGGGCTGTCTGCCCATGCTCGTGCAGATTCCATTCTTCCTGGCGTTCTACTGGGTGCTGCTCGAGAGCGTCGAAATGCGCCAGGCTCCCTTCGGTCTGTGGATCCAGGACCTTTCAGCCCGCGATCCGTGGTTCGTGTTGCCAATCCTGAACGGCCTCGCGATGTTCGGGCAGTACAAGCTGAATCCGACGCCACCCGATCCGGTCCAGGCGAAGGTCTTCATGCTGATGCCCTTGTTCATGACGTTCACTTTCGTGTGGTTCCCTGCGGGCCTCGTGCTCTACTGGGTCACCAACACGGTGCTCTCCATCGCGCAGCAATGGAATATCAATCGCATCGTCGCGGCTGAGAACCCGAAGCGGAACTGACCGCGGCTGGATTTAGAATGGCCGCATGCCGAGCGCGCCAGCCCCAGACACCATCGTCGCTCCAGCCACGCCGAGCGGTCGTGGCGGAGTAGCCGTCGTGCGTGTTTCCGGGCCACGGGCGCGCGACGTTTCCCAAGCAGTGCTCGGTGTAGTCCCCGAGCCGCGGATCGCGACTTATCGGAAATTCCTCGACGGGCGCGGCGAGCCGATCGACCAGGGCATCGCGATCTTCTTTTCCGCACCCCAATCGATGACGGGTGAGGATGTGCTCGAGCTCCATGGCCACGGCGGCCCGGTCGTTGTGGATCTCGTCGTTCGGCGCGTACTCGAATGCGGCGCCAGGCTCGCCCGGCCGGGCGAATTCACCGAACGTGCGTTTCTCAATGACAAGCTGGACCTAGCGCAAGCCGAAGCTGTCGCCGATCTCATTGACAGCGCGACCGGCGCCGCGGCGCGTGCCGCGATGCGTTCGCTGCAAGGTGAATTTTCCGACGAGGTCCGAACGCTGACCGAAGCGCTTATCGATCTTCGGATGTTTGTCGAGGCGGCCATCGATTTTCCGGAGGAGGAAATCGATTTTCTGTCGGCCAGCGAACTCACGGAACGTCTCGCTCGCGTCTTCGCCTTGCTCGGGGCGCTCGAATTGGCCGCGCGCCAGGGCCAGATCCTGCGTGACGGCATGGTGATCGTCATCGCCGGACGCCCGAACGCCGGGAAGTCGAGCCTCATGAACCGCCTCGCTGGCTACGATGCAGCGATCGTCACGCCGCACCCCGGCACGACGCGCGATGTGCTGCGCGAGCGCATTGAGATTGACGGGATGCCGGTGAGCATCATCGACACCGCGGGGTTGCGCGAAACTGGCGAATCTGTGGAAGCGGAAGGCGTTCGCCGGGCGCGTGCGGAGATGTCGAAGGCGGATAGAATTCTGTTCCTCGTCGACATCACCGCAGCAGGCGAGCACGACGCAGCGTCGCAGGAGTTGCAACGCTTGCCGGCAGGTGTTCCCGTGACGCGCGTGCTTAACAAGATCGATCTCATCGCGGGGACTCGGGCACAGACGGCCAGGATGGCCGATGGCTCAGCGGAGCTGTGGCTGTCCGCTTTGACGGGTGACGGGCTGGATCTCCTGCGAGGCCATCTTAAAGCCTGCATGGGATTCGAAACCGCGGGCAGCGGCACCGTATCGGCGCGACGCCGTCACCTGGATGCGCTCGCCCGTGTGCGCATTCACCTTGAGGAAGCGCGCCGTCAACTCGTCGAAAGGCGCGCGGGGGAACTGATGGCCGAGGAGCTGCGTGGTGCGCAGAGTGCTCTCGCGGAAATCACCGGGGAGTTTACGAACGACGATCTCCTGGGGCGTATTTTTGCGAGTTTCTGCATCGGCAAGTGAAATATCAGCCGAGAATCGCTTCCCGCCGATACAGGCGCCCCGCGACCCAGGCAAGCAAAACCCCGAGCGCAAGCGTCGAGCCAATCGACACCAGGACGTATTCCGTGGGCAAGGGCTCGTCCCTCAGGACGCTCGTCATCAGCAGGTGCTGGCTCATGCTCGGGAGCATCATGAGTTTCATCGACGAGCGTACCGACAGAAGTCCCGCGAAGATGATCGGCATCGTCGGGACGAGCAACACGAATGTGAGCCAGCTCTGCGCCTCGCGATACGAGCGGGTGAATGAAGCGACGACGGTCATGAGCGCCGCGCCGAGCAACACGAAGGGAGCGGCGAGCAGAAACATCTTGATGGCAACCGTCGGTCCGAAATTCGTGGTCATCCCGAGCTCCTCCAGCGGGACAAAGCGCAGGGATATCGAAAAGGCCGTCAGCGTGATCGTGAGCGAGACCAGCATATAGAAGCAGGCGGCGAGGATCTTGCCGTAGATCAGCGTGTCGCGGCTCACCGGCATCGTCAGGAGCGATTCGAGCGAGCCGCGCTCGCGCTCGCCGGCCGTGGCGTCGATAGTCAGGTAGAGCCCGCCCATCAGCATGGCGAACATCACGAAGTACGTCATCATGCCGAGAATCAGCAGCGCCCGGCCGGCCGGCGTCGAAACGTCGATGTCCTGAACGCTCAGCGGAGCAATGACGAGTGGACTGATGCCTCGCACCTGCAGCCGCGTTGTGGCGATGATGCGCGAATACTGGGCTAGCGCCTGCCGTGCCTGGGATGCGTACTTCGCGTTATTGGTATTCGAGCCGTCCGCATAGAGGTAGACAGGCGCCGGCATGCCGGATTGCAGGCGCTCCCCATAGTCGGCGGGGATCACGAGGATGACGCGCTCCTTGCCGTTGCTGATAGCCTGGCGCGCCGAGGAGTCGTCGTATTGAACCTCTTGCACTGCGACGTTGCTCGATTCGAGAAACTTCACGAGATTCGCCGCGTGTTTCGCGCCCGCAACGGGCAGTGTCAGTTGTTCATCGCTCTCCTTCACCGACTTGTTGAGGATGAGGCTGATCATGCCCGCGAACATCGCAGGGCCGAACAGCGGCGCGAACAGGAGGGCGGAGAGCAGCGTTCGGCGGTCGCGGAAGTTCTCAAGGATCTCCTTCATGAAGACGACGAAGAGCGCGCGCATCAGGTCGTCTCCGCCGGTCGGCCGAGCAGGGCGACGAACGCGTCTTCCAGGCTCGCGGTCCCGGTTGCATGCTTGATGTCATCGGGACTCCCGTGTGCAAGCACGCAGCCCCGGCCGATGACGATCGCGGCGTCGCAGAGCGCGGCCACTTCCTGCATCACGTGGCTCGAAAAGAGGATGCAGGTTCCCTGGTCGCGCAGGTTCCTCAGCACCTCGCGGAGGGTCCGGATGGCCATGACGTCCAGACCGTTGGTCGGTTCGTCGAGAATGAGATTACGCGGCGAATGCACGAGCGCACGGGCAATGGCCACCTTGATCTTCTCGCCCTGGGAGAAACCCTTCGCGCGACGATCGGCAATCGCCTGCAGGTCGAGAAGCTTCAACAGGTCATCCACCCGTCGATGCAGGGCATCACCGCTCAGGCCATGCAGCGCGCCGAAGTATCGGATGTTTTCGCGCGCAGTAAGATTTGGATAGACCCCGCTCGAGTGCGGCAGCACGCCCAATCGTTCCCGCGCGGCGAGCGGCTCCTGCACCACATCGACGTCGTCGATGATCGCTGTGCCAGCATCCGGCCGCAGGACGGTGTAGAGCATTCGCAGGGTCGTCGACTTGCCGGCGCCATTCGGCCCCACGAGGCCGGTGATCGCACCGTTGCGCGCCGCAAAGGAGACTTCCCGCACGGCGACGACATCGCCGAAACGCTTGTTGAGCGCGCGCGCTTCGATCACGGCGAGGGTCCGGAGAAATTGAGAAAAAACGGCAGGCCAGCGATCGTCTTCGCGCAGCTCGCGTCAAGATTTTGCGCGGTACCCGCATCGATGAACTGCGCCATGAGTCGTGGTACGCAGCCAGCACCGAGCTGGCCGTGCCCCTGGCCAGCGGCGACGATGTGGAGGGAATCAGCGAAGTCCTTCGCGGTCGCAGCGCCATTCGCAGGCGGAGTAACCGGATCGAGCTCACCGGAGAGCAGCAGCGCCGGAACCTTGGAATGAAGCGGTGCATGCAGGTCCGCATCGACGACGCCCCGCGGCCAGATCTTGCAGATTTCGATGAGGCCGTCGACCTGATTGGTGCCGATGTAGGTACGGGCGAGCGCTTCTCGATCGATTCTGGCGGATTGGTAGAACGGGACGTCCTCGGCGCACACGACGGAGTTGTGCATGCCGATCGACATCTGATCGCTCAGGGTGCGGGTCGTCATCACGGTCTGTGCGACCAGCGGCGCCAGATTGTTGCGCGCTGCTTCGTCGAGCAGGAGCGGCAGGATCGCGATGGTCTGAGAGCTGTAGCTCAGCAGGCGGACCGCAGCCACGATGTAGTCGCGGGAGACTTCGACGTGCTGGCTGCGGCCGGTCACCGGGTCGGGCAGGTCGAGTCCGCGCGGCTGCCGTGTCACCGCATCCAGGAGAATGGCGAGTCGCGGTGCGAGATTCGGAAACTTGCGCTGGCAATCGGTATCCCGATCGCAGGCCGCAAGCACACGATCGAGCGTCGACTGCGCATCGAGTGCAATGGCGGGGCCGATGGGCAGCTCCGGCACGATGACGCCATCTAGAATCACCGCGCGCGTCCTTTCGGGAAAGCGACGGGCATAGTGCTCGACGACTCGTGTGCCATAGGACACGCCGTAGAGCGCGATGCGCTCGTAACCGAGCGCAGTCCGTACGCGATCGAGGTCCCGCACGGCGATGCTCGTCGTGTAGTACTCGAGCTGATGGCCTTTGAGCTTGTCGCGGCAAGCCGTGATCAGTTCGCGCAGCCGATTCATGGGCAACTGATCGACGTCGAAATCGTCCGGGAAATCGCAGTCGAGGGCATTGGAGTTTCCGGTGCCTCGTTGATCGACCACCACGAGATCGCGGTTGCGGCGGATCCGTTCGAACGCGCCGGCGGCTGTCGCGTAGAACTGGCCAGCGGCACTGCCGGGCCCGCCTGAGACGATGAAGAGTGGTTCGGCGGCAGACTGATTGCGTAACGCCGCGATGACCGCGACCCGCAGCCGAATCTTCGCGCCGCTCGGGGCTTCTGGATTCTCCGGCACTTCAAGATAGCCGCAGCGCGCGGCGACCGAGTTGATGCCTGATGGATTGTCGAGCCGGCAGGGCTCGAGCTGGATGGTCGCGGAACGGGCGGCGTGCTGCGGGGAGAGGATCCCAAGCGCCAGCAGTGTGACGACGGCCCAGCCGAAGGTGTTCTTCATTCGCCGAGAGTGTTACACAGCTCGTGGTGGCGTCGCGAGAGGCCAGCGCATAAAATGCGCGCCCGTTAACTCTTTGTCCCGGCACGCACTTTCCCATGTTTTTCCCGAGCGAATTCGACGTGCTCATCGTCGGCGGCGGACACGCCGGCACCGAAGCGGCGCTCGCCGCGGCTCGGGCGGGCGTTCGCACGCTGCTGTTGACTCACAACGTCGAGACGCTCGGCGCCATGAGCTGCAATCCGGCGATCGGCGGTATCGGTAAGGGTCATCTCGTGAAGGAGATCGATGCCCTCGGCGGAGCAATGGCACGGGCAGCGGATCGCGCGGCCATCCAGCTGCGCACATTGAATGCGAGCAAGGGGCCGGCCGTGCGCGCAACGCGAGCGCAGGCGGATCGGTCACTTTATCGGCAGGCCATTCGCTCAACGCTCGAGAATCAGCCGGACCTCACGATCTTCCAGCAGGAAGTCGCCGACCTCATCGTCGAAGGCGATCAAGTCCGGGGCGCCATCACGGCGATGGGCGTGAAGTTCCGGGCGCGAGCCGTCGTACTGACGGTCGGAACCTTTCTCGGCGGCAAGATTCACGTTGGCCTCGAGCAGCACGCGGGCGGGCGCGCCGGCGATCCGCCCTCGATCCGCCTGGCTGAGCGCCTGCGCGAGTTGCCCTTGCGGGTCGGTCGCTTGAAGACGGGCACGCCGCCGCGTATCGACGGGCGCTCGCTCGATTATTCCGTGATGGCGGAGCAGTGGAGCGATGACCCGCGGCCCGTATTCTCCTTCCTCGGCCGCCGCAGTGAACATCCGCGGCAACTGCCCTGCCACATCACGGCGACGAATGCGCGCACGCACGAAATCATTCGCCAGGCCACGGATCGTTCACCGCTCTTCACCGGCGTCATCGAAGGGGTTGGTCCGCGTTACTGTCCTTCGGTCGAGGACAAGGTGGTGCGCTTCGCATCCCGCGATTCGCACCAGATTTTCGTCGAACCGGAGGGCCTCAACACACACGAGGTGTATCCGAACGGTATCTCGACGAGCCTCCCGTTCGACGTACAGTTCGAATTTGTCCGTAGCATCCGCGGCTTCGAAAATGCGCACATCACGCGGCCGGGCTATGCCATCGAATACGATTTCTTCGATCCCCGCGATCTCAAGGCGAGCCTCGAAACGCGTTGCCTCGCAAATCTCTACTTCGCGGGCCAGATCAATGGTACGACCGGCTACGAAGAGGCGGCGGCGCAGGGACTCATCGCGGGTTTGAATGCGGCGCTCGCCGTCACGGGCCGCGAGCCCTGGACCCCGGCTCGCAGTGCGGCCTACATCGGCGTGCTCATCGACGACCTGATCACGCGAGGGGCGCCGGAGCCGTATCGCATGTTCACGAGCCGCGCCGAACATCGGCTGCTCTTGGGCGAAGATAGCGCAGACGCGCGTCTCACGCCGCGTGGCCGTGAGCTTGGAATCGTCGACGATGAACGCTGGCGCTTCTTCGACGGCAAGCGCGCGGTGATCGATGCGGAGCGCGAGCGCCTCGAACACATCGTCGTGCGTCCGGAAGATTTCTCGCCCGCAGTCGCCGCCTCGTTTCCTGGCGGTGCGCTCACGCGTGAACAGCGCGCAGTGGACCTGCTCAAACGACCGGAGATCGACTATGAGCGGCTGGTCGACCTTCCCGCGGTCGGCCGCGCCGACTTCGCACAGGGCGATGAACGCCTAACGGCACAGGTGAAGCGCGAGCTCGAAGTCGCAGCGAAATATGCCGGCTACATCGTGCGTCAGCACGACGAGATCGAACGTCAGCGGCGCAATGAGGAGATGAAGCTGCCGGGCGACCTCGACTACGGCGCGGTTCGTGGCTTGTCGCACGAAGTGCGTCAGCGCCTCGGCGAAGCGCGGCCCGAAACCCTGGGCCAGGCGGGGCGTATTCCCGGCATCACGCCCGCAGCCCTGTCGCTGCTGCTAGTGCATCTCAGGAAGCGCGGCCGCGCCGCCTGAGTTCCCGCATGCGTCGGGTCGCTCTTGTTCTGGTCTTTGCCCTGGTCGGTGGAGCGTTCTGGTTTCTCACCCGAGCAACGCTGGATGGCAACGATCAGCCGGGCGCCGCCGCACCCGCCGCGAAAGTCGTACTGCGCCGGGGCAACGGACCGGAACCCGAAACACTGGATCCGCAACTCGCGCGCTCCGAATCGGCTTTCAATATTTCGCGAGACCTTTTCGAGGGCCTGACGGCGCTCGATGGTGAAGGCAACGTCATTCCTGCCGCGGCAAGTTCCTGGCAGCAAAGTGCCGACGGCCTGACGTACCGCTTTACGTTGCGCGCGCGCGCGCGCTGGTCAAACGGCGATGCGCTGGTAGCCGAGGATTTCGCCGCAGGCTGGCGCCGGCTCGTCGATCCGAAGACCGCCTCGGAGTACGCGCAGATTCTGGGCGCTGTGGTGAACGCCCGCGATATCACCGTCGGCAAGCTGCCGGCAGACAGCCTAGGGGTCGAAGCGCCGGACGCAACAACTTTTGTCGTGCGCCTGGCGTCGCCGACTCCCTACTTCCTCGGCTTGCTCGCTCATCCGAGCACCTTTCCAGTGCACCGGCCGACGCTCGCCGCACATCCGGGCGATTCAGCAAAGCCGGGCATCCAGGTTTCCAATGGCGCGTTCGTCGCCGTGGACTGGTCGGTGGGGTCGCACATCACGGCGCGCCGCAACCCGAACTACTGGGACAACTCCTCGAACCGGATCGACGAGCTCGAGCTCTACCACTACAGCGATCAGGATGCGGAGCTCAAGGCCTACCGCGGCGGTGAACTCGACGTCACGTACACGATCCCCCAGCAGCAATACCGGTGGCTCAAGGAGAACCTGGCCGCCGAGCTGAACGTGTCGCCGTACCTGTCCACTTATTTCTACGGCTTCAATACGACACGGCCGCCCTTCAAGAATCAGCCGGGGCTGCGACGCGCGCTTGCGATGGTGATCGATCGCGAGCGGATCACGGAGTCCGTGACGGGCGTTGGCGAACTGCCCGCCTACAGTTTCGTGCCACCGGGCACGAGCGGATACTCGCCGCAGGCTGCGGATTATCGCGACTGGACCGCGGAACATCGACTCGAGGAGGCGCGACGGCTTTACGCTGCCGCCGGCTATTCGAGCGCACATCCGCTTGCCATCGAGCTGCGCTACAACTCGGGCGAGGTGCACAACGCGATCGCGGTCGCGGTCGCTGACATGTGGAAGCGCGCGCTCGGCGTCGAGACGAAGCTCGTAAAGGAAGAATTCAAGGTGCTGCTGGTCGACATCAGCCAGAAGCAGGTCACCCAGGTCTTCCGCTCGAGCTGGATCGGCGACTATAACGATGCCTTCAATTTTCTAGAGATTCTGCAGACCGGCTTCGGCGTCAATCACCCGGGTTACTCGAACCCCGCCTATGACGCGCTCGTGCAACAGGCCGCCTCAAGCGTCGACCTTGGCGCGCGTCGATCAACTCTCGAGCAGGCGGAGCGCACGATGCTCGCGGACCAGCCGCTTGCGCCGATCTATTTCTACGTGAACAAGCATCTGGTGAAGCCTTATATACGCGGCTGGCGCCAGAACGTGATGAACGTTATCTACAGCAAGAACCTGTCGATCGCGCACTGAGCGCTCAAGGGGAGCCGATGTTTACCATCAACTGGATTCTCGTTCTCGTCGTCTTCGGCGTGTTGTTCCTCGCCTCCATGGCGAAACGCGTGCCGCAGGGCTACGAGTACACAGTCGAGCGCTTCGGCAAGTACCTGAAGACACTGTCGCCGGGCCTGCACTTCATCATTCCCGTCTTCGACTTGATCGGCCG
Organism: uncultured Gammaproteobacteria bacterium; assembly: GCA_963826145.1. Taxonomy (GTDB): domain Bacteria; phylum Pseudomonadota; class Gammaproteobacteria; order Steroidobacterales; family Steroidobacteraceae; genus JBGPLJ01. The sequence continues at coordinate 641,998 of CAWGVW010000002.1, forward strand.
CAAGATGAACATGATGGAGCAGGTGCTCGACGTGCCGCGTCAGGAGATCATCACCAAGGACAACGCGCAAGTGAGCGTCGACGCCATCGTGTTCTACCAGGTGCTCGATGCCGCGAAGGCGGCGTACGAAGTCGACAACCTCCGGCTCGCGGTCGTCAACCTCACGATGACGAACACACGCACGGTGCTCGGCGCCATGGATCTCGACGAGAGCCTCTCGAAGCGCGACGAGATCAATCACCGGTTGCTGCGCGTGGTCGACGATGCGACCTCGCCCTGGGGCGTCAAGTGCACGCGCATCGAGATCAAGGACATCAAGCCGCCCGCGGATCTCATCGAATCGATGGGGCGGCAGATGAAGGCGGAGCGCGACAAGCGCGCCAACATCCTGGAAGCGGAGGGACTCAAGCAGGCCGCCATCCTGCGGGCGGACGGCGAGAAGCAGGCCGTGATGCTGCAAGCCGAAGGCCGCAAGGAAGCGGCGTTTCGCGACGCCGAAGCGCGGGAGCGTCTGGCGCAGGCCGAAGCGCGCGCGACGCAGATGGTTTCCGACGCGATCGCGCAGGGCAATACGCAGGCGCTCAACTATTTCATCGCGCAGAAGTATGTCGAGGCCATGCGCGACTTCGCCAACTCGCAGAATCAGAAGGTGTTCTTCATGCCCATGGAGATTTCGAGCCTCGTCGCGAGCGTCGGCGGCATCGCTGAACTCGCCAAGGATGCACTCGAGAAGCAGCGCGCTGCCGCCGCGACGCCGCGGCCCGGTGGCCGGTTGTGAGCGCTTTTCTGGAGGGACTGAAGTTCTGGCACTGGTTCGTGCTCGGCTTCGCGCTCGGCATCCTGGAGCTTCTCATTCCGGGCGCCGCTATGGTGTGGCTTGGCGCCGGTGCGCTAGTCATCGGCGTACTTGTGTTCGCGATCCCTGCCATCCCCTGGTCATTGCAGCTCATCCTGTTCGTCGTCGCGTCATTCGCGGCAATCTTTGCGTGGCGAAACTACAAGCGACGCAGTCCCGACGTGAGCGATCAACCCGCGCTCAATCAGCGCGGCGCGCAGTACGTCGGCAGCGTTTACAGTGTGGCGGAACCGATCGAACGTGGCCGCGGCAAGATCCGCGTGGGTGATGGCGTGTGGAACGCACGTGGCCCTGATGCGGTTGTCGGCACGCGTGTGCGAGTCACGGGTGTGGACGGAACCGACCTCCTCGTCGAAAAGGCGGACTAGCTTCAGGGAGACACGCAATGGCCTTCTACGATTTTTCGCTCAAGTCGCTCGACGGTTCGACGGAGGCGCTCGGGAAGCTGCGCGGCAAGGTGACGCTTGCCGTGAACGTCGCGAGCAAATGTGGGCTCACGCCGCAGTATCGGGGGCTCGAGAGTCTCTATCGTGAACTCAAGGATCAGGATTTCGCGATCGTCGGCCTGCCGTGCAACCAGTTCGGCGGCCAGGAGCCGGGCAGCGCCGCGGACATCCAGACATTCTGCTCGACGAACTACGATGTGAGTTTCCCGCTGACGGAGAAAATCGACGTGAACGGCAAAGGTCGCCACGCGCTGTACGCCTGGCTTACCGATCCCGCGAACGGATTTGCCGGCGACATCGAGTGGAATTTCGAAAAGTTCCTGATCGGCCGCGACGGCAAGGTGTTGCGGCGATATCCGCCGGCCACGAAGCCGGACGACAAGGGATTGCTCACCGATATTGCGGATGCGCTTTAGAGGTCAGTCGCAGCCCACCGCCGCGCGCGCGGCAGCGCCGTACTTTGCAAAGAACTCATCGGCGCGACGATCCGCTTCCGCCTGTTCTGTCGGGTAGAGCGAATTGCGCGCGCGCGTTTTCTCGTCGCCGATCAGGATTGCGAACGATCGCATCGGGTTCGCAGCCAATCTCGGCCATACGCGTTTTAAAGTCGGCCCAGACATAGCGCGCGAACTTGTCTCCCGCATCGCCGCCGTCCGCGGCGTGAGTCAACGCCATGAGCGCCAGCTCGTCGCCGCGTCGCGCAGCGGATTCAATGAGTCGCTGCGCACGATCGGGATCTGCAGGCAGACCGTCACATTCCGATTTGAAGCACATGCCAAGGTCATAGGCTGCACCCGGGACTTTTTCGTAGGCCTGTTCCAGCCAGAAGCGCATCTTCCCGCGATCCTTGGATTGCGGCGTCTGCCGCGAGCCGTTGGCGGTACAAGATCCGCGAGACTCGCTTGCGCGTCGGCGTCGCCCAGCAGCGACGCGGACAGCAGGTAGCGTTCGCGAGCGAGCGTCGTCGCGCTTCCACGCCGCGATCGACGCGAGGGCCAGTGAGACTCGGCGTGTGACCGTCGGACGCGGCTTCCCGGATCTTGCCTCCAGGTCCCGATCGTCCGGCGTCGCGGATCCGCGGCAGCAACTCGCCACGATTTCTCCCGCCTGCGCGTCGATGTCGATCGACGCGAAGGCCATGGCCCGTTTCGCGGGAGGCAGCTTGATTGCGAGAGCTTCGGTCTGCATCTTCGGTCGCGACTCGTTCTCGACCAGGTCGCGCTGCATGTCGAGAAAATCCTGGTCTGCGCACATGCTTCGCATCCCGAACAACCGCACGGCGGCGTCTCGATCGCCGCTCGCGACTCGCCGGCGAAGTTCCTTCTCGGCCTGGGCAATCGCTTCTTGCGTGTGCCCGGCCAGGAACAGATCGCGCCCGGAGGAGGCGTCCATCCAGTCGAAGCGATATCGATGCAGGAGAGCGCGCCGCAGGTTTCGCTTGAAGGTTTCCAGCGCCTGCGGATCGATCGGCGAACTGGGCTGAGGCGCGTTCGGCAGGCGCGAGCTCGCGGCGACGGGGCGGACTCGCCGTTGGCGGGCGCCGTTGCGGTAACCGGGGCCGCAGTATTCAGTGCGGTCCTTCAACAGGAACACCAGCAACGCCGCACCCGCAAGGATCGCCAGCGCCAGGCCCAGCCATGGGTGGAGTTTTCCCTTCACCATCATTAACATGGCGGCCCTTCGAACCGATCCATTCGGGACCTTTCTGGAGACTGTCGACATGCGTTCACGGGCATTCGCTCTCGCTTCGGTTGTGGCTGCTGCTCTTATTCAGCCGACGCTCGCAGCCGCCGAAGGCGATGCGGTGCGCGGCGGCAAGCTCGCCTACACCTGCATGGGATGCCACGGCATCGCCAATTATAAGAACACGTATCCGACCTACAGCGTACCGAAGCTCGCGGGCCAATCCGCGGAATACATCGTCATCGCGCTCACCGGCTACAAGAACGGTACGCGCGGTCACGGCACGATGCACTCACATGCCGCCACCATGTCGGATCAGGACATGAAGGACATCGCGACCTTTTTCTCAGGCGAAGCGAAGGTCGAGCGCAAGTCCAACGTGACGGCGGACGCCGCTCCGAAGGCTGTGCAAGTGTGTGTGGCCTGTCACGGTGCGGATGGCGTTGCGCTGCTTCCGATCTATCCGACGCTCGCCGGGCAGCATGCGGACTACCTCGAGCAGGCGCTGCATGAGTACAAGGCGGGATCGCGCAAGGATCCCGTGATGTCGACCTTTGCCGGCCAGCTGAAGGACGAAGACGTCCGCGTGGTTGCGCATTACTTCTCCGGGCAGGAGCCCGGGCTCGAGACGGCGAAACCAAACCACTAGCGGCCAGACGAATGGCACGCGCCGTCGTCTAGCGCGAGGTCACGCGAGCGATGTCCGTCGAGGAGTTCCTCATCGACTTTCCCGATGGCATCACGGCCATCGATACTCAATACGTCCGCAGGCTCGCGGATGCCAGCCATCTCATCGTTCACGGCGGCCGTGGCGCTTTCGTCGACACCGGCACCAACTCCGCCGTGCCGACGCTTCTTGCAGCGATCGAAGCGCGCGGCCTGAAGCGCGAGGCGATCGATTATGTGCTTCTCACGCACGTCCACCTAGATCATGCAGGCGGCGCAGGACTCTTGATGCAGTCGCTGCCGAACGCGCGCGCGGTCGTTCATCCGCGCGGTGCGCGGCACATGGTCGATCCGGCGAAACTCATTGCCGGGGCCCTCGTGGTCTATGGCGAGGCGGCCTTTCAGAGGCTCTACGGAACGCTCATTCCGATTCCGGAGAAGCGCATCCTCGTCGCGGACGACAGCATGGAAGTGCTGCTCGGCGGTGACCGGCGGCTCGAGCTTGTTCACACGCCCGGCCATGCCCTGCATCACTACGCGATCGTCGATCATGTGGCGCGGGCGATCTTTTCCGGCGACAACTTCGGCATTTCCTATCGGGACTTCGACACGAGCCACGGTGAATTCATCTTTCCGACGACCTCGCCCGTGCAGTTCGATCCCGAAGCGATGCATGCGACCATCGATCGCCTCATGAGCTATCGGCCCAAGGCGATCTATCTCACGCACTACAGCCGCGTGAACGACCTCGCCCGTCTTGCCCGTGATTTGCACACGGCTGTCGATGCTTATGTCGAACTTGCACGACGGCATCACGGCAGGCCGGAACGCGGGGCGCTCATGCGTAAGGACATGGCAGCCTGGTTCGATGCGGCGCTAGACCGTCACGGATACACCGGCAATGCGCTAACACGACGGGAACTCCTCGAAGGGGATATCGACATCAATTGCCAGGGCCTCGAAGTCTGGCTCGATCGTCGTACGGGAGCTGGACGTGACTAATCGTTTCCGTGCGTTCCGGATTCACGAAGTCGACAGGAAGATCGTCGCGCGCTTCGACGAACTGACGCTTGAGGACCTGAGCCCGGGCGAGGTCGTCGTCAAAGTCCACTATTCCGGCATCAACTACAAAGACGCACTTGCGGCGACCGGCACCGGCAAGATTCTGCGCAAGTACCCGCTCGTCGGCGGCATCGATCTCGCAGGCGAGGTCATCTCATCGAGCGACCTGCGATACCGGGCCGGCGAGAGGGTGCTGGTGACGGGCTGCGACCTGAGTGAAACGCGGGACGGGGGCTATGCTGAATTCGCACGCCTTTCCGGCGACCACGTCATTCCCTTACCGGCCGGGCTCGATGAATTCCAGGCGATGGCCCTCGGCACGGCCGGCTTCACCGCTGCACTGGCGATCCATCGTATGGAACAGAATGGTCAGACAGCGGCGGCCGGCCCCATCGTCGTGACCGGTGCAAGCGGCGGCGTTGGGAGCCTCGCCATCGACATGCTGGCTGCGCGCGGTTACGCGGCGTTGGCTGTCAGCGGCAAGGCGGAAGCGGATTCTTACCTGATGGCGATCGGCGCCCAGAAGATTCTGCGCCGCCAGGAGATCGACCCGGGCAAGCGGCCGCTGGAAGCTGCGCAGTTTGCCGGCGCGATCGACAATGTGGGCGGTGACCTCCTGGCGTGGCTCACGCGCACCGTACAGTACGGCGGCAACATCGCGAGCATCGGCATGGCGAGCAGCGCCGAGCTGAAGACGACCGTCATGCCATTCATCCTGCGGGGCGTGAATCTCCTCGGCATCAATTCCTCGGCGACCCCGCGCGAGCTGCGCCTCGCCGTCTGGCGGCGCATTGGAACCGATCTGAAACCCCGCCACCTCGACCGGATCGTGTCGCGGACGATCGCCTTTGGCGACCTGCCTGGTGCGTTCGACGACTTCATCAAAGGCGCAGTTCGCGGCCGTACTGTCGTTCGCATCGCCTAGCTTTCGGATGCGGGCGGGCGCCGCCGCGGGCTAAAATATCGCGGCAGGGCGGCTCAACCGCCGGTCATCAGTCCCATGTCTCACGTTGTCACTTCAGCCGGCCGCAGGTTGCGAACGGCGCTCGATCACGAGCGTCCCTTGCAGGTCGTCGGCACGGTGAATGCTTTCAGCGCTTTGCTCGCGCAGCAGGCGGGTTTTCGCGCGATCTATATTTCCGGCGCCGGCGTCGCCAACGCATCCTTCGGGCTGCCGGACCTCGGCATCACGATGTTGAATGACGTCTGCGAGGATATCCGCCGCGTCACAAGTGCGACCGACTTGCCGCTCCTGGTCGACGCGGATACGGGTTGGGGCGGCGCCTTCAACATCGCGAGGACGGTGAAGGACTTCATTCGCTCGGGCGCGGCCGGTCTTCATCTCGAGGATCAGGTGCAGACAAAACGCTGCGGGCATCGGCCCGGCAAGGCCCTGGTTGCCGCCGACGAGATGGTGGATCGACTCAAAGCGGCTACGGATGCCCGTACCGATCCCGAGTTCGTAATCATGGCACGCACCGATGCGCACGCGGTCGAGGGGCAGCAAGCCGCGCTCGCTCGCGCCCAGCGCTACGTCGAGGCTGGTGCCGACATGATCTTTGCCGAAGCGTTGACGACGCTCGCCGAGTACCGCCAGTTCACGGCCGCAATTCGCGTGCCGGTACTCGCGAATCTCACCGAGTTCGGCAAGACACCGATGTTCACGACGAAGGAGCTTGCCGATTCCGGCGTGCGGCTCGTCCTGTACCCGCTCTCGGCATTTCGCGCAATGTCGAAAGCCGCGCTTAATGTATATACGACAATCCGCGAGCAGGGCACGCAGAAGAGTGTCGTCGATACCATGCAGACGCGCGCCGAGCTCTATCAGGTGCTCGGCTATCACGCCTATGAGGACAAACTCGATGCCTTGTTCGCCCGCTCGAATGCGGGCGATGACGATGAGGACCAGCCATGAGCGAAGCAGTCACCCCGGGGCCGAAACCCAAGAAATCCGTGGCGCTCTCCGGCGTGCCGGCGGGCAACACGGCAATCTGCACCGTCGGCCGCACCGGCAACGATCTGCATTACCGCGGCTACGACATTCTCGAAATCGCGGACCGTTGCGAGTTCGAGGAGATCGCGCACCTGCTCGTGCACGAGAAACTCCCGACACGCGCAGAACTCGCTGCGTACAAGTCGAAGCTGCGCAAGCTTCGTGGGCTTGCCGACCCCGTGAGGAGGGTGCTCGAACAGCTGCCGGCGTCGAGTCATCCGATGGATGTCATGCGCACAGGCGTTTCCGCGCTCGGCTGCGTTCAGCCCGAACAGGCGGGCCACGACGCCGCGCGCGCGCGCGACATCACGGACCAGCTGATCGCGAGTTTCGGTTCAATGCTCGTCTACTGGCATCACTTCGCGACCAGCGGCAAGCGCATCGAGGTTGAAACCGGCGACGACTCGGTGGGCGGGCATTTCCTGCATCTCCTGCACGGGCGAGCGCCGTCGGCGTCCTGGGTCAAGGCGATGCATGTCTCGCTCAATCTCTATGCCGAGCACGAGTTCAACGCATCGACATTCACTGCCCGCGTCATCGCAGGCACCGGTTCCGATCTTCACTCCTCGATCGCCGGCGCCATCGGTGCGTTGCGTGGACCGAAGCACGGCGGTGCGAACGAGGTCGCCTTTGAAGTACAGAGCCGTTACCGCAATCCCGATGAGGCGGAAGCGGATATCCGGCAGCGCGTCGCACGCAGGGAAATCGTCATCGGCTTCGGTCATCCCGTTTACACGATCAGCGATCCGCGCAACAAGGTCATCAAGGCAACGGCTGAGCGACTCGCGCGCGAAGCGGGGGATCTCAAGCTCTACGCGATCGCGGAGCGGCTCGAGAGCGTGTTGTGGGACATCAAGAAGATGTTTCCGAACCTCGATTGGTACTCCGCAGTGTCATACAACCTGATGGGAGTGCCCACGGCGATGTTCACGCCACTCTTTGTCATTGCGAGAACGAGTGGCTGGGGCGCGCACGTCATCGAGCAACGCATCGACGGCAAAATTATCCGTCCGGGCGCGGTCTACACCGGGCCCGAGAATCGCAGCTTCGTTCCCATCGACCAACGATAACTACCCTTCTCCCTCTCCCGCTTGCGGGAGAGGGCAGGGGTGAGGGTTCTCATGTCCGCCCACGACATCAGGTCCGCCAGGCGTCCCGATCCCGACAAAGTTCTCGTCGATATCGCTGACTACGTCTGCGGTACCGAGGTCGCAAGTCGCGAGGCCTATGACACGGCCCGTTACTGCCTCATGGACACGCTCGCGTGCGGGTTTCTCGCGCTGAAATATTCGGCATGCACGAAGCTGCTCGGGCCCACGGTGCCGGGCGCGACAATGCCGGGCGGCGCGCGTGTGCCGGGTACGTCATACGAACTCGAACCGGTGCAGGCCGCCTTCAACATCGGCACGATGATCCGCTGGCTCGATTTCAACGACACCTGGCTGGCAGCGGAATGGGGTCATCCCTCCGACAATCTCGGCGGCATTCTCGCGGTGGCGGACTACCTGTCGCGCATGGCCGTGATTCAGGGCAAGAAACCTCTCACCGTGCGCGACGTGCTCACAGCAATGATCAAGGCGCACGAAATCCAGGGCATTACCGCGCTCGAGAACAGTTACAACCGCGTCGGTCTCGATCACGTGCTCCTGGTGCGGGTGGCTTCGACCGCGGTGGTCACGCGCATGCTCGGCGGCACGCGCGATCAGGTGATCAACGCGGTGTCGAACGCGTGGATCGACGGCGGAGCGCTTCGCACCTACCGCCACGCGCCAAACACGGGTTCACGCAAGAGCTGGGCCGCGGGCGATGCAACGAGCCGCGCCGTGCGTCACGCTCTCATCGCGATGACCGGCGAAATGGGCTATCCCTCGGCGCTCACCGCCAAGACCTGGGGCTACTACGACGTGCTCTTCAAGGGCAGGGCGTTCGTCTACAAGCAGCCTTTCGCGAGCTACGTGATGGAAAACGTGCTCTTCAAGATTTCTTTTCCGGCGGAGTTCCATGCGCAGACGGCAGTCGAGTGCGCGATGCAGTTGCATCCGCAGGTCACGGATCGGCTCGCCGACATCCGCGAAGTCGTCATCGAAACGCAGGAGCCAGGCGTGCGCATCATCGACAAGACCGGGCCCCTTGCAAACCCGGCAGATCGCGATCACTGCATTCAGTACATGGTGGCGATCCCGCTCCTCTTCGGGCGGCTCACCGCCGAAGATTACGAAGACAAGGTGGCGAACGATCCACGCGTAGATGCACTGCGGTCGACGATGGTGGTGCGCGAGAACACGACCTTCACCGAGGAGTACTACGCCGCGGACAAGCGCTACATCGGTAACGCCATCCAGGTGTTCTTCAAGGACGGCAGCTCGACCAAGCGCGTCGCCATCGACTATCCGATCGGTCACCGCAAACGTCGCGCCGAGGGCATGCCGATCCTCGTGAAGAAATTCGAGGCAGCGGTTGCCGCCCACTATCCGGCGAAGCAGGCCGACCTTATCCGGGCGGTATTCACCGATGCAAAGAAACTCGATGCGATGCCGGTGCAGGAACTCATGGCGGTGCTCGTCAAGAACTGACCGTGCCGAACCCCGCTTCCCTTCAGTCCGACAGCAAGCGGCTCGGCGTCGACCTTGACGCGGCGGACGCCGAAAAGCTCTTCGTGCTTGCTGCGGAGCTCGCCGAGTGGAATGAGAGATTCAATCTGACGTCGATCCCGGCGGAACAGACTGTCACGCATCATCTCCTCGACAGCCTTTCAGTGGGGCCATACCTGAAGGGCCAGCGCGTCCTTGACGTCGGCACCGGAGCGGGATTTCCGGGTCTGCCGCTCGCGGTCGCGTTTCCCGAGCGCGAATTCCTGCTGATCGATGCGACGCGCAAGAAGCTCGCCTTCGTCGAACACATCATCCGGAAGCTCGAACTCGGGAACGTGACGACTCAGCACGCGCGCGCGGAACAATTCCGGCCGCCGCGGCCGTTCGATGCGGTGGTAGCGCGGGCGCTCTCCAAGCTCGATCAGTTCATCGCATTCAGCGGACACCTGTGCGCGCCCGGCGGCCGGCTGCTCGCTATGAAAGGGCGCGCGCCCGACAATGAAATCAAGGCACTGCCGCGCGGCTGGAAAGTCGTTGCGGTCCATCGTGTCGAGGTGCCAGGCCTCGACGCGGAACGGCACATCGTCGAACTCGCCCGCGAAAACAAATAACGTATAGTGTTTCGGTGCACAGAGTTATCGCAGTTGCGAACCAGAAAGGCGGTGTCGGCAAGACGACCACTGCCGTCAACATGGCGGCGTCGTTCGCTGCGACCAAGCGGCGCGTACTCCTCATCGACCTCGATCCGCAGGGCAATGCGACGATGGGCTGCGGCGTCGACAAGCGTTCGCTCGAGCGCAGTACCTGCGACGTGCTTCTCGGCGACTGTGAAGCACCGGCGGCACTCGTTCCCGTCCCCGACTTCGGCTTCACGCTGATGCCGGCGAATCAGGACCTCACCGCCGCCGAGGTGCGCCTGCTTACGCTCCTTGCCGGCCGTGAAGTGCGGCTGCGCAATGCGATCAGGGTGATCCGCAACCTCTACGATACGATCCTCATCGACTGTCCGCCCGCGCTCAACATGCTGACGGTCAACGCGATGGTCGCTGCGGACGGCGTGCTGATCCCGATGCAGTGCGAGTACTACGCGCTCGAAGGCCTCTCGGCGCTCGTCAACACGATCGATCAGGTGAAGGCGAGCGTGAATCCGACGCTTGAAATCGAAGGGATCCTGCGCACGATGTACGACCCGCGGAACAATCTCGCGACCGAGGTCTCCGCCCAGCTCATCATGCATTTCGGCGACAAGGTGTTGCGTACGATCATTCCGCGCAACGTGCGGCTTGCCGAGGCGCCGAGCTTCGGCAAGCCCGCGCTCTTCCACGACAAGGAATCGCGCGGCGCGCTGGCGTACCTCGCGCTTGCGGGCGAACTGATCCGGCGCGAAGACGGCACGGGAGCGCCCGCCGCAGCGGGCGGCAATTAGGCCGGCAGTCGATTACACTCCCCCCGCCATGAGTGTGAAGCGTTCCGGATTGGGTCGAGGTCTCGAGGCGCTCCTCGGACCGCAGGTGCAAACGAATGAGGCGCCGGAAACCGGTGCGCGCCCGCTTCTCGCGGACGATCAGCTCGTCAAGCTCCCCCTGGACCTGCTTTCGCGAGGCCGATTCCAGCCGCGCGTCGACATGCGGGCGGAATCGCTGCAGGAGCTTGCGGATTCGATCCGTGCCCAGGGCATCGTTCAGCCGATCGTCGTGCGACCCGTCGGCACGCCAGCGCCCGGGGAGTCGCAGCGCTACGAAATCATTGCCGGCGAGCGCCGCTGGCGCGCTGCACAGATGGCGGGCCTCAGGGACATTCCCGCCGTCGTTCGCCATGTGGCCGATGAAGCAGCGGTCGCCATGGCCCTCATCGAGAATATCCAGCGCGAAAACCTCAATGCGCTGGAAGAGGCGGGTGCTTTACACCGCCTGATCGAGGAGTTCGCCTTCACCCAGCAGGAGGCGGCGGATGCCGTCGGCCGGTCGCGGGTGGCGGTTGCGAACCTGCTGCGCCTTCTCGACCTTGCCGATGAGGTCAAGGCGCTCCTGGAAGGCCGGCAGATCGAAATGGGCCATGCCCGCGCGCTCCTGGGCCTTACCCAGCGGCGCCAGCAGATCGAAGTTGCCAAGGTCGTCGCGAGCAAGAGCCTTTCGGTGCGCGAAACGGAAGCGCTCGTGCGCCGGATGCTGAACCCGCCCAAGAAGGACGACGGTGGCGAGTCGCGCGATCCGGACGTGCGCCGGCTTGAGGATCAGCTTTCCGACAAGCTCGGTGCGCGGGTTGCCATTCAACATTCCGCGAGCACCGGAAAGGGCAAGCTCGTCATCAGCTACCACAGCCTCGACGAGCTCGACGGCATCCTCGAGCACATCCAGTAGTCGGGCAACAGTCCCGCCAAAAACCTCAATTGCGGTCACTACTTATGTAGTGCCCGGACACTCTCTTTTATATTGAGCCACCGGTCGTTCACCCCTATAATGCGCGGCCTTTGCGGGGGCCCCCTCGGCGAATTTGAGAACGGCGCTTGAAGCGCTGCGCGGTGGGGTCAACGTCGCCCTTGTCGGGGATCGGTGTGATTACGAACGACCTTGCGGCCGCGCGCCGGTTTGCAGCGGGTCTGGTCGCGAGTCAATTGGGACTCACCGCCTTGATCGCCGGGGCGGCGCTACTCATATATGGAAGGCGCGCTGCATTGAGTGCGCTTGCCGGCGGCGGAATCGGCGCTGCGGCGAATCTGGTTCAGGCGGTTTTCTTCTTTCGCCACGGACCGGGCGCGGACCCGAAACGGATCCTGCGCGGCATGTTCGCGGGAGAAAGCGCGAAGTTTGGAATCACCGTGCTGCTGCTGGTCGTTGTCCTCGGCAGCACGAAGGTCGCAGCGGGGCCGTTCTTCGCCGCGTACCTGGCGGGATTCGTCGTTTACTGGTTCGCCCTCTGGTGGGGCGGACGGAGCGCCGCGGGCAGGGAAAGCGCGCAGCGCTAGTGGGGAGAGGGCTTGGGTAACGGGCGTTTGGAATTCATGTCAGCAGGCACCGAACACGGACCGGCATCGGTCACCGACTACATCGTCCACCACCTCACCAACTGGCGAGTCGGTCAGGGTTTCTGGACTTTCAATGTCGACAGCTTGCTGGTGACGACGCTGCTCGGGGTTCTCTTTGCCGTCAGCTTTGCGATCGCCTCCCGCAAGGGCTCGCGCAATCCCGGTGTGCCGCGCGGTTTCCAGTCGTTTGTGGAGCTGGTCGTCGAATTTATCGACACGTCGGTCAAGGACAGCTTTCATGGCGCGCCGAAACTTGTCGCGCCGCTCGCGCTGACGATCTTCGCCCTGATCTGGCTGATGAACTCGGTGGACCTGTTTCCCGTGGACTGGTGGTCGACCGTCGTCGCGGAGCGCGGCGCGGGCATCGAGTTCTTCAAATCCGTCCCGACCACGGACCTCAACATCACCTTCGGCATGGCGCTCGCGGTGTTCCTGCTGGTCCAGTACTACAGCGTGAAAATGAAGGGAATAGGCGGCTACGCCAGGGAATTCTTCTTTCACCCCTTCAACACGATCTGGCTTTCCTGGTTCAACTTCCTGCTGAAAGTCATCGAAGAGCTGGCACGGCCCGTTTCGCTCGGCCTGCGACTGTTCGGCAACATGTACGCCGGCGAGCTGATCATGATCCTGATCGGCCTGTTCGCACTCTCGTTCGGCTACCCAAGCCTCGCTCACGGCTGGGCCAGCGCGCTCGGCGTCTCGAGCCTGTGGATTCTGCAATTCATCTGCGGCTTCGCGTGGTCCGTGTTCCACGTTCTGATCGTGACGCTGCAAGCGTTCATTTTCATGATGCTGACGATCGTGTACCTGTCGCTCGCGCACGAGACGCATCACTGATTCATTCGAGTTCATTTCACCGGAGGTAAGGAAAAATGGAAATGGCAGCAAACATCGCGAACGTGCAGGGCATGACGGCCGTCGCCGTCGCGCTTCTCATCGGCATGGGCGCACTAGGTACCGCCATCGGCTTCGGCCTGCTTGGCGGCAAGTTCCTCGAAGGTGCCGCGCGGCAGCCCGAAATGGTGCCGATGCTGCAGACCAAGATGTTCATCGTCGCGGGGCTCCTCGACGCGGTGACGATGATCGGTGTCGGTATCGCGCTCTTCTTTACGTTCGCGAATCCATTCCTCGGCGCTCTGACGGAAGTAGCGACGAAGACGGCGGGCGCGGGCTAAAGCGACCTGGCGGCTGCAATTTCGGAGGCGAACGCCCGTGAGTATAAATGCCACGATTCTGGCGCAGATGATCATCTTCGCGCTGCTCGTCTGGACCTGCGTGAGCTGGATCTGGCCGATGACGCTCAGGAACATGGTTGCGCGCGAAAAGCGCATCGCCGATGGTCTTGCGGCGGCCGACAAGGGCCAGAAAGACCTCGCGGAAGCGGGCGGGCGGGCGGAAGCGCTGATCAAGGAAGCGCGCGAGAAGGCGATGCAAGTCGAAGAGAACGCCCGTCGCCGTGCGAACGAGATGATCGAACAGGCGAAGGTGACGGCCACCGCCGAAGCTGAACGCCTCATAACCGCGGCCAAGGCCCGGATCGCGCAGGAATCGAATAGCGCACGTGAGGAGCTGCGTCGCCAGGTGGCCGCGCTTGCGGTCAGCGGCGCCGGCAAGATCCTCGAGCGCGAAGTCGATGCCCGCACGCACGCCGAAGTGCTCGACAAGCTCGCAACGCGGATCTGACATGGCAGAGAAGACCACTATCGCCCGGCCCTACGCGAAAGCGGTGTTTGCGCTCGCGCGCGAGCAGGGCAAGCTCGACGCATGGCTGAGCGGGGTCGCGCTCGCGGCGACGGTCGTGACGAATGCGCGCGTTGCGCCGCTCCTCACGAACCCGAGCGTAACGGCGGCGGATCTCGCCGCTCTCGTCAACGAGATTGCGGGCGGCGAGCTTGGCGCGAACGGCCAGGATTTCTTCAAGGTGCTGGCGGTGAACCGGCGGCTCGGCTACCTCCCCGAGATCGCAGCGATCTTTGCGCACCTGAAGTCCGAGTCCGAGAAGTCCGTCGATGTTCTGGTCACTTCCGCGGTCGAGCTTTCCGCGGATCAGCAGAAGAAGCTGGCGGCGGCGGTGGAAAAACGGCTGGCCCGTACGGTGCGGCTGCATACGAAGCTCGATCCGTCCCTGATCGGTGGGGCCGTGCTGCGCGCGGACGATCTCGTGATCGACGGCTCGCTCAAGGGCCGGCTCAATCGGCTTGAAAACGAATTGGCAGGATGAGGCACTAGCAATGGCGATCAAAGCATCGGAAATCAGCGATCTCATCAAGTCGCGCATCGAGAAATTCCAGTCGGCAACGGAGGCCCGCAACGTCGGTACCGTCGTCACCGTTACGGACGGCATCTGCCGCGTGCACGGCCTTGCGGACGCGCGCTACGGTGAAATGCTCGAGTTCCCGGGCAACACCTTCGGACTCGCGCTCAATCTGGAGCAGGATTCTGTCGGCGCGGTGGTGCTCGGCGAATACAAGCACATCTCGGAAGGCGACACCGTCAAGACGACGAATCGCATCCTCGAGGTGCCGGTGGGGCCCGAGCTTCTTGGCCGCGTCGTCGATGCGCTCGGCCAGCCACTCGATGGCAAGGGCCCGATCAAGGCGTCGAAGAATTCGCCGATCGAGCGCGTCGCGCCGGGCGTCGTGCATCGCAAGTCCGTCAGCCAGCCGGTGCAGACCGGATACAAGGCCATCGATTCGATGGTGCCGATCGGACGCGGGCAACGCGAGCTCATCATCGGTGACCGCCAGACGGGCAAGACCGCGCTCGCCATCGACACGATCATCAATCAGAAGGGTTCGGGCGTTAAGTGCATCTACGTCGCGATCGGACAGAAGCAGTCTTCGATTTCTAACGTCGTGCGCAAACTCGAAGAGAACGGCGCGATGGCGCACACGATCGTCGTCGCCGCGTCCGCATCGGTGCCGGCCTCCATGCAGTACATCGCGCCCTATTCGGGCTGCACGATGGGCGAGTACTTCATGGACCAGGGCGAAGATGCACTCATTATCTATGACGACCTGACCAAGCAGGCCTGGGCGTATCGCCAGATTTCGCTCCTCCTCAAGCGTCCGCCGGGTCGTGAAGCGTATCCGGGCGACGTCTTCTATCTGCACTCACGCCTCCTCGAACGGTCGGCACGTGTGAACGAGGAGTACGTCGAGAAGACCACGGGCGGCAAAGTGAAGGGCAAGACGGGTTCATTGACGGGCCTGCCCATCATCGAGACACAGGCGGGTGATGTCACGGCGTTCGTACCGACCAACGTCATCTCGATCACCGACGGCCAGATCTTTCTCGAAACCGATCTCTTCAACGCCGGCATCCGGCCCGCGATGAACGCCGGCATCTCGGTGTCACGTGTCGGCGGTGCCGCGCAGACCGATATCATCAAGCGGCTGGGCGGAGGCATTCGTCTTGCGCTCGCGCAGTACCGCGAACTCGCTGCCTTCTCGCAGTTTGCGTCCGACCTCGACGAAGCGACGCGCAAGCAGATCGATCGCGGCCAGCGCGTGACCGAGGTCATGAAGCAGAAGCAGTACGCGCCGCTGTCGGTCGCCGAGATGGCGCTGTCGATCTACGCGGTCAATAACGGCTACATGGACAAGGTCGAGCGCAACAAGGTGGTCGCGTTCGAAGCGGCGTTCCTGGCATTCGCGCGCTCGAGCCACGAAGCGTCGATCAAGGCGATCAACGGCAAGCCGGTGCTGAAGGAGCACGAGGCGACGCTCAAGAAGATCTGCGAAGAATTCGTGGCGACTGGAGCGTACTAGTGGCTGGCGCCAAGGAAATTCGCGTCAAGATCGCGAGTATCAAGAATACTCAGAAGATCACGCGGGCCATGCAGATGGTGGCAGCGAGCAAGATGCGCCGCGCGCAGGAGCGCATGCGGGCGTCGCGCCCGTATGCGGAGAAGATGCGTGTCGCCATCGGGCACCTGAACGAAGCGAACCCGGACTACAAACACCCGTTTCTCATCTCGCGGCCGGTAAAGTCCGTCGGTCTCATTATCATAAGTACCGATCGGGGCCTCTGCGGGTCGCTTAACGTGACTCTCTTTCGCCAGGCACTCAATGCGATCCGCGAAGCGCAGGCCGAGCAGCACGAGGTGAGCGTGTGCCTGATTGGCGCGAAGGCAGTACAGTTCTTCCGCCGGCTGAAGGTGCCGATCCTCGCGCAGGTGACGCATCTCGGCGACGTGCCCCGCATGAACGACCTCATTGGCGCCGTCAAGGTCATGCTGGATGCGTATCGCGAAGGCAAGGTCGATCGGCTGCTGCTCCTGAACAATTTGTTCGTAAACACGATGTCGCAGAAGCCGAACGTTACGCAGATGCTGCCCGCCGAGAGCGCGGACGACGAGAAGCTGCAGGATCACTGGGACTATATCTACGAGCCGTCGGCCGCCGACATTCTCGATGGCCTGCTGATGCGCTATATCGAGTCGCTCGTTTATCGCGGCGCGGTGGAAAACGTCGCCTGCGAAATGGCAGCGCGCATGGTGGCGATGAAGAGCG
The DNA here is from genome assembly GCA_963826145.1 of uncultured Gammaproteobacteria bacterium. Lineage (GTDB taxonomy): Bacteria > Pseudomonadota > Gammaproteobacteria > Steroidobacterales > Steroidobacteraceae > JBGPLJ01. The sequence continues at coordinate 658,834 of CAWGVW010000002.1, forward strand.
CCACGGACAACGCGGGCAAGATCATCGGGGAGCTGCAGCTCGCCTACAACAAGGCGCGGCAGGCAGCCATCACCAAAGAATTGTCGGAAATCGTCGGCGGCGCTGCGGCCGTCTGAGAGGGAAGAGGAACATCATGAGCACGGGCAAGATTACCCAGATCATCGGCGCGGTCATCGACGTGGAATTTCCACGCGACGGCATCCCCAAGGTCTACGACGCGCTGAAGCTCGCGGACGTTGACATCACGCTAGAGGTGCAGCAGCAGCTCGGGGATGGCGTCGTGCGCACGATCGCGATGGGTGTCTCGGACGGTCTGAAACGCGGTATGGCCGTCAACGGCACCGGCGCGGCCATCACCGTGCCGGTCGGCAAGGGCACGCTCGGCCGGATCATGAACGTCCTCGGCGATCCGATCGACGAGCAGGGCCCGGTCGTTACCAAGGATAAACTCCCGATTCATCGTCCGGCGCCGTCGTATACGGATCAGGCCGGAAGTCAGGATCTGCTCGAGACGGGCATCAAGGTCATTGACCTGCTGATGCCCTTCGCCAAGGGCGGCAAGATCGGCCTCTTCGGCGGTGCGGGCGTCGGCAAGACCGTCACGATGCTCGAGCTCATCAACAACATCGCGACGGCCCATGCCGGCCTTTCGGTGTTTGCGGGGGTCGGCGAGCGCACGCGCGAAGGCAACGACTTCTATCACGAGATGCTCGAGTCCGGCGTCATCGACGGCAAGGAACTCTCGAACTCCAAGGTCGCCATGGTCTTCGGCCAGATGAACGAGCCCCCGGGCAACCGCCTGCGCGTCGCGCTGACGGGGCTCACGATGGCCGAGTATTTCCGCGACGAGGTGCGCGAAGACGGTGGCCGCGGGCGCGACGTGCTGCTCTTCATCGACAACATCTACCGCTACACCCTCGCGGGCACCGAAGTATCGGCGCTGCTCGGCCGCATGCCGTCGGCCGTCGGCTATCAGCCAACCCTGGCTGAAGAGATGGGAGTTCTGCAGGAACGCATCACCTCGACCAAGACCGGATCGATCACTTCGGTGCAGGCGATCTATGTGCCGGCAGACGATCTCACCGATCCGTCACCCGCGACCACGTTCGCGCACCTCGACGCCACGGTGGTGCTGTCGCGCCAGGTGGCAGCGCTCGGCATCTATCCTGCGGTCGATCCGCTTGATTCCACCAGCCGCCAGCTTGATCCGCTGGTTATTGGCGAGGAGCACTACAACACGGCGCGCGGTGTCCAGGCGGTGCTGCAGCGGTACAAGGAGCTGCAGGACATCATCGCGATCCTCGGCATGGACGAGCTTTCGGAGGAAGACAAACTGAGCGTGTTCCGCGCACGCAAGATACAACGCTTCATGTCGCAACCCTTCACGGTCGCAAAAGTGTTCACGGGCCAGGACGGCAAGTACGTCAAGCTCCAGGACACGATTCGAGGCTTCAAGGCTATTATTGCGGGCGAATACGATCAGCTGCCGGAGCAGGCGTTCTACATGGTCGGCACGATCGAAGAAGCCGTCGAGAAAGCTAAGACATCTGCAGTGAGCCCGACTCCACTCCCTCTCCCACGTTAGTGGGAGAGGGTTGGGGAGAGGGCTGGGGTGAGGAGAAAAAGGTAACGCTCATGGCCAACACCATTCACGTCGACATCGTCAGCGCCGAAGGCGAGATCTACTCCGGCCCGGCGACGATGGTGTTCGCTCCGGCGATCGAGGGCGAGCTTGGCATCGCGCCCCGCCATGCGCCGCTCCTCACGAACCTGCGTGCGGGTGAAGTACGCGTGCAGACCGAAACGGGTGAGGAGCATCACTTCTACGTCGGCGGCGGTGCGATCGAAATTCAACCACATGTCGTTACGGTGCTCGCCGATACGGCGCTGCGTGCGAAAGACATCGATGAAGCTGCAGCGCTCGCCGCCAAGCAGCGCGCCGAAGACATACTGAAGGACAAGGTAGGCGCAGTGGAGGTTGCGGAGGCGCAGGCGGAACTTGGGCGTATGGCGGCTCAATTGCGGCTGCTCGAAAAACTGAGAAAGATGAAGCAATAGCTCACAAAGCAGCAGCGAGCCGAATAGGCACCGAGACCGAGATTGTCACCGGTCGACACGAGCGGCAATCCACCAGCGCGCGGCGACCGGCTAGTACCACAAGGGAGACGCCCATGATCTGCTGCTGCATCATCTATCCGCGCACGGCCACCAGCCGATTCGACGTGGACTACTACGTCAACAAGCACATGCCGATGACCATCCGCCTGCTCGGCGGCGCGCTGCGAGGTGTCACAGTCGAGACGGGCGTTGCAGGCACCGCGGAGGGCGTTCCTCCGGCGAACGCAGCGGTCTGCCGGCTGCTGTTCGACTCGATCGAATCGTTTCTTGCGGCGTTTGGACCGCACGCCGCGACCTTGCAGGGAGATATCCCGAACTACACCGACGTGGCGCCCGTCATCCAGTTCAACGAGATCAAGATTTCGCGGTGAACCAAGTCGCTGCATGTTCGTCGGACATACCGCAGTCGCTCTAGCCGCCAAGTCGCGTGCGCCGGATGTCTCGCTCGGCGTGTGGGTTGCGGCCGCGTTCGCGCTTGACCTGTTGTGGCCGGTGTTCCTGCTGCTTGGCGTCGAAAAAGTGTCGATCGTTCCGGGCGCGCTGCCATTCACGTCTCTCGTCTTCGATTCGTATCCGTGGTCGCACAGCCTTGTCATGGCGTGCATTTGGGGCGGAATCATCGGAGCAATCGCACGCTGGCGCGGACGCTCACTTGCCGTGGCCGCGCTCTTGTTTGCAGCGGTCGTGAGTCACTGGGTACTCGACGTTGTGACTCATGCGCCCGACATGCCGCTCTGGCCTGGCGATTCGCCACGCATTGGCCTCGGTCTGTGGCAGTCGATCCCCGCGACGCTATTAATAGAGGGACTTATGTTCACTGGTGGCGTCGCGCTCTATTTGCGACGCATGCAGGCAATCGACCTCACGGCGCACATTGCATTCTGGAGTTTCATTCTCATATCGGCCGCCATGTGGGCTTCGAGTCCCTGGGCGCCGCCACCGCCCGACGCGCGAACGCTTGCGTGGTTCTCGGTCGGTGCGTGGCTCTTCGTCGCGTGGGCCGCATGGGCGGACAGACACCGGCGCCCGCGGCCGTAGCGAATTCGATCTCGTCTTCATCAGGAGAGGCAATCATGGGCAACGACAAGCCATCAGCCGCGATCAATGAGAAGTCCGCGCACTACCTGAACGGATGGGTCGCGATCGTGATCGGCGTCGCGCTGATCGTGTATCTCGCCCGCAGCTTCATCGGGCAGATCGGTTCCGGCGACATGGCGATCAGCCCGCTCGTGAGCCTTGGTGCGGCGATCCTCGTGCTGATACTGATGACACGCGGCCTCGTCACGCTTGAACCGAAACAGGCAGTCGTGCTGACATTCTTCGGCAAGTATGCGGGCACGATTCGAAGCGACGGCCTCTGGTTCTACAATCCCTTCTGTGCGCGCCGCAGGCTCTCGCTGCGCGTCGTCAACACAACGACGCCGACGCTCAAGGTGAATGATCTCGCCGGCAATCCGGTTGAAGTTGCCGCGATTGTCGTCTGGGCCGTCGAAGACACGGCGCGCGCGTCCTTCGCCGTCGAGTACTACGAACGATTCCTCGCGCAACAGGCGGAATCGGCGTTGCGGCAGGTCGTCGGCGGTCATCCCTACGATTCGGAGGCTGCGGGGCAGGGACTGCGGGGCAACATGGAAGGCGTGAGCACCGAACTCAAGCGCACTATTGGTTCGCACGCGGCTGCCGCAGGTATCTCCGTGCTGGACGCGCGTCTTGCACACCTCGCGTACGCGCCGGAAATCGCCGGCGTGATGCTCCGGCGCCAGCAGGCGGAAGCCGTGCTTGCCGCGCGCCGCAAGATCGTGGAGGGGGCGGTTGGGCTAGTCACGCACGCTGTCGAGGCCCTGAGCGAGGCAAAGATCGCCGTGCTCAATGACGCGCAGCGGGCCCAGCTCGTCATCAACCTGATGACGATGCTGGTCGCGGAAACCGATGCGCAGCCCGTGGTGCCGATGTCGAGCGCGGTTCAATAGCGGCGCGCGATATACTGCGCGACACTTTGAACCTCAGCATCGTCATTCTGGCCGCAGGCCAGGGCAAGCGGATGAAGTCCGACTTGCCGAAAGTGCTGCAGCCGCTCGCCGGCCGGCCAATGCTGAAGCACGTCATCGACTGCGCTCGCTCGCTCGATGCGGCCTCGATTCACGTCGTCTACGGCTACGGCGGTGAGCAGGTTCCGGAAGCGCTCGCCGGCGAACCGGTCAAATGGGTGCGCCAGGCGGAGCAACTGGGCACGGGCCACGCAGTGTTGCAGGCCATGCCCGCGATTCCTGACGATCACCTGGTACTTGTGCTCTACGGCGACGTACCGCTCGTGCGGCATGAAACGCTCGCGAAGCTCGTGCAGTCGGCGGGCGCCAAAGCGGTGGCGCTGCTCGGAGTCGAGCTCGAAGATCCCGGCGGTTACGGGCGGCTGGTCCGCGACGCGGCCGGACGCGTCGTGCGCATCGTCGAGCAGAAGGATGCGAATCACAAAGAGCTCGCGATCCGCGAGATCAACACCGGTTTGATGGCAGTACCGGCTTCATGCTTGAGGCGCTGGCTCACGGGCCTTCGCAACGACAACGCGCAGCGCGAGTACTACCTGACGGACATTGTCACGGCTGCTGTGCGCGAAGGACTCACGATCAGCGCGACCATCGCGCCGACCACGACGGAGGTACTCGGTGTGAACGACAAGATCCAGCTCGCCGAAGTGGAGACCGAGAATCGCCGACGCCGCGCCCGCGAACTGATGCTCGCCGGCGCAACGCTCGCGGATCCTGAGCGCATCGACGTGCGCGGGGAGATCGAAGTCGGGAGCGACGTCTTCATCGACGTCAATGCCGTGTTCGTCGGCCGGGTGAAGCTGGGATCGCGCGTGAAGATCGGCCCCAATTGCTTTCTGCGCGACAGCGAGATCGGCGACGACACGGAGATCTTTTCGAATTGCGTGATCGACAAGGCGGTGATCGGCCCCGGTTGCCAGGTCGGGCCGTTCGCGCGCTTCCGGCCGTCATCGACGCTCGCGGCGAACGTGCACATCGGCAACTTCGTGGAAGTCAAGAACAGCCAGCTCGGCGACGGCAGCAAGGCGAATCATCTCACCTATCTCGGCGATGCGGTCATCGGCAAGAACGTCAACGTGGGCGCCGGCACCATCACGGTCAATTACGACGGCGCCAGCAAGCACCGCACGACGATCGAAGACGACGTTCACATCGGCTCCGGCAACATGCTGGTCGCACCCGTGACGATCGAAAAGGGCGCAAACACGGGCGCGGGCTCGACGATCACCAAGAATGCCCCGGCCGGGAAGCTGACGCTCGCGCGCAGCCGGCAGGTGACGATCGAGGGCTGGCAGCGGCCGCAAAAGAAAAAGAAGTAGCCTCGCTGTGGTGCTCCATGAGACGACAGTCACGCTTTTTCCAGTAGAATCCAGCCTTTCCAGCGTCGCTCGGGCACACTAGCGCCCCTACCCGGGGAGCCACCGGGCAAGCTCTGCCATAAGGGTCCAATTACATGTGCGGAATTGTCGGAGCCGTCGCCGACCGCGATGTCGTCCCTGTCCTCATCGATGGACTGAAGCGCCTCGAATATCGCGGCTACGATTCGGCGGGCATCGCCGTGTTGAACGGCACGAAGCATGTCGTGCGCCTGCGCGCGGTCGGCAAGGTGAGGAAACTCGAAGAGGCGCTCGAGGCGAGCCCGACGCACGGAGAGCTCGGCATCGCGCACACGCGCTGGGCGACGCACGGCGTTCCGAGCGAGCGCAATGCGCACCCGCATATCTCGAAGGACGGCGTCGCGCTCGTCCACAACGGCATCATCGAGAACCACGAGGAGCTGCGCGCCGAGCTCGTGAAGCACGGCTACCAATTTTCCTCGGAGACCGACACGGAGGTCATCGCGCATCGCATTCACTTTCACCTGCGGACCGCGAAGGATCTTTTCGAAGCCGTGCGGCGCACGGTGGCGGAGCTGCGCGGGGCGTATGCGCTCGCGGTACTGAGCGAGCATGAGCCCGATCGCCTGGTGCTCGCGCGCTGTGGTTGCCCCGTCGTCATCGGCCTCGGCGAGAACGAAAACTTCGTCGCGTCCGACGTTTCGGCCCTGCTGCCCGTCACCCGCCGCTTCATGTTCCTCGAAGAGGGCGATGTCGCCGAGATTCGCCGCACCGCCGTCACCGTGTTCGACTCCTCGGGCAGGAAGGTCGAGCGCACGGTGCGCGAAAGCGAACTGTCGGCCGACGCGGTCGAGCTCGGCGAATACCGCCACTATATGCAGAAGGAAATCTTCGAGCAGCCGCGTTCGGTCGCGAACACGCTCGAGGAACGCATTGCGGGCGGCAAGCTCCTGGCGCAGGCCTTCGGCCCGGAAGCGCAGGACGTGCTGAAACGCACGCGCGCGGTGCATATCGTTGCTTGTGGCACGAGTTATCACGCGGCCTGCGTCGCCCGCTATTTCATCGAACAGATCGCCCGCATTCCCTGCTGGGTCGATATCGCCAGCGAGTATCGCTATCGCAACCCCGTGCTCACTCCCGATACGCTCTTCGTCACCATCTCCCAGTCGGGCGAAACCGCGGACACGCTCGCGGCTCTGCGCATGGCGAAGGAGCTCGGCTATCTGTCGAGCCTTTCGATCTGCAACGTGCCGGAGAGTTCGCTCGTGCGAGAGTCAGCGCTCGTGATGCTGACGCGCGCGGGCCCCGAGATCGGCGTTGCGTCGACCAAGGCCTTCACGACGCAGCTCGCTGCGCTCGGGATGCTCGTGGTCGCGCTCACAAAGATGCTGCACCCGGATGCGGAGCGGGAGCGGCAGCTCGTCATGAGGCTCCTCGAAATTCCTGCGCTCATCGAGGAAACCCTGAAGCTCGAGCCCGAGATCATCACGCTCGCGAAGATCTTCGCGAGCAAGCATCACGCACTCTTCCTCGGCCGCGGCGCGCTCTATCCGATCGCGCTCGAAGGCGCGCTCAAGCTCAAGGAAATTTCCTATATCCACGCCGAAGCCTATGCCGCTGGTGAGCTCAAGCATGGACCGCTGGCGCTGGTCGATGAGGACATGCCAGTTGTCACGGTGGCGCCGAACAACGACCTGCTCGAAAAGCTGAAGTCCAACATGCAGGAAGTCCGGGCGCGCGGTGGGCGCCTCTATGTATTTGCCGATCCCGACTCGGGCATCGAAAGTTCGAGTGACGTGCAGGTCATCAAGATGCCCAGACATGTGAGCTATTTCCAGGCGCCCGCCATCTACACCATCCCATTGCAGCTACTTGCGTACCACGTGGCAGTTTTGCGAGGTACGGACGTCGACCAGCCCCGCAATCTCGCCAAGTCGGTCACAGTCGAATAACTGGCCGAGGCGCATGGTTGTCGCGCCGGCGCGCGCGGCAATCGGATATCCATGCGCTCAACGCTGAAAACAGGACTGATTATTGTCGTTGGCCTCGCGCTGCTCATGGGCGCGGTGGTCGCCGCCGCGCGCTACTACCTGATGGAGAGCTACACCGAGCTTGAGGCGGCGAGCACCGCCCGCACGGCGCATCAGCTTGAACGCGCGTGGAACGACGATTTGAAGCAGCTTGCAACCGCGACCAGCGACTACGCGGTGTGGGACGACATGTACGACTTCGTCGTGCGGCCGAACATCCCGTTCGTGCAGAGCAACTTCGCGGACACGTCGATGACCAACTTCAAGGTCGACACGGTCCTGGTACTCAACGCGGCGAAGACGCCGGTGTTCTGGCGAAGGTTCAGCGACCGGGACGGACGCGGCTTCAGTGACGCCAACAAGTTCATCGCGCTTCTGCCCACCGAGCGCCTGACGCTAGAGCGGGCGCGACCCGATATGCCACTCTTTGCGGGACTCCTCGAAACGCCGGATCGCCTGGTGGCGGTGGTCGCGTATGGCATCTACCCGAGCCGCGCGAATCTACCGCCCCGCGGCATCCTGCTCCTTGCACGCAGCTTTGACGAGGCCGCCCTGCAGCGCCTGAGTGGAACGATAGGCCGCACGGTTATCGCCCGTTCCGCGGACGATGAGGAGCTGCCCGCCGCCGTCCGGCGCATGCAGTCGGAAGGCGACCGCACTGAGGCGTCAATCAGTGTCCCCGTCAATGACAACGAAATCACGACCTACCTTGCGCTGGCGAACCTCGACGGCCACTCCGCGGTAGTCATCGATGTGACGGAGCCGCGCGAAGTTTACGCGAAGGGCCTTGAAACCATCCGCTACCTCGTGACCGCAGCACTCATTGTCTGCGTGATCTTCGGCCTGATCGCGTTCCTCATGTCGGCTCGCCTCGCGCGCAACTGGGCAGAGCGCCAGGAGAGCGAAGCGCGCTACCGCGCCGTGGTCACTCAGGCATCCGAGGGCATACTCCTCATCGACGTCGAAACGCGCCGCATCCTGGAGGCAAACAAGGCCTTCCTCGAGGGCGCGGGTTTCGGCGAGAAACTGCCGCGCGAACTCTACCTCTACGATGTTTTGCCACCCGGCGCCATCAATTCGCGGCTCATGGGCCAGGACCTGAGGCCGAGCGTCGGCACGATGGAACTTCAGCTGCGTGCGGCCAGCGGCCAGCTGCTCGATGTCGAGGTGACGGCGAGCATCATCATTCACCGGCGGCGCGAAGTTCTCTGCCTCGTAACGCGCGATGTCACGGCCCGCAAGGCGGCAGAGGTGCGGCTGCGCGCGAGCGAAAAGCGCCTCGATCATCTCGCGCACCACGACGGGCTCACGGGACTGCCGAACCGGCTCTTCCTGCAATCGTTTCTGAAGCGCGCGATGGCGGAGTCGGAAGCGACCGGCGCGGCGCTCGCGCTCTTCTTCCTCGACATCGACCGCTTCAAGTACATCAACGATTCACGGGGCCACGAGACGGGCGATGCGCTCCTCAAGGAGCTGGCCTCGCGTATCTCGGCCGCAGCAGGCGACGGGCGGCTCGTCGTGCGCATGGGTGGCGACGAGTTCGTGGTCGTGATGCCGAATGTTACGGACGAAAAGGCAACGCAGCAGCTCGCCAAGCGCCTCCTCGAGACGCTGCGCGCGCCGTTCTGGTTCGGGAACTTCCAGTTTCTCGTAACCGGAAGCGTCGGCATCAGCGTTTACCCACGCGACGCTCCCGATCTGTCGACACTTATCCGCAGTGCCGACACGGCCATGTATCACGCGAAGGAGAAGGGCCGGAACAACTACCAGTTCTTCCGTGCCGACCTAAACATCTCGCTGAACGATCGCGTTGCGCTTGAATCGCAGCTGCGCACCGCGATCGCCGGCGGACGGTTCCAGCTGCTCTACCAGCCGCAGGTCGATTTGAGGATTGGTGAAATCGTCGGCGTCGAGGCGCTCCTGCGCTGGAAGGACGATAACGGCGAGCTGCAATCCGCGGCGAGCTTCATCAGCGTGGCAGAGGAAAGCGGCCTGATCGTGGAGATCGGCGAGTGGGTGCTGCGGGAAGCGATCCGCACCCGCAAGCATTGGCATGAAACGCTGGCGCGCGATTTCCCGTTGGCCGTCAACATTTCACCGAGCCAGCTGCAGCGGCCGGAATTTCTCTCGCGCCTGAAGGCCATGCTGCGCGACAGCGCACTGTCGGTGCATCTCCTTGAAATCGAGCTCACGGAAAGTGCGTTCATGCAGCACGCGGCGGGCGAAGCGGCCTCGCTCCATGACTTGCGTGAACTCGGCATCGGCATTTCGGTCGACGATTTCGGCATGGGCTATTCGAGCCTGAGCTATCTCAAGCATTTCCCGATCACCAAGCTCAAGATCGACCGGTCGTTCGTACGCGACATGGTGCAGGATGCGAACGACGCGGCGATCGTGCGTGCCATTCTTGCAATGGCCCAGTCGATGCGCATCCCGGTCTGCGCGGAAGGCGTCGAGAACGACGAGCAGCTCGATTTTCTCCTCGAGCACAACTGCGAGTATGCGCAGGGCTATCTCTTCGGCCCGCCGATGGAGGCCGATGCCTTCTATCGATTGCTCGCGGCAACCAGCGACGGCTCAGTCTCGATGCGCCTGCGCGTTACGAGATCGGGTAGCGCCAACGGGTAGCCGGGAATTCTCCACTGATCCCGGAAATACCCGCTAGTTGATACCGGCACCGGTTCCGCGCGTTTCCCGAAGAAAGAGGCCGCCGACGACACAGGTCAACACTGCCACGCTCACGGGATACCAGAGCCCGTAGTAGATATCGCCGGTCATCGTGACCAGCGCGAACGCAACGGTCGGCAGAAATCCGCCGAACCAGCCGTTGCCGATGTGATACGGCAGCGACATCGACGAATAGCGGATGCGCGCCGGGAAGAGTTCCACCAGCCACGCCGCGATCGGTCCGTAAACCATCGTCACGTAGATGACGAGGAGCGTCAGGAGCGCAAGCACCGCCGGTGTGTTAATGCGATCCGGGTCCGCCTTGGCAGGATAGCCCGCATCGGCGAGAGCTGCGGCGAGCCGCTTGTTGAAATCCTCCGTCCGGGACTTGAGCGTCGGTGCATCGAGCACTGTGCCTTCGAATACCGTGATTGCCCGGGTCCCCACACGCACGATCGCCGGCGTGCCACGCGGCGCGGCTTCGTTGCTGTAAGGAGCGCCGCCTTTCGCCAGGGCCGCCTTCGCGATGTCACAGGAGCGCGTGAGCTTGCGCTTGCCGACTGGATCGAACTGAAAGCTGCAAGCCTGCGCATCCGCGATCACCGTGATCGGCGCGGCGGCAGCCGCGTCAGCGATCGCGGGATTCGCGTAGTGGGTGATGGCTTTGAAGATCGGAAAGTATGTCAGCGCCGCGAGCAAACAGCCCGCGAGCACGATGCGCTTGCGCCCGATGCGATCCGACAACCCCCCGAAGAAGATAAAGGCTGGCGTTCCAATGAGCAGCGAGCCCGCGATCAGGAGATTCGCGTGCTGCGGATCGACCTTCAGGGTTTGCGTCAGAAAGAAGAGGGCATAGAACTGCCCCGTGTACCAGACGACGGCCTGGCCAGCCGTTGCGCCGAGGAGGGCGAGCAGGACGACGCGAAGGTTTCCCCAGCGCGCGAAGGCTTCCGTCAGCGGCGCCTGTGACTGACGTGATTCCGCCTTCATCGCCAGGAACACTGGCGACTCGGCGAGCTGCAGCCGGATATAGACGGACACGCCGAGCAGCACGATCGACAGCAGGAACGGCACGCGCCAGCCCTGTGTTTCGAACGCTGGACCGAATAGCTTGCGGCAGGCGAGGATGACGATCAGGGAGAGAAAGAGCCCAAGCGTCGCCGTGGTCTGGATCCAGCTCGTGTACAGGCCCCGTTTGCCCTCCGGTGCGTGTTCCGCGACGTAGGTCGCCGCGCCGCCATATTCGCCGCCCAAGGCAAGACCTTGCAGCAGGCGCAGGACGATGAGCGCCACCGGCGCGATCACCCCGGCCTGCGCGTAGGTTGGCAGACAGCCGACCAGCGCCGTCGAGAGGCCCATGATCACGATCGTGATCAGAAACGTGTGCTTGCGTCCGGCCAGGTCGCCGAGCCGGCCGAACAGCAGCGCGCCGAAAGGCCGCACGAAGAAGCCGGCGGCGAAGGCAAGCAGGGCGAAGATGAAGCCCGTAGTCTCGTCGACACCCGAAAAGAACTGCTTCGTGATGATCCCGGCGAGCGAGCCGTAGAGGTAGAAGTCGTACCACTCGAAGACCGTGCCGAGCGAGGAGGCGAATATGACCCGCCGGTGGGTACGATCGATGCCGCCGCGGGCGACTACAGGGGTGGACGTCGTCAAAAGAGGTCTCCTGGCGGTCGCGGGAGGCCGGAGGCGGCGGGCCGGCCCTTATGGTTATGCGCACAAAGACTGCCGGGTTTGGCAAGAGCGCGCAATCGTTGCAGACTGTGTTTTGAAGCCGCCAAGTAGAAGACCACGATGCAGCGCACCGGCCGACCGCCTCTCACGCTAGCCCCATCGACCCGACCGGGCCGAGCCAACGCTGCGCAGACCACACTTGCGCGCTTCTTCCGCATGGCTGAGGAGTTGAATCTGTCGGAGCTGCAGCAGTGCCGGCTCATCAAGTGCCCGTCGCCACAAGTCCTCAAACAGTACCGGGGCAGCCAAAGCACTCGGCTCAACAATACGCAGCAACAGCGCCTTTCGCTTCTCGTCGGGATCTGGGGAACGCTGCTCGGCAAAGATCCGGGCGGGGACCGGGCCTGGCGCTTCATGCACGAGCCGAACCGCAAGTCACCGTTCAAAGGGGAGCCACCGCTCCACTACATGGTAGAAGGCGGTATGCAGGCGTTGCGCGATGTAGCGCATCACGTGACCGAACAGACATTCAAGCCGTGAAAAAGGGGACAGATCTATTTTCGCAGTGCTGCGAAGCGCGAAAATAAATCTGTCCCCTTTTTCACTCCTGTTCGACCCGGGGTCGGAACGCCTGGACCAGCTCCTGCTGCCGGCGTGGCGGCACTGCCTCGTATCCCGAGAGTTCGACCGTGTACATGCCCTGTCCGCCGGTCAGCGACTTCAGGCGCGACTGGTAGCCCTCAAGTTCGCTCAGCGGCACGAGTGCCTTGACGGAAACCCGCTGGCTCGTGAGCGTCGTATTGCCGGTGATCCGTCCGCGCTTCGACACGAGATCGCCTGTCACGTCGCCCATCGATGCCGACGGCATCACGATGTCGAGCCGGACGATGGGTTCGAGCGCCACGGGGGCCGCCTTCTGGAAGGCGTCGAGGAACGCCTTGCGTCCGCACGCGACGAAGGCGACTTCCTTGGAGTCGACGGTGTGGTGCTTGCCGTCGGTTACCGTGACCCTGAGATCACATAGCGGATAACCCGCGAGCGCCCCTTCCCCGAGAACCTGCCGTACGCCTTTCTCGACAGCAGGAATGTATTGCGACGGAATGGCGCCGCCGAAGACGTCGTCGACAAACTCGAATCCGGACCCGCGCTCGAGCGGCTCGACCCGCAGGTAAACCTCTGCGAACTGGCCAGCGCCACCGGTCTGCTTCTTGTGCCTGTTGTGACCGTCCGCCGCGCGAGTGACCGTTTCTCGATAGGGCACGCTCGGTGGATGCGTCTTGACCTTCACGCCGTAACGCTCGCTCATGCGTTCGAGCAGCACGCGCAGGTGTAGGTCACCCAGGCCGTACATCACCGACTCATTTCCTGCTGCGTTGAATTCGAGCCGGACACACGGGTCCTCGGCGGCAAGCTTGTGCAGGGCATCCGACAACCTCTGCTCATCGCCCCGGCGTTCGGGTTCGATGGCAACGCCAAGCATCGACGGCGGCAAATCGAGCGATTGCAGGTGGAAATGATCCTCGTCGTGTGAGTCGTGCAGCACTGCATCGAAATGCAGCTCGTCGATCTTGCTGATCGCGCAGATGTCCCCCGGAATGGCGGAAACGATCTCGCGATGTTCCCTGCCGGTCAGCGCCAGCAGGTGTGCGACCCGAATCGGTTTGCGGCCGTCGCCTACGTAGAGCTGGCTGCCCTGGCGCACCGTGCCCTGGTGTACGCGAAACACACCGAGCTTGCCGACGAACGGATCGACGATCACCTTGATTACGTGCGCAATGACGTGCAGCGAAGGATCCGGACGCACCTCGGCGGGTTCCGCCGCGTCGCCTTCTCCCTTGAGGAAATTCGGCGCATTGCCCTCAGCCGGATTCGGCAGCAGTCGTACGACCGTCTCGAGGAGCTGCGGGATGCCGGCGCCGGTTTCAGCAGAAACGAAGCAGATGGGAATCAGGTGCCCCTCGCGCAGGGCCGCCTCGAATGCATCGTGCATCTGCTCGGGCTCGAGTTCGCCGCCCTGCTCGAGATAACGGGCCATGAGCTTTTCGTCCATCTCGACGATCTGGTCCGTGATTTCCGTGTGTGCCTGGGCGACCGAGGAGAAGTCGGTCTTCTCCTCGGCCGCACGAAAAAAACAATCGACCACGCGCTTGCCGCCCTCCGCCGGCAGGTTGAGCGGCAGACACTCACGACCAAAGCGCTCGCGAATCTGCGCAAGCGTCGCCTGGGTGTTCGCTTCGCGGCTGTCGATCTTGTTGACGATGATGAGCCGGCAGATCCTGCGGTCCGCGGCGAACTCCATCATGCGCTGCGTGACCAGTTCGACGCCCGAGGCGGCGTTGACGACGATCGCCACCGTCTCGACGGCGGGCAGGACGCTGAGGCTCCGTCCCGCGAGATCCGGGTAGCCCGGCGTATCGATCAAATTGATGTGGCGGCCTTCGTAGTCGACGCTCGCAAACGCTGCATCGAGGGAGTGACCTAGGCGCTTTTCCTGCGGGTCGTAATCGGAGACGGTGGTGCCGCGCTCGAGACTGCCGCGGCTGCGAATCGCTCCCGTGGCGGCGAGGAGTGATTCGAACAACCACGTTTTGCCGGAGCCGGTGTGTCCGACCAGGGCGATGTTATGAATATCGTTCGTCTTATAGGCGCCCATAGGCGCCTATTTATACTCGCGGTCGCGGCCAAAGAAAAAGGGCCGGCCCTTTTTGAGGGGGCCGGCCCTTTTAGAGTCGCCCGACGCCGGGTCTATTGCTTGCCGAAGTGCGCAACGACACGCGCATACAGGAATATGCCAGGCGCGTCATACGTCGACGGGTCATAGCCGTTCAGCGCGCAGGTCTGGCAAGGCGGCGGGTCCTGATCGAACAGGTTGTTGGCACCCACCGAGATGTCCCACGTACCGTCCATGAACTGCGACGGCGTCCACATGACCTGCGCGTCGACATATGTGGTGGCCGAGAGGCTCAGCCCATTGATGTCGGTCACGGAGCTCATGTAGCGCGCCGATGCTGTCGCGCCCCAGTCTGCATGGCGCCAATCGATTGTCAGCGTCGACTTCCAGTCTGGATACGCGGCTCCGAGGTCACCTTTCTCCGTTCCTGCGCGTTCCGTCACCTGGAAGCCCGTGCTCGACGGTGTGAACTCGTTGTACTCGTTCAGGTGAGTTGTTTGCCAGGCAACCCCGAACCGGCCCCAGCTGACCTCGGGCATCGACCAGTTGATGTTGAAGTCCCAACCCTTCGTCTTGATGGCACCGATGTTGAGCAACTGATTGGCGAAGCCATTGATGTTGCCGCCCGCTGTGCGGCTGATCCCGCCGCACAGTGCCGGATCGAGCGTTGCAACACAGCGATTGATCTGCACCTGTGCGTCGAGCGCCGAGATCGCCTGCTCGAGGTCGATGTTGTAGTAGGTGAATTCGAACGACAGGCCATTCGACCACGATGTGCCCTCCGCCCATCGCGGGCTGTACACGAAGCCAGCCGTGTAACTGTTGGTTGTCTCCTCGGGCACGAGCGCGGGATTGCCGCCCGTTGTCACCGAAATCTGTGAATTGATTTGCGCGTAGGTGGCCGGTACACCAAGCGCCAGACAGTTGGCCTGAATTTCGGCCGGTGCGGCCGGGCCGCCGTTGATGGCGCCGGTGTAATCCGAGCACGGATCGACCATCGTCTGGTCGAAGCGTGCGGCCGAGCCGAACAGTTCGCCGATACTCGGAGCGCGGATGCCCTTGGAGTACGAGCCGCGGATTAGCAGGTCCTCGAGTGGCCGCCAGTTGAGACCGAATTTCGACGCCGTCTGCGATCCAAACGTCGAGTAGTCGGAACTGCGCACCGCCGCGCTTACCTGCAGCAGGTCCGCGCCGGGAAGGTCCTTAAGCAGCGGAATCTGCAATTCGCCATAAAATTCGTTCACGTCGTACTTACCGGACGTCGGTGTCGAGGGCACACCTGCGCTTTCCCCGGCCGTGTAGATCGCATCTGGCTGGTAGAAGCCGCTCTGACTGCGATGCTCGAAACCGACCGCGAAGTCGAGGCCGCCCGCGGGCATCGAGACGATCGTGCCCGTGAGGTTGGCGGTGAAATCCTTCAGCTCCTGCTCGCTGGTGTCATGCAGGACCGGGCGGATGAAATCCAGCATCGCCTGCGTGATGGTGCCGCTGCCGTCACCCTGGCCGCCGGTGATGTTGAACGGCACGCAACCGGGGATCGGATTGGGGACGGTCGGAACCCCGGCGACAACAACGACTGCGCCACACGCGGTGGTCGTCGCGCCGTTGATGCCAGCGGCCACACCTGGGCCCAACGCCGACTTCAGCTTGGCCGAGTTGTAGCTGCCATGCGTCGTCTGGTCGGCGCTGTTGCGCGACCAGATGGCGTTCACGTCCCAGTAGAAATCGCGCTCGGCGAAATTGAAGTCGCCGCGAAAACCGCTTCCCAGGTACCAGGTGTCCACGTTTTGCTGGAAAATTCGTGGGCCACCTTCGAGCGGGCGACGCCCGATGAAGTAGTCGGTCGCCCCGGGACCTGTGGTAGCAGCATTGAGCGTGAAGCCGAACGGATTGTAGGGATTGAGCACGTCAATCTGGATCGTGTCCATCAGATTACCGTTGCCGGCTTCCGGTCCGACAAACAGCGGTTCGGGCGCGGCCTGGTTCTTTGAACGGCGCTCGTTGAACAGTCCCTTCATGTAGAAGCTGACGTGGTCTGTCAGGTGATATTCGCTCTGGCCGTACAGACCGACGCGTTCGCTCGGTGTCTGCATGAGGTTGTAGGGCTGGAAGTTGAACCGGTCGGCGGTCGTAAAGTTGTGAAAATCATCGGTGCGCGGCCCTGCGGCAGGATTTGCCGGATTGTAGAAGGGGATGCCCGTTACGCCGTCGTTGACAGTGATACTGAGGGCCTGGCCGGTATTCGGATCCCTGAAATCCATCCGCCCTTGCGGCGTGCCGGAGCTGCAACCACCTGCAGCGCACGAGGTCGCGTACGGCCTCGGAAACTGCGAGATATCGCGATCGATCGAGTTCACCCGGCCCTGACTCATGTAGTTCAGGCTGACGAAGCTGCTTAGCTGCTCACCCGTGGATCCAAGGGAAATGCTCCACTGCTGGATGTCTCCATCGCCATCGCCGTATTGGCCGCCATAGCCTGAGAACTCGACGCCGTTGAAGTTCTTCTTGGTGATGATGTTCACCACGCCTGAGATCGCGTCCGCACCATAGATCGACGACGCACCGTCCTGCAGGACTTCGACTCGATCGATGATGCTGGTCGGAATCGTATTGAGGTCCGTCGCCGCGGAGACGCCGCTTGCGGAGGCCTCATTGACCCAGCGGATGCCGTCGACCAGCACCAGAACACGCTTCGGGCCCATATGCCTGAGGTCGGCCGTCGTGGCCCCGGCGCCGAGGCCGCCTCCGTCGGGCGGGAACCCCTGATTGCCGCTGAAATTGTATCGGGTGTTGACCGAACCGCCGGAAACCGGCATGTGCTGGAGAATGTCGCCGATCGAGGTCTGCCCGGTCTTCGCGATGTCCTCGTCTGACACGCTGATGACCGGCGACGCTTCATTCAATGGGCTTTGATGAATACGTGAGCCCGTCACGACGACGGTTTCGGTGGCTTCCTGGTCTTGCGCGAGCGCTGGCAAAGCGCCCGCCGTCAGCGTCGCGACGACGCAACATGCGAGTGCCCGCTCGATAGGCCGCCCTTTATTTAGCAGGTTCATTGGCTTCCTCCTGTGGTCCGAATTCGGTTGTTTTTTTCCGACCCGTAAGGGGGCGATTATGCTCTCCTTGGCACGAAAGTCGAAGCCCCCCACGGAGTCGCGCTGTGTACGACTCGTAAGCGGCGAACCCAGACCGGCGACCACAAGCGTTTCGCCCCGCGCGCGCTCACCGGCAGGAAGCATTCATGCTTGCCTGCGTAGACGAACGATTCGAATACGCCGGTCCGCAGCTGAACACGACACCGCTCATCGGCGTGATGCTCGTACTGCGCGCGATGTTGATGCTGACTTTGCTGGCGATGACGCACAGCGTGCGCCTCGACCTCGCGGGTGTCGCGGAGCGCACGCGAGATATTCTTGCGCTTTCGGACCGGGCAGAGTTTCACGCGCGCCCCGCACGGCTCGTGCTCTACGAGTACGTCGCGCAAGTGCTGGCGGCTGCACAGCGGAATGGCGCGCGCCGAATCAGCTTCCTCGGCAATGAGCACTACCTGTAGCGAGCCACGGCTGTCGCCGATCGGGTACAGATTTTAGACAGCGCGGGAGTGCGCGAATCGATTGACTCCGGAGCCGCCTTGCCGATATAGAGTCGGCCACCCCGTCGCCCCCGGAGGTTCGTTCGTGAGTTCACGCAGCTTGCTGCGGCTGGTTGCCGCGTCCTTGCCATTGTTCGCGGTTCTGGCTCATGCGGAGGATCACTATGCGAATCCCATCGACGATCGCTTCCGCCTGACGGCGGGCGCTTGGTTCGATTCGGTCGCGACCTCACTCCGGCTCGACGGCGCAGTGCCCGGTTCGGGCACGCCCATCGATCTGGAAAACGACCTTGGACTTGCGGACAAGCGCACGCTCCCTGACGTCGAGTTCATGATCGGCATGCGCGACCGGCACCGCGTGCGGCTTGGCTATTACAAGCTCGACCGCTCGAACGCACAGAACATCGAGCGCGATCTTGTCATTCGGGGCGACACGTACCAGACCGGCGACCTGGTGGAGTCGACGTTCAACTTGCGCATGCTCTCGCTGGCCTATTCCTACGCCCTCGTTCACAACCCGCACATCGATCTCGCCGCGAGCTTCGGCATCAACCTGATCGAATTCAACGCGCGCGCTCTCGTGCGGGCGCGCTCACTCGACCACAGCGAAGACGATGCGGGCGCGTTTCCGACCATCGGCATCGATGTTCTCGTACCCATCAGCCACCGCTTCTACGCGGAAGCGCGTGCGGATTATCTCAAAGTCGACATTCATGATTTCGAAGGATCGGCCGAGAACCTGCATGTCGGAATCGTGTACCGCTTTCGCGAGAATCTCGCCTTCGGCCTCGGTTACCGCAAGTTCAACATCAGCCTCACTTCGAACGATGTGGGCGACACGGGCGAGTTCGAACTTGACAACACCGGAGCCCAGATCTTCCTGCGCGTGAGCTTCTGACGGCGGTAGCCGCCTTGTGCAGGCGGTCACATTTCAGAGCCAAGCCATTGAAGATGGGCCCCCCAAGCCGGGGTGGGGGGCCAGAAAATGTGAAATCAGGCATGGCCCACTTGGTGCACAAAACCGACTATCCCCCTCAAGTTTGCCCAGCGTGAGCCCCGGGTTGTCGCCCCTGCCTGCCGGAGCCTGATTTCTGGGAAAAACGCGTGTCCCTCTTGGACTTCGAGGAGGCCGGTCGTGCCAGAATCCCAGCGTCGCGTCGCCATAGAGGCGAGCGATTTCGTCGGCGGCAGCGCGCACGCAAGCGCGGGCCAGCCGATCACCAAGGTTTTCCTTCTTACTTCGGACGACGACCTGTGGATCCAGCTGAAGGATCTCGCCGGGCCGTCCTACGACATCCAGCAGGCGGATTCGATCGAGCAGACGATCGAGTCGTCGACGCCCGGCCAGGCAGGCATCTTCATCTGGGACATTCGCGCGGAGCCGCCGGTGAACCGCGGCCTCACGAAGCTTCAACACCATTCGGCAAGTCTCGTGCCGATGGTTGTCGACAAGGAACCGGCGAGCGATGTAGTTGCGGCGCTCGTCAAACAGCGCGCGATCCTCGGCCGCCTCACGCTCCCGCTCACCGACGCGCACGTCAGCCAGGCATTTGAAGCCGCTGCGGAGGAAGCCAATACCCGAGCGGCACTTTTCGGATCGCAGAATCGTTCGGCTACATCCGACGCCTCCGGCGGCCTGCCGATCAAATGGATCGCGATCGTGGCGGCCGTGCTGCTGGCCGGCGGCGGCGCCGTCTACTGGTGGATGTCCCGCACGCCATCGGCGGCTCCCACCACACCATCGGCAGCTGTTGCGAGCACGACTCCCGCACCGGCGGCGCCGGCGCCTCAGAAGGACCTGCAGTCCGAGCAGGTCGAACCACTCCTCGCGAAGGCGCGCGCCGCGATGCGCGACAAGCGCTATGACGAACCGGAGAGCGACTGCGCACTCGCCTATTTCCGCAGCGTTCTCGTCTACGACACCGGCAATGGCGAAGCGCGCCAGGGACTTGATCGCATCGCCGAGCTGCTGCTGATGCGCGCCGCGACGGCGTTCGACCAGCGTAACTACGACAACGCGCTGCGCTCAATCGAAACCGCGCGCAGCATCCGTCCCGACCATCCGCGGCTCGCGGCGCTCGACGCGCAAGTCAGCCAACGGCGCGGCGAACTCGCGCTCGCGCAGATTCAGGCGGCCATGCAGGCGCAGAGCTACGACCGGGCGCAGCAGTTGATCCGCGACGCGCAGCAGTCCCAGTCGGTGTCCGCGGACGTCGTGGCGCGACTGAAAAGCGACCTCGCGCGCCGGCAGGCCGACTCGGAACTGGGGGATACGCTGAAGCTGCTGGCGGCACGCGTGCAACAGGGACGCCTGCTCGAGCCTGCGGAGGACAGCGCCAAGTTCTACCTCGCCGCCGCCCGCAAGAAGCCGAACGCTGCAGGCAACGCCCAGCTGCAGTCGCTGACACAGGATTATTCGCGCGCCCTTCTCCAGGAGGCGCGCGCGGCCGCCGGCCGACAGCAGGCGGCCGATGTCGATCGCTGGCTCGGCGAAGCCAAGGATGCCGGCGTTTCGGCCCGCGACATTCAGGCGTTGCAGCGCGATCTCGCCCAGCAGGCGCAGAAACCGAAGATCGACTCGGCCAAGACGATTCAACTCGTCGGCGACCGCATGAGCCAGGGCCGTCTCGCCGACCCGGCGAACGACAGCGCGCTCTACTACCTCAGCACGCTCAAGGCCGCTGACGCCAAGAATGCCGCGCTGCCCGATCTGACGCGTCGGCTAGCCGCGGAATTCCTGAACTCGGCGCGCTCGGCGCTCGATGATAATCGGGTCGCCGATGCTGACAGCGCGCTGCAGAACGCGCGTGCGCTCGGTGCGGTCGCGACCGACGTTGCGGCTGTCGATCAGCGCCTTGCGCACAACAAGGCGCTTGAGGCTCAGCGCAATTCGATCGTGCCGGCCGGTGCGCTTAAGCTAACGCGTCCGATCAGCCCGGTCTATCCGGACGACGCGCTGCGCACCAGCACGGAAGGCTGGGTGGAAATGCTCTTCACAGTCGACCCGGAAGGCAAAGTGTCCGACGTCGAAGTCGTCAACTCCCAGCCCAAGAACGTTTTCGACCGCGCCGCGATCGCGGCCATGAGACACGCTCGTTATGAACCGGTGCTGCTCGACGGGCAGCCGGTGTCCCAGCGTGCGCGCTTCAAGATCTCCTTCCGCCTGGGCAAGCAGTAATCGTCGAACCACCAAAGCCGCGCATGACAGCCACAGCGACAGAGACTTCGCCGAGCGGACTCGCGATACCGGCCCCGCGCGTGCAGCGCGCGCGCTTCCTGGTCGTGCACGATGAACTCGAGCTGCGCCTGAAGCTCGCCGACATCGTCCGCGAATGCTGGGCGCAAGCGACGGTCGACACCTGCACTCGCGCCTCCGCGCGCGGCACTTCGGTGGAACGCAACGAACCGTACCAGGCGATGCTCGCGGTCATCGATTACTCGGCGACCTCGACCGATCCCGGCAATCCGCTCGAGACCCTGCAGAAGCTGCGCGAACAGGCGGGCGGCATACCGCTCGTGATCATCGCGAGCGGCGGCGACGAGCGCTGGGCCGTGCGTTCCATGCGCGAAGGGATTGCCGACTACTGGCCGCTGCATGCGCTCAATGCCGCCGAACTCGGCGCTGCGCTGCGCGATGCCGTGCGCGCGCAGACCGCCCGACGCGAGCGTCGCAGCGCGGTCGCGACGGAAAGCATTCTCGAGGTGCCCGGCTACCGGCTCGTCAAACGCATCGCGCAATCGACGCGTGCGATCGTGTATCTCGCCCACAGCGACGAATTGCCGCAGCCCATTGCCTTGAAGCTGCAGCCGATCCGTTTCGGCGAGTCCGTTTCCTCGGGCGACCGCGACCGGTTCCTGCGCGAATGCCAGCTGCTCTCCAAGCTCAACAACCGCGCGGTGGCCGATGTCTACGACTACGGCGTGACCGAACGCTGCTTCTACCTGGCCATGGAGTACTTCCCCTGCGGGAGCCTGCGTGAGCGTCTGCGCAATCCTCTCACCCAGGAAGAATCGTTCAACTACACGCTGCAGCTCGCGGTCGCGCTCAAGGTCCTGCACAAGACCGGCGTGTTTCATCGCGATCTGAAGCCTTCGAATCTGATGCTCACCGAGGACAACCGGCTCGTGCTCATCGACTTTGGTCTTGCGCGCTCCTCGGTCCTGAGGATCGACGTGACGAGTCCGAACGAGCGGGTGGGCACGCCCTATTACATGAGTCCGGAGCAGATCGAAGGCCACGAGCCGGACGAACGCTGCGATCTGTACAGCCTGGGCGTCATTCTCTACGAGATGCTTGCAGGCGCAGTGCCGTATGCGGGGCACACCGTACGCGAGATTCTCGACCAGCACCGCAACGCGGCCGTGCCGCTGCTGCCCGAGCGCGCGTCGCGCTACCAACCGCTCATCAATCGATTGCTGGCGAAGGCGCCGGGCGATCGCTTTTCAAGTGCCGACCAGTTGATTGACGCAATGAAAGAGCTCACCCAGGCGACCCCAGCCACCTGAACGGCGAGCGCAGCGACCCACGGAGTCACAAGACCATGATGAACTGGATCAAACGATTGTCGGCACGCGGAACGGCGGCCCTGTTCGGCGTGATGGTCGTGCTGGCCTTCGCCGCTGTGCTGCTGCCGGGCTTCAGGCTCGCGAGCAGCCTTTCGAACAACACTATGGCCTTGAGGCTCATGAGCGAACAGCGCCGCCAGCCGGACGCTCTCTCGCGCGCGCTCGCCTCAACTCAGGACCGCCTTGAAGCCCGCGGCTATGTTGATTCTGCCGTCAGCGAATTGCGCAAGGCGATGACCGAGTTCGATCAGGCGCTTACCACATTGACTCCGGATGACGCCGCGAGCGGCTTCTTCGCGAGCGCGAGCTCGTCCGAGGCGATGCGCAACGATTTCGCGCGGGCGCAGTTGAAGCGTCTGACGAGCGAGTGGCAGGACTATCACCGGGTGTTGATGCCGATTGCCGCATTCACCGGTCTGCCGTACCAGGACACCGACCAGCAGGGTACGCAGCTCAACAAGCTCGGCGAGCGCCTGCAGGTCGACGTGTTTGCCGCCCTTCGCCTGAGCCGTAAGCAGACGCCGATACTCAATGGCCTGACGACAGAACTGACCCGCGATCTCGAGGCGCGCTCCGAGCAGCTCGCGGCTCAGCTGCGCTACCTGATGCTCGCCGGCCTCATCGTGGCGAGCGGTCTCGCGCTCGCGCTCGGGTACTTGGTGTCCGCGCGGCGCCGGCAGGACCGCATGGTGATCGAGGCGCAGCGGCAGACCCAGGACATCCTGAAGACTGTGAAGGACGGCCTGTTCCTCCTCGACTCGGACCTGCGCATCGGCCCGACGCACTCAGCAGCCGTGCAGCTCCTCTTTCAGCGCGAGACGCTCGCTGGCATCACTTTCGAGGACTTGCTGCGCCCTCTCGTCCCGGAAAAGACGATGCAGACCGCGCTCAAGTTCGTAAAAGTGCTGTGGTCGGAACGCACGCGCGAGAATCTCGTCAGGTCGATCAATCCTCTCGGCGAGGTCGAAGTGAATTTCGATGACGGTCGCGGGGGTCACGCCACGCGCTACCTCGAGTTCGACTTCCACCGCGTCAAGAGCGAGGAGCGGGTAGACAACATCCTCGTGTCGGTGAATGACGTGTCGCAGCGGGTGATGCTCGCGCGTGAACTGAGGGAATCGCAGGACAAGGCGCAGGCCCAGCTCGATACGCTGCTCGGCGTGCTGCACGTCGATCCGGCCCAACTCTCCTCGTTTCTCGACGATTCCGATGCCGCGATGCGCATGGTCAACTCCATCCTCAAGGAGCCGGCGCGCGAAGAGGGCGCTTTCCGCAAGAAGCTCGACAGCATCTTCCGCCAGGTGCATGCGGTCAAAGGCGAAGCGTCCGCGCTCGGCCTCGCCTCGGTCGAGTCACGCGCCCACCAATTCGAGGATTCGCTCAAGGATCTGAAGGACCGCAACGCGCTCACCGGCAACGACTTCCTCCCGCTCGTCGTGAAGCTCGATGACCTCTTCACGCATCTCGCATCTGTGCGCGATCTCGTCACCCGGCTCGCGAAGCTCAACGTCGGCACGACCCGCGATTCGCCGGCAACGGCCACGCAGGTCATTGCCCGCAGGCAGACTGTCGACGACCTGGTGGCCGCGAAGCCGATGGAAGTGCATGCGCCCCAGGTCGAGCGGGCCGCGCCGATTCCGGCACCCGCGCCGGGCCTCGGATCGACGCTCGAGCAGCTCGTGCAGCGCATCGCAACGGACGAGAAGAAGCGCGCGCGCATCGAATGCGCCGGTCTCGACAGGGTGCCGAATGCCTATCGCAAGGTGGTGAAGGATGTCGCCATCCAGATCGTGCGCAATGCCGTCGTCCACGGTATCGAGACGCCCGAGGCGCGACAGGTTGCCGGCAAGTCCGATCCCGGCAATGTCATCGTGCACTTCCTCACGGCGCCCGGCGAGGGCTACAAGCTCGTGATCGAGGACGACGGGCAGGGCATCTCATCGAGCCGCATCAAGGAGGCGGCGCTGCAGAAGGGCATCATCACCGAAGCCGCGGCGGCGAAGATGGAATCGAAGCAGATGTTTCGCCTCCTCTTCCATCCCGGCTTCTCGACCCGGGAGACCGTCACCCACGACGCGGGACGCGGCATCGGCATGAGCCTCGTCGCCGAACTCATCCGGGAGCTGAACGGCAAAATCGCCGTCGCGACGGGCGAGGGCAAGTACACGCGATTCAGCATCCTGCTGCCGCCGGTGGACGGCAGTCAGGAAGTGGCTGCCTGACGCAAGATCGAAGAAGAAAGGAGCCCAGATCCTATGTCGAAGTCGAACGGTGCAAACGGCGCGAGCGGAGAACGGATGCTGCGCATGATGATCGTGGACGATTCGAACATCATTCGCCGCCGCATTGAGCGCTCGCAGCAGAATGCACGGCTTCAGGTCGTGGGTTCCGCGTCGAACGGCCGGGAGGCCGTCGAGCTTTTCCAGAAAACCAACCCCGACGTCGTCACCATGGATCTGACGATGCCGGAAATGGACGGTATCCAGTGCGTGGAACGGCTGGTGTCGCTGAAACCCGAGATCCTGATTCTCGTCGTATCGGCACTCGCGGACAAAGCGACCGCGGTCGAAGCGATCGAGAAGGGCGCGAACGGATTTCTCTGCAAGCCCTTTTCCGACCGGCAGCTGAACGACGCGCTCGCCGAGCTTCTCAGGGAGGCGTGAGCGTGACCACTGCCGCCGAAATCCGTACGTTCGTCGAGGGCACCACCAACTACTTCGAGGTGTCCGCGCGCCAGCCGGCTTCGGTCGGCTCGCCCTATCTCGTGACCGAGGGGGCGCCGGGCGTGCACGAATACACTGGCATCATCGGCATCTCGGGCGCGCGCAAGGGCATGGTGTATTTCACCGCGCCGCGCGCGATGCTCACCGTGCTCCTCATGCGCATGAACGAGACCGACACTAGCGATGAGAACATCAAGGATCTCGTCGGCGAGGTCGCGAACACGATTTCGGGCAATGCCCGCAAGGATTTCGGCAAGGAGTTCGTGATCTCCACACCGATGGTTGTGGCGCACGATCCGAAGCTTGTGAATCCTCCGACCCACGTGCGGCCTTTCGTCATCCCGATCAACTGGCGCACCCATTCGGCGAAGCTCGTCGTCTGCCTCGAATAACACGGCTGGACCCGCTCCGGCACCCGGCGTAAAACTAGCCTTCGCCCGATCGGCCTCGTGCTCGAGGCCGCCCGCAATCGCGGCAGGAAGGTGTTCGATGGTCACGGTCCGGCATCTGCTCGATTCGAAAGTGAAGGCTCTCTGGAGTGTCGAGCCGGACGATCCGGTGCTCGAAGTCATCCAGCTCATGGCTGATCACCATGTCGGCGCGCTGCCAGTGCTGCGCGGCGGGGAGCTGATCGGCATCGTTTCGGAGCGCGACTATGCTCGCAAGGTGGCGCTGCTCGGGCGCTCGGCAACCGAAACGCCCGTCTGGCAGATCATGAGCACGCCGGTGATTACGGTTACCTGCGAAACCCCGCTCAACGACTGTATGCAGCTCGTAACGGAGCATCGCGTGCGGCATCTGCCGGTGGTCGAGAGCGGACGGGTGATTGGCATGATCTCGATCGGCGACCTGGTGAAGGCCGTGATCGACGAGCAGCAGCACAAGATCGAGGATCTCGAGCGCTATATCCGCAGCGGCTGAGCGTGCCGCTCAGTCGTCCACGATGTCCGCGCCCGGGAAGAGCTCGGCAGTAAAGCCGAAATTTCTGAGATCTCGGATGCGGGTCGGGTACAGCACGCCCTCGAGGTGATCCACCTCGTGCTGCACGACGCGCGCGTGGAAATCCGAGACCGTCTTGTCGATCGGGTGTCCGCGTTCATCGAATCCCTGGTATCGGAGACGTCGATGGCGCGGAACGAGGCCTCGCATGCCGGGAACCGAAAGGCACCCTTCCCAATCCTCGTCGAGTTCGTCCGGGCCGAGCGGCTCGAGTTGCGGATTGATGAGCACCGTCTCGGGCACTTCCTCCGCCTCCGGATAGCGCGGATTGCTGCTGACGCCGAAGATCACGACGCGTCTCAGCACGCCGATTTGCGGCGCGGCGAGGCCCGCACCGTTGTGCGCGGCCATCGTTTCGCGCATGTCGGCAATCAGAGCGTGCAGTTCCGGTGTGTCGAATGCCTCTACTGCGCGTGAGCGCTCGAGCAACCGCGGATTGCCCATTCTGAGGATGCTTCTTACAGCCATTTCAATTGCTTGCCCGCGGCCTGCAATATCGAGCCAGGACGCTGCGAATCAAGGGCCGACGACATGGGGCCACAGGCCGACCAGGCCGAAGACCAGGATGCCGAGACCGCTCGCGACGTTGAGCGTCTTGAGAACAGCAGGTTTTCGCAGCCAACGACCGAGCTGTGCGCCGGTAGTGGCCAGCGCCAACTGCACGATGATGCTGCCGGCGAAAACGGCCAGCGCAAGGATGAATGCGCGCAGCGTCGAACCGGCGAGCGGCAGCTGTCCCGCAAAGCCCGCGAACGCCACGACGGTGAGCGGATTGAAAATCGTAAGGGCGTACGTCGTCGCCAGCTCGTTCCTGCTTTCGCCCGTTGCGGCGGCGGGCACTGCAGTTCCGGCCCGCAGCGCCGCCAAGAGCATGTAGCCGCCAAAGATTACGAGTAGACACGCGGCGCTCGTTTCGAACTGTGCGCGGTGGGCTTCCAGACGCGCGACCAGCAAATCGCCTGTAACAAAAGCGACGACGGCGTAGGTCAGGTCGGCAAATCCCGCACCAAAGGCGCTGCGCGCGGCGCTCGCAAATCCACGAGTCACGCCATAGTTCACGATCAGGAGCGCGATAGGCCCGACGGCGAGCGCGATTGTGAGGCCGAATAGCAGGCTCTTGAGGATGGCAGCGACGGGCATGGAGTCTCCCGCCGCGATTCTGACATACGCCCTAAAAGAGAGGGCCCCCACGGCGCCGCGACTGCGGCGGCCGTGAGGGCCGGATCGAGAGTGAACAGAGTCTGGCTTACGAGGCTTTCTTCACGCACTCCGCGACGAACTTCTTGCCCTCGTTGCCCTTCAGGCCCTTCTCTTTGGCCTGCTTCTGGCATTCCGCCGTTTTCGGGTCGGTCGCCGGCTTCGCGGCAGGCTGCGCCGCAGGAGCGGCAGCCGCCGGGGCGGCAGGTGTGGACGGATTGTTTGCGCCGAAAGCAAAGGCCGACAGGCCGAGCGCGAGGACCGTGGCAAGGATCGTGTTACGCATCTTGAAGATCTCCATTTGGGGTATCGAGCGACTGGCCGCAGTATTCGCGGTCGTGCGCCACTCTAGGTGGCCGCACCTTTCGCAGGCGTGACGAGCGAATGACGCTTGTTTAATGTCGCAGCTGGCGGCGAGCATCATCCTCGAAGAGCATCGCCTAGGACATAACCCACTGGTTTGTAAGAAGTAATTCCGGACCGTGATACGACGGCGACCCGGCCGCATTCGCCGTCATCGCATTTCATGCCGGGCTTGTTCTCCTGATGCTGCTCAATCTCGATCGAATCGTCGGAGCGAAACCAGAGTTCGTTCCACAGGTGGAATACATTCCGGATGCACCGGCGCCCAAACCGCAGATCCTCGAGCAGACGGAAATTCCGTATCCGACCATCGGGTTGATCAAGCCAGAAGGCACCGTTCGATTGCGGCTTCGGATCGGCGTCAACGGGCGGCCGACCGAAGTTGCCGTCGGCACCAGCAGCGGCTATGTGGCACTCCACCGCGCTGCGATTAAAGCTGTCGCCCATTGGCGCTTCAAGCCGCGAATGCTGGACGGCAATTTGGTCGAGTCCTGGGTGGAAATGCCGATCGTGTTCCGCCTGCGGAACTGACGGTCGATCCATAACGCGGCGAATCGTTTCAAAAGCGCGACGGTAGCCTCGCGCAGATATTCTCCGTAGACCGGAATGGCGCGACGATGGCTGCGGTCACCTCTACGGGGATGCTCCTGACGATGAGCCGCTACACGTCGTTCAATCGCAGGGATTTCCTGCGCGCCGGCGCTGCACTCGCAGGTGGTCTCATTGTCGGCTTCGAGGCAGTAGCAGACGGGCTTGCAAGTCCGGGCTCGAAGCGCCAACCGCTCATTCTGCAGAACTGGATTCGCGTTGGCGTTGATGGTTCGGTGACGCTCCTGACCAATGCAACGGAGATGGGGCAAGGCTCGCAATCCGCCCTGGCGCAGATTCTCGCCGAGGAACTCGAGGTCGAATGGCGGGATGTCCGCATCGACTGGGCGCCGATCGAGCCGCTCTACTATGGCGCTTGGGGCGAATTCATGACCGGCGGCAGCGGATCGGTGCGGGGCATGTTCGACAAATTGCGCACGGCGGGCGCGGCGGCTCGAACGCTGCTCGTTGACGCGGCGGCCTTACGGCTCGGAGTGCCGGCGTCGGAATGCCGGGCGCGGGCAGGCCGTGTATTCCATGAAACCTCGCGCCGCTCCTTATCTTACGGTGAGCTCGCCGAGGCTGCGGCAGCCCGCGCGCCACCGGCCAGCGTCGTACTGAAAAGCGATCGGCAGTGGCAGCTGATCGGCAAAGCGCCGCCACGGCTCGACATGCGCGACAAGGTGACCGGCGCCGCGGTCTTTGGCATCGACGTGCAAGCGGCGATGCTCCTAGCGGACACCGATGGCAAGGCTCGCGCGCTTCAAATCGCAACCCTCACTCATTGTCCCGTGTTCGGTGGCAAGCTGGCCGCCGTGGACGATGCTCCGGCGCTCGCGATCGCCGGAGTCAGGCACGTCGTCAAGCTGGACGCGGCGGTGGCGGTCGTTGCCGACGACTACTGGAGCGCGCGTCGCGGTCTCGCCGCACTGAAGCCCGCATGGAAGCTCGATACGAAAGCGCCGGCCTCGAGCGACACGCTCCTCGAATCGCTGCGTGCCGCTACTCGCCTTGAAGGCAAAGCCTGGGTGCCCAACGGAACGAGCGAGGAGGAGGCGCGCGCGGCAAGCGATGCGGCATTTGCGGGTGCCTCCCGCGTGATGGAGCGTATCTACGAGGCGCCGTTTCTCGCGCACGCGACGTTGGAGCCGATGAACGCGACGGCGGATGTTGCGAACGGTCGCGCGACGCTCTGGCTGCCGACACAGGTGCAATCCGCGATGAAGGCGCGCGTGGCCAACGCGCTCGGAATCGACCTCGCACAGGTTGTGATCCACACGACGTTTCTCGGCGGCGGCTTTGGACGACGCCTGAAGACGGACTATGGCGTAGAGGCCGCACTCATCGCACGCTTAACCGGTGCGCCGGTGAAGCTCATCTGGTCGCGCGAAGAAGACATGCAGCACGGCTTCTACCGGCCCGCGTCCGTCATGCGTGTGCGGGCGGCACTATCTGCCGACGGCGGCGTGCTCGCGCTGCGTTCACACATCGGATGCGTCGATTCCGACGCACCCGTCAGCGGTCTGGTCGAACTCCCTTACGACATTGCTTCCGTGTTCGCGACGTATGCAGGTGAGAATCCCGGCGTGCCCCTCGGCGCCTGGCGCTCCGTCGATCCATCGCAGAATACGTTCGCACTCGAATCGTTCATCGACGAGCTGGCGGTCGAACTCGGGACAGCACCGTTCGAGCTGCGCCGCAAGCTCCTTGCAAAGGATGCACGCTCGTTGCGAGTGCTCAATGCGGTGGGCGAGGCCGCAAGCGCAGTGCCGCTCGAGCCCGGACGGCACCGCGGGATCGCCTTTCTGCGCGGCTTCGATTCCCTCATTGCACAGATAGCGGAGATCTCGGTCGCGGACCAGCGGCTTAAAGTGCATCGCGTGTTCGCCGCCATCGACTGCGGCACCGCCGTGAATCCGCGCAACATCGAGGCGCAGGTCCAGGGCGGGATTCATTTCGGGCTGACGGCTGCGCTCTTCGGCGCCATTACGCTGAAAGGTGGGCAGGTCCAGGAGTCGAATTTCGACAGCTATCCATTGCTGCGGATGGCTCAGGCGCCGGACGTTACGGTCCTGGTGCTCGAGAGCCGTAACGAAAAGATCGGTGGCGTCGGCGAGCCGCCGGTTCCTCCCATCGCACCGGCTGTCTGCAATGCCATCGCCGCGGCGACAGGAACGCGTCCGCGTGCGCTGCCCCTGTCGCGCCAGGGATTCACCGTCGCATAGCGGGTGCTCCCAAGTATTGCGACACGTCGCATCTCCGGCGAGCATGGGCGGCAGGGGCGCGTGGCGCCCAAGGACATCGCCGCATGGGCACTCGCGCACACAGCTTCGACCGCAATTACTATCGTCGTTACTACGGCGATGCGCGCACGCGAGTAACCGACAAGGCGGAGATGGAGCGTCGCGCCGCGCTTATTGGCGCCGTGCTCAAGCACTTCGAGCTGCCGATCGCCAGCATCCTCGATGTTGGATGCGGCGTTGGACTCCTGCGGCAACCCCTCCTCGCGCAGTTTCCGCGCGCGCGCTACACCGGCGTTGAATCGAGCGAGTACCTGTGCGCGCGGCACGGCTGGACGCACGGCTCCATCGTCGATCTCGAAGTGGTGCAGCCTGCCGACCTCACGATCTGCTACGACGTCGCGCAATACCTTGACGCGCGTGCTGCGGCGCGAGCGGTTGGAAGACTTGCAACAGCGACCCGCATGGTCCTGTACTTCAGCGCACTCACCACCGAGGACTGGCGAGACAATTGCGATCGGTCGCGAACGGATGGCGCCGTGCACCTGCGCGACGCGAATTGGTACCGGCGCCGACTGGCACGACGCTTCACGCCGATCGGCCTCGGTCTTTGGCTCAAGCGAGGATACGAACTCGTGCAGTGGGAGCTCGAAAAGCGCTGAGCACTGCGTCGCCGATTCGCGACTGTCGCCGCGCATCGGGACGCGCTTACAATGCGAGCTGGCGAGAGCGCTCGCCCCCAAGTGCCAAGGAGATTTCCAAGTGAGAATTTTCGCCCGCTCGATCATGATCCCGGTCGTGCTGCTTCCGCTGCTTGCCTGTGCGGCCGCGCCCAAGGAGCAGAAGGCAGAGCCGCCGAAAGCGACGTACAGCCAGGAAGAAGTGTCGAAAGCGGCCCAGGACTTCTTCGGCACTGGCGCGAAGGGGCTCGCGACCGTCATCGAGAAGGCCTTCAAGGAAAAGGGCGAGCCGATTGCGATCATTCGCGGCGAGGAAGCGGGCGGTGCAGTTGCCGTCGGCGTGCGCTACGGCCATGGCAAGCTGATCTACAAGGGACAGAGCGCGGGGACCCTCGTCTACTGGCAGGGCCCTTCCATCGGTTTCGATTTCGGCGGGAATGCGGCGAAGGTCTTCGTGCTCGTCTACAACCTGCCGTCGACCGACGCTTTGTTCCAGCGCTATCCGGGCGTTGAAGGGAGTCTCTTCTTCGTCGGCGGTGTCGGTCTCAACTACGTGCAGAACGACAAGACGATCCTGGCGCCGGTGCGCTTCGGCGTTGGCTGGCGGCAGGGAGTCGGCGTCGGCTACATGCACTTCACGCGCAGCAAGACTTACAACCCGTTCTGATCGCGAGGACGTGTGCGCAAGTTCACCGGCGGCTGTTTCTGCGGCGGCGTGCGCTATCAGGTTGGCGGGCCCGCACTCACGATCTGCCAATGCCACTGCTCGATGTGCCAGCGGGCAGTCGGCGCGCCGGTCGTAACCTGGGCGACCTTCGAACGCGGCAAGCTTGAAGCGACCGGACCGGCGCTCGCGTGGTTTGAGTCTTCGCCGGGGGCGCGGCGCGCGTTCTGCAATCGCTGCGGGACGTCGCTTTTCTTCGAGTCGGACCATTACCCAGGTCTTATCGACGTGACCGTCGTGACGCTCGCGGATGCCGCGTCACTCGCGCCGACGATGCACATCTACGCGGAGACCCGGCAGCCATGGATGAAGCTCACAGACGGTTTGCCCGCGCATGCGGGCGACTCGAATTCGCCGCGTCTCGCCGACGCCTGAGCTTCAGGTACAGCCGAGCCCTTCGACGACAGCAACCGAGTGAGGCGTCCCCGCCTTGATTTCGGTCGAGCAATCCATGTTGCCCGAATCGAAGCCGACGGTGAGGTTCCAGGTTCCAGGCGAAACAGGGCGCGTGCGCTTCGACTGTTCGCACACCCAGCTGCCATCCGCCGCCTGCTTGGGCTTGCCTTCCATCGCCAGGTCCTCGATGAATTCCTTCGACTCGAGCAGGCTTCCGGGCGGCGGCGGCGTAATGTTCACCGGCTCGAAACGCACCTTGATAGGATCTTCCGGGCACGCCGTTTCAGTCGCCGCTGCGGTCACCGACACGGTGATGTTCGATACCGGCACCTGCTTCGCCGCTTCCGAGGCAGGATCGCAAGCAGCGAGTGAAACAAAGAGCAGTGCCGAGGCGCACACGCACGTCGCGCGCGCGGTGCAAGTCGAAAGCTGGCGGTCCATTGCAAGTCCCCTGAATTATTGTATGGGCCGCGGACATTCTAGAGGGAATCTGAGAAGTTACAACGCCGGCCCCGACACTGTCGCCGCACTGCATTCTGGCGGCAGGCGACCGTGCGTCCGCTAATCCCGAGTTAATTGCCGGCCTTTCGATCCGCGGGCGCGTGGCGTCCTGGGCAAGCCCGTGTGCTGGGTACGAAACGGCCGCGCTTGCGGTGGCTTACGCTTGCCTTCCCCGGCACTGCCGGTGCCGCGCGGCTGGTAGGACGGAACCAGCTGATCCCTGCGGCTGCCGATGAGATCCGTGCGGCCCATGCGGCGCAAGGCTTCGCGCAGCACCGGCCAGTTGTCCGGATCGTGATAGCGCAGGAACGCCTTGTGGAGTCTGCGCACCTTCAGGCCCTTCGGAACCTGCACCGCTTCGCTAGTGTGCGAAACGCGGCGCAGCGGGTTCTTGCCGGTGTGATACATCGCGGTAGCTGTCGCCATCGGCGAGGGCAGAAACGCCTGGACCTGGTCTGCGCGGTAGCCGTTCTTCTTGAGCCAGAGCGCGAGCTCGAGCATGTCCTTGTCCGTCGTTCCCGGATGCGCGGCGATGAAATACGGGATGAGGTACTGCTCCTTGCCGGCTTCCTTCGAATACTTGTCGAAGAGCTCGCGGAATTTGTAGTACGTGCCGACGCCGGGCTTCATCATTTTCGACAGCGGCCCTTCGCCGATCGCTTCCGGCGCGATCTTGAGATAGCCGCCCGTGTGGTGCTGCGCGAGTTCCTTTACGTATTCCGGCGATTCGGTCGCGAGGTCATAGCGCACGCCCGACGCGATGAGGACCTTGCGCACACCGGGAAGGCTCCGAGCCTTCCGATACAGGTTGATGAGCGGCGTGTGATCCGTGTTGAGATTCGGGCAGATGCCAGGAAAGACGCACGATGGCCGCCGGCAGGCGGATTCGATCTCGCGGCTCTTGCAGGCGAGCCGGTACATGTTGGCCGTCGGGCCGCCGAGATCGGAGATGACGCCCGTGAATCCCGGCACCGTGTCGCGGATCGTTTCAATCTCGCGCAGCACCGACCCTTCCGAGCGGCTCTGGATGATGCGGCCCTCATGTTCGGTGATCGAGCAGAACGTGCAGCCGCCGAAACAGCCCCGCTGGATGGCAACCGAGAAGCGGATCATCTGGTAGGCGGGAATTCTCGCCTCGCCGTAGAACGGGTGCGGCTTGCGCTGATACGGCAGCTCGTAGAGCCCGTCCATTTCCTTCGAGCTGAGCGGAATCGGCGGCGGATTCAGCCACAGGTCGACCGCGCCGTGACGCTGCACCAGCGCCCGCGCGTTACCGGGATTCGATTCGAGGTGAAGGATGCGCGAGGCGTGAGCGTAAAGCGCCGGATCCGCCGCTACCTGCTCGTACGAGGGCATGCGGATCACGCTGTGATCGCGATCGGCGTTCGACACACGGCGCATGAAGCGGACGACGTGTTCCTGCGGCCCGGCACTGGGAGCTTCTCCGCCTTTCATCGGCGTTTGCATCGCGTAAGGGTCCACGGGAGGATTCAACGGCCCCGGCGTATCGAGATGCGTCGAATCGATCTCGATCCAGTCGTCCGGCACGTTCCTGCGAACGAATGCCGTGCCGCGCACGTCCGTGATGTCTTTGATGCGTTCTCCTGCCGCGAGGCGATGCGCGATGTCGGCGATCTGCCGTTCGCCATTGCCGAAGACGAGGAGATCCGCCTTCGAATCGAGCAGGATCGAGCGACGGACGCGTTCGGACCAGTAGTCGAAGTGTGCGATGCGCCTCAGGCTCGCCTCGATACCGCCGATGACGACCGGCACATCGTGGAACGCCTCGCGTACGCGTTGCGCATAGACAATGACGGAGCGATCGGGCCGCCGGCCGCCGCGGCCTTCGGGTGTGTACGCATCGTCGCTGCGCAGCCGCCGGTCCGCGGTGTAGCGGTTGACCATCGAATCCATGTTGCCGGATGTGATGCCGACGAGAAGATTGGGCCGCCCGAGTTTGCGGAAGGGATCGTGGCTCTGCCAGTCGGGCTGCGCGATGATGCCGACGCGAAAGCCCTGGGATTCCAGGAAGCGGCCAATAATCGCCATGCCGAAGCTCGGGTGATCGACATAGGCGTCGCCCGTCACGAGCAGGATGTCGCAGCTGTCCCAGCCAAGCGCGTCCATTTCCGCCCGGCTCATCGGGAGAAATGGCGCCGTGCCGAAACGCTTCGCCCAGTAGGGGCGGTAGGAAGAGAGGTCACGGGCCGTTTGCATGGTGCGCATTAGACCACCGCAGGGCATGCTCGGCCAAAGGATCCGCCGGGCGCCTTGACACTGGCGCCGCCACCGCGATGACATAGCGCGCCCAGCGACTGGAGTGCGCGATGGAACCGACCGAGGCGATGGCCACGGCCCAACATGTCCTTCTGATCGGCGCGGTCGTGCTGTTTGTCGGCGCCATCGCTGGCATGCTTGCGCGGCGGATCGGCATTCCGGACATCGTGCTCTTTCTCGGTGCCGGCATTCTGCTCGGCCCGGCCGCCGGCCGGCTCATCGACGTGCCGGCGCAGTCATGGCTCAATCAGCTCATCATTCTTTTTGGCGCCTCGTATATTCTCTTTGACGGCGGCGCGTCGCTCCGCTTTGCCGTGCTGCGGCGGGTGTGGATCACCGTGTTGCTTCTTGCGACCGCCGGTGTCGTCATCACGGCATTTGTGACCGCCGTTGCCGCTCACTTCTTTCTCGGGCTTCCGGGCATCGTTGCAGCGCTGCTCGCCCTGACCATTGCATCCACCGATCCTGCGACGCTGATCCCGGTCTTCTCGCAGGTGAGAATCCGCGAGCGTGTGGCGCAGACGGTCATCAGTGAATCCGCGGCCAACGACGCGACCAGCGCGATATTGACGCTCGGTGTGCTAATGGTCGCGATGGGCGGTGGCGAATTGTCCGTCGGCGATGCGCTCGGCCGGCTCGGTTACCAGGCGCTGACCGGCATCGTCATCGGCGGCATTGCGGGCTATCTTGCGAGCGTCCTGATTGCGCACGAGCGCCTTGGCTTCCTGGAGGAGTACCTGCCGCTCGTTACGCTCATGGTCGTGGCCGGAGCATATCTGCAGGCGAGTCACGTCAGCGCGAGCGGTTTCATGGCGGTGTTCGTTGCCGGCGTCATGCTCGGTAATCGCGAGCATTTCGGACTGAAACTCGCGCCGGCCGAGTCGCAGCGCCTGGCCGAGTTCATCCTGACCACGGCGCTCATCATGCGCATGCTCATCTTCATCCTGCTTGGAACGCAGGTCGACTTCAAGCTCCTTGACCGCTACTTGTGGGGCGCCGTCGGGGTCGTCGTCGTTTTCATGCTGATCGCACGCCCGCTCACCGTGTTTCTCTGCGCGCTGCCGGACCGGCGCGCACGGTGGCATTGGCGCGAACTCCTATTCATGTGCTGGACGCGCGAAACCGGTGTGATTCCCTGCGCCCTCGTGGGAATCCTGGTGGGCGTCGGCGCGCCGGGCGCCGACATCATCGCGGCTGTAACGTTCATGGCAGTGCTTTTGACAATCGGCGTGCAGGCAACGACGACCCGCTGGCTTGCCAGCAAGCTCGGCCTGCTGGAAGGGGACGGGATTCTCAGCAACCGCTAGCAATTTCGACGATGCTGGGTCCGCCGCCAGGCTGCGTCGGGGGCTCGTACTTCACACTGCACGTCGCGGGCGTTGCCGCATCGCCCTGCTCGAAGAGCCCGAGGTCCGGATAAAAGATGAATCCCCGATGATCCCAGATGGCGTCGTCGATGCTGGCGGCCGACGGGTAGCCGTTGACGATTTCAACGGATCGGCCATCTGTTACGAGATGCGCCGGATGATCCGACGTGCGCCAGGTAATGTTCACGAAGAGTGCAGCACCGCGGATATTCGTCGCCAGCGCCTGCGTCGAGACGATCCTGAGATCGCGCTCGGCGCGTTCGATGCGCGGGAAGGCTACGACAGCCATGATCGCCGCCAGCCCGAGGAAGGTGCCCCATGCGACCCTTTGGCGTATGGGCAACATCAGGTACATCGGCCGATGTTCCCTGCCGTCGAGGATCCGCGGTTCGGCCTGGCTCATAGCGTCACCGTCTTGCTGCCGAGCCCCGGTTATCGGATCGAAAGGCGGCTAGCTTGAGGGCATTCCCCAGCAAAGCGGATCGCGGTCGTCGAGAATCTGGGTGCCTTCGGCATTGACGTGGGCGCTGCCGCGAATTGTGGGGATGATCTGGCCATCGATGATTTCGACGGATCCATCGAAGACACTTCCAGTTACGCTTTCCTGACGCCAGGTCGCGCCCGGCTTGAGCTTCCCGTCCGCAACTAGGCACGCGAGCTTGGCGCTAGTTCCCGTGCCACAGGGCGAGCGATCGTAGGCGAGCCCGGGACATAGTACGAAGTTGCGGCTGTCGGCCCCCGTAGGAGAGTCCGCCGACAGTTCGACATGATCGATTTCGCCGCCGTCATCGCCGCGGATTCCCTGCTTCGTCAGCGCTTGCCGGACGGCCACCGTGAATTCCGTGAGTTCGGCAACCCGTGCGAGATCGATGCGTTCGGCCGGCCGCTCGATGAGAAAGAACCAGTTGCCGCCCCAGGCGACGTCGCCCGTGACTTCGCCATGGCCCGGCACCGCGACTTTGATGCCGTGCGCACTTCGCCTGCTCGCGACATTTCGCACGGAGACATCGCCGCTCGCGTGCAGCTGCGCGCTCACCGGCCCGACGGGCGTTTCGATGCGATGTTCGCCAGGAACAATCCGGCCTAGATATGCAAGCGTCGTGACGACCCCAATCGTGCCGTGGCCGCACATGCCGAGGTAGCCGACGTTGTTGAAGTAGATCACGCCCGTCGCGCTCGCCGGATCGGCGGGCCTCACGAGCAGGGCGCCGACAATCACGTCCGAGCCGCGCGGCTCATTCGCAATGGCCGAGCGGAAGCGGTCGTGATTGCGACGAAAATCGTCGCGCATCTCCTCGACCGTCCGTCCGGCGAGCTGCGGCCCGCCTTCAACGACAACCCGCGTCGGCTCACCGCCGGTGTGCGAGTCGATGACGCGGATCGTCCGTTTCACGCGCGGCCGCGTCCCGGGCGCGTTGCGAGCCCCTTGCGGATGATCTTGAGCACGGCGCGCCGCTCGACGCCCATGATCGTGAGGCGCGGCGGACGCACCCATTCGCGGCCGAAGCCCGCTTCCTGGACGGCGAGCTTGATGTACTGGACGAACTTGAGATGGGTATCGAGATGCATGAGCGGCATGAACCAGCGATAGAGCTTGCGCGCGGCCGACCACTCGCCGCGCTGCATGAGATCCCAGAGTTTTTGTCCCTCGCGCGGAAAAGCGAGATTGAGTCCCGCGATCCAGCCGACCGCGCCAAGCAGCGCGCTTTCGAGAACGAGATCGTCAATCCCGGCGAACAGGCGGTAGCGGTCGCCCACCAGGTTCTGAATGTCCGTGAAGCGGCGCAGGTCGCCGGACGATTCCTTGATGCCGATCAGGTTCTTCTCCCGCGCAAGCTCGGCAAACATCTCCGGCGTGATGTCGACGTGATAGGCAACGGGATTGTTGTAGCAGATGATCGGCAGGCCCGTGGCACGAGCGACGGTGCGGTAGTGCGTGAGCGTTTCGCGCGAATCGGCCTTGTAGATCATGGCCGGCAGCAGCAGCAGGCCGCTCGCGCCCAGTCTTTCGAGCTCGCGAGCATAGGCAATCGCAGACGCTGTCCCCGTTTCGGCGACGCCGCTCAGCACAGGCACGCGGCCGGCAGACGCCTCGACTGCCGCGCGCATCACGCGGCGCTTCTCGGACCGATCCAGTGTCACGTTCTCGCCAAGCGATCCCAGCATCACGATCCCGGTGCTACCGCTCGCGATCATCACTTCGATGTGCCGCTGGGTCGCCTCGAGATCGAGCGACAGATCCTTGTGAAACTGTGTGGTCAGGGCGGGAAAAACACCGCGCCAGTTGATTTTCATGCCTTGGCTCCCAGGGCTCCGGTCCAGTTGACTCGTCCGAGGGCGGGCATGTTACCGACGTGCCGAAGCCAGTTAAACTCCGCGCGCGCGATCCGGTCGCATCAACGCGGCCGGCGGACGGACGGAGGAAGGATGCGGAGCCTCATTCTGATGGTGGGAGCTTTGCTCACGGTGCTGGCAGGTCCCGGGAGTGCGGACGCGCGCGAGGACTACGCGCTGCTCACCGCCCACATTGATTCATCGATGATCCGCAAGCGCTCCGCGGAGGGCCGGGTGCTCGAATTCGTCGACGTGCTGGGCCGCAAGAATCGTTGCGCTTATGACGACGACGGCCACATCTTGGACATTCGTTACTCGACGGAAGCCGGAGATTTCAAGACGCGCTTCGTCTACAACAAGCGGGGCGAACTCACCAGCATGGTGCTTGCGGACCAGACGACCGTGCTGTTTCGCGGCGGCCGCATGATGGCGTCGACCGGCAAACCCTCGCCCGCCGAAAGCTATGCGGCCGCGCTCGAACATTGGCTGTCGAAAAACAACGCAGGGCTTTAGCTCGCATGCGAATAGCCGCTCGCGCCGCGGGTGTCGCGGTAGGTATTGCCGCGTGGACGCTGACGGCCT
The DNA here is from genome assembly GCA_963826145.1 of uncultured Gammaproteobacteria bacterium. Lineage (GTDB taxonomy): Bacteria > Pseudomonadota > Gammaproteobacteria > Steroidobacterales > Steroidobacteraceae > JBGPLJ01. The sequence continues at coordinate 698,505 of CAWGVW010000002.1, forward strand.
GCGAAGCTCCGCAACCGCCCGCGGCCTCGCCGACGCCGGCGCAATCGCTGCAAGCGCCCGCGGCAGCACCGATCACACCCTATGGATTGGCGGCGCCCGTCAGCGAACCCGTCGTCTTTGCGCCCGGCATCATCTCGACCGGCGATTTCGAATCGGGCTCCACTTTCACCCCGGACGGACGCACGCTCTATTTCGTCAAGAGCGATTCCCGCCTCGGGCGCTGGACTATCTACGAATCGCAATATTCAGTGGGGCAATGGGGTACGCCTGTCATCGCTCCGTTCAGCGGGAAGTTTCGCGACGCCGACCCGTTTGTCACGACCGACGGCGGGCAGTTCTATTTCATTTCCGATCGCCCCGTGGACGGCAGGATCAAGCCCGACATGGATATCTGGGTGATGGATCGCGCGGCAAAGGGCTGGAGCGAGCCGCGGAACCTCGGTGAGCCCGTGAATTCCGCACAGAGCGAATGGCATCCGTCCATGACTACTCGCGGAGTCCTGTATTTCGGGTCGTCGCGCCCGGGCGGCTTCGGGCTGACGGATCTGTATCGGGCTACGTCCGGAGGCGGCAAGTGGCACGTCGACAATCTGGGCGCGCCCGTCAACACGGCCGGCGACGAATACGAACCGCTGATCGCGCCGGACGGGAGCTATCTCATTTTCATGGCGTACCGGCCGGATGCGCTCGGCGGCAGCGATCTGTACGCAAGCCGCAGCGTCGGCGATTCCTGGAGCGTGCCCGTCAACCTCGGTGCGCCCGTGAATTCCGCGGCGCTTGAAATGGCCCCACGCCTGTCGCCCGACGGCAAGTACCTCTTCTTCACGAGCACCCGCAGGTTCGAGTCCGGCGCAAGCACGATGACACCGCCCGGCAATGGCAACGGCGACCTCTATCAGATCGACCTGACCAGCGTGCCGGGCGCCGCGTTATCGCCGCCGGACAAATAAGTCGGCACGGCTCTCTTTCAAGACGACAGGCGGATCTCTTGCCAGGCGCGCGAGCGCCAGCGCAGGTAGAGCGTCGAGCCGAGCAGCAGGACGTACACGAAGAGCGAGAGCCAGCCGCCGACCGAACCCCAGCCGAGTTGCGGCAAGCCGCTGACCCACGCCTGCGAATGATCGAAGATCAACGTGTGCGCGAGCGGCACGAAGATGAACCACGAGAGCACGATCACGAGCGCCGCCGGCACCGCGGATTCGCCGGCGCCGCGCAATGCAAAGCCGCTGCCGAGGTTCACGCCGTCGAATAGCTGAAAACCAGCGGCGATCCAGAGAATCGTGCCGCCGAGCGCAATGACCTGCGGTGCGAGTGGATCATTGGCAAGCACAAAGAGCGGCAGAATCCAGGGGCCGAGCACAGCGAGAATCAAGCCGATCGCGCCCATGTAACCCGCGGCGAGCAGGATCGCGCCATTGCCGACGCGAAACGCCCATTGCCGGTCGCCGGCGCCGATGGCTTGGCCGACGAGTGTCGTGCCAGCTATGGCGACGCCGACGCCCGGCATGTAGGCGGCCGAAGTCAGCATCATCACGATCTGTGTGGCCGCGCCGTCCGCCGCCCCGAGCTGCACGACCATGATCTGAAAGAACGATGCGCCGATGAGATCGGCCGCGTACAGAAGCCCCATGGGAAAGCCGAGCACGAACTGCTGCCTCAGTCGTGGCCAGTCGATGCGGCGTGTTGTGCGCACCGGATAGTCGCGATAGCGTTGTCCGTGCCAGATGAAAAGGGCGACCACCAGCCCGATCGCCAGCGCAACATTCGTTGCCCATGCCGATCCCGCCATGCCGAGTCCGAGCTTGAACATGAACAGCGGATTCAGCGCGATGTTGGCAAGCGCCACGCAGCCCGAGACTGCGACCGTCACCTTGGGGCGCCCGATACCATTGAAGAATCCGAACAAGGCCCAGAGCGCAAGGCCGATCGGAGCGCAGAGCAGCCGGGGAAACCAGAACTCCGTCGCAAGGAATTCGAGATGCGGCGCGAGCCCGAACGGCCGCAGCATGAGCGGCCCGGTAATTGCCACGGCTGCAAAGAACGGGACCGCCAGAGCCGACGACCATAGACCGAGCCATGTTGCCTGCGCGGCGCGCGGCAGATCACCGGCGCCAAAGGATTGCGCGACTACCGTCTGCACGGCCAATCCGACGCCGCTCAACAACATGATGATCGCGATGATCGGCCAGTAGATCGTGCCCATTGCGGCCACGGCGTCGGTCGACAGTCTGCCGAGAAACCACGTGTCCGTAAGGTTGAGGAGCGTCTGTACGGCGCTGTTCAGGATGAGCGGTGCCGACAGCACGACGATCGCACGAAAGTCGACGCGCACCTGCCCCTTGTGGTCGATCCGCTGCGCTGGCAGCGGAGCCCGGACAAGAGCGATTGTGGCAGAGGCTTCCATGACGTTTTGCGGGACCGGCGCGGAAAAGCCGCGAACCCTAGCCGCAGCGGGACGGCGCTGGCAAGCGCAGGCTGCGGCCGCCCGACGGACTGTCCGGCCCGGCGTCCAGTGTCCGGCCTCGGACACTTCCCGGGGCGCCGCAATCGTTGTTTGGCAGCCGAAGAGTCTTTAGTTATCAGCTAGTTACAATCGTATCGGGCTAATGGCACAGCGCGTGCAACTAGCATCGCCATGAAGCTCGCTTCCCTCACCCGCCTGTCCAGCGTCGATAGCCCGACGATGCGTGGTACGTCGGCGCAGGATCAGTCGATCGATCCAACGCAGGCCCAGAACAAGCGCCGACGCCTCATCATCATCGGTTGCGGCGCGGGGGCACTCGTCGTCCTGCTGCTGGCATGGCTCGTTCACCGCTGGATGGATTCCGCGACGCTTGTGCCACGCGAGCGTGTGCGCATCGCCGAAGTCACGGTCGGCCGGTTCATTCGCGACGTCTCGGCGCAGGGCACGATCGTTGCCGCCGTGAGCCCGACGCTGTATGCGCCCTCGGCGGGCACAGTTACGGTGATCGCAAAACCAGGCGCACAGGTCGCCAAGGGCGAATTGCTCGCGACCATCGATAGCCCGGAGCTGCGCAACGAATACCTGCGCGAGCGCGCAACGCTCGACAGCCTGAACACCGATCTCGAACGCCAGCGGATCGAAGTTCGCCGCAAGGTGCTTGCCAACCAGCAGTCTGCGGACCTTGCGAACGTGCAGATCAAGGCGGCGCAGCGCGAATTTCAGCGCGCGCAGGCGTCGTGGGACCTCAGGGTCATCAGTGAGCGCGACTATCAAAGGGCACGCGACGATCTCTCGGCAGCCGAGCTCAACTATCATCACGCGGTCGACAACGCGAGCCTCGATGAGGAAGGTCTCGGTTTCGAGACGAAGACGCGTCGTCTCGAGCGCGACCGGCAGAACTTCGTCGTCGAGAATCTGAGCCGTCGCGTCGCGGAGCTCGATGTCAAGGCGCCGGTCGCCGGCATCGTCGGCAATGTCGCCGTGCGCCAGAAAGCCGCCGTCGCGGAGAACGCGCCGATCATCACGGTCGTCGACCTCACGGCCTTCGAAGTGGAATTCCAGATGCCCGAGTCGTACGCGGGCATGGTGGGCGCCGGGATGCCCGCCGAGATCAATCTGGGTTCGGTCACGGTCCCTGGCGCGGTCATCGCGGTGTCGCCCGAGGTCAACCAGGGACTCGTGACCGGCCGCGTGCGCTTCACGCAGGGGAACCCGCCGGGCCTGCGTCAGAGCCAGCGCGTGGCCGTCCGTGTCGTGATGGATCAGCGTGACCGGGTCACGAAGCTCGAGCGCGGCTCGTTCGCCGACTCGGTGGCCGCCGACGGGTCCGTCTTTACCTACGTATTGACCGGCGATCGCGCCACGCGCCGCCAGGTGATGCTCGGCGCCGTCAGCATCGGCGAAGTTGAAGTGCTGAGCGGCTTGAAGGCCGGCGAACAGGTTGTGATTTCGGGGCTCGACGACGTCAATCGCGCCCCGGTCGTCCGATTGACCGACTAAGCAAGAGGAACACCCATGCTCGACATGCAAGGTATCGCGAAGATCTTCCGCACCGATCTCATCGAAACGCACGCGCTGCGCAACTTCAACGTCAAGGTGGAGGCGGGCGAGTTCGTGGCGGTGACGGGGCCTTCAGGTTCGGGGAAGACCACGTTCCTCAACATCGCGGGATTGCTCGAGACATTCGAGCGTGGCACCTATCGCCTCGATGGCGCGGATGTGAGCCGGATCAGCGATGACCAGCGCTCGCGCCTCAGGAACGAGAAGATCGGGTTCATCTTCCAGAGCTTCAATCTGATTCCGGACCTGAACGTCTACGATAACGTCGACGTGCCGCTGCGCTACCGGCGCCTGTCGTCCGCCGATCGGCACTCGCGCATCACAAGCGCCCTCGACATCGTCGGCCTGGCCTCGCGCATGAAGCACATTCCGGCCCAGCTCTCCGGTGGCCAACAGCAGCGCGTCGCGATCGCCCGCGCGCTTGCCGGCGATCCGAAATTCCTGCTCGCCGATGAACCGACCGGCAATCTCGATTCCCTCATGGCGCGGCAGGTCATGGATCTCCTTGAGGAGATCAACCGGATGGGCACGACCATCATCATGGTGACCCACGATCCGGATCTCGCGCGCCGCGCACACCGCAACGTACAGATCATCGACGGGCAGGTGACCGACTACAAACCCTACGAAGGCCCGCACGAGCCGCGCGTGGTGGTCGGTGCCGGCGAATCACGCGTCAGCGCCTGAAAGACGAACGAGCGAGGGAGATATCCATGCTGAGTTACAATCTGCGACTCGCGCTCGCGAGTTACCGGCGCAACCCGACACTGACCGCCCTCGTCGCCGGCGCAATCGCGCTCGGCATCGCCGTGTGCACGATCACGCTCACGCTCTATCACGGCATGTCGAACAACCCGATCTGGTGGAAAGCCGACAAGCTCTATGAAGTGACTATCGACAGCTGGGACCCGAAGCGCCCCGACAATGACAAGCATCCGGAGCGGCCGCCGCCGCAGCTCACGTACAAGGACACCACGACGCTCCTGAAATCGGATATCCCGAAGTACAAGGTTGCGATGTTCAAGGCCGACCGCGTCCTCGATGCCGGCCTGCCGGACGTCAAGCCGAAGCGCATGCGGACGCGTGTAACGACGGGCGATTTTTTCCGCGCATTCGAAGTCCCCTTCCTCTACGGGGGGCCATGGAGCAATGCCGCGGACCTGGGCCCCGAGCCCCTGGTCATATTGAGCCGCGAGACCAATGAAAAGATCTTCGGCAACGCGAACAGCGTCGGCCGCACGGTGCGCCTCAACGACCGCGAGTTCCGCATTGCAGGGGTACTCGATACCTGGGAACCGACGCCCTCGTACTACGACCTCAACAACGGCTCGTTCGACAAGCCTGAAGACATCTACATTCCGTTTCTCTGGGGCGAGCGTCTCGAACTCCCGAGCAACGGCAATACCAATTGCTGGAAGACCGAATCGCTCAACTCGTACAAGGATTTCGTGAACTCCGAGTGCGTGTGGATCCAGTTCTGGGCGGAATTCTCATCGGGCGCCGACCGCCAGCGCTTCCAGTCCTGGCTCGACGGCTACGTGAAAGAGCAGAAGAAGCTCGGGCGCTTCGAGCGACCGCTCAACAATCAGCTCTACACGGTCGATCAGTGGCTCGACTTCAACTCCGTCGTGAGTAAGGACAACCGGGTGCTGGTTGGCCTGGCGTTCATGTTCCTAGCGGTATGCATCATCAACACGGTCGGGCTGCTGCTCGCTAAGTTCCTGAGCGGTGCATCGCTTTCGGGCTTGAGGCGCGCGCTCGGCGCGAGCCGGCGCGACATCTTCCAGCAGCACCTGGTGGAAGTGGTCGTGCTCGGACTCGTGGGCGGCATGCTGGGCCTCCTTCTCTCGGCCGCCGGTCTCTGGGGCTTGAGGCTCATGTTCGCGAGCGACTTCGACACCTACGACTCGCTCGCCCACATGGATCCGACCATGGTGGGCGCGGCGATCGCGCTCTCGCTGTTCGCAGGCCTGCTCGCTGGACTCTATCCCGCCTGGCGCATCGGGCGCATCCAGCCCGCGACCTACCTGAAGACCCAGTGATCCAGAACCACAAGGTGACGCCATGATAATTCGTCCCATCCTGAGTGCGCTTCTGCGCAACAAGACCGGCGCCATTCTGGTGGCGATACAGATCGCGCTCACGCTTGCCGTCGTCGTGAACTCGGTCTACATCATCGTGCAGCGTATCGAGAAGATCGGCCGGCCAACCGGTATCGACGAGCACAACATCTTTCTCGTCAACACGCTGAACTACGTGAGCGACTTTCCGTTTGCGGCGAGCATCCGCGAGGATCTCGCCTATCTGAACGGGCTGCCGGGCGTCGTTGCAGCGACCTCGATCAATGCGATACCACTGAGCGGCGGTGGCAGCTCCACCGAGTACTACAACCAGCCGGGCGGCAAGGGCGAGAAGATTCCGGGTAACTACTTCGAGGTTAACGAGCGCGGCGTCGACGCGCTCGGTGTGCATCTCGAGAGCGGCCGCGGCTTCAGCGCCGCCATCATCCGCCCGCCGGTGCTGATCACATCGGAGTTCGTGCCGGAGGTCGTGATGACGCGGGTCATGGCGAAACAGCTGTTTCCCGACAAGGAGCCGCTCGGCCAGACTGTCTATGACAGCCTCGGCCAGCCGGCGCGGCTCGTCGGCATCATCGAGAACATGCACGGCTCATGGGTCACCTGGGACAAGGTCGGAAACGTCGTCCTGCATCCGGTCACCGCCTGCTGCAACGGCGTGTCCTACCTCGTGCGCACGAAGCCCGGCGAGCGGGACCGCCTGATGAAGATCGTCGAGGAGAAGATGTCGGGCTCGACACCCGGGCGCGTCGTGAACAGCGTCCGTACCCTCGATTTCTACAAGGCCCGCAGCTACGACGAGGACCGCAACATGGCGATCTACCTCGCCATCGTCATCGTGTTGCTGGTCGGCATCGCCTCACTCGGCATCTTCGGCCTCGCGACCTTCAACGTACAGAGCCGCACCAAGCAGATCGGCACCCGGCGGGCTATCGGTGCCCGGCGCGCCGACATCGTGCAATACTTCCTCATCGAGAACTGGCTGATCACGACCTGCGGCGTGACCGTGGGCTGCATCCTGGCGCTCGGAGTGGGCTATTGGCTGCATCTGAAGCTCGATCTGCCACTCCTTAATCTCCTGTACCTGGTCGGCGGAGTATTCGGACTTTGGTGTATTGGCCTCCTCGCAACGCTGGTTCCCGCGCGCCGCGCTTCCCGCGTGCCGCCCGCAGTCGCGACCAGGACCGTGTAGGCCGGGTCGGCGAGGTGATCGGTCGCTTGCGCGGGTGTCGCAATTGGGTTCAAACCAAATCGAGCGGTGCCGCATCACTACGGGTGGGATATGCCATCCGTGCACGCGACTTGCAGCCAGATCGGGCGGGACTCTGACATGCGCAGCGTCCTGGTAATCGACGACAACCACGCCGTGTGCACTGCGCTCGACGTGTTGCTGTCGTTGCAGGGCTTGCGTGTGCTGACCGCGAGCGGTCCCGGCCCGGGGCTTGCGGCGCTCGATCGCGAACCGATCGATCTCGTCATCCAGGACATGAATTTTCGGCGCGACCTTACTTCGGGCGAAGAGGGGGTCGAGCTCTATCACCACATCCGGCGCCGCTTCCCCGACATTCCAATCGTCCTGCTGACGGCGTGGACGCACCTCGAAACCGCGGTGCAGCTCGTGAAGGCAGGTGCCGCCGACTACATCGGCAAGCCCTGGGACGATGCGCGGCTCCTCACAACTGTGCGCAATCTATTGCAACTACGCAGCGCGCTCGTGGAATCCGCAGCGCTCAAGAGCAGCCGGCTCGCGGCGCGCGAAGGCTTGACCCGGCGGTTCGAACTATGCGGGATCGTCTACGAGAGCGACGTCATGCACGCGCTCGTCAGCATGGCGACCCAGGTCGCCGCCTCACAGGTGCCGGTGCTCATCACCGGGCCGAACGGAGCGGGCAAGGAAGTGCTGGCGGACATCATCCAGGCCAACTCGAGCTGCAAGACGGGACCCTTCGTCAAGGTAAACGCCGGCGCATTGCCGCCCGAACTCATCGAAAGCGAGCTGTTCGGGGCGGACAGCGGCGCGTTTACCGGTGCGCGGTCGCGGCCCGGCCGCTTCGAGGCGGCCAATGGCGGAACGCTGTTCCTCGACGAGATCGCGAATCTTCCGCCTGCGGGACAGGCAAAACTCCTGCGCGTATTGCAGACCGGCGAATTCGAACGCCTCGGCAGCAACGAGACACGTCGGGTACGAGTCCGGGTTGTCAGCGCGACCAATACCGATCTCGCGCAGGCGATTCGTGAAGGCCGCTTTCGCGAGGATCTCTTCTACCGCCTGAACGTCATCGAGCTCAAAGTGCCACCGCTCGCGGAACGTCGCGAAGATATCGTGCCGCTCGCCCGCCATTTTCTGGGTCAGGACTTTGAACTCGAGCCGGAGGCGGAGCGCACGCTGGTAGCATATGCTTGGCCGGGTAACGTCCGGGAGCTCAGCAACGCCATGCAGCGCGCGATGCTCCTCGCAGACAACAAGGTGATCGGGGTCCATTCGCTCGGCCTCAAGATCAGCGCGCCGGCACCCGATCCGCGGGCGGCGGAACCTGACCGATTCGAAATCGAACACGCCCTGACACGGGCCGGTGGTATCGTCGCGCGTGCTGCGCGCGAGCTCGGACTGAGCCGTCAGGCTCTCTACCGCCGTATGGATAAACTGGGGCTGCGCGACCCTGCGCAAGAGGCCCGCCAGGAATGAATTCCCCGGGCTTCGACGGACGCGGGTCCGCCGAAGCGAAGGCGATCGAAGCGCCCGCGAAGCGCTGGTCCATCGCCGGTAAGTTGCTCGCCCTGCTTCTCGTCGTCGCTGTTGCAACCGCGGGCACGGCCGTCGTGATTGCGCGATTTGGTGGCGACTGGTGGGCGGTCGCCGTTGGATGCATCCTGGTCGGCGGATCGCTTTCCATCTTCGCGGCACAGTGGGGCGCGCGCGGCTTGTCCCGCACTCTGCGTGCTCTCACCGACGGCATCCAGAGCCTGACGCACGACGACTTCAGCGTCAGCATCGCGAATCGTCGGCGCGACGAGCTCGGCCAGCTTGTGACCGCTTACAACGCGATGAGCCAGGCGCTGCGCGATGAACGGCAAGACCTTTTCCAGCGGGAGCTCCTGCTAGATACCGTCATCCAGTCGACGCCGCTCGCCCTCGTGCTCACAAACCCCCAGGAAACCGTGCTCTACAGCAACCTCGCTGCACGTCAGCTCTTCAACGATGGCCGGCGGCTCGAGGGCCTGAATTTCTCGACCTTGCTCCTTCGCATGTCTGTCGCGATGCGGGAGGCCGTAGCGCGTGGCGTCGATTCCCTCTTCACACTCGAACATGTGGGCGAACCACAGGTGTATCACCTGTCGCAGCGGCAGTTCCTGCTGAATACGGTTCCGCATCGGCTGCTCCTGCTGAAGCTTCTGACACGGGAAATCAACGCGCAGGAGATCAGCACCTGGAAGCGCGTGATCCGCGTCATCGCCCACGAGCTCAACAATTCGCTCGCGCCGGTGTCATCGCTCGCGCACTCCGCCCGGCAACTCGTGGCCAACCCCGACCCGGCGATGCTCGACAAGGTCTTCAACACGATCGAGGACCGGCTGCGGCATCTCAAGTCGTTCATCGAAGGCTATTCGCGCTTCGCGAAGCTACCGCGACCGAGACTGGCGCCGGTCTCCTGGAGTCTTTTCATCGATGATCTGCGGCGGGCGTACGGCTTTGAGTTGCAAGGCGAGGTTCCTATGCGCCCTGGGCACTTCGATGCAACACAACTCGAGCAGGTGCTCATCAATCTTCTCAAGAACGCGCACGAGTCGGGTTCCACACTCGCGGCGATCACGGTCGCAGTCGATGCGGTTCCCGGTGGCTGGCAGCTGCGCGTGCAGGATCGCGGCGCCGGCATGCCGGATGACGTACTGGCGAACGCCCTGCTGCCCTTCTACTCGACGAAACCGGAGGGTACCGGACTTGGCCTTACGCTTTGCCGTGAGATCGTTGAAGCGCACGGCGGCTGGCTCAGTCTTGCGAACCGGGCGGACGGTGGCGTCGCCGTGACGATGTTCTTGCCGGATGCCATGAGAGCCGGCGGACCCTAGCTACCTGCGAGGCGGCACGCGTGCCGCCGAAATGGGCAAGGTGCTAACCCTGCGCATCTGCGGATCCTCGAAGAGTTCTGGATTGCACAGAAAGTCGAACAGCATCTCCGTGGAATCGTCGCCCCAGAAGATCTGTCGGTTGACCACGGCCGTCGGCACGCCGAATACACCCCGCTCGATCGCCTGCTCAGTGTTCCGGCGCAGCGCGTCCTTGATGTCCGGGTCTTCGATTCGGGTCGCGGCATTCGCAAGCGCCGGTTCTGCAATGAGCCGAGCCCACTCGCGCTCGTCATCCGGAAGATGGCCGTCTCGCCACACGAACCGAAAGAGGCGGTCAATGATCGCGGGCTCGCAATCGGCGGCGAGAGCCATGCGCAGGAGCTTCAGCGAATTGAAAGGATGACCGGCTGGCATCTGCAGCGGCAGGCCGGCGCGACGCACGCGCCAAACGAAGTGACGGTAGGTGAATATCCGCTTCGGCGGAATTTCTGCCGGGCCGAGCTGACCCCAGTGATTGAGAATGGCCGCCAGCAGAACGGGATGAAACCGGACCGGCACGTCGACGGGCCGCGACGGCAGGCGCAGAAACTGCAGGTAGGCGAACGGTGAAACGAAGTCGAAATACCAGTCGATGGTCATTGCAGGTCTCCGGCTCGGTTAGCACGCCTAGTATTCATCGCCGGAAAAAAAGAACCCCGCCTTTTGGGGCGGGGTAGTGACCAGAGGAGTGAAGCTGCTGTTGTATGTGTTGTGTGTCGTCGCCCTGTGTGCGCGTCACCCGGTAGGTATCTCTGGCATCAAGGTCGTTTCAGATCTCTTGTATCAGGAGTCGGTCGATAGCTACCCCTCACTTGATCCTGGGTAGCTTGAATAGAGCAAGTGCTGTGCCACGTGCATAACTACTTGTTTCATTGGAACTATTAGCTAGTCGCGCTTGCTGCGACGCGGTCGGGCTGTAAAGGTGGCCGACGGTGCGCGGCGCAGCCAGTGTGATAGGTTTACTCCGTCAGCCACGAGCAGCGTGAACTGCGGCTGCCTTTGATCGATATCGCTTCGAATTTACTGCCTTATGTCGAAAAGTCGCGGACCCAGCCGCTTGTAAGGATTATCGACAGCGATGCAGCCTGGCTGGGTAATCAATCGGCGTTTCAACGCCTTATCCCTCGATCGAGGCGGGCAGCGCTGGGTGCTCGAAAGCGCCGACGATGCGACCCACGGGTCCCACATGGAGATCGTCTTTGAAAAGGCCGACCAGGCCGCCCTGGAGGGCGAGGTCGAGGTCTCCGACATCCAATGCCAGTCACAAGGATCGTCGCCCGGGCGTTATGTCATCAATGGATCGCAGCGCACGGTTGCCGTCGCGGCGGGGGCCTTGTACGTGCACGAGACTCCTGGGACAAGCTATCGCGCGGCGCTTCCGGGACATCCGGTCCCCGCCTCGCAACGCTTGCTGTGGCGGCTCCTGCTCTGGCTAATGAGGGTGCCAGGCGCCTTCGCCCTGATGTCGCGCTTGCGATCAGTCCGACGCTGACGCGCCCATCTGGCGGATCAGCCAGGCAGGTGGTGCCGGTCGCGCCAGCTGCGCATCAGGTCTGCAATGAAGTCCGCGAAAACGCGGACTTTGGCCGCAATCCGGCCGCTGTGTGCAAACACGATTGAGATCGGCGGCCCCTCCGCTATCCATTCTTCGAGCACGAGCTGCAGCCGCCCGTCCGCGAGATAAGCGGCGACAAGTGCGTCATTGGTCTGCACGATGCCAACGCCGCTCAAGGCTGCCGCGACTGGCGCTTCCGGTGTGTTGAACGCCAGTACGCTCGGCACGCGTAGCCGCCGCCGCTTCCCGTCCCGGGTGAAGGACCAGTCGACCGTGCGTCCGGTGTCCGAATGCACATAACCGATACAGCGATGCTGCAGCAGGTCTTCAGGCCGCCGCGGAGCGCTCGCCTGCGCGAGATATTTCGGTGACGCGCAGGTGACGAGTCGTGTCCGCCCGATGCGGCGTACAGCGAGGCTTGATTGCCGGATTGGTCCGAAGCGCAGCGCAAGATCCACGCCTTCCCGTACCAGATCGATGACGCGATCGTTCATGCGCACTTCGACCTGCACTTCGGGGTAACGGCGCATGAATTCCGGAAGCGCGGGCATTAGGAGGTAGCGGCCGAAAGCCGTTGGAACGTCCACGCGCAACCGGCCTTGCGGGCGAAACCGCGCGCGCGACACCAGTTCATCGGCTGCCGCGAGCTCGACGAAGATTCGCTGGCTTCGCGCCAGATATTCTTCACCTTCAGCCGTCAGACTCACCTTGCGTGTTGTGCGATTGAGGAGCTGGCCGCCAAGTCTTGTTTCGAGCTGGCGGACGAGCTGCGATACGACGGAACGCGCGAGGCTCAAGTCGTCGGCGGCGCGGGTGAAGCTGCCGAGCTCGGCGACGCGCGCAAAGGTGCGCATCGCAAGGAGCTGATCGAAACGCCGCCGGCGCTCATCCTCGACCAATTAACTGTTCTCCAATACAGAACAATCTATTCTTGATTGGATAGTATATCCGAACAATTAATCCGGCTAGCCTGTGCCCAGTTGTCGAGTTCGAGCTGCGGAGGCTGCCATGTTCATCGTCTCGAATCGTGTTTGGGGACCGATCGCCGGAGTCGCGGCCGCGCTCCTTTTCGTGCTCATTCTCGGTGAGTACGGCGAGCCGTCCCATAAGGTCGCAGCCGCTGGCGGGGCGCAGGTTGCGACGACCGCATTCGACACGCATCGCTGAGGGTCCGCCGTCCGCCGCCAACCGACGACGCTGCGAGGTCGAAACCCGCGTGAACTTGCGACGGGACGCGAGATAATCATGCTTCGCAGCGGGAGCCGCGGGCATGGCCACACTCGACCTCAAGCGGATACAGCAGATCGCTATCAACGTGCGCGATCTGTCACGGGCGGTTGCCTTCTACCGTGACACCCTGGGCCTGCGCCTGCTGTTCCAAGTGCCCCCGCAGATGGCATTCTTCGAATGCGGCGGGCTGCGACTCATGCTCTCTATCGCTTCCGCGCCGCAGTACGACCACGCCGCGTCCATCCTTTACTATCAGGTCGATGACATCGACGGTGTGTATCAGAGGCTCGCGTCCGCGGGCGTAACCTTCTCAGCGAAGCCTCACCTCGTGGCGCGTATGCCGGACCACGAGCTGCACATGGCGTTCTTTGAGGACACGGAAGGCAATACTCTCGCGCTGTCGTCAGAGAAACGATGATCAGTCGGCGCGCGTTCCTGCAGGTGACTGCGGCGGGCACTCTGGCCGCCGGCATTCGGTCCAGAGCCGCCAATGTCGCAGGAGGCCGCATGATCGACAAGCGCATTCCGGGCAGCGGCGAAGCTCTGCCCGCGATCGGCATGGGCAGCTGGGCGACGTTCGATGTCGGTGCGAGCGAGACCGAACGCGCGCCGCTCAGAGAAGTGCTTCGGCTTTTCGTGAGCTCGGGCGCGAGTGTCATCGACACGTCCCCGATGTATGGCCGGTCCGAAGCCGTGCTCGGTGAGTTGCTGGCAAACCGCGATCCGCCGCGTGTCTTCATGGCGACGAAGGTCTGGACCGACGGCCAGCGCGCGGGTGCCGAGCAGATCGCCCGCTCGATGACCTTTCTTAAGGTCGCCGCCCTCGATCTCATTCAGATCCACAACCTGCGGGACTGGCAGGTCCACCGCGAAACACTGCTCGAGCTCAAGGATCAGGGCAAGGCCCGCTACCTCGGCGTCACGCACTATGCCGTGTCGGCGCACGCCGAGCTCGAGCGCGTGATCCGTGCGGCGGACTGGGACTTCGTGCAGCTCAATCACTCGATCGCGACGCGCGACGCCGAGAAACGCCTGCTGCCGCTGTGCGCAGACCGCCGGATCGCGGTGCTCGCCAATCGTCCATTCGAGGAGGGGGAAATCTTCGCGCGCGTGCGCGGGAAGCCGCTGCCGTCCTGGGCCGCAGATTTCGATTGCTCGAGCTGGGCCCAGTTCTTCCTGAAGTACGTCATCTCCCATCCGGCGATGACCTGTGCCATTCCGGCAAGCTCGAATCCCGCGCACATGGCCGATAATCTCGCCGCGGGCCGCGGGAGCCTGCCGGACGAGCCGACGCGATTGAAAATGGCGCGCTACTTCGATTCACTTTAGCCGTCGATTTCGACCCTCGAGGAGAGTAAGCCGCCCCATGTCCGACGATTCCACCGCAAATCGATCCGCGTTCAACCGCCTGCTGCAAAGGCTCTCCAATGTGCACGCAGACGAGACCTCGGCGACGATTCTTGCCTTCTTCTGCCTGTTCTCGCTTTTCACCGGCTATGCGATCCTCAGGCCATTGCGCGACAGCATGGTGCTGATCGGCGGAATCGATTCGCGCAGCACGAATCTCAGCGGCCTCTTCGGCTGGACCTTCATCGGCATGCTCGTCGCGATGCCGATCTATGGCTGGCTCGCCTCGAGATTTCCGCGCCGCGTGTTTCTGCCGATCGTGTACGTTTTCTTCATTCTGAATCTGCTCGGTTTCTACTACGTACTGAGAGAGAGCCCGGATTCCGAGGCTGCGGCCCGCGTATTCTACGTATGGGTGAGCGTCGTCAATCTCTTCGTCGTGTCGGTGTTCTGGAGTCTCATGGCCGACACTTTTTCTAGCGAACAGGCAGTACGCATCTTCAGTTTCGTGGCTGCAGGCAGCAGCGCAGGCAGCCTTCTCGGTCCGGCCCTCACCGGCGCGCTGGTCAGATCGCTCGGCAACGCGAATCTGCTGCTGGTTTCGGTGTGCTTCTGGGCGCTGGCGATGGTGCTCATGATTACGCTGATAAAGCGGTTCGGGTCCGGTGTCGGCGTTGAGAAGGCTCAGCGACCACCGGAGCGGCCGATCGGCGGCAATCCTTTCGCGGGCTTCTCCCTGGTATTCACGTCGCGATACCTCATGGGCATTGGCATCTTCATCTTCCTGCTGTCAACCGCATCGACGCTCCTTTACCTCCAGCAGCAGGCACTCATCGAGTCAGTCATCCTCGACAAGGTGGCCCGCACGCAGTTACTGAGTCGCATTGACTTCGCCGCCAATGCGCTCGCGTTGATCCTGCAGGTTCTTGCCGTGGGCCGGCTTACCTCGCGGCTCGGCGTTGCTGTGATGCTCATCAGCGTGCCACTGATGATGGTGCTCGGATTTTCCGTGCTGGCGCTGGTACCGGCGCTCCCTGTCGTCATTGGCGTGCTCATCGCGCGCCGTTCCGGCGAATACTCGGTCATGCGGCCCTGCCGTGAAATGCTGTTTACCTCGGTGCCGCGCGCCACGAAGTACAAGGCAAAGAACTTCATCGACACCGTGATCTACCGATTCTCGGATTGGGTGAATGCCCTCGCGCATGATTTTCTGATGGGGCGGGGTGCAACCACCGGCACGATTGCGTGGGTGGGCGCGGGCGCTTCAGCGATCTGGGCGCTGGTCGCCTATATCCTGGGTCGTCGGCATCAGCGTCAGCTGCTGCTCGATACCACGGCCCGCACCTGATCGGGGCTGTCGTCTGCGTGACTCGCCGCGGCCGCCTCGACGGCTAGCAACGCAGCCGTTGCCGAGGCGTAGCGCTCGCGCGGATTTTTCGCCATGAGGCGATCGACGATTCGCTGAAAGCGTTCAGCATGCTCCGGCAACCGTGGAATCTCCGCGTGGATGTGGCTCTGCAGGATCTGGTAGACGTTCTGGCCGTTGTACGGCTTCGCGCCGGCGAGCATTTCGAAAAACATTACGCCGAGACTGTAGAGGTCGCTCCGGTCATCGAGTGAGCGACCCTCGGCCTGCTCGGGGCTCATGTAATACGGAGAGCCACGGACTTCCCCTGCGGCGGTCATGACCGTGCTTGACTCGACTCGGCGCGCGAGACCGAAGTCAATCAGCACGAGGCTCTCATCGGCCCGTCGCATGACGTTGGCGGGCTTCAGGTCGCGGTGCAGGACGCCGGCCGCGTGCAGCGCCCGCAGCGCATTGGCGATCTGCTTGAAGTAAGCAACCGACTCATCGACGGTGAGTCCCTTCTTCAGACGGTCCTTAAGGCTGCCATGCGCGAAGTACTCCGTTGCGATGTAGCTCGAATCGTTCGTCTGGCCGAAGTCGTGAATCGTCACGATCGCGGGATGTGACAGCGTGACGATGATGTCGTACTCGCGCTTGAGGCGATCCGCTTCTTCGCGCGCCCGCTCTTCATCCCCGCCGAAGGTAAGCACCTTCAGTGCGACTTCGCGCCGGAGCTTCTCGCTGTACGCCCGGTACACAGCCGAACGGTCCGAGAGCACGATCGGCTTGATGACGCGGTAGCCCGGAATGCCGAGCGGATCGGGTTCGATATGGCGCGGCTTGCGCCTCTTTGCGCGCTCCGCGCGTTCGCGCTTGAGCGCCTGCCGCAGGCTCGCCGCCAGCGTTGCCGGACTCAAGTTCTCTTCGGCGACGCAGTCGAAGGCGCCCGCCTTGATCACGCTCGCCGCCCGGTGGCTGTCATTGCCCGCCGCGATTGCCACTACCGGCGGACATTTCGGCTGCCCGAGGAGCGCCTTCAGTTCCGCGAGCCCTTCGTCGGTAGTGGAGTCCGCGTCCGCATCGCGGCGGCACGATAGCACGACGACCGAGAATTCGTTGAGCGCGGCATCGTCCTCGCCGACCCGTGCGCGCGTGTGAAACACTACAGCTGCGTCCGGGAGAGCAAGGCAGACTTTCTGCGCGAGCTCCATGCCGGAGTCGCGCTTGCTATCGATGATGAGAACGCGTGCGGTCATTCGTGGGTTCCATCCCCGTCGGGTCAGTGCACCATCTTGAACTGCATGCGCACGGCCGCGCGTTGCTCGACCGCTGCGCCCGCACGCATCACGGGCTGAAACCGCCACTTCGCGACGGCATCAGCGGCGGCCTTTTCGAAGGCTCCCGTCGGTACGGCGCGCTTGATTTCGATATCACCGACGTTGCCCGAAGTATCCACCGTGAACTCCAGCTCCACCCAACCCCCGAGCCCCGCTGCAATGGCTTTCGGCGGGTAGGTGGGAGCCACGTACCTCGTTATCTTCAGCTGGCTCGAAGGAACCACATTCGCAAGGAACGCGGCTCGTGCCCGCGTGCCCTCAACCTCGTTGCGCGCATCCGCGATTGCGCTTGCGATGAGGCCGGTGTCCTCCGCCTCTTTCAGCCAGCGATCGGCCGCATCGTAATTGCCCTGCGACGACTCGCGCTTTGCTTTGGTGAGCAAGCGCTCGGCAAACTGCTGCCAGAGTGGCGCCGCGAGGGCCGGGTCTTCCGTTTGCAGCTGCTTTAGATACTGGCGCGCGCTGTCGCCCGCAGGCTCGATCAGTTTGTCGTCAGCCAGGCGCTGCGCGGCGAGCCTGGCGAGACCCGAGAGACGGTCGGTTCGCTGGCTCTGCTCGGCGTCGGCAAGCGAGCGGCGCAGCGGCGCGAGTTTCGTCCCGCTGACACCGAGGCTGTCCGCTTGCGCGAGCCAGCGATTGGCGCCAGCGGAATCCGATTGGGCAATAGCGGCCTGCGCCTGCGTGACCATCCGATCCTGCAACTGCCGGTAGGACTTGAGTGCCGGCGAGTTCTGCGGATCCAGCTTCAACGCGTTCGACAGCAACCGCTTCGCCTCGCCTGCCTGCGATTCGTTGAGAGTGACCGCTTCGAGTATGACGTCGGCGTCCAGAACCAGCTGCGCCACCTGCTGATCGGGGCGAGCTGCTGCCGCGACGCCCGGCGTCAGTAGTCGCAGTCGCAGTCAAAGTGGGAGACTGCATCGGCGTCGCCGGAGAAGTTCCTGCTTGCTTCAGCGACGATGACGCGGGGCGTACGCGCGCTTGTGCGGCTGCCGCCGCTCGATCGATGGCAGCTTGGTCGCTCGCAGCCTCGTCATTCCCAGCCGAAACGGCGACCGGCGCGGTCTGCGCCGGCGCAGAGACTGGAGCTGGCGTCGGAGCGATAGCGGAGAGCTTCGGTGCAGCAGCGACCTGCGAGACAGACCCCGACTGATGCCACATCAGGTATCCGGTCGCGATCACGGCGATACCGACCAGCATTTTCCAGAAGGATAGCGGGCGCGCCTGTCGTTTCTTCTTGCGTGAGACGACGGACGCTGGTGCCTCGGCAACGAGCTCTGAGTGCCTGCGCACGGCCGCATCGATGAATGCACGGACGCGCGCTGGCGACACGGGCTTCTGCAGGAAGCGATAGACCAGCCCTTCGCCGACGAGGTGTGCGAACTCTGAGACCTCATCGTGCGTGCCGGCTACCACCACAACGAGGTCGGGGAATTCGAGATTCAGCCGCGTGATGAGCGTCGGTGCGCCGCGAGGCACGCACTCGGTGTCAAGAACGAGCACCCCGACGCGTCCGGCTGCGAGCAGCTCCGCCGCTTGATCCGTCGTCGGTACGCGCCAGACTCGCTGCTGCGTGTTGACCGCCTCCTTGAGCGCCGACTGAAACTCTTCGCTATCCGTCAAGACGACAAGGTCGGTGATCGTCGGACCACGGGCCAGCTTGCGATCAGACAACGCCGCAGGTTCAAAGCGCATCGCCAGGTCATTGCGACCTTGGGGCACGAACGATCTCCCGCTCGGGACGGCACTACAGGGCACGGCAAGTTATTGCCGCGATAGGCCGTAAGATACTTTCTGCGCACAGTTTGGTGCGTCGCACCAAGCAGGATTTGTGAATTATGTCGGCATGAGTAGCATGCACAGGCTGCCGGGGCACTCCAGGGAGGCTCGGGTGGGGGGTCGAGGGGTTCATCGATCGAGGTTGAGCGCATGGCCGGCACGGTTCATCTGACCTCACGCATTAGCCCGCAACACCGAGAAGCGCTCGAAAATCTCCTCTTTTTCAATTCCAGTCAGCACCGCGTACTGGATGGAATCAAGTATTCGATCGAACGCTACGGTGCGCCGGAGCTTGTGGAGCGGGAAGGGAGCCTGCGTGTCGAGGTGCCGACGCTTTCCGAAGTGCAATCGCTTTTCGCCGTACGCTCCCAGGACGGCAAGCCGGTTGGCGTCGCCGTTTTCGCGCGCGAAGCGCCGGATCGATTCGTCGTCCTGCACGTTGGCGTACTGCCGAATCCCGATGCACCGAACCACCGCCCGGAATGCCGCCTGCTGTTGAGGCTTCTGCACGAAGTACGACACGCAGCGCGCCGCGTCCGCGGCGTGCAGAAGGTCGAACTCCTCTACGGCAAAGCGCGCTCGCGCTCGCTCGCTCTGCAGTAAACGCGCCCCATCGATGAAATCCCTGCCGTGACCGCAGTTCCTGCGGCCTCCATCCGATGACACGCGCGCCAATTCCCGCGTTCGCGCGACGTGCGGCAACCGTACTCGCCTGCGCTCTGATTCTGGCGACGGCAGCAAGTCTTGCCGCCCGGCAGTATTGGGTATTTGAACTCTTCAGCCACTTTCGCTGGCAGTACGTAACGGGCGCTGCGCTCGCGATCCCTGTCCTCTGGCTGAGTGACCGCCGGGCCCTGGCACTTGCGTGTGCGGCGGCGCTCTCCATTCATGCGGTTGCCCTGATCGAGCTGCGTTTCGGTCCGCTCGACCATCTGGCCGGAGGGACGCGGCCATTGCGGATCCTCTCTTTCAACGTCTACTACCGAAATTCCGATTACGCCGCGCTCATAGGCGAGATCGAGCGCCTCTCGCCGGACATCGTGTGCCTCTACGAAACTACCGACGCGTGGAAGCAGCACCTTGCTGTGCTAGCGGCGCGATATGCGTTTTCACTTTTCACGGGCGATGGCCCGCGAAGCGGCCTGGCCTGCCTCAGTCGCATCGTGCCGATCAGGGTCATCCCTCCGGATGCCGATGCCCGTGCAGCGCCATGGATGCAGCTCGAGCTGGAGTCGCGCGGCATTCGTTTCCGGGTCGTCGCTGTGCACCTCGCCATTCCCTTGGGGCCCGTTACGGCGAAATGGCGAAACAGTCAACTCCTCGCGCTGGGTCGTGTGCTGCGGGGAGCCGGTGAACCGGTGATCGTCGTCGGCGATTTCAATGTGACGCCCTACTCGCCCTACTACTCGGATTTTCTGGCGGCCTCGGGCTTGCGCGACTGCAGCCGCGGCCGTGCGCTTCAACCGACCTGGCCAGTCTGGTTCGTTCCATTGTGGATTCCGATCGATCGCTGCTTCGTGGATTCAAATATTGCCGTCGCCAGCTATCGGGTGGGGCCATCCCTCGGCTCTGATCACTACGCTGTCGTTATAGACTTCCGTCCGTAGAAACGACTCCGATCGAACTTTGGCGACGGGCGCCGGGTCAATAAGCCGGTCGCGCGTGCCGCTACCAGGATTTCCCCACAATGATTCATCGAAGTAACCATCGCCCTTTGCACCAGATCGCCGCGTGGGCAGTCGGCCTGTGTCTCGTCGGCGGCGCCGCGCACGCCGAACCGGCGGACATCGAGTTCGCCAAGGGATTCGCGGAGGCGTGGAGCCACGAGGCCTGGGATGCCGTCACTTTTGCAATCCACCCGGATGAGCTCGCGCGCGTGCGCAAACTCGCGCTCGACGCCGTTGAAGCCGAAGCCAAGGAGAGCAGCAAGGACATCCGGACGCGACTGTTCGGTGCCGCTGTCACTGTCGACGACATCCGCCACATGACGCCGCATGTGACGATGTCGCTCTTCGTCAAGCGCTTCCTGGCTGCGCCACGCGCCATGAACAAGACGCGCGTAATCGGCAAGGTGCAGGAAGACAAGATGGAGCACATAGTCGTGCGCGGCTGGGAAGACGAAAACGGCCGCGGCGCGTCGAGCGTTCTTCTCGTTACTCTCACGCCGTACGGCAAGCAGTGGGCCGCAGTGGTGCCAACGGAGCTCGAGGAAAAGATCGAGGCGATCATTGCCGGGGCAGATATCGGTGCGCGCGATGTCGGCGACAGTCACGTTGCGCCGCTCGATCCGGCAATCGCAAAGCTCCTCGACATGGGGATCGCAGCCTTGAAGGAGGCACGCTGCAGCGACTACTACAACAATGTCATGAGCCCGAGCTTTCGCAAGGCGACGTCCGCCGCCGCGGCCAAGACACTGATCAGCCAGTGCGAAAAGAGCCAGGCGATGCGCGACAGGATACGGATCACGCTCGAGGTCGCGCAAACACTAAGGCCGCGCTACGAGTACAACAATACGCGGGCAGTCTTCGACATGACAGGGCAGGGCTTGCCCTTCGACCGCTTCACAGTCGAGATGATCGACAAGAAGTGGTACATCGCGGAGTGAACCGTCAGTCGCGCTCGCAATAGCGTTCCGCGCTGCCGCGGTAACTCGCGATTTCGGTCAACGAGCCCTTGGAATCATCCCAGAGATAGTAGCGGGTGAGGACGCTGTGATCGTCGGATTGGGTGACGGCCAGCAGCCGGCTGTCAGCGCGATGCTGAACGGGCTGCGCCCGATTGCAGGGCAGCGCACTCGAAATGGCGCGCAGCGCGTCCGGCACGAAGATCCGGCCGGTCGGCCATTCGACGAGGGCATAGCTCGCGCAGCGCTCCCCGCAGCTGTTGGCGACGACGAGCCAGTGGCCGGCAAAATTGACGCCGTGAACCGCGGCCGCGCGAGCCGCGGCTTCCCATTGAGCGCCCTCCGGACGCGAAGCCGGATCGAACTGATATGGGGTGATCGGCGCGAGGATGCGAGCCGGGTATTCCGAGAATCTCGGTGCACCGAGATCGACGTCGTCCGGCCTGTCCGGATTGCGGTTGAGCGCCTGATCGAGGTTGCGAATGGCTTCGCCTTGCAGATCCCAGTCGTCGATTGCAAGGTTCGCGATCGGCGCACGCTCGACGACAATCTCAACGAGCCGATGCGAATTACAAGCAGAAGCGTCGGCGGTGGGCGCAGCTGCCCGGCAAACGCTCCATTCGGTGTGGGCACCGAGCAGATCCGGAACTCCCGGATCGTCGGGCTCTGCGAACAGCCAGTAACGGCCCGGCGCAAGCTTCAGGATCAGTCCGGACGCTCCGGCCTCCGCGCGCAGAGTGGTGATACCACCGGTGCTCAGCTCGCGCGCGTATACGATCGCCGCCGTGCGCGCTTCTCCAGGGAAATGAACGGTGACCTCGACCGGCGTGAGCGCAGATTTCGACGTCGCCGCGAAAGCCGCGACGACCGCTGCCAGCGCAAACAGCGCTGCAAGCCATTCAAATGCACGACTCAAGTGCCTCATACTTGGGGCTCAGCTTAGCTCGTGAGCCCCCGGGGGCACAGGGGCAGCGGCAATTTGGGAGGTCGCCACAGGCGCGCCACAAGGCATGGCTACGCAAGACTGGATTCTGTTCGCCACAGCGACGATCGCTCTCAATCTCACGCCGGGTCCGGACATGCTCTACATTTCGGCCCAAAGCGTCGCGCATGGGCGGCGGGCCGGCGTGCTCTCTGCGCTCGGGGTCGCTGCCGGGTGCGTGGTGCATACGGCTCTGGTGGCGTTCGGTCTGGCGGGAATCCTTGCGAGGGCGCCCGCCGCTTACAACGCCGTCCGCTACGCGGGGGCCGCCTACCTCATTTATCTGGGCGTCCGGCTGCTCTTCGAAAGACCGACCGGCACAGCGCAGCCGCCGCCGGCCGCCTCGTCGTCGAGGATCTTTCTGCAGGGGCTTATCACCAACGTCCTCAATCCCAAGGTGGCGCTTTTCTTTCTTGCCTTCCTGCCGCAGTTCGCAGACCCCGCACGAGGTCCGTTGTGGAGCCAGTTCCTGCTGTTGGGCGTGCTTTTCAATTTCAGCGGCACGCTGATCAACCTGGCGGTTGCTCTCGTTGCTAGCTCCTTGCGGCGGTTCGCATCGGGCGGCGCGCGCACTGGTTTCTGGTTGCGCAAGCTGTCTGCTACGGTCTTCATCGGCCTCGGCGCGCGGCTCGCGCTCGCCGGCGGACGCTGAACAGCGATGCGGTGGGCCATCCGGATCGTCCTCACATGCGTGCTAGCCGCATGTTCAAGGGCGCACGAAGAACCGCGTGCCGTATCCGGACCAGAGCCGCTGCCTGCAAAGGAGATTGCCCTGCGCGAGGATCAGGTGCGGTTCGACCGGACTGGTGTTGCCGCGGCAGTACGCGTTGAGCATCGTCCGGCTTCGAGACTGGCTGCGCGGCCTGCGCCCGGAACACAGGCGACGCCCGCGCACCTCATGGTCATCCTAGATCCCGCGACGCTCGCCGACCCGGCCCTGCCGGAATCGCGCTCGCTGATCGTGTATCCGGCGAAGGACTGGTCATGGATCTACAAGCGCCTCGGGCGATCCGTTGAGGACCCGCTGCCACCCTTGAAGAAGGTGCTAGACGATGAACCGAACCGACTCGACATCGGATTGCCGTCCGTTGCCGGCTACGCGGGCGCACGCGAAGTTTTTCGAACGGGCACGAAGTACCTGCAATTTCATCATGGCCGCGGCGTGCGCTTTTTGACGGTGTACCAGGCAGACATGCTGCCGGTCACCGATCAGGACGTGATCTATGTCTTTCACGGTCTCACCGATGACGGCAAGTATTGGGTAACGCTCAACTACCCGCTCACGAGCCGCGCGCTCCCTGCGCCCGACGCCGCGCTCGCGCTGCTCGCCGACTACGATCGGTTCGTGGCGAGTCATAAGGCCTACCTCGAGGACGTTGCGAAGAAGCTGGGCGCGGCACGCGCCGAAGATTTCACGCCGCGGCTCGATCGACTCGACGGGATGCTCGAGTCGCTCACCATCGAGTGAGTCCTCAGGCGCGACCGAGCGCCTGCGCCAGGTCCGCGATGAGATCGTCCACGTGCTCGAGGCCGATCGATAGGCGGAGCAGATTTTGTGGTGTCCGCGTGGTCGGGCCTTCGATCGATGCCCGATGTTCCACCAGGCTCTCGATGCCACCGAGGCTTGTCGCTCTCGTGAACAGTTCGAGACGGGCGGCAACGGACAAGGCCTCGGGCGCTCCTCCAGGAACGCAAAAGGAAACAATTGCGCCGTGGTATCGCATCTGCCGGCACGCAAGCTCGTGCGTCGAGTGGGTCGGCAATCCGGGATAGAAGACCCGTTCGACGTTCAAGGATTGCGCGAGGTACTCGGCGATCTGACCAGCGGTCTCGCTCTGCGTGCGAAAGCGAATGGGGAGCGTCGCAATGCTCCGCCGGATCAGCCAGCAATCGAACGGCGACGGCACGGCGCCACCGAGGACCTGAAGATTGACGAGTTCCTTCGCGAGGCCGGCATTGCGAACGATGATCGCACCGCCCGTCACGTCGCTGTGCCCGCCAAAATATTTCGTCGTGCTGTGGACCACCAGGTCTGCGCCAAGATCGAGCGGACGCTGTGCGAGGGGCGTTGCAAACGTACTGTCGACTGCAAGTCTGGCGCCGCCCGCATGCGCAACGCGTGCAATCGCCGCAATATCGCTCACGCCGAGCAGCGGATTGCTTGGCGTCTCCACCCAGATCAGTCGCGTGTTCGCCTTGACCTGCACCTGCAGGTTGGAGGCGTCGCGCGCCTCAAAGAGATCGAATTCGATGCCGTGTGTTGCAAAGAGCGATCGCACCTGTGACAGCGTGCCGTGATAGCACTCGGCCGGTGCGAGCAGATGCTCGCCGGGTTTCAGGAGACTGAAAGTCGCAGTGACGGCAGCGCTGCCCGACGCAAAACAGAACGCGTGGCCGCCACCCTCGAGCGCCGCGATGCATTCCTCGAGCGCGCGCCGGACCGGATTGTCCGTGCGGCCGTAGGAAAACCCGCTTGGAAAACTGCCGTCGGTGGCGCGTTCGAACGTCGTGCTCATGACGAGCGGTGGCGTGATAGCGCCGCTCGTCGGATCGACCGGCCGGCCGGCATGGATCGCGAGCGTTTCAAAGTGGGTGGATTGCTTCATGCCTTTCAGATCCGTTGCGTCGCGTTGGGTTGGTCGGGCCGGCGCCGTGGCGGCTGGTATTCCTGGATCGCGCAGACCAGCATTCCCGGGCCACCATGTACCCCGAGCGCCGTCCCCGTCGTTGTGAGAAAACTCGAGTGAATACCGTCGTGCCCGTTGAGGATCGACGCGAGGAGCTTACGCCCTTCGGGTTCCGCATTGGCATGTCCGACAGCGACCCGATAGCTCACGCCCGCCGCCATCCGCCGCCGGATGAGTCGTGCGAATCGCTCCACGCGATTGCGTCGGCCGAAGATCACGGGTCCCGCGCCAATCTGCCCGCTCGAGTGGCTGCGAAGCACGGGCGTCAGTCGCAATGCATCCGCGATGATCTTTACGATACGAGGTACGCGGCCACCGCGAACCGCGTAGTCGAGCCGTCCAAGCATCGCGAGCGTCAGTGTCTTCGGCACGATGGCCCGCACAGCGAGCTCGATTTCATCGCTGGAATATCCCTGGGCGGCGCACTCGGCGGCGTACATCACGATGAGTCCCTGGCCGAGGGAGGCGTTGCGGCTGTCGATCACATGGACTTTGCCATGCGTGCGGACCCGGCCGGCTGCTGCCTGCGCTGCGCCCAGCGTGCCACTGACGCTGCCGGTGAGATTGATCGAGACGACAGCGTCGAAATGCGAGCCGAGGAATTCGAACGCGCGCCGAAAATCGCCGGGCGGGGGCTGCGAAGTTTTCGGATGTTCGGGACTCGTCTCTAGCAGGCGGTAGAACTCATCCTGCGTGAAGCCCACCTTGTCGAGATAGCTGCGATTGCCGAAATGCACGCGCACCGGCACTACGTGAATACCGAGACGCTCCGATTCCTCGTCTGGAATGTCGGCCGCCGAATCGGTGACGACCGCGACTCCGCGGCTGCCCGGGTGGTGGGCAAGCTGCTGCTGGCGGCGCATGTCGTCGGCCTTTTGTCCGCTCAGTTCTCCGAACGGGCGCAAGGTTTCGAACACGGCAGCCGGCACGTTCGCATGAATGTGGATCTTGAGCTTGCCGCCGTGACCGGCGACGACGAGGCTGCTGCCGAGCGACGCGAGCGCTTCCCGCACCCGCCTGCGATCAAGTGCGGCGCCCGTCACCGTGCACTCCGTGCAGTAGCGATGCCGGACGTCGATCTCGGCGCCGGCCGTCGGTTCCACGCCATCGTGCACCACAGTTGCCGCCGAGGCCCGTGGCACTTCGCCGGTCGCGAAGTAGTCTGTGGCGCCCTCGACAATTTCCACGAAACCCTGAGCTCCCGCGTCGACGACATTCGCCCGCCGCATTTCATCGAGATAGTCGCGAGTCGCTTCGACGGAAACTCTAAGACGCGCGCGCGCACGCTCGAAAAGCTGTACGAAGTCCGCAGTGCCCGCCCGCTCGTCTGCGATGAGGGACGTCGCGAAGTCCTTGAGCACGGTCAGGATCGTTCCCTCCTTCGGTTCGGTCATGGCATCGCGCGCGTATGCGGACCCGCCCTCCACGCCTGCGGCGAAATCGGCCGGTGTCAACACCTCGAGATGACCCAATCGATCGCCGAGTCCGAGAAAGAACTGCGCGAGGATTGCGCCGGAATTGCCGCGGGCGCCGTCGATCGCCGCGTCGGCCACCTGGGTGAGGACTTGTCCGGCGTGAGCGTTCGATCCCCGCTCGAGGACGGCAAGCACGGTCGTCAGCGTCATGGCCATGTTGGTTCCGGTGTCGCCATCCGGTACGGGGAAGACGTTGATCTTGTCGAGGTGTTCCTGGCGCGTCAGCAGCCGGTAGATGCCTGCGCGCAGTGCGTCGGCGAGGTGCTTGCCGTCGATGCTCGGCAGGGGAACGACGGCAGCGGCCGCGCTCGTCATGCGCTACTGGCGCGGCAGCAGGAAACGCAGACCGCGCTGATTCAATATGACGCCGTCCGGCGTGATCCTTTCGATGCGCAGCGCGTCGTCGATCTGCATGCCTTCGTGGTATTTGCGTGAATTGATCGAGACGAACCGCTGTTCTGGCGCGGACGCATACACGTGCATCTCGAGATGCAGGTCCGGCAGCTTCGCGCGGCCCTGGGCGAGAACATCATTCATCGTCGGCAGATTCTGGTCCGACGCATAGTTCGTGAGCTGTGGGTGGTCGAGCAGCGGTTCCTGCGGCGGTCCCGCATCCGTCGAATAGTCGAACGTGGATCCCGAAGGCGCGGCGGCGGCCGGCAATGGCGATGCAACGGGCGCGGGCGGCAGCTGTGCAGGCTCCGCAATCTTCGCTGCGGCATTCGATGTGCTGATCGATACCGCGGGCGCTTCAATGGCCGGAGCACTCGCTTGGGCGGAGTCGCCTCGACGGGTCAGCAGCACGATGAGCGCGGCGACGTTGATGAGTAGCAGGACGCCGATGACAAGCCACCAGATCGGAACGCGACGCCCGCGGCCCGCGGACTTCACGTCGGCGAAGGACGGTCCGGTACCGCGCTGGCGATCGTTCTCGGACTTGCGGAGGGCATCGAGAATGAATGACATGGCGTTACCGTCAGCCTCGCGGACTGGCCGGAGGCATGAGGTAGGGCTGGCCTGGATTGCCAAGCGCCGTATCCAGCGCGATCTGTGTCTGCATGCCGGCTATGCCGTCGACAGTCAACTGGTGATCGCGCTGGAAGTCCTCGACCAGTCGCGCGAGCTTTTCGTCGAACACGTCGTCGTTGATCTCCGGCGAACGCGGTACGCCGCGCAATTGTTCCAGGCTGTGACGCAGCCAGCGGACCGAGGCGCCACGCGCGCCCATCGCAAGCTCGTGCGCATTGACATCGACCGGACGCCATAGCAGCACGTAGTTGCCGTACCAGTACTGGGACAGATCAGCGATGCTGACCTCGTGCGATGCACCGTCGAGCTCGATCGTGGCGCCTTCATCGGTGAGGCTGGAAAGCACGATCTGATGCGTGGTGCCGCCGGTCGCCGGTATGAAGAGAATGGCCGGCCGGTTAAAGGTGCGCAATTCGGCCCAGGAACCCTTCTGATCGACACACTCGAGCTGTTGACGGACGGCAAATGCGCACGCGTCACCCGAGTCCGCGCGGTACTCGACGCTCCAGAGCGCGAACAGCCGCGCGAATGCGGAGTCGAGGCTTGTTGCATTCGGGTGATCCGCGAGCAGTTGCGCGAGCTTCGGATTCGGTGCCGCAGCTGCGACCGGCGCCGCCTTC
Organism: uncultured Gammaproteobacteria bacterium; assembly: GCA_963826145.1. GTDB lineage: Bacteria > Pseudomonadota > Gammaproteobacteria > Steroidobacterales > Steroidobacteraceae > JBGPLJ01. Next base: position 726,726 of record CAWGVW010000002.1, read on the forward strand.
GCCACAACCGGAGCTGCTGCGGCGGGAGACGCTTTCACGACTTCGGGCTGAACCGGGTTGCGCCAGTAATGCCAAGCTGCCGCGGCGACCGCGAGGCCTGTCACGACAACGGCGCTGCCCGTCGCCCAACCGAGCCACGGCGGTGCGAACCGTCTTCCGTAGACCTCTGCCGCCGCTGCACGCACAACCCTCGCGGTGATCCGGTGCTGATCCTGCGTGAATGCGCCAAGCAGCGCGCGATCGCTGATGACGTTGATTATGCGCGGAATGCCGCTCGACAGGCGGTACAACTCGCGCAGCGCCGCATTCGAGAAAATCTCGGTCGTCGCGCCTGCGACGCGCAGGCGATGACGGGCATAGCCGGCGGTTTCTGTTCGCGTTAGCGGCGCCAGGTGATACCGCCCCGTCACTCGCTGGGCGAGCTGTCTCAGGTCCTCGCGCGCCAGGAGCTCGCGCAGTTCCGTCTGGCCGATAAGAATGATCTGCAGGAGCTTGTGCGTCGCGGTTTCGAGATTCGTCAGCAGGCGCACCTGCTCGAGCACGATGGTCGAGAGATTCTGTGCCTCATCGACGATGAGCACCACGCGCCGGCCGTTGCCATGGGCGCGCAGCAGGTACCGATTGAGGAGGTCGACCAGCGTCTTGACGCTCGAACGTTCGCCCGTCGGCACCGTAATCTGCAGTTCCTCGCAAATCGTCAGCAGGAACTCCGCGGGTGTTATCCTCGGATTGAGAATGAGTGCGACATCGGCTTCCTTCGGTATTTGTCCGAGGAGGCTGCGCACCACCGTAGTCTTGCCAGTTCCTACCTCGCCAGTGAGCTGGATGAAGCCACCAGCCTCCTTGATGCCGTAGATGAGGTGCGCCAACGCTTCGGCGTGCCGCTCGCTCAAAAAGAGGTAACGGGGATCCGGCGTGATGGCGAAGGGCTTCTCGTTGAGCCCAAAGAAACTCGTATACATCGAGCGAAACCAGCGGTCTTATCGGCTGCCGCTACAGCATCGGGAAGGCATCATGCCTCGCCGCCCGCGCGAAGTAAAATTCCTCGATGCAACATAGGCTTGCACCGTCATTCAGAGACCGGATCGCGCGCCGGAAGTTCGCTCGCGCGCTGCAGGGCCTCGGCCCCGAATTTGTCATGGATCTGGTCGACCGCCACATCGAGAGCGCCTGGCTGCGCGGCTCGCGTCCCCTCGAAAAGTTCCAGCTGGCTGGCCGGCGCTAGCTGACTCACGCCGACGCCAAGCAGCCGAACTGCTGCACGGGGCTGCGAATCGAGCCAGGTCGTGAGAAGTTCGCGGGCAACGCCGAGGATCAATCGCGTGTCCTGCGTCGGGGGCCCGAATGTTCTTTGGCGCGTGTAGGTCGTGAAGTCCTTGCGACGGATCTTGACGGTGACCTGGGCGGTCATCAGGTCTTTGGCGCGAAGTCGCGCACACGTCCGATCGGCCAACCGGGCGAGCTCCGAATAGAGCAGCGCATGATCGCGGATGTCGTCGGAAAACGTCTCTTCTGCGCTGATGGAGCGGTCCTCGGCGTCTGCCACGACCGGCCGGTCGTCTATGCCGGTGGCTCGTTCGCGTACGCGGCGGGCGAAGCGGCCAAAGATCGGCCACAGCACGCCGTCCGGGGCCCTGCTCAGTTCACCCAGCGTGTGAATGCCGTGCTCTTCCAGTCGCGCCGCTGTTTTCCGGCCGACGCCGGTTAGCCGCGAGATCGGCAGCGGCTCGAGCACGCTCGCCGCTTCGCCGGGAGCGATATGGACGAATCCATCCGGCTTGCGCAGATCCGATGCGATTTTCGCGAGCAGCTTGTTCGATGCGAGGCCAACCGAAGCCGTAAGTCCCGTCGTCTCACGGATGCGTGCCTTGATCGACCGCGCAATCGCGACGGCGCCACCGAACAGTGCTTCGCTCGCGGTGATATCGAGAAATGCCTCGTCTAGACTAAGTCCTTCGACGGCCGGCGTGAATTCACGAAAGACGGCGAAAACCTGACGCGACACCTCCTGATAGCGACGCATGCGCGGCGGAATGCAGATCGCCTGCGGGCAACGCCGCAGCGCTTCGCGCATGGGCATAGCGGAATGCACGCCGAACTTGCGGACCTCATAGCTCGCGGCGGCCACGACACCCCGTCCACCCGTGCCGCCAACGATGACCGGCCTGCCCGCGAGCTCGGGACGATCACGCTGCTCGACCGACGCGTAGAACGCGTCCATGTCGACGTGCAGGATGGCGCGGGCGCTCATACGCCCATCGGGGGTCCGTTACTTGGCCACGTGGATCGTGATCTTCTGCGACATGACCGGCGGGTTGTGCGGGACGTGCATGGCGTCTCCGAGCAGGAGCTGCAGCGTGTGTTTGCCGGGTGTCAGGGTCAGCGTGATCTCTGTCTGGCCCTTGCCGAAGTGGATGATCTTGTTCTCGACCGCCGGCAGTGGCTGACTGAGGTCGGCGGGGATGTCGGTGTCGACGAAGAGATGATGATGGCCGGTGTTGTCGAACTTGATACCGGCCGGGGCAATGCCCATGCCCTTCAGGCCGAAGTGGATCGTGACCGGATTGGTGACCTTGGTGCCGTCCTTGAGTCCGACGAAGTAAACCTCGGCGCCAGCGGGCGATGCCGTGCGTTCTTGCGGCAACACGACGGCGGATGCGAGGAGCAATGCAATTACGAACGCCAGGCGTTTCATGGGAGATCCCCTTTTCGATGCGTCTTCTAAAGTGTCAGGGCGGTGTACAGCGCGGCGATGACCATCGTCACGGCAAGGCAGATGGTATACGCGAAGAAGAGAATTCCAAACTTGATGAACGTTTTGAAACGTCCCTGGCCGTAGACGCGCCGCAGCGACAGGTAGACGTAGGCAAGGAGCCCCGCAGCGATCGCCACGGACACGATTTTGGGCGGGTGGACGCCACCGGGCACGAGCGCAAACAGCCAATTGCCGATTATGATCGCGCTGATCGAGGCGAACAGGAACACCTGCACGTGCACGAAGAACAGCAAGTGCTCGACGTAGAAGCGGCGCGAGCGCAGGTAGAGCACCTTATTGACGAGAGCGAGCAGCGGCAGGAACGCGAACATCATCTTCGGCAGGTTGTCGATGAAGCTGCGTGCGAGTCCCGCTCCGGCGTCCACCGTGATCTTGTGGCAGGCCGCCCGTGCTCTCGTCTGCAGCCCCAACCAGCTGAAGATCGAAAAACTCAGCTGATCACATTCGCTTCCGCGCTTCGTCGAACCGGACTGCAGGCTGCGCAGATCCTGCAAATCACCCGAGAGCTCGTCGATTTGATCCTGCAGTCTTCTGTTCTGCGGGTTGCGTGCGAACTCGGCGCGCTTCGCAGCTAGCGCCGCTTGCGTTGCGTCGATGGTGTTCTTCATGGAAGCGGCATCGCCCGCGATGACGAAATTGGTGGTGTCGTCCCGCAGGGGCGACGTCAAAAGGAACAGCAGGATGCTGGACACGAGGTACAGGCGGAACGGCGGCACATAGCGTACGCGGCGACCCGCGAGGAATTCGACGGTGAGGAATCCCGGCTTGGCGACAAGCGAGCGCAGCGTTCGCCAGAGTCGGGAGTCGACATGCCAGAAATCCTCGATTGCTTCCTTGAGCAGCGCTCCAAGGGAAATGATCCGCGAGTGTTCGCGCTGGCCGCAGGCGCTGCAAAAGGGGCCCGTCAGCGCCGCGCCACAGTTCTGGCATTGCGGCACGCTGAGAACACCCGTGTCACGCCCGCTTGCGACGAGATCCTGTGACAAGGACGGCAACCGTCAGGCGATTTGAGCCGCGGAATGTTCGGACGCAGCTTGCACGCCAAGCTCGTCCGGCGCGAAATCATCGACATTTACGATGTCCATGACCTTGCGGTCATAGTCGCGCAGCATGGCGGCTTCGGTTTCGCTGATGATCCCTGCCGCCGTTGCCTGTTGAATCTGCGTCGGCAGGTCGAGCGCTGTTACCTTCCCAGTCTTCACGCCATCGACCCGGATACGCTTTTCTATAGGTTCGGCGACGATCGAAAGGGTCAGTGCCTCCTGCAGCAGGCCGAGCGGGTTGGTCGGCTCGAGCGTACGGTAGATGCCGTCCGCAAGCCGGTCGCGCGTAAGGCTCGGCGTCATGATGGCGTCGACGATGGCGCGGCCGATGCGGTCGTTCGGCGCCGAGTAGGTCAGACCGCGCGGAAAGATCAGCAGGCGCATCAGCCAGGCGAGGCTGCGGATCGGGAAATTGCGCAGAAAGCTGTGGAGTTGCTCCTGCGCCTTGTACATGAGCGTCATGCAGGCCCATTGTACGATCGGCAGATCCTCGGGCGGCCGTCCCTGATTCTCGTAGTGCTTGAGCACCATCGAGGCGAGGTACATCGACGACAGCACGTCGCCGAGGCGAGCCGAGAGATTTTCCTTCTTCTTGAGGTAACCGCCGAGCGAAAGCATGGCGATGTCGACGGCAAACGCAAACGACGCACTGAAGCGGTTGATGTGCTGATAGAAGCGGCGCGTCGGTCCCTCGTCGGGCACGCGGGTGAAGCGCGCGAGCGTGAACGCCATGATAAGCGAGCGGATCGCATTCGAGATCGTGAAGCCGATATGGCCGAAAAGCGCGCGATCGAACTCGGCGAGTCCCTGCGCGCGATTGGTATTCCGCGCCGCGTTCATCTCCCTTAGCACATAAGGATGGCAGCGCACCGCGCCCTGGCCGAAGATGATGAGGCTTCGCGTCAGGATGTTCGCGCCTTCAACGGTGATGGCGACGGGAACCACCTGGTAGCCGCGCGCGAGGTAGTTCTTCGGGCCCATGCAGATGCCCTTGCCGCCGTGCACGTCCATGGCGTCGTTCGCAACCATGCGGCCGAACTCGGTGACGTGGTACTTCAGCATCGCTGATGGCACCGAAGGCTTTTCGCCGCCGTCGATTGCCCCGGCGGTGACTGATCGTGCAGCATCCATGATGTAGGTGTGGCCCGCCATGCGGGCGATTACCTGTTCGACACCCTCGAAGCGGCCGACCGACATGTTGAACTGGCGGCGGATGCGGCAGTAAGCGCCGGCCGCGAACGTTCCCGCTTTCGCGCCACCAGTCGTGTTCGACGGCAGCGAAATGCAGCGCCCCACCGAGAGCTGCTCGACGAGCATGCGCCAGCCCTGGCCGGCCATCTTCGGCCCGCCGATGATGAAATCGAGTGGCACGAATACGTCGCGACCCTGAATCGGCCCGTTCTGAAATGGTACGTTGAGGGGAAAGTGCCGGCGGCCGATGGTGACGCCAGGCGTATTGCGCGGAATTAGAGCGCAGGTGATGCCGTAGTCAGTCTTGTCCGCGCCGAGGAGTTCCTCTGGATCGAACAGCCGGAAAGCAAGACCAACGACGGTCGCGATCGGGGCCAGCGTGATGTAACGCTTCGAGAAATTGAGCTTCAGGCCGAGCACTTCCCGGCCCTGATAGTTTCCGCGGCAAACGATGCCGGTATCTGGCAGTGATGCAGCGTCCGATCCGGCTCGCGGCCCTGTCAGTGCAAAGCAAGGAATTTCCTCGCCACGCGCGAGGCGCGGTAGGTAGTGGTTTTTCTGCTCCTCTGTTCCATAGTGCAGCAGCAGCTCGGCCGGACCGAGAGAGTTGGGCACGGCAACGGTCGATGACGCAGTCACGCTGCGGCTTGCTAGTTTTACAAGCACGCAGGAATGCGCGTATGCCGAGAAGCCGAGCCCGCCGTATTTCTTCGGAATGATCATCGCGAAGAAACCCTTCGACTTGAGGTAATCCCACACCTGCGGCGCAAGATCGCCGCGTCGATGAGTGGTGTCGAACTCATCGATCATTCGGCAGACTTCATCGCAAGGGCCGTCGAGGAAGCCGCGCTCCTCGGCGCTCAACTGTGGAGCTTTCGCGGAAACGAGCTTCTGCCAGTCGGGATTGCCGGTGAAGAGCTCCCCATCCCACCAGACGGTGCCAGCCTCGAGTGCTTCGCGCTCGGTGTTCGACATGTTGGGTAGGGCACGACGGAAGACGCGGAAGATCCAGCGCGTAACAAACGTCTTGCGCAGCGGTTTAATATTGAGAAAGGCGAGGCCGCTCCATAGCACCCACAGGAACGCCTTCCACACAATGTGGCCGTGGCCGAAGTAGCTGTACGCGGCAAGCAGGAGCAGGAATGCCGCTGTGAACGCACCGAGACCGAGCCGCCGATAGGCTAGGAAATTGAACAGGACCAGGAACCCGAGCAGCCAGAGAAGCGCAATGCCTACGGACATCATTCGAAAATTCCCTTGGCTCGTGCCGCTAGATCAATTCCCTCACGCCGTCGCGCTCCTCGCGCAGTTCTTTGTCGGTCGCCTGCATCTTCTCGCGGCTGAATGCGTCAATCTCGAGTCCCTGCACGATCTTGTAGGAGCCGCCGCCGCAGGTCACGGGATACGAATAAATCACTCCTTCCTTGACGCCGTAGCTGCCGTCAGCCGGAATGCCCATGCTGACCCAATTGCCTTCTGCTGTTCCGTGCATCCAGTCGCGCACGTGATCGATGGCCGCCGACGCGGCCGAGGCCGCGGACGATGATCCGCGAGCCTTGATGACCGCCGCGCCACGCTGTTGCACTGTCGGAATGAAGGTTTCCCGCACCCATTTCTCGTCGACCAGCGACCTGGCGGGCTTGCCTGCGACCGTTGCATGGTTGACATCGGGGTACTGAGTAGCTGAATGATTGCCCCAGATCGTCACCTTGCGGATGTCCGTCGTGTGCGAGCCTGTCTTGTCCGCAAGCAGATTCAGCGCACGGTTGTGATCGAGGCGGGTCATCGCGGTGAAGTTTGAGGGCTTGAGGCTCGGTGCATTGCGCTGCGCGATGAGCGAATTCGTATTCGCGGGATTGCCAACGACGAGCACCCGGACATCCCGATCCGCGACGGCATCGAGGGCCTTGCCCTGAGCCGAGAAGATCTGTGCGTTCGCGAGCAAGAGATCCTTGCGTTCCATGCCGGGGCCGCGTGGGCGCGCACCTACGAGCATGGCGATATTGCAGTCCTTGAACGCGACCCTGACATCATCCGATGGAACGACGCGGTTCAGCGTCGGGAAGGCACAGTCGTTCAGCTCCATGACCACGCCGCCGAGCGACCCGAGCGCTGGTGTGATCTCGAGCAACATGAGATTGACCGGCTGGTCGGCTCCGAGCATCTGTCCGGATGCAACCCGGAATGCAAGCGCATAACCGATCTGTCCCGCGGCTCCAGTAATTGCGACATTCAGAGGTTTCTTCATTTTTCGGGCTCCATTGCGTCCGGACGTACGCCGCATGCTTCGGCGAATCCGGCGCGTCGACCGAAGAGGTCAGCGGCCGGAAGGACGTCGTGCGAGAGGCCCGGGATTCTAGCAAAGTTCAGTGCTTGCACCGCCCGCTAGCGGGCGTCGTCAGGTAGCGGGTGTTCGCGGAAGTAACCAGGATACTTCTCGAGGAACAGCTTCATCTGCCGGTCGGCAGATGCCGTGTCGCCGTTTGTGCGCAGCTGCTTGATGAATGCTAGCCACGCACTTGGGTCCCGCCGCATGGTTTCCACTTCGGCGGTCGGTGCACCCGCACTCTCGATGCTGGCCGTGGATGCCCGGGTGCCCGTCGTGACGACCGATTGCAGAGCGCCTGATTCCGCGGTGCTGTCCTTCTTGTACAGATCGGTACTCGCGGCGGCGACGGCTGGTGCCGCCGGTTCGGCAACCGTATCCTTCCTGGCGGGTTGCGGCGCCGCCATTTTCGCTCGATCGAGAGCGGTTGCTGCGGGCGGCGCCGCCGGGACGTTGTTGGTCAGCCGGCGTGCTGGTTGGACTTCGGCAGCCGGATTCGCTGCAAGCCGCGTGTCGCTTTCCGCCTTTGTCTCCGCATCGACCACGGGCGGCGGAGCTGCGGCGACAACTGGTGCGTGGGCCTCGTCTGCAGACTCCTGGCGCACGTCAATCTGGGGGCGAATGACGATCTGAAGGACAACCGTGAAAACGAGCATCACCGTTGCTGCAAATGCCACCGGGGCCATCCATCCAACGTAGATGTCGCGCTCCAGCGGCTCCTTGCGATCGAAAGTATGCGCCGCACGGGCCCGCGCGAGCACCGCTTCGTCCAGTTCCTTCGGAGGATTCTCCGCGCTCAGGTTCCGATAACGGCGCGACAGGCGCGAACGCCGGCCGATGTAGGTTTCGAATTCCGCGTCGTCCATCGGATCACTCACGGAGCGACTCTTGCAGTTCGACCGCCGGGTCGTCCTTCAGCGCCGCCCGAAGTTTGTTGAGCGCATAGCGCAGCCGGCTTTTCGCAGTTTCCATGCCGACGCCCGTCACGAAAGCGATCTCCTCGAGGTCGAGCCCGGTCTCTTCATATAGGAGGAACACCTCGCGCTGATCCGGCGGAAGTTCCGCCAGACTGGCACGAAACGCATGCTCGAGCTGCGCGCGGGCGAGTTGCGCGTCCGGCCGCTCGTGAGTTGGTGACACCAGCTGATCGCTCCAGTCATCGACGGGGTCAGTGAGTCCCGCACGTCGTGCGGATTGTCGGCGAAAGTAGTCGACAGAGCAGTTGTGGGCGATGTGAAAAAGATAGGTCGTGAAGCGTGCCCGCACTTCATAGCGGTCGCGATTCGAAATGATGCGGCCCCACACGTCCTGAAAAAGATCAGCCGCGGTTTCGCTGTCACGGCATTGCCGTAACAGGTAGCGGTAGAGCGATCCGCGATGACGTTCGTAAAGCACTTCGAAGGCACGCAGGTCGCCGTGCCGGTAGCGCACCATCAAATCGCCGTCGTCATCGGTGACAGTCACCCGCGGGAGCGTAGCCGGCTGAGTCGTCGCGGTGAACTGGCGATGCACGCGGGGTTTGTAGTGAGTCAGAGGCGGCTCGACATTTGCCGGATGGATACTGAGTGTCCGGCTCAATCTTGATTTCCTCGTTGGGACTGGCGCTGTAAACGGTGGCTGAGGGGCCTGGGGTTATCCAAGAGCGCCCAAAATCCGGGCTGAACGCTAGCTATCTAGGCGCCTCGCAATCCTGCGGGTCGGCCCAAAACATACATAACACGCTGATTTATAAAACAATAGAAAGTTTTGAACTTTTTTGTGTTGGGGTCTTGCATTTAAGTAGTGTTGTAGTAGAGTATAACACCGTGGCAGTCAGGAACTATTCAGCGACCGCCACTGCGGAAGCCGGAGCGCAGACCCACCGGCACAGACTGGAGGCTAGGAACATGAAAGCGACGAATTGGATGCAGGACAACAAAGGTATGTGGCTGGCGACTGTTTGCGCAGTGGCGGCATTCGGACTTCTGAACACGGTCCTCGGCTCGCAGCCCGCAGAGCGAGTTGGCACCGTTACGGTGACGCAGGTTCTCGATGACGATCTCGGCACGATGGTCGTCCAGGCCGCGCGTCCTTCGAGCAGCCAGGTAGCTCGTGCTGACAGTGATGCGATCAAGCATGGCAAGAAGGGCGAGTCGGCGCTGCAGCTGGCGGTGGGCTTCTAACGCGTTCTGGTACAGTAGAACGCTAGATCGGTATCGCACGTGTCCCCGAACGAGTCACCCATGGACGCCAACTGGAACGACAGCCAGCCTATTTATCGGCAGCTGCGCGATCGGGTGGTCGCCATGATTCTCGAAGGGGCATTAAAGGAGGGCGATCCGCTTCCTTCGGTTCGCAGCGTCGCCGCCGAGTACCGCCTGAATCCCCTCACGGTACTGAAAGGCTATCAGCAGCTGGTCGATGAGCTGCTGGTCGAGAAGCGTCGTGGTCGTGGCATGTTCGTCAATACGGGTGCCCGCGCGATGCTTCTCAAAGGGGAAAGACAGAGATTTCTCGAAGACGAGTGGCCAAAGATCCACGCTACCATCACGCGGCTCGGCTTTAACGCCGATGAGCTCCTGGGGCAGGAACCGGCAACACGACCGGTAACACCCAGTCCGAGCACCCGAAAGGACGAGGACAATGAATCCGCCGAATGAGATCGACGGCACCGGCGGCGCACCCGTGATAGAAGCGCGCGGTCTCGTCAAGACCTACGGCACGACCCGGGCCCTGGATCAAGTAGACCTGACCATCGGGTCCGGCCGTATCGTCGGCCTCATCGGCCCGAATGGTGCCGGCAAGACGACCGCCCTCAAGTCGATCCTTGGACTCGCACCCTACGAAGGCGCATTGCGGGTACTCGGCTTGAACCCCTATACCGAACGCGCGCGGCTGATGCAGGAAGTCTGCTTCATTGCGGATGTCGCTGTGATGCCGCGCTGGCTAAAGGTCAAGGACGCCGTTGATTTTGTCGCCGGCGTGCATCCGCGCTTCAATCGCGCGCGTGCGGAAGAATTCCTGGCGAAGACCGAAATTCGAAGCGGCGCACGTGTCAAACAGCTTTCGAAGGGCATGGTGACCCAGCTGCATCTGGCGCTCGTCATGGCGATCGATGCGCGCCTGCTCGTGCTCGACGAACCGACGCTCGGCCTCGACATCATCTACCGCAAGCGCTTTTACGACACGTTGCTTAACGACTACTTCGTCAATGAGGACTCCACCGAGCAGCCGCGAACCATTCTCGTGACGACGCACCAGGTCGAGGAGATCGAAAATATCCTGACCGATGTCATATTCATTGCGCGCGGCAAGATCGTGCTCGATCTGCCGATGGAGAGGATTTCCGAACACTTTACCCAGCTCGTTGTCGGGCCAGACCGGTTGAATGAAGCGCTCGCTTTAGGTCCCATTCACAAGCACGAAACCCTCGGCCGCCACGTGCTCTATTTCGAGAACGCCGACCGCAAACGCCTGGCGACGCTTGGCGAGCTGCGTACGCCCGGCCTCGCGGATCTGTTCGTTGCTAAGCTCGACGGGGGAGCGGGCCTATGAAAACCCTGTTCTGGCTGCTGCGACGTGAGTTCTGGGAACACCGTGCGATTCTCATTGCGCCGCTAATTACGGCTGCAGTGCTCCTTGTCGGTACGCTGACCCGCGTCATTATCAAACCGGCCCAGGACCCGACGATCAGTCCGGAGAAGCTCGCGGACCTTGCCGTGTTCTTCGCGACCTGGTACGCGTTGCCGTTCTTCATCGTCAACGGCTTCGTCGCACTCTTCTATCTGATGGATTCACTTTACGGTGAACGCAAGGACCGGAGCGTTCTTTTCTGGCGGTCACTCCCTGTATCGGATACTGCCGCGGTTTCGGCGAAATTGATCACAGCCCTCGTTGTGGCCCCGTGCCTGGCGGCATTAACCGCAGCAGCGACCATGCCGTTGATCACACCGATCTTCAAGGTGGCATTTTCCACCGAGCACTACAGCGTGCTGCCGCTGATCTGGAACGCTTCGAATTACGCAAATGCCGTCATTCTCTGGTTCTACGGCACGGCAGTCGGTGTGTTCTGGTTCTTTCCGGTGTGCGCATGGTTCCTAGCAGTATCCGCGTGGGCTCCGAAGAACCCGTTTCTTTGGGGACTCGTGCCCCCCGGTGCCCTGTTCGTGGTCGAAAAGCTGGTGCGCGGCACGTCCTGGGTAGGCGACCAGATCTCGAACCGCATCGATGGGTGGCTGCCCCTCGCGTTCAACATCCACGCCTCAGGCGACAGGGGCAATATCGACGTGGATGAGCGGCACGTGGTCATTCCGCACAATATTCTCGACTGGATCGACCCGCGTCCGCTGCTCGTCAGCCCCGGATTGTGGCTCGGCATCGTGGTAGGACTGCTGCTCGTGTTTCTGGCGGTGCAGGGGAGACGCTATCGAACGGAAGCGTGAAACCATTTCAGCGCTCAGCGCATCCAAGTCCACAACGGTCAACGACTCATCGGACCCCTCCTGCAAGACATACCCCTGGGTCCGGTTTTTACAGCCAGGCGTTGCCTGGCTGTTTTTTTTTGCGGGAATGATTTGTCAAGGGCGGTAAGCAAGCCGGTGTCGCCACGCAGCCAGTTCACAGTTCGCGGCCGCATGCGATATGCGTCACGCGATCGCCTGTGATTCCGGTGGCAGAAACCCGCGCCCGCCATGCGGGACCCGCACAGCACTGATAGCTTTTCCGACCGATGAAAGCACGGCACGCCGCCCGACAAGCGTTCTGGATTATGTTGATCGTGCCGCCATTCGGCATGGCCGCGGCGACTCCCTTTCCCGTCGTGGATCAGAATCCGCTGACCCGCGGCTTCTACCATCCGCTACCGACGGCCGCTCGCTGGGATTCGACCGACGCCGGCAGTCTGCTGCTGCTGACCGTAGCCAATACGAACAACATGAACCGGCGCGGCGGCGAGCGCTTGCTCGTCGATACCGAAAGCACCGAGCTGCGCTGGGTCTGGAACGAGGATCTCGACAGCCGCTGGCGATTGCGCGCATCGCTGCCCATCGTCCACTACGGTGGCGGCGTGCTTGATCCGTTGATCGACGGCTGGCACAGGATCCTGGGACTCGATGGCGCCAGCCGCAGTTATCGGCCGGACGACAAGTTCGCCATCGAATATTCGGCCAGCGACACGCACATCCGGGTTGACCGAAGCTTCACGGGCATCGGCGATATGAGCGTCGAGCTCGGCCGCGGGCTGCTGGTCGAACGAACCATGGCGGTAAGCGTGTGGGGCGGCATCGAATTGCCAACGGGCAACGCCGAGCATCTCACCGGCGACGGCGCATTCGATGTCGGCATCTGGTTTTCCGGCGACTGGCGCCCGCGCCGGGATCTGTCGTTCGCAGCCACGCTCGGCGGCACGAAACAGGGACCGGGCGATCTGCTCGACGGACGGCGCGCGGATTGGGTGGGCTTTCAGAGCGTGGTCGCGCGCTGGGACTCATCCGATCGTGTTTACCTGCAAGCGCAGCTCGACGTGCACAATTCGTATGTGACGTCGACCCGAATTCCGCTCCTAGGGGCGGCCACCATCCTTACGGTTGGCGGCGGCTATCGCATGCTGTCCGGCTGGCGAGTGGGGCTGTCCGTCAGCGAAGACGTCGTCGTCAATACCTCGCCCGACGTCGTCTTTCAATTCACGATTCGAGCGCCGGCCGACTTTCCGTAGCGCGACCGCGCTACGCAAGAAACTGCGCGAAGTAGCGATTCAGCATCCGATCGTGCGGATCCTGGCGCTGACGCAGGCGCGCGAAAATACTTAGCCGATCGCCGAATGCCCGGTAGACCTGCTCGGGAGTGAGTTTGCGTGTCTGGTTGAAAAACGGAACGCCGCCCCGTGCCGAACAGAATTCATTGAACTCGATCAGGAAGTCGTCCCAACCGAGATCACGGGTCGACCACGGATCGAGCGTCACCATCGGTCCGGCGTAGCTCGGCGAGAGGATCGCGCTCTTGTCCTGGGCCAGGCGGTGACTCACATGCATCAGGTTTGCGCGGTAGTGTTGCTCACGATAGTACTCGCGGCAGAATGAAAAGTAGTCGCGCAAGACGCGCGGGTACTCGGCCTCGGGGAACGCCCAGGTCGTGTAGCTCTGGCGGATGTGGACCGAGTCCTTCGGCAACTGCTGGATCCACTCCGTCGGGTAGACGACGACGCCACGCGCCGCGCGATCCATCGTCGCTCGCATGACGTTGTTGAAACGCTCGATGAGGAAGTACTTGAGCCCTGGAAGCCGCACCGAGTTCGCCATGGTGGCGCCGAAGGCCGGCAGGACGTTCGTGAGCACGGACGTGCGCATGCGCCAGATGCCGGACCGCGAGGTCGGCATCTGATCGTCCTGCGAGCGCGTCTCCACCGCCACGCGATTGCGAAACGGCAGCGGATAAAACTTGAGCGCGGATTGCCGGCGGATAAGCTGCGGATATTCGGCGAGAAACTCATCGAGCGTGAGGCTCTCGTAGTCGAGCCGTACAGGTTGCAGCGGCACTACCCGGAAAACGAGCTCCGTCGCGATACCGAGCAGGCCGTAGCTCATGCGCACGACCCGCAGCAGCTCCGGATCCTTGCCATTGACGACAATGCTCTTGCCCTGCGGAGTAACGATGCGCGCGGCCAGGAGATAGGAAGCGAGCTGTCCGGATTCTCCGGGCATCGAGGAGTCCTTCGTCGAGGCGAAGGCGGCGCTGCCCATCGACAGGTTGCCGAGCTCTATGTTGACGGGCAACTGCAGGCCGCGCTCTTCGAGGCGCGCGGCGACGTCCGAAAGGCTGGCGCCCGGCTGCACACGCACCCATTCGTCGCTGATTTCGAGCACCTTGTTGAGCGCCCTGAGATCGACGAGCGTGCCGTTGTCGGCGGCGGCGCATCCGGTCTGAGAATAGTTCGCGCCGATGACGCGGACCGGCGATGGGAACTTCTTTGCATCCGAAACGATGATCTGCAGATCTTCGATGCGTTTCGGACGCACCACCACGCGCGGTCGCGCGATCATGGTGCCGGCGTGATTGCGCACAAATGCCGGTTTCGATGCCATAAGACCCCCTGTGTCAGCCCCGAGTCCGCGAGCCCCTGGAGCTTGCGGCGTGACGCGCTTCGGGCAGGTGGACGCAGCAACGAATCGGCCAGTCGGGCCGGGCGGCAGTCCATGCAAAGGGGGGATGCAAACCGAAGCCTGGCGGCTTCGTTCTGGCAACCCCGCTATCGTGGGACTTTCGTCCGTTAGACCGGTGGCTTTGCGTCCCCACCTTTCGGTGGGTTTGCCCTTGGCAGCGACCCAACTATGGCTAAGCCCGTTGGGGAAGTCAAAAAATCAATGATTTCGCGCGCTTTGCTGCGGACGCACCTCAACCCATGAGGAAGACTGTTTCCGCATGCTCGAGCGCCTCGGGCGTTCCATAGATCACGAGCACGTCCCCTTCGCGCAATTCCGTATCGAGCCCCGGTTCGCGCCCGACGATGCCGTCACGCCGAATGGCACTGACCGACACTTCCGCGCCCTGGTCTTTCACTTCGGCAATGGTGCGCCCAACGCTCCAGGCGCCAGGCGACAAAACTAGCGTGTGCAATTCCTCGCGAAATGCATGGGTGTCATCGAGCGCGCGCGGATCGCCGCGCCGAAAGAGATTTCGCAGCATGCTGTAGCGATGGCTTCTGATGTCGCCGACTGTCTTTACGACCCGCGACACCGGAATGTTGAGGAGGAGCAGCACATGCGAGACGAGCATGAGGCTTGCCTCCAGCGTTTCGGGCACGACCTCGGTCGCGCCGAGCTGCTGCAGTCTCTCGAGCTTGCTGTCGTCCTGTGTGCGAACGAGCACCGGCACGTCCGTGCGACGCTCGCGAATGCTGCGTACGATACGTTCGGCGTAGTCCGTGTCGGAAAAGCTGATGACGACGACGCTCGCGTGGTCGAGGCCCGCGCTGTCGAGCATATTTTCGTCGGCGGCGTCACCGTAAAGCACGGGATCGCCGGCCTGGCGGGCGGCGCTGACGCGCTGCGGGTCGAGATCCATTGCGATGTATTCGAAACCCATTCGCTCGAGCACGCGTGCGACGCTCTGACCCACGCGGCCGAACCCGCAGATGACGACGTGCTCGCGCCTCGCGATCGCCTGATCCTTGAGCGCCTCGCGATCGACAGCCGTTCCGGGACGGCCTTTCTCGCCGAGCAGCAGGCGCGCGATCTGTTTGTTATGGCGGATGAGAAGCGGGCTCGCCACCATGCTGAGCACGAGCGCTGCAAGCAGCGGCTGCACGACATCCGCCTGCACGAGCCCGCCCTGAAGGAGCAGGGTCAGCAACGCAAATCCGAACTCGCCGCCTGCGGCGATTACGATGCCCGTTCGCACGGACCGAAACCAGTTGCCGGCCGTAAACCGGGTGATCACCGCGACGATGGTCGATTTCGCAACCAGCAGGCCAGCCAGCAACGCCAGCACCTTCGGCGCCGCGCGCGCGAGCAGTGCAATGTCCAGGAGCGACCCGACCGCAATGAAAAAGAGGCCGAGCAGTATGTCGCGAAACGGGCGGATGACCGATTCGATCTGATGCCGGTATTCCGTTTCGGCCAGCATCATGCCCGCGAGGAAGGCACCAAGTGCCAGCGAGAGGCCCGCAGCATTGGTGGCCCATGCCGAACCTAGGGCGACGAGCAGCACGGCGAGCAGGAACAGCTCCTGGCTGCGCAGCCGTGCGATCTCGTGAAAAAGCGGGCGCAGCAGCCAGCGCCCCGTCGCGAGCACAACGACCAGCGCGGTCGCTGCTTTGAGCGTCGCGATGAGGACCGGATCGAGCTCGAAGGACGCGTGGGCCTGCAGCACCGACACGACGGCGAGCAGCGGCACAAATGCGAGATCCTGGCCGAGCAGAATGCCGACCGCGAGGCGGCCGTGCGTGCGATTGACCTCCGCCTGATCGACGAGCTGGCGGACCGTGATCGCAGTTGACGACATGGCGAGTGCGCCACCGAGCGCGAGCGAGACTGTGATCTCGAGCCCAGTGAGCCAAGCGACGAATCCGAACCAGATCATGCTCACGAGAACCTGTGAGCCCCCGAGCCCGAGCACTTCCCATTTCATTGAGATCATGCGCGGCAGCGAAAACTCGAGTCCGAGCGTGAAGACCAGGAAGACGACGCCGAACTCGCCGAGCACGTGGATGGCGGGCGCGTCGGCTGCGAGGTCGAGGGCATGGGGTCCGAGCACCATGCCGACCGCGAGAAAGCCGAGGATCGGCGGCAGTTTCAGGCGGCGCGCAGCCGCGACGACGAGTACGCCGGCCGTCAGGAGCACCAGAATCTGGGCAAGTGCCGAGTCGGTCATGGGGGCTCTGCGCCGGACGATTTCAATGCCGGAAGGTAATTGGTCGATCTGCCTGTGGCAACCGTTTTGGCAGGCCAAACGCGGCCTGTTAGCATCCGGAGGGAATACGCAACGCGATCGCGCGCCAGAGGGCTTTCCCGGGCGGCGGGACCCATGCCAATACACCACAGCCTCGACGCCGGCACCCTCACGCTGAAAATCGCGGGCGATCTCGTCGTCGACCGCTTGCCCGAAATCGAAGCCGATCTTGCGGCGACCGACATTACCGAGGCGAGCTCGGTTGTGTTCGACGTGAGCGGGGCCCGCGGCGTCGACATTTCCGGCGCCTGCCTGATCCTCGATCGCGCACGGCGACTTACCGACAGCGGCGTCCCCGCTCGCGTCACCGGCGCGCACTCCGGGCACTTCGAGTTTCTCGAGGAGCTGACCGCCGCCGACACCGGGCCACCGGCCACCGGCCGTCGGATGCATGGGGCGCAACCCTGGGAACGGTTGACGGAGCCGGTCGGAATCTGGGCGCTGCACCGGCTGGGCGATTTTGTCGACGGCATCGCCTTTCTCGGCCGGATTATCACGGTCTTCGGCGGCATCGCGCGGAGCATGAAGCGCTTACGCTTCCCTTCGATCGCTCGGCATGTCTACGAAACCGGCGTCACCGCCATGCCGATCGTTGCGCTGATCGCATTCCTAATCAGCGTCATCGTCGCCTATCTCGGCGCCGATCAGCTGCGCAAGTTCGGCGCTGAAATCTTCGTCGTCGACCTTGTGACGATCGCCGTACTGCGGGAAATGGGCGTGCTGCTCACGGCTATTATCGTTGCCGGTCGCTCGGGGAGTGCATTCGCCGCAGAAATCGGCGTTATGAAGCTGAATGAGGAAGTCGATGCACTGAGCGCGATCGGCATGAACCCGATCGAGATTCTGGTGCTGCCCCGCGTGATCGGCCTGGTAATCGCGCTGCCGCTGCTCACCGTGCTCGCGGACGCAATGGGCCTGCTCGGCGGCGGCTTGCTTTCCTCGTGGCTCGTGGACATCCCGGCGACGCAATACATCCAGCGCATGCAGGAATCGATCGCTTCGACGACGTTCTGGGCGGGGCTCGTCAAGGCACCCGTGTTCGCTTTTCTGATCGCCGCGGTCGGCACCTATCGCGGCATGCAGGTGCGCGGCTCATCGCGCGAGCTCGGGCGCCTAACGACGGTTGCCGTGGTGCAGTCGATCTTCCTCGTCATCCTCGCCGACGCGCTGTTCGCGATCATCTTTGTGGAGATCGATTTCTGATGGATCGCGCCGAGCCACCGATCGTTTCCGTGCGAGGTCTCGTGAACCGTTTTGGCTCGCAGACCGTGCACGACGGCCTCGACCTCGACATCAAGACCGGCGAGATCTTCGGCATCGTCGGTGGATCGGGCACCGGAAAATCCGTTCTCCTGCGTTCCATCCTCGGCTTGCAGCGGCCAAGGGCGGGCACGGTCGAAATCGAAGGCAGGGATATCACCCGCATGTCGGCGGCGGAGCTGCGTTCCGTGAAGCGCACCTACGGCGTCACGTTCCAGCACGGCGCGCTCTTCAGTTCGCTGACAGTTGCCCAGAACGTGGAGCTCCCGATCGCCGAATATCTCGACCTTTCGAGTGAGACGCTCGCTGCGCTGTCCAGCATGAGGATCCGCATGGTGGGGTTGCCGGCCGAAAGTGCCAGCAAGTTCCCTGCGCAGCTCTCGGGCGGCATGATCAAGCGTGCGGCGCTCGCGCGGGCGCTTGCGCTCGAGCCAAAGCTCCTCTTTCTCGACGAGCCGACCTCGGGTCTCGATCCCATCTCGGCCGCAGCGTTCGACGAGCTGATCCTCTACCTGCAGAAAAACCTGCATTTGACCGTCGTAATGATCACGCACGATCTCGACACCATCATGCACACCTGCGACCGGGTGGGCGTCATTGTCGATGCACGCATGGTCGTCGACACCCTCGACGGCATCCTGCAAAACGAGCATCCTTGGATTCACGAATATTTCCATGGGCCGCGTGCGCGTGCGGTCGTGGGAAGAAGCTAGGAGATCATGGATCGAGACGCAAAATATTCCGCCGTCGGCGCGTTCGTGTTGCTGCTGGCCGGACTCGGCACCTGGTTCGTACTCTGGTATTCGGACAGCACGGAGCGGCACGACTACCGACGCTATGAGATCTATTTCCAGGGCAGCGTCACCGGGCTCAACGAGGGCCAGACCGTGCGCTTTCTCGGCGTCGTCGTCGGGCGGGTTGCGAACATCCTCCTCGATCCGCGCGCTTCGGATCGGGTGAAGGTGATCGCCGATATCGATTCGAACGCACCGATCGACGAGCACACACTCGCGAGCCTGACCCTTCAGGGCGTCACCGGACTCCTTTATATCGACCTCGCGCAGGATCGCGGCGACCGGCCGGTCATGCCGCCGGTGCCGAGCGAGCGCTATCCCGTCATCCGCTCCGTGCAATCGGACTTCGACATCTTCGTGAGCAACCTGCCGGAACTCGTGACGCAGGCCTCCCAGGTCGCGGATCGCCTGAACGGGCTTCTGAACGAAAAGAACGTCGCGGCGCTCAGCACGACCATCGACAACCTTAAGCGCGCGAGCGACAACTTGCCGAGGACGGTGGCGAATGTCGGCGAGCTGGTGAGCGAGATGCGGGCGACGGTGCGCGAGATCAATGCGGCGGCGGCCGGGATCCGCGGCGTGACCGAGGACGCTGGGCCGGACCTCAATGTCGCGATCGCACGCGTGCGCGACGTCGCGGAGCATCTCGCCTCGGCGTCGGCGAACCTCGACCGCTTCGTGGCGGAAAACAAGGACAATATCACGCGATTTACGGACCAAGGACTGCTGGAGTTGCAGCAGCTGATTCGCGACAGTCATCAGGCGGCGGTTGAATTCCGCGAGCTCTCGCGCTCCATCAAGCAGAATCCGTCGCAGCTCCTTTACGAACCCGCCTCCCGCGGTGTGGAGATTCCTCGATGAGGTCCCTCTCGAAGTATCTGGCAGGTGCGATGCTCGCGAGCCTCATGGGCGGGTGTGGCGGGGACTTGTTCACAACGGACTTGCCCGCCGGCCAAATCTACCAGCTCACGCCTCTCGCCGAGGAGGGCGCGGCTGGCGCGGGGACGTTTGATGTGATTCTCGTCGTGCCGCGGCCGATTGTCGCGCCGGGCCTCGACACCGAACGCATTGCTCTGGTGCAGGCGGACCGGCGAATCGACTACTACGCCGCGAGCAAGTGGGGCGCATCAATGCCGGAGGTGGTCCAGAGCATCGTCGTCGAGTCGCTGCAGAACACAGCGCGGCTGCGCGGCGTGCAGCGGGACATGGCCGACTTCCGGCCGGACTACCTGCTGCAGCTCGACGTGCGCGCTTTCCAGGCGGAGTACAGCAACGGTGACGCGCCACGGGTACGCGTGCACCTCCATGCAACCATCGGGCGGCTGGACGATCGGCGGTCGGTGCTCACATTCGCTGCAGCTGCAACAGAGCCGGCCGGCGCGAATACCATGACGGCAGTGACGGCCGCCTTCGACAAGTCCATGCACGCGGCCACCCGAACTCTCGTTGCACAGGTGTTCGACTATCTCGATCGCACCCAGGGACCGCCGCCGGCGCCGCAGGTCGCGCCGCTGACGCCCGGCTCGTCGTCACAATAGCTCACCCATGCGCTCGTCAAACCTGCGCCGCCGCGCGGGCGGCTTGTTGTTCCTTTCTATCGCGACGGCGTGCATTGGGTGCGCCGGAGCCGCGCCGCTGGAGTTTGTCGGGACGCCCTCCCGTGTGTTCGACGGCGATAGTTTCATGCTGCGGGTCGAACGGCGGGAAATCGAAGTAAGGCTCGTCGACATCGATGCGCCGGAACACGGTCAGCCATACGCCGACACGGCGCGGGGCGCACTCGATGGGCTCATCTGGAAGGAGCGGCTGCGCGTGGTTGTCGTCGACGATGACAAGTACGGTCGCAAGGTCTGCCGCGTCTATCGGCTGAGGGATGGGCTCGACGTCAACCGCAGGCTCGTCGCCGACGGCCACGTCTGGGTCTACAAGCGGCACGTGCGTGACGCGACCTTATATGATCTTGAAAGCAGTGCCCACCGGGCCAGGCGCGGGCTCTGGGCGCTCCCGCAATCCGATCTGGAGCCGCCGTGGCGCTGGCGGCGCGAGCACGCGCGCGAATCTAGAACGTCGAAAGGCCCGTCGCCTCCATGAGCCGATAGCGCCAGTAGCGTCCGAAGGACTGGTCTTCGTAGGTCGGAAAGTCCGAAGTGTATTCGCGCACGGTTACCGGATCGTTCTGCCAGAGCAGATCGAAGTAGTGCTGCACGTCCTGCACAAGCGGCGCATCGTGACCCGCAGTCACCGCGATGTCGGCTTCAAGATTGTAGTTGCCGATGTTGCGGCGTGTGAGATTGGCCGAGCCGAGCAGCATCCAGACACGGTCCGCGCGCTTCACGACGACGAGCTTCGAGTGAAACTGCTCGCCGTGCGTGCGGTACCAGCGCACCTGGACCAGGCCGCCGCTCTGGCGCACAAGTTCGGTCGCGACCGGCCTGTTGGGCACCCCGTCGCGCAATCGTCCGAAGGAGTCCCTGTTCGGATCGAGAATGAGCCGCACCGTAATGCCACGCTGCGCGGCCGCGATCAGCGTCTCGACGACGTCGCGCTCGGACAGATAGAACATCGCGATGTCGATCGAATCTCCCGGCACCGTGCTGTTGAACGCATCGAGCACGGCCCGGCGGATCGCACTCTCCGTCAGGAGCTGTGCAGTCATCGTGCCGCCGGCACTCGAAGCGAAGAGGCTCGGCGGCCGCCAGCTCACCTGCCAGCCTGAGAACTTCGCGACCGCAAGCTCGCTCTCGAGCAGATCCGCCACCAGTGACCCGTGGATCTCGAACGCGACGTTTGAGTGCGCGCTGCTCGCATCATGGGGATTCGCGGAGCCGACGATGCCGACGAGCCCGCCGGCGCCGTCGTCGGCCGCAATGATCTTGCGGTGATTCGCCTTGAAATTGAGGAGGTTCAGCCATGCCCGCAGGGTCACGGGCTCGGACGCCTCATCGAGCGGATTCGGCAGCCAGCCCTTGCCGGAGCTGCTACGCGCCCACCAGCCGATGAGGAGCCGGTAGATGCCCGAATACGCATAGTTGGAATCCCGCAGCGGCTCGAGGTCTGTCACGACGACGTCGATTCCGGCGGAGCGCAGGCGATCGATGGCGTTCGCGTGTGTCGCTCCATAGAGCTCGTTCACGGGATCGGTGATGAAGAGCACCTTCAGCCCCGGCACCGCGTGCTTGCGCGCGATCAGGCGATCCGCGAGCTGCGCGCTCAACGGGCGATACGAGGTGTCGCGGTCGCCCGCAAGCGCTCCGCGATCGTCGTTGAAGAGGAAATAGTCGAGCACGAGGAAGTCGCGCGCGTGATCGATGATCGCGAACACGTTATCGAAGATCTGCTGCTGCACGACGCGCCGTCCGCGTCCGTCAACGACGTTGAGGTCGTAGAGGAAGCGGATGTCGCGGGAATCGACACTCACCGGGGTCGATGCGACGTTCGTGCCCGGCGGCACGGGCTTGGTCGCGTGGTAGTAGCCCGTCGCGGCCCATGCGGCAACGACCGCGGCAAGAACCCACCGGCGCCGCCACCGCCGCTGTCTTGCGGGCGGGAGCTCCGACGTGGGAGATACGCTGTCGTCTTTCGAGTCCAAAAAACCTTAGGCGAAGAGTTTCTCGAGTCGCTTCTGGCCTGCGCGTTGTTCGAGGAGGAGGCCCAGCAGTTCCTGCGGGGTCATCGCGTCGCCGAACAGACGCCCCTGGCCAAAGCTGCAGCGGTGCGCGCGCAGGAACGTCAGTTGCTGCTCCGACTCCACGCCTTCGGCCACCACTTCCATGTTGAGGCTTCTACCCATGTCGATGATGGTCTTGACGATCGTTGCATCGCTCGCGTCGACTGCGGCATTGCGCACGAACGACTGGTCGATCTTGAGCGTGCCGATGGGAAACTGCTGCAGGGCGGAGAGCGACGAGTAGCCGGTGCCGAAGTCGTCGATCGAGAGGTGCAGACCCATGGCATAGAGCTCGTCGAGGAGCTTCACCGTTCGCTTGATATCCGCCATCAGCGTCGTTTCCGTGATCTCGAGCTCGAAGCAGGTCGGTGACACCTCGTGATGGGCGAACACCGATTTGAAGCGGGTGATGAAGGTGGTCTGGCGCAGCTGCCGGAGCGAGAGGTTAATCGATACGCGGCCGGGATTTGCGATCTGGCGCTGCCACTGCCGGTAGTCGCTGCAGACTCGGTTCAGCACCCATTCGCCGATCTCGAGGATGAGATTGTTCTCCTCGGCGAGCGGTATGAACTGCGACGGCGGAATATCGCCGTGACCCGGCAGCCGCCAGCGCAGGAGCGCCTCGGCGCCGACGATCGTGCCGTCCTTGAGGTCCACCTTCGGCTGGTAGAGGAGGACGAGCTCCTCGCGCTCGAGCGCGCGACGGAGCTTGCTCTTCAGCATCAGCCGCTCGACGGCGGCGGCATTCATTTCCGGCGAGTAGAAGGCGAAGCTGTTGCCGCCATTCTGCTTCGAGTAGTACATCGCGGCGTCGGCGTTCCTGATGAGATCGATGACGTTTTCCGCATCCTGCGGGCAGAGCGCGACCCCCACGCTCGCCGTGAGGAACACTTCCTGCTGCTGCACGTAGAACGCCTTGCCGACTTCCGCAAGGAGCTGCCGCGCAAGATGCGCGATGGGGCCACGATTGTCCGCGTCGGCCGGCAGGCCCTCGAGAAAGAGCGCGAATTCATCGCCCGCGAGCCGGCCGAGCACGGTTTCCTTCGGGAGCGTTCGCGTCAGCCGTTCGGTGAGCACCTCGAGCACGCGGTCGCCCGACTCGTGGCCGAAGGTGTCGTTCACTTCCTTGAAACGGTCCATGTCGATGTAGAGGAGGGCCGTTATCCGGTCCTGCCGGCGCGAGCGCGCGATCGACTGCTGCAGCAGGTGCTGGAATTGCATGCGATTCGGGACTTTGGTGAGCGCATCGTACCGGGCGAGGTAGCGGATGCGGCGCTCCGCGCGCTTGCGCTCCGTGATGTTGCGCGCGACGAAGATGTTGCCCTGGAACTGCGGATCCTCGGTCGTGATCTGCGATCCCGAAAACGACACAGGGATCGTCTGGCCGGAGCGCGTCGTGATCACCGTCTCGCGCGTCTCTTGCGCGGCCTGGTCGACGGCGAAGTTGGCCTGCTCGCTCTCGGCGATCACGTGCAGGATCGACTTGCCGAGAATTTCCTCTTCGGAATAGCCGAGGAGCTTGCGCGCCGCCTCGTTGACACCCTTGATCGTGCCGTCCGGCGAGGTGACGAGCACGGCGTCGTTCATGCTGTTCAGCACGATGTTGAGATAGTTCTTGGTGATGGTCGTCTGGCGCAGCTTCTGGCGCATGCGCTCGAGCGCTTCCTGCAGCTCGCCGAGTTCGTCCTTGCGCAGCACGCCGAACGGGCGCGTGTAGTCGCCCTGGCCGATGCGGTCCGCGTTCTTGATGAGCGCGGAAATCGGCCGCTCGACCCGCCGTGCCATGAACCAGGCGACAACGAGGCTCGCGAAGATGAGGAGCAGGCACACGAGGAGCGCCGTGAACGCGAGGCTCGAGAAGCTGTCCTGGCGCGTGCGCTTGAGATCGCGCGTGAGGTTGGCGAGCGTTTGCGCATTCTGCGCACGGCTCAGTTTCAGCGTCACGGAGCCGAGCCGGACGTTGGGCTGCTGCGCATCGGGCGCCGTGTGCACGACCGCGGAGACTTCGAGCGGTGCCGGCGGTTCCTCGGTCCCTGCAAGCGGCGCCGAGTCGGACTGCGCGAAAACCACCGTACCGGTGACGTCTGTGACCTCGACCGACTCTACGTCGGGACGATCGAGGATGGCGGCGGCATAGCGCTGGACCGTCTGCAGGTCGTGCTCGGCGAGGGGCTCCGCTATGCGCTCGGCGAACTGAGCGGCAGTCTGATTCGCGTTCTCATGGAAATTCGTTTCGAGATGCTCATCGAGTGTCGTGAGGCTCGCGAAACTCAGGCGCAGCATCTCGCCGCGGTACTGGTAGATGAGAGCCGCCGCGAGGAGCAGCGCGAAGACGATTCCGAACGCGAGCGCCGTCAGCGTGTACTTGGTTTTGAGGCTGTGGGCTGTCACGATGATTGCGAGCAGTTCCGGGAGTCGTTCTTATTGTTTTTGTTGAGACTTTTTCCAGAATCGGGTTCCCGTACGGTGCCTTCCTGTTGCGCTGCCGTTCCGCCTTTGCCCGAGGCTCGAGGGCCTCGGGCATCATACCCCCAATACCATGTGCGGGCTCAAGCCCTCAGGTTGTCGGCAAGCGGCGAAATTCGGCACAAACAGACCCGGAAATAGACTTAAGACAGCGATGAATCCCTACGAGCTCACAGGACGCTCCCGCAGTCATATTGTCGATCTGACAGAACCTCCGTGCGCACTTCACCGGGACACGGTCGCCGCTTATGTCGCTCTGCGTGAAGCCGCCGCCGCCGCCGGGCATGAGCTTGTGCCGGTATCGAGCTTTCGGGACTTCGATCGCCAGGCGAAGATCTGGAACGCCAAGTTCCAGGGCGAGCGGCCGATGCGTGATGCGGACGGCCTGCTGCTGGAGGCGGCGCGCCTGAGCGATCATGAAAAGGTCTCCGCGATCCTGCTCTGGTCGGCCTTGCCCGGCGCGAGCCGTCACCATTGGGGAAGCGAGATCGACGTGATCGACCGCGCAGCGCTTACGGCGGGCTACCAACCGCAGCTGATGCCGGCCGAGTTCGAGCCGGGCGGGCCGTTCGCAGCGCTCGACGGCTGGCTCAATGAAAATATGGCGCGCTTCGGATTCTTTCGCCCGTATCGGACGGATCGCGGCGGTGTCCAGCCCGAGCCCTGGCACCTGAGTTACGCACCCGTCTCGGTTCCGGCGCTACAGGCGTTGACGCCGGAGGTGCTGGGTCAGGCGCTCGAGTCACGGACGATTCTGGGATTGGAGATCGTGCGCTCCCGGCTGCCCGACATTCACGCGCGCTACGTCCTTGGTGTCGACGAACCCTGACGCGAAGTCAGCGCGGCGGTTTCGTCACTGCCTCGCTCGAGCAGCGAGCTTGGGAAACGTCCGCAGGAAATGCCCCGGAAACCAGCGCTTCCAGCGCCATAGCCTTCGATATTCCTTCGGCACGATGACGTGCATCCGGCCCCGGGCCGCGGCGTCGAGAATGATCGACGCCACCTCATCGGCCGTGACGCTCGAGCTCTCCATCAGACGTCGTGCGGTCGCCGCGACCTCCGGTGCTCCGCGCGATCCATCGAGAAGATTCGTCGGAAAAAAGCCGGGCATCGCTACTGTCACCCGCACTCCGGCACTTGCGAACTCCTGCATCAGGGATTCGCTCAGCGCGACGACGCCCGCCTTGGTCACGCTGTAGGCTGACATGTACGCGCCGCAGGCGAAGGCTGCCGCGCTCGCGATATTGATGATGCAGCCGAGCTTCGCTGCCTGCATGTGAGGCAGCGCCGCACGGCAGCCGTGAACGACGCCAAGCAGATTGATGTCGACGATCCAGCGCCAGTCTTCGAGCGGCATCGCAAGGAACTCGCCGCCTGCAGCGACGCCGGCGTTGTTCACCATGAGATCGATCGCCGTGCTCCGCCTGCGCAAAGCGATCGACGGCGGCGGTGAAGCCTTCAGCATCCGCGATGTCGACGTGATACGTGTAGATCGACTGGTCGGCCTGCGCGAGCGAATTGCGGAGCGCTTTGAGTTCACCGATGTTGCGGTCCATCAGACCGAGCGTCCAGCCCTCGGCCGCGAGCTGCTTCGCGAACGCGAGGCCAAGCCCGCTCGCGGCGCCCGTGACGATGGCGCGCTTGCGGGGAAAATCCAGGCTCAGGCGGCGCGCGGCTTGACGCATGCAGGTTTCCTCTGACTCAATGCCGTCGGCTTCACAATAACAGTACGGGGAGCGAGCCGGCCATGACACGCAGTGCTTCGATCATAGCGGTCCTCATTGCCTGCGCGACTGCATGGCAGGCGGGCGCCGCGGCGCTCGACTCCGCGGTCGACAAGGAGCTGCCGTCGCTCGTCGATTTCTACAAGCAATTGCATGCCGCGCCTGAACTCTCGCATTTCGAAGTTGCAACATCGGCGGCGCTCGCTGCGCAGCTGCGCGCAGCCGGGTACACGGTGACTGAAGGCGTCGGCAAGTACGAGACGCCGGGACTCGTCGGATACGGAGTGGTCGCCATTCTCGAGAACGGCAAGGGACCGACACTCCTCATCCGCACCGATCTTGACGCGCTGCCGGTGGATGAAAAGACCGGCCTGCCGTACGCGAGCAAGGTGCGCTTCAAACTGCCAAGCGGGCAGGAAATGCCAGTGATGCACGCCTGCGGACACGACATTCACATGTCATCGCTCGTCGGCACCGCACGCCTGCTCGCCGCCATGCGCTCGAACTGGCGGGGTAAGCTCATCCTCATCGGCCAGCCGGCCGAGGAAATGATCGACGGCGCCAAGGCGATGCTCGCCGACGGCCTGTACGAGCGGTTCGGCCAACCCGACTTCGCGTTGGCTCTGCACGACTGGGACGACGTTCCCGCCGGCAAGATCGGCATCACCTCCGGCTTCATGATGGCGCAGTCGACGCAGATGGATATCGTCGTGCGCGGAGTCGGAGGGCACGGATCGAAGCCCGAGAAATCGAAGGATCCCGTCGTGCTTGCAGCGCAGATCGTGCTCGCGCTGCAGACCATCGTGAGCCGCGAGATTTCGCCCTTCGATCAGGCGGTGGTTACGGTCGGTACGATCCACGGCGGCACCAAGCGCAACATCATTCCCGAGGAAGTGAAACTCGAACTGAATATCCGCACGTACAAGGAGGAGGTGCGGCAGAAGATCCAGAAGTCGGTCGAGCGCATCGCGCGGGGCGAAGCGATCGCCGCCGGCGTCCCGGACGACCTGATGCCGCTCGTCAGCGTCAGTGCCGGTGAGTTCGCGCCGGCGCTTTACAACGATCCAAAGCTCTCCGCGCGCATCACGCCGGCGATTCGCAACGCCGTAGGCGCAGACAACGTTCTCGAACTCGCGCCGGTCATGGGGAGCGAAGACTTCGGCGAACTGGGGCTCGACGGCAAAATCCCAGTCGTGATGTTCCGCGTGGGCGCCGTGGATCCCGCCAAGTACGAGGAAGCGAAGCGGACCGGAGCGAATCTTCCGACAGTGCATTCGGCGTATTTCGCGCCGCTCCCGGCGCCGACGATTGCAGCGGGT
Source organism: uncultured Gammaproteobacteria bacterium (assembly GCA_963826145.1). Taxonomy (GTDB): domain Bacteria; phylum Pseudomonadota; class Gammaproteobacteria; order Steroidobacterales; family Steroidobacteraceae; genus JBGPLJ01. The sequence continues at coordinate 754,715 of CAWGVW010000002.1, forward strand.
GTGAAGGCGATGACCGCCGCCGCGCTCGAATTGCTGAAGAAGTAGGGGCCCTCACCCGGCCCTCACCCGGCCCTCACCCCTGCCCTCTCCCACAAAGTGGGAGAGGGAGTGGAGTCAGGGGCGCGACCAGACGTTCTTCAGGTGCCCGAGCATCAGGGCCCGGATGTTCTGCATCGGGTTCTGTTCCCAGGTGAAACACGGCGGATTGCGCCGTAGCAGGGGCCAGTTCTCCGTGCGCAGCACCACTTTCAGGTACTCGAAGTTGCGCTCGATCGCGCGCATGTAGGGGTTCTCGCCGCCGAAGAGCGGCTCGCAGTAGCGGTAGGCGTAGTCGAATTCGCCCTCGAGGCGTTTGGAGCGCACGTCTTCAAAGAAAATCGGCGTCTGGCGCAAGAGGTCCAGCCCCGAGCTGTACTTCACGACCGTGCGGCCGTCCGGTGCGTTCGGCATGGCAACGCCGCCGAGCACGAACTCCGGGTACAGGCGGTCGCGGCACTTCTCGAGATAGCAGCGATCGCTCATCTGTGCGATGAGGTCTGCCGTCCCGAGCAGGTGCCCGAGCTTGCGGTCGCGCGGGTCGGCAAGATGAATCTGGTCGAACTGCACCTCATAGCCGGTGAAGTGCACGACGCGCGTTGCGATGGGCACCCAGGCTTCGAGCCCGACCGTCGGCAGGTAGCGCGCGAGAAAGCGGGCGCTTCGCGTCACGTGATAGAGCGTAAATTCGGCCCCGTTCCTGTGATCGTGATCACCGGTTTCGCGGATGTAGCCGGAGTCGTGAAAGAGTGACGTTACGAGCGCGACCGTCGCGCGTTCGCCGCCGAGCGCCTCATCGCCCGTGTGCAGCCGTTCGTAGCCGGCCATCAGGCGGGCCATCGCGAGCGTCATGTCGAGCGTGTGCTGGCGATCGTGGTAGACGGTGTCGACGCCGTAGTAGCCCGGCATGCGCCCGGCGAATAGCGCATCAAGATCCTCGATGGCGCGCGCCACGAGATTGAAGCTCGTGCCGGGCCAGGCTTCGAGAAACAGCTGCTCGATGGCCTCGCGCACCGCTTGCGGCGAGCTGACCTGCACTGTGTTGGTAACGTCGTAGTCGCTACGACGCGTATCGCTCATGTCATTGAGTCTTGTCATTTATTTCGGTGTTCTCGAAGGCCACCGATCCCCATCGATTCCGGGCGAGTCTAGGCACATTCACACGCAAACACCATGAACCAGTCGAGGGACGGCCGGACCATATGTCAAAGGGAGAGGTCAAAGCGCGCCACCACCGGCGCGTGATCCGAAGGCCGTTCCCAGGTGCGCGGCTCGCGCTCGATCTGACAACCTTTGCAAGCCTTGACTAGATTTTCACTCGCGAGGATCAGGTCGATCCTCAGGCCGTGGTTGCGCCGGAAAGCGCCTGCCCGGTAATCCCACCAGGAATAGCTGCGCTCCGGCTGCTCGAACTTTCTGAACGTATCCTTCAAACCAAGGAGGGAGAGCTGCGCGAGCGCCGCCCGCTCGTCGGGACTCACATGCACGTGGCCTTCCCAGGCGGCCGGGTCATGCACGTCGCGATCCTCGGGCGCGACATTGAAGTCGCCAAGGACCGCCAGGAGCGGGTGGCGGGCAAGCTCCGCGGTCACGTACTCGCGCAACGCGCCGAACCACTCGAGCTTGTACGCGTACTTCTCGGAACCGACCGCCTGGCCGTTCGGCACGTAGACGTCGATCACGCGTACGCCGTCGATAGTCGCGGCTAGCACCCGGCGCTGCACGTCCTCGTAGCCGGGGATGCCGCGGACGACGTCGGTGATTGCGTTGCGCGCGAGGATCGCGACGCCGTTATAGGTCTTCTGTCCGCTCCACGCCGCCTTGAAGCCGAGCGCTTCGATTTCGGCCAACGGGAATTCCGCGTCCTGCAGCTTGATTTCCTGCAGGGCCAGAATATCGACAGGGCTCGAACCGACCCAGTTGGTGAGCTGCGGCAGACGCACGCGCAGCGAATTCACGTTCCAGGTCGCGACTTGCATGCGGGGTCGAAAGGATCAGTACACGCGCAGCCCGCCGTAGCGCGCCCGGATCTTGCGATCGAGCAGGATCCAGCCGACACCGAAGCCGGCGCCGAAGGTGAGGAGCGCGACGGCAATCCCCCAGATCCAGGCCTTGCGGCGATAGGCGAGGTCGGCGCCGATCGGCTCGATGGCCAGCACCTCGTCGGTTTGTGCCGGGGCTGTCGCAGTGGGCGCTTGCGCCGTTGTCGCCCGCAGATGCGCTGCAAGCTCGCTGCGAGCGCCGTCGAGCGCTTTCTGCAGGTCCGCGATCTTTTTTGCGTCGGCGGTCGATTGCGCCGAGGCTTGTGAATTCTTCTCCGCCGCCGACTTCAATTTCTGGATTTCCGACTGCAGGGCCGGAATTCTTGCGGCGGCCGGTGGATCGCTGCTGAGGTCGGAATTGCGCATCCAGCCTTCGCGGCCGTCGCCGAGCTGTACCTGCGTGTATTCGAGGTCGTGCGCCAGTACTTCCACGCTGTCGCCGGTCGCGACCTGTGCGATGCGTTCGCCCTCGGACGAGGCTGTCGCATAGACGCCGGCCACCAGCTTTTCGCCCACATAGGCCGTCTCCGCAGCCGCGGTGGCGAGCGGAGCAAGGAGCAGTGTCAAAAGCAGCGAACGAATGCTCATGCGGCGATTCCACTCTGGCGCAGCAGCGGGCGGATGTCGGGCTTGCGGCCACGGAACTCGACGAAGGCTTCGAGCGCGTCGCGGCTGCCGCCGCGCGACAGGATCGAGCCAAGGAAGCGACGTGCGACCTCGGCTGCGAAGATACCGGATTCTTCGAACGCCGCGAACACATCCGCCGCCAGCACCTCGGCCCACTTGTAGCTGTAGTAACCGGCCGCGTAGCCGCCCGAGAAAATGTGCGTGAAGCTGTTGGCGAACCGATTGAGCGCGGGATGCGGCACCACGGCAACGCGCGCGCGGACTTCCGCGATGATTTCTGCGGCGCGGGCACCGCTGTCGGGATCGAATTCCGAGTGCAGCCGGAAATCGAAGAGCGCGAATTCAAGCTGGCGCACGGCCTGCAGCCCCGCAAGGAACGTGCGCGTTCCGAGAAGGCGCCCGAGTTTCTCCTGCGGCAGAGGTTCGCCTGTTTCGAAGTGGCCGGAAATCCAGCCGAGCACTTCGGGGCTCCAGGCATAGTTCTCCATGAACTGGCTCGGCAGTTCGACGGCATCCCAGGGCACGCCATTGATGCCGGCAAGGCTCGGGTACGGCACGGTCGTCAATAAGTGATGCAGGCCGTGACCGAATTCATGAAAGAGCGTCAGTACTTCATCATGCGTGAGGAGCGAAGGCTTGCCGCCGATCGGCGGCGAGAAGTTGCAGACCAGATAAGCGACCGGCGCGGCGGTCGCGGCGCCGATGCGCTTGTGGCCGACACACTCGTCCATCCATGCGCCGCTGCGCTTGTTCGGACGGGCGAACGCGTCCAGATAGAAACCGCCGACAACCTGCCCGGCGCCGTCGAGCACGTCGAAGAAGCGCGCGTCGGCGTGCCAGACCGGCACGCCGGCACGCTCGCGGATGCGGATGCCATAGAGCCGCTCGGCAACCCTGAATAGACCCGCGAGCGCACGCGGCAGCGGAAAGTAGGGACGCAGCTCCTCGTCCGCGATGTGATAGCGCTGCTGCTGCAGGCGCTCCGAATAGTAGGCGACGTCCCACGCGTTGAGCGGGCGGCCGGCGAACTCCGCGAGTTCCGCGAATTCCCGACGCGCCACCGGCACGCAGTGATCGGCGAGTTCGCCGAGAAAAGCGAGCACTTCCTCGCCGCTCTTCGCCATCTTCGTCGCGAGCGACAGCGCCGCGTAGGTTGGATAGCCGATGAGGCCCGCGGCCTCGTGCCGCAACTTCACGATCGCTTCGATGAGCGTCGTGTTGTCCCAACGCGCATCGTGCTGGTGGCTGGGCGCCGCGCGGGTCTGCCACGCTTCATAGAATTCGCGTCGCAGGGCTTCGCTGTCGGCGTGAGTGATCACCGCGACGTAGTTCGGCTGATCGAGCGTCAGCAGCCAGCCGTCGACGCCGCGCGTCGTTGCGCTTTCCCTGGCGCGGGCGATGACGTGCGGCGGGACGCCTGTGAGTTCATCGGCCGAAGCGATGACCTTCGACCAGGCGTTCATGCAGTCGAGCACGTTTTCCTCAAACCGCGCCTGCAGCGTTACGAGTTCCTGCATGATCGCCTTGTAACGCGCCTTGCTTTCCTCGGAGAGTCCGACGCCCGCCAGACGGAAGTCGCGCAACGCGTGCTCCAGCAGGCGCCGCTGTGTCGCGTCGAGCAGCGTCGCGGGATTCTCGGCGATGGCGCGGTAGGCACGATACAGCACTTCGTTCTGGCCGATCTCCGTCGAGTATTCGGTGAGGAGCGGCAGGCAGGTGTTATAAGCCGCGCGCATCGCTTCGTTGTTCGCAACCGCATTCAGGTGCGAGACAGGCGACCAGACGCGCATCAGGCTGTGCTGCATCTGTTCCATCGGCTCGACCAGTGATGCAAACGTTGGCGCCGGTTCCTCGAGGAGCCGTGCTAGCGCGGTGCGATTGTCGGCGAGCGTCTGGTGCACCGCGGGCGCGACGTGGGAGGCTTCGATTTGACCGAAACGCGGCAGCCGGCCGAGATCGAGCAGAGGGTTGTCCATGGGGCTGGCGCGTCGCTAGAGACGGGTGAGGGCCTGAAGCACCGGCCGGGTATCCGGGCGCACGCCGCGCCAGATCTGAAACGATTCCGCGGCCTGTTCGATCAGCATGCCCCAGCCTTTGACCGCCTGGCCAGCCCCGACGCTCTTGGCCCAGGCAGTGAATGGCGTGTCGCCCTTGCCGTAGGACATGTCGTAACAGAGTGTCGCCGAGGACACGGTCTCTCTCGGAATCGGAAACGTCTCACCCGCGAGGCTCGCCGACGTCGCGTTGATCACGAGGTCAAAGGCCGTGTCCGGAATCATGTCGAGGCCGACGGCACGCACCGTGCCGAGATCCTTGAAGAGGCGCGCGAGCGCTTCGCCCTTCGACTGCGTACGATTGGCGATGAGCACGACCGAGGGATTCGCTGCCATGAGCGGCTGCAGGATGCCGCGCGTTGCGCCGCCCGCGCCGAGGATGAGCACCGACTTGCCGGCGAGCACGAAACCGATGTTGTGGCTAAGGTCCCTCAAGAGTCCGGCGCCGTCCGTGTTGTCGCCGACGAGCTCGCTCCCCTTCATGCCGATGGTGTTAACGGCATGCGCGCGTTCTGCGGCCGGCGACAGCTGGTTCACGAGCTCGGCCGCCGCCTGCTTGTGGGGCACCGTGACGTTGAGGCCCTTGCCTCCGGTCGTGAAGAATTCGATCGCGCCCGAGCGGAAGCGCTCCGGCGGCAAGTCGATCATGCGATACGTCACCGCATGGCCGGTCTGCTTGGAGAACATTCCATGGATGAATGGCGACCAGCTATGTCCGACCGGATGACCGACGATGGCATACCGGTCGGGGTCGGGAGCGGCGGACTGCATGGGCGGGCGGCTCGTTCCTGCGGTCGATTCCTTAAGGCTGGCGGCGCCCGGGCGCTGCGGTCATAGTTCAACCCTTGAACCGCAATAGCACGTGCCAACCGCCGGTCTTTATACATGATTACCGCCGCTGACGGGAGTCAGGATCGCCGGCGCTTCGAGGTCCTGAGCGCGCAATTGCGACCCGAGCTTTACCGTTTCGCGTTCTGGCTGGCCCGCGATCGCGCGATCGCGGAGGACGTGGTGCAGGAAACACTGGTCAGGGCCTGGCGCTCGTGGGGGAACCTCCGCGACGAGGCCGCCGCCCGGCAGTGGCTGTTCACGATCGCGCGGCGCGAACACGCACGCCTCTTTGAACGCAAGCGATTCGAGACCGTGGATGTGGACAACCTGATCGCAACCGAAGCACCGGCCCTCGCCGCGGGAGATGAGCGCGAGGTCGAGGACCTGAGGCGAGCCATCGCACGGCTCGAGGACGACTATCGCGAGCCGCTCGTCCTGCAGGTGCTGTTCGGTTACTCGACACAGGAGATTGCGGCGCACATGGGCCTGACACAAGGCGCCGTGCTCACGCGACTGTTTCGGGCGCGCAACCAGCTGCGCAAGCAGTTCGGCCTCGAAGCGGTTGACGACGGAGCCGAAGCGACATGAACTGCCTGGAATTTCGCCGCGCCACGGGCGCCGATCCGCAGCACCTGACCGCTGAGGCGCTCGAGCACGCGCGCGGCTGCGCGGCATGCGCGCGCTATCTCGCGGAAGTGCGTGAACTCGACGTACGCATCGCGCGGGCGCTTGCGGTACCGGTGCCCGAAGGCCGGTCCGCCGTTACCGTTGCTTCGGTGACGCACACTCGGCGACGTTACCTTGCGCTGGCGGCGTCGGTGCTTGCGGCAGTCGGTGTTGGGGCGGTCAGCTGGCTCGCGCTCGTGCCATCGAGCCTGGCGGCCGACGTCGTCGAACACATGCGCGGCGAGCCGCACTCCTGGGAGTCGCACACCGCTGTGACCGATACGGCACTCGAAGCAGCGATGCAGCGCGGCGACGCCTGGTTCACTACGATGCCCGGCCGCTTCATGTATGTGCAGAGCTGCTGGTTCCGCGGGCACTACGTGCCGCATCTGGTCCTCGAGACCGATGATGGCCCGGTGACGCTTCTCCTGTTGCGGAACGAATCGGTGAAGGCGCCAACGGATTTCAACGAAGACGGCTATCGCGGCGTGCTGCTGCCGGTGGGTAACGGTGCGGTAGCCGTCGTGACGCGCGGCGCTTCGCTGTCGCCGGAGTTCGCGCAGCATATCGCCGGGCTCATCCAGTGGACCTCATGACGAAGCCGGTCAAACGCTGCGCCTGGGCGGCGGACAGCAGCGCCGCGATGATGGAGTACCACGATTCAGAGTGGGGCGTGCCGGTGCACGATGACCGCAAGCATTTCGAATTCCTGATACTTGAGGGCGCGCAAGCGGGATTGAGCTGGTCGACGATTCTGAACAAACGCAAGGGCTACCGACAAGCGTTTGCGAATTTCGATCCCGAGAAGGTGGCGCGCTTCACGGCACGCGATCAGGCGCGGCTTTTCAAGCACGGGGAGATCGTCCGCAATCGGCTGAAGATCGTCTCGGCTGTCGGCAACGCGCGCGCGTTCCTCGCGATCCAGGAGGAATTCGGTTCGTACGACAACTATGTCTGGCGCTTTGTCGATGGCCAGCCGATCGTGCGCCGGCCGCGCGGTCCAAGCGGCGTGCCGGTAACGTCCCGGGAATCGGATGCGCTGTCGAGGGATCTGAAGTCCCGCGGGATGAATTTCGTCGGTAGCACCATCCTCTATGCTTACCTGCAGGCCGTCGGCCTCGTGAACGATCACCTGCGGACGTGTTTTCGCGCTTGAGTCCTTGAATTCAGGCGTCGGGCACGAGCCATTCCACGGACCAGCGCGACGCCGGGTCGACGGCGAGTAGCCCGTGCAGTTCGCCGACCCACTCGCGCATCGACACGTCGAGCTGCCAAGGCGGATTCAGGATCAAGAGACCCGCGCCGTTCAAACCGACTCGCGTGTCGTCGCGGTATACGCAGAATTCCACCGCAAGTGTCGGTGGCCAGCCGGGCGCAGACGTTGCGCGGTGCAGGCGCCCAAGCGAGTGGCGTTCCTTGATCGGATACCAGAGGCAATACACTCCGGTCGGCCAGCGTTCGAGTCCCGAGCGCACGGCGAGGAGCGCGGTGTCGATGTCCTGCTCCTGGCGCTCGTAGGCAGGGTCGATCAGCACGAGGCCGCGACGTTCGCGTGGTGGCAGCAGCGCCTTCATCGCATGCAGGCCGTCGCCGCATTCGATATGCAGCCGCGGGTCCTGTCCGAGATTCGCGGCAAGCGCCTCAGCTTCGGCGGGCACGATTTCGTAGAAGCTGGCGCGATCCTGGGGCCGAAGTAGCCGCTGCGCGAGGCACGGCGATCCGGGATAGCTGAGCGGTACGCCGTCCACGACACGTGAAAATTGCCGGACCCGCTCGGACCAGTCCTTGAGGGGTGGACTGCGTGGCTCGACCGCGAGGACCTTGAGGGCGCCGAAGGCGGCCTCGCTCCGCATCGCTGGATCGAGCGGGTACATGCCGCGACCCGCGTGCGTTTCGAGATAGAAGCAGGGCTTGTCCTTCTGCACGAGGCGAGTGAGAAGGTCGACGAGCGCGACGTGCTTCAGGACGTCGCCGAAATTCCCCGCGTGATGGCGATGCTGGTACTTCACAGGTGGCGCCCGAACCCGGACGCTCCGGGCTCACGTTTATACTGCGCACTCTCGACTCGAATGAAAATACGGAGTGAATCCATGCGACACGCCAGATCAGCGACACTAGCCACCCTTGCCGTACTCGGCGCGACCGCCTGCATGCAGTCGCGGGGAACGGAGCCAGCCGGCGACGCGGCGCAATCGACCACTCCAGCGACGAAGCCGTCAGTGAGGAAGAACGACAGCGCGAAATCGCAAAGCGTTCGGAGCTTCGCGGCGAACGCCCGGCAGCGGATGCTGCGGGGGGCGCGAAACCCGAAGCCCGCCACCGAAGCGGTTGCCGGTGAAGTCCCGGACGCCATTCTGAACCAGATGAAGGCGGACTTGGCCACCCGCGTCGGGAAATCTGCCGATGGCGCGCGAGTCCTGCGCGCCGAACAGGTGGTCTGGCCGGACGGCTCCATTGGTTGCGCGAAACCTGGCGTCCTCTATACCCAGCAAACCGTGCCCGGTTACCTCGTGGAACTCGAGTTCGACGGCAAACGCTATCGGTACCATGCGCCGCTCGCCGGCGGCGCCATCTACTGCGAACGACCGGGGCCTTTCCTCGAGCGCCTCGGCCCGGCGCAGTAGATGCCCGCCGCCGAAAAAGAAAGGGCCCTTCCGCATACCGCGGAAGGGCCCCGATCTACGACTGGCCAGCGACTACTGTGCGAATACGCTACCGCCCGGGCGCGCGAACAGACACGCTCTCGGTCGCCTGCGTCGCGCCGCCGCGGCTCGACGCCCCGCGGTCGCCGTTCGTGATGACCATCAGCCCGAGCTCCGGCGTGTTGCCCGGGAAGGCGCCGAAGTCATACGCCGTCAGCGTACCGTTGGAATTGCCGGCGATGTCGTCCGCAACACCGACGAACTCTTCACCGTACGGCGCGATCGTGTAGACATCCGGGAGGATGTCGCTCGGGCCGCCGAAGAAGAAGTCGAAGTTGCCCGCCACGATATCGACATTGCGATTGAGGATATCCGCACTTGTCAGGCCCACCTGCTCGCCGCACACGCGCAACACGATGTTGCCGGTGTTGGTGCTGTGCTCGGCGTAGAAGAAGGCGTCCGCGGCCCCGGTAGCGAGGTTCTGCGACCAGGTGACCTGGCGGCCGTCACTCACGGCATTGCTCAAGGACAGGTCGAAGTTGTAAATCGCGTAGTCGAAATTGCCGTCGCGGTTGATGTCGAGGTCGACCTCATGGATGACGCCCGTCGACATCGTCTGGCGCTCCCAGTCGTTGAAAGCGAACTCCCAATAGAAGCCCGCGTCGCAGCCGCTATCGAGCACGGTGTTCACGCCGAACGCGTGAATGTCCGGCGTTGGCGACTGGCCACCCGCCGGGCCTTCGGGCAAGTTGTCGCTCACCGCAAGCAACGTGTAGGTGTTGGACTGCGACGTGCCGATGCCGCTGTTCTTCAGCTGCATCGTGCCTGTCTTGTAGCCCGCACCCGTGTCGTGGAGCTGCAGTTCCGTGCCCCGGCTCGTCACGTTGGCTGCCTTGCGGGGCAGGACGTGCCACGGCAGCGTGATTGTTTCCTGCGAGCTCGTGAACACGATGTAGCCGTCGTATTCGTTCGCCGTCAGCAGCGCCGGATTGGCGCCGCCGGAACCCGAATTCATCAGGTTGCCGCGCAGCTTCGTTCCATTGATCGACAGCTTCACTTTGAGCACCTTGCCCTGCATCGGCCCGAGTTGCACCGCGGCCGGCAAGGACAGCGAGACCGCTCCGTTCGCGACGTCGTCCGCATAGCGGGCCGTCGGCGTGATCGTGAAGTGGCGCGAGCTCCAGGAATTGTTGCTGATGTAGATTTCCTTCGTGACGTTTACCGTGTTCTTCGACACATCCATGAAGCCGAAGCTCAGGCCGCCCGCCCAGTTGCCGGCCGAGTCCTGGGGATTGACGGTCGTGGTGCCTTTCACGGCGCGGTCGACGCGCACTTCGCCGCCACCGATGCGGCTGATCGGCGCAACGACATCCGGGACGAGACCGCCGGGGACCGAGGGCGCAAGGATCTGCGTTTCAGCCGTGTCGATGAGCGCCTGCTTGAGGCGGTTCGGCCGGCCATCTTCGCCGATGATCCGGTAGAACTGCTTGAGAAGTGCGGCTGAGCCCGCGACCATCGGCGTGGCACCCGAGGTGCCGCCGAACGCCGTGCGCCCCGTTCCGGTGCCATGCTCGGACGATACCGACGCACCGGGCGCGCCGATTTCCGGCTTGATGCGATGATCCTGGAACATCGGGCCGCGGGCCGAAGTGGCCACCAGCGAGCCTACCAGCGCGAGGGTATTAGTCGGGTCGAAGCTCACCGTGGCGCCACTGCGAATCGCATTGGCGTCGGCGAGCGAGATCATGAATCCCGGAATGCGCTCCGGGGTGCCGCCGCCGAAAGCGCCGGCAAACGGCTGCGAGCTGTCGATGAGGCCGATGATGCCGAGAGCGGCGCCACCGTCCGCGATATTGCTGATCTTGATGCTGAATGCGCAGATTCCGCGGTTGACGAGCACGATGCGCCCGGTCGCAGAACCCGCCGCAAACGGAGCGCAACCATTGAGGTTGCCGCCCGCGCCGTCACCGTACTGGACGACTCCGGAGATCGTCGTCGTCAACGGCGCCGACCAGGTCTGCGCGATGGCGATGCGATCCGGATTCGCGACCACGGGATTCGTGATGCGCATGCGGTTCAGCTTTTCCGAGGGCACCGCGGTCTGCGCGACCGAGATGGCCGTGAGTGCCGCCGAAGGCGTGCTGACGATGTACGGCTTGTCGCCGGCATTGCCCGCCGCCGCCGCCGTCAGTACGCCGGCCAGCGTGGCCTGGTCGACCGCGAATGAGAGGTCGTCGTCGAAGGGCTGGCCGTAGTTCGAGCCGAGCGACATGTTGACGATGTCGACGTGGTCCGACGGATCGCCGTCGCCATTCGGATCAACCGCGAATTCCATGCCTTCGATGAGTGCGACGCCGCTGCAGGACGTCGACGTCGCGGAGCATACCTTCACTGCATAGAGCTTCGCGTCTGGCGCGACACCCTGAACGCCTGCGATGATCGAAGCGACGTGCGTACCGTGACCGGACTGATCGACACAGCCCGCAGCAGGCTTGTCGAGCGGATCCGCATCCGGCTCGAGCGGGCCCGTGCTTGTGGCAGCGCAACTCGCACCGAGCGGCCAATGGCTGCCCACGAAATCGGCACCGCCGATGAATTTGCTGTTCGGAAAGCCGCCGTCAGCAAGCGTAGTCGGATCGTTGGCCGCGTAGTCGGCCGGGTTGCCCGAGCCGCCGAGATCGGCATGCGTATAGTCGGCGCCGCTATCGAGCACCGCCACGCGCACGCCAGCGCCGCGAATACCGAGGCCATGCACCGTTTCAGCGCCGATGTACGGTACCGTTTCGGACAAGTCGATCTGATAGTCACCCACTGGCACGACCCGGGTGACGGCGATGTCCTTGCCCATCGCCGTAACGCCCGCGCGATCCGTCTCGATGAACACCGCGTTCATGACAACGCGGACGCTTGCGACAACGCGCGAAGACGGTGACGCCGCGAGCACGCGTGCGATGACTGCCTGCTGCTCCGCGCCGATCTTGCTGACGGATCCGCCGGCCGCAACGCCTGGCGTCGCGAGTCTGGCGATGTACGTCTGCGTGCCGCTCGGCTGGCGCAACGAGTGCGCGGCGAGGAAGCCCGGCACGCTGTCGACCCGAACGGGAGATGCAAGTGCGGCGCTTTCAGTACCGGCCAGAGACTTGGCCGGGCGCGCCGGGCGATCCGCTGCGCTCGCGAAGCCTGCGGCCATCAGTGCCGCCGCCGCAAGACCGATCGCTCCTTGAGCCTTGCGGCCCGCGATCCATCGACGGTGTGGAGTCATCATTGTGTGGTATCCCCTCAAGAGTTGTTGTTGACGAGGCGCAAGCCCGAAACCCCATCCGAACCAAGAGAAATGTCACGTTCTTTCTTGGCCGTAGTCACACGACGCGCACCTATGTCGCAGAGCGCGACTCAGTCGGTGAGCAGCCTGGCGGGTTTGCGCCTTGTCGTTTTGTCCCGCGCAAACCGTACTCCTGCAGGTGACGGAATTCAACGTGTCGGATTTGTGCAACGACCGTTGAATTGAACATAAACCAGCTGCAATTCGTCGAGTTTTCCAGCCCGACGTTTGAAGCGCGATGCGATTTGGCGCGCCATGCGCGCGCGCCAACGGGCGCGCGATGACACCGGCGCCTAAATAAGAAAGAGTGCGCGCCCTGTCAGGACTTGGACTTCGCGCGCGCCGTCTTCTTCTTTGAATTCTTTTTTGGCTTTGGGGAACGTGCGGCGCTCGTCGCCGCAACAGGTGTCGGAATTTTTGCCACTCGCGCAGCTGCCGCGACAGGCGCGGCGGCTGCCGTCACCGCGGTGTCGGCGGTCTTTGCCGGCGCCTTCTTGCCGAACGCGCGCCGCTGCCCACGAATAGGCGCCGCGGCAATGAGTTCGCGGCACTCTTCGAGCGTCATCGATTTCGGATCGCGATCCTTCGGTATCTTCGCGTTCTTCTGCTTGTCGGTGATGTACGGACCGTAACGGCCGTTCAACACCTGGATGCCGGCGTCGGCGAAATCGAGAATGAGCCGGTTCGCATCCGCGACCTTCTTGGCCGCGATGATCTCTAGCGCGCGCGGCAACTCGACCGTGTAGGGATCGTCTTCCTTCAGCGAGACGTATTTCGCGCCGTACTTGATGTAAGGGCCGAAGCGGCCGACGTTGGCCTGCACGGGTTCGCCCTCCACCGTGGCGCCGAGCGTGCGCGGCAGCTTGAAGAGTTCGAACGCGTCGGCCGCCGTGATCGTGTCCATCTTCTGTCCGGGCCGCAAGCCCGCAAACCGCGGCTTCTCGACGTCCTCCTTCGTGCCGATCTGAACGAAGGGCCCGAAGCGCCCCATGCGCACGCTCATCGGTCTGCCCGACGCTGGATCGACGCCAAGGCTGCGCGCCTGCGCGACGGCTTCGCGCGATACGTTCTTTTCCGTGTGCTCGACCAGATCGATGAAGGGCTTCCAGAATTTGCGCAGCAGCGGGACCCATTCCTCTTCGCCGCGTGACACGGCGTCGAGCTCATCCTCCATGCGCGCCGTGAAGCCGTATTCGACGTAACGATGGAAATACTGCGACAGGAACCGATTCACTATCTTGCCGATGTCGGTCGGCACGAACCGGCGATTGACCATCTCGACGTACTCGCGATCCTTGAGAGTCGAAATGATCGAAGCGTAGGTCGACGGGCGGCCGATGCCGTGCTCTTCAAGCGCCTTGACGAGCGAAGCTTCCGAATAGCGCGGCGGCGGTTCGGTGAAGTGCTGTTCCGGATGGATCTTGAGGAGCTCGACGCGATCGCCGACCTGCATGGCGGGGAGCACGTGGTCGGTGTCGTCGTCACTCGTGTCGTCATGGCCTTCCTGATAGACAACCATGTAGCCGGGTTTTAGGAGCGTCGACCCATTGGCCCGCAGCGTGTGGCGGCCGGGCGCGTCGGCGCCCGCGACGAGATCGACGGCCACGGTGTCGAACAGCGCGTGGCTCATCTGACACGCGACGGTACGCTTCCAGATGAGTGAATAGAGCCGGAACTGGTCGTCCTCGATCTTGCCCTCGACTTGTCCGGGTGTGATGGCCGCCGATGTCGGGCGCACGGCTTCATGGGCTTCCTGTGCGTTCTTCGACTTGGTCTTGTAGACGCGCGGCTCCTCGGCGAGTCCCTCCGCGCCGTAGAGTTTGGTGATGACTTCGCGCATCTCCGCTACAGCTTCCTGGGCGAGCGATACGGAGTCGGTGCGCATGTAGGTGATGAGGCCGACCGCGCCATCGCCGAAATCGACGCCCTCGTAGAGCTGCTGCGCCGTGCGCATGGTCTTCTGCGCGCTGAAGCCGAGCTTGCGCGCTGCTTCCTGCTGCAGCGTCGAGGTCGTGAAGGGCGGCGCCGGATTCCTGCGGCGCTGCTTGCGCTCGATGTTCGCGACCAGAAGCTTGCCGTGCGCGGCGGCGGTGAGCGTCGACTCGACTTCACGCGCCGCCGTCTCCGAGGTGAATGAGAATTGCTCGACCTTCTGGCCGCGATACTCGATGAGCTTCGCCGGAAACTGCTGGCCGGCTTTCGCGACGTCGGCGTCGATCGTCCAGTATTCCTGCGACTTGAACGCCTCGATCTCCGCCTCGCGCTCGCAGATCATCCTGAGCGCCGGGCTCTGCACGCGGCCCGCGGACAAGCCCCGCCTGACCTTCTTCCACAAGAGCGGCGAGAGATTGAAGCCGACGAGATAATCGAGGGCGCGGCGCGCCTGCTGCGCGTTGACCAGATCGACCGACAGGTCGCGCGGTTCATTGATCGCCGCGCGGATCGCGTTCTTCGTGATTTCGTAGAACGTCACGCGGCTCACTTCCTTGCCGACGAGCGCGCCCTGTTCCTCGAGGATTTCGCGCAGATGCCAGGCGATCGCCTCGCCCTCGCGGTCCGGGTCCGTCGCGAGGATCAGCGACTTCGCTTTCTTCAGGGCCCGCGTGATGGCGCCGACATGGCGCTCGTTCTTTTCGATGAGCCGGTATTGCATCGCGAAGTTGTGATCGGGATCGACCGCGCCCTCCTTCGGCACGAGGTCCCGCACGTGGCCGTAGGAGGCGAGCACCTCGTAGTCCCTGCCGAGGTACTTCTTGATGGTGCGCGCCTTTGCGGGCGATTCGACGATGACGAGGTTCTGGCTCATGTCACTTCAGGAGTGGACGGCGGCCGGCGGAAATTCCACCGGTCCAGAAAAAAATGAACCGCGGACGAGCCGCGGCGAACAAAGGAACGCAGGTGAGGAATGCTTCTGAGTCAGGCGTCTGGTCCTAGTGGACGGCCTCGGCACGCTCGTCGAACACCAGGTCTTCCATGCGCGCATACGCTTCTCCCTGCCCGGGCTGGCTGAAGAGGACCATCAGCACCACCCACTTCACCTTCTCGATGTCGATATCGTCCGCCTCGAGGGCCATGAGCCGGTCGATGACGATCTCGCGTTGCGTCCCCGACAGGATGCCGATGTTCTCGAGATACAGGATGTAGCCGCGGCAGTCGGTATCGAGCCGCAGCTGCTCATGGCCGCTGAAAACACGCATGGCGCGGGCCGTGGCGTCGGCGACACAATGCTTGCCGTCGGCGAGGCTGTCGAGCCAGTCGAGCGCCCGCCCGATGTCCCCATCGGCGAAACCAGCTTTTTCCAGTTCCTGCTTCAAGAGATCGCGGCTCGGCTGCGGCTCGAGCTCCGCGTCCATGTAGTTCTCGAAGAGGTAGATCAGGATGTCGAGCACGCTTTCTTTCATCTCATCGCCTCGCGTGTTTGCGGCCATACAGGCCGCCTGCGCTTGCTTCCACGAATCCCTTCAGTTCCAGTATGAGAAGCATGGAAGCCACGGCTTCGGTCGAAAAATCCGTGCGCTCGGCGAGCGTGTCGATCGAGGCCGGCTCGAAGCCGAGCGCATCTAACAGGATTTTGTAGTCCTTGTCCAATTCATCCACCGGAATTTCCGTGCTTGCAGGCGCGGGTGGCCGGCGAATTTCCTGCAGCGCGCCGGCAAGTGCAGGAAGTTCCACGAGCACGTCCGCGGCATTTTCCACGAGCTTCGCTCCCTGGCGGATGAGCGCGTGGCAGCCGCGAGCCAGCGGATTGTGAATGGAACCCGGGATTGCGAAAACCTCCCGCCCTTGTTCGCCGGCGAGCCGCGCGGTGATCAACGAGCCGCTGCGCTGCGCGGCTTCGACGACGAGCGTGCCGAGCGCGAGGCCGCTGATGATGCGATTACGCTGGGGAAAGTGCGAGCGGCGCGCGGGCGTGCCGATGGAAAACTCCGACACGAGCGCGCCGTGCGCCGAGATCTCCTCGGCAAGCGCCGCGTGTTGGCGCGGAAAGACGATGTCGAGGCCGGTGCCACAGACGCCGATCGTTCGTCCCCGGCCGGCGAGCGCGCCACGATGGGCGGCGCCATCGATGCCCTCAGCGAGACCACTCGTGATCGTGAGGCCCGCAGCGGCGAGGAATTCTGCGAACGCGAGCGCGGTCTCACGTCCCGCGGCTGTTGGATTGCGGCTGCCGACGATTGCGAGCTGTGGCTCGGACAGCGCCGCCGGGTCGCCGTCGACGTAGAGCGCGAGCGGTGCGCCTGGCGTCTGTGCGAGCAATGGCGGATACGCCGGCGAAGTGCACGGCACAAGGTGATGAGCTTTGCCTTCGAGCCACGCGAGGTCCGCCTCGACATCGACCCCGGCAAGCGTCGCGATTCGTGCCGCGGGCGTCGCGCCAATCCCGAGTTCGGCGAGGCGGCGCGCGGAGGCTTCGAGCAGATGCGCCGCGCTGCCAGCGACGGCAACGGCCTCGACCAGGACCGGAATTTCCAGACCGCCAACGCTTGCCAGGCGAATCCACGCAGCAGCCTCGTCGGCGGTGGACGCGTGTGGCGCAACAGCTCGCTGATCGATGGACATGGCGTGATTCTATTCGCCGGGGCGCAGCACACGCCGCTGGCCTGCGTACGCAGGCGCAGAAAAATGAAGGGCCGCGACGGATCGCTCCGCGCGGCCCTTGCCCTTTCAGGCTTTGACGGACTTACGGATTGGCGACGACATCGCCAAGGTGCAGCGCGTGGTCCGATTCCATGATGAGGCCGTAGCTCAGGCGCTCATAGGTTTTGAAGACCATGAAGGTGCCCGCATGCTCGTCGGGCAAACGCACATTGTGGCCGAATGAGCCGCTTGTCGGATCGCGCACCAGGTCACCATGCTGGAAGATACCCAGGACGTGACCGGGTTCCAGGCCATGCTTGGAGCCACGATTGATCACGACTACCTGGTAGGCGCCGAAGTTCGCGACGCCGTCGATGACGGACATGATCGTACCCTTGACGGGCTGCTGCGGCGCGTGCGGTACGAAGTCGAGCGGTACGTCCAACGAATCGCCGATTAGGCGATCGCCGGCACGCGTTTCGCGAGCCGATTCGGTGAGTTCGAGCTTCGCGGGGCTACCCGGCCGCATGACGCGGCCGCTCGCCGTATAAATGCCTTGATACCCGAGCACGTCGCCATTGTCCGGATCGACGAGCGCTTCGCCGACGCGAACGATGTTGTAGCGCGAGTTCTGCTCGCCGGTGAGGCCCATCGCATACACCTCGCTGCCGGGGCCGCCGGCAACAACGTGCTCATCGCGAGGCGCCAGCACATAGGGGAGCGACTTGGCCTCCTGCTTTTCGAGCACCGAGGGTTTTGACATGAAGGCTGCAACGATTTCGTACGGAATCGCCTTGATCGCATCGGCAAGCGGCGTGCCGCGCATCTGCGGGGACATGCGAGCATCGGTACCGCGCGTGAGCGACACAACGGGTTGCCCGTTGGCGCCGACGCCGAGACTCAACGAATCGCCGGGATAGATCAGGTGCGGATTTTCAATCTGCGGATTCACGTACCAGATTTCCGGCCAGTACCACGGATCGCGCAGAAACTTGCTGGCGATGTCCCAGAGCGTGTCGCCGCGCTGGACAACATATTTCTGGGGTGCCGACGGGTTCATGACCGGCTGGCTGGCCGGGGGTGCTTCCTCGGCAGCTTCCGCCGGAGGCGCCGCCTCTTCCGCAGGGGCCGCTGGAGCTGCTTCCTCGGGCGGAGGTGGCGGGGGCGGCACAGCCGACTCGTCACGGCTGGCCTTGTCGCCGCCACAGGCGGAGAGGATGCCAATAATAAGAATAGAGGCTAGCGCCCAGCCCAAGGGTCTGAAGGCGCTTGGCCGCGAGTCGATTCGCGCCGTAACTCGCTGATAATCAAGCATTACGAGCTCCTGCGATGCGATAGGGGCGACCTGAACGACGCTGCTATAATGCCGGCCGACACGGGCGCCACGTAACAGCAAGTTCACACACAAGGACGGATCGAGGGTTCGGGCGCCAGATCGTCGTCAACTGCCGACACTAACTTCAGTGCAGACATAAATTTAGCAGCATTTGTGCGGGGATTGCACGAATTATCATCCCCAAGTCCAATGGCCAAACTGACAATCCTCGAGTACCCCGACCCCCGGCTGCGCACGCGCGCCGTCCCTGTAGCCGTCTTCGACCAAGCCCTAGGGCAACTGGCCGAGGACATGCTTGAGACTATGTATAACGCCAAGGGGGTAGGTCTGGCGGCGACGCAGGTCAATGTTCACAAACGATTGCTGGTCCTGGACATCTCCGAGGAGCGAAATCAGCCCCGGGTCCTGGTCAATCCCCGGCTGGCGGAGCTTGTGGATAAGTCTGTGAATCAGGAAGGGTGCCTATCGGTTCCCGGCGTCTTTGAGGACGTTGAGCGGGCGCGCCGGATCCGGGTCGACTATCAGGACGCGCACGGAGCCCGGCAGGAATTCCACGCCGAGGGCCTCCTCGCGGTCTGCATCCAGCATGAAATAGACCATCTCGAGGGCAAACTTTTCGTCGATTACCTGTCCGAGCTCAAGCGCGAGCGCATCCGCAAGAAACTCGAGAAGGACCGCCGCCAGCGCCCCGGGCCGGCGGTTCGTTCGCACACGCCCGCGCTCTAACGCGGAAACGGGGGCATCCCTGATTTTCCGCTAAGTCCGGCTTCGGCCCTCGTAAAATCAGGAATGTCCCCATTTCAGCACCGGCTGCGCATCGTGTTCGCAGGCACGCCCGCCTTCGCCGTGCCGGCGCTCGATGCCCTGTCCAAGGCCGGCCACGAGATCTGCGCGGTCTACACGCAGCCGGATCGTCCCGCAGGACGCGGCCGAAAGCTCAAGGCCTCCGCGGTCAAGGAACGGGCGCTCGCACTGGGATTTCCGATCGAACAGCCGCCGTCGATGAAATCGCCGGAGTCGGAGGATCGCCTGCGCTCGCTTGCGCCGGACGCAATGATCGTCGTGGCGTATGGACTCATCCTGCCTCAGCCGGTGCTCGACGTGCCGAGGTTTGGGTGCTTCAACATTCACGCATCGCTCCTGCCGCGCTGGCGCGGCGCGGCGCCGATCCAGCATGCAATTCTCGCGGGCGATCGAAATACGGGGGTCAGCATCATGCGGATGACTTCAGGGCTCGACATGGGTCCGGTCATCGCTCAGCGCGAACGGCGCATCGATCCGCACATGTCGGCGGGTGAGCTTCATGATGCGCTCGCTGCGCTGGGTGCACCGCTGATGCTCGACGTGCTGGCACAAGTCGCCGAGGGTCGCGCTGCCCTGCACGAGCAGAACGCAGACGATGCCACCTACGCGCCAAAGATTTCCCGCAGCGATGCGCGTATCGACTGGAACGAAGCGGCCGAGCACATCGAACGGCAGGTGCGGGCTTACGACCCCTCGCCAGGCGCGGAAACCAGCTGGCGCGGACAGCCGCTCAAGATCTGGCGCGCGCAAGTGCGCGACCGGTTAGTGAGTGGTGCGGCGGGTGAGATCGTGCAGGCAGGCGCAGGTGGTATTGAAGTCCTTTGCGGCACTGGCGTAGTAGCGATACTCACGCTGCAGCTGCCGGGCCGCAATCGTATCGCCGCTGCGGACTTTGTCCACGCGCATGCAATCATCGGCGATCGGCTGATTTGACCGCGATGAACCTGGCGCCCGCTGCTGAAGCATCGACCGGCGCCGCATCGCGCGCCGCCGCCGCGCGGGCCGTGCATGCGGTCGTTGACGGCGGGCGCAATCTCGATCGAGCGCTCGACGAGGCGAGGAGCGGCCTGCCACCGCGCGCACACGCGGAACTACAGGCCTGGGCCTACGGCACTTTGCGCTGGTGGCCGAGGATCGAACGACAATTGGCGGCGCTCAGCGCGCGGCCACTCGCAGAGCTCGACCGCCTGCCACTCGCGCTCCTCGGCGTCGCCCTGTTCCAGATCCAGCATTCGCCAATTCCCGCGCACGCTATCGTTGACGAATCGGTCGCTGCGACACGCCTCATCGACGCGGCACGCGCCAGCGGATTTGTAAACGCTGTCCTGCGCCGCTATCTGCGCGAACGTTCCGCCATTGACGCGCGCGTGCTCAAGCATCCGGTCGGACGCTACGCGCATCCGCGCTGGCTAATCGAGATGCTGCAGGAAGACTGGCCGGAAGATTTCGAATGCATTCTCGATGCAGGTAACGAGCATCCGCCGCTATGGCTGCGTGTCAACGAGCGTCGCCAGCCGGTCGCCGCATTCCGCCAGATGCTGTTTGAAGCAGGGCTGTCTGCGGAGTCCTCGCCGTTCATACCCGGCGCACTCAAGCTCTCCGCGGCCGTTGCAGTCGATGCGATCCCGGGATTCGCGGAGGGCGCCGTGTCGGTTCAGGATGCAGGTGCGCAGCTTGCTGCCCTTCTTCTCGATGCGCATGCAGGACAGCGCGTTCTCGACGCTTGCGCGGCGCCCGGCGGAAAGACCGGGCACATCGCGGAAGCGGCGCCTGGACTCGCCGAACTCGTCGCTATCGATAACGATCCGGATCGCGTTGCCCTCGTGCGCGAGAATCTCGAGCGGCTCAAACTGAGCGCGAACCTCAAGGCGGCGGACGCCGCGCAACCGCAGGACTGGTGGGATGGCCGACCATTCGATCGCATCCTGCTCGATGTGCCCTGCTCGGCGACCGGCGTCATCCGCCGCCATCCGGACATCAAAGTGCTGCGCCGGCGCGCGGACATTGCAGTCTTCGCACGGCAGCAATCCGGGCTTCTGTCGACGCTTTGGCCCTTGCTCGTCCCCGGCGGTCGGCTGGTCTACGCGAGTTGTTCGATGCTGCGTGCGGAGAATTCGGCAGTAATTGCAGATTTTGTCGGCAGGCACGCGGACTCCCGCATCGTGCAGCCGCACTCGGCACCGGCCGGTCTTGGCCGGACACGTGGGACGGAACCGGGACTCTATTTAATAGTCGGTGAGGCGGGCACCGACGGCTTCTATTATGCTTGTATCGAAAAAACCACGACGACAGTCTGAAAAGCTCACCCATGACCTGGACGGGGAACAGTCGATGCCGAGCCGCCGACGCGAGATCGCGCCGATGGGTTGGTCTGTTCGCCGTATTGGGGTTGGCTGCCGCCGCGCTCGGCGCATATGCGGATCCACTCACCGGCACGTTCGAATTGCGCAATGCCGGCATCGAGCACGACGAGCAGAACTACCTTCTGTCCGCGCAGGTACTGCTGCCTGTCGATGATTCGGTTCGCGAAGCACTGAAGCAGGGGTTGCCGCTCCGGCTCGAGCTCGAAGTGGAGGTATCAAGACCGCGGCGCTTCTGGCCCGACGCGACGCTCGCAGCGGCAACGGAACGTTACGAGCTCACCTATCACGCAGTGACCGACCGCTTTCGCGTCGACAAGACCCTCGACGGCGCGGCTGCGGCATCTGCGAACGGCGATCAGACGACGTACTCCGATCTCGAAAGCGCACTCGCGGCGCTTGGCAGAATCAATCGGCTCCCGATCGTCGAGCAGGCTGCGGTCGACGACGCACGCCGTTACAACGTGAACGTGCGGGCGACGGTTTCAGTCGGCGATCTGCCGGCGACATTCAAACTCCTGATGTTCTGGCGCGAGGATTGGAAGCGCAGCACAGAGTGGTATGCATGGCCTCTAAGCCAATAGACGACGGGTCAACAGACGACGGGCCGATGGACAAGCCCGCGATCGAGGAGCCGCCCGTTAGCGAGGCGCCTGCAGTCGAATTGCGGCCGACCGCGGATCCCGTGCCGGGAGTCTTCGGCGTCGGCCTCGCGCGCCGTCTGCGTATCGAAGGGCTCCTGCGACGTCTCGGCGCAGCCGGCGAGGCGCTGCGCAAGTGGGGCGCGTATGCGCTTATCGGCGTCGCGGCATTGCTGTGGCTGATCGGCCTCTTCGCATTGACGCGCACGGCGGACAATTCCACGCAGTTCAGCCACTACCACCCCTGGATCCTCCTCTTCAACGCGGTGCTGCTCGTCGGCCTGCTCGCGGTGCTGACGTACAAAATCACGCAACTTGTGCGCGAGTATCGCAAGCACCAGCCGGGCTCACGCCTCAAGGCGCGCACCCTCATGCTGTTCGGCCTGCTCGTCATCGGCCCGCTCTTGATGGTGTATTTCTCCGCGCTCTACTTCCTCAATCGCGGCATCGACAGCTGGTTTCACGTCGAGGTGCGCCAGGGTCTCTCCGATGCGATGGAGGTCAGCCGCAGCTCGCTCAACCTAAGGATGAGCGAGTACCTCGAGCGCACAGAAGATCTCGCCGCCGCATTCGTCCGCGAGCCGAACGTCTCAGGCATGGTGCGGCTCGACCACGAGCGGCGCTTGACCGGCGCGAGCGAGCTTACGATTTTCGGACAGCACGGCCGGGTGATTGCGACGAGTTCGGAACTGCTCTCGGCCGATGTGCCGACGCAGCCCTCGGACGAAATCATGCTGCAGATCCGGCAGGGGCGACCGTACGCGAGCCTCGATGTCCTGCCGAACGGGGGCTATGTGATCCGGACGGCCGCGCCGCTCACGGCGGAGGGACCGGGCAGCGAACCGCAGACGCTCGTCGCGATCTATCCTGTGCCCGAGCGTATCGCTCAGCTCACCGACACCGTGCAACGCGCTTACACGCAGTACGGGGAAATGACCTACCTGCGCGAACCGCTCAAGATCACTTTCGGGCTGCTCCTGACGCTAGTCCTGCTGCTGTCGCTCCTTGCTGCCGTCTATGGGGCATTCTTCTCGGCCCAGAATCTCGTGCGGCCGATCCAGGATCTTATCGCCGGCACCCGAGCCGTGGCGAAGGGCGATTTCAACACTCGCCTGCCGCGCACCACGCGCGATGAAATGGGTTTTCTCGTGCAATCGTTCAACGACATGACGCGCCGGCTGTCGCGCGCGCGCGAGGAGACGACGCGGGTACAGCAGGCCGTGGAGAACGAAAGAGCGAATCTCGCCGCGGTGCTCGCCGGCGTTTCAACGGGTGTCATCAGCCTCGAAGCGGACCGGCGCATTCGCGTCGCCAACCGGGCGGCGGGCACGATTCTCGGCGCGGACCTGGAGGCGGGTGCCGGTCAGACACTCGCGCAAGCAGCGGCGGGTCAGCCACTCGTCGAGCAATTCATCCAGGCGGTCGAGCTCTACCTCGACGGCGACCAGCCGCAATGGCGGGAACAGATCACGCTGCAGGCAAGTTCCGGACGGCGCGTATTGATGTGCGCCTGTACGACGCTTCTCGGCGAAGGCGACCGGCCCGGCGGCTATGTCATCGTATTCGACGACATCACGACGCTCCTGCAGGCGCAGCGCGACGCCGCCTGGGGCGAAGTCGCGCGCCGGCTCGCCCATGAGATCAAGAACCCGCTGACGCCGATCCAGCTCTCGGCCGAGCGCATGCGCCGGCGTTTTCGCGGGCGTGTCGAAGGCGAGGATGAACAGGTGCTCGACCGCGCGACGAATACCATCGTGCAGCAGGTCGAAGCCATGAAGCAGATGGTGAACGCGTTCAGCGAGTACGCGCGGGCGCCGGACATGAAGATCGTGCGCTTCGACCTGAACCAGCTCGTCACCGAGGTGTCGGACCTGTACCGTGCGCAGGATCCGCGCGTCGCAATCCGCCTCGAACTCGACGCGCGCCTGCCGGAAATCGAAGCCGACCGCGGACGCGTGCGGCAGATATTCAACAACCTGTTCACCAATTCGCTCGAGGCGCTGGAAGGCCAGGAAAACGGCGCCATTGACGTGGAGTCGAGGCTCGAGGAGTCACAGGGGACGCGCCTTGCGGAAATCGTCGTCTCGGACAACGGTCCGGGATTCCAGCGGGACCTCCTCGGACAGGTGTTCGATCCGTACGTGACCAGCAAGCCGAAGGGCACGGGCCTCGGGCTTGCGATCGTGAAGAAGATCGTCGAGGAGCACGGGGGCCGCATCGAAGCGGACAACAGGCCGGCAGGCGGAGCGCGGGTGCGCATCCTGTTGCCGGTGAGCGAGACCGGGCGCGCGGCAGCAGTGCCGCGTACCGAGCGCAATCGAAGTGAAGCGAGGAGGGAACGGGCATGAGCTTACAACGCATTCTGGTGGTAGACGACGAGGCTGACATCCGTACTCTGCTCAGGGAGATTCTCTCCGAGGAGGGTTACGAGGTCGACGTCGCCGCCGATGCAGGACAGGCGCGAACCTCGCGTGCGCGGCAAAGCCCGGACCTGTGTCTGCTCGACATCTGGATGCCGGACACGGACGGGATCACGCTGCTGCGCGAATGGTCGCGCGGCCAGGGCCTGGAATTCCCGGTCGTGATGATGTCCGGTCACGGCACGGTGGAGACCGCGGTCGAGGCGACACGGCTCGGCGCATTCGACTACGTCGAAAAGCCGCTGTCGCTTGCGAAGCTCCTGCGTACCGTCGAGCGCGCGCTTGACATCGGCAAACACCGCAAGCACTCGGCGCGTGCCGCACTGCCGACGCTCCTCGCACCGGTCGGCAAAAGCCGCACGATGCTCGCCTTGCGCGAGCAGGTTCAACAGGTCGCGCCGCACTCGGCGCCGGTGGTCCTCATCGGGGAGGCCGGCACTGGCCGGGAGGCATTCGCCCGCTACGTGCATGCGCGCAGTGCCCGCGCCGACAAGCCCTTTGTCATGGTGGTTGCCGGCAACCTGTCCGACGCCACTGCGGAGGCACAGCTGCGCGGCCGCGAGAACGAGAAGGGAATCGAGCCGGGATTCTACGAGCAGGCCGCGGGCGGCACTCTCTTCATCAACGGGCTCGACGACCTGTCGCCTGTGGCACAGCGGCTGCTTGCCGCGAATCTCGAGTCGGGAACGTTCACCCGGGTCGGGGGCAAGGACGCGATCCCGCTCGACGTGCGCGTACTGAGCTCGGCACTGCCGACCCTCGAACAGCGATCCTCGCCCGAACAGTTCCGGCGTGATCTGCTTTCGCAGCTCAACGTGCTGACGCTACGGGTGCCACCGCTCAGGGAATATGCGGAAGACGTGCCGGAACTCCTGCGGCACTATGTCGACCGGCTGGCCGACACGGAAGGCCTGTCCTTGAGGCGTTTCAGCGTCGCGGCACAGAATCGCCTGCGTAACTATCCCTGGCCCGGCAATATCCAGGAGCTCCGCAATCTCGTGCAGCGGCTCCTCATCGTCGGCGGCAGTGAAGATATTTCACTCGAGGAGATCGAGCGCGAGGTGTCGACACAGACGGCGCAATCCGAACCGCTTGTGAAGCAGGACCTGCTTGCCATGCCGCTGCGCGAGGCACGCGAGCACTTCGAGCGGGCCTATCTGCAGCAGCAGTTGCTGCTCTGCAACGGCAAGGTGGGCCAGCTCGCAAAGCGCGTCGGCATGGAGCGCACGCACCTGTACCGCAAGCTCCGATCGCTCGGCGTCGATTTTCGTAATCTCGGCGAGGAATGATCCGCCTGAGCGGGCGTTCAAGCCAGGCAGGGATCCGCCGATATCGTGTGGGCTTGCTCTGAATGGAACCCCGCATGGCACGGATTCTGCTGGCTGACGACGACACGCGCGTTCGCGAAGCGGTGGCGATGATCCTTGAAGATGCGGGACATGAAGTGCTGCAGGCGCTCGACGGCGACCACGCCCTGAAGACATTTCGCGCCAAGCCCGTCGACCTCGTCGTCTGTGATCTGTTCATGCCGGGCAAGGATGGCCTGGAAACCATCCAGGAACTTCGCAAGCTCGCGCCCGGCGTCAAGATCATCGCCATGAGCGGCAGCGGTTTCAACGGTGCCGTCGACATGCTGCGAACGGCGCTGCACCTCGGCGCGATCGAAGTACTCGGCAAGCCCATGCGACGCAAGGACCTCCTCGCGGCCGTCGATCGCCTGCTCGAAAAAGCCCAAGCGTGAGCCATCAATCCCCGACGCGGATTACGATCGCGTCGACTTCGGCCTCGGCCAGGCGCTTGCGGAGCTTGTTGAGCTCAGCGAGATCGGTGACCGGACCGATGCGCACGCGATGCCAGGTGTCACTGTCAACGGTCACCTTCTGAATCGTTGCCTCGATTCCCTGCAACGCGAGCTGTGCGCGCACGCGATCCGCGTCGGTCGGGTTCTTGTACGAACCCGCCTGCAGTACATAGGTCCCCGGACGCTCGATCGGCGCGGTGCCACCCTCCGGACCGACGCCCTTCTCCTTCTTCTCGGGCACGACGACCTCGAACTTCGGCAGCATGTCGTAGAAGTCGAATTTGCCGTCCTTGTCCTCCGCCAGATCCTCGTCACGCGGCTGCGCATGCTCAGTCGTGGCAGGGCGCGGGACCTGCGCTTCGCGGTGGCTCGCGACACGGTCGTAGAAGTAGACGCCCGCAGCGACGATGAGGCCGATGCCGAGTCCCAGGAGGAATCCGCCGGTGCTGCCGTCGCCGCGCCGCGCGCCTCTCGATTTGTAGTCCCTTGCCATGACTTGACCTACATGCTGTCGGGCGCTGAGACGCCGATGAGGCCGAGGCCGTTCGCGATCACCTGGCGCAGCGCCTGGATGAGAAGGAGCCGGGCGTTGCGCAGGGCGGCGTCCTCAACGATGAATGTATGGGCGTTGTAATACGTGTGGAAGTCATTGGCGAGGTCGCGCAGATAGTGCACCAGCATGTGTGGCGCCCGCAGGGCCGCGGCCTGCTCGATCAATTCCGGGTAGCGCATGAGCGACTTGATGAGCGCAAGCTCATGCTCGTTGTTGAGCAAAGCAAGATTCGCCCGCCCGGCGGCGGCGTCATAAGCGAGACCGCGGTCGCCGAGCTGCTTGAGGACGCTCGCGACGCGCGCATGGGCGTACTGGATGTAGTAGACGGGATTGTCGTTCGAGCGCGTCTTCGCAAGCTCGAGGTCGAAGTCGAGATGCTGATCGTTGCCGCGCATCACGTAGAAGAAGCGCGTCGCATCGTTCCCGACCTCGCTGCGCAGGTCGCGCAGCGTGACAAATTCGCCCGAGCGCTTGCCCATGGAGATCTGCTGGCCGCCACGGTACAACGCGACGAACTGGATCAGGCGCACCTCGAAGCAGTCGGCCGGCTCGCCCGCGGCCTCGAGGCTTGCGCGCGTGCGTGTGATGTAGCCGTGATGATCCGCGCCCCAGACGTACAGCAGATGCTCGAAACCGCGTTTGCGCTTGTTTGCGGCGTACGCGATGTCGGAAGCGAAGTAGGTCTTCTGACCGTTCTCGCGCACGACCACCCGGTCTTTCTCGTCGCCGAAATCCGTGGAGCGGAACCACCAGGCGCCCTCCTTGAGATACAGATGCCCCGAGGCCCTGAGAGCGTCCAGCGCGCGATCGACATCGCCCGATTCGGCGAGACTGCGCTCGGAAAACCAGGTGTCGAAAGTCACGCCGAATTCCGCGAGATCCGCGCGGATGCCATCGAGCATCCGGCCTAGCGCGTGATCGTAGATCGCGCGATAGGCCGCATCGCCGATCAGCTCCTTCGTGCGGGCGATGACGGCGTCGATGTACTCGTCCTCGTTCCCGGCCGGCGCATCGGGCGGCAGCCCCGTGAAGACCTGAGCCGCTGGCCGCTGATACTTCGCGCCCGCTTTCGCCCTGAGGTCCGTGGCAATCGGCTGCAGGTAGTCGCCACGGTAGCCATTCGAGGGAAACGTCAGCGTTTCCCCGCCCTGCTCGAGGTAGCGCAGCCAGACGCTCGTCGCGAGGATTTCCATCTGTCGGCCGGCGTCATTGATGTAGTACTCGCGGTGAACCCGGTGGCCGATGGCCTCGAGGAGATTGGCGAGGCTTGCGCCGTACGCCGCGAGTCGGCCGTGACCGACGTGGAGCGGCCCCGTGGGGTTCGCCGAAACGAATTCGACGTTCACCGATTTGCCACCGCCGGTCTTGCTGCGGCCGAATGCCGCGCCGCCATCAACGATCGAGGCGAGCGCGGCGCTGTTGGCGTCGTGTGCGAGGAAGAAATTGATGAAGCCGGCACCCGCGATTTCCGACCGGGCGATGATCGCGTTCTGCGGGAGGTTCGCGACGATGGCCGCCGCGAGGTCCCTCGGCTTTCTCCCTGCCGTCCTGGCGAGTCGCAGGGCGAGATTGGTCGCAAAGTCGCCGTGTGCCGGATCCTTGGTGCGATCGACCTCCGCCACCGTATCTCGCGGCAAGTTGAATTCCGGACCGAGGGCGGCTAGCGCTTCGGTCAGCAGGCGTTGAATCTGGGCTTTCAAGAGCTCACACGGGAAAAGGGTCAGAAAAGGGGTCAGATTTATTTTCTCGCATTTCCGGTTCAGACACCCAGATACTCGAGAAAATAAATCTGACCCCTTTTCTGACCCTCTTCTCTTACAACACCTCCGCCGGGTCCACTTCGAGCGACCACCGGAGCTTCCCGCGCTTCAGCGCATCGATGCGTGGCACCCAGGCATCGAGAAAGGTCTGCAGTGCGCCGCGCGATGAGGATTCGACCAGCAGCTGCGCGCGATAGCGATTGGCCTTGCGCGCCATTGCCGCAGGTGTCGGACCCAGCAATTCGATGCCAGCCGGCAAACGGCCAGCGGCCTGTCGAGCAGAAACGAGGAAGGTCTCAGCCGTCGCGAGCTGTGCGGATTCGGCGCGCAGCAGTGCCAGCCGTCTAAAGGGCGGCCAGCCCGAATGGCGTCGCTCCTCGAGCGCGGATCGGGCAAAGCCCGCGTAGCCGTGCGCGATGAGCTGCTGCA
Organism: uncultured Gammaproteobacteria bacterium; assembly: GCA_963826145.1. Taxonomy (GTDB): domain Bacteria; phylum Pseudomonadota; class Gammaproteobacteria; order Steroidobacterales; family Steroidobacteraceae; genus JBGPLJ01. Next base: position 783,617 of record CAWGVW010000002.1, read on the forward strand.
GAAGCGGCTGGTCCGGGAACAGCGTCTGGATGAGTACCTCGCCCGGACGCTCCGCCCGTCCGGCACGGCCCGCGACCTGCGTGATCGTCTGCGCAAGCCGCTCGGCGGCCCGATAGTCGGCGCTGAAGAGTCCCTGGTCCGCATCGAGCACGACGACCAGCGTGACGTCCGGAAAATGATGACCCTTGGTGAGCATCTGCGTGCCGACGAGCAGGCGCGCTTCGCCCGATGTCACGCGGTCGAGCGCGGTCTGCATTTCGCCCTTGCGGCTCACGGAATCGCGATCTAGCCGCACTATTGGCGCCGACGGGAAGAGCCGTGCGAGGGTCTCTTCGAGACGTTGCGTGCCTTGCCCGACCGGCTTCACGGGACCCGCGCAGGAACCGCAGAGCACCGGAATCTTCTCCTGCGCCCCGCAGTGATGACAGCGCAACCGCCCCGACGCGAGATGCACGGTCATGCGCGCGTCACACTGCCGGCATGGCGCCATCCAGCCGCAATTCGTGCAGAAAAGCGCCGGCGCATAGCCACGGCGATTCAGGAAGAGGAGAACCTGCGCGTTACGGCCCAGGTGTTCTCGGATGGCTGCGAGGGTTGGTGTCGCGAGTCCCTGTTCCGTCGCGTGCGCGCGCAGATCGACCACGCGCTCGACCGGCGGGCGCGCCGATCCCGTGCGCGTCGGCAGGTGGAGCAACCGGTAGCGGCCCTGGTCGGCATTCGCCAGGGTCTCGAGCGACGGCGTCGCCGAACCGAGCACCACGGGAATCTTCAGGCGCTGCGCACGTGCGACGGCAAGATCCCGGGCCGAATAGCGGAAGCCTTCCTGCTGTCGATACGAGGCATCGTGCTCCTCGTCGACCACGATGAGGCCGAGGCGTGCGAGCGGAGCCAGCACCGCGGAGCGGGTGCCGATCACGATCGGCGCCTCGCCGGAGCGCGCCTTGCGCCACGCCTCGAAGCGCTCGCCGTCGTTGAGGGCCGAATGCAGAACGGCGAACTCCGTTGTAAAGCGCTCGCGAAAGCGGGCGAGGAGCTGCGGCGTGAGGCTGATCTCCGGCACGAGCACCAGCGCCTGCTGCCCGCGGCGCAGGACCGCTTCGATGGCGCGCAGATACACTTCCGTCTTGCCGCTGCCGGTGACGCCGAAGAGAACGTGCGCCGCGTAGTCGCCAAGCGCTGCGGTAATCGCATCGAGCGCCACCTCCTGATCGGCGTTCAGGGCGGGCCCTGCGCCGATGGCGAGGGGCTGGAGGGACGGAGCGACGGCCGGCTGTTCGACGAGTTCGATCCACCCGCGTCGTGCAAGCTCCCGGACGGATTCGCGCCAGGCGCCGAGCTTGTCCGCTCCGATCGAACCCTCCGCAATCAGCCGATCGAGCAGGGCATGCTGACGCCTGGCCTTCTTCGCCGTTGCCGCAAGACCCTCGCTCAGGCCTTCCCCGGTGATACGCCAGCTCTCCGTGACTTCATGGAGCGAAGCGCCTCGCCGCAAGGCTGCGGGCAGCGCGGCCGCCAGTACCTCGCCGACCGGATGATGGTAATAGCCTGCAGCCCAGAGCAGGAGGCTCAAGGTTTCGGTGTCGAACAGCGGTTCCGCATCGAGAACCGAGTCGGCCGGCCGCAGCTTCGTTCTTGCGATGTCGGGTTCCGTCGCAATTGCGGTGACGATGCCAATCGCGCGCCGCCGGCCGAACGGCACCTGCACACGCACACCGGGCTGCACCGGATGACGGCCTGGGACTTGCGGTGCCCAATAGTCAAAAAGATGTCGTAGCGGCGTGTCGATGGCGACTTTGAGAACGCGCGGCCTCGTCATCGCACGGCCCGCGGGCAATATGTCCACAGATCCTGTGGATAACGCTGTGGACGATGGCGGTTGAATGCGTGCAAGTGTGCGCCCGCTCGGACAATCGTGTTCTGCTGCTGAAAAAACGCGCACTCCGGCCTGCGCGCGGCGTCACATTCTCACACGGACCTGGTCGCCGGCCCGCTAAGCCGATGATTCGTTTTTGATTTTGTTCGCGGCCCGCCTGTCAACGAGCTGCGGACGACTCCGTTATAGCTCGCATTGTGGGCGGGTCTCGTCTCCATCGAAGCTTCGATGCTACGCTGCGGCGCCTTCGATCGGCGGCGGGCACTCAAGGGAGCTGGCTCTGGAAGCGGCGCGCGAACTCGAAAGGTTTCTGGCGAGTGTCGAAAGGCGGGCCTTCAAGATCGCCCAGATCGCCGTCCGGGATAGCGAGGACGCGCTCGACATCGTGCAGGACTCCATGCTGCAGCTCGCGCGCCGCTATGCCGACCGGCCCGTGGACGAATGGAGGCCGCTCTTTCACCGGATCCTGCAGAACCGGATCCGCGACTGCCAGCGGCGACGCATGGTGCGGTCGAAGGTCTTCGCGTGGCTGCCAGTGCGGCAGAACGCAGAGGGCGAGGACTACGAAGACCCAGTCGCCCTGGCGCCTTCGCAGGAACCCGGACCCAGTGAGCGGATCATGATGACGGGAGCGCTCGAGGCGCTGGAAACGGCTGTGCAGGCACTCCCGCCGAGACAGCAGCAGGCCTTCCTGCTCAGGAATTTCGAAGGTCTCGATGTCGCGGAGACGGCCGCGGCGATGGGCTGCTCCGAGGGCAGCGTCAAGACACACTACTTTCGCGCGCTGCAGGCTTTGCGCGAAGCGTTGGGAGAGCACTGGTGACCGAGGACAGCGACAGCAAGACGCGGGACTTCGAACGGCGCAGCCGCGAAGCGCTGACGCAGAGCGCCGAGGGCTTAAGCGCCGAGATGCGCTCGCGACTCACGCAGGCGCGATTCAAGGCCGTCGAGGAAGCACGCAAGCCGACAGCGCCCCTGTGGATTCGCGCCCTGGTGCCGGCCGGCGGTCTCGCTGCTGCTGCGGTCGTTGCCCTGTTGGCCTGGAATGGTGCAACCGGCAATGGCGGGCGCTTGCCGAGCGACTCGGGCCGCGGCGATGCACTCGAGGTGATCGCCATGGCCGACGACTACGACCTGCTCGAGAACGATGTCGAATTCTATCAGTGGCTTGACAGCGAGCCGGACGTGCAGTCGGTCGACGATCTCGCGGGAGCGGGCTGAAGCTCATGCGGACCCGGCGGGTTCTGTTCGCGGCTGCAGCCCTGTGGGCTCTGCCGCCGCTCGCCTGGAGCGCGGATCCGCCGCCGGCCGATGACGAATTTCTCGAGTTCCTCGGCAGCACCGACAGCGACGATCCGCAGTTCAATGACTTCATGGCCTCGAGCGATATCGACGCCGCACTCGATGAGAGCAAGGACAGGAGCAAGGCACCGCCGGCAACGGACACGAAACCGGCGAACAAGGTGAAGAGCGATGCTACGTAGACTGCAATGGGCCCTGCTGGCGGGCTTCGTGCTCGGTGCGACGCCGGCCTTTGCTGCAGACACGGCGCCGGCCAGTGTGCCGTGGAATTCACTACCGCCCGACGAACAGAAGACGCTGGCGCACATGCACGACCAGTGGGATTCGCTGCCGCCCGCACGTCAGCAGGCACTCGAACGCGGCGCGGCACGCTGGCGCGCAATGACGCCCGATCAGCGGAGCCAGGCGAAGCAGCGCTTTGAGCGCTGGAAAGAGCTGTCGCCGGAGGACCGGAAGGTCATTCGCGAGCGCTGGCAGAAATTCCACGACCTGCCGCCCGCAGAGCAGGAACGGGTGCGCAAGGCCTTCAAACGCTTCCACGACCTGACGCCCGAGCAACGCCAGCGCCTGCGCGAGGCCTGGGGCCGCTGGCGCGAGCTCTCGCCCGAGCAGCGCGCCATCATCCGCGAGAGACTCCGCGAGCGGCGACAGCAGCGGGGCGGCTGAACCCGTCGCCGTCGGCACGCTAGACTGCGCCTCGGGATCTGATTCAAACCGCGAGTCCCGGAAGCATGCATGGCGCAGAAGCTGTCGCGTAAACGGTATCTCTGGATTCTCGCAATCGCCTACGCTCGTGATCTGGGCGCTGCTCGCCATCGACCCGAAGTATCGTTCCGACTGGCTGCTCGAAAACGCCCTCATCTTCGTCGGCATCGGCGTGATCGTCGCGACCTACAAGCCGCTGCCGCTGTCGCGGGTGTCGTACACCCTGATTTTCATTTTCCTCTGCCTGCACACGATCGGCGCGCACTACACCTATGCCGAGGTGCCGTACGACGCGTGGCTCAAGGCCCACACCGGCACCAGCATCGGCGAGCTCACCGGCGCGCACCGCAACTACTTCGATCGGCTCGTGCATTTCTGCTACGGCCTGCTGCTCGCCTATCCGATCCGCGAGATATTCCTGCGCGTCGCGAACGTGAAGGGCTTCTGGGGCTACTTCCTGCCGCTCGATCTGACCATGTCGACCTCGATGCTCTACGAACTCATGGAGTGGGGCGCAGCCGTTGTCTTCGGCGGTGATCTCGGTCCGGCGTTTCTCGGCACGCAGGGCGATGTGTGGGACGCGCAGAAGGACATGGCCTGCGCTTCGCTCGGGGCGCTGATCGCCATGTTTATCACTGCCGCCATCAACAGCAGGTATCAGCGCGACTTCGCGCGCGAATGGGCCGATTCGCTGCGGGTGCGCGGCAAGAAACCGCTCGGCGAAGAGGAATTCCTGCGCATGACGGCCAGGAAGAAATAGATGTCGGACCGCATTGCATGATCGTCGTCCACCATCTCAACAACTCGCGATCGCAGCGCGTGCTGTGGCTCCTCGAGGAGCTTGGCCTCCCCTACGAAGTAAAGCGCTATGAACGCGATCGGGCGACGATGCTTGCGCCGCCGGAACTTGCGAGGGTCCACCCGCTCGGCAAGTCGCCGGTCATCTCCGACGGCACACTGACGCTCGCCGAATCCGGCGCCATCATCGAGTACCTCGTCGCGCGTCACGGCGCGGGGCGGCTCGCGCCGCGGGCCGATTCGGCCGAATGGGTCCGGTATGTGTACTGGCTGCATTACGCGGAAGGCTCGGCCATGCCACCGATGCTCATCAAGCTCATCTTCGATCGGATCGAGAGCTCGCCGATGCCCTTCTTTGTAAAGCCGATCGCTCGCGGCATCGTCGCAAAGGTCCGCGGCTCGTTCATCGATCCGCGCCTGAAGCAGCACCTCGACTTCATGGAAGGCGAACTCGGCAGGAGCCTGTGGTTCGCAGGCGAGGAGTTCACGGCAGCGGACATTCAAATGAGTTTCCCGCTCGAGCTTGCGGTCAACCGGGCGGGTCTCGATGCCAGCCGGCCGAAGCTCATGGCCTTCCTCGAGCGCATCCATGCGCGGCCTGCATATCGGAAGGCACTCGAGCGCGGCGGCGCCTACGACCTCAATTTCCAGCGAAAATAGACGACGTCCCTGGCTTTTCGCCAGCTATTTCGTCCAGGTCCGGCCGAGCGTCTTCAGCTTCTCCTTCCAGCCGACGCGTTCATCGGAAAGCGCGTCGAGGAAATCGGCGAGCCGGCGCGATTTCACAATGGTGTAGAAGGTCACGGCGGTCGTGAGTCCAAGAGCGACCAGGAAAAAGACAATCCGCCAGCTGAGTGGGCGATCGGCGTCGGCAATCAGGTTCATGCCGAGGAAGCCCGTCGCCACGGTGCCTATCAGGCCGAAGATCGTGACGACCGTGAGCCTCAGGATGGTGTTCGCCTGGCGACGCACGCTGTCGGTGTCGAGGTATTCGTTCATGTCTTCGACCTCGGCCCGCACCTCCTCGTAGATTTCGTCGGTGCCGAGCTGGCGCGTCAGGCGCCTGAAAATGTCGCGGGCGATCGCCTGGTTCGACACCTCGTGGAACCAGTAGCGGTGGGTGAAGCGCAGGAAGATCTCCATCGCAAAGCGAATTGCGCGCTTGAACTGCCGCACGGAGTTGAGATCGTCGATCTCGAGGCGGTTCATCGCGACCGCAAGCTCGTCCGACATCGAAACGAGCGCCGCCTTGTGGAAGTGCGCGATCAGGAACAGCAGGAAGTACTGGTGACGGAACTGCCCCATCATTCCCGTTTCGCGGCCGGCGAAGAAATAATCGTCGCCGCTCCCTACCACGGCGAGGATCTGGCCAGTGCAGATGAGCCGCGTATCGCCCGAGAATGCGGCGCCGGACCGGCCCCAGAAGCGATCGTCGCAGTACTCGGCCTCGAAGCTCTCGAGGTACCGATTGGAGTACGGCGCCGCTTCGCGCTCGCCCGGCCGGGTTCCGAGCCCAAGCCGCGCAAAGTCCCCGCGCGACATGCGCGTTGGATCGTCGACCGCAAGGTACGCCATGATCGGCATGCGGTAGTACTCCAGCTGCCGGTAGCGCAAGGGGCCCACCTGGCCCGGATACTCGAGAATGAGTGGCTTCAGCAGATACTCCCAGTGCGAGGCGATTGCCGGCGAGCGGTACTTCTTCACGTGCTCGAGATACTTCGAGCGCGCGTCGTAGTCCGAGGCCGCGAGCACATTGCCGCTCGCGTCCAGCCATTCGACGCTGCGCGAGCAATTGCCGCCGCGCAGCTGCGCGTCCCAGAACGCCGGGTAGGCGCGGCCGAAGCGAAAGAGCGTGTCCTGCACGCGGTCGAGCGTCAGGTTGTCCGCATGCAGTTCGAACGCGAGGATCGCGATGTCGGCGTCGAGGAAGAAGTAGAGGTCCGCGTGCGACACCGAGAATTCGACCTGCTGGCCGTCGTCGTAGGTGACCCGCGTTTTCGCGATGTCCGTACGGCGAAAGACGTGAATGCTCGGCTCGCCGTGCCGTTGCGAGGCCTCCTGTCCGACGGTCGAGCCGTAGAGGAAGCGCTGCACGTACGGCAGGAAGGTTACGAACTCCTTGTAGTGGCGTTCCTGGAAGACCTGCGGATCACCGTAGAGCTCGTCGCGGACGTTGCGCCAGGGGTTCGTGCCGCCGCATTCGCCAAGCGCTTCCCAGTGCCTCTGCACCTGCACGCCGGCCTTGAGCGGCATGAGCTGCACCGGCCAGAGCACGATCTGGCGGAAGTGGCGGACGATGGTGGGCGCGACGTCGGTCAAACAGGTACCGGGATTGGACTATTGGGGATTTCGCCGTGCGATCTTATGCGTCGCGTCGGATTTGCGAAATCCCCAATAGTCCAATCCCGGTACCTGTTGGCCGGTCGCCCGGTCGCGAACAGCGCGAGGGGTGCCTAGGTTCCGGCGAGTTCGACGTTTTCGCGTAGTGCCTCGGACGCCAGGGACGGAGTGAGCACGTTGTTCCAGCGCAGGTCGCCCCGTTCGGCGCCGCTGAAAAAGCGCGAATGGTTGAGGCGCTCCATGATGGCGTCGAGATTCGACTGCGGGTCGATGATGGTCTTCCAGGTCGCGATGAGTTTCTCGACCGTTGCCGGAGTCGACGCCATGTTCGTATGGAACGTGGTGGGCGGCACCGGGGTAATCAGGATGAGGAGAGTTTCCATGCGGTGAGCGCGCGTGGATTGCTTGAACATGAGGTTGACGACGGGCACGTCGCCGAGTCCCGGTGTCTTGGAAAAGGTCGAATCCTCGACGTTCTCGGAGAGCGCGCTCAATACGAGCGTTTGACCGAACTCGACCTCCGCGGTCGCGTCCACCAGCTGCTTGAACGTGGTCAGCGACTCTTCGAAGGTCCCGATCTCCTGGCGCGACAGGAACGAGCGCGAGGCATTCACGCGAAAGGTCACCTTGTTGCCGACAATTGTTTCCGGCGCGACCTTCAGGCCGACACCGACATCGATCGGCTGCAAGGTGCCGAGATTCACGCCGCTCACCTTCACATTGATGGTGCGGCCGGCGAAGAACTCCGATTGCCGCCCGAGATAGGCGGTGAGCGAAGGGCGGGCCAGCACGTGATAGTACTGTCCGGAGTCATTGAACAGATTCAGGCTGTACGTAAGCTGCGGCACGCTGATCGTCGATGTGATCGAGCGATTCGAGCTCCAGATGCCGCCCGAGCTGCGGTTGGCGTTGTAGACGTTGCTGTAGCCGTACTGCGCGCTCAGACCATCGAACAGATTCACGCCCCGGCTCTTCGTGTCGAGAACCGAACTCAAGATGATGACGACGTCGACCACAACTTGATTGATGGCCGCCTCGGCCGCGGGCGCCGTTGCACCATTATCGGCTGGCAGCGGCTCGCTCTGAGCGACTCGAATATCGCGGGCCACCTCGTTGACGCGTCTTACAGTCAGGTGGTCCTTCGGATTGGCGCGGGCATAGCGGGCCGCGAGCTCGCTTGCCGCCGGGTCTGCCGTCGCGGCGGCTGCAAATGCCGCAAGGCGTTGCACTTCCGGGTTTTCGGGTTTGAGCTTCGCCGCCTTCTCGGCTGCAAGTTGTGCCGTCAGTGAGTCGCCGGCATAGTAGGACGCGACTCCAAGGCCATAGAAACCCTCCCAGCGATTGGGCTGATCGCGCACCGCGCGGGCGAGCGTCGACTGCGCGCCGGAATAGTCACCGTCGTCGAGCTGCTGATAGCCGAGATAGAGGTTCGCCCAGTAATCGCCCGGCGCGAACTGCGCGGCGTTTTGAAAACCGACCTTGGCAAGATCAAGGTCGGAGCGTTCGCCGTGACGGCCAATCTCGGAGTAGGCGAGTCCGTTCAGGAACTGTAGCCGCGGATTGCGCAGATCTTCGCGCAGGGCCGTGTTGAAGGCTTGCTGGGCAACGGCCCATTTGCCTTGCGACCCGGCCTTGTAGCCCGCGAGCAGCGCCGTGTTGAGCGCACCATCGGCCTGCAACTCGAGCGGCGCATCCTTTCCGAGGGCGGCAAGTGCAAGCAGCAGGCCAAGCGCCGTCGCCGCGGTTCGGGATCGGATAGTAGTTGACTTGCCGGGCATGGATCGCGCCCTCTCTTGGCTAAGGCTGCAAGGGGTCTGTGCGAAGGAAACGATCCGCGCGCGAGGGTTGGCTTAATCAAGCCGCAAACCAATCTCCCTTGCCGGATCGTTGTCCGTCCGCACCACCGAATGTTGCCGACGGGAGGGGTCGCAATGAGATATTCGATCAAGAGACGCTTGCGCCATGCCCAAGCGATGGCGCTGCTGGTTAGCGTGGCTATTTGCAGCCCAGCTGCGTACGCGGCTGATGCCAGCACGATCGCATCGGCACAACAGGCATTCGCGCAACAGGTGAAGGCCGTCTTGAGTCCAGCCGAACAGACCTGGCTTGCCAAGGAGGCACAGGTGACGTTGGCCGGCAAGACGATCTCATCGGCCGCTGTCAGGCAACAAGTCAGTACACATTTTGCCGCGCGGAAATTCGACGAAGCGACGATCGAAGCACTTGTCCTCGCGTTGCTCGTCGAAGTCGAATCGCAGGGCGCCGCCGATCAGAGATCGATCAAGAGCGCGATGAGCAAGGTCAAGGAAGCGCAAGAGGCGATCGCTGCCATGGATCGGCTCAAGGCGGCGCTTGATTCCCTGAGTGACACAAGCCAGCAATTGACCTTCGACCTGCAGCAGGGGATGCAGCGACTTTCGGAGGCCGCGACTGTGAAGTCAAACATTTCTGCGAAGGACGCCAGCACCAAGGATGCGATCATCGGGAATATCAGGGGATGATCCTGCATGAGTGCCAATTATTCCGCGGAGGCCGCGACATGCATTTGAAGGCACAGAGGTACTCGAAGCCCCTTGCATTGCTGGCAGTGCTCGCGCTTTGGGGTGGTCCGCTGTCGGCCGTTGAGACATCGGCCAGCGCCCATGCAACGCAGATCATGGCCACTCTTAGCACGGCCGACCAAGCATGGATCATGCAGCAGGCGCGTGCCGCAATGGCGAAAGCCTCCAGCGATCGCGACACGGCCAGGGCACTGGTGAATGCCCACTTCGAGAGTTTTGTCGCGCGCCGCATCGAGGCCGCCAAGGCAAGAGCCTTGAAGGCGAATGACGATGCCCTCGTGAAGTCAGTCGAGGGTCTCGTCCTGCCGTCGTTTGAGGCTCTGTCTTTTGTCGTCTTGACGCAAACCGCGAAACAAGCGAACGACGAGCTGCGCATGGTCGTCGACACAATCAAACAGAACAATGAGACCGAGGCTGCGCTGCGCGCGATGCTGGCGGCGCTGCGCGAATCGCCGGATCCGTCTCTGCGCGACTTGCTCGACTCGGAACGCTGCCTGCTTACCCTCGAGACGCGATTGCAGGCCAAGACCGAGGAAACTCAGCAGCGGGCTGACGCCGCCGCCGCAGACGCATCTCAATCGTACGCACGCATCGTCAAGGTGATCGAGCAGATCATCGCGACTCTGAAAGGTTGAACCAGTCTCATCCGATTGCGTTCGCTAGCGTAGGTCATCGTCTGTCACGAGGATCGTTCGTACGGGAGGGACAGCGGCGCAGGTCAGCGGGTTAAGCCAAGATGCGGTCGGGACTCGTTTTATTGAGGATCACTTTGCGTCTCAGGTGGAAAGCTCGTGACAACGTCAAGTCGAAGAAACAATTCGTCGCTGCTGCGGTTTACTTCGATGACGCTGCGCGCAGCGATTACCGGGATGGCAGTCACCGTTACTGCTTGGGCGGCGACAGTCCCAGGTGTTGCCCCGCCAAAGCCCACCGACGTGCCTATACCACAGCCGACCTTACCGGCCGCTCTGACCGATCCGGCGATTACCGCGCCGGTCTTTACTCAGGCACCTTCAGGCACCGTTCTCCTTCCGGGCCGTGTGCCTGGAGGAAAACTGAAATTCGCGAGCAATGGGGGTCTGAATCCTCTGAAGTTCTCAGTACTCATACAACCTGCTCAATACCAGAGCTATTTCACGATCGTCGACGCCGCCACCGGTTTGCCGTTTGATGCCCTGGCCCCGAGCACAAGCGGCACCGATTTGCAGTCAGCCCTCAATCCAACCGCCGGTAGCCTCGCCTCAACGCGCCAGATGGCTTTGAAGTTCGCGGGACTCGCGATGACACAGGCGCTTCCTCAGAACATCGACGTATTTCTTCACCTCACCGACGGCGCCGGTCGCCAGATCGAGAAATACTTCGGCGTGAAGCTCACGAACTCCTTTGGCATACCCGTTATCGATTCGATCGAGTGGCAAGGAATATCGACCGGATTTCCGGATCCGGATGGCCATCTGTACTTGCCGCAGGAAGACGTCCATGCGGTGAACGCGCTCCACGCCAACACGGAAACTCTTTACCTCATCAAACACCGGAACTTCCGGCTGAGCGAGCCCGGTTCGAGGCTCGAGTGCCGCTACCCTTCGGGTCTGCGATACCACTGCTACGTATCGGAGCATGGTGCGACCCAAAGTCAGATCCTGATCTATGACCTGGGCGAAGGCACTGCGGTGACGGTGCAGTTGGTCAACGACTCCGGTGTCAGCACGACCGGCGCGGTCCCTTTCCGCGATCAGCTGACGATCTCGGCAACCGAGACCGAGGAGCTGAACAGTTCGGGCTTCGCAGTCGGGGAACGCGTCAAGACGCACCCGAAATTTGCAAAGCCGTTTCTCGGTCACAAGAAATCGGACTGCGAGACGGTCTACCTTGTCTGGCAAAGCGTCAGCGGTGCCCATAATGTCCGTACCAATCAGATAGGCGATCTGGCATTGCGTTCCGTCGTGCTGAAATCGAGGCCCGACGCAGGTAGCGTGATCAGCAACAGCAATGCGCCTGAGTGGGAATTGAACGTCGCGGGCGCGACCGGAGTGTCCTTCGACGTGGACTATGCGGCGACAGCGCGAGTGGGAAGGTGCTCGGAGCGAGTGATCACAGCGCCTTGAACAGGCGAGCAGCTGCTACTTTTTGGCGTCCTGCCACTCGTTTGCACTGATCGGCGCTTCCAGTTCGACGCTCATCAATTCGGCTCTCACCGACTTCGGGCTGTCGTGGTTACCCGAACATTTCATCAACACGTTGCGTATCGCATCGGCGGGCGGGGAGGATTCATTGTCGCGCTTCCAGCCCATCTGCCACTTGAGCAACGGAAAAGCGTCGTCGTGCGACTTGATGTAGCAGCGTGGCGCGGATTTGCCCTCGCCATCGGAAGGGTCCGGGCCGCTCCATACCCAGGCATGCAGGTTGTACCCTGACTTCCAATTGCCGTTATTCAGGAGGAACACGTGCTGACAGTCCGATCCAATCGGGGTGTCGTTCAGGAACTGGCGGAATTTCGAGCCATGCTTTTCGTAACCGCAGACGAGCGGAGTGTTGGTCAGTGAACCGTCGAGCTCAAAGAGCTTGGAGGTCAGGAAATCGTAGGTATCGGTCACGACGAATTTCTTGCGACCGGAAGGCGAAGGCATTTGCGGTGCGAGCAGTGCAACTTCACGAACGTCGTTGGGCTCGTCGCGATACCGAACCTGCATATGCATTGTCACATCGCAGAATTGCTCGCCGTTCGCCTTGAAGGTTGCGATCTGTATGTGCTGGAAGTTCAATTCCTGGCTGCCGCGCACTCCACTCTCGAAGGTTTGCGGATCGTCCGCAATTGGAAACGGGTTGCTGGCCGACACCGGCTGGTCGGACTGCGTGTCCATGTGCGGATACGGCCCGAAGGCGCATGCAGATGAATCAATAGCATTCGTAGAAAGGCCGATGATTTCATCGCCGGGGACTGCCATGAAGCGCATCTGGTATGTCGCAGCCCAACTCAGGCCTTCCTTGGTCGGTGCCGATATGCGCGAAGCGGACATGAATCGCGGTGCCTGCGTCGGCCAGCGCGGCAGGATGCGATATTGCTCATTGAGCATGCGCACGTGGCCACCCGTGTTGTACACGGCCAGGGGTCCCTGAAAGTAGGAACCCGAGGACCAGTCACCCAAACGCGCGACGACCCGGGTCGCGGACTTTTCCACCAGAGTCAGCAGGTTTCCGTGGTAGCTGACTTTCACCGTGGCCGGATTGAAACCCTGGCCCTCGATCGTAATGAGCCCGTGATCGACATTGCCCACCGTGGGCTCCCATCGCGTGACCGTTGGAGCAGGCGGCAGGTTGGATGTGTCCGGCGTCGCTTGCCGCACGGCCTGCGTCGCGCTCTCTATCGCCGGTTGGGGCGGGTCCACGCCTGCAACCGCCGGCGTGAGCGGGATCAACGTAAGCCACGCTACGACGCCGTGCGTTTTCGGCTTAAGGGTCTGTGTCATGACAACCAGAAACGATTGAGCCAGCCGGATTGGCTTGTAAGCCAATCTCGATAGCTGGTTCGTTCGGTGATCTGGGTATTCGACAAGGGCAGGCTCATGAAAAGCAGTGTTCGAATCACGCTGTCGCTGTTGTCAGCGGTGATATTCGGTCAATCGACGTTTGCCGCAGATCCGCAGCCGCCACTCCCTGCGGGCTCGACCCCTGGTGTGCCGGCAAATCCGAATCCAGGCCAGCCGACGCCATCGTTGCCAGAGACTCCGACGACGCCCACCCGACCCACGACGCCGACCACGCCGACGCCGCAACCGGGCTCCATGCCGACCATCGTCGATCCGAACAGTCCCAGTACTTTGCCGGGCAGCGCCGCCACCGCGCCCATTCCTAAGCTCGCTCTCGCGGCGACATCCACGCTAGCGGTGCCGTTGCTTGCCAATCCGGGTGGATCGCTGCCAGCCGTCACCTTCACGGTCAAGACAACGGGTGGAGTGGCGCCGATCGAGTTTTCGATCGTGGGCGGCACGTCAGCTGCGATGTTCGAATTGCCAGCTTCCCAGTCGTTGATTGGACAGAACGCCGCAACATTGGCCGCCAGCCAGATTAAGAACCCGCTAGCGGAGAAGTCGGCGGGTACGGTCGAGCAGGCCGTGCGATTCAAAGGTGCGCCATCTATTGCGGCGCTGCCAACAACGCTCACGGTGCAAGTCAAAGCGCTCGATGGCCACGGCAAAAGTGTGACAACGACGGTCGCAGTCTATCCCTACGCTCCCCGCGTGCAGCAGACCACCGGCATCAAGAGCGCTTTCGAAACGCAGAATGTTCATTTCGCACTGCAGGGGTTCGGCGCAGCGACTGCCGCGCGTATCGATTCGATCAGCGGTTGTGCCATCGACATCAATCGAGAAGTTTCCTACGGAAGTGATCCCGCGGTCGTCAATGGCGAGCTCGGCATCGATCGCTCGGCCATGTTCGATACGATCGCTGGAAATTGCGGGGATCTGCACATTGTACTGGCGGCAAGATTTCCGGGGATGAGCCAGTTTGCGCCAGCGCTGACCGTCAACGTTCCACTCTTCAGCTTCGTGCCCGTGAAGCACTACGTATTCAGCAACACGTGGGACGTGCGCAAACTGTTCTCATTCCACACTCTGCAGTCGCTGGTCGGCACGTGCAGCGGTGAATCCACCGGCACGAGCACGCATACGGTGGGTATCGTCGAATCCGACAACGATATCGCCATGGTCATTCGCAGCGGGCCGCTAGGTACGGAATGCCTTTTCGGCTCAAGCGCCATTACCCTTCCCGACGGCTTTCGGCTCGCCGCGATCTCGTTTGTCGATGAGGGCAGTGCGGGGAACTCGCCGACACCGGTCATCGGTGCGGAAAAGGACCAATGCAGAATCGGCGGCAACGGCGGCACGGTAAAAGGGCCTGTGAGCTTCGAGTTCACTCGTGGCATGGCGGAAGTCAGGGCGGGCGACGAATCCGTGGACGAACTGACAATTCAGGGTTGGAACCGGCCATTGACAACGAGCGATGGCGTCACGCTTTACGCGACACAGGATTTTCGTTACACGACCGTGATCCTGCCTCTCTACGCGAAACTGATCTGCGCGATCACGCCGACCAACACCGAATTCGTCCGCATGAGAGTGAACCGGGTCGAGTTTGTCGGACCGCCCGGAGTGACCTTTCCGTAGCGGTTACGTTTCTTCCAGCATCGCGTTCTCGCGGATCCATTGTTCACTCAGCCCGTCGCTGATTGCGCAGGATCCGCGCAGTTGGCCGCGTACCAGTCGATTGGCGGCAACAATGTCGTGAAATCTCCCGGCCCACCGGATGGGACGCCACTTGCCCGGTGTGGGAGCGCCGTTGAACTACATTTCGACCGTGGATCGTTCTACCCGCCGGATCGCATTTCACGGGGAGATCCTCATGAGAACTATGGTGTCGACTTGCCCGCTGCAGATTGCAGCGAGCAACACGAACTCCACGAAACAGAGTTGGCATCGAAGTCGGGCCATGCTCACGGTCCTGATTGGTGCCGCGGTGTGCTCTCTGGCCTTGACGGGACCGGTCCATGCGTTCGCGGTCTGCGCCAAAACCTGCCCAGTAGGGGACGTGGCGTGCGTGGCGTCGGTAGCGGCCTGCGAGACCAAAATCAATGCCTACAATATATACATGGCACAGATGGGCGCCGACGTGCCGAAGCTGCAGCTGCCGTCGGTGTACCGGGACGTCCTCGGCCCAAAGTACTCCCAGGCCAACTTCAACTCCTACCGCTTCGGATTCTCGGACCGACAGCCGCCCCACAATGCGACCACGGATTGTGCGACGACCTACTTCAACAGCGTCGACTACGTCGACGGACTAAAGAATGCCGATGCAAATCCAGACTGGCATTGGTTGTTGCACGAGGTTACGCATGTGGAGCAATGCACCGCAGCGGGGGGCCGCGAGGCATACGCGAAACGGTGGTGGGGCGAGATGGAGGCTCGGCTGGCTGCAATGGGACGCACGGTCGATTTTACCCAGACGCCCGATCAACTGGCGAAGCAGATGGGTGGGCTCTTTCTCATGGTGCACGACGCGATGCCGATGGAGCGCGCAGCTGACAACAAGGCTGCCTCCGTGCTCGTGGAACTGGAAAGATGTTGCATCGACCAAGGCCGCAAGCCGATCAGGCCCTTGAAGGTGACGGCGATTGACGATCATCCGGACGCCGGCAGTACCGTCCGCCTGATCCTCACGGCCAAGGTCGATGACGGCGACTCGCCGTTCACTTCGAAATGGCGGATCAAGAGCCCGGGCGACCTCAATTACGTGAATCAGCCGCAGAATCTGGTCAACGGGCTGGCACTTCTCTGGACTCCGAAGAAAGATCCGGCGAGGGCCACGGTCGAGACCGAAGACAATGCTTTCTATACCAAGACCACGCGGCGCTGGACATTCGACATCGAGGTGGAGGTGTTGCAACAAGCAACATCCCTCGACACGCAGAAACTGACCCGGACCATTGTGATCACGGAGGGCAGCACAATACCCAAGAAGTCCGACACGGGCCCGGTGATTCCGCAAATTCCCAAGGAGTCGCCGCAGCCTGTCAATCCTGGTCTGCCGTCCCCCGGGCAGGTTCCACCGCTGCCGCCGGCGCCGTCTCCCAACCCATCGCCCGACCCGGTTCCGCCGAAGCCGCCACTCCCGTCAGGTCCCTGAAAGCGCCGGTGATTGCTGGAGCCCGAAGATGACTTGCTCGAACAGCATGCGCTCGGTGTGAGCGTACGAGAGTACTCGGAGGTCGCGCGTGCGCTGTCGGCCCGAATCAATTGAGCTGCTGTTCGAGACCGGGCGGTCCTTCGAAGACGATTTTGTCGAGAACGATCCCGTAGGACTGCGGATCGGAAGTCGGCCCGAACGTGCCGTCGGACGTAACGAACACGACGGCCATCGAAGTGCACTCGATGGCGAGCGTGAGTTGCTTGATCATCGTTTGCGGGCCATGCAACTGTGAACCGAAAGTGACGCCGTCTACGGCTAGTTGGCTGTCGGAGAAGGTGAAGAAGTCGGTCACGGGCTGGTCCGCTTCCGGGCGTACCACGGCGGTACCCCGGGTGAGCGAGAACGACACAAACCCGCCCGAGGAATTGCGCGCCTGATGACAGCGATTGCCGACCTCTGCGGGCTTCCAGTCGATCTCCTTGAGCCGCACGCCTTCCGGCAGGATCCATTCCTTCGTACGAAACGAGCATTCGACGTCAAGCAACGTGCCGCGCGTAAGGATCTGCATGTCGGAACCGACGGTCGTGACGCCGGACGCCTTGATGCCGAGGTTCGGGTTCGCCGTGGCCTCGCAGATGCTTCCGACCCCGAAGTGCACGAGCACCGGATTGAAGCGATCGATCAGATCCTTGGTGTTGTTGAATGTGTAGACACTAGGTGCCCTCACGGCCAATGGCGCCGTCAATTCGACCTTCGGGAGCGTCCGGCCGTCCGCTGCAATCGGTCGCAGGGTGACCTGCACCTGGCAGTCGTTGGGGCCACCGGCTTCGAACCAGCCCTGAACGCCGAAGGACACGGAGCCATCCGCGGCAATATTCACCGGCGTGTGCACGACACCTGACCGCTTCACGAATCGGCAGCTGCCGGCGAATGTGACGTCATCGGGATCGACACGCACACCCGGCAACGATCGCACCCGGATCGTGAGATTCTTCAAGACAAATGGATAGATCGACGGCCCCGCATCCAGCATGAGCGGAGGCGGCGTCAGGACCGGCGCAGTGGTCGGAAGCTTCGGCGGGGCAGGCGGTGAGAATGGCGGGGCCGTGGGATCGACGGCGTATGCCGCGACCGAGAGCAACGAGCCAAGCAATACGCCGCACGCATGGAACTGGTTCATCGCTCTCACTCCTTAGGTTACTTGAAGGCGTCCTGCCATGACTCGCCGGCCGGTCCGATGACCTGCACGCTCGCGAGCCTCGCCTTGTAGAGGTGATTGTTCTTCACCGCATCGTCGCTGCTCGGCATGCACGTCGCCTGGAACCTGACCTGGAAGATGGCGCTCGAGTCCTTGAAGAACGAGACCGTCGCACCGCTCGAATACTGGATGCCGAATTCGCTCGCCGTGCACAGCGAGTCGTGCGTGAACTGCCAGTCGACGGTCTTCAGGAACCAGCCGTCCTTCAGTTGAAGACCAGTCGAGGTCTGAAACTCGCAATCCTCGCGCAGCAGGCCGTTGCGCAGCTGGAAGCTGAGATCGCCATCTTCCGTCACCGCTCCGGTGGCAAAGGATCCCGCTGTTCCGACCGAAGCCAGCTGACACGGCTGGATTCCCTTGCTGGCGGTCGCCGAAACCTTCTTGCCAGAAGGCGAGGTGACTTTCAGCAGGTCAGCCGTATTCGAGATCGTGTAGGTGCTGAGTGGCGGAAGATTCACGACGCCGGCTGCCACGGGCGGCTGGTTGCTTTCGTATGGATAGATCTCCATTGAGCAATGCCGCCCGGACAATTCGACGCCGTGGAAGAAGAAGTCGTATGAAAGTGTGTAGGGTTTGGTTGCCTTTGATTTGGTCGGTACTGCGCCATTTTGGATCGCAACATCGCCGTTGGGCGGGCATCCCGGCGCCCTGAGCGGTGGCCCGAAAAGAGTTTCGACCGACGGATCGTAATCGGCGAGGCCGACTTCGATCTTGGTGGGGCGTTTGCCGTCAGAGGTGAATACGATCGTGGGATCGTTCACTACGCGAAACGAAACGACGCGCGCTTTCCTCAGAACATTGAAGGACGGGCTCAAGGTCCGCTTGGGTCCGAGAATGCTGCCGTTGCCGGAGTACCAGACGACCAGCGGAGCCCCGCTCGATTCAAGCGTGTCCGGGACGCGTACGCGGATGAAGGTAGCCGGCGACGCGCCAGGGCTCGATTCGACGATCGGCAGGTCGACCGGCGGCGAGCCGGCCTGCGCGTGAAAGTCACGCGGTGCAAGCGTGCCGAAGAAGCTCAGCAGTTGACCCTGAACCGCATAGTCCTTCGGAGACCAGTTCGAAACGTCGGGTTCGCCGACCATGGTGAGATTGGGAGCGGTCTGTACTGGTCCACTTATGTCGGACGGCGGTAGCGTCACGGTCCCTTTCGGATCCGCTGGCGCCGCGAGTTGCGCGGTGACGGCGGCGAGAACTGCGCAGATGTAGACGACGAACAATCGCTTCATGAGATCGGCTCCTGTCTGCGCACAGCCGTTTGCCGAGGCGCTGTCGCTGCAAAACGAGTGAGCCACGACGATTGGCCTGAATGCGTTCGTCACTAAACCAACGCTCGCCGCTCGATCGTTCCTGCTACCGCGATGCAATTCGTATCGCGGAGGCCGCAACATGCATTTGAAGTCGAACAGGTTCCTGAAGCCCCTGGCCTTGCTGGTCCTGCTTGCTCTTTGGGGCGGTCCGCTGCCGGCCATCGAAACGACGGCCAGCAATCATGCGAAGCAGATCATGGCCACGTTGAGCGCGGCCGATCAGGCATGGATCGCGCAGCAGGTACGCGCGGAATTGAGGAAAACCTCCAGTGATCGCGCGGCGGCCCGGAGTGTGGTGAAAGCCCACTTCGAGAAATTCATCGCGACCCGCGTGGAAGAGGCCAGGCAGAAGGCCTTGAAGGCGAACGACGACTTCAAGGTGCAGTCGATCGAGGCGCTCGCCGTGCCGTCAGCCGAGGCCCTGGTTTTCGTCGCCCTGACGAGAATGTATGAACAAGCGAACGACGACGTGCAGGCGACTGCGGATGCAATCAAGAAGGCCACTGAGCTCAAGGCCGTAATACACGACATGATCGCGGCACTGGCCGATTCGTCGTCTTCGGCCGCTGCGTCGCTGCTCGACTCGGAACGCTGTCTGGTCGCCCTCGACACAAGCTTGCAGGCAAAAAACCAGGAAGCTCAGAAGCAGGCCGCGGCTGCCGCCGCTGACGCCGCTGAGTCCTACGCGCGCGTTGCCAAGGTGATCGAGCAGATCATTGCGATTCTGAAGGGGTGAACCCGCCTCATCTGGACGTGCTCGCTTGCGTAAGCCATTCCCGTCGCGAGGATCGTTCGTACGGTAGGGACAACGGCGGGAGAGTCGAGATGCGAAGATACACTTCGATACTGGCGCTGGTAGCCGCAATCGCGCTTGACCTCTCCGGGCCAGCCGCAACGGCGGCGACAATCCAGCTGAGCCCGGACATCCGGCAGGCGGAGAGCGGCACGGCGTTCAAGGCGATCGTTACCCTCGACGCGGCGGCGAGGTCCGACGTCCGGGTGCTGCTAAGGAGCTCGAGCGTTGCCGTCACCGTTCCGCGCGAAGTGACGGTGCCTGCGGGTAAGACAAGCGCAGGTGTGGCGATCAACGTGGGCTCCGTGAATGCGGATACGAAAGTGACAATCGCCGCCGACCTCTCGGCCGCGTCGGCAGGCACAGTCCAAACCTCCTTCACAGCACTAGCCCCCGCGACCACGAAGGAGATCAGGTTGGCGCCCGCTACCGTCAGTGGCGGCCAATCGTCCACGGCCACTGTCTCGCTGTCCCGCGCCGCCGGTTTCGGAGGCGTTGAGGTCGGGCTCTCGAGTTCCAACGCCGGTGCCGCCAGCGTCCCGGCCTCGCTGAAGTTCGCGCAAGGGGTCACCAGCGCCAACTTTTCCGTCAACGCCCAGATCGTGAGCCAGACCACCAATGCCGTGATCGCAGCTACCTCGCCGTCCCGTTCGTCACCCGTCTCCGCCAATCTCACGGTGCAAGCCGCGCCGCCGCCGGGCATTGAATCAGTCGCGCCGGTCACCGTCCGGCAGATTACGCGCCCCGGCGGCAGCCGCTTTCTGATCATCCGCAACGACCCGATGCGCGTCGACACGCAGGGCTCCGGGATCACGAAGGCCGCTTTCCACATCCCGGGCCAGACGCCTTTTCCCGCGGCGGTGCAGCTCGACGGCAACGGAGTCTTCACAAAGTCGCTCGGTCTACTGGCGAGCGGGTCGTCCATCCTGCCGCCCGGCGACTACACGGTTGCCGTAAGCGTCGCGAATGACGCCAATCAGGTCCTGGCTACGCAGACCTTTCAGGCCTACTGGTTCGATGGCAATGCTCTGGTGACTGCGGCCTTCACACCAGACGTGACAACAATGCCTGGCGACGGCACCGTCGCCTTCCCCGGGCAGCGCTTCGTCATTCAGGGCAGCCTGCTGGCTCCCGACGGGGCGATTACGTCCGGCAGCCTGTCACCAATCGTCACCTTCGACGGAGGGCCACAGGCCGAGATTCTCTCGGCGACCCCCAATCGCCTCGAGGTGAATTTTCCGCCGGTCCCGAACTGCTTTGGTGTGAAGACTCTGGACGTGCACGTCGGAGCCGGACTCATGTCCTCCCAGGCGTCGAATCAGAATGCCATCCACGTCACCGTTCCATGCACGAACATCGAGTTGCTCACGCCCACGTCTCTGACTCTGCCTGCGGGTGCCCAGAATTTCGTCGTCCGGGCGCGCGGTAATTATCTCGGGAAGGTGAACCCGACGATCACCTGGAACAACGTGACCGGCACCGTCGTGCCGATCAGCCAGAATGAAGTGGAGGTCACCTTCACGGCACCCGCCGCCGGTGCCAGCGGACCGGTGCAGGCGACGACGCCCTGGTCGAATGTGGGCTCTGGGCCGCAGCTCTCGGTATCTCGTTGAACAAGCTTCGCCGAGCAAGGGGCAATCACGAAATGGCCTGCAGCAGACGGTGCGGCTGGGTTTTCCTGGTGCTGGCTGTTCTCTTGTGCGGCACCGCTCGTCCGCAGGACCCTATTTCGCCGGCCTGCGATCGCACCTGCCCTGCCCGCATCGCGAACCCGTTCGATCCGAAATTCGCGTCGCAGAATGCGGCCGCGGTGGAGTGCGAGGCGAAGGAAGCCAGCTGCCAGACCGCGCTGACGCTGTATCAGTACCACATGTCCCAGTTGAGCCTCGGGGCGCAGATGAAGCAGCTTCCCGATCTCTACGTCGAGCTGCTGCAACCCTTGTTTGCAAACCTCAGCCTCGCGAAGGTCCGCTTTGGATTCGCCAGCCTGCCAACGCTGACCGTCACCGACTGCAGCAGGATCTACGCGGGCAATGCCATTCTCGTGAATGGCTGGGCCGATGGATCGACGACCAGGGACGTGGACCTCCGGACCCTGCTGCATGCGCTCGAGCACGCGCAGCAGTGCTCGAAGGTTGGCGGGCGCGACGCCTACGCGATCCAGTGGTACGGCGAGGTGAACCCGCAGACGATCGCCGGCGGCAACATGCTGGCGATCCACAACGCGATGCCGACGGAGGCGGAGACCAACGCCCGTGCCGCGCAGATGCTCAACACTCTCGCCGTAAATCGCGATCGCGAAGGCAAACTCGTGCGCGCACTCAAGCTGACGCTCGTCCATGGGGCCGACTCGAGCCCGTTCGGCAGCCTGCCATTCACGGTGTACAAGGACGGCACGCAGGCCGCGACGCTCACTCTCCGCGCCGAGATCACAGGCGGTTCCGATCTCAACAACGTCGAATGGCGCGCGCTTCGGTCGGGCAGCCTCAAGGCGCAGGTCGTGCAGTCGAGCCTCATCCGGCAGTTCACGTTTACGACCAGTGAGCTCGGTGCGCACGAAGTGCGTGCCCGAGTGGGCCAAGAGGGCTCCGGACTCGTGCCCGCCGACGCGCTGGCGCGGATCAATGTCGTTGCCGTTCCGGACTGGGAGGGTCTCAGCGCCTCGGGCACGATCGGCAAGAGCGAAGAGCAACGCTGGCAAACGCCAATGCTCGGGGCCGGCTATTACCAGTTCGACCTGAGCGGCACGGGCGGCGACGCCGACCTCTACGTGCGCACCACTTCACCGCCGACAATGACTGGTTACGACTGCCGGCCGGCCAAGAACGGCTCGAACGAAAGCTGCATTATTCAGCTGACACAGCCGCGCGTAATACACATCATGGTGCGCGGCTATGCGCCGTCGTCAGTCTTCAGCCTCGTCGGCAGCGAGAATGATCATGAATAGCCCGATACGAAACTCCCTCAGCATGGCTGCTCTGGCACTGACGCTCAGTTTCGCGCTCCCGGATCGCGCCCATGCGGCCGAATATCTCACCGCTGTCGCGGGCGGTGGCGGCGGCAATCCCTTCACTTTCCGCTGCGCGCCCGACCAGGTGCTCGCCGGAGTCACGGGCAAGGCAGGCGCGTGGGCCGATCAGATCCAGGCGCTCTGCGTCCAGGTGGATGCCCTCGGGCGCTGGATCGGATCCCCGTGGCCGCCAGGCGACGACGTCTCCATGATCGAGTGGACGGAACATGCACGGTTCACTCTGGTATGCCCCCCGGATCACGCAGTGAGCGGCATCCAGGGTCGCGCGGCCACACTGATCGATCAGTTGCGGATCCGGTGCGGGCACTTGACGGCAGGGGCGAAGCTCGCTTCGTCGGGCAGCGTTCTGGCAGGCCAGGGGGGTACGACCGGTGGCAATCCGTTCGGGCCGTTTGACTGCGTCGACAACAAACCCGGCCGCGCGTTGATCGGGCGCTCGGACGTCTACGTCGATCAGCTGCGACTGGCATGCGACTACCCGCCCTCACCGGTCACGACGACTTACGCCATGTGGGCCGACGCCAGCTTGGAAGGCAAGTCGATCGTGCGCACGCGGTCGCCTCGTCTGCGCGTCCTGTTGTCGAGCGAGACGGGCGTCGTCTACGTGCCTGTGAAGAGCAACAATCCGAATGTCGCGGTGCCGGCATTCGACTCCGGTCACACCGGCGAGATACGGTTCGAGCGGTCCTTCGAGAGGTACATGGCAACATTGATTATCAATGGCACAGGTGCCGGATGCGCAAGTTTCGAGGTCGGCTTTCCGGGTAACGTCGAACCCCCGCTGTCCCTGCTCCTTGACGGTCCGGCCGCGACGCAGCTGGCGTTGTCGTTGAGCATCCTGGACTGGACCAAGACCACGACGAGCGCCTTCGGGACGCTGACGATTCCCACCGCCGCACCGTCAGGCGGCGTATCGGTGACGCTGACCAGCAGTCAGCCGACGCTCGCGTTGATCCCCACTTCCGTGACCATTCCGGCCGGCTCGCGCAGCACGACCTTCGAGATCCGCCGGTCGGGCAGCGCCACCCTGGGCGCCTGCGTTATCGTCACGGCAAAGGGCAACGGCGTCTCCGTTCAGAGCGCCATGCTCTTCCCCTTCACAGGCGTGCCGAGCGGCAGGAATTAGAGCGGTTGTCAGTTCGCGGGCCGCTCGCAGGGCGGCATTTCGCGCACGCCGAGACGATAGGTCACGTCGAAAATCAGACGATCCGCAGTCGAGGGGTCGCGCCCGTTGGAGTCGTAGATCGCCGAACCGCACGCAAGATTGGAATCATTCACGGCCGCCGGCGCATAGCTCAGCGGGTCGTTCAGGAGACAAGTCGTTTGGACCTTGGGGCCGCCCGTAGCGACTGGCCTGGTAGCGACGTCGAGGCCAGGCAGGAAAGGCGTGAACGTGACCCGCGGGAGGATGTCCGCCGGCTCGGTCCTGAGATTGGTGATCGTCACCGGGTTTTCGGCTGCCCAGACCACATACTGCCGGCCGCAGGCCCCAGATGAGCTGGGCGAGCTGGGAAGCATGCGGCCCGAGACGCTGCTGGATGGTGGACGGTGTTGGAAAGCCTCGCCGCGTCTCAGCATCTGCTCGCGCAGACCGAACTCCTGTGTGGCGGCGACCTGTATTTCCGTCCCGCGCGGTTCCACCGTCACCGGCGTGCTGAAGCCTTCGCGATTCTTCGCGAGCAACTGCACGGAAAACGCACGACCGCGATCGGGGACACGGACCACGATTGTTGACCCTTGCGGCTGCGTGGGACACAGATGGTCCGGAGGTTCAGTGGGCGTGGATCCCGGGTGAACATAACTGTAACGGCAGATGATCTCGCGCTCGGCGTCGTCGGGGCTGAAGTTGGAGATCTGCAGCGCGAACAGACTGCTGCTGTCCGGATTGACCGTCGGCCGCTGCCCCAGCATTTTCGCTGAACTGATCACCGGAATTCCTGCGGTCACCTGCAAGTTGACCTGCACGGGCGTGCTCACCGCCGCACCGCTTGCGTCCTGTGCCCGGACCGTGACGCTGAATTGACTGCCCGGTACCCGCATGCTCGAGGGCAGCGGCAAGAGCTTCAGGACTTTACTCACTGTAATGGGCGCCGGCAGGCCGGGTACGCCGGTCCCCGACTTCGGAGCTGGCGTTCCCCCGCCCGCTTCGGGTGCATCGGCAATCACGATGTACGGCGCGTACTTACCTGCCACGTCGAGCACTTTCACGTTCACCGGAGCATTGCCGCCCTCGACCGTGACCGCCACGGATCCGCCGCTGAAAGGCACCTTCCAATTCGCCGGTGGTGCCACCTTGAACGTGGGTGGTCCCGACGGCGTCGCAACTGCCATCGACGAACACAGCGCGGCAACGAGCACGGCGCCGTGGCGTGCAATCCGTCCGGTACTGATCGGCATCTTGTCCTTGCTCATCGCGGATCTCCCTCCGTGATCACCGGATAACGATTAGCTCGCCACATCTGGCTTGAGGCGCCGCAACCTGCTGCCGCCGCTCGAAAAAAAAAGCTTCATCGATCCTTGAGGGCGTGATCAGGCAGCGCCCGGCCGCCCGATCGTTCAATGCGCGTCAATCCCGACAAAAACGCCACCCGTCGAAGGAGCGTGCCGTGCTAGATGCCGTACTGGACGATGATCGTGAGCTAATGAGCTGCTATGCACGGACCAGCGACCCGGCCCTGCTCGCCGAGCTCTACTCCCGCCACCAGGCCGCGCTCGTGCGCTTCCTCAATGGCCTGACCCACGACCATTCACTGGCGGAGGATCTTGCCCATCAAACCTGGCTCAAGATCATGGACGTCGCCGCGCGCGACCTGTATTCGCCGGGGCCCGCGACTTTCAGGTCCTATCTGATGACCGTCTCACGCAACGCGTTCCTCGATGAATGCACCCGCAAGCACGCACGGGCGCGTTCGTCGACGCTGAGCCCGACCGACCTCGAGCGCGCCGTTACCGCGCAGGGCGAGCAGCAATGTCCCGATATGGCGTTGCAGAACTCGCAAGCAAATTCGCTCCTCAAGAAGGTTGTGCGGAGGCTTCCGGCAGAACAGCGTGACGTCATCTGCCTCTGGTCGAAGGGCGCGAGCATCGCGGTGATGGCCTCACACGCAGGGGCGCCGCGCGACACGGTCCTGAGCCGCAAGAAGTACGCGTTTACCCGTTTACGCCGCGAGCTCGAATCCTGTGGAGCGCCGGCTGTGGTGTTCTGAAACCCGAACCCGGCAGGCCATTCCGTCAGCGCCGGTCGTTCTAGGTGTATGAGCTTCACACTTGCCCTGTTGATGGCGGCAGAAGCGTCGCTGAGCGCCGATTCGAAAACCGGGAACGTGGCAGCTGCGCCGACCATTGCGACGAGCACCGCGCTGGCGGCACTGCCGGCACGGCAGTCGCTCGGGAGCGCCGGACCGATCAATCGCTACGCTTTCGACCTTGCCAATTTCTCTGCGACCGACAGCGGCTCGAGCGTCGAGTGCCGTTACCCCGGGAATCTCCGCTATCGCTGCAGCTACGTTGCGCAAGTCACCGCGGTCTCGAGTGAGTTGCGTCGAATCGTGGTCGATGTTCCGGATCTCGATCGCGGCAAGGAGGTCACGATTCGCTTCACCAATGAACACGGCGCCAACGAGAAGGCGGTCGAGCTTGCGAATCCACCTCAGATGATCCACGAGATCGAATCGATCGCGTTGCCGGACGGTGGCGAGACCACGATCGGTCCGAATGGCGAGAAGGCGCCGGTCACGACGCTGCGAACACTCTCGACGAGCACCGCGCCGGCGCTCACCGAGCTCATGCCCTACGTTCCATCGAAGTGCGATCAGCTCTACGCGCAGTGGGCGGGTGCGTCCGCGACCGATCCGGTATTCACGAGCGTATTCGGCGCATTGAACGGAGCGGTGACGCCCGTCAAACCCGTAACGCCCGGAAGTCCCGTGCGCGCCGACAACGTGCCGCAGTGGCTGATCACCTTTCCGGCGAGCGCCACACGCATGCAATTCATTGCGCACTATGAAGTGACGTATCGCGTTGGCCTGTGCGCTGACCGGGTTTTGCGCTGACGCTTAGAGTGCGAGCACCTTCTGGCGCAGTGCCGCGTTGGCCTCGTCAATCTGGTGCAGCATCGCGATGAAATCCGGACGGGCACGCAGCGACTTGAGTGCCGGGTCGTTGCGCATCCACCAGGTTCGATTCCAACCGAGCTTGCGCGCGGCGCCGAGGGCCGCCATGGCGCCATCGACGTCGCCCTTCAAAGCGAGTTCGGACGCGCGAATGTACTCGGCACCGTTCCAGACCTGCCCGTTGCGCGTAACGCGGTCGATCCACCCATGCACGTCGGCTATGTACCTGTCGGCGAGCGCTTGATCTCCCGAAGCGAGAGCGATCTGCGCAAGCGTGAGCGCGGCGCTGCGACCCCAACGCGTGTCCCAGACATCCGCAAGTACCTTTTCCGGACGGAACGTGGGGGTGTGTGTCGCGCGCTCGGCCAACAAACGCGCACCGGCGTGGTCGCCGGCCGTGAGCATTAGCAGCGCACCATCCAGGAGCTCGTACGGATCTTCAACAGCGCTCAGGTCTTGCGCAGCAACGTATTTGTAGAATGCCGTGGTGTCTCGGGCCGTCAGGAAAAGGCGCGCCCGCTCGAGCTTCCAGGCTGCATCGTCGGGCGCTGCCGCAACCGCGTCGTCAAAACTGTGCCGTGCAGCGTCTGCAAGGTCGAGATCGAGGTAAAGCCACGCCAGCTGCGCATGCAGGTCTGCGCGCTGCGGTGCGCGAGCGATCGCTTCACGATAGCCTGAAATCGCAAGATCGGTGCGGCCCTGCGCGAGGCTCACGAGGCCGCGGGCCCACAGTGCGTTCGGAATGTCAGGCTGGAGCACGATCGCGCGTTCACAAGCGGCACTGGCGGCCGCGTACTCTCCAATGTTCTGCAGCGTGAGGCAGCGGCGCACGTGCAGGAGAACGTGCAGTGGATCAAGGGCGGCAGCCTGATCGAAGCTCGCGAGTGCGAGCCGCGGTTCCGCTCGATATTCGTACGCGGCTCCCAGGCGCACATAGGCGTCCGCGTAGTTGGGTTTCACTGCAATCGCGCGCTTCAGATCGGTCACCGCCGCGTCCAGATTCCATTGCTCGGTGCGCAGAACGCCGCGGGCGGCGAAGGCCTCGCCGAGTTCGGGGTCGATTTGCAGGGCTTTTTCGATCGCGGGCTCGATGTTCTTGGCAATATCGTCGAGCGGATGATTGGCGTAGTAGTAGGTTGCCATATAGGCGTCAGCGAATCCCGCGTACGCCAGCGCGAAATTCGGATCGATGGCGAGTGCCTGGCGCTGATACTCGATCGCGCGGGCCAGCGATTCCGGCCGGCGCTGTTGCTGGTGAAAGCGGCCGAGCAGATACAGCTCGTAGGCATCGACCTTGGGCGTGACGGCCTGCCCGAGGCGCTCATGCGATGCCGGCGAGAGCTTCACTTCGAGCGCCCGTACGACGTCCTTGGCGATGTTCTCCTGGATCGCGAGCACGTCGCTGTAGGGCCGATCGAACGTGCTCGCCCAAACCTGAAAACCGTCCTTCACGCTGATGAGCTGGGCGGAGATACGGACATGCGTACCTTCGCGCCGCACCGAGCCCTCGACGATGTGTGTTACGCCCAGTTTGCGGCCGACGTCGCGCACATCCACTGCGCGATCGCGGAACATGAAGGCCGAAGTGCGTGCCGTGATGCGTAGCTCCGGCACCCGCGCGAGGGCGTTGAGTAATTCGTCTGCAAGTCCGTCGCAGAAAACCTGATTGCTCTTGTCGGAGCTCAGGTCCGTGAACGGCAAGATCGCGATCGCGGGGCGTTCGCGGACGAATTCCGGTTGATCATCCCGCCAGACCCAAAGGACCACGCTGGCAATGACGATTAGCACGCCGGCCAGGGCGAGGAGCGAAATCCAGCGCAAGGGATATTTCGTGCGAGGCGTTGAGGCATTGGTCGCCGCCGCCGCTGGCTCTTGCGCCTCCCCGACCTGCGCGATCAGGCGGTAGCCCTTGCGCGGAACGGTTGCGATGTACTCGGGATCTGCGCTGTCGTCGCCGAGGAGCCTGCGCAATTGCGCGACAGCCTGATAGACGGAGTTCTGCCCGACAACGAGTCCAGCCCACACCGCATCGAGCAGTTCATCGGGGGATACCACTTTGCCCGGGCGCTCGGCGAGGTAGCACAGGAGCCGCATCATGCGCGGCTCAAGCTTCACCACGTGACCGTCGTGACTCAGCTCATCGATGGCTGGGTCGACGGTCCAGATGCCGAGTCGAAAAGCCTGCGTTGGTGGCGGCGCGTTCATCGCGCTCCGTGTTCTTGTTATTCAATCGCTTTCACTGCGTGAATCAGTTCCGCGACCGCCTTCTGGCCGTCGCCGTACAGCATGCGCGTTTGATCGAGGAAGAACAAAGCGTTCTCGATCCCCGAGAAACCCGCGCCCTGGCCGCGCTTGATGACGATGACGTTCTTCGCCTTGTCGGCGTTCAGGATCGGCATGCCGTAGATCGGGCTCGACTTATCGGTGCGGGCCACGGGGTTCACGACGTCGTTCGCGCCGATGATGAGCGCGACGTCCGCCGTTTCGAACTCGGCGTTGATCTCATCGAGGTCCGAGATCAGGTCGTAGGGGACGCCCGCTTCCGCCAGCAGCACGTTCATGTGGCCCGGCATGCGGCCCGCGACCGGATGGATCGCGAATTTCACCGTCACGCCCCGGTCAATCAGGAGCTGCGTGAGCTCCCACACCTTGTGCTGTGCCTGGGCGACCGCCATGCCGTAACCCGGCACGATGATCACCTTTTGGGCGAAAGCCATCATCACTCCGACGTCCGCCGCTTCGATGGGCTTCATTGCGCCCGTCGCCGGGCCGCCCGCCTGCGCGCTTTCGCCGAAATTCGAGAAGAGCACGTTGCCGAGCGAGCGGTTCATCGCCTTCGCCATCAACTGCGTGAGGAGCGTACCGGCCGAACCGACGACGGTGCCCGCAATGATCATGGCCGCGTTCTGCAGGACGAAGCCCTCGAAGCCAACCGCGAGTCCGGTCAGGGCGTTATAAAGGGAAATGACGACCGGCATGTCCGCGCCGCCGATCGGCAGCGTCATCGCGACGCCGAGCACGAGGGCGAGGGCGAAGAAGATCGCGATCAGCGCCATCGCCTCGACCGGCAGCGTGACGTAGCCGAGACCCGCCAACACGATCAGCAGGCCATTGACGACGACCGCGAGCAGGATGAGGCCGTTAACGACTTTCTGGCCTTTGAAGCGGAACGACTTGTTGATGAGGCCCTGGAGCTTGCCGAAGGCAATCATGCTGCCGCTGAAGGAGACGGTGCCGATGATGGCGCCGATGACGGCGAGCGATATGGCCGCCCTTGTATGCGCTTCACCGCTCAGGAGCTCGACCGCAGCGATAGCTGCCGCCGCGCCGCCGCCCATGCCGTTGTAGAGCGCGATCATCTGCGGCATGTCGGTTACGGCGACGCGCTTGCCCGTCCACCAGGCGAGTATGCCGCCGAGGAAAATCGCGGTGACGATGAGAACGTAGTTCGCCGTGATCTGCGGATCGATGAAGGTCACGAGCGTCGCGACCAGCATGCCCCAGCCCGCCCAGACGATGCCGCTCTTCGCGGTCACGGGCGAGCTCATGCGCTTCAGGCCCGTGATGAATAGGAATGCGGTCAGCAGGTAGCTGGCATCGACCAGTCCCTTGGCGACCTCGGGAGGGAAGAAGCCGGTCATTTCTTCTTCCCTCCGCTCGTCTTGAACATCTGCAACATGCGCTCCGTCACGACGTAGCCGCCGACCGCATTGCCCGCCGCGAGGAACACGCCGATGAAGCCGACGATGTGTCCCGTCAGCGTGTCCGCGGAGCCGAGGGCGACCATTGCACCGACCAGCACGATGCCGTGCACGAAGTTCGAGCCCGACATGAGTGGCGTGTGCAGGATGACCGGCACGCGCGCGATCACCTCGTAGCCGGTGAAGGCTGCGAGCATGAAGATATAGAGAGCTATTACGCCGTCGATCATTGAATTAATACCCCTCACCCCGGCCCTCTCCCCCGAAGACGGGGGCGAGGGTGTTGAACCTCAGCCGCCCAGCGCCTTCCTGGTGGATTCGTGCTTCACTTCGCCCGCGTGCGTGACGCAGGATTGCGCAAACACTTCGTCGTTCCAGTCGATCTTAAGTTCGCCCTTGTCGATGGCGGGCTTCAGGAGGTTAAAGATGTTGCGCGCGTACATCTCGCTCGCGTGATACGCCGCCGTGCTCGCGAGGTTCAGCGGCCCCACGATGCGCACGGACCCCACCTTCACCGTTTCGCCGGCCTTCGTGAGTTCGCAGTTCCCACCCTGTTCCGCCGCGATGTCGACGATCAGGGCGCCGGCTTTCATGCGTTCGACCGCGGCACGCGTGATGATGATCGGTGCGCGGCGGCCGGGAACCGACGCCGTCGTGATCACGGCATCAGCTACGGTGATCCGCGCATCCAGCGCTTCCTGCTGCTTCGCTTTTTCTTCCGTAGTGAGTTCGCGCGCGTAACCGCCCGCGCCTTCCGCTGAGACGCCGGTCTCGACGAATTTCGCGCCGAGCGATTTCACCTGTTCGCGCGTCGCACTGCGCACGTCATACGCCTCCACGACCGCGCCCAGGCGCTTCGCCGTGGCAATCGCCTGCAGACCCGCCACGCCGGCGCCGATGACGAGCACCTGCGCCGGGCGAATCGTGCCCGCCGCCGTCGTCAGCATCGGGAAAAATCTGTCGAGCATCGATGCCGCGATGAGCACGGCCTTGTAACCCGCGACGGCGGCCTGCGAGGACAAGGCGTCCATCGACTGGGCGCGCGAGATGCGCGGAATCAGCTCCATCGCGAAACTCGTGATGCGCCGGGCCTGCATGGCACGGACTTCGTCGAGCTTGGCGTGCGGCTGCACGAAACCGACGAAGACACAGCCTTCCTTAAGCCGCGAGATCTCCTCGAGGGTAAGTGGTGCGACTTTGACCAGCACGTCCGCCTGTGCGAGCACGGCTGCCGCGTCGTCCGCGAACTCCGTGTTCTTGTAAAGCGTGTCCGGAAACTGGGCGCTGGCCCCGGCGTCCTTCTGCATGAGCACGCGTGCCCCGAGGGCGGCAAACTTCTGAGCGACTTCTGGCACGAGCGCAACACGCGTCTCGTTGGGTGCAGTTTCCTTCACCACGCCAATCGTGATTGGCACGTTCAGCCTCCGGGATTCGGCGCCTGGCAGGCGCCGGAGTGTGATTCGATTCGAAGTATTCGGCGGGCCCTGCGGCAGGTCGTCGATTTTAATCCAGCAACTCGCTATGGCATTGAATTATTGCATATTACTGCCGTATCTTACATGGAGGGTATGCGCCCATACCCGGCCCAACGGAGCTCAAGGACGCAAGGTGTTTACGACGATCGACCCGCTGCATGCCATCGACGCGCGCGACAGTTTCATCGTGCGTTCGCGGGCGGCTGCCGGTCTCTCGCAGCAGGTGTTGCGCACGGACGTCGCCGGCATGCCGCTCGAGTGGATCGACTACAAGGAAGCGGCGCGGCTCTATCACATGGGCCAGGTGGCGTACGCCTGCGGGTCGACGCTGTACTCGCTCTTCGGCGGGACGAACGCCCGCAGCGGCTTGCGCACGCGTGTCGAGGTGAACTCGATCGTCGCGACCATCGGCCACACCCACAATCCGGGCAACACGCGCGCGGACTACACGCCGCCGCTCAATAACCAGACGCTCTTTCGCCGGGACGCGTATCTCTGCATGTATTGCGGCATGCGCTTCCCTTCGGCGCAGCTCTCGCGCGACCACATCCGCCCGTTCAGCCAGGGTGGCACGGACACGTGGAACAACGTGGTAACCGCCTGCCGCCGCTGCAACAACGCGAAGGCCTCGCGCACGCCCGAGCAGTCCGGCATGGAACTGCTGGCGGTGCCGTTCACGCCGACCTATGCGGAATACATCTTCCTCAAGGGCCGGCGCGTGCTCGCGGACCAGATGGAATACCTGCTGGCGCATTTCCCGCGCCATAGCCCGCTGCACGACCGCATCCAGCGCTGGCTCAGTTGACGAGCGACACGGTCGCGCGCGAATCGAGGTTTCCTTCGATCGCCGCGATGATGTAGTGCGCGACGTCGGCGCGGGCGATCGCCCCACCGGACACGTCTGTCAGATCGTGAACTACCCAATAGCCATGGGCAGCGTCGTCATGCGTCATTTGGCCGGGCCGTACGATCGTCCAGTCAACGTTTGAAGCACGGATGGCCGCCTCTTCACGGTCCTTGTCCTCGTACATGGTCCGCAGCATGAGCGGGAAAAACACGCGGTCATAGCCGAAGCCGCCGTGGCCGCGGCTGTCGCCGGCGCCGATGCCCGTCACCGCGATGAGGCGTTTGGTACCCGAAGCGCTCATCGCATCGAGAACGTTGCGTGCGCCGATCGAAAAGACGCTGACCGGGCTGCGCGTCGGGTCGATGCTGATCGCGGTGACGATGACGTCCTGGTTCGCGGCGGCCGTGAGCACATCCGCAGCTTTGGTGATATCGCCCTGCACGTAGCGCAGCCGTTCGCCCTTCAGCGGCTCGGCTGCGGCATGGCGTGACATGCCCGTTACCGTATGGCCGCGCGCTTGGGCCAGCCGGACCGTCTCGAGCCCAACGCCGCTCGTACCCCCAATCACGAGAATCCGCACCGGCCGGGCAGCCGTTTCGCCCGCGAGGCTGGGAGCATGACCCGCGTTCTCAGCCGTGATGCCGGAGGCATGGGGCGGAGGCCAGAGAAGAAAGATCACCAGGGCAAGGCTCAACACGATGCCGCCGATCCATGACCAGAGCCGTCCCTTTGCGCCCGCCATTTGCAATCTCCTTGAGCTTCAGTCGCCTGATCTTACCCGCGGGTGCGCGCGGCCGGTAAACTGCCGGCCCATGCTGTACCTCGTCGACGCGTCGTATTTTGTATTCCGCGCCTACTATTCGATGCCGCCCTCGATGACGGACGGCGACGGCAATCCGACGCATGCGCTCTATGGTTTTGCGCGCTTCCTCGGTGACCTGCTCGAAGAGGTGCGGCCCGAACACATCGCCATCGCGTTCGATGAGAGTCTCGAATCCTCGTTTCGCAACAAGATCTATCCCGCCTACAAGGCGAACCGCGAGCCCGCGCCCGAGGACCTGAAGCGCCAGTTCGAACTTTGCCGCGAAGTCTGTTCGTACCTTGGACTTGCGGGCTTTTCGAGCGATGAATACGAGGCGGACGACATCATCGGCACGCTGGCGGCACGTATGCGCGAGCGCGGCATTAACTCGACGCTGGTCACGCGCGACAAGGACCTTGCGCAGCTCGTGCGCGACGGCGACGTCTACTGGGACTATTCCGGCCGCGAGAAATATCACTACCACGACATCGCGGACCGCTTCGGCGTCGTACCGGAGCGCATGGCCGACTACCTCGCGCTCACCGGCGACAGCGTCGACAACATCGCGGGCGTGCCTGGCATCGGGCCGAAGACGGCGGCGGCGATCTTCGGCGAATTCCGCTCGCTCGAGGACCTCTACGACAATCTCGAGCGGGTAGCGACGCTCAAGGTGCGCGGCGCGGCGCAGCTGCCGGGGAAGCTCCGCGAACACCGGGATACCGCATTCCTCGCCCGCCGGCTGACGCGGATCGCCTGCGACATGCCGATTGTTGCGGGTGTCGCGGATCTCGCCCGCCGTCCGCCCGACGTTGGCGCGCTGCACGCGTTCTACGATCGCCAGAAGTTCGGCGCAATGTTGAAGCGCCAGGCGGAACGTCTGGCCGGCTGAGAAAATGGGGACAGATCTATTTTCCGGTTGCGCGAGGATCGATTGGAAAATAGATCTGTCCCCTTTGAGCATGTAGCCGCACTCCTCGCGCGGCAGCTCGGGACGTCCGTCGCCCCGCAGCCGGCCGAGCGTATGGGCGGCGGTTGCATCAATGAGACCTGGCGCTGGGCGAGCGACGCGGGCCCGCTTTTCGTGAAGTTCGCGGCGCCCGCGCGACTTGCGATGCTTGAAGCGGAGAAGGCAGGTCTCGACGAACTGATATCGGCGCAGTGTCTGCGGGTGCCGAGACCGCTTGCGCTCGTTTCGACCGCCGACTGCGCTGCGCTCGCGCTCGAGTGGATCGACTTCGGGCCGAATCAGCCCAAGTCCGAGACCGCGCTCGGCGAGCAGCTCGCATGGCAGCATCGCGTGCTGGCACGGGACTTCGGCTGGTCCCGCGACAACACGATCGGCAGTACGCCGCAGCACAACGACATGCGCGTGGACTGGCCGACATTCTTTCGCGATCTGCGCCTGACGCCGCAATTGACGCTCGCCGCGCAGAACGGCTACGCGGGCACGCTCAAGGAACGCGGCGCGCGGCTGCTCGAATCACTTCCCGCATTCTTCACCAGCTATCGCCCGGTGCCCTCCCTCCTGCATGGCGATCTCTGGGGCGGAAACTGGGGAACGGATGCGGCCGGTCGGCCGGTCGTCTTCGATCCAGCCGTGTATTACGGGGACCGTGAGACGGATATCGCGATGACGAAGCTCTTCGGCGGGTTCGGCAACCGGGTCTACACCGCCTATCATGCGAACTGGCCGCTCGATCAGGCCGCGGGCACGCGGCGCGGCCTCTACAACCTCTACCATGTGCTGAATCACCTGAATCTCTTCGGCGGCGGCTATCTCGCGCAAGCCGAAGAGATCATCGGCCGGCTGCTTGCGGAACTGGGTCAGTGAGCCTTGGCGGGGATCTCGATACTGCCGCGGACGCGGCTGAAGTTGATGTCGCCGCTCCCATCCGATTGCACGATGAGGCCGCGGCCGATGTCATCGACATCGATGTCGCCGGAGCCGTCCGATGTGACCTCGACGATGCCTGCGACTTTGTTCACCTTGATGTCGCCCGAGCCGTCCTTCAGCGTGACGTTGCCTTGCACGCCAGTCACGGTGAGATCGCCGGAGTCGTCGTCGATGACGACGTTCTGGGCGATGTCGTGCACGATGATGTCGCCGGAATCGTCCTCGAGATCGAGCGACATGACGCCGGCCACTTCGAGGTCACCGCTCGAGTCCGTGACTTTTGCTGGAAGATTCGCCGGGAGCGTCACCGTGAGATCGAGCGTCGCATAGGACGAGCGCCCGAACATGTGCATCATGCCGCCGCTCGGCGTCGCGGACCGGATGTGAAGGACGGTGCCGTCGCGCTTCATGTCGAGCTCGATGCCTTTCATCATGTCATCGCTCGATGCGCAGGCCTTGCCACGGGCATCGATGCTGCCAGCCCCCGCCACACCCTTGACGTGCAGGTCGCCCGCCTCTGCTTCGATTTCCACGCGTTCGATGCCTGCGAGCGGCGACGTCGCCGCCCGCTGGGCGGTGACCTTGCAATCCTCGGCCTGGGCAGCGACGCCAAGGAGTGTGCAGGCGGCAAAACCCGCCAGGGCGACTTGGGCTCTCATCGGGCGGCGACACTCCGCGAGAAATCGTGATCGCCTTTTACACCATCGCGGACCCGGTTGCGATGCCGGGATACTCGGTTATGCTCGTGAGCTGACGCCGGCCGAAATCATTTCACTTAAGGAGCTGTCATGTCGTCGAAGAGCGGGCCGTCGAAGCGGACGCCCCAAAAGAGCGGCAACAGGAGCGTCAGCAAGAACATCGAATCGACGCTGCTTGAACAGCGGCGGTTCCGGCCGGCGCCGGACTTCACCGCACGCGCACGCCTCAAGCCCGCCGATCTGAAGGCACTGCACGCGCACGCGGAGCGCGACTACACCGGTTTCTGGGGCGATCTCGCGCACGCGGAGCTCGCGTGGCATCGGCCGTTTCACACCACGCTCGATGAATCGCATGCGCCGAACTACCGCTGGTTCATCGACGGCGACCTCAACGTTTCCTACAACTGTGTCGACGTGCATCTCGCGACGCAGCCGGACAAGACCGCGATCATCTGGGAAGGCGAGCCGGGCGAGGTTCGCAGGCTCACCTACGCGGAACTGCATACTGACATCTGCCGCACGGCGAATGCGCTCAAGACGCTCGGCATCCACAAGGGCGACCGTGTCGTCATCTACATGCCGATGTTGCCGGAAGCGGTTGTCGCGATGCATGCCTGCGCGCGCATCGGCGCCATCCATTCGGTCGTGTTCGGCGGCTTTTCCGCCCCCTCGCTCCGGGATCGCATCGAGGACGCCGGTGCAAGGCTCCTGATCACGACGGACGGCGGCTACCGCGCAGGCAATGTCATCGAGCTCAAGGCGGCAGCGGACAAGGCGATCGAGGGCCACTGCCCGACGATCGAGCAGGTCATCGTCTTCAAGCGCACGGGCGCGGATGTGTCCATGCGGCCTGGCCGCGACATCTGGTGGCACGATCTCGTGCCCCGCCAGTCGGCAAAGTGCGAACCCGAATGGGTGAACGCGGAGCACCCGCTCTTTCTTCTTTACACGTCGGGTTCGACGGGCAAGCCGAAGGGCATCCAGCATTCCTCCGCCGGCTATCTCCTCGGCGCCAAGCTCACATGCCGCTGGGTCTTCGATCTCAATGACCAGGACATCATGTGGTGCACGGCGGACATCGGCTGGGTCACCGGCCACAGCTATGTCGCATACGGCCCGCTTGCGGCCGGCGCGACCATCGTGATGTACGAGGGCGGCCCGACGTATCCGGACGGCGGCCGCATCTGGAGCATCTGCCAGAGGCACGGGGTGACCGTCTTCTACACGGCTCCGACTCTCATCCGGGCGCTCATGAAGCTCGGCGATGAAATCCCGGCGAAATACGACTTGTCGAAGCTGCGGCTCCTCGGGAGCGTCGGCGAACCGATCAACCCGGAAGCCTGGATCTGGTATCGCAAGACGATCGGCAAGGACCGTTGCCCGGTGGTCGACACCTGGTGGCAGACCGAAACAGGCTGCATCATGATTTCCCCGGTCCCGAGCGTCACCGCAACGAAGCCCGGTTCGTGCACGGTTCCCTTGCCCGGCATCATGGCGGACATCGTCGATGACGACGGCAAAACCGTCACGAAGTCGGATGCCGGCGGGTACCTCGTCATCCGCAAGCCCTGGCCCGCCATGCTGCGCACGATCTGGGGCGACAACCATCGCTACATCGCGACCTACTGGGAGAAATTCCAGAACCGCTTCTATGTCGCGGGCGACAGTGCTCACCGCGACGACGACGGCTACTTCTGGATCATGGGCAGGATCGACGATGTGCTGAACGTCGCGGGACACCGCCTCGGCACGATGGAGATCGAATCTGCGCTGGTCGCGCACCAGCGCGTCGCCGAGGCCGCCGTCGTCGGCCGCCCGCATGCGATCAAGGGCGAGTCCGTGTTCGCGTTCGTCGTCTGCCGCGGCGCGCGGCCGACGGGAGACACGGAGGTCCTCGTCGCTGAGCTGCGCGAGTGGGTGAGCGGGCAGCTCAGTTCCATCGCCAGGCCCGACGACATCCGCTTCGCGGACAATCTGCC
The DNA here is from genome assembly GCA_963826145.1 of uncultured Gammaproteobacteria bacterium. Classification (GTDB taxonomy): domain Bacteria; phylum Pseudomonadota; class Gammaproteobacteria; order Steroidobacterales; family Steroidobacteraceae; genus JBGPLJ01. The sequence continues at coordinate 821,780 of CAWGVW010000002.1, forward strand.
GAAGACCCGTTCGGGGAAGATCATGCGCCGACTCCTGCGCACGATCGCGCGCGACGAGGAGATCACCGAGGACATCACGACGCTCGAGAATCCCGCGATCATCGAGCAGCTGCGCGGCAAGCCGGTCGTGAAGCCAAGGCCAAGAGCCAAGCCGAAGGCAAAGGCGCGCCCGAAGCCCAAGCCGAAGCCAAAGGCAAGGGTCGCTTCCCGGAAGCCGCGTCGGGCAAAATAGGTGCGCGGCGAACTCGCCGCGGTTGCGCTACTCTCGCGCGCATGGACCAGCCGGAACAGATCCTCGAAGTGTGGTTTGCGGACGTGGTCGAGCATCCGGAGAATCTCGCAGCGCGCTTCGACTACTGGTTCGGAAGCGATGAGGACACGGTCGACAGCATCCAGGCGCGGGACGAGTGGCTCGCGCATCGCTTCCTGCATGATGTCGAACTGGCATCGACCGGCAAGTTCGACGCGTGGACTCACCAGCCGCGGGGCCGGCTCGCGCTCATCCTGCTCATCGACCAGTTCCGCCGGAATATCTTTCGTGGCACCGCGCAGGCCTTCAGCCATGACCGGCAGGCGCTCGAGCTTTCGATGACCGGGCAGCGGCTCGGTGATGACGAAAAGCTGGCGGTGGCCGAGCGACTCTTCTTCTATATGCCGTTCCAGCACTCGGAGAGCCCTGCGGTGCAGGAGCAGTCGGTCAAGCTCTTCGAAAGGCTCGCCGCGGAGGCGGACCCGCTCATCAGGCCCGTGCTCGAGAATGTCCTGCGCTATGCGCGCATGCATCGGGACATCATTCAGCAGTTCGGCCGCTTTCCGCTTCGAAACCGCATCCTCGGTCGCGCTAGTACCCCAGCCGAACTCGCTTTCCTGTCGAAGTCTGCGAACGACTTGACCTAGCGGTGCCGGGTCGTGCCTTTCGTGCTTATTGAGGGCTGCCGATCAATAAACACGAAAAGCACGACCCGGCACCTAAAGCAGGCGGGAGAGCTCGGCAGCGACCAGGTTTCGCATCAGCCGTTCGTTGAAGTTCCCCGGGCGATCGAGCTCGAGGCGTTCGAGATATGGACGCGCGCGCTCCGGGATGTTCGGCCTCGCCATGCTCGATACGAAGGTCAGCGCCTTGCCGAAGCTTGTCGAGGTGCGCTCTTTCAGGCGCTTCAGGGCCTGGCCGAGGACAATCTCCTCCGCCGTGAACTCCGTGCCGAACGGAAACGCCGAGAAGAGGCCGTTCCTGCGGTAGGGCGCGAGCACTCGCTCGAGCGTCTTCGGCACGTTGTTGCGGAACGCGTCCGCAATGCGATAGCTCTTCTCGATCTTGCCTGCGGCCTTGGCCTCTGAGAGCAGTGCCTGCTGAAATCGCGAATCGGCAATGCTGAGCATGGCCGCAATGCAGTCGCGATCGGTCTTGCCGCGCAGATCCGCGATGCCGTATTCGGTGATGAAGACGTCCCGCAGGTGACGCGCGATGGTCGTGTGCGGATAGTTCCATACAATGTTCGAGGTGAGCTTGCCTTCGTGGCGACGTGTCGAGCGCACGGCAAGGATGGAGCGGCCCCCCTCGAGCGCATGCGCCATGGCGACGAAGTTGTACTGGCCGCCGACGCCGCTCACGACGCGTCCGTCTGCAAGCCCGTCCGAAACCGCCGCGCCGAGACAAGTGGCCATCATGGCCGTATTGATGAAGCGCCCATCGATGCGCTGCGCGCGCCGGAGCCCCGCGTCCGGCCCGTAGAGCTGGTTGATGAAGCCGACGCTCGTCATGTTGAACTGGCGCCGCTCTTCGTCGGGCAGATCGCGCAGCGCCGCGTAGAAGCCGCGCGGGCCCATGAAGAATCCGCCGTGCAGCAGCATGCCGGTGCGCAGGCGTCGCGCGCAAAAGTTCTGCAGGAGCTCGGCACGTACTGCAAGGTCCGACAGGTCGGTGCGGCAGCGTCCCTCCGGGCCAGCAAGGCTGCCGTTTTGCCAGCGCACGCCCTCGCGGAAGAAGCCGATCGCCTCGAGCGCACGGACTTGCCCCTCATCGAGCTCGGGGCCGATGCCGTTCGCCACCAGCCAGTCGAAGTGCTCGGGCCCGATGTTCTCCGTGATGGCGCCCGAATTGAGGCCTTTCTGAACGATCTCGTGCGCATAGACGCGCCGCTTCAGGATGCCGCTGCGGTAGAGATCGAGGAAGGCGTCCACGAACATTTCCGTGCAGCCGTAGACCCCCTTGTCGAAGGGTTCGAGTCCCCCGATCGATGCGATGTCGGCGCCGAAGTTCGCGAGCGCCCGCGCGTCGGCAAGCACCCGCCCGTACATCTCGCGCTGCTGATGGCGCAGCTGCAGGCAGTAGACGATGGCATCACCGAGTTCGCCGATGCCGAGCTGCAGCGTGCCGCCGTCGCGCGTCAGGGCGCTCGCGTAAAGGCCGATCATGTAATCGACCGTGCCGAGCGGGAGATTCGGCGGACAGTAGAGATCGTAGTCGTAGCTCGGATGTTCGACGAGGAAATCGAAAGTCGATGCCGGCACCTCGGCATCGCCCAGCATGTAGGGCAGGTGGCTGTTGACCTCGCCGATCGTGACAAAGGGCCGGCCCGCCTTGTTCGCGGCGGCGATGTGCGGCAGGAGATCCAGCGTCACGTCGGGATTGCACGAGAGGCTCAGGTGCAGATCCCCGCCGACGATGCGTTTGGCGACGAGCTGGGCGAGCACGTTCGCGCCATGGGTGATCACATCGCGGGCGACATGGGTGTAGTTGGCGCTGAGATAGTACTGCTGCGCCGTCGGATTGCCGAGATAGGCGCCGGGCTCGAAAAAGAACTCGACGACTTGGACGTTCTTCGGCAGCGTCCCGGAGCGCAGGGCGGTCACGTAGTCGAGCTCGGGATAATTGCCGAACACGCGCGCGACGAAGGGCTCGAGGAAGCGCCGCTCGAGATCGCTCGACCAGGTGGGCTTTCTCAGGCTCAGCGCCGTGAAGATCTTGAGCTTGAGTCCCGGCTCGCGCACCGCGCGGCGGAAGAATTCATTGGCGAGGGGATTCGGTTTCCCGAGCGCGACCGGCAACAACATCACGACTTCGCGCCCAACCCGGGTGAGCGTGGCCTCGACGCATTCGCCGACGGAGTCGATGAGTCGGGGTGATTGGCTCATGGCGCGCGACAGTCTACAGTCTCGTGGCAAAGGAGGGCGCACCCGCCGTGGCCGACTACAGTCTGGTGAGCATCTGGCAGGTCGCCGCGCCGATCGAGCGCGTCTGGGAAATCATTTATGACTCGACGGCGTGGCCCGAATGGTGGCCGTATGTCGCCGCGGTCGAGGAGATCCGGCCGGGAAAGGCCGACGGCCTTGGCGCCGTGCGCCGCTACACGTGGATGGGCCGCCTCCCGTACCAGCTCGCCTTTGATCTCGAAGTGACGCGGGTCGAGCGGCCGTTCTGGCTCGAAGGACGCACGCTGGGGGATCTCAAGGGGCAAGGCCGCTGGCACCTGCAGACGATCGACGGCACGACCCGCGTGCGCTACGACTGGAACGTGACGACGACCCGGTCGTGGATGAACCTGCTGGCGCCGCTCGCGCGACCGGTCTTCACGTGGAATCACCATGCCGTCATGCGGGCGGGCGGGCGGGGCCTCGCCGACCGCCTCGGCGTGCCCCTCATCTATGCCGGCCCGGAGCGCCGATAGTTAGTTTGGGGAGGCCGAGCCGGGGAGGAGCTTTTGGGACCGCCGTGAATACATCCCTGTAGGCTTCGGAAAAAACATCCTGTTTTTGCGATCCCAAAGCTCCTCCCCGGCCCGACCTCCCGCGCCAAGCGGTTTCGCGTCAGCGCGGCGCGCCGAAGCTGAAAGTTACGCCGAGGTTGTAGACGGCCTTCTCGTCCTGCACACCGTAGAGATTTTCGACAACCGGTATCTGCACCGCCCCGCGCAGCACGACGCCGCCGCCGACGTCGACGAGCAGTCGCGGCGTGACGTACAGCATGGTACCGCCCGTGTCGCCATCGAGCGCGCCGGTAGCGTCGATCTCATCACGATCCGAGTGCCGGAAATTGAGCTCGACCACCGCATCCAGCTTCGCGCCGAGCTTACGTTCGTACGCGAAGTTCGCGAGGAAGATCTTCCCGTACTGGTAGCCGAAATCGTTGCTCCCTGGCAGACGCGCTTGCACCGAGGCGAAGAGCGATGACTGGCGATCGAGCAGGTAGTAGCTCGATAGTCCGAAGAAGGCATCCGTCGAGCCGGTGCCGGGTTGCGCGTGTTCATCCAGGCGCTCACCGTCGCGGCTCGCGTTGTTCTCCCCCCAATTTGTCTTGACGCCGAACGTCGCCGAGACGCTCGCACGACGGCCCAGGTCGCCGGCGAATTGTGATGACCACAAGCGAACTTGCCCATAGATCTCGGGATCGGCAAGGCCCGACGTATCGGTTCGTTCGACCTCGGTGCCTGCCGTCTCGACGAGCGAATGATTGCTGTAGGGCACGCGTGCGACGAGGAGGAACCTGTCTGCGAACGTGTAGGCGAGGACGCCCGTGTAGCGTTGTTCGACCACGGAGTCCTGCTCGTCTGCCGGTCCCTGGGTCTTGGAAAAATGCTCCCAGTCGAGCGCGAATCGCCAGCCTGCAGCGGACACGACATCCTTGCCAAGCGCATTGAAGGTCGGATCGCCACAGCGGCATATGGAACACGCGTCGGCTGGCGGCGCCATGCCTGCCAACGCCAGGGCGGCGGCCGCGAGTGGCACGCCTCTGTGCAAGAAACTCATGATGTGTCTCCCCAATTAGGAAATGAGTCTGACAAGAGAGATGTCAGACGAGGGGAGGTGCGCGTGCTCCGTTGGCCGAGACATGGCGATTGCGGACGAAAACGGCATCGGTGCCGGTTGCCGTCGATTGCAGCAGGGGCACGGGCTGCGCGACAGCTGGCTGCGCCGCGAACAGCGCAGGCCCGCCGCTCATTCCGAAGGGACAGGCCTCGCTCCCCCCGTGATCGTGGCCGTGGCCATGCGAGTGCACGTGGCCATTGAAGGCGGCGCGCAATGCCGGGTCGCAGAAGACGAGCTGCCAGTGCCCGTCATGATCGGCGCCCGGCATGAAGCCCGGTGGCAGAAGTAAACGAGGCAATGCCAGCATCGTCGCCAGCAACAGCAAGGCTGCGAATTTCCGCTGCGGTCTCATCCTTGTCGCCATCTTCCCCAAGTTTCCGGCCCCGGCCATGATGCGGTCCATATTCCGTCCGCCACCCCGCAGGCGAAAGGGGGTGAATCCTGTAGTGCTACTGGGACTGTGCGGGGGTCGGCGTTGTCGGTATCTTTTTGTCAGGCAAGGGCGGCAGCAAGCGAAGATTGAACTTAACCTGCACGGCATCGCCCACTGCGTCGGTGTCCTTGTATTCGCCGCGGCCGATACCGAACTCGAGGCGCTTCAGATCCGACGTGCCGGTGAGGTAGCGAATCTCATCCGCGCCTTCTTTGCGCGCAGTGAAGGTAAAGGCGATCTTCACGTCGCGCGTCACGTCGCGCAGCGTCAACTTGCCGGTCGCTTCGAAATGCGTCGCGTCGATCGCGTGCAACGCCGTCGTGACGAAGTGCGCCGTCTTGAAATGGGCGACGTCGAAGAAGTCGGGCCCGACGAGCGTCTGATTGCGCTCTGCATCCTGCGTCTCGGCACTCGCCGGATCGACGGTCACATCGAAGCGGCTCGAAGCGAGGTCCGTTGGCGAGAAGCAGATCGCGGCATCGAAGTGGCGGAACGAACCTTCGAATTTGCCGCCCATTTGCTCGGCGACGAAGCCGAGCGAGCTCTTGGCGCTATCCACGCGATAGCTCGGCGCGGCCGCGTGCACGCCGAGCGAACAGGCGAGGCCGAATGCCGGAACCAAAAGCAGCCGCCTGTTCATCGCGCGGATCCCCAGCGTGGCAGCATTCGCTTCAGCACGTCGTCCCTGCGGACGAAGTGATGCCAGAGAGCCGCGAGGAATGTGCAGGCTCGCGACGGAGACGAGCGTCCACGCGAGTGCTTCATGTACTTCTTCCAGGTTTTCTGCGAGATCATGGTCGGGAGCGACGGGATTCGGCCAGGTGAAGAGGCGAAACCAGCTCACCGGATAGTTATGTGCCGCGGACATTACCCAGCCGGACAGCGGGATGGCGAAGAGCAGGATGTAGAGCAGGATGTGCGACACGTGCGCAAGCCCCTTTTCATAGGGCTTCATCGTGGCGGGAACCGTGGGTACGGGATTCGCGAAGCGCCACAGGAGTCTCAGGATCACGAGCATCAGGACTGTCATGCCGAAAGACTTGTGCCAGCCGAGCGCTATCGCCTTTTCCACACCCAAGGGCATGCCATCCGCGCGCAGTGCAATTGTCACCTGGACTACGATCAGCACGACGATCAACCAGTGCAGCGCCTGTGCGACAGCACCGTAGCGATCGGTGGAATTCCTGAGCGGCATGGCAGTGAGTCTACCAAGTAACGACAAAGCGGGTGATATGCTCGATTTTCCGCGACCGGATGTCGGACTACAGGATGGCAATGAAGTTCGCACTCAAGCCGCTGATCGTGACGGGAACCTCGGTCGCACTCGCCGCATTGCTCGCGAGCTGCCAGACCGCGAAATCCAGACCGGAACCGGCGCAGCCGCCGCCTGCGTCGTCCATTGAGCAGCCGGCGCCGGCTGTCAGTGGCCGTGAATTCCAGGTCGTGACGGCCGAGTCCGAAGTGCGCATCCTCGTCTATCGGAGCGGATCCCTCGCCAAGCTCGGCCACAACCATGTCATCACTTCGCACGATCTCAGCGGTACGGTGACGCTGCCGGACGAACTGACGCAGGCGCAATTTGAAATCGTCATGCCAGTGGCACCGCTCGCAGTCGACGAGCCTGAGAAGCGCGCTGAGGAGGGCGCCGATTTCGCAACCCTGGTGAGCGACAATGCCCGCGAGGGCACGCACCGGAACATGATGAAGCCCGAAGTGCTCGACGCAGAACACTTCCCCGCGATCATCCTGCGCTCGCAATCGATCATCGGCGCGAACGGCGAATTTGACGTCACGTTCGAAATCGATGTCCGCGGACAGAAGCACGTGCTGACAGCGCCGGTGCATATCGAGGAACTCGGTGACCGACTGACAGCGCGTGGGGAAATGACGGTCAAGCAGACCGATCTTGGCATCACACCGTTCACGGCGGCGATGGGAGCGCTCGCCATCCGGGACGAAATCCGGATCCGGTTCGACATTCACGCCGCGCTCAGCGGGCGATGACCATTTCCTTCATGAGCTCATCGGTCCGATAGACCTTGAGCAGAACTTCCCTGAGTACGGCCGCGTCGACGCCGACGGCGCGGCCTGCCGTTGCGTCGTACCAGTAGCGTCCCGCCGTGGATGCCCGGTTGCCGTCGACAATCACGCCCAGCAATTCCCCGGAAGCACTGAGCACCGCGCATCCCGCACAGCCGCCGCCGGTGTCGGTGTCGGCGATGAAGTTGATGCCGGTTGCGCCATTGATCCGATCCTTCGCGTCCAGCCAGCTCGCCGGCAGTCGCAGGGCCGGCGCCGCCGTGCCCCGTTGATACATCTGTGCGAGCGTAGTGCGCGGCGCGATCGCCTGGCCGTTCGATGTCCAGCCGCTCATTGTCCCCGAGGAGAGCCGCAGGGTACCTGTGGCGTCCGGATAGCTCGTCGAATCCGCGAACTTGAGCCGCGCGCGGGCCAGCCGTTCCTGCGCACGGCGCATCGGCGCGTCGACCTTCGGCTGCCACGCGGCTTCGATCGCATCGGCCGCCGCTTCGAGTTCGCGGGCGATGGCGATGAGCGGATCGTCGGAGGCGACGATGGCGCCCGCGCCCGACGACATGAGTTGCGCGCGAAATGCCGGATCGACGAGGTGTGTGCGGCTGATCGCGCGCTCCGCCACCGCGGCGGGCGCTTCATCACCCAGGATCTTCATCACGAGAGGATCGGATGCCCCAAGGCGGTCCCGCAGACGCTCGAGCGAGAAGCCGAGATTCAGCGCGTCCACATCGATGGCGATGGCCTCGGTGCTCGCAAGCTCGCGCTCGACGCGAGGCAGCGCAAGGGTCCGAAACGCCTGTTGGCGCTCGCCGTCCGGCTTCTGCCGCTCGAGCGCCGCGCGCACCACGAGATGCGCGTATACGCATAACCGGCAGCGGGAACCCGCGCCTTCGATGAGGCTGCGCCGGTCCGACAGCTCCCGCACTGCCTGCTGGGCGGTCGCGATTTCATCGAAGGCGGAACCCGCCGAGAGCCTGAGGTCCGAATCCTCTGCAATGCGCTTGCGCAGCGCCGCTTCGCTGGCGCGTCGCGCTTCGATCTGCGGTTCGCTGAGAAGCGCGGTGAACATCGCGTCGCGGAGTGTTAGCTCGCGTTCGAGCCGCGCGAGCGGCAGTGCAATGTGCTCGCGGGCGGCTGCGCTGCTCAACGCAAATTGGGCATACCGTCCGCGCAACTCGCTTGCCTCGAGGAGTGCCCCCTTGAGCGTCGTGTCGCGGGCGGTGAGGAGCTCCGTCAGCGTGGTCGACCGTTCAGTCGCGGCCGGATGGCCGGCGACGAAAAGCGGTTCGCGCTCACCGGGTCCCGCAAAATTGACGCTGGTGTAGCCGGGCGTCTCGGCCGGTCGCCCGTCCGCATACGCCCGGAGAAACGCGACATCGAAGGCGACACGCGGAAAGTCGAAATCGCCGCCCACATACCGCGCCACCGAGCGCTCGGGCGCGAACGCGAGTCGCAGGTCATCGTAGTTGCGATACTTGTAGAGGCGGTATTCGCCGCCCCCCGCAAGGGCCACCGGCTCACAGTCCACGGACTGCGCCCTGGCGTCGGCGGAGCCCGATTCTTCGCATTCCTTTTCGAGGCGCGCGAGCTCGCGATCCCGGACCCCGGCCGCAGCTGCCGAGTCGAGACCTGAAGTCGCGAGCAGCATCTGGACGCTGATGTCCACTGTGCCGAGCAGGACCTGCGCGCGCGCGCGCCGGCAGCGCTTCTCATCCGCATTCGTGCGGCTCGCGAAGCCGTCCCGGGCGAGATTCACACTCGCGGTCGTATTTTCCGCGAGGCAGGCTTCGACGCAGGACCGGCTCGTGATGAGGAGCCCGCGCGGCGAGACGAAGGTCGCGCTGCAATTCCCATCGAGGCGAACCGTCGCGGCCTGTGCGTGGCTGAGCCATGCGTCATCGAGCGTGATGCCGCGGGCCGCGGCGAGGCTTGCGCGCGGCAAGCGATCGAAGGTCCAGAGGCCCTCGTCCGCTGCTGCAATCGTGGCGAGCGCAGAGAGCGTGAGAAAGACCAGGGCCTGAAGGTTGCCGCCGGGCCGTCGCATTCGACTTCAGTTCTCTTGCGCCAGCAGCACGAGCTGCGTGCCTTCCGGGGCGATGAACATCGCGGAGGTCGCGGGATCGAGTGCGGACGGCAGACGAGTCTCGGGCGCGAGGCCCGCGGCCCGAATCTTCTCGAGCCTCAGCGGCAGGTCGGAATCGACGAACAGCAGTACGGGCTTGCTGAAATCTGCGGGCCGGTAAAAGCCGACGTCGAGATGATCACTGGTGAGGGAAATGCGCACGAAGGGTTCCTGCGATTCCTCCGTCGCCACGAAGCCGAGCTGGTCCCAGAACCTCACGGCAGCCGTGAAATCAGTCTGCGGGACGCCAAACTCCGAGAAATATCCGCAGAGCGAGGCCTGGTTGTCGTCGCGATCGGGAGGCGAAAATGTGCGCGCCTCGATGAGCGTCAGCATCTGTCCGCCCGGATCCGTGAAGCCGATTTCGTTGAACTCTTCTTCGCCGAGTTTCTGGAACGCGGGCTCGATGCCGAGCTGCTCGAGTCGCGCGAGATGCGGCCTCAAGTCCGGCTTCACGAAGGTGAGCGCCGGGGATGGAAATTCATAGGTGTGCAGGCCGATGGCGAGCCGCCCGTCGGTGGCGACGCCATAGGGATGGTTCCAGGTCTCGCCGACGGTCGCTTCCGAGAAGCCGAGGCGGCGATAGAAATCGAGCGAATCAAGCACATCGGGCGCGTTGACGCTGACTTCGAGGAATCGACCGAGCATGCGGGGCGCTCACACAGGGACGGCACCCCGAACAATAGCCGACGGGGGAAAAAGGGGACAGATTTATTTTTCGGAGTATCTCGGCGATTGCACGAGAAATGCGGAAAAATAAATTTGTCCCCTTTTTCAGCGGGCGAAGCGCGGCGGGACGACGAGGACGCAGGCGAGCGCGAAGAACGATGCGGCGACCGTGAACACGATCATGGGCAGGCCGCCGTGCGTCGGAAACACGCTCACGATCTGCACTGATGCGCCCGAAATCAGGTTCTGGCCGAAGCCGATAAGGCTCGAGGCGAGGCCGGCGCTTTGCGGGGCGAGCGTGAGAGCCGCCGAGTTGATCTGCGGCAGCGCGAGTCCCTGCCCGAGTGCGAGCAGGCACATCGGCAGATAGATGGCCCACGGCCCCGGCGTCTTGAGGAGCGCGAGCGCGAGCAACACGACCGCGAATACGACCTGCGCGGCGAGGCCGGTCCGCAGCATCGATTCCTGGCGCCAGGTGTGGCCGAGCCGCGTCACGAGGAAATTGCCGAGGAAATAGCCGCCGGAAACGAATGCGGTGAAGAGCCCGAACTCCTCAGGCGATTTGTGATACTCGTTCTGCATCAGATAGGGCGTCGTTGCGACAAACACCTGGAAGATGGCGATGATCACGCCGCCTTCGATGAGATAGGCGAGGAACAGCGGCCGGCGCACGAGATTTGCGGACATGCCGAGCACGTTCCGCCCCGCGGTCGCCGCCGTGCGGGTCTCCGGAATGAAGCGCCATGCCGACGTCACCATTGCAAGCCCTGCGAGTGTCAGCAACACGAAGATGCTACGCCAGCCGAAGGCTGTCACCAGGAGGCCGCCGAAGAAGGGCGACAGGCCGTTCGCAAGCACCATGACCATGGTGAGCGTCGCGATCATGCGAAACACACGCTCCGCGGGAAAGCTGTCGATCACGATGGCGCGTGCGACGACGAGTCCTGTCGACGTGCCGAGTGCCTGGATGGCGCGGCCTGCGACCAGCACCGGCAGGCTTGGTGCGAACAGACAGAGGAGCGAGCCGAGCGCGAACGTCATCATGCCCGTGAGCAGCACCGGCCGGCGCCCGAAGCGATCAGACAAGGGGCCGGAAATCAGAATGCCGCAGGCAAATGCGGTGAGCGATGCGCTGACGGTCGCTTGTGCAACGGGGAGCGCAACGCCGAACGCCGCCTGCACGCGCGGCAGCGCCGGTAAATAAAGGAATGCCGATAGCGGTCCCGCGGCGTTCAGCGCACCGAGCAGCAGGACGAGGCGCTGTCCGCTGAGCGGTTTCCGGGGCGCTGCCGCGACGGGTGCCGGGCTGCTCAATTCGTGACGCCACCCACGCAAACGTACTTGAGCTCTGTGAAATCGAGGATGCCGTATTTCGAGCCTTCGCGACCCGTGCCGGATTCCTTCACGCCACCGAACGGCGCAACTTCCGTCGAGATGATGCCGGTGTTGAGCCCGACGATGCCGTACTCCAGGCCCTCTGAGACGCGCCACGAGCGGGCGAGATCCCGCGTGTAGAAATACGCGGCGAGACCAAACTCCGTGTCGTTCGCCAGGCGCAGCGCTTCGGCTTCCGTCTTGAAGCGGAAGAGCGGCGCGACCGGGCCGAAGGTCTCCTCGCGGGCGATCAGCATTTCCGGTTTCACGTTCTTGAGCACCGTCGGCTCGAAGAATGTGCCGCCGAGGGCGTGGCGCTTGCCGCCATAGGCGACAGCCGCACCTTTCTTCAGCGCGTCTGCAATGTGCTCCTCGATCTTCTCGATCGCCTTCATGTCGATAAGCGGTCCCTGGTCGGTGGCGCCCTTCAGGCCATCGCCGACCTTGAGCCGCGCGACAGCGTCGATGAGTTTGCCCGCGAATTCGTCATACACGCCGTCCTGCACGAGCAGTCGATTGGCACAGACGCAGGTCTGGCCGGTATTGCGGTACTTGCTCGCGATCGCGCCCTGCACGGCTGCGTCGAGGTCCGCGTCGTCAAAAACAATGAAGGGTGCGTTGCCGCCGAGCTCCATCGAAACCTTCTTCACCGTGCCCGCGCACTGCGCGATGAGTTTCTTGCCGACCTCGGTGGACCCTGTGAACGTGAGTTTGCGCACGATCGGATTCGAGGTCATCTCGCCGCCGATCGCGCGTGCATCGCCCGTGATGACGCTGAGGATGCCTTTGGGCACACCCGCTCGGGCCGCAAGCTCCGCCATCGCGAACGCGGAATACGGCGTCTGCGTCGCGGGTTTGACGACGATCGGGCAACCCGCCGCGATCGCGGGCGCGGCCTTGCGCGTGATCATGGCCGCCGGAAAATTCCAGGGCGTGATGGCCGCGACGACGCCGACAGGCTGACGCAGCACAAGGATGCGCTTGTCGGGCTGATGGCCCGGGATCACATCGCCGTACACGCGCTTGCCTTCCTCGGCGAACCATTCGATGAAGGAGGCCGCGTACGCGATCTCACCCTTCGATTCCGCGAGCGGCTTGCCCTGCTCGGCCGTCATGAGCATGGCGAGATCGTCCTGGTTCGCCATCATCAGGTCGAACCACTTGCGCAGGATTACGGCGCGTTCCTTCGCAGTCCGCGCCGCCCACGGCGCAAAGGCCTTCTGTGCCGCTTCGATCGCACGCTTCGTTTCGGCGGCGCCCATGTTCGGCACGGTACCGATCTTTTCGCCGGTCGCGGGATTCGTCACGGGCAGGGTGGCGCCCGAGTTCGCGTCGCACCACGCGCCGTCGATGTAGCACTGCTGGCGAAGGAGGGTGGGATCTTTGAGATGCATGACGAGGTCCTCGAGGGGCGCTGGATGTTGTTCGTCCGAAATCAGCCGACGTGTTCGTGCAGGAACTTGAGCGTCCGCTCTTTCGCGAGCGCCGCGCTCTTCGGTTCGTAAGTGGCACGGTGGCTGCAGTTGAATCCGTGGTCGGCGCCCTTGTACTGGTAGAAGGTGCCTTCCGGGCGTGCTTCCTGGATCTGCTGGATCATGGAGTCGGGAATGCTCTTATCGAGTTCACCGAAGTGATAGAGGATCGGGCAGCGCGGCTTGTCCTTGAGGTACTGCGTGATGCGGCCGCCGTAATACGAAACGGCGGCGGCGATGTTCGAGTGGGCGGCTGCAAGGTAGGCCATCGTGCCGCCCCAGCAGTAGCCGACCACGCCGACCTTGCCCGCGCTCTCAACGGTGGCAATCCCCGCCAGGAAATCGAGCAGGATCTTGTCCGGCTGCAGTTCCATCATCAGCTCGCGGCCTTTCGAGATGCCGGGCGTGTCGTAGCCAAGCTCGACGCCCGGCCTGGCACGGTCAAAAAAGGCTGGTGCCACAGTGAGATAGCCGTCCGCGGCGTATTCGTCCACGACCTCACGGATGTGGGCATTGACGCCAAAGATCTCCTGGATGATCACGATGCCGCCGCGCGGCTTGCCCGCTGGATCGGCCCGATAGGCATCGAGTTGAAAGCCGTCGCCGGCGATCAGCCTGATCTTCTGTCCCATGGTGCAGTCCTCGCCGATCCCAAGGGCCGGCAAGAATACCCGATGGTGCCGGGTCGTGCTTTTCGTGCTTATTGGCGGCCGGTCGGCGCAATAAGCACGAAAAGCACGACCCGGCACCTCTACTGGTCGAGCCAGAAGCTGAAGTAGAGGTACATGCCGCCGACGGCGAGCAGGATGAAGGTCGCCATCAGCTTGTTGCCCCAGTCCCAGCTGCTGCGGATTTCTTCGCCGGCTTGCGCGCGGATGGAACCGTAGGTGAGGCCGCTGACCTGTGCCTCCGTCGGCGCGGGCGAGGTGAGCGAGCCGACGACGAGCAGCACGACGCTGATCGCGAACAGCACGCCCGTGGCGTAGAGGAAATTGAAGTCGCCGATCGCGGCGAGCCACGACGGGCTCTCGATCTTGCCGGCGCCGAAGAACGCCTGGCAGGTGAGCTTCAGCATGCCGAGGATGAAGCCGCCCGGCGAGTCCCCACACGGCGCCGCGCCCGTTCACGCGCTTCCAGAAAAGTCCGAGCAGGAATACGGCGGTGATCGGCGGCGCGAGATAGCCCTGCACGCTTTGCAGGTACTGATACAAGCCGCCGCCCGAGATGAGCTTCATCACCGGGATCCAGAGGATGCCAAGCCCCACGACCACCGCCGTCGCGATGCGGCCGACGAGCAGCAGATGCTGGTCGGATTTGCCGGGGCGCAGCTTTTCATAGATGTCGACCGTGAACAGCGACGCGCTCGAGTTGAAGAGCGACGCCAGCGAACTCATCAGTGCCGCCAGCAGGCACGCGACAATCAGGCCGCGCATGCCCGCCGGCAGAAGCGTCGCCACCAGCGTCGGAAATACCGTGTCGCCGTCGATCACCAGCACGCCATCGGAAACTTTCATCGGCAGGGCGATGAGTCCCTTCTGATGCAGCGCCCAGCCGATCATGCCCGGAACCAGAAAGATGAGAACCGGCCAGATCTTGAGGATGCCGCCGAAGAGCGCGCCGCGCCGCGCAGTCGCAAGATCTTTCGCGGCGAGCGTCCGTTGCACGATGTATTGGTCGGTGCACCAGTACCAGATGCCGACGATGGGCGAAGCGATGAGCGCGCCGAGCCACGGGAAATTGGGGTTATCGAGGTTATGCCATAGCGCGAAGGCTTCCTTGTTCGTCTTGGCCACTTCCACCAGCTGGTGCCAGCCCGCGAACACGCCGTCGCCGTGGCCGAGTTTCGTGAGTCCGATGAAGGTCACGATGAAGGAGCCCAGCAGGATGATGACGGCCTGCGGCGCTTCGGTCGCCATGATCGCCCGCATGCCGCCGAATACCGTGTACACGCCGGTGATGATCACCGTCGAGAAGGCGCCGATCCAGAACGCGTTCTCGCGCGTGCCGAAAGTATCCGGCAGCAGTGCCTGGAACACGATCGCGCCGGCGAACACCGTGACGCTCACTTTGGTCAGTACATACGCGGACAGCGACACGACCGAGAGAATCGTGCGCGCACTCGCGTTGAAGCGCCGTTCGAGGAACTCCGGGATCGTGCGCACGCCCGACTTGTAATAGAAGGGCACGAAGAATCCCGACAGCAGGATCAGGACCCAGGCATGGAATTCCCAGTGCGCGATCGTCATGCCGGTCGAAGCACCCTGGCCCGCAAGGCCGACGATGTGTTCGGAGCCGATGTTCGACGCGAAGATCGAGCAGCCGATGAGGACGAAGCCCACGTTGCGGCCCGCGAGGAAGTAGTCGACGTTGTTCTTCTGGCGGCGTCCGTACCACCACGCGAGATACGCGATCAGCAGGAAATACAGGCCGATCACGATCCAGTCGAGACCCGTGAGGGTTGCATGGGTTTGCATGGGGCTGCCCTGTGTCAGTGTCTATATAGAGTGGCGAGCTCGGCTCAACACCAACCCGCATCGATCCAGTACTCGTGACCTGTGCACATGCGGCCATCGTCCGATGCCAGGAACAGCACCAGTGCAGCCACGTGTTCGGGGTGCAGCCGCGCCTTGAGACATTGCTCGGCGACGATCTCCGCTTCGCCTTCGGGCGTGTACCACTTCATCTGCCGCGGCGTCTTGACGTTGCCGGGCACCACGCAGCAAACGCGGATGGCGTCCGCGCCGTATTCGCGTGCGAGGGCGCGGGTCATGCCTTCGATTCCGGCCTTGGCCGTTTCATAAACGACGAGATTCGTGATGCCGAGGTGCCAGGAGATCGAGCCCATGTTGACGATCGCGCCGCCGCCGCGCTGCTTCATGCCGGGGACCACGGCCTGCGTGCAGAAGAACTGGTGACGCAGATTGACCGCCATCCGATCGTCCCAGTACGCGCCGGTGACGGCCTCGGGAGTGTGGCGGTCGTCGTTCGCGGCGTTGTTGACGAGCACGTCCACGGGGCCGATCGCTGCGAAGGCCGCGGCGATCGCGTCGAGGTCGGTGAGATCGCAGCGGCGGAAGACGGGTGTGATGGGTGAACGACCAAGCGAGCGTACGAGTTCGTGTGACTCCGCTTCCAGGACGTCGAGAAAGATGACCTCGGACCCCTGGTGCGCGAATGCCTGCACGATGCCGGCGCCGATGCCGGAGCCGCCGCCCGTCACAACGACACGCTTGCCCTTGAGACTCGGATAAATTGCTTCGCTCATGATTTCTGTCCGCCAAGCAGGCCGCGGTCCGCAAGATTTCGCATGAGGGCCGAGACGCCGAACGTCCAGGGCGGCGCCGCGTCGCAGTGGGCAACCTGGTTCTCCAGCACGCCGAGTGTCGGCGTCATGACGCGCACCCGATCGCCCACCCTGTGTGTGAAACCGAGTCCCTTCGCACCACGATCCTCGGTCGGTGCGAACATCGTGCCAAGGTAGAGCGCGAATCCGTCCGGGTACTGATGATGCTTGCCGATCGTCTGGCCGACGAGTTCGGACGGGTCGCGGCTGATAAGACCCATCGAGCTCTTGCCTTCAAGCACGAAGCCATCGGACCCTTCGATTTCGAGGTGCACGACCGCGCTGCGGATGGCGTCTAGTGTGAAAGCCGTATCGAAGAGCCGCACACAGGGACCGATGGCAGCGGAGGCGTTGTTGTCCTTCGCCTTGCCGAGGAGGAGGGCCGAGCGGCCTTCGAAGTCGCGGAGGTTCACGTCATTACCGAGCGCCGCACCACGTGGGCGCCCGAGGCTGTCGCACACCACGACGATTTCCGGCTCCGGATTGTTCCAGTGGCTGTCGGCGCGCACGCCGACGTAGTCTCCCCAGCCGACCGACGACAACGCCGGCGCCTTCGTGAACACCTCCGCATCGGGACCGATCGCGACCTCGAGGTACTGCGACCAGAGACCATCGGCGATCAGCGCGTCCTTCAGTTTTGCCGCGTCCGCGGAACCCGGGCGCACGCTTTTCAGGTCGGCGCCGATACGATCGGCGAGCTGCCGCCGAATTCGGTCCGCCGCGGCGAGATCGCCGCGTGCGCGCTCCTCGATCACGCGCTCGAGCGTCGATACGGCGAACGTTACGCCCGCGGCTTTCACGCACTGCAGGTCGATCGGCGAAAGCAAGCGAGCTTTGGCCTGGGCCGCGTCCAGTGCCCAAGCGGGCCTCAAGTCGAGGTCGGCGAAAGAACCCCGATCCTCGCCCCGCGGCATTTCCGTGCGCGATGAAAATCGATTCAGGAGTTCAGCGGTGGTCGGCGCAATGCGTGACACGTCGGCAACACGCCCGTCGCGGACGAGCACCGGTGTCGGTCCTTCGCCGAAATCGATGCGGCCGAGGAGCGTTGCTTCCCGCCAATCGCCCGGAAGAAATTCGCTGGGGTTCACCGGAGGCCTTAAATTGCGCTCTTGTTAGCGTTACCATCGATCGTCGCGCACTATGTTGTCAAGCATGCACGAGTGCGGAAGTTTCGTCCCCCGACGCTTGCGACCAGTTAGACTGGCGGGCGTCCGGGGGACGCGT
Source organism: uncultured Gammaproteobacteria bacterium (assembly GCA_963826145.1). Classification (GTDB taxonomy): domain Bacteria; phylum Pseudomonadota; class Gammaproteobacteria; order Steroidobacterales; family Steroidobacteraceae; genus JBGPLJ01. The sequence continues at coordinate 839,257 of CAWGVW010000002.1, forward strand.
CGTCGAGCCATCACCATTTTATCGGGGTCGTGCGCGCGCCATACATGCCAGTAAGCCGCATCAGAAAAATCATCATCGTCGGGGGCGGAAGCGCGGGTTGGATGAGTGCCGCCGTTCTCGCGCGCTTCCTGAAGCCTCCGCGCGACCGCGCACAGCAGGTCGACACCGAGATCGAGCTCATCGAATCCGAGGAGATCGGGATCGTCGGCGTCGGCGAAGCGACAGTGCCGCTCATCCAGGCGTTCAACCGGGTCGTCGGAATCGCCGAGCGCGATTTCATCGTCGCGACACAGGGTACCTTTAAAGTCGGCATCGAGTTCCGGGACTGGGGGCGCCTCGGCAACGTGCACTTCCATGGATTCGGCGACTACGGCGACGTCATCGAGGGTGTGTCACCACACCATCACTGGCTGAAGCTCCGCGAGCTCGGCGATCCGACACCACTTGCCGAGTATTCGGTGCCGACGCTCATGAGCCGCCTGCAACGCTTCACGGCTCCGTCGCCGGATCCGGCGTCAGAGGCGTCGCATTTCAAGTACGCCTATCACTTTGATGCCGGCCTCTACGCCCGCTATTTGCGCGCACACGCGGAACAGCGGGGTGTCGTGCGGCGGGAAGGCAAAGTCGTCGACGTGCACTTGAATGGCGAGACTGGATTTATCGAAGGCGTCACGCTCGAAGGCGGTACACGGATCGATGCCGACTTCTTTATCGATGCATCGGGATTTCGCGGGCTCCTGGTCGAGCAGGCGCTCAAGACCGGCTACGAAGACTGGTCGAACTGGCTGCCGTGCAATCGCGCGGTCGCCGTTCCCTGCGAAAGCGCCGGTGACCCGTCGCCCTACACGCGTTCGACCGCCCGCACGGCCGGCTGGCAGTGGCGCATTCCACTGCAGCACCGCATCGGTAATGGCTATGTCTACTCGAACGCCTACATCAAGGACGACGAGGCGCGTGAAACCCTGCTCGCGAATCTCGACGGCAAGGCGATGGCGGACCCGAGGCTCCTTACGTTTACTGCCGGGCGCCGCAAGAAGTTCTGGAACCGCAACTGTGTCGCCGTGGGGCTCGCGGGCGGCTTCATGGAGCCGCTCGAATCGACCAGCATCCTCCTCATCCAGACGGCGATCGCGCGGCTCATCGACATGTTCCCGGACCGCGACTTCGACCCGGTGATGATCGACGAATACAACCGCCTCGGAATCGCCGAGTACGAGCGCATCCGCGATTTTCTGATCCTGCATTACTCGGCCACCGCGCGGACCGATGCGCCGCTCTGGGACTATTGTCGCACCATGAGCCTGCCGGATTCGCTCACGCACAAGATCGAGGTCTTCAAGAGCTGCGGCCGGGTGGTCAGCTACAACGAGGACTCCTTCCTCGAGCCGAGCTGGATTGCGATCTTCGTCGGGCAGGGCATCGTGCCGAAGCGTTACGACCCGATCATCGACAGCATCGATGAGGAGCGCCTGAAGCGCGGCATGCAGCAGCGGCGCATGGCGGTGCTGCGCGCCGTGGAAGCGATGCCGCGGCATCGCGACTTCATCGCGCGCCAGTGCGCGGCGCCACCGCCCAAGTGAACCGAGATTGATTGAAAATCAATTGGCCGCATCCGGGAGAATCGTGGGTCCCCTCCGCTATACATTCGTTCGGGTTGTCTTGCGTCGCCTAAGGGAGGCTCCGCAACACGACCCCGTGCCGAGCGCCCTGTGCGTGACGGTCATGCTCGCGGGACTTAACGTCATGACTGCGGCCCTGCTCGCTCGACGCTGGTGGAATTGGGGGCGGCTCTTCGATAACAGCTCGGATGTTCGGCTGGCATTGAGCTTCGCGCTGGTCGTCGGGATCGGTGCCGTGCAGTACCAGCTCTGGGTTGCGGGCGACCGACTGATGCCGACGCTCGAAGCCGTGATGCACGAGGCGGCGCCGCAGCGCCGGCGCCGAATGCGCATCGCCTGGATATACGTGCTCGCAAGTGTTGCTGCGCTCGCGGCAGTCGTAGCGCTGCTCGTCGGCGGACAATCGCGAATTGGCTAGCGCGTCGGCCTGTCGCGCTCCCACACGGATCGCCCCGCCTTCAACGACCACGCACATGCTCGTGATCGCCTTCGCACCCGTATCAGGTCTTCACGACCCGCTGATCAATCGCGCCGAATATGCTTTGGCCCGACGCATCCAGCATCTCGATCCGGACGCGATCGCCGAAGCGCAGGAAGGGCGTGCGCGCGCCGCCTTGTTCGAGCTGTTCGAGCACGCGCCGTTCGGCGATGCAGGCGGAACCTTGCGAACGATCGTAGTTCGAGACCGTGCCGGAGCCGACGATGCTGCCGGAGCCGAGCCTCCGCGTTTTCGTCACGTGCGCGATCAGCTGCGCAAAGTCGAACGTCATGTCGACGCCGGCGTTCGGGCGTCCGAAGAGCACGCCATTGACGTGCGTGATGAGCGGCAGGTTGACCTTGCCGCCATCCCAGGCCGCGCCCATCTCATCTGGGGTAACCGCGACCGGTGAAAAGGCCGTCGCCGGCTTCGACTGATAGAAGCCGAAGCCCTTGGCGAGCTCAGCGGGAATCAGATTGCGCAGCGACCAGTCGTTCACCAGCATCACGAGCTTGATGTGAGCGCGCGCCGCCTCGCGACTGGTCGCGATCGGTACGTCGTCTGTAATCACTGCGACCTCTGCCTCGAGATCGATACCGAATTCCTCGCTCGGCACCGGCATGTCGTCGGTCGGGCCGATGAGGTCATCTGATCCGCCCTGGTAAACGAGCGGATCCGTCCAGAAGCTCGCCGGCATTTCCGCGCCGCGCGCTTTGCGCACGAGTTCCACGTGATTCACATACGCACTGCCGTCGACCCAGTGATACGCACGGGGTAGCGGCGCCGCCGCGGACTTCGGATCGAAGGCGACTCCTTTCTCTTTGCCGCTCTCGAGCGCCGCCGCGGCTTGTTCCAGCTTCGGCGCGGCGTCGTCCCAACGATCAAGCGCGCTCTGCAACGTCGCCGCGATCTGCGGCACGACAAGCGCGCGCTTCAGATCCCGCGACACGACGACAAGCGTGCCATCTCTCCCACCAGCCTTGAGCGACGCGAGTTTCACGGCACGGAGACGTCAGAGCGCCGGCCCAAGCGGGGAAGTCCTTTCGGGATCGTAAAAAACAGGATGTTTTTTCCGAAGCCTACAGGGATGTATTCACGGCGGTCCCGAAAGGACTTCCCCGCTTGGGCCGGCGCCAACGTAACGAACATCACGCGCGCTCAAGAATCGCGGTGACCCCCATGCCACCGGCGGTGCACACGGAGATGAGGCCGCGCTTGCCGGTGCTCGTGGAGAGGAGCTTGGCGAGCGTCGCGACGATGCGCGTGCCGGTCGCCGCGAACGGATGGCCGAGCGCGACGCTCGAGCCCTTGATGTTGAGTTTCGACCGGTCGATGCTGCCGAGCGGCGCCGCAAGGCCGAGGTTATCGCGGCAGAACTCCGCCGATTCCCAGGCCTTGAGCGTGCACAGCACCTGCGCCGCGAACGCTTCGTGGAGTTCATAGAAGTCGAAGTCCTGGAGCTTCAGGTTCGCGTCCTTCAGCATTGCGGGCACCGCATAGGCCGGCGCCATCAGCAGAGCCTTCTTTGGCCACGAAGTCGACGGCGGCGACCTTGCCGTAGGAAAGATAGGCCTGGATCGGGAGGTTCCGCGCGCGCGCCCAGTCTTCGCTCGCAAGAAGCACCGCTGAAGCGCCATCCGTGAGCGGCGTGCTGTTGCCCGCCGTGAGCGTGCCGGCGCCGGAGAAGTCGAAAGCGGGCCTCAGTTTCGCGAGCCGCTCGAGGCTCGTGTCCGCGCGGACGTTGTTGTCCATCGAGAGTCCCTGGTACTCGAACACGAGGTCCTTGTAGAAACCTTCCTTGTAGGCGGCCGTCGCCTTCTGATGACTCTCGAGTGCGAACTGGTCCTGGCTCTCGCGCGAGATCTGCCAGCGCTTCGCCATCTGTTCGCAATGCTGGCCCATCGACATGCCGGTACGGGGCTCGATGACTCCCGGCAACACGGGTTTGAAATGCTTCGGCCTCAGCCCAAACCACGGCTTGATCTTCTGCCAGGCGGATTTTCCGCGCGCACTCCGGAGCAGGAGCTGCTGATACGAGCGTGGATAAACGACCGGCGGATCGCTGGCGCTGTCGACCCCGGCGGCGATGCCACTTTCGATCTGGCCGAGCGCGATCTTATTGCCGATGAGGATGGCTGCTTCGAGGCTCGTGCCGCAGGCCCGCTGCACATCGACGCCGGGTGTCTCCGCGGCGAGGCCACAACCGAGGACCGATTCGCGCGTTAGGTTGTAGTCGCGCGAATGCTTGATGACCGCGCCGGCTGCGACATCTCCAAGCCGCTCGCCCTTGAGTTTGTAGCGGTCGACGACGCCGCGCAGCGTCGCGGTCAGCATGTCCTGATTGCCGAGCGTCGCGTACACGCCGAGCGAGCGGGCGAACGGAATGCGGGTCCCGCCGACGATGGCGACCCGGCGTACGGAAGACCCTGCGAGCATGGCTGTTTACTCCCGGTTAAATTTTCGTGCCGCGGCCGGCGGACACGGCGCTCCGACCGAGCGTGCGATCCGGCTAGAATGCCACATGATCGAGTGCTTCGCGCACCACGCCACACCCGAGATTCGAAAGCACCTGAGCTCGATCGTGAAGCTCGGGCTGCCGCTCATCGTCAACAATCTCGCCATCTCCGGCATGGGGCTCGCCGATACCGTCATCACCGGGCACTACGCGACGCACGACCAGGCGGCCGTGTCCGTGGGATTCAATTTCTACGTCATCTTCTATCTCGCGGGACTCGGCGTGCTGATGGCCGTGAGTCCGATAACGGCGCACGCCTACGGGGCCGGACGGCATCGAAGCGTCGGCGACTTCATGCGCCATGCGGTGTGGCTGAGTTTCGGGCTGTCCGCTGTCCTCATCGTTGTGATGCTCATTGCGTTTGGGCCCGTGATGCGCCTCATCGGCGTCGATCCGACCATCGTGCCGCTAGCGCGCAAGTACGTGCACGCGCTTGCCTTTGGACTGCCGGGCGTACTGGCTTATCTCGCGCTCCGCTATACGAGCGAGGGTCTCGGCCAAACGCGGCCGGCCATGTACTGCTCGACCCTCGGCTTCGCGGCCACGGTGCTCTTCGACTACCTGCTCGTGTTCGGCAAGCTCGGTCTTCCCGAGATGGGCGCGCTCGGCTGCGCCGTCACCACCATGAGTGTGAAGTGGCTGATGCTCGGCACGCTCTACTGGTACATGAAGAGCCGCCGTTTCTACCACCCGTTCGAACTCTTCGGCTCCTTCGCCTGGCCGAACACGGAACGCCTGCGCGAGATCGTGGCGCTCGGCCTGCCGATTGCGGGCAGCGTCTGCGCGGAGGGCACGCTCTTTTCGGTGGCGGGGCTCCTGATGGGTTCGTTCGGCGCGCAGACCATCGCCGCGCACCAGAGCGCGTTGAGTTACGCCTCGCTCATGTTCATGGTGCCGCTCGCGATGCATTCGGCCATGACCGTGCACGTCGGTCACACCAATGGCCGCGGCGATCATGCGGCCGCACGACGGGCGGGTTTCGTCGGCATCGCACTCTGCGCCGCCATCATGACCGTGTCCGCGATCGTGATCTTCATCGCCCACGGCTCCATCGCCCGGCTCTATTCGAACGATCCGGTCGTGCAGAGCATGACCGCGGGCCTCCTGCTCCTTGCCGGCGTCTTCCAGATCGGCGATGGCCTGCAGGTCGGCGCGGCGGGTGCGCTGCGCGGATTCCGCGATACTCGCGTTCCGATGGTCTGCAATGTCATCGCCTACTGGGCCATAGGATTTCCCCTTGCCTATGGGCTCGGCGTTACGGCGCATCTCGGACCACGCGGAGTGTGGTGGGGCCTCATCGCCGGCATCCTCGTCTGCGCGCTGCTCCTGAACCTGCGCTACCGGAGCATCTCGCTCAAGGTGGTCAAACAGGCCGCCGCCGTGTAGTTTTCCCGGGGCGATGGCAGCCCAGGAACTCGAACAACAAGACCGAAAACGAATTGCTGCGCAAGATCGCGCAGCTTCCCCTGCTGGACGGGGACGACGGACATCGTCCCGCTCACCGGTGGCATCACCAATCGCAACTACTGCGTCACGGACGCGAGCGGAGACCGCTACGTCGTACGGCTCGGCCGTGACATTCCCGCGCATGGCGTCATGCGCTTCAACGAACTCGCGGCCGCGAAAGCGGCGTTTGCGGCCGGCATTTCGCCCGGAGGTCGTCTACGCCGGCGAGCGGCGTGCTGGTGAGCCGCTTCATCGCTGGCACGACGTTCACACCGGAGCGCGTGCGCGAGCCGCGCAACCTCCACCGCATCGTCGATCTCGTGAAGCGCTGTCATCACGACATGCCGCGAGCACTTCCAGGGGCCCGCGCTCATGTTCTGGGTGTTCCAGGTCGTGCGCAGCTATCTCGCGCCTCCTCGCAGAGCAATCGCTCGAATCCCTACGACATCGGGCTCGATGTGCTCGCGGAGAAATGCGAGCGGCTGGAGCAGGCGCTCGGTCCGGTGAGCATCGTCTTCGGTCACAACGATCTGCTCGCCGCCAATCTCATGGACGACGGCAAGCGCCTCTGGCTCATCGACTGGGACTACGCCGGCTTCAACAGCCCGCTCTTCGATCTCGCGAATCTCGCCTCCAACAACGAGCTCACGCCCGGCGATGGAGTCGCTCCTGCTCGACCGGTATTTCGGAGCCCACCGAGGCCACGATGCAGCGCCGGGCGTTTCGCGCCATGAAGTGCGCCTCGCTCCTGCGCGAGACACTCTGGGGCGCGGCCTCGCGCATCACGTCGACGATCGATTTCGACTACACCGCCTACGCGCGCGACAACCTCGCGCGCTTCGATCGCAGTGGGCCGAGTTCGAGACGGAGCCATGGCTGAGTTTCCGTCGCAGGCGCGTGCGGTCGTCATCGGCGGTGGGATCGTCGGCTGCTCGACCGCCTATCACCTGGCGAAGCTCGGGTGGAACGACACGGTGATTGTCGAGCGGCACAAGCTCACGTCCGGATCGACACACCACGCCGCGGGACTCGTCGGGCAGCTGCGCACGAGCGCCAACATCACGCAGATGCTCGGCGCCTCGGTCGCGCTCTACAACACGCTTGAAGCCGAGACCGGGCTTGCGAGCGGCTGGCAGATGAACGGCGGCCTGCGTCTCGCCTGCAATGAGGCGCGCTGGATTGAGCTCAAGCGCCAGGCGACGACCGCGCGTTCGTTCGGCCTTGAGATGCACCTCCTCGCGCCGAAGGAAGCGCTCGCACTTTGGCCGATCATGGAAATCGGAGATCTCGTCGGTGCGGCCTTCCTGCCGACAGATGGCCAGGTGAATCCGTCGGACATCACTCAGTCACTCGCCAAGGGTGCACGACTGCGCGGCGTGACGATTCTGGAAGACACGGCGGTGACGGGTATCGAACTCAAAGCTGGCCGAGTCGCTGCCGTGCTCACCGCGCGGGGCCGCATCGCCTGCGAAGTCGTCGTGAATTGCGCCGGACAATGGGCGCGACAGGTCGGCCAGATGGCGGGCGTCAACGTGCCGCTGGTTTCCGTGCAGCACCAGTATCTCGATCACCGACACGATTCCCGGCGTAAAGCGGGGATTGCCGACGCTGCGCGATCCCGATCGGCTCACCTATTACAAGGAGGACGTCGGCGGCCTCGTGATGGGCGGCTACGAGCCGAATCCGATTCCCTGGGCGGTCGACGGCTTCCCGGAGAATTTCAATTTTCAGCTGCTGCAGCCGGACTGGGATCACTTCCAGCCGATCCTCGAACTCGCGATGGCGCGCGTGCCGGCGCTCGATTCGGCCGGGGTCAAGGAACTCATCAACGGTCCCGAGAGTTTCACGCCGGACGGCAATTTCATTCTGGGCCCGGCCCCGAGTGTCAGCGGGCTTTTACGTGGGCGCGGGATTCAATGCGTTCGGCATTGCCTGCGGCCGGCGGCGCGGGCAAGGTGCTGGCGGAGTGGATCGTCGGCGGTGAAGCGCCGTTCGACGTCTGGCCGGTCGATATCCGTCGCTTCGGCACGCCGCACGCCGATATCGATTGGGTGCGCACGTCGCACGCTGGAGCTCTACGGCAAGCACTACACCATCGCCTGGCCGGGCGAGGAGCACCGAGAGCGGCCGGCCGCTGCGCCGTTCACCGCTGTACGACTCGTTGAAGGACCAGGGCGCAGTGTTCGGCGAGAAGCTCGGCTGGGAGCGGCCGAACTGGTTCGCGGCCGCAGGCGAATCGGCGACACGATGAGTACAGCTTTGCGCGACCCGAATTGGTTCGATGCAGTTGCGCGCGAGCATCGTGCCGCTCGCGAACGGGTCGCGTCTTCGATCAGACTTCGTTCGCGAAATTCCAGATGATTGGTCGCGATGCCGAGAAGGCGCTCGAGCTGGATCTGCGCGAACGACGTCGCGAAGCCGCCTGGCAGTCTCGTCTACACGCAGATGCTCAACAGCAAAGGGCGGCATCGAGTGCGACCTGACGGTCTACCGCATCTGGACGAAGATCGCTTTTACATCGTCACGGGCACGGGATTCGCAACACACGACTTCGACTGGATTTCGCGCCAGATTCCCGCCGGGACTCGAGGCGCAACTCATCGACGTGACTTCGGCAACTGTGTGCTCGCGCTCATGGGACCCGAATGCGCGCAAGGTGCTCGAGAAAGTGACGCGCGACGATGTTTCGAATGCCGGCTTTCCGCTTCGGCCCGGCAAGCGCATTGACAATTGCCGGTGCATCGGTGCTCGCATTGCGCGTGACCTATGTCGGCGAGCTTGGCTGGGAGATCCACGTGCCGGTCGAAGTCGGGACCGCGCGTCTACGGGGCGTTGATGGAAGCGGGCGCCGACGTTCGGCATCGTGAATGCCGGCTACCGCGCGATCGAGACGCTGCGCCTCGAGAAAGGCTATCGCGCATGGGGCTCCGACATCGGGCCGGATCACAGTCCGTTCGAAGCGGGCCTCGGCTGGGCGGTGAAGCTCAAGACCGACCATCCATTTCTCGGCCGCGAGGCACTGGAGAAGCAACGCACAGCGCCGCTCAGGAAATGGCTCTGCGGCTTCACGGTCGACGATCCGACAGGTCGTGCTGCTCGGGTCGCGAAACGATCTATCGCAATGGCGAGCGTGTGGGCTGGCTGTCGAGCGGTGGCTACGGTCACACCGTCAGAAGGCCATCGGCTACGGCTACGTGCGGCGGGCGAATGGCGTCGACCGTGAGTATCTCCTCGAGCGGCAGTGTACGAACTCGAAGTGGCAACGGAGCGCACGCCCTGCAAGACTCCACCTCGGGCCGCTGTACGACCCGAAGATGGAGAGAATCAAGGCGTAAATCAAGAGAAACGGGGCGCCCGTGCGCCCCGTTCTCGTTTCACTTCCATCGCAAAACAACCGGTCTATTTCTTCTCCGCAGCCGCCAGAGCGGCTTCCGCCGCCGCGATCTCGGCCTGACGCTTCGCAATCATGTCGCCGATCGGCGGGCCCTTGAAGCGGCGGTTCTCGAACGCAAACCAGACGATAGCCGTCACGATGAAAAAGCCGATCGTGACGTTGAGCGCCAGCGCATTCGGCGGCTGCACGCCGATGAAGAAGATGAGGATCATCGCGATGAGCGAGAGCACGGCGAAGAGCGAGAAGCCACCTTTGCCGATATTCCACGGTCCCATCTTCGGCCACTTCGGGCCACCGTAGGTCAAGAGCCCGAGCGTGATTGGAATCGCGAACGAGAAGAAGAGGAAGATCACGGTGCAGGAGACCACGACCGTATACACGGGCGTGCCACCTGCTTCCAGCCACTTCGCGCCCCAGACGAACAGCACCGCGAGCACGGCGCTCGTCCAGATTGCCGCATTCGGCGTGCGGTGCGAAGGTGAGACCTTCGCAAGCGCCTTCGAGAACGGCAGACCGCCGTCGCGCGAGAACGCAAAGATCATGCGCGACGCGGACGTGACAGTCGCCAGGCCGCAGAGAATCTGCGCGACGAAGATGAGCCAATAGAGAATCTGCTTCATCGTGTCCGGCACGCGCTGGTCCATGGCCCAGAAGAACACGTTCCAGCCCTGCTTGGCCGCTTCGTCCATGTTCGGAATCATGAGGACGAAGGCCGTCAGAAAGATGTAGCCGAATACTCCGGACCAGAGGATCGAGGAGACGATGCCGCGGGGCGACGACAGCGCCGCCTGCTTGGTCTCCTCCGACGTATGGGCCGAGGCGTCATAGCCCGTGATGGTGTAGATCGGCATCAAGAGGCCCAGCAGGAAGACCCAGGACCCGGAGACCGACGGCCAGACGTTGGCGCCGGCTTCGCCGGAATAGTTCGCGAAGGTCCAGAGCCGCGAGATGTCGTAGCTCTCGGCATATACCAGGCAAACGATCGCGAGCAGCACGGACGTTCCGAAGATCAGGTAGCCGGAGAAGTCGGTGAGCTTCGCCGTCAGCGCGATACCGTAATGATTGATCAGCGCTTGCCCGCCGGTGAGGATGGCCAGGAACGTGATCAGGGCCGTCATCGAGTCGGTGACGCCGAATTTCGCGCCGAACGCACCAAGGAAGAAGTAGTACGTGCCGACGTTGATCGCCGCCAGCACGGTCACGAGGCCAAGCAGGTTGAACCACGCCGTGAGCCAGCCCGTGAATCGATTGCCGAGAATCGAGCCCCAGTGATACAGACCGCCGGCGGTCGGATAAGCCGAGGCGATCTGTGCCATGGCGAGACCGAACACACCTGAAATGAATACGCCGAGCGGCCAGCCGAGACCGATCGATGCGCCGCCGGCGCCCGAGGTCGCCTGCGCGAGCGAATTGATGCCGCCCGACAGGATGCAGATGATCGAAAACGAAATCGCGAAGTTGGAGAAGCGGCCTAAGCGTCGCGCCAGTTCCTGCGCATAGCCCATGCTGTGCAGCACTTTGACGTCATCGTCCAGTGCCGCGTCCGCACCGGGTTTGGATGCTGGATTCATCGCGTGGTACCCCTTTGACTTTATAGATTTATCGTTATGGATCCGTACGTTAGCGCACGTGATCATCTCGGGTCGCGGCACAGCATAGGCAACTTCAGGGGGACTAAGCAAATGGCCGGGCGAATGGGTCGGTAGCCGTGTTTATTTCGTCTGACCGCAGGTGGGCGGCGCGTCACCGCAGGGGCGCCGAGCGCCACAGGAGCCGTCGCTATAATCGCGCGCCGGACTGGACCGGTCAGCCCCTTGCGGAGGATTCCATGCTGCGTCGATGGCTTCTTGTGATTGCGACGGCCTACCTCGTGTGGAACATCCCCTGCGCCGTTGCCGTCCCTGCTTCGCCGGTGGCTGCCCAGCAGGTCAACGCGCTCGTCGACCGCTACTTCGAGGAGCAGCTGAAGCTGCAGCCGGTCAGCGCGACTTACCTTGGCGACAAGCGCTACAACGACAAGTACACGAATTCGATCAGCCCGAAGTTCATCAAGGAGACCGAAGCACGCGAGCGGCAGTACCTTAAGGAGATCGAGCGCATCGATCCCTCGACCCTCACGGGCACCGATCGCATCACCTACGACGTATTCAAGTACGACCGCGAGTCCGCGCTCGCCGGCGTGCGCTATCCGGGCGAGCTGATGCCGATCGATCAGTTCAACAATCCGGTGTCGACCTTTGCCGTGCTCGGCTCCGGCGACAGCGCGCAGCCGTTCGAGACGGTGAAGGACTACGAGGATTTTCTGAAGCGCAGCAATGAATTCCTCGTGTTCCTCGATCAAGCCATCGTGAACATGCGCGCCGGCATCGCGAAGGGCGTGGTCGAGCCGAAAATCGTCATGCAGAAGGTGCTGCCGCAGCTCGACGACCTCGTCACGCCGAAGGTCGAGGACAGCGTCTTCTACGGACCCGTCAAGTCGCTCGATGGCAAGAAGTTCTCCGCTGCGGACAAGAAACGCCTGCAGGCGGCGTACGAGCGCGAAATCAAGGACAAGCTGAATCCCGCGCTCAAGCGGCTCAGTGACTACGTCCGCAACGACTACCTCCCGCATTGCCGCGACAGCGTCGGCTGGTCGGCGCTGCCGAACGGCAAAGCCTGGTACGACTACACGCTCAGCGTTTTCACGACGACGAACATGACGGCCGAGGAGATTCACCAGCTGGGCCTCAAGGAAGTCGGACGCATCCGCGGCGAGATGGAGGATGTCAAGCGCCAGACCGGCTTCGACGGCGACCTGCACGCGTTCTTCAAGTTCATGCAGACCGATCCGCGCTTTCTTTTCAAGTCAGACGAAGATGCGCTGACGCAGTACCGCGCCACGAAAGTGAAGGTCGACGGCCTCCTGCCGAAGCTCTTCAAGGATTTCCCGAAGGTGGGCTACGACATCAGGCCGGTCGAGGCGTTTCGCGCTGCATCGTCCGCGGGAGCCTTCTACGAATTCGGGTCCGAGGATGGGTCGCGACCCGGTGTCTTCTATCTCAACACGTCGGATCTCGCGCGCGCGCCGGTCTATGGCATGGAGACGCTGACGCTGCATGAAGGCGAGCCGGGCCACCATTTCCAGATCACCATCGCCCAGGGGCTCAAGGACCTTCCGCGCTATCGCCGCAATTCCGGTGGCAGCGCGTACTGGGAAGGCTGGGCGCTCTACAGCGAATCGATCGGCAAGGAGCTTGGCCTCTTCACGGACCCCTATCAGTACTACGGGCGTCTCGGAGATGAAATGCTGCGGGCCATGCGCCTGGTGATCGACACAGGCATTCACGCGAAGGGCTGGACTCGCGAACAGTCGATCGCTTACATGCTCGACAACTCCTCGCTCGCCGAGAGCGAGGTGGTCGCGGAGGTCGAGCGTTACATCGCCTGGCCGGGCCAGGCTACTTCTTACAAAGTGGGGCAGCTGCGCATCCGTGCCATGCGGGATCGCGCCGAAAGGGCACTTGGGTCCAGGTTCGACGTCAAGGACTTCCACAGCCAGATCCTCCTCGACGGTGCGCTCCCGATGGACGTCCTCGACGCCAAGGTCGATCGCTGGATCGCCGAGAAATCCAGGGGCTGACAGGGGATGCCTTCGCAGCTACCTTAAGCGACAATAATTCCACCATCGAGGGATTACAGGATGCGCAAGTTTGCCGCCGTCGTCGCGGCCGCGTTGCTCGCGGCCGCGCTCTCCCAGGTCGTTGCCGCCGCGCAGCCAACCGCCGGGGAGCACCTGAACCAGCTCGTCGATCGTTACTTCAACGAGACGATCGAGCGCCAGCCGATCTTCGCAACGTATATCGGCGACAACCGCTTCAACGATCGCTACGCGAACTCGATCAGCCCGGAATTCGTCGCCGCATCCGAGAAGATGGAGCGCGACTACCTGAAGGAGCTCGGGACGGTCAATCCCTCGGAGCTTCGGCCCTCGGATCGCATCACCTATGACGTCTTCAAGTTCGACCGCGAGATCACGCTCGAGGGCGTGCCGTTTCCAGGTGAACTGCTGCCGATCGACCAGTTCAACAATCCGATCGGCGACATGGCGGTCTTCGGGTCGGGCGAGGGCGCGCAGCCGTTCGAGACGGTGAAGGACTACGACAATTACCTGAAGCGCGCCGAGGAATTCCTCGTGTTCGTCGATCAGGTCATCACCAACATGCGCATCGGCATCACGAAGGGCGTTGTCCAGCCGAAGGTCGTGATGCAGAAGCTCCTGCCGCAGTTGAACGACCTCGTGTCCGCGAAGCTCGAGGACAGCGTCTTCTACGGGCCGATCAAGGCGCTGCAGGCCAAGAAATTCAGCGCTGCCGACAATGCGCGCCTTACGAAGGCGTACAGCGACGAGATCACGAAGCGCATCGTTCCGAGGCTCACGCGGCTGCGCGATTTCATCCGCGACGAATATCTGCCGCATTGCCGGGACAGCGTCGGCTGGTCGGCGCTCCCCGATGGCAAGGCCTGGTACGACTACACGCTGCACGTCTTCACCACGACGCAGATGACAGCCGAAGAGATCCACGATCTCGGCCTGAGCGAAGTTGAGCGCATCCACGGCGAGATGGACGGCGTGATCAAGCAGGTGAACTTCCAGGGTGACCGCAAGGCCTTCTTCAAGTTCATGCACGATGACCCGCAGTTTCTCTTCAAGTCGCCGGACGACGCGCTTGCGCAGTTCCGCGCGACGAAAGTGAAGGTCGAGGCCCTGCTGCCGAAGCTCTTCCAGGATTTCCCCAAGGCGACCTACGAGATCAAGCCGGTGGAGGCCTTCCGCGCTGCGTCGCAGGCCGGCGCGTTCTACGAGGGCGGCTCAGAAGACGGGAAACGTCCGGGCGTCTTCTATCTCAACACGGCCGATCTCAAGCGCGTCCCGATCTATGGCATGGAGACGCTGTCGCTGCACGAAGCGGAACCAGGCCATCACTTCCAGGGCACGATCGCCCAGGAGATCAAGAACATTCCGCGCTATCGGCGCTTTGCGGGCGGCAGCGTCTACTGGGAAGGCTGGGCGCTCTATTCGGAGTCGCTCGGCAAGGAGCTCGGCGTGTTCACCGATCCGTACCAGTACTTCGGGCGCCTCAACGCGGAGTTGCTGCGCGCGATGCGTCTCGTGGTCGACACGGGCATTCACGCGAAGGGCTGGACGCGCGAACAGTCGATCGCCTACATGCTCGACAATTCCTCGCTCGCCGAGCCCGAGGTGGTCGCGGAAGTTGAGCGTTACATTGCCTGGCCCGGGCAGGCAACGTCCTACAAGGTCGGGCAGATCCGCATCCGGGCCGCTCGCACCCGTGCGGAACAGGCGCTCGGGCCGCGCTTCAATGTGAAGGAATTCCACAGCCAGGTGCTGCTTGACGGGGCGCTGCCAATGGACGTGCTGGATGCCAAGATCGATCGATGGATCGCCGCGCAAGCGCAGAAGAATTGAAAGCTATCGACCCGGGGAGAGGTGAAATGTCGACGATGCGAATGAGGACGGGGCTCGCGGGAGCATTGATCGCTGTGACCCTTGCGGGCTGCGCCGACAAGAGCGCGCACACGGCGGGTAATGCGGTAGCGCCGGCCGCAGTGGCACAGAACGCCGACCAGCAGCTGACCACGCTCGTGGAGGCCTACTGGGACCAGTACCTCGAACTCAATCCGCTGCAGGCGACGCTTAACGGCGATTACCGCTACAACAACCGCCTCGAGAACAATATTTCGCCGCAGTACCTGGCGAAGTCGCGCGAACTCGAGAGCGAATACCTGAAGAAGCTCGGCGCGATCAAGGCGGACCAGCTCGGCACGCAGGCGCGCCTCTCGTACGACATCTTCCGGCGCGACCGGCTGGAGAACATCGAAGGCTTCTCGTATCAGTCGGAGCTGCTGCCCGTCGACCAGTTCGGCAACGAGGTGACGCTCTTCGCGCAGCTCTCGGCCACGGGCCTGCATCCCTTCCGCAATGTCAAGGACTACGACGACTGGCTGAGCCGCGTGCATGACTACGTCGCCTGGATCGACCAGTCGATCGTCAACATGCGTGCCGGCGTCAACAAGGACATCGTGCAGCCGCGCGTCTTGATGGAACGCACATTGCCGCAGATCGCGGCCCTGACGGGCGGGGATCCCAAGGCATCCGTCTACTACAAGGGCATCGCCTCGATGCCCGCCGACGTCAGCGCGACGGACAGGAAGCGTATCGAGGAAGCCTTCGAGAAAGCGATCAAGGACGAGATCTTTCCGGCGAACCAGCGCCTCCTCGACTACATCAAAGACGAGTACCTGCCGAAGACGCGGGCAACCGTCGGGCTCAACGCGTTGCCGATGGGCGACCGCTGGTACGCGTACCGCGCACGCGTATTCACGACCACCGACAAGACACCCGACGAGATTCATCGCATCGGCCTCGCCGAGGTCACGCGCATCCGCACGCAGATGGAGAAAGTGATCGCCGAGACCGGCTTCAAGGGCGACTTCAAGGACTTTCTCGCGATGCTCCGGAGCGATCCGCGCTTCTACTACACGAAGCCCGAGGATCTCATCGAGGGTTACCGGGCGCTGAAGGAGCAGGCGACGACCGCTTCGCTTGAGCTCTTCAACATCGCGCCGAAGGCCGATTTCGAAGTGCGCCCGGTCGAGGCGTTCCGCGAGAAGTCGGCCTCGTCCGCCGCCTACCAGCCGGCGACGGAAGACGGCTCGCGGCCCGGCGTCTTCTACGCGAACACCTATGACCTGAAGAGCCGGCCCAAGTACCAGATGCAGTCGATCTTCCTGCACGAGGCGATTCCAGGGCATCACTTCCAGCTCACGATCGCCCAGGAAGTCGGCACGCTGCCGCGCTTTCGCAAGTTCGCCTACTACGGCGCCTACATCGAAGGCTGGGGCCTGTATTCGGAATCACTCGGCTATGAAATGGGCTTCTACAAGGATCCGTACGATCACTTCGGTGCGTTGTCGGCGGAAATCTGGCGCGCGGCGCGGCTGGTGCTCGACACTGGCCTGCATTCGAAAGGTTGGACGCGCGAGAAGGCGATTGAGTACCTGACGGCCAACACGGCCATCGGGCCGAGCGATGCCGTCGCCGAGGTCGAGCGTTACATCGCGATTCCGGGCCAGGCGCTTTCGTACAAGATGGGAGAGCTCAAATTCAAGGAGCTGCGCGCGCGTGCCCAGAAAACGCTCGGCCCGCGTTTCGACATCAAGGAGTTCCACCGGCAGCTCCTCATCGACGGCGCCCTGCCGCTCGATGTGCTCGACGCAAAGATCGGCCGGTGGCTCGCCCAATAGTCCGGCCGCAACGGGCGCCGGTATCCGCCGCAATCAACTGAGATCTAGCGCGTAAAAGCGGTTGCAAGTCGTGTGGCCGGTGGCTCCCAGGGGGCCTGGGAGCCGCCGGAATCCGACTTTTTGATAGAGCCGCTGCGCAACGTCCATCGCGGCGATTGACTCCAGATAGCACACTCGATAGCCGAAGCCGCGCGCAACCATCAGGCAATGCTTCAGATGCAGTCCGCGCGATGGCTATCCGGGTTTGTGCGCCCGCGAATGACGTAGCCGCAGATCTGCAGGCGCCGAGCCCCGTCATCATGCCGACGAACGGCGGCAGGTGCAGCGTAGTGATGCAACGCCACCGTGAGCGCGATGGTCAGCAGGAACAACGCGATCACGACGCATAGCCTGCGCGGACTTGCACGCTTCGCGCGATAGCCGGCGGACGGCTGTCCCGGGAATGGCGATGCTCATGAGCACCGGCGGGGATCAGCCAGTTGACGAGCGACGGCATGAACAGCGCGAAGAACTCCGGCGAATGACGACCCGCCCGTTCTGCCAGACCATCAGCGTCGTGATGTCGCCGAACGGGCTGAAGGCGCCGCCCGCGTTGGCCGCCACGACGATGTTGATGCACGCCGGCGTACGATGAAGCGCTGGATTGCCCTGCCCGACCGCGACCGCGACCGCGCCGATGACGAGTGCCGTCAATGCTGGACATTGCCGCAGCCTGCATCGTGATCACCGCGTTGCTGGCCTTCGTCAATCACCGTTTCATCGGTCTGCCGACCACCATCGGTGTCATGAGCATCGCGCTCGTCCTGTCGCTCGCTTTTGTCGGCCTCGATCGCATCGGCTTCCATGAACTCGGAGCCTACGAAGCGAGCTTGCTGGCGTCCATCGATTTCTCGGATCTGCTGATGCAGGGCATGCTGTCGCTGCTCCTCTTTGCGGGAGCGCTGCACGTTGATCTGAGCGAGCTGCGCGCCTATCGATGGCAGGTCGCACTACTGGCCGTGCTCGGCACCTCGGTCTCCGCGGCGCTCATTGGCGCCGCCACCTGGTATGCGCTGCCGTGGCTCGGCGTTCATCTTTCGCTCGGCTATTGCCTGGTTTTCGGCGCGCTGATCTCACCGACCGATCCGATCGCCGTGATGGGCATCCTCA
This sequence comes from uncultured Gammaproteobacteria bacterium, assembly GCA_963826145.1. Taxonomy (GTDB): domain Bacteria; phylum Pseudomonadota; class Gammaproteobacteria; order Steroidobacterales; family Steroidobacteraceae; genus JBGPLJ01. Next base: position 857,163 of record CAWGVW010000002.1, read on the forward strand.
AGACCGCCGGTGCGCCGAAGGGCGTCGAAGTGGTCATTTCCGGGGAATCCCTGTTCAACGATGGCGTAGGCATCGTGCTGTTCGTATTGGCGGTGTCGATGCTTGGCAGCGGCGCAACACCGACTGCCGCAGTAGTCGGCGAGCTGCTGCTACGCGAGGCGGGCGGCGGGATCGCCTTTGGCATGGTGCTTGGTTACGTCACCTATTTTCTGTTACGTAGCATCGACAGCTACCAGGAAGAAGTCCTGATCACGCTCGCTGCCGTGACCGGTGGCTACGCGCTTGCGAGCCGGCTGCACGTGTCCGGCCCACTCGCAATGGTCGTGGTGGGACTAGTCATCGGCAATCACGGCCGGGCTTCGGCCATGTCGAAGGTCACCCGCGAGCATCTCGACATGTTCTGGGAGCTGGTGGACGCGATTCTCAACTCCGTGCTCTTTGTGCTGATCGGCTTTGAGATCACAGTGCTGGAATTCTCCGCAGCGAAAATCCTGCCGGCCGTCGCGATGATCCTGATAGCGCTCGGCGCGCGGCTCATTACCGTGTCGCTGCCCATTAGCCTCTTGCGGGATGCGTTCGGCTTGCCGCCCGGTTCCTGGAAGATACTCACCTGGGGCGGCCTGCGCGGTGGCATCTCGGTTGCGCTTGCGCTGTCCCTGCCGACGGGCGGCGAAAAGGACATAGTCGTCACTTTCACGTACGTGATCGTGATCTTTTCGATTCTGGTACAGGGATTGACCATCGGGGGCGTCGTCAAGCGCACGATTCCCTGTGCGCCCGCAACGCCGTCCGCAAAGCCCGGCTGATGCGATAGCCCCGTGCCGAGCACGCACGCCATGGCCGTTCTTGCCATCGCGATCGGCGCGTTCCATCGCTGCACGCGGCCGCGCACGCCGCTCGTCATTCTGATGCTGGCGGTGCTTCCGTATCGGCTGACGTTTCACTACGGGCTCTGAGCGCCTGCACCTTCCACCCGCAGACCGCCTGAGCGGATATGCAGATCGCGCTGCGGGAAGGGTATCGTCAGCTTGCGCGCACGCAGTTCGTCTTCCAGTGCCCAGAGCACCTTGGCATTGGTCCGTCCAGGCGCCGACGCGAGCCGGTGCGTGACCCACACCACGAGCTCGAAATTGAGGCTGCTTTCGCCGAAGCCGACGAGCCAGACGTCGGGTGGGCGCCGATCGTCGTTCACGATGATGCCATCGACGTGCCCGGCCGCCGCGAGGCCCGCTTCCCGCACCACATTCTTGTCCGATCCGTAAGCGACACCGAATGGAATGTGAATGCGCCGGCTCGTGTCATCGAACGTCCAGTTCGTGACCCGTCCATTGACGAACTCTGAGTTCGGGACGAGCACGTCGACGGAATCGTTGGTCGACACGCGCGTGTAGCGGATGGCGATCTCGACCACCCTGCCGCGAACGCCCGATTGCAGATCGACGAAGTCCCCGACCTTCAGGCTTCGGTCAAGCAGCAGTACGACGCCGGACACGAAGTTCGCGAACAGGGTCTGCAGACCGAAACCGATCCCGATGCCGAGGCCCCCGCCGATCACCGCGAGCGTAGAGAAATTGACTCCTGCAGCCGTCAGCGCGAGCACCAGACCGACGCCGAGCAGCAGATAGCGCACGATACGACCGAGCGCGTAAGCCGATGCGACGGAGAATTGCTCCGGCCGGCGGGCCGCCAGCCGATGCAGCATCCGCTCGCTCAGCCGGGCGACCCAGCCGATCGCGAGAATGAAGGCCAGGGTGATCAGCAGGCGGGCGAGGCTGATACCCGTCGCGCCGATCGTGAAGAGGGGACGGCTGATGAATTCAAGGACGTCGCCGAGGCTCTTTGCCGCTGCGTTCATGGGGACAGCCCTCAGATGCAAAGGTGGACGCTGGGCAAGCCCAGGAGCGGGTCATTACCCGACATCGCCGGATCGCGCACCGCTGCCAACCATTCAGACAAGATCGAGCGCATAGAAGCGATTGCAGCCCGTGTGCCCCGTAGCGCCGAGCGGTCCCGGCAGTCGGCGGAAGCCGAGCTTTTCATAGAGATGCCGTGCGACGTCCATGCCGGTGAGCGTTTCGAGATAGCACACGCGATAACCGAGGTTGCGCGCGGTGTCGATGCAATAGCGCAGCAGCCGCTCGCCCATGCGCATGCCGCGGATCTCCTCGAGGAAGTACATCTTGCGCAGCTCGCAGACGCCCGGTTCGCCGCCCGACGAGCGGCGCGACACCGGCGCCGCCGATGACACGGCCGTCGTACTCGACCACGAAATAAGCCGCGCCGGGGATCGAGTAGGCGGCGCTCATGTGGTCGACTTCGGCGTCGTGGATGGCATAGCCCTGGCCGTCCGCGCCGAATTCCGTCATGACGGTCCGGATGATCGCGGCCACCGCCGCGTCATCTTCGGCACGAATAGGGCGAAGGCTTGGAGTCGGCATCCCCTGCGGTTACTTCTTGATGTAGCCGTAGCCCAGCGTTTCGATTTCCACGAGCTCCCCGTCCTCGAATCGCAGGCGTCGCATGAGTTGATTGGGACCGAGATTGTAGAGCCATATCTCGACGGGAATCTCGATGTCACCGCCGCCGATATTGATCGGAGTCCCGTAGTACCAGTACACGGGAGGGCGGAGAATGGACTTACGCGTGATTTCTACCGGTTCGCCGCACTTCTGAATCACTTCGGAGCGGGTGTCGCCTTCGAGCACCAGCTTGTTGCCGCAGCGGAAGGCGTAAGCCGGACTCGATGCGAGGAGGACAGCGGCGCCGAGTGCGATCCAGGGATATTTCATAGGGGGCGCTAGCGTGAGTGGCCATCCTGAACCCGGGATTAACGCGACGCCAGTCCGCGGCGCCGGTTCACCGACTCTTATTATCTTATGTCACGCCGTGAGCTCACCGCGAATCGCATGCAGGTAGAGCTGTTCGAAGCCCGCACGGTCCATGGGCAGCGGATTCGACGGCGTGCTCGGATCGACGAGCGCCTGCGGCGCGAACTCGGCGGCATGTTCCTCCTTCAACCCAAGCGCGGAGAGCGCGGGTGGAATGCCGATCGACTCGCGCAGTTCGAGCACCCAATCGATGAACGCGGCGTAGGTTGCTTTGCGAAGACCGATATACGCGGCGAGCCGGGCGAGCTTTTTCGCAATCGCCGGTTCGTTGTGCACCAGCACGTACGGCATGACGACGCCGTTGGTGAGCCCGTGATGGGTATTGAGATTGGCGGAGCAGGGGTGACTCAGGCTGTGCATCGCGCCGAGGCCCTTTTGAAACGCGGTGGCTCCCATGGTCGACGCGATGAGCATGTGCGCGCGGGCTTCAACGTCGCCGCCGTCGCGCACGGCGGCCGGCAGCCATTCTTTCACCAGGCGGACGCCCTCGACGGCAATGCCGTCGGCAAGCGGGTGATAGGCCGGCGCGCAGAACGCCTCGAGATTGTGCGAGAGCGCGTCCATGCCGACCGCGGCCGTGATCTTCGCCGGCAAGCCGACGCCGAGCTCGGGATCCTCGATGACGATGGCAGGCAGCAGACGTGGATGGAAGATGAGTTTCTTCGTGTGATCGCGCTGGTCGGTCAGCACGGAGCAGCGGCCGACCTCCGATCCCGTGCCGGCGGTCGTCGGCACTGCGATGACTGGCGCCATGCCCGCAACATTGACGCGGGTGAACCAGTCCTCCTTGTCTTCGAAATCCCAGATCGGCCGCGTCTGGCCGACCATCAGGCCAACTGCTTTGCCGATGTCGAGGGCGCTGCCGCCGCCAAAGGCGATGACGCCGTCGTGGCCGCCGGCGCGGAACCGAGCGACACCCTGCGTGACATTCGCTTCGATCGGATTCGGCTGCACGTCCGAAAATACTTCGCAGCCGAGGCCGGCGTCGCGGCAGATCTGCACCGTCTGCGCCACGACAGAGAGCTTGGCGAGGCCTGCGTCCGTCACCAGCAGCGGCCGCTCCATCCCTAGTTCCCGGCACGCGGCCGGCAGGTCGCGAATGCGGCCAGCGCCGAAGCGGATGCTCGTAGGGTAGTTCCAGCGGCCGGCTAGTTCGGGCTTGGCAGATTTCACCGTGGTCATGATGCCACCTCCGTGCGCAGGTGAAACGATTTCGGCCGCGTGAGATGTTCGAATCCGACGGTCGACAAGGTACAGCCACGGCCCGAATCCTTCACTCCCACCCAGGCGAGCGCCGGGTCGAGATAGTCGCAGCGGTTCATGAACCAGGTTCCGGTGTCGACGCGATCGCCGATCGCAAGTGCAGCATCGGGATCGCGGGTCCATATGGACGCCGTGAGTCCGTAGCGGCTGTCGTTCATGCAGGCAATCGCTTCCTCGTCCCCGCGCACCTTGAGAATGCTGACGAGCGGACCGAAGGTTTCCTCCTGCACGGCCGGCGAGTCCTGCGGTGCGTCGACGAGTACCTGCGGCGCAAGATAGGGAGTTCCCGCCCGGCTATCGGCGAATCGGTGCTCATCGATCAGCGCGCGCGCTCCGCCTTTCACCGCGGCTTCGATTGTCCTGCGCACGTCGTCCGCCGCCTTCGTTCTGACGAGCGGGCCGAGGTTGTTGGCGGTTTTCACCGGATTGCCGAGCTTGTATGCATTCGTCAGCGCGACGAAGTCGGCAACGAAGCGCTCGTAAAGCTTCGCATCGACATAAATCCGGCCGATGCCGCAGCAGGACTGGCCGGAATTGAAGAACGCGCCGTCGACGAGATTTTCGACGGCATGCGTGAAGTTCGCGTCTGCGCGCACGTAGGCGGGATCGTTGCCGCCGAGTTCGAGACCCGCCGCAATGAAGCGCGAAGCCGCCGCACGCTGCACTGAATGGCCGCCCGCCACCGATCCCGTGAAGGCGACGAAATCGATACGCGCGTCGCCGATCACGCGCTCGGTGTCGGCATGCGTCATGTGCAGGAACTGATACACGCCTGCGGGCAGTCCCGCTTCCTCAAAGCATTCGGCGAAACGTTCGGCGCAGAGCGGCGTTTGCGCTGAGTGCTTCAGGATCACGGCGTTGCCCGCAAGAATCGCCGGCACGACGCTGTTCACCGCGATGAGGTAGGGATAGTTCCACGCTGCGATCGTTAGCACGACGCCGAGCGGTTCGCGTCGTACGAAACGCCGGAAACCGCTTTTCGGTCCCGCGTCGATGTCGGCGAGCGCCTGCGCGGCGATCGAGGTCATGTGGCGCGCGCGCTCGAGCGTGCCGCGGACTTCACCTGGCGCGGCCGCGAGCGGGCGCCCCATCTGCCAGGTGATTTCTTCGGCGATCCTGTCGCGACGCTTTTCGAACGCGGTCGAGAAAGCGTCGACAATGCGAATGCGCTCCGCGACCGGGACCTGCTTCCAGGCCTGTTGCGCCTTGTCCGCGAGGGTCAGCGCATGCTCGATATCGGCCGCAGTGGCGTACGGTCGTTCGACGTACACCCGGCCATCAACCGGTGAAATCGTGCTTTGTATTGCGGCCATCAGATGATTTCGAAGTAGCGCTGCAATTCCCAGTCCGTGATCGACTTGCGGAACTCGCGCTCTTCCCACTCGCGTGTCGCCGCGTAGTGATCGACGAAGTCCGAACCGAACCAGTCGCGCGCCATCGAAGAGCCCTTCAGTCGCTGTGCGGCGTCCCAGAGCGTGCGCGGCAGAGTTGAGGCGTTTCGGCCATTCGTGCGCATATGCGTTCCCCTGCACGGGCTTGTCGGGCTCGATCTTCGTTCTCGATGCCCCAGAGGCCGGAGGCGAGCGCCGCCGCCAGGCTGATGTGCGGATTCGCATCCGCCGCGATGATGCGGTATTCGACGCGCTGCGACTTGGGGCTCCCGTGAATGATGCGCAGGGCGCAGGTGCGGTTCTCGACGCCCCAGGTGGAGTCCGTCGGCGCCCAGAACCCCGGGATGAGCCGCCGGTACGAATTGATGGTCGGCGAGATCATCGCGAGAAGCTCGGGCATCAGCTTCTGCATGCCGCCGACGAAGTGCCGCATCGTGGTCGACATGTGGTGCGGCGCCTTGGGATCGTAGAACGCGGAATTGCCGCGCCTGTCCTTGAGCGAGATGTGCGTGTGGCCGCTCTGGCCCGGCCAGTCCCGCGACCATTTCGCCATGAAGGTCGCCATTTTGCCGTGGCGCTGGGCGACGATCTTGCAGAACGTCTTGAAGAGCGCCGCCTTGTCGGCTGCGGCCTCCGCCTTGTCCACGGTGATCGCGGCCTCGAGCACGCCGGGGCCGGTTTCCTCGTGCAGGCCCTCGAAGCGGAAGTCCATTTCCTCGGACAGCGCGAGGAGCGTGCGATAGAACTCGCTGTGCACGCTGTTGCGTATGACCGAATAGCCGAAGAAACCCGGCGCCATCGGCTTGAGGTCCCGGTAGTTCTTCTGGCGCACCGATTCCGGCGTCTCGTCGAAGACGAAGAATTCGTATTCAAGACCGGCGAAAGCCTCGAAGCCCATCTTGCGGCCGCGTTCGATGACGCGGCGAAGCACGCCACGCGGACACAAGGCGTCGGCCGGCGGCGCAAATTCGCACAGGAAAAAGAGCCCATCGCCTTCGAAGGGCAGCGGCCGGCAGCTCTCGGGAAGAATGCGAACCGGCGCGTCGGGGTATCCCGTATGCCAGCCGGTGTACTTCACGTTGTCGTAGAGCTGGTCATTCGCGTCCCAGCCGAGCACGACGTCGCAGAAGCCGAAGCCGCCGTCGAGCGCAGACTCGAACTTGTCCCGCGATATGTACTTGCCGCGCAGGATCCCGTCGACATCGAATACGCCGACCTTGACGTGTTTCAGGTCGCGCTGCGCCACGATGGCGCGCGCGTCACGCGCATTCTTGACGGCGCGTGGGGCGATTGCGCCGCGAGCCCGCCGGTTTGACGATGGTTTGGCCATGCGTGTCCTCGAGAATTTATGTTTGTTCTGGCGGCGGTGACCGGCTTGTCGCTGGACTTCGCGCCGGCTGCTTTTTTGGGAGCGTCCGGAGTCTGCGATGCCGTGCTACTGCGCGTCAAATGCCGCTTGTGCGTCGCAAAAGCGACGGCACAGGGCTGCAAGGTTGTTTGACTTCAGCACTCCGGCTCTACACGATCGCGCCGCCCATGCGACTCGACCTGGAAAGCCTGTCCCGCAGCGCGCCCGCACTCGTCGTTCTCTGCACGCGCCCGCGTCCCGCGTCCGTGAAATCCCGCGCGCTGCCCGACCCCGAGGGCCAGGCGACTTTCGACTTGAGTCAGGCGCTCCTTGCCTGCGCGCTTGAGGATGCCGAGGCCTGGAACGGTCCGGTGGTCCTCGCGCTGGCGCTTGCAAGCGATCTCGCCTGGGCCGGTTCCGTCGCGCGTCGCGACTGGTCGATCGTCGGGCAGGCGGGCGGCAATCCGGGCGAACGCATCAATGCAGTTGACCAGATCCTGCGGCGTCATGGGGCTCGCACGCTCGTGTTCATTGGCACGGACGCGCCCGTTCACAGTGAAGAGGATTACGCGCTGGCGCGCGCGGCGCTCGAATCAGCGGATGTCGCCCTGATGACATCGACGGGCGGCGGCGTGACGCTCATGGCCACGCGGCGACCCTGGCCTGATCTGGCGACGCTAGCCTGGAACACGAACCGTCTTGGAGCGGAGCTTGCCTATCACTGCGAGTGCGAGGGACTGCGGGTGGGAAAGCTCCCGCGTCGCCATCAGGTTCAGGGCATCGACGACTGCGCCCGCATCGTCAGCGAACTGGCGCAGGACAAGCGGCCGAAGCGGCAGGCGCTCGTTGCCGTCGCAAGGCGCCTGGTTGAGCGGCGAGCCGGATGACCCCGATGAGCGCGGCGATAGTCCTCACCTCCACGTTGACCGAAGTCTGGTTTCACACCGGCACCGCCTGCAATCTCGAATGCCCGTTCTGCCTGGAAGGTTCGCGGCCCGGAGATTCGCGGCTCGAGCGCCTGACGCTCGCGGACGTCCGCCCGATCGTCGATGAAGCGCGCACGCTCGGCGTGCGGCAGTTCTCCTTCACGGGTGGTGAACCGCTGATTGTGAAGGACATCGTCCGGATTCTAGGGTACGCGCTCGCCGTGGCACCTTGCCTCGTGCTCACGAACGGAACAGCGCCACTCATCCGCCGCGTGCAACAACTCGACGCTCTGCGTTCGCAGCCCAACGTGCTGTCGTTCCGCGTGAGCCTCGACCACCCGGAAGCGGAACGCCACGATGCGGGCCGCGGCTGGGGCAATTTTCGCAGGGCGCTCGAGGGCCTTGCACTCCTGCACCAGCGGGGTTTCCCGGTTTCCATCACGCGGCAGGTCACTCCGGGCGAAGACGCCGCCGCAATTCACGCGGCATTTCGCACGGCCTTCAGCAAGCACGGATTGCCCACTGACCTCGCGATCGTCGCTTTGCCCGACTACGGCTTGCCGGGTGCGAGTGGTGGCAAGCCGCCCGTCGTCGATGACGAGCTGGCGCGGCGCCATTCGAATGCGTTCGGCATGCCCCTGATGTGCACGCAAAGCAAGATGATCGTGAAGCGCGACGGGGCCGCCCGCGTCTACGCCTGTGCGCTGGTAGACGATGACCGCGACTTTGAACAGGGCACGACACTTGCGCAGGCGCTCACGCGCGAGACCCTGCTGCGACATTCGCGCTGTCATGCCTGCATCGCCACGGGCGCAAGCATGAGCGCTCTGCAATGAATCGGGGCGCAGCGAGTTGCCAACGCCGAAGCCCGCAATGCAAGATCGCGTGCCGCCACATGCTTCGAGGTCCCGCATGAATGTGCCGAATGCCTGGCCCGCGAGGCTTCTCGGAATTGCCCGTTATGCAGCGCTTGCGAGCGCCGCACTGCTCCTTGTTGCCGGGCCCGGCCATCGCCTGCGGCTACTGCCCTTCGATTTCGCCTTCAAGGGTCCGTTTCTCATCGGCGTGCTGACGGCGTTCGTAGCATTCATGTTCGCGGGCTCGGCGCTCCTTACGAGCAGCACCGGACGGGGCGAGCCGAAGGCCTGGCGCAACTGGCTGGCATTCGTGTTCGGGGCGTTTGTGGTCATCGCCGCCGTACACTGGTATGGGCAGCTGCGCTCGGCTTCGCTCCTGCACGATGTGACCACGGATACCGTGCATCCGCCGCCGTTCGTCGAATCGGTTGCGCGCCGTGCCGCCGATCACGCGACGAATACGGTCGATTACGTGGCCGAATATTCGGTGGACGGCGCTGCCGTCAATGCACCCGAGCTGCAGAAGAAGCTCTACCCGGATCTGCGGCAAGTCCTGTTGCGGGCGAAAAAGCCGGCCGAGGGATTCGTCCTCGCCGAGAAGGCAGCCCGGGCCATGGGCTGGAAGATCGTCGCGGTCGTCGCGGGCGAGGGCCGTATCGAAGCGACGTGCACGTCGCTCTTTTTTGGCCTCAAGGACGACATCGCGATCCGGGTGCGTTCCGAGCAACTCGGCCGCGGCAGCGTGGTCGATGTGCGGTCGGCGTCGCGCCTCGGCGCAAACGACGGTGGCTCAAATGCACGCAATATCCGCGAGTTCACCGATCGCCTGAAGACCATGAACTAGGCAAGGAACTCGATGCGCACCGCCGGCCGCCTAGTGATCGTCGCCGCTATCTCCGTCTCGCTGGCCATCCTGCTGGCATCCTGCGAAGGCGAGGCGCCTGCGCCGGAACAACAGAGCCGCATCAAGGAGCTCTATCACCTCAACAAGTTCGAGGAAGCCTTCGGCTATGCGCAGGCCGTGCGCGTCGAGGACACGCTCTACATTTCGGGATCCGTTTCGGTCGACGCCGACGGCAAGCTGATCGGCGAGGGCGACATGGCGGTCCAGCTGCGCGCGGCCTACGAAAACGTGTCGCGAACCCTGAAGTTCTTCAAGACTGACTTCGATCACGTCGCGAAGGAGACGATCTACACGACGGACATGGATGCGCTTCTGCGCGAATCGAAGCTGCGCTTCGAGTACTACGACGCGCACAACCTGCCGGCCTCCACCTGGGTCGAGGTGAAGCGGCTCGTGGATCCGGGATTCCTCGTCGCGATCGACGTGACCGTCGAACTGCCTTAGGACGCCTGCTCGAGTTTCGGCGCAGCCGCGGGTCGGCCCGTGGCAAGCGCCACGCGGTTGCGTCCGGCGCTCTTCGCCTGGTAGAGGGCTTCATCGGCCGCCATGAGGAGATGCTCCTCGCTGGCATTCGCGACGACTTCGAGACTCGCCACGCCCGCGCTCAGGCTGATGGTCGAGCCCACGGGCGCCCGCTCGTGGGTGATGCGCTGGCGCCAGACGTTGCGACGCAGCCGCTCGGCATAGAGCAGTGCCTGCTTCGCCGTGGCCCCGGGCAGAATGACGCCGAACTCCTCGCCACCGTACCTCGCCGCGAGATCGCCGGCCCGACGGAAAGTGAGAGCGACCACGCGGGCAACCTGCCGCAGGATCTCGTCGCCACGGGCATGGCCGTAGTGGTCGTTGAAGGCCTTGAAGCCGTCGATGTCGCAGAGGATGAGGGACAGCTGCCGGCGATCACGTTGCGCGCGCCGCACCTCCCGGATGAGCGCCTCGTCGAAGGCGCGGCGGTTAGCGATTCCGGTGAGCGGATCGAGGATCGTCAGCTGGCGGAGCTTTGCGTTCGCCATCTCGAGTTCGATGCGCACGGCACGCTGCTCGCGGTTCTGCGCTTCGAGGGTCTGCATGTCGACGACGCGACCCCTGCGCCGGTGCTGCAGCCACCAGCCGAGGATCGCGCCGAGGACGAATGACACGACCAGGCCAGCAAGCAATCTGAAGTGGATCATCGGTTCCGTGACAGTTCGAGCAACACTGCACATTACAAGCTTACGCATCCGTGCTTCGAGCGGGCGCGCGAACGATCACAGTTCGTCCCCTGCGTTCGGCGGGACGCGATCCATATGTCAAAGTTTCTCGACGCGCGTGGGATTCGAGTCCCATGCTCGCGCTTGACGGCCCCGGCGCGGGTCGTTGAGACTCCGGCGACCCGACCGACACGGAGTTGCGATGTCCGCGCACACTCACAAGTCGTTCGCAAATCTGCACGAGTACTACGAGTTCTACCAGGGGGAACATGGCAACGGGACCTGTCGGCCGCGGCATCGATCGGGTCTACGAGCGGCGGCTCGCCGATCTCGTGAACTACCGGCAGACCAATGCGCTGCAGGGCGGCCTGAAGGGCGTCGAAAAAGAATCGCTCAGAGTCACGCCTGAGGGACGGATTTCCACGCGGCCGCATCCGCGCGGCCTTGGCTCACCGCTCACGAACGAGCACATCACGACGGACTATTCCGAGGCGTTGCTCGAACTCGTAACGCCGGCATTCACCGAAACCTGGGAATTGCTGCAGTACCTGTGCGACATCCACCAGTTCGTATACCGGCACCTGGGCGAGGAACTCCTCTGGGCGACCAGCATGCCGTGCGCGATCGACGGCGACGCGAGCATCCCGATCGCGCAGTACGGGAGCTCCAACGTCGGCCGGATGAAGACCGTGTATCGCAATGGTCTCGGCCTGCGCTACGGGCGGGTGATGCAGGCGATTTCCGGCGTGCATTACAACTATTCGTTTCCGGCGCATTTCTGGCCGATCCTTCAGGACCTGACGCAAACCCGGCGCGGCGGGGCGGATTTCATCTCGGACCGCTACTTCTCGCTCCTCAGAAACTACCGCCGGCACGGCTGGCTGGTCCTCTATCTCTTCGGGGTATCGCCTGCGGTCTGCAGGACCTTCCTTTCCGGCGCCCCGGATAGCGATCTCAAGGAGCTGACCCGCGGCACCCTTTATGCGCCGTATGCGACGTCGCTTCGCATGAGCGATCTCGGCTACCGGAACAAAAGCCAGGCGGGCGTCAACATCTCGGTGAACAGTCTCGAGGACTATATCGCGGACCTTTCGAGCGCGATCAGCACCCCTCATCCTCCCTACGCCGAGCTCGGCGTGAACGTCGACGGCGACTACCGCCAGCTCAACAGCAACCTGCTGCAGATCGAGAACGAGTACTACAGCTTCATCCGGCCGAAGCGCATCGCGCGTTCGGGCGAGCGGCCGACCAAGGCTTTGCGGCGCGCGGGAGTCGAATACGTGGAAGTACGCGCGCTCGATGTGAGCGCCTTCGATCCCGTCGGCGTCAATCAGAACAAAATGCGCTTTCTCGAGGCTTTCCTCGCGTACTGCATCCTGAAAGACAGCCCGCCCATCGAGCGCGATGAGCAGCCGGTGCTCGACGCCAACCACGTGACGGTCGCGCGCCGCGGCCGGGAACCGGGCCTGAAACTGGTGCGCGATGGCCGGCAGATGCCCATGCGGGACTGGGCGCATGAAATCCTCGACTCGATGCGCGGGATCTGCGAACTGCTGGACCAGGGCGACCCCCAGGCACCGGCCGTCGCTGCCCTCGCGGCGCAAATCGCGAAGCTGCAGGATGTCGCGCTCACGCCAGCCGCACGGCTTATGGCCGAACTGCAGTCGAGCGGCGATTCATTCTTCAGCCTGGCACTGCGCACCTCGGCCCTGCACAAGAACTATTTCCTCGAACTCTATCCGCCGAATGGCCGGCGGCTCGGCGAGTTCGCAGCCGAAGCGGCCGAGTCCCTGGACATCCAAGCGTCGCTCGAGCGGACCGATGCGGCGCCCGGTGCCGTTCCATTCGATGACTACCTGCGCCGCTACCTCTCCGACTGAACGCACTTAAATATTTGATTCGTAACAGATATTACATATATCTGCCGTCGGGGCGTCATGAAATATTTACAGCATTTTCATCTTTGCGCGCCTACAATCATTCTCGTATAAGGGCTTTCCCCCAGAAGAACTACAGCGACAGGGCCCCCCACTCGATGAAGACAAAAATGAGTGGCGGCCTGATTCCCGCAGGAAGGCGGATCGAACGTGGCAGCAAATGACAATGGACGTCTCCCGACCGCGCCCCCTGCAACGGGCAAGCAGGACGCCAATGACAATGGCTGGGATCCGTTCGAAGTCTGGTGGACTCGCATCAAGGAAGCGCGTGAGCGAAATGCGGGCTTGATCCCAGACGTTCGCGTCAAGAACTGAACTTTTTTGCGATTTAAGGGACATCTTCCCTCACTGCTTGTGAGGGGTCGCCCGTGCCGTTACCGTATGCGCCTCCTAACCCCCGGAAGGCGCCCCATCGAATGAGAGTTCCTCGCGTGGCCACGGACGCGGATGAGACTGCTGCCGGCCGGCAACTGGCCCGCGGCTTTGCCTTCCTGCGCTTCGAAAGCGACCTCGAACACGGGTTCGAGCGTGCGGGGGTGGACCGAACCCGCTGGGTCGCCGCTGCCGCGTACGGCCTCGCCTGCCTCGGGGCGGCCGGCCTCGCCTACACGGGACGCAACCTCCCCGCTGCAGCAATAGCGAGTCTGCTCGTGCCCGTTGCGTTTCTGTTGCCCGGATTCCTCTGGCGTACCCGCATCCTGTGGGCGGCAGGGGGGCTCGCGCTTTATGGGGCAGCCGTGATTCTCGAAACCCGGACCCCCGATGCGGTCCTCGAAATTTTCGCCTGGACCCAGGCAGGGTTGTTGAGCCTTGCAGCGGCACTCGGCTATGCGCGGGAACACGCGCTGCGCACGGCGTATCTGCAGGCGCTCGTCATCACGCACCTCGGCGAGCGCGATGGGCTCACGCATCTTGCCAATCGCAGGATGTTTGACCGCTACCTCGACAACGTTTGGCAGCAGTGCATCGCCGACAAGGCGCTGCTGGTACTGCTGCTGATCGATATCGACAACTTTCGCAAGTTCAACGACCGCTTCGGCCTGCAGGCGGGCGATGACTGTGTGCAGCGTGTGGCTGGAGCCGTTGCCGCGAGCGCGGCGCGCCCGCTCGATTTCTGCGCCCGCTACAGCGGTATCCAGTTCGCCGTGCTGCTGGCAAATCCGGACCGCCTGTACGCCGAAGATCTAGCGGCGCGGCTGCGCTCCGCGGTCGCCGCGCTCGCCATCGCGCACCCGGATTCGCCGAACGGCCGCCACGTGACGGTGAGTGTCGGTGTCGCACTCGCCGTCCCCCGTCCCGCGGACAGCAGCGAGGAGTTCGTCGGGCTTGGCCAAGCTGCGCTGCGCGAGGCCCATGAAGCCGGCGGCAATCGCGTCGCCGCACGCGAATCCGAGTCGTCGATGGTCCGCACCGGCATGTTTCGAGCGGAAGTGACCCTCGCGGCGGCCCGTCGCGGGTAATATGCGCGCCGACCCGCCGGGTCCCGCGGCGCGTAGCGCTCCGGGTCAATGACGATCGCCAGCGCTTGGTCGCACAACGCCAACTCAATCTGAGGGATCTTCCGGACTCGCCCGCCGCGGTCCAGCTGCGTCGCCGATTCCCGTGGTTGCGTTTCGAGCCCGCACTCGAAGCCCAGTTCCGCACCGCGACCGTCAGCGGGAGGATGGGCGAGATTCGCGTCAACATCGGCATCGCGTTCGTGCTGGTGCTCGCGTTCTCGTTCCTCGACCGCCTCATTCTCGAGGGCGAGGCGCTCCTCGTCGTCAACCGCCTGGAGCGCTGGATCATGATGCCGCTCCTGGTGATCGGCCTCGCCGGTACCTATTCGCGGGTCGTCGAGCGTAGCTTTCGTCTGTTCGCGACTCTCGTTGCGCTCCTCATCGGCCTTGCCGTGGTTGCCTGCCAGGTGCGGATCTATGAGGCCGGCATCCATATCCTCCTGCCGAGCCTCATCCTGACGGCGCTCTACATCTATTTCTTTCCGGCGCTTTTCTTTTACGAATCCGCGATCGTCAATGTCGCGATCCTCGCCGCCTACCTCTTGTCGGCATCGCTCATGAAGGTGCCGAGCGGCGATCTCGTCTACAACGGATTCGTGCTGCTGTTCGCGAACATGGTCGGCGCGTCGGTGAGTTATCTCTATGAAACCGCCCGGCGCACGACGTTCCTCGAATCGATTCTTCTCAACGAACTCGTCGCGAATGACGGGCTCACGGGCATCCACAACCGTCGCATGTTCGACGAGCACATCAACGTGTCCTGGCAGCAGGCGATTCGCGAGGAGCAGCACCTCGCGCTCATCCTGGTCGACATCGACTGCTTCAAGGCCTACAACGATCACTACGGGCACCAGCAGGGCGACGAGTGCCTTTGCACAGTCGCAGCGACCCTGAAGCGCTCGGCGCGCCGACCGCTCGACTTCACGGCGCGCTATGGCGGTGAGGAATTCGCGATCGTGCTCTTCAGTCCGACCCGCGATTACGTCGCGGAGCTCACAGTCGCGATCCAGAATGCAATCGCGGCCCTGGATCTCGAGCACGCGGCCTCAACCTGCGCTTCGAAGGTCACGGTCAGCATCGGCGTCGCTTACGTGCAGCCGGATTCCAGGCGCAGCGTGCAGGGTATCATCCAGCTCGCCGACGAAGCCCTCTACGAAGCGAAGGATCAGGGACGCAACTGCGTGCGCTTCATGGAAGAGGAGTACACGATGATGGACACCGGCGCGTTCCGGTCGGCCCGCCGCACCTGACGAAACCGGTACCGGGATTGGATAACTGAGGATTTGGTACCTGAATTGACCGTACCAAATCCTCAGTTATCCAATCCCGGTACCGTAGATGGCGATCGAACGGGCGCCGGTGGAAGTGCGGGAGCCGCGGAACATGCCTTCGCAGTTGAACTCGAGCGCGACGCTGCCTGCCCCGTCGACCGCGATCACGCCGCCTTCGCCGCCCATGCGGACGAGCTTTTCCTGCACTACGAGCCGGACCGCTTCCACGAGCTTGAGTCCCCGGTACTCCATGAGCGCGCTCACGTCGTGGCCCACGACGGCGCGCATGAAGTATTCCCCGTGGCCCGTGGCCGAGACCGCACAGGTCATGTTGTTCGCGTAGGTGCCGGCGCCGATGATCGGCGAATCGCCGACCCGCCCGAACTTCTTGTTCGTCATGCCGCCGGTCGAGGTCGCCGCCGCGAGATTCCCCGCGCCGTCGAGCGCCACTGCGCCGACCGTGCCGAAGTAGTTGATGCTTTCGGAAGCCGCGTCGCCGGCGCGCCGGGCGATCTCGAGCTGCCGCCAGCGACGCTGCGTATGAAAGTAATCCCGCGGCACGAGCTCGAGACCCTGCTCGAGCGCGAATTCTTCGGCGCCGTCGCCAATGACCATCACGTGCGGCGACCGCTCCATCACGCGGCGGGCCAGTTCGATCGGGTTGCGGACATGGCGCAGCCCCGCGACGGCCCCCGCCTTGAGATTCGAGCCATCCATGATGGCGGCGTCAAGCTCGTTGACACCGTCGTGGGTGAACACCGCCCCGCGGCCGGCGTTGAAGAGCGGCGAATCCTCGAGGAGCTTCACGGCCGCAACCACGGCGTCGAGGCTCGAAGCTCCCTTCGCGAGCCGCTCGTATCCAGAGTCCAGGGCCGTTGCGAGCTCGGCGAGGTACTCGGCCTCGGCCTCCGGCCTCATTTCGGTGCGGGGGAGCGAACCGGCGCCCCCGTGGATGGCGATGGCAAGCATGCGCGCCAGTATGACCGAAGACGCGCCGAAAGTTTTCATTGCCCGGGCCGGCCGTGGCGCGCGCGGGCAATGCTAAAGTGAAGGCCGCCGCGGATTTTTCGCAGTCGCCCGATCCATGTCCGAGAAGAAGACCTTTCGCAGCGTCCTGATCGCCAACCGGGGCGAGATCGCTATCCGCGTCATGCGCGCGGCAAGCGAGCTCGGCTTGAGGACCGTAGCCGTTTACTCGGAGGAGGATCGGTTCGGTCTCGCCCGGACCAAGGCCGACGAGAGCTATCTCGTGGGCGAGGGCAAGTCGCCGGTCGAAGCCTATCTCGACATTGCAGACATCATTCGCATTGCGGGCGAAGCGGACGTCGATGCCATCCATCCGGGCTACGGCTTCCTGTCCGAGAATCCCGAGTTCGCCGAGGCCTGCGCGAGGGCCGGGATCGTCTTTATCGGGCCGACGCCCGACACGATGCGCAAGCTCGGCAATAAGGTGACGGCCCGCAATCTCGCGGTCGCAGCCGGCGTTCCCGTGATGCCGGCGACGCCGCCGCTGCCCGCCGATGTGGCTGAAGCCGCGAAGCTTGCCGCCGGGATTGGCTATCCCATGATGCTCAAGGCGAGCTGGGGCGGGGGCGGGCGCGGCATGCGCATCGTTGAAAACGAGGTGCAGCTCGGCGACCTGCTCGCGGCCGCGCGCCGCGAAGCGAAGGCCGCGTTCGGCAACGACGAGGTGTACCTCGAAAAACTCGTGCGCCGCGCCCGTCATGTCGAAGTGCAGATTCTGGGCGATGCGCACGGCAACCTCGTGCACCTGTTCGAGCGCGACTGCTCCGTGCAACGGCGCAATCAGAAAGTCATTGAACGCGCGCCCGCGGTCTTTCTCGACGATGCGCAACGTGCGGCGCTCTGCGAAGCCGCGCTCAAGATAGGACGCGCAGCCGGCTATCGGAACGCGGGCACCGTCGAGTTCCTGCAGGACGCGGATACGGGCGAGTTCTATTTCATCGAGGTCAATCCGCGCATCCAGGTCGAACACACTGTGACCGAGGGTGTGACCGGCGTCGATCTCGTGAAGGCCCAGATCCGCATTGCCGAAGGCGCCCGCATTGGCACGCCCGAAAGTGGTGTTCCGCCGCAGGCCGAGATCCGCATGTCGGGCCACGCGATGCAGTGCCGGGTGACGACGGAAGATCCGGAGAACAGTTTCATTCCGGACTACGGCCGGCTCACCGCTTATCGCAGCCCCGCAGGATTCGGCATCCGCCTCGACGCGGGCACCGCGTACGCGGGCGCGATCATCACGCGCTCCTACGATTCGCTCCTCGTGAAGGTGACGGCCTGGTCGCCGACGCCCGAGGAAACCATCGCACGCATGCATCGGGCGCTCTGGGAGTTTCGCGTACGCGGCGTCGTCACGAACCTGCGCTTTCTCGATCAGCTCATCATGCATCCGCGATTCGTGCGAGGGGACTACACGACGCGCTTCATCGACGAGACACCGGAGCTATTCCGTATTCCGCGCAAGCGCGATCGCGCCACGCGCCTCCTCAATTTCATCGGCGATGTCATGGTGAACGGCAACGCGGAGGTGAAGAACCGCGCTGCCTCCGTGACACAGGGCTACGTGCGGCCGCCGCGCCTCAAGCTCGAAGCACCGCCGCCCGGCACGCGGCAGAAGCTCGAAGCGCTCGGGCCCACGAAATTTGCCGGGTGGATGCTCGAGGAGAAGCGCGTGCTCATCACCGACACGAGCATGCGCGATGCGCACCAGTCGCTCCTTGCGACGCGCATGCGTACACACGATCTCGTCACGATTGCGCCGTACTACGCGAGTCTCGCCCCCGAGCTCTTCTCGCTCGAATGCTGGGGCGGCGCGACGTTCGACGTGGCGATGCGGTTTCTGCACGAGTGCCCCTGGGAAAGACTCGCGGCACTGCGCACCGCGGTGCCGAATATCCTCTTGCAGATGCTGCTGCGCTCGGCGAATGCCGTGGGCTACACGAATTATCCCGACAATGTCGTGCGTTATTTCGTTGCGCAGGCGGCCGGCGCCGGTGTCGACGTCTTCCGGATCTTCGACTCGCTCAACTGGGTCGAGAACATGCGTGTTGCGATCGATGCGGTGCTCGGGTCCGGCAAGCTCTGCGAGGCGGCGATCTGCTACACCGGAAACCTGAGCGATCCGACCTGCACGAAGTACGACCTCAAGTACTACGTCAGCCTCGCGAAGGAACTCAAGTCGGCGGGCACGCATGTGCTCGGGATCAAGGACATGGCGGGCCTCTGCCGCCCGCGCGCGGCGTCAACGCTGGTCAAGGCGCTGAAGGAGGAAATCGGATTACCAGTGCACTTCCATACGCACGACACGAGCGGCATCGCCGCGGCGAGCGTGCTCGCGGCGATCGAGGCGGGCTGTGATGCCGTCGACGGCGCGCTCGACGCGCTGAGCGGCCTCACCTCGCAGCCGAATCTCGGCTCGATCGTCGAGGCACTGCGTTTCTCGCCCCGAGATCCGGGCCTCGATCCTGATCGCTTGCGCGTGCTGTCGTCGTATTGGGAACAGGTTCGCCGCCAGTACGCTGCATTTGAAAGCGACATGCGCTCTGGTGCGTCCGAGGTCTACGTGCACGGTATGCCGGGCGGTCAGTACACGAACCTGCGAGAGCAGGCGCGCGCCCTTGGCATCGAGAATCATCGATGGCCGGAGGTCGCGCACGCGTACGCGGAGGTCAATCAGCTCTTCGGCGACATCGTCAAGGTGACGCCGACGTCGAAAGTCGTGGGCGACCTGGCAATCCTCATGGTGACGCAAGGCCTCAAAGGTAGCGACGTCGTCAATCCGCAAACGCAGGTCGCCTTTCCGGAGTCGGTCGTTCAGTTCTTCCGCGGCGAACTCGGCCAACCGCATGGGGGATTCCCCGCAGCGCTTCAGCGCAAGGTATTGAAGGGCGTCGCGCCGCTCACGGTGCGGCCCGGCAAGGTGATGCCGCTCGCCGATCTCGAGGCGAAACGGGCGACAGCGGAGAAGGATTGCGGCCGAAAGATCAGCGACGAAGAGCTCGCGTCGTACCTGATGTATCCGAAGGTATTCGTCGACTATGTCGGCGCACGCAGCCGTTTCGGCAACGTCAGCGTGCTGCCGACATCCGTATTCTTCTACGGCATGCAGCCGGGCCAGGAGGTCAGCGTCGATCTCGAGCGCGGCAAGACACTGATCCTGCGCTTCGTCGCAGTCAGCGAACCGCATGATGACGGCACCCGCACGGTGTTCTTCGAATTGAACGGACAGCCGCGCGCCGTACACGTCCACGACCGCACGCAGGTGCCGAAACGTCCGCCCAGACGGCAAGCGGAACCCGGCAATGCAACGCATGTCGCCGCACCGATGCCGGGCACCATCACGACTGTCGCCGCCAAGGCCGGCCAGAAGGTGAAGCGCGGCGAGGTGCTGGTGACGCTCGAGGCCATGAAAATGGAAACCTCGGTCCGCGCCGAGCGTGACGGGGAGGTCGGCGAGGTGCTGGCCAGGCCAGGATTGCAGGTCGATGCGAAGGACCTGCTGCTGCTGCTGCAGCCCTAAGGCCCATCTGTAAGACAAGAGTAACCCCGGGTCCCTGCCCGCGCTGCTAGCGTCCGCGGCAGGCCATGAAAGTTGAGTCGCCCGTGACCGGTCTGGTTCAATGGCTGCCGCCATGACAAAAGAAGGCGCCGCGGCGTCCGTGCAGTACGCCAAGACGACGCGCCCACAACCGACAGAGATCGTCTCGAGACCGAGACTCTTCGAGGCGATCGATCGCGCCATCGGCAAGCCCATCGTCTGGATCGCCGGACCGCCCGGATCCGGCAAGACGACGCTTGCAGCCGACTATTGCGCACAGCGTCCGGTCGAGGCGCTCTGGTATCAGGTCGATTCGGGCGACGTCGATGCCGCAACCTTCTTCTATTACATCGGCCAGAGCGTAATGCAGCGGCGTATCGGCGACCGGCCGCTGCCGGTGCTGTCGGCCGAGTATCTCGGCGATCTCGAAACCTTCACGCGGCGCTTCTTTCGCGACCTCTTCAGCCGCATGCGGCCGCCGTTCGCGCTTGTCTTCGACAACTACCAGGACGCGCCGGAAACCGTCGGCCTGCACGAACTCGTGCGCTTTGGCTTGAGCGAAGTGCCGCCGGGCGGCAGCATCATCTTCGTCGGCCGCACCGAGCCGCCGCCGTCCTTCGCACGCTTTCGCGCGAACGGCCAGATGAGTGTGCTCGGCTGGGACGACCTGAAGCTTACGCGCCGCGAGCACGACGACATCGTCGCCCTTCGCAACGTCACGATGGACGAGGCGGGCCTGCAACGGCTGTACGAGCGCACGCAAGGCTGGGCCGTCGGCCTCGTGCTGCTCCTGAGCGATGCGGAAACTTCGCACGCAACCAGCACGGCGCCGCTGACGCCGCACCTGCTGTCCGATTATCTGGGTGATGAAGTCTTCCAGAAATTTGACGCGCAGACGCGCGACTTCCTGCTGCGGACCGCGCCTCTGCCACACATAAGCGCCGGCATCGCAGCGAGGCAATGCCCGGAGCTCGACATCCCGGTCATCTTCGGCCGTCTCACGCGTTTCTACTTCCTGCTGACCTCCATTCCGGCACAGCCGGAGACGCTCTTCCAGTATCACCCGTTAGTGCGCGAGTTTCTCGGGCGCAAGGCCCGTGAGCTCTATCCGCCGGCGAAGCACGCCGAGATACTCCGGCGCGCCGCCATTATTCTCAACGAGAACGGACAGCCGGAAGAGGCCGCGCAGATCCTGATCGGCGCGCGCGACTGGAGCGCATTGGCGGAACTTGCGCGCAAGCACGCGGTGCGCATGCTCGCGCAGGGTCGCGGCGAAACGCTGACGCGCTGGATTCATTCGTTGCCGGCGACCGAGCTCGACGCCGATCCGTGGCTTCTATGCTGGCTGGCCGAGGCGCGCTTCGCCACTGCGCCGCGCGAAGCGACGGCGCTCTTCGAACGCGCGTATCGCGGATTTGCGAGTCTCGCGCAGCCGCACCTGCGCGGTCAGTTCCTCACGCTTGCCGGCGTGATGGATACGCTGATGCACGATCCAGATGATCTGAAGCCGCTCGATCCGTGGATCGCGGAGGCGGAGCGCCTGATTGCGGCGCAGGCTTCCTGGCCTGATCACGACATCCAGAGTCACGTCACGCAGAGCCTCTACATGGCGCTCGTCCTGCGCCAGCCGCACCACCCGAAGCTACCCGAATGGGGCGAACGCACGATGGCTGTCGTGACAAGCGGCACGGACGCGAAGCTGCGCATGCTCGCGGGTCTGTACCTCGCGACAACGCTCATGTGGACCGGACAGTTTGCGCGGGCGGCGCCGCTCCTCGAAACGATGCGCGCCATTGCCGACCAGCCGGAAATCTCGCCGGCCGTGCTCATGACACTGCGCCAGATCGAATCGATGTACTACATGCTGCTCGGCAATCAGGAAGCCTGCCTCGATGCCGTGTACGACGGGCTCGATATCGCGCGCAACACCGGCGTGCAGCTCTGGAACAACACGTTGCTCGTCGATGGCGTTGGCGCTTCGCTGGCGGCCGGCGATCTCGAAACGTCCGCGAAGCTCCTGAAGGAGCTAGAGCAGCGGCCCTTCGGCACGCGCCGCTTCACGCTCTGCCTCTACCGGTATTTCAGCGGCTGGTATTCGTTCCTCCGGGGCGACGCCTACGAGGCATACAACCACGCGCGCGAAGCCGTGCGCTTTGCCACTGAACTTGGCGCGCCATTTTTCCAGGCATTCACCGGCCTCGGGCTCGCGCAGACTCAGATCGCGCTCGGCGACTACAAGGCGGCGACGGACCAGCTCGCGACCGTCAGCGCAATCGCATTGCCGATGCGCAGCCGCCTCTTCGAATACATGCTGCAGCTATCGCTCGCGTACATCGAATTCCGCCGGGGCAACGATACCGACGGCCACCGGCGCCTGCGCGATGCCTTCGCCCTCGGCCGCGAACGCGGCCTGATGAATGCGATGTTCTGGCTGCCTGAACAGATGGCGGAGCTCTGCGCGCGGGCGATCGAGGCGGGTATTGAGCCCGCATACGTCCGTACCCTCATCCAGTCGCGCGGCCTCTGGCCGAAGGAGCCGCCGTACGAACTCGAGCAATGGCCGTGGCCCTTCCGCGTGCGGGTGCTCGGCCGGTTCGACATGCAGTATCCGGCGCGCGATCCCGAGGCAACCGGGCGCTCGCAGGTGCGGCCGCTCGAGCTCCTGAAGGCGCTGATCGCATTCGGAGGGCGCGACGTCGGGCTCGAGCGCGTTGCCGATGCGATGTGGCCACGCATCGACAGCGACTATGCGCAGCGCTCGCTCACGACGACGCTGCACCGGCTGCGTAAGCTTCTCGCCGACGATGGTGCAATCGTCCTGCAGGACGGCAAACTCTCCTTGAGCTCGCGGCATTTCTGGCTCGATACCTGGGCGCTCGAGCAGGACCTGGCGAAGTTCGCGCGGGCGGTGCGGGCCACGCCCTCGCCGGACCCGGCGCTGCTGCAGGGTCTGGTCGATCGCGTCTTCGATCTGTACCGCGGGGCGCTCCTCGAAGAGGACCGCGACTACGCCTGGGCCGTCGCACCGCGCCAGCAACTGCATTCCCGCGTGCTACGCTTCCTCGTCGACATCGGCAGGCTCCTCGAGACGCATGGCCGCCTCGAAGCCGCGGAAGTCCTCTATCGCCGGGGACTCGAGATCGATCCGCTCGCCGAAAATCTGTATCGGCAGCTGATGGTCACATACCAGCGCACCGCGCGTATTCCGGAGGCGCTCGAGACCTATCAGCGGTGCCGGGAGACGCTGCGGCAGAGCCTGCAGGTCGAGCCGTCGCCCGAGACACAGAAGGTCTATCAGGCCATCCCCGGCAGCGCCTAGTTGCGCCAGTTGTAGCGGACGGCCAGCTGGACTTGGTGCTCGGTCGCCTGCACGGGCTCGCCGAGCATCACTCGGCCCGTCAGCATCGCGTCGATCGTCAGCGACTCGACGGCGACCTGCCAACGATCGCTGAAGTCGACGAGGTACGCGAATGTCCATGCGTGGCCAGCGTCCCAGTTCCTGAAGCCCGTGCCCATCGTCTGGTCGGTGCTGAAGTCGTCGTAACGCGCCGTCAGGCGATGCATCCCGATTCGCTTGCTCACGAGCGCGAACCAGGAATCCATGTCAAGGCTGTATTGCTTGACGCCGCTCGGGATGAAGCCGACCGCGGTGTCACCGGTCAGCCACTGGCCGATCACGGTCCAGTCTCGCAGCTCGACGCGCGCGCCGACACTGTCGTAGCGCGTGAGCCAGGCGTAGTCGTACTCGAACTTGCTCAAGTCCGCGCGATTGTCGTAGTGCGTCGCGCGCAGCGTCAGGAAATTCGACTGCTTCCATTCCGCGCCCGCGTAGTAGCCGATCCGGTTGTCGATCTCGTGAAAGAACTCGAAGCCATCGCGAAAAACGGCATTCGGCGGCGGCGTCGTGAAGAAGATCGGAATGAAGGGCAGGTGCCCGAAGAGCGGCGTCTGCCGGTCGTTCAACGACCAGCCGCGAAACGACATGAGGAGGCCCACGTCGTCGTTCCATTTGTAGAGCGAGCCGTAGAGCGTGAGGTCGCCCGTGCCGTTGCGCTGGCTACCGAGCCAGGTGGCGCTCACTTCGGCGCCGATTGTGCGGAATTCCTCGCCGAACCACGTGTTGATCGCCGATGCACTGATCGAATAAGGACTCGACCAGCCGGGGCCACGGTTCTCGAGCGAAATCGGTGGATAAAATGCGCCGAGCTTCGCGCGCCAGCGCCAGCCGCCGCGCGGGAAGGCCTTCCAGTCGAGATACATTTCGGTGACGTCGATTGGATTCTTGTCGTCATCAGCGTAGGTGTTGAGCGTCGCGTGCGCAGTCAGCGTGTCGGTGAGACGGCCGCGGTAGTCGAGGAAGATGCGCCCGACGTGCAAGGCGTCGTCGTTGTCGTCGAAGCGCAGCTTGCCGCCGCCGCCTTCGAGGTAGGAAGGGAGCCCGTCCGAGGCGACCGCGCGCAGGTCGACGCTGAAGATGAAGGTATGCGCATCGTCGGACGCGGCATCAGCATCCGGCCCGCACAATGCGACGCGCGCCGGACACAGGAGCGTGCACGCGGCGAGGGTCGTCGTTGTCGTGGCTGTCAGTAATCGTCCCATGGCTTGCCATCCGGCGAAGTCCCGGCCGGTGCCTTGAGCTTGCGGTCGAGCTTGAAGGTTTCCTTGAGGTCCAGCCGGTCGCCGATGTCGATCACGCGATGCAGGCCCTCCGGGGCGTCGCGGATGCGCGGACTCCAGATGCGAAGGTCGTAGCGGCCGATCGGCAGCTCGCCGCTCGCCCAGCGGCCGTCGAGATCGGTCTTGCCGAACCATGGCGAGTCGGCGACGTAGATGTAGCCGAGCATGTTGTCGTGGATGTTGCAGCCGAGGGTCACGATGCCCGCGCGGTCGAAGAGCACCGGCGGATGCGCGCGCCCCTTGTAGAGCGGCAGCTGAAAAGGCTTTGCCGGCGAGAAGGAATAGACCTGGTGACTCACGCTGTCGCTGTTCGGGAAGTCGACCCAGGTGCCTGCCTCGATGACGAGAATGTGCGGCACGAACTCGCGATTGCGCTGATCCATCTGTGCGTGCGCACGGATTGACGATTCCGACTTTGTGGTCCGGCCGTCGTCCGGGCTCACCACGATCACGACTTCAGCAACCGGCCGACCGGCCGGGTCAACGACCTGCACGCTCAACGCCTGCGCCGCGGTGCAGCAGCCCGCGAGACTCAGGGCAAAAAACGCTTGAAACCGCGGCGATTTCATTGGCGAGGGCATCGTGGCCCATCCGGCCATCCTGCGAGTTAGACGCGCGTCGCAGTTTGACAATATCCGCGTGGCCCTTGGGGCGCAGGCTTCCTAGAGTACGTACCCGGTACCCCCGGCGCCCCGAACAGCCCTGACCGTGAAGACTTTCCGCAGACGCATCCTGCTTCTGATCATCGGCCTCATCGTGCTGGTGCAAGCCGCTACGGTCACGGCCGTGCTGCTCGTCACCTTGCGCGACTCCGAAGCCCGGGCGCGCGAGGAATTGCACTCGACCGGCAACGTCGTCGAGCAGGCGATCAATTCGCGCGGCGCGGAACTCGCGAGCGCAGTGCAGGTTCTTGCCACCGACTTCGGGTTTCGCGAAGCAGTCGCGAGCGAGGACCGGGCGACCATTCTTTCCGCGCTCGACAATCACGGCGCGCGCATCAAGGCCGACCTGACGCTGCTCCTGTCGCTCGACGGCCGCGTCATCGCGAGCACCAAGGCCGGCATGTCGAGCTACGGCAAAGGCATCTTCGCCGATCTCGTCCACAGCGCTGGCGAACGCGGCAGCGAACTCACCTACGTCGTGCTCGATGGCCGCGCCTACCAGCTGGTGATCGCCGCCGTGCCGGCACCGACAACCATCGCCTGGGTTGTCATGGGATTCGAACTCGACAAGACCGTGGCGAACGACCTGAAGCGCCGCTTCAGCCTGGACGTCGCGTTCGCCGGCATCCACCGGCCGGCTGGCGTGCCCGTCGTAGCCACCTTCGCAGCGAAAAGCCCCGACGAATTCGAACCCGAGGTGAAGCACGCGCTCGACAGCCGCAACGAAGTGGTGACGATCCACGCTGCGGACGACACCTATCTCGCCCTTGCCGTGCCGCTCGCCATGCGGCCCGGGAGTCCGTTCCTCGTCGTCGCGCGCTCCATGCACGACGTGCAGGCGGCCTACCGCCAGGTGCGCACGCCTCTCGTCCTCATGAGTGCGCTGGCGATGTTGCTCTCGATCTTCGTCGGCATCGTGCTCGCCGGCAGCGTTACGCGTCCGGTGACAAGGCTCGTCACGGCGGCACGGCGCATCGAGTCCGGCGACTACTCCGTCGCCGTGCCCGTGCGCACGAGTGACGAGTTCGGCACGCTTTCGAAGGTCTTCAACTCGATGCAGTCCGGTATCGCCGAGCGCGAGGCGCGGCTCCTGCACCAGGCGACTCACGATGCACTGACCGGTTTGCCGAACCGGCTGATGGCGGCCGAGCGGCTCGGCATGGCGATCCTTCGCAGCCGCGCGACCAATGCATCGATCGGGCTCCTGCTGCTCGACATCAAGGACTTCGAGCGCATCAACGCCTCGCTCGGTCACTCGATCGGCGATGAGGTGCTGCGCGAACTCGGCCGGCGCTTGCGCAGCCAGGTGAACACGGCGGACACCGTGGCGCGCGTCGGCGTCGCGCAATTTCTCATGCTGATCGAAAACACTTCGCACCAGGCGACGCTCGCGCTGGCGCGCCAACTCTGCGACACCGTCCGCGCCGGTATCCTGCGCGACGACGTCCACGTGAGCCTCATGCCGCGCATCGGCGTGTGCATGTTCCCCGATCACGGCGAAACCGCCGGGGAGCTCCTGCGCCGTGCCGAGACCGCGCTCTACGACTCGCACGAGTCGGACGAAGCGGTCACCGAGTACCAGACTGGGCGCGATGAGGGCCACCGACGGCAGATCGCGCTCGTCGGCGCACTACGCCGCGCAATTGCGGGCAACGAGCTGACGTTGCTCTACCAGCCGAAGGTCGAGATGATGAGCCGCAAGGTGAAGAGCCTCGAGGCGCTCGCCCGCTGGTTCCACCCGACGCACGGTTTCATTCCGCCGTCCGAATTCATCCCGTACGCCGAGCGCACCGGCAGCATTGGCCTGCTCACACGCTGGGTCGTGCAGAACGCCGTGCGTCAATGCCGGCAATGGGCGGACCACGGGCTCGACGCGGAAGTTTCCGTCAATCTGTCGGCGGCCGACCTGCACGACCGGGAACTTGCCGCGATGATCATCGCGGAGCTGCAGCAGCATGAGGTCGACCCGACGCGGCTCGTGCTCGAGATCACGGAAACCGCGGCCATGCGCGAGACCGCAGGCGCCATTCGCGTGATGGAGGAACTGCGCACCTATGGCGTGCGCTTCTCGATCGACGATTTCGGCACCGGCTTCTCCTCGCTCGTACAGCTGAAGCGCCTGCCGGTCGATGAAATCAAGATCGACAAGTCATTCGTGCTCGATCTCAAGCCCGACACCGACGACGCGGTCATCGTGAAATCGACGATCGACCTCGGCCACAGCATGGGCCTCAAAGTTGTCGCCGAAGGCGTCGACAAGGCAGAGAGCTGGCAGTTTCTCGCGCAGCTCGGCTGCGATCTCGCGCAAGGCTATTTCGTGAGTCATCCGATGAAGGCGGACGACGTTCCCGCGTGGGTGACGCGTCTCAATGCAAAGCTTGAAACCGCATCGAGCGCAACGGCGCAGGTGCGGGTGATCCGCGAACATCACCGCAATACGCGGTGAGCGCAACGTGTACGGATTGAAGGAGTCGTCCGTGGTATTGCCTGAGTCCGAGCGATCGGACGCTGCCGCAACCGAAGCGGCGCCGGGCGCGAGCCCCGCCGAGCGCGGCGAGCGGCGCCAGAAGCTGAAAGCTGGCGCGACGGGCGCGTATGGGCCGCGGATCCTGCTCGTCGACGGCAACGACGTCGACCGCCGCACCATCGAAGGGGAGCTCGCGCAGCTGCGCAGCCAGAAGTATGACGTGACTGTGGCGACGACGCTCGCGGACGGCCTCGCTGAGCTCAAGCAGGGCTCCTTCAGCGTAATCCTGCTGGACCTCAATCTCAGCGACAGCGTTGGCCTCACGACGTATCTGCGCCTGCAGCCGAAAGCGGGCGACGTGCCGGTCATCGTGCTCGTCGGCCAGGCCGATGAGGATCTCGGCGCCGGCGCGGTCGAGCGCGGCGCGCTCGACTTTCTCGTCAAGCAGCAGGT
The DNA here is from genome assembly GCA_963826145.1 of uncultured Gammaproteobacteria bacterium. GTDB lineage: Bacteria > Pseudomonadota > Gammaproteobacteria > Steroidobacterales > Steroidobacteraceae > JBGPLJ01. The sequence goes on from CAWGVW010000002.1 coordinate 885,451, forward strand.
CGTAAGCACGCTCCTCGACAAGACACTGCGCTACGCGACCGAGCGCACGCACACGCTGCGCGCGCTCAGAGCCTCCGAGACCCGCTACCGCGAGCTCTACGAAAACGTCGTCGCCGGCGTCTTCCAGTCGACGCCGGACGGCAAGTTCATGTCGGCGAATCCCGCGCTCGTGCGACTTCTCGGCTACGCGAGCGAGGACGAGCTGCTGGGCCTTGACATCGCGCGCGACCTCTACATGTACCCGGAGGATCGCGCCAACTGGCGCCAGACGATGGAGCAGCAGGGCGAGATCCGCAACGCGGAGCTCGTGCTCAAGCGCAAAGACGGACACAAGCTCGTCGTGCTCGAGAATTCCCGCGTCGTGCGCGACGAGCAGAACCGGGTGCTCTACTTCGAAGGCACGCTCACCGACATCACCGAGGCGCACGAACTTTCCCGGCAGCTTTCCTACGAAGCGAGCCACGATGCGTTGACCGGCCTCATCAACCGGCGCGAATTTGAGCTGCAGCTGCAGCGCGCGCTCGAGTCCGCGCAGTCGTCGAACTCGCGGCACGCGGTGTTCTACCTCGATCTCGACCAGTTCAAGCTCATCAATGACACCTGCGGCCATATCGCGGGCGATGAGCTGCTGCGCCAGCTCGCCGCGACGCTCAGTCAGAAGATCCGGGCTGGCGATACGCTGGCGCGCCTCGGCGGCGATGAGTTCGGCATGCTGCTGCACGACTGCGCCGTCGAGGACGCCGTGGAAATCGCACGCACGCTCCTCAAGGTCATCGAGCAGTTTCAGTTCGTCTGGGGCTCCTCGACATTTTTCGTCGGCGCGAGCATCGGCGTCGTACCCGTCGATCAGCGCTTCCGCCGGATTACGCAGGTGCTCGCGGCGGCGGACACGGCCTGCTACGCGGCCAAGGACCAGGGCCGGCATCGCGTGCATGTGTATCGGGAGGAGGATCATCACGTCGCCCGGCGTCACGGCGAGATGCAGTGGGTGGCGCGCGTCAAGCACGCACTCATCGAGAACCGTTTCGTGCTCGACGCCCAGCGCATCGAACCGCTGAACGGCGGCCGGCAGCTGATCGAAGTGCTGGTACGCATGCGCGATGAAAACGGGCGGTTGGTGCCGCCGGGCGCCTTCTTTCCGGCCGTCGAGCGATTCAATCTTGCCCCGCGTCTCGATCGCTGGGTCATCACGGCGACCTTCGACTGGCTGCGACGCAACCGCGCCTCGCTCGGGAACATCGAACGCTGCTTCATCAATCTCGCTGCCGACAGCCTGGGCGACCCCCAGGTGCGCGAACTCATCATGAAGGGACTTACGGCGGCCGGCATTCCGGGAAGCCTCGTCGGATTCGAGCTTACCGAAGCGGCGGCGGTGACGAATCTCACGCGCGCCAATCAGCTGATCAGCGAACTGAAGCCGCTCGGTTGCGCGTTCGCCCTTGATGATTTCGGCACGGGTGTGTCGTCGTTTGCCTACCTCAAGGCGCTCGCCGTCGACTACATGAAGATCGACGGGATGTTCGTCGGCAACATCGCGACGGACGCGGTGGACCTCGAGATGGTGCGCTCGATCCACCAGATCGGACGCGTCATGGGCAAGAAGACCATCGCGGAGTGCGTCGAGCAGCCCGCCGTTCTCGCAAAGCTCAAGGAGATCGGCGTCGACTACGCGCAGGGATTCATCGTGGGCCAGCCCGAGCCGATCGATCAGCTCGTCCTGAAGTAGTGATCGGTACCGGGATTGGATAACTGGGGATTTGGCGAACGGGCAGCGAAATCCCCAGTTATCCAATCCCGGTACCGCTTCAGACGGCATCCTTCAGTGTAATCGACGGATCCGCGAGCTTCGCGGCGTCGAGCTTCATGTGGTCGGCGATCACCTTGCGAGCCGCCATGTAATCCTTCGCGTGATTGATCGAATCGAGTGCGATGAGCTCGCCACCCTTCAGGTAGCACACGGAGAACGATTTCGTCGCCGGATCGCCACGCACGACGATCTCATCGTGGTCCTGCGCGAGACCGACGATCAGAAGCTTGAGGTCGAACTGATCCGACCAGAACCATGGCACTTTGTCGTGCGTGACGGTCTTGCCCATGATCGTCGCGGCTGCCGTCTTTGCCTGCTCGAAAGCGTTGTCCACGGATTCGAGGCGGATGCGCCGTCCGTAGCGGGCGCTCGGAAAGCTCGCGCAATCGCCAAAGGAAAAGATATCCGGATCGCTCGTGCGGCAATGGGCGTCCGTCGCTATGCCGTTGTCGCAGGCGAGCCCGCAGGCCTCGGCAATGTCGGTCACGGGAAGGATGCCGACGCCGACGACGACGAAATCCGCGGGCACTCGCGTGCCATCCGACAGCACGACGGTTTCGACCCTGCCATTTCCCTCGAGCGCCTTGACACCGGCGCTGCAATGGATGGTGACGCCATGACTTTCATGTTGTGCGGTGTAGAACTGCGAGACGACGGGCGCGACGACACGGCTCATGATGCGGTCGAGCGCCTCGACGACGGTGACGTCGAGGCCGAGCTGGCGACAGGTTGCGGCGACCTCAAGCCCGATGTAGCCCGCGCCGATCACGACGAGACGCTTGCCGGGCGCGGCCGCAGCACGAATGCGATGTACGTCCTCGATGGTGCGAAGGTAATGGACACCCGCGAGATCGCTCCCGGGGAGGCGGATGCGCCGCACCTGGCTGCCGATCGCGAGCACGAGCTTCGCGTATTCGAGCTCGCAGCCGTCGCTCAGGCTGACTTTCCTGCGATCGCGGTCGATGGCGGTGACGCGCGTGCCCGTGCGCATCTCGGCCTGCGTCGTCTGGTAGAACGAAGCGGGCCGGATGAAAAGGCGCTCGAGCTCGAGCTCGCCCTGCAGGAATTTCTTCGAGAGCGGCGGCCGCTGATACGGCAGAAACGGTTCATCGCCGACGACCGTGAGCGGACCCTTGAATCCCTCGCGCCTCAGGCTGTCGACGAGCTGGGCCGCCGCCTGTCCGGCGCCGGCGATGACGATGGCATCGCTCATGGTGGAATCGGCTTCTTCGTTCTCTTTTTGGCGGCGCCCGCATTATAGTCGTGCGTCCCGCCATTCGAGGAATCCATGCCCGATCCCCTCTCCGAGGCCATCCGCCTCCTGCACCTCGGCGCCAACCAGCGCCACATCCTTCTTTGCGTCGGCGGCAAGTGCGCCGAGAGCGCCGTTCAGCAGGAGTCCTGGACGTTCCTGAAGAAGCGCCTGAAGGAGCTCGGGCTCGCGGATCGCGACGGCGGCGTGCTCAGGACCAAGGCGGATTGCCTGCGCATCTGCGTGCAGGGGCCGATCGCGCTCGTCTACCCGGAAGGAACCTGGTATCAGCGGGCGACGCCCGCCAATCTCGAGCGCATCATCCAGCAGCATCTGATCGGCGGGCAGCCGGTCACGGATCTCGCGATTGCGCGGGCGCCGCTCGAGCGACGTCAATAATCCGGCTCTCGTTCACCTGCGCCGCACCGAGATCGCAAAGGCGCTTAAGGAGGCTCTGCGCGAGCGAGCCGAAGGGACTGCCGATGCCGACTTTCCTCGCGAGCGCGATCGCATACTCGACGTCCTTCAGACGCAGCGCCGGCGTGAACACGATGTTCCGGTCGTGGTCGCCGTCCGCCATGCGGCGCGCGTTGCGCACGACCTGCGGGCTTGCGGCCTGACCGGTCGCGATGGCATCGGCGACCTCGGAGAGATTGAGGCCCGCCCGCTCGGCGATCGCCATGCCTTCGGCGGCTGAAGCAATCTGCACGGCGCCGATGAGATTCACCACGAGTTTGTAGACGGTACCGCTGCCCACCTGTCCGAAATCCAGGATGCGGTTGGCAATGGGCGCGAGCAACGGTCGTGCCGCATCGAGATCGCGAGCATCGGCGCCGACGAGCAGTGTCAGCGCACCGGACGCCGCGGCTTCAGGGAGTCCCGTCACCGGCGCGTCGAGATAGCGCAGACCACGTGCTCGAGCCGTCGCGGAGAGCTCCAGCACCCAATCGTAGGAAAGCGTCGAACATTCGATGGCGAGCGTTCCGCCTGCGAGCTTCGCCGCCAGAATGCCTTCGGGTCCGAGCCAGACCGCGCGGGATGAGCGGTCATCGGCCGTCATCGCGAAGACCGCATCGACATCGCCACAGGCCTCGCGGGGAGTCGTGCATACCCTGGCGCCCTCGCGGGCAATCGATTCCGCCTTCCAGGCCGACCGGTTATAGACCGACAGGCGGTTGCCGGCAGCGAGCAGCCGCCTTGCCATGCCAAGACCCATGTTGCCGAGGCCGACAAAAGCGAGGTTTGCCAAAGTTCGATCCTTCGCTGCCGGAGCGGCACGCATTACAATCGTGCCATGTCCCACGCCATCCTGCTTCGCGCCTACGGCGGTCCCGAGGTGCTCACCTGGGAATCGGAAGACGTCGCGCCGCCCGCTGACGGCGAGATAGCCGTTCGCCATACCGCCATCGGCGTCAATTTCATCGACACGTACCAGCGGACGGGCCTTTATCCGATTCCACTGCCTGCATGCCTCGGTCGCGAAGCTGCCGGCACGGTCGCGGCCGTGGGCAAACGCGTGCGGGGCTTCAAAATCGGCGATCGCGTGGCGTATCTCTCGGGTCCACCCGGATCGTACCGCGAGGTGCGCAACATCGTGGTCGACCGCGCCTTCAAGCTGCCGGCGCAGATTTCCGACGAAGCGGCGGCCGCGATGATGCTGAAAGGCCTCACCGCGTGGTACCTCCTGCGTCGCACGTATCGCGTGAAGAAAGGCGAAGCGATCGTCGTACATGCAGCGGCGGGCGGCGTCGGGCTCATCCTGTGCCAGTGGGCGCGGCACCTCGGTGCGCGTGTCATCGGCATCGTCGGCAACGATGAGAAAGCGCGGCTCGCACGCCAGAACGGCTGCCACGCAACGTTCATCGTGGGGAGCGACGACTGGGTTCAAGGGGTGAAGAAACTCACGCACGGCGTGGGCGTTCCCGTCGTGTACGATTCGATCGGCAAGGACACATTTTCGCAGTCGCTCGACGTGTTGCGCCCGCTCGGGCTCATGGTGACCTACGGCAATTCGTCGGGTCCCGTGCCGCCGATGGCTCCGCTCGAGCTGTCACGCCGCGGTTCGCTCTTTCTCACGCGGCCCACGCTCGATCATTACGTGCCGACGCGCGAAGCACTCGAAGACGCAGTGCGCGAACTCTTTGGCGTCGTGAAAACGAGGAAGGTCAAGATCCACGTCGGCCAGACCTATGCGCTCAAGGAGGCGGCCCATGCGCATCGGGATCTCGAGGGCCGCAAGACGACGGGCTCGACCGTTCTCGTTCCCTGAAGCCCGACTACAGCATCACGATCTGGCGGATGGACTGGCTCGCGGCGAGGCGGTCGAACCCCTCGTTGATCTGATCGAGCGAGATGTGCTCCGAAAGGAGCCGCTTCACCGGCAGTTTCCCTGCCTGGTACCAGCCGATGTAACGCGGAATATCGCGCGTCGGCACGGCGCTGCCCATGAAGCTGCCTTTCAGGGTGCGCTCTTCGCTCACGATACTCAGGTATGAAAGGCTCGCGCGTTGGTCCGCGGCTGCGAGTCCGGCGGTGACCGTTGTGCCGCCGCGACGCGTGATCCGATAGGCGAGCTCGAGCGCCGCGACGCTGCCCGCCGCTTCGAATGCATATTGCACGCCGCCGTGGGTTGCCTCACGCACCTGCTTGGCGCAATCCGCATCGCCCGCCTTGAACGCATGAGTGGCGCCGAGAATGCGCGCGACGTTGAGCTTTTCGTCGCTCAAGTCGATGGCGACGATCGCTTTTGCTTCGAGCATGTGCGCGGCGAGGAGCGCCGAGAGGCCGACGCCGCCAAGACCGACAATCGCGACCGTCGATCCGCGCGGGACAGCGGCAGTGTTGACGACTGCGCCCGTGCCGGTGATCACAGCACACCCGAAGATGGCGGCCTCGTCGAACGGCAGGCGCGGATCGACGCGAATGACTGCGGTGCGCGAAAGCACAGCGTGCTCGGCGAAGGCAGAAACGCCGAGAAAGTGATGGATGGGCCCCCCCTCCCTGTGCAGGCGGCGCGCGCCGCTCAGCAGCGTTCCCGCCATGTTGGCGGCGAAGCCGGGCTCACAGAGCGCCGGCCGTCCGGCGATGCAGGGCTCACAGGCGCCACAACTCGGCATGAACGAGGCGACGACGTGATCTCCGACACGCAGGTCCTTGACGCTCGGCCCCAGCTGTTCGATTACGCCCGCGCACTCGTGCCCGAGAATGAGTGGCAGTTCGCGGGGGCGCGTCCCGTCGATGACGGAGAGGTCCGAGTGACAGAGGCCCGCCGCGCGCACCCGGATGAGGACTTCACCGGGCCCCGGCGGATCGAGCTCGACTTCCATGATGCGCAGCGGGCGGCTCACGCCATAGGGAGGCGTGTGGCCCGTCTTCAGCAGAACCGCTGCGCGCGTCTTCATTCGGTGCCGGGTCGTGCTTTTCGTGCTTATTGTGGATGCTGCTTCGGCAGGAACGAAAGCACGAGCGGCCGGCAAACGCAATAAGCACGACGCGGCACCGCGCTAGCGGGCGGTGATCGGCGCGTGATTCGGCAGAGCGGCGACGCGCTTCAACCAGGCGAGGACGTTCGGATAGCGGTTCAAGTCAAAGCCGCCTTCACCGGCGACGTGCGTGTAGGCATAGAGGCTGATGTCGGCGAGCGAGAACCAGGATCCCACGAGGAAGGGCTTGCCCTTCAGGCCTTCGTTGAGCACGGCGAGCGCCCGGTTGCCCTTCTCCTGCTTTTCGGTGAGTTTCTCGCCGAGCTCCGCGGGCTTGCGATGCTGGATGGACAGCCAGAAGCGCGCCGTCGCGACATTCGGTTCGAGTTCGTACTGCTCGAATGACAGCCACGACAGCACGCGCGCCCGCTCGAGACGCGAGGCCGGCAACAGGACCGAGCTTTCCGCGAGGTACCAGATGATTGCCATGCTCTCCGCAAGGAAGGTGCCGTCCGGGAGCTTCAGGGTCGGGATCCGGCCGATGGGGTTGCGCGCCAGGAATTCGGGCGTGCGCGAGGCACCCTTCATGATGTCGACTTCGACCAACTCGTAAGGCAATCCGAGGTGCCTCAGGGTGAGCCGCACCTTGTAGCCGTTGCCGGAAGGCAGGTAGTCGTAGAGCGTATAGCCCGTGTTTTCGCCTGTCATGCCGCCATTCTGCGCATGGCCTAAGATGCACGGCAATTCTCGCTGCTTAACCCGTCATTCGAAACGCTTAACTTCGAGCCATGCGCCAACGCTCCCGCCTGCCGTTCAATGCGCTCAGGGTTTTCGAAGCGGTCGCCGCCGCCCTCAGCTTTTCGGCGGCGGCTACGCAGCTGAGCGTGACTCCCGCGGCCGTATCGACACAGATCAAGGCGCTCGAGCGCTACCTCGGCCAGCCGCTCCTCAGGCGGCGCGGACGCAAGGTCGAACTCACCGAAGAGGGCGCGACACTTTATGAAGCCGTGCGGCGGGGCCTCGATCATATTTATGGTGCCGTGCGCGTGCTCAACGACCGTCATCTCGGCGGCAGCCTCACCCTCACGCTACTGCCCTCGCTCATGCAGAAATGGCTGGTGCAGCGGCTGCCAGAGTTTCACAAGCAGCATCCGGACATCCAGCTCAACATCCAGTGCGACCGCCGGCTCATCGATTTCCAGCGCAACGACGTACATGCCGGCATTCGCTACGGTCTCGGCCAGTGGCAGGGCGTCACCAGCGAGAAGCTGTTCGACGAATGGCTGCTGCCGGTAGCGGCGCCCGCGCTTGTCAGCCGGCTCGGCAAGCCGCGTCAGCTTGCGGAGCTCGAGCGCTGGCCGCTGCTGCACAGCTCGTCGGAACCGTGGCGCGTCTGGTTCGATGCCGCTGGCCATGAATTGACACAACCGCCGGCGGGCCCGAGCTACGACGATTCGGCGTTCCTTCTGATGGCGGCGGAGCAGGGGCAAGGCGCCGCGCTTGCGCGCTGGTCGCTCGTCGCGGGTGATCTCGCAGCGGGACGGCTGGTCGCACTCGGGCCGAAGGCTGCGCGCGAGCGATTTTCGTACTACTTCGTGAGTCCACCGGCCTACTGGGAAACGCCGAAGGTGAAAGCGCTCGGGCGCTTTCTCGGGCGCGAGGCTCAGGACTTCCCGCCGCCACCCTGACCAATGCCGAGCGCGCCGCTGCGGACGACCTCGCGGATCTCGGCGACGACCGCGAGATCCTGGACGAGGCGTGCGACCGCTACTTCGCTCGATGTGAGTTCGACAACGAGCGTCGCGCCCTTCTCTGCGATCACCCGCGCGCCTTTGCGTGCGAGGAGCTCGTCGACCGCCGCGCGCGTACCGTCGCGGACATCCAGCTTGACGAGCAGGAGCTCGCGTTCCAGGTGCTCGCCGCTCGTCATGTCTTCAACGTTCACCACATCCACGAGCTTCAGGAGCTGACTCGCGATCTGGTTGATGACCGCTTCCGAGCCCTTGGTCACGAGCGTGATGCGCGAGACGGTCGCATCCTGGGTCGGCGCGACCGACAGCGACTCGATGTTGTAGCCCCGGGTCGAAAACAGGCCTGTCACCCGGGTCAGGGCGCCGGCCTCGTTCTGCAGCAGGATCGCGATGATGTGTCTCACAGCCGGAATATACCAAGCCGGTGCCGGTGTTGGATAACCGAGGATCTGGCCGGCAAGAGGCGCCAAGAATCCTCAGTTATCCAACACCGGCACCTTCTGTTAGTCTCTTCCGATCCCTGTTTTTCGAGCGGATTTCGAATCTGTGAAGGCGACCTATCAGGCCCTCGATCATGTGACCCACCCGCTTGCCGGACGCAAGATGACGGGTGCGGAGATGATCATCCAGGTGCTGGCCGACGAGGGCGTCGACACCATCTTCGGCTACAGCGGCGGCGCCATCCTTCCGACCTACGATGCGGTGTTCCTCTTCAACCAGGAGCACGCGAAGGACGGCCGCGCCATCCCGCTTATCGTGCCGGCGAACGAGCAGGGCGCGGGGTTCATGGCGGCCGGCTACGCGCGCGCGAGCGGCAAGGTTGGCGTTTGCCTCGTGACCTCGGGGCCGGGCGCGACCAATACCGTAACGCCCGTGCGCGATTGCATGGCGGATTCCATTCCGATCGTCGTGATCTGCGGCCAGGTGCCGACGAGCGCGATCGGCACGGATGCGTTCCAGGAAGCACCGGTCCCGAGCCTCATGGGATCGGTTGCCAAGCACATCTTCCTCATCACCGATCCGACCAAGCTCGAAGCGACGGTGCGCACCGCCTTCGAGATCGCGCGCACCGGCCGTCCTGGCCCAGTCGTGCTCGACGTACCGAAGGACGTGCAGAACTGGGAGGGCATTTTCCAGGGGTCCGGCCACCTCGCCGTCCCGGGCTACCGCCAGCGCATGAGCCGCTTGTCAGCGAATGCGATCGACGAAAAGGCCGCGACCGATTTCTTCGCCATGCTGGGCGAAGCCAAGCGTCCGCTCATCTACGCCGGCGGCGGCGTGATCAATGGCGCAGCGGCCTACGCTCTGCGCGAATTCGCCTACGAGTTCGGCATTCCGGGCGTCACGACGCTCATGGGTATCGGTTCGTTCGACACGACGCATGCACTCTCGATGCGCATGCTCGGCATGCACGGCACGGCGTTCGCGAATTACGCGGTCGACGATTGCGACTTTCTCATCACCGTCGGCGCGCGCTTCGATGACCGCGTCGCGGGCGTGCCCGCGAAGTTCGCGCGCAACGCCAGGCGCATCGCGCACTTCGACATCGATGCCTCCGAGATCAACAAGGTGAAGCACGTGCACTGGAGCCACGTCGGCGTGCTGCCCGACGCGCTGCTCGCGCTCCTCGGCCACGGCAAGCGCACGGGCTTCAAGCGCGACTGGCGCGAATGGCATGCGGCACTCGATGAATCACGGCGCAAGCACGCCATGAACTACGATCGTGCGAGCCCGCTCATCCAGCCGCACTACGTGCTCGAGGAAATCAACCGCCTCACGAAGGGCGAGGCGATCATCACGACGGGCGTCGGCCAGCACCAGATGTGGGCGGCACAGTTCTTCGACTTCCGCTATCCGCGCCTGTGGCTCACCTCCGGCAGCATGGGGACGATGGGCTTCGGCCTGCCGGCCGCGATCGGCGCACAGTTTGCACAGCGCCGGCGGCTGGTGATCGATGTGGACGGCGATGCCAGTATCCGCATGAACATCGGCGAGCTCGAAACGGCGGCGACCTACGACCTGCCGATCAAGATCGTCGTGCTCAACAATTTCGGCGATGGCATGGTGAAGCAGTGGCAGAAGCTCTTCTTCAAGGGGCGCCTGTCTGCGAGCGACAAGTCGCTGCACAAGAAGGATTTCGTGAAGACGGCGCAGGCGGACGGGTTCCGCTATGCGGTGCGGCTCGAGCGCAAAGCGGACGTGCCGCGCGTCATCGAGGAATTCATCGGCTTCGCGGGCCCAGCCTTCCTCGAGGTGATGATCGACCCGGACGCGGGCGTGTATCCGATGGTGGGCCCGGGCCAGACGTACGAGGACATGATCACGGGCGATCACATCCCGTCGCGACACAAGACAACGATCAAGCCACCGGGTGCATCTGAAATGTTCTGATTTCGGTACCGGGATTGGGATATTGGGGATTTCCTCGACGCTTGACCTCAATCTCCACTCCGGCTCGAATAGCGAAATCCCCAATATCCCAATCCCGGTACCGGTCAGCCATGAAATACCTGCATACCATGATCCGCGTCAGCGATGTCGAATCGACGCTCAAGTTCTTCTGCGACGGCCTGGGCCTCAAGGAGGTCAAGCGCATGTCGAACGAGAAGGGCCGCTTCACGCTCATCTTTCTTGCGGCCCCGGGCGATGAAGACGCGCAGGTCGAGCTCACACACAACTGGGACCCCGAGGTCTACGCGGGCGGGCGCAATTTCGGCCATCTCGCTTACGCGGTCGATGACATCTATGCGGTGTGCGACCGCCTGATGAAGCGCGGCGTCACGATCAATCGCCCGCCGCGCGACGGCAGGATGGCGTTCGTGCGTTCGCCCGACAAGATCTCGGTCGAGCTCCTGCAAAAGGGCGACGCGCTCGCGCCGGCCGAACCCTGGAAGTCGATGCCGAACGTCGGCGAGTGGTAGGCAAGCGGGTCCTTGGCATGCCTTCGATTCTCGTGACAGGCGCCGGCCGGGGCATCGGCCTCGAATTCGTCCGCCAGTATTCGGCCGACGGCTGGCGTGTGATCGCGGGCTGCCGCAAGCCGGACGGCGCAGCGGAGCTCGCGAAACTCGCTGAGGGGTCTGCGGGACGCGTAACGGTGCACCCGCTCGACGTGCTCGACCACGCGGGCATCGATCGGCTCGCGGCGGAGCTCGCGAAGACCCCCATCGACGTGCTCGTCAACAACGCCGGTGTCGGCGGACAGCAGAAATTCGGCGAGGCGAACTACGCGCTGTGGCTCGAGACCTTTCGCGTCAACACGCTCGGGCCGATGAAGGTCGCCGAGGCATTCGTGAAGCAGGTGGCGGCTGGCGGCGAGAAGAAGATCGTCACGCTGACGAGCGTCATGGGTTCGATCGGGCAGAACAATCTCGGCGGCATGTACGGCTATCGTTCGACGAAGGCCGCCGCGAACGCAGTCGTCCGGTCGATGGCCATTGACCTCAAGCGTCTCGGCATCATTGCCGTGGCAATGCACCCGGGGTGGGTGAAGACCGACATGGGCGGACAACACGCGCAGATCGACGTCGCGACCAGTGTCGGGGGCATACGCCGCGTCATCGCCGGCCTCACCCGCGAGGACTCCGGCCGCTTTCTCAATTACGACGGCAAGGAAATTGCCTGGTAGGGCGTCGAGCCATGCAGGACAAACCGAATCTGTATCTCCTGCGCGCCGCGGAAGCGGTTGAACACGCGCAGACCTTTTCCCATCCGTGGAATCCCCGCTCGGAGATCATCGGCACGCAGCTCGCACGCATGGTGGGCCTCAAGCGCACGGGTGTGAGCCTCGTGCGCGTGCCGCCGGGCAAGGAATCGTTCGTGTACCACTCGCACCAGACGGAGGAGGAGTGGATCTACATCCTGGCCGGACGTGGCACTGCGCGCATCGATGACGTTGAATACGAAGTGGGAGCCGGCGATTTCATGGGCTTTCCGACGCCGTCCGTTGCGCACCACCTTACGAACGCTGCGGACGCCGACCTCGTCTATCTCATGGGGGGCGAGCACCACGAAGTCGAGATTGCGGATTTTCCGGACCTCGGCCGGCGCATGCTGAGGCGTGGCAACGAGATCCAGGTTTACGACGCGGCGGCGGCGCAGCCGTTCTCGATACCATCCGGCGACTGAAAGTCTCAGGCTCTGGCGCGCCTGCGGCCGCGGCGGCGGCTCACGTCCCATAGGCGCCGTTCGTGGCCGTCGAATTGCGGCTGGCTCTGGCCGAAGTCGCGGACGCGGCGACCCGGGTTGACGTACTGGCGGCGATCCGAGTGATGACGGTAGCGGCAGTTGCATTCGCTCGCCGTACATTGGGCGAGCGGGAGCTTCGGCGCATCCTTCAGAAGGAAGCGTTGCGAGCTCAGCGCTTCGCAGGCGGCACAACAACCCGCTGTGCTGCTCGGTACGATGGAGACCGCGCGAAAATAGCGCCCGGTGCGGCGCTTCGGTGGCGACTCTTCCTTCGGCCAGGACTGGGCGAAGAGCGCGATGGATGCGCCGGCGACAGTGGTTATGAAGATTGCCAGCATGGGAAAAGATGCTACGAGGCGAGTCCCGGTGGGTCCATGTGATTTTGACAATAGCCGGTGGGCGAGTTTGCGCAGCGTGACGTGCATGCTTGCCTGCGCGGCGGCGCTCGCGGCATGTACGGGAAAGCCCCCAGCCGCGCCGATCACAGTAAACCTCGAAGACCGCCGGCCGGAGGTCGAACGCATTGCGATCGACGACCCGCTGACCGCGCAGGGCATTGTCGAGGCGCGCAAGACCGCCGGGGAATTCCTGCGTGCCTTTCGCGAGCGCGGTCCGGCGCAGCGCGATTTTCGCTTCAAGATGCTGGCCGCTGAAAAAGGGCTCGTCGAGCAGTACTGGGTGACGCTCGAAAGCGCAACCGACGACGGTTTCACCGGCATCGTCGCGAATCATCCGGGCGACATCACTGGCGTCAAATACGGCGAGCGGGTTACCGTGCCGGCCGGGGAAATCTCGGACTGGATGTACGTCGAGAACGGCGTCCTGAAGGGTGGCTACTCGGTGCGCCTGATGCGCGACCGGCTGCAGCCCGAGGAACGCCCCGCGTTCGAGCGCGAGCTCGGATTTCGAATCGACTGAACGGGCGGATTTCATGCGTAAGCCTCTTCTCGCATTCCTCGCGCTCGCTGCACTCGCGGCGACGGCCGGCGCGGGCGACGAAAGCATCGTGCACCGGAGCGGGCAACCCGACGTTTTCCGCGTCTCAACGGAAAACGCGCGCATGAACGCTGCGATCGAGAAGGCCCGCGGCACTGTCGAGGAATTCATCGGGGCATTTACGAATGCCGGCGCCCACCAGCGCTCGTTCGCGATCAAGGTACCGGTCATCGAAGGCACGCACATCGAGCAATTCTGGATGGACATCGAGCGGTTCTCGAACGGGCAGTTCACCGGGCGCATCGCCAACCAGCCGCTCGATGTACGCAACGTCCATTTCGGCGATCGCATCGTCGTCGACAAGGAGCGCATCAGCGACTGGATGTACGTCGACCGCGGCCGGCTCGTCGGCGGATTCACCATCAAGGCGCTGCGCGAAGGCATGAGCGTGGCGGACCGCAAGGCGTTCGACGCGGGCCTGCCGTTCGAGATTGACGACTGAAGCGGCGGGAACATCGGCTCATGACACTGAAGAATACCGAGATCGCGCGCAGCGCCCTGCAGGCGATGCTGGCGCGCGAACGCCAGCGCTTCGAGCGCGAGCATCCGCTGTCAGCCCGGGCGCACGCTTCGGCGAACGCGCACTGGCTGCACGGGGTGCCCATGCACTGGATGCACGACTGGGGAACGCCATTTCCGATCGCCGTGCGGGAGGCGCAAGGCGCACAGCTCATCGACATCGACAGCCGGCGCTACAGCGACTTCTGCCTGGGCGACACGGGCGCGATGTTCGGGCACTCGCCGTATCCGGTCACCAAGGCGATCGTCGAGGAGGCGCAGCGCGGACTCACCTGCATGCTGCCGAGCGAGGAAGTCGGCGCTGTCGGCGTCGCACTCGCCCGCATCTTCCGTCTGCCGTACTGGCAGGTGACGCAGACGGCCAGCGATGCGAATCGTTGCGTTATCCGCTGGGCGCGCGGCATCACCGGCCGGCGCTTCATCGTGGTGTTCGACGGCTGCTATCACGGCATGGTGGACGACACGTGCGTCGCGCTGGAAGGCGGACGCACCATTGCCGAGCGAAGTCTTGTCGGGCAGGTCTACGATCTGGCGAGCGCGACGCGCGTGGTCGCCTTCAACGATATTCTGGGACTCGAGCGGGCCCTCAAGTCGCGCGATGTCGCCTGCGTCCTCTGCGAGCCGGCGCTCACCAACATCGGCATGGTGCTGCCCGACCCGGGGTTTCACATTGCGCTGCGCGATCTGACGCGCAAGCATGGCACGCTCCTTGCGATCGACGAAACGCATACGCTGAGCACGGGGCTCGGCGGCTATAGCCGCGTTTGCGGACTCGAGCCGGATCTTCTCGTGGTCGGCAAGGCAGTCGCCGGCGGTTTTCCCTGCGCTGTGTACGGCTTCAACGCGGAACTGCGCGAACGCATGCTTGGCGTGCTTGCCCTGAAGCCGGAAGGCCATTCGGGCATGGGTACGACGCTCTCCGCGAACCGGGTTGCGATGGCTGCGCTCAACGCGTGCCTCAACGAAGTCATGACGCCGGATGCCTACAAGCAGATGATCGAGTCCGCCGTGATGCTCGAAGAGGGGCTTGACGAGGTGTTCCGGCCGGAAGGCTGGCCCTTCTGCATCACGCGCATCGGCGCGCGGCTCGAACTGCTGTTTCGCGCGGTCCCGCCGCGCAATGCGGTCGAAGCCCGAGTCGGGCTCGATGACGAACTGTCGCAGGCCCTGCGCCTTTTTCTCGCGAACCGCGGTGTGCTGATCACACCGTTCCACAACATGATGCTGGTGAGCCCCGCGACCACACGCGCGGATCTCGAAGCGCTGCGCAGCGCATTCGCCGCCTGGCTGCGCGACCTGAAATCACCTTCGCATTCCGCATGAACGCCGCCGAGGTCAACCCTGCTGCATCCGCCGAGGAAGCCCGTGCATTCCTCGCGGCGAATCCCGACGTCGAGGCCGTACAGATCTTCATCACGGATCCGGGTGGCGTGCCGCGCGGCAAGAGCATCGCCCGTGCGGAGATCGAGACACTGTTCGCTACCGGGCGCAATGTCGCCGGCTCGATCGTCGGACTCGACATCACCGGAGCTGACGTCGACGCCACGGGCCTCGTCTGGGACGTGGGCGATGCCGACAAGCTCTGTCGGCCGGTCCCCGGCACTTTGCTCCGCGCGCCGTGGCTCGTGCGGCCCACCGCGCAACTCATGCTCACGATGTACGAGCTCGACGGCCGGCCGGCTGCCGGGGATCCGCGCCATGCGCTCGCACGCGCGGTCGAGCGATTCGCTGCGCTCGGCCTGACGCCGGTCATGGCCTGCGAGATCGAGTTCTATCTCGTGCGCGACCGGGACGGCAAAGGCATCGAGCCCGTGTATCGGCCCGCCGCCGGTGGCCGGCAGAAGATCGACTCTTACAGCCTCAATCGGCTGGATGACCTCAAGGAACTCTTCGATGACCTCTTCGCCGCCGCGAGGGCACAGGATCTGCCCGCGGAGACACTGATGTCTGAATACGCGCCCGGCCAGTTCGAGATCACGCTCCATCACCGGCGCGACGCGCTCAAGGCTGTCGACGAAGCGATTCTCTTCAAGCGCCTGATCAAGGGCATCGCGGCGAAGCACGGCGTCACAGCAACCTTCATGGCGAAGCCTTTCGTCGAACATGCCGGCAGCGGCCTGCACCTGCACCTGAGTCTCGAGGACGGTGCGAGCGTCAATGTGTTCGCTGACGCAGCGCCCGAAGGCAGCGCGCTACTTCGCCACGCCGTTGGCGGCATGCAGAAGACCATGGCCGAGAGCGTCGCGATATTCGCGCCGAACGGCAATTCCTACCGGCGCTTTCGTCCGTCTAGCTACGCACCGATCGCACCGACCTGGGGCGTCAACAATCGCTCGGTGAGTCTCAGGGTGCCGGCCGGCGCACCCGCGAGCCGGCACATCGAGCATCGCGTCGCGGGCGCCGACGCCAATCTCTACCTGGCGGCAGCGACCGTGCTCGGCGCCGCACGGCTCGGCATCGAGCAGAGGCTCGATCCGGGACCACCGATCGTGGGTAACGGCTATGCGCAGGCGAAGCGCACGAGTCTGCCCGCGACCTGGTACGAAGCGATCGAGCGGGCGGCGGCTTCGGAATTCCTGGCTGATGCACTCGGTCCGCAATTCCTGAAGGTCTTTCTTGCGATCAAGCGCCAGGAGTGCGATCGCTTCGGCGCCGAGGTGACCGACCTCGACTACGACTGGTATCTGCGCACCACATGAAGTCGAAACGCAACAAGCCCGCCGCGCCGGTTGCCGATGAAGCGGCGCGCATTCGCCGCGCGTACTTCGAGTGCCGCTTCGGTCAGCTGCACGTGACGACGGCGTTTCCGGTCGGCGGCGGCTTCGACGATCACGCGACACTCCTGTGCCTGCATCGCGGCTCGCTCTCGAGCCGCGTTTTCCGTCCCTTCATGGAGGAGATCGGCCGCGATCGTCCGGTGTACGCACCGGACCTGCCCGGCTGCGGTGAATCGGATCCCCCGCCGTCGAAGCCCACGATCGAAGACTACGCCGCCGCGATCGCGGATTTCGCCGATCACATGCGTTTCAACCAGATCGACGTGCTCGGCCACCAGACCGGCTCGCTCATTGCTGCGGAGCTTGCGCTCCTCAGGCCGGAGGTCGTGCGACGGCTCGTCTTCGTGAGCCTGCCGATCCCGGACGCCGACGAGCGCGCCGCGTGGGTACGATCCATGACGCCGATCGCGGTCGCCGCCGATGGCAGTCATCTCGCGGCCGATTGGCAGCGGTCGATCGCGCTCGAGGATCCGGTGGCGGACCTTGGCACGAGGGCCGAGGACTTCGCGATTCGCTTGCACAATGGCCCGAATTTCTGGTGGATGCCTGACGCGGCGCTCGGTTACCCGGCTGCGGAGCGGCTGCCTCTGGTCACGCAACCCGCGCTCCTCGTCCGCACGCGGGATCACCTGTGGGATGCGAGCCTCAGAGCGACGCCCTGGATGCGTGATCTCAAGCTCGTCGATCTGCCGGACTGCGGCACCGGCGTATTCCGATCAGCGCCGAAGTCGATCGCTGCGCCGCTCAGGTCATTTCTCGATCGCTGAGCCGAGTCGGCGCCAGCGCACGAACACAAGGGCCAGCATCACGACGAGCAGCGGCAGCGCCACGAGATTGAGCGTGCGCCAGCCGAAGGCCGCCATCGCGGCCCCGGCGAGCAGAGACACCGTCGCCTGGCAGCCGAAGGTGAGGAAATCGTTGAAGCCCTGCGCGCGGAAGCGCTCTTCGGGCCGGTAGCAACGCGTCAGCAGCGTCGTCGCCGAGACGAAGAGCAGGTTCCAGCCGGCGCCGAGCATCACCAGCGCGACACCGTAGTGCAGCACCTCGTGCGACGTGAGCGCGGCGATGCCGATGCAGCCCGCCATCGTCAGGATGCCGGCGATCATCATCGGGCGCACGCCGAAGTGCGAGACCAGCCAGCCGCTCGCGAGCGCCGGCACGTACATGCCCATGAGATGTCCCTTGATCACCGAGCCGGTCGCATCCACCGAGTGATGATCGTGGATATGCATGCTGATGGGCGTCGCCGTCATGATGAAACTCATCACGGCGTAGGAAACGAGGCTCGCCGCGACCGCAACGCGAAAGAGCGGCTGGCGGAGTATTTCAGCGAGCGGCCGGCCGCCGGAGGGCGGGAGCTGCGCATGGCCGGCGTCGGGCAGGCGCGCGAGGATCGCGATCGCGATCACGTAAAGTCCGCTCGTCGCGAGGAACGAACCGGCGAACTCCCGCCCGGCAATGAGATGCCTCGTCTCGAGCGCGAGTGTCGGTCCGAGCCACGCCGCGACCAGCGTGCCGACCATCACGATGCCCACGGCCTTGCCGATCTTCTCCGCCGGCACGGATTCCGCGGCGGCGAAGCGGTACTGCAGGGTGAAGGCGTTGTTCGTCCCGATAAAGAGCGTCGCGACGCACAGCAGGCTGAAACTGCCGCGCGCGACCGCGAGCGACGCGAGGAGCGTCGCACCGATGGCCGTGCAGGCGCTCAGGACAAAGCCGCGCTTGCGCCCGAAGCGCTGCATGAAGAGGGCCGCCGGGACGGTGCTGAGTGCGACCCCAACGATCTGCAGCGAAGCAGGCAAGGTTGCAAGCAGCGGAGTCGGCGCAAGGGTCGTGCCGAGGATGCCCCCGAGCAGCACGACAACCGCAGTCCCGGTGGCGGAAAAGCATTGCGCAAGAGCCAGCGTGAGAACGGATTTCACAGCGGGCGCGAAGCATACCGCAGCGCAGCTACAGGCTGGGGCAGTGATGCGCCACTTGTTTTCGCACGGGGCTTGTGGGGAAAGGGGGCTTATGTCTAGTCTAGTCGCGCAACCCGGCCCGATCTGACATCTTGTATTGGGATATCGGTTACGGCAGGACCGACATGCGGTCCATAAACTAATAAGAATAATGAGCAAACGTTCGACGCCACCGGTCGGCCTGGGTCAGGATCCGGACCGCACTGATGAACTTCCAGCACTCGACGTCCGGACGTTCGAGGGCACGCCCGCGGCCGAAGCCGACGAAACGGTGCGCGTGGAATCGAGCGGCCTCGGCGGCGACCTCAGGACCATCAGCGAAAACATCCGCTCCCTCGAGGCGAGCCTCAAGGCCCGGGCAGAACAGATCGCGCGTCTCGAACGCGATCTCGAGGGGGCTACACGCGAGCTTGCGACCGTGGAGCGCCGCAACCGCGAGCTGGAAGATACGCGTCGCCGCCTCGACGACGATCACGCGTCGGCCCGCGAGCGCGTCGGTGTCCTCGAGCGCGAACTTGGCGACCGCGGCGAGGATCTGCGCAATCTCGAACGGAGCCTGCGAGCGCTTGAGAAGGAACGCTCGGATCTTACGACTGCGGTCGAGGACCGGGACGAATCCCTGCGTACGCTCGGCGCGGATCTCGAAGCGCGGGGTGAAACCATCGCGCGCCTCAAGGGCGAGGTCGCGCAACGTGCCCAGCAGGTGCGCGAACTCGAGCAGCAGCGCGACGCCCGCGACATCGAACACGTCACGGCCGATGAAAAGCTGCGCGCGCGCGATGCGCGTATTGCGCAGACCGAGGCTGATCTCGCGGCGCGCGAAATGCAGATCGCGACGCTGCGCGACCAGCTGTCAACGGCGGATCGGCAAAGCCGTGAGCTCGCCGAGCAGCTGAGCGGCACGCAGGGCCTGCATGGCGCGTCGCAGGGTCGCGTCGCGGCGCTCGAGAGCAGTGTGCGCGACCTCACTACCCGCCTCGAGCACAAGGAATCCGAGCGGCTCGAGCTGATCGCGCGCTTCGACCGCGAGGCGGGCCGCAGCGCCCGGCTCGAAGCCGAGCTCGCCGACCTCGCGCGGCGCAACGATGCCTATCTCGAGAGACTGCAGAACCTCGATGCGCGCCGGCGCATCCACGACGAGGCGGTGTTCGAGCTCGAGCGTGAAATTTTACGACAGCGGGCTGACTACGAGGCGCTCGGCGTCGAATTGCAGCAGGCGAGGCGCGCGCGGGCCGATAGCGGGGCCCTCGTCGAGGATCACAGGGCGACGATCGTCCGGCTCGAGTCCCAGATCAGCGAAATGGGCAAGTCGCTCGCCGGCCGCGACGATGAGGTCTCCCAGCTCAAGGCGACGACGCACGGACAGAATCAGGCCGCCTCCCGGCTCACCGCCGAGCTGACGCAGCGGCGCGATCAGATTACCGGCCTCGAGCGGCAGATCGCGCAGGGTCATGGCCGCGTGCGCGAACTGGAAGCGGAACTCGCGAACGAGCAGCGGCGCAGCGCATCGCTCGAAGCGGAGCTCGGCGAGCGCGGCCGGCGAATCGAGGAACTCGGCGTCGATTCCGAGCGCAAGTCGATGCTGATCGGCGGACTCGAACAGGATCTTCGCGCCCGCGACGCGACCGTCGCGGAACTCAAGGGACGCATCGATGCTGCGGCGAGCGGCGCCGAATCCGACGCCCGGGGGCGCGAGGAGCTGAAAGCGACCATCGAGCGGCTGTCAGTCGACATCCAGGAGCGCGAGCGGGTTCGCCTCGGACTCCAGGGTGACCTCGAGGGCCTGCGGCGCAATCTGGATCTGTTGCGGGTCGATCTTGAGGCGCGCAACCAACGCATTGTGGAACTCGAGCGCACCGTCGAAGGTCGCGACGCGCAGCTTGCGGAACACCGGCGGTCGATCGAGGAATGGCGCAAGCAGTGGAACGACATCTCGCGCCAGATGGGCGAGAAGGAGGCCGGGCTCGCCGAGATGCGCGGCGCGAGAGAGTCCCAGGCAAAGCTTCTTGCGGAACGAGATGCGCAGGTCGCGGGCCTCGAGCAGGACCTCAAAGAGCAGATCGACAACGTGCACACGCTCGAGCGCGAGCTCACCGAAAAGTCCGATGCACTGACGGCCGCTCGCGGCGAACTACGTGCGAACGAGGATGCGAGCACAAGGCTGCAGGCGGTCCTGCGGGAGCGCGAAGCGGCGGCAATCGAGGCCGAAGAACGCATCAATCGGCTGCGCACTGAACGGGCGGCGCTCGAAGGCTCGGTGAGCGACCGTGAGTCGAAGATTGTGCGGCTCGAAGGCGAGATCCGTTCGAATGCCGTCGTCATCGATTCCATTCAGAAGGACATCGAGCGCCTCGGCAGTCAGGGCGGCGTGCCGTCGTCCGACTCCGCTGCCCAGAATGCCAAGGCGGGCACCGCGCCCGGTCAGGATCCGGTGACGCGGCTTCTCGTGCGGCTCGATGGCGAGAGCGAGGTTGTGCATGTCCTCAACCGCAAGATCACGACCATTGGACGCACCAAAGACAACGATCTTGCGATCGACACGAAATTCATCAGCCGCCACCATGCCCAGATGCTGGCGGGCCCGAACTTCACCGTTCTCGAAGACCTCGCCAGCACCAACGGCGTGTACGTCAACAACCGCCGCATCTCCAAGCAGACCCTGCACGACGGCGACCATGTCACCATCGGCAAGACGCGCTTCCGCTTCGCCATCAAGACCATGCCGCAGCGGTAGCTCACTTTGCGCGGGGCCGGGCGGGGAGAAGTCCTTCGCGCTCATGCCGCAAACGCGCATCAGAAAAATGAGGCGACCCCTCGGTTCGTAACCTTCATCGAAACCCGATCGCGATCCCCATTTTTCTGGCGAACCTTGCGCGAGCGGGCAATTCGACGATGTGCTATCGCGGTGCCGTCGACCGTGCAGGTCGAATTGCCAACGCTCGCGCTTGTATGTTCCCGCCGGCCTTCCATTCCAGACTGGAGTGGAAGGCTGGGAGTAGGGACCGACTGCGCCATCTGCGCGACAGACCGCCGCAGTAATCTCCCTCCACACTTAACGTCGATGTGGAACACGAGCGGCCGGCAGTTAACGGCAACTGCGGTGACCGCCTAAGTACAAGCGAACGCTTGGGTGTGCCTCCCAGCCTTCATCGGCCAACTTACCGGGGAGGAACCGCAGATGCCAACTCTTGCAGCCTATGGGGTCGATGTCGGCAAGGGCGAACTGACGATCGCGCGGCATGAGCCGCCGCTGCGATGCACGCTGCGTAATGAGCGGCGCTCCATCCGGCGCTGGCTGGGTGCATTGCCGATATCCGTTGCGCTCGGCGTGGAGTCGACCGGGGCGTATCACCAGCTCATCGCAACGCTCGCCCATCAGGCGGGCCATCGCGTGTATGTGCTCGATCCTCGTCGCATCAAAGCGTATCGCGGCGCGCTCGGTCAGAGGGCCAAGACCGATCGTTGCGATGCAGACCTCATCGCGCTTTACCTGGCGCGCGAGCACCAAGTGCTGCGCCCGTATGTGCCGGCGAGCCCTGCGATTGCCGAGCTTTCGCGACTCGTGCGTCGCCGCGTTCGCATCGTCGTTTGCCGTCAGCAACTGCAGAGCACGATGAAAGACTGCCCCGAGTGTCGAGGCGAAGTGCGCCGCCTGAGCGAGGACTTCAAGCGACTACTGGAGCGTGTCGATCGGCGCAGTGAGGAGCTCATCCGTGCAGAACCTGAGCGCCTGGCACGCTGTGATCGTCTCGCCAGCATCCCAGGCGTTGGGCCCCTCTGTTCGCGTGCCTTGCTCGTCATGCTCGAGCGCATCCCGTACCAGGATGCGGATGCGTTCGTTGCCGCCACCGGCCTCGATCCGCGTCCGGATGACTCCGGCGATCGACGCGGGCGACGACACTTGACCAAACGCGGGCCTGCCGAGATCCGCCGCTTGCTCTACACCTCCGCCATGGCGGCCGCGCGCGACTCGGCGCCCTTCAAAAGCATCTACCAGCGCTACCGAGCCCGCGGCCTCACCGCCACGACGGCCCACATCATCATCGCGCGCAAACTCGTCAGAATCGCCTTCACCCTCGATCGGACTGCGCAGAACTTCGATGCCGCGCGCCTCCTGGCCACTTGACGGCAAACATAGAACCTGCGGCGTTTGCAATGAGCGCGAAGGACTTCTCCCCGCCCAGGCCCGCATGGCGACCGGACTCACAAAAAGCGCTGCGTTGCGGTAGCCTTGCGGGGGTATGGAAAATGACTACGTCGAAAGAATTCTGAAGGCGCGCGTCTACGACGTAGCGATCGAGTCGCCGCTCGATCCGGCGCCGCGGCTCTCGCGCCGCCTCGGCAACAAGGTGCTCCTGAAGCGCGAGGACCTGCAGCCGGTCTTCTCCTTCAAGCTGCGCGGCGCCCACAACAAGCTCGCTCACCTCTCGCCGACCGTGGCCGAGCGCGGCGTGATCTGTGCATCCGCCGGCAATCATGCGCAGGGCGTCGCGCTCGCGGCGCGCAAGCGGGGGATTCCCGCAGTCGTCGTGATGCCTCGGACGACGTCGCACATCAAGGTACAGGCGGTGATGGATCTCGGCGCCGAGATCGTGCTCAAGGGCGATGACTATGACGAAGCGTACGAGCACGCGATGGCACTGACGCGCGAGCGCAACCTCGCCTTCATTCATCCATTCGACGACCCGGACGTGATCGCGGGCCAGGGTACGGTGGCGGTGGAGATGCTGCGCCAGCATCAGGGCGATCTCGATGCGATCTTCGTGCCTGTCGGTGGCGGGGGCCTCATCGCCGGCATCGCGGCCTACGTCAAGTTTCTGGCGCCGCGCGTGCGCATCGTCGGCGTCGAACCGGAGGACGCAGCCTCGATGCACGATTCGCTCAAGGCGAAGAAACGCGTCACGCTCGACCGCGTCGGCATCTTCGCGGACGGCGTCGCAGTGAAACGCGTCGGCGAGGAGACGTTCGAGCTTGCGCGCAAGTACGTGGACGAGATCGTGCTGGTCAACACCGACCAGATCTGCGCCGCGATCCAGGACCTCTTCGAGGACACGCGCGCGATAGCGGAACCTGCGGGGGCGCTCGCGGTGGCAGGTCTGCGCAAATACGTGGCGCGCGACAATCTCAAGGGCAAGACTTTCATCGCCGTGACGAGCGGGGCGAATATCAATTTCGACCGCCTGCGGCACGTCGCCGAGCGCGCCGATCTCGGCGGCCAGCGCGAGGCGCTCATCGCGGTCGAGATTCCCGAGGAGCCGGGTTCGTTCCTGCGCTTCTGCGAGGCGCTCGGCACCCGCAGCGTCACCGAGTTCAACTACCGTTACGGTGACCCGGGGCGGGCGCAGATCTTCGCGGGCTTTGAGCTCTCACAGGGGCGCGAGGAGAAGAATTCGGTGGTGCAGGCGCTTGTCGAGTCGGGCTTCAAGGTCGTCGACATGAGCGACAACGAGATGGCGAAGCTGCACGTGCGCTACATGGTCGGCGGCCACGCCCGCGGCATCGAGCACGAACGCCTCTACCGCTTCGAGTTTCCGGAGCGCCCCGGCGCGCTGCTCAGGTTTCTGCAGGCGGTCGGCACGCGCTGGAACGTCACCCTCTTTCATTACCGCAATCACGGATCCGATCATGGGCGGGTGCTCGCGGGCGTGCAGGTCCCGCCGGCCGAACGCGATGAGTTCCTGCTGCACCTGCGGGACCTGCACTACGATTACGCGGACGAGACCGAGAATCCGGCCTACAGGATGTTCCTCGGCCCCTGAGCGAGCGCGGCGGCGTCGATGACCTGACGCGCGAGCTCGGGCTTGCCCATCTCTGCATAGAGACGCTCCATCCAGCGACGCGCGCGGATCGTGTCCGCGGCCTCTGTACCGAAGCCGCGCGCGATGCCGGGATACGAATCGCGTAGTTCCGGTTCCGCCTCGGCGAAGCGATGCTCGGCGAGCAGGCAGTAGCCAAGGACGCTCTGCGCGCGCGCGACGTGGCGGTTGTCCGGCTGCAGTACGCTTTGTAGCAGCGCCAGTGATTGGCGCACCAGCGGCTCCGCCTCGTTCGCCCGCCCGGTGTCGACGAGGAGGCGTGCGAGCCAGACGCCACACAGCCCCTGCGCCTGGTGATCCGCCTGCGTCTGCGTTCGAAAGATGGCGCAGGCCGCGCGCTGGTAGACCTCGGAGTCCGCGAGCTTGCCTTCCTCGTAAAGAATGAGGGCGAGCGTCTGCTTGAAGCCCGCGCTCGCAACAGTATTGGCGCCACGCGTGCGCGCCTCCGTTTCGAGCGTTGCACGGACGATACGCTCCGCTTCCACGTCATCGCCGACCTTGCGCAGGAAGTTGGCATAGCCGTCGAGAGCCCCGAGCGTCGAGGGATGATCCGGGCCGAGGATGCGGCGCTCGATTGCGATGGCTTCCTCGTATGCTGCGCGGGCCTCCCTCATGCGGCCCTGGTTGTGAAGCGTGCGCGCAAGCACTCCCAGATTCACGGCGACGTCCGGGTGATCGGGGCCCCGCACGCGCCGATCGACGTCGAGGGCCTTGCGGATCGCGGCCTCTGCGGCGGGCCAGTCCGTGCGCACGCTAAGGATGAGGCCGATGGCGTTCCACAAATCGGCGACGGTGGCATTGTCGGGCTGGCCGATCTTCACATACAGGTCGAGTGCGCGATGCGCGAGCGCTAGCGCCGCGTCATAGCTTCCCTGGTCACGGCGCAGGCGGACGATCTGGTAGAGGGTTGCCGCGACGTCCACGCTTTCCCCGCCGCTCAGCCGCTGCGCTATGCCGAGCGCGAGTTGCAGATGCCCGTCCGCCTCGCCGAGTTGGTGCGCCGTGATCTCGAGCGTCCCGAGCGCCACACAGCTTCGCGCGAGCTCGATGTTATCGCCCGTGTACAGCTTCCGTTGAATCGCGACTGCCGTCCGCAACTGTTCGATCGCCTTGTCGTACAGGCCGAGGCTGCCATAGACCTTGCCAACGGTGCCCAGGAGGATCGCCTGCGTCGCAGGCTGCGAAGCGAGTTCGCGCTGCAGCCGCTCCGCGCCGGCATCGAGGATCTCGCGCGCGGACACGACATTGCCACGGCTCTTGGCGGGATCGGCGATCTCGAACAGATTGATGAGAAAGCCCGACACCTGCTCGGCGCGCAGACGCTCGGCGTCGGCACGCACTCGCTGCACGTTCGCCGTGTCCCGTTCGACGGCGACGCGCTGCGCCTGGACATACATGGCAATTGCGAAGCCGACGATCATCACGAGCACCGTCGCGAGCGCGATGGCCCCAAGGCGATGGCGGCGCAGGAGCTTGCCCGTTCGATAGCCCCAGGTATCGCGGCGGGCAATGATCGGCTGGCCATCGAGGTAGCGGTCGATATCCGCGGACATCTGCTCGACCGAACTGTAGCGGCGTTCGGGCTCCTTGCGCAGCGCCATCATGAGGATGCTGCCGAGATCGCCGCGCAGTATCCGCTTCAGTCGCGCGACGGTCGTACCGCGCCGCGCGGCGGCCTCCTGGTCGATGGCGCTATCCGCGAACAGCGTCGAGCCCGGCGCGGCCGGCGGTTCGTCACAGATGACGCGCTCGAGATCCTGGATCTTGACGCCGCGCACATTGAACGGCCGCCGCCCGCTCACGAGCCCGTAGAGCAGCACGCCGAGCACGTAGGTATCGCTCGCCGTTGTCACCGGGTCGCCGCGCACCTGCTCCGGGCTCGCGTGATCCGGCGTCAGCACGCGCAGGTCCGCGCGCGTGAGTGCCATGGTGTGATGCGACTGGCGCACGTCGAGGATCTTGGCGATGCCGAAGTCGAGGAGCTTCGGCACGCCGTCGTCGGTGACGAGAATGTTGGTTGGCTTCAGATCGCGGTGCACGATCAGGTTCTGGTGCGCCGCGTGCACTGCGGAGCAGACGGTACGAAAGAGCCGCAGGCGTTCGGTGAGGTCGAGCCGTTTCTCGTCGCAGTACACGTCGATCGGCAACCCGTCGACATACTCCATGACGAGATACGGAATGCCCTCCGTGGTGGTGCCTCCATCAAGCAGCCGGGCGATATTCGGATGATCGAGCGTTGCGAGGATCTGCCGCTCGGATTTCAGCCGGCTGCGGACGTCCTTGCCGATGTGGCCCTGGCGCACGAGCTTGACTGCCACCCGATGCGAGAACTGCTCGTCGTTGCGCTCGGCGAGATAGACGGCGCCCATGCCGCCGATGCCGAGCCGGCGCACCAGACGGTAGGCGCCAAGGACCTGGCCGCTACGATCTTCGCCGTCCTGCCAGTCGACGGAGTCTTGCGGCGGTTCGGCGAGAGAATCGGCAAGCAGCTCACCGGTGCCCATCGAGCGCAGCCGTGCAACAGCCTCGCGGTACAGGCTGTCGTCGGTGCGAAAGTTGCGCGTGACGTAGGCGAGCTGTTCCTGCGGTGACAGCGTCGCGGCGTGGCGAACGATCGCTTCGAGATCCGGCGATATGGGCGACATCTGAGTCGTGCGTTCTGCTGCTTGTCTGCGGAGCGATCCGGGCGTCCGTGCCATGAAATACGACTCGCGCGGTGATAGTAAAGAAGTGTTGGCGGCGTGGGCAAATTCTCACGCAAGCCGGAGCCGCGCACGGCGTGGATCCGGCGCAAGCGGCCATATTCGCGCGGCGTCGTTGCGGCACGGCGAAACTGCTAGAGTGACGCCGCCGCCGAGCGCGGCGATCAATGGAGTGGAGTCATGGCAGCACGCAAGAAAGCAGCGAAAAAGAAGAAGGGAAGCAAAAAGGTCAAAAGGAAAGTCGTCCGCCGACGCCGCACGCGCGGCGATACCGGCGGCCCGGGCAACTGGGACTAGACGCACGACGCGGAGGGTCGCGCTTGCGACCCTCCGCGAGCCTCGCGCCGACCGCCCGGATGTATCGTTCCCGCCGCCCGGCCCGCTCCGAAACCCTGATTCTTCGTAACCTCCGCCATCATGTCTGGCGCTGGGGGCCGGCTGACGCGCAGCCGATCGTGCTCCTGCATGGCTGGGCGGATTCAGGCGAAACTTTCCAGTTTCTCGTCGACTGCCTGTCCGATGACCTTGCTTTCGCCGCTCTCGACTGGCGTGGCTTCGGCCGCAGCGAGTGGCCACCAGCGGGCTACTGGTTCCCCGACTATCTCGCGGACCTCGAGGCATGGCTCGATGTGCTCAGCCCCGATCGTCCCGTGCGCGCCATCGGTCACAGCATGGGCGCGAACGTCCTGGCGCTTTATGGCGGCACGCGCCCGCAGCGATTCGAACGCGTAGCGCTGCTCGAAGGCTTCGGCCTCCCGCGGCTGCCGCCCACCGCGGCGCCGGAACGCTACCGCGACTGGCTCGATCAAACGCGTGGCGCTGCACCGCAATTCGCAAGCCATGGATCCTTTGAAAGCTTTGCGGGACTCCTGGCGAAGCGCAATGCACGGCTCGGAATGGACCGCGCCCATTTCATTGCCCGAGCCTGGGGTCGCGAGCACGATGGACGAATCGTCCTGCGAGCGGATCCGCGCCATAAGCTTCTGTATCCGATCCTCTACCGGCGCGAGGAAGCGGAGGCCTGCTGGTCGAACATGACTTCGCCGGCGCTGCTCCTCTTCGGCGGGCGTTCGGAGTACCTCGCGCGACTCGGCGTGGACGGCGATCCGAAGTCACTGGCGGCGCATTTTCAGCGCGGCGAAACGGCGACTCTTCCGGACTGCGGCCACATGCTGCATCACGAGGACCCGCAGGGGACCGCAGCTGCCCTGGCGCGTTTCTTCACGCACTCCGGCTAAAGTCGCCGGCAGGCGCTGCCGACACCTTGCGCAGGCTCCTTGTATCCACCGGTCAGCGGCCGACTATGAACCCGACGCGGCCCGTCTATCTCGAATCCGGCTTGCGGCCGACCGCAGCGACACCCGCGGTGAATCTCACCGGCGAGCGTCAATCGCCCCAACCGCAGCTCGCGCCGGACGTCGCGCGCCTGCGGCCGCTCGATCGCGACGCGGCCCTGCGCATACTGATCGAAGAAGTGAAGTTGGCGCTGATCGAACAATTCGGCAGCCTGCCAGCTCCGCCCGCGCCTTCGCGCGCGGGTGCGGAGGGCGCGGATCTCCTGAGCGACCTTGCGCGCCTGCTGCAGGCGCTGCTGTCGGACGTCGGCGGCGAGGACGAGGAACGGGCGGCTTCGACCCTGGCGCGCGCCGAAGAAGCAGTGGCAGTCGGTGGCCGTCGCACGCTCGATGCGATCGCGCAGATGCCACAGGCGGGCGCCGATGTGCGCGAAGTGGTCGAACAGATGCGCTGGCTCCTCGTGCGCATGGTCGATGTGCAGGCCCGGACGTTGCGCGCCCGCGTCAAGCGCGGGCCGTTGCAGGATGCCGAAACCGAAACCCGCCTGCCGCATGAAGTCGAACGCGACGCCGAGGACCCGGCGGACTGATTTCATTCCGGGCCATCACGGCCTTGTGTTTTAATGCCCACCCGCAATCCCTTGCGGGCGGTTCGGCATGAAAACCTCCTACCAATGGGCGCGACGGATTGCTATCGGCATCGCCGGCGGCACGGTCTTGCTCATCGGTGTCGTAATGATCGTCACGCCGGGTCCAGCGTTCCTCGTCATTCCGGCGGGCCTCGCCATTCTGAGCGTTGAGTTCGCCTGGGCACGCTACTGGCTGAAGCGCGTGAAGGACAAGACGCGCGAAGTGATTGGCGGCCCGGAGCAGAAGTAGCAGCAATGTCGGCCGGCCTGCAGCTCGTCTGGTTCAAGCGCGACCTGCGCCTCGAGGATCATGCGCCGCTCGCGCAGGCGGCGCGCGCCGGCGCTGTGCTGCCGCTTTACGTGATCGAGCCGGATCTTCTCTATGCGCCGGACTACGACCGTCTGCACTACGACTTCGTGTGCGAGGCGCTCCTCGAGCTGCGCGCGGGCCTCGCAAGTCTCGGCCAGCCGCTCGTCGTGCGTCTTGGCGAAATCACGAGCATCCTCGCGCAGATCGCCGCGCGGCATGAGCTCGCTGCCTTGTGGTCGCATGCCGAGACCGGCAATGCGCTGGCGCGCGCACGCGACGAGCGGGTGAGGTGCTGGGCCCGCGAGCATTCGCTGCCGTGGTACGAGTTGCCGCAGAACGGCGTCTTTCGCGGACTCGCGCGCCGTGACGGTTGGCGGCGGATGTGGTTTGAGCGCATGTCATTGCCCGTCGCCCGCATGCCGCGCCGGCTCCCATCACTCGCGGGGCTCGAGGTCGGCGGCATCCCGCTTGCAACCGAGCTCGGTCTTTATGCGAAAGCGCCCGCCGTGCGCGGCCGCAAGGACGTTGCCCGGGGCGGCGAGTCGCGCGCCTGGTCGCTGCTTGACAGCTTTCTCGGCGAACGCGGCGCGAATTATCCGCGCGCGACCGCGAGCCCGATCACGGCGTTCCAGGCGTCCTCGCGCCTGAGCCCGTACCTCGCCTGGGGCTGCATCTCGCCGCGCACCGTTTTTCAGCGCACGATCGATGCACGCCGGAGCATTGCCGACAACGGGCGCCTCTCCGCGCTCGGAGTCCCATTCGCGGCCGGCGCGCTGGAAGCCTTCAGCGTGCGCCTGAGGATGCGCTGTGATCACGTGCAGCGGCTCGAAAGCGTGCCGGACATCGGCAGTCGCTGCATCGACGCCGCCTGCGAGGAGCTGCGGTCCGGGGACCACCCCGACTATTTCGAGGCGTGGGCCGCGGGGCGCACAGGCTATCCGATGGTCGATGCGTGCATGCGCGCGCTGCAGGCGGGCGGGTGGCTGCATTTTCGCGGCCGTGCGCTCGTCGCCTCGTTCGCGGTGAATCAATTGTGGATCGACTGGCGGCGCCTGAAGGATATCCTTGCGCGGCAATTCCTCGACTACGAACCGGGCGTGCACTTCATGGAGCTGCAGATGCTGAGCGGCACCGGCGGACGCCGGACGCTCAAGATCTACGATCCTGTGCGCGAGAGCCGCGAACTCGATCCGTCCGGTGATTTTCTGCGCACGTGGTTACCGGAGCTCGCGACCCTGCCGCAGCAGCTCATCCATGAGCCCTGGAAAATGACCGGTACGCAGCAAAGCGTTGCGGGCTGCCGCCTGGGCCGCGACTACCCTCTGCCAATCGTCGAGCAGTCGGAGGCGCTCGCTTACGCACGCTTGCGCCTGCGCCAGCTCGAAAAGCCCGACGGACCGAGCGCTCTTGCCACCGCCAAGTCGCTCGTCGATGCGAGCGGCCAGTGGCGCATCAATTTGTCGGTGCCATTGTCTCTCGAGCAGCCAGTTGCGCCGCCACCAGCGCCTGATGCTCTTTGACCCAGAGCATGGCGGCGTGCACGCGATAGCGGCCGCTCGGGTGATCGTAGAAGAGAAATTCCTCGACCGGCCCCGGATCGAGCTTGCGGTAGCTCGCCTGGCGGATGTTCACGGTCGCCCGGCCGTAGGGTTCCAGTGACGCATTGACGCCGAAGGCGTCGGCTTCCACTTCGGCGACATAGACGATTCGATTGAAGACCGGCTGCGCGATGAAAAAGAGTCCGGACAGGATAGCGACCACGAGCGGCAGGCCCGCCGGATCCGCAGCGCTCGGTGACTGCCATGGCGCGCCCGATAGGCCGCGAATGTCGAATTGAAAAGCTTGTCGAGGATCAGGAGCACGAGTCCTACAGCGAGCGAGAAGGTAGACGGCCTGACGCAGGCCGTGATTCAACACGTAGTGGCCCATCTCGTGACCCATCACGGCCTTGATTTCCGGGAGCGAGGTCTTGTTGAGCAGATTGTCGTTGAGGCTCACGCGCGTCGTGCCGAGGAAGCCACTCACGTTGGCGCTGACGCGGTCGGTCTGCTTCGAGGCGTCGAACCACGCCACGTGATCGGTCGGAACACTGTTGGCGCGCGCGAGCGACAGCACGGCGTCGCGCACTTCGCCCGGCGGCAAGGGCTTGAAGTCATTGAAGAGCGGCGCGATGAACACCGGGTAGGAGAGGCCGACGACCAGCTGGAACGCGAAAATGAAGGCCGTCGCCCACGCCACCCAGCGCGTACCGGTGCGGCGGATGAAGCCATAGATCGCGACGATGCCGATGGTGAGCACGATGAGGCTGACGACGAGCCCGAGAATCTGCTCGAAGCTCCAGCGGCCGAGCGAGAGATTCGACAGTCCGTACTGATGCTCGCGCAGGTAATCGGTGTACCAGGTCCACGGCAACTGCAGCGCCGAGAACAGCAGGATGAAGCCGACGCCGTAGAGCGCCGACTGCATCCAGCGTGAGCGGGCGCGGCGCACCGCGAAATCCCTGAGGCGCACGGACCAGCCGCTCCCGAGGATCAGGATGCAGATGCCGATCTGGATGAGCGTGCCCCAGAGAGTTCAGCCAGTAGCCGCCTTCGAAATACGCGTCGGAGCGCGCACGTTGTTCCGGCGTCAGCAGCGCGAGGTAGGCCTCCGTCGCACGATCGGCGTCGAAATCGGGTCCGGGCCGCGCCGCGTCCGGGATTTGCGTGCCCGGCGGCAGCGTCGGGGTCAGAGGGTCGGCCGCGTGTGCGGCGAATCCCGCGCCGAGCAGCAGCAGGACGAACGCACAAAGAACACTTCGCATGCGATTCTCCCGGTGACTCAAGGGTCTAAGGTTCAATGGGCAGGTCGAACATGAGCGCCCGCACAAAACGTACGGGCGGCGATCCGAATGAAATGACGCGGTCGTTGTAGGACTTGAGGTTGAAGGTTCCGCCGGCGCGCTTCTGCGCTTCCTGCGCGCAGATCCCAGTGTTCCTGGAAGCCGACGAAATAGGTCGAGAGCTGCGTCGAGGAAAGTTGCGCCCGCACCCACTTGCCGGCCGCCTCGCGCTCTTCCTGGAAAACCTCGTGCGTCATGAGCTGCATCGCCTGCTCGCGCGTCATGCCGTCGACGTGCACGCCCTGGTCGAGGAGCGCGTTCGAGATCGTGCGCAGGTACATCTTGCGGTTGACGAGCTTCATGAGCGGATCGTTGTCGCGATAGCCCGCGTCGGTCATGACGCGCTCGGCATAGACGCCCCAGCCTTCGACGAAAGTGCCCGAGCTCAGGATCGAACGCAGCTTCGACGGATAGCGGTTCGATTGCGCGAGCTGCAGGTAGTGACCGGGCATGGCTTCGTGAAACGTCACATCCTGGATCGCATGGGTGTTGTACTCGCGCAGGAACGAGTCGGTGCGCTTCTGATCCCAGTCGTCCGGAATGGGCGAGATCGCGAAGAAGGTCTTCTGGCCGACATCGAGCGGTCCCGGCGGATCGCAGTAGGCAACGGCGAATCCGCGCTGGAATTCCGGCATCAGGATGATGTCGATCGGATCCGAGGGAATCGTGATGAGATCCTTCGCCTTGGCGAACGCTGTTGCCTCGGTGAGTGCGTTCTTGGCGAACTCGACCAGCTTGTCGCGCGGCGGCCGTTCGGCAGCGGCGAGTTCCAGTCCTGCGACGATCACTTTCTGCTGCTCATCGGGCGTCGGGCTGTCAGGCGCCGGCGGAGCCTTCGCTTTACCGGCAATGAGGCCTTTCGCGATGCCGTACATCTCCTCGCGCACGCGCTTCAGTTCCGATTCCGCGCGCTTGCGGATTTCGGCGCGGTCGAGCTTCGACTGCAGCGTGAAGGCGAGCTGGGTGTCGAAAGTTTTCGCGCCGACCCGGAATTCGCCCTTCGCCTTCGGCACGAGTTCGGTTTCGATCCAGTGCTGATGGTCTTCGACCGCCTTCGTCGCCTCCGCGATCGCGGCGTTCAGGTCGTCGCGATCGGCGCCGGACAACTGGTCGACGTTCGGCTTCAGGAACTGCTCGATGAGGCTCTCGACGCCCCGGTTGCGGTTCTTCGCCTGCTCGGCGTAGACCTGCGGGACCTTGTCGGGAATGAGGTTCGCGCGCGCGGTCTCGTATAGCTTCGCGAGCTTGTGGAGGCGCGCGCTTGCCGCTTTCAGGCGGTCGGGGAGCGGCGCGAACTCGCGCGCCATGAGGTTGTAGATCGCGCCGCCCGCGATGTCGTTGTAGAGGAGCGGGTCCCATTCGCGGCGCTTGAACTCGGTGATGCTCCACACATCGGCGCGCAGTGCATTGTCGAGAAGCGCGGCGTCGACCTGATTGGCGCGCGCAAGACGAGCGCGGTCGATCTTGCCGAGCGCGGCGAGGAGCTCGTTGTCCCAGGCGAGCTGCGCAGCGACGCCGGCCTGTGTCAGATCGTCGACGTCGCGGTCGCGCCGGTGATCGCCAAAGCGCGTGCCGTCGACCGGCGAGAAGCGCGTGAACTCATCGACATAGCGGTCAGCGAGTGCCCGAAAGTCCGCATCCTGCGAGACGGGTGCCGGTGCCGCTGCGGGTTCCTCTTTCTGGCAGGCCGCGAGCACGGCCATCGCAAGGAGCAGGAACGAAGCCGATACGCAACGACGCGTGATGAACATGAGGTTTCCTTGGGGCCTTTTTTGTCGAGTTCTTGTGGCCGCTGCGCGGAAGCGTGGCGCGCAGCATGCCCTGAGTCGCTCCTTCGCGCCATAGTCGGCCGGCGCATCGGGTAAACTGCCTGTCGCATGACTGTCGACGGTTCCCTGTCTACCCGGGCGCTCCTTCGCGACCGCAACTTCACCCGGTACCTGCTCGCCAGAATCTGCGCGACCACCGCCCTGCAGATGCAGAGTGTCGCCGTCGGCTGGCAGGTGTATGCGATCACCGGCCGCTACACCGATCTCGGGTTCATCGGACTTGCGGGCTTTCTGCCGTTCGTCTCGCTCGTCCTCATCGCGGGGCAGCTCGCGGACCGGATGAACCGGCGCGTCATCGTCATCGCCTGCTACGTGGTGGAGCTCTGCGGCAGCCTCGCGCTCCTCGCCTTCAGCATCGTGGGCCTCAAGGTCGTTTGGCCGATCTTCATCGTGGCCGCCGTGTTCGGCGCGACGCGCGCCTTCATCATGCCGACGACCCAGGCGATGCTGCCGAACCTCGTGCCGACCGAACTCTTTTCGCGCGCGATCGCGGTCAACAGTTCGACCTGGCAGTTCTCGATGATCGTGGGTCCGACCATCGCGGGCCTCCTCTATCGCTTCGGCGCGCCCGTCGTTTACGGCTCGGTCGCTGGCCTCTCGGCGCTCGCGCTCCTGCTGATGATCCTCATGACCTACCGCCAGAGTTTTGCCGCAGCGACCGAATCAACGCTGCATTCGCTGTTCGAAGGCCTGAGATTTGTGCGCCGTCGGCCGATCGTGCTCGGCGCGATTTCGCTCGATCTCGTCGCGGTGTTATTTGGCGGAGTGATGGCGCTCCTGCCGGCGTATGCGAAAGACGTCCTTCACCTCGGCGCGGAGGGACTCGGTTGGCTGCGCAGCGCCACGGGCATCGGCGCCGCGCTCATGGCGGCAGCGCTCGCCTCGAGACCGATCTACCGGCGGGTCGGGCGCTGGATGTTCGGCGGCGTCGCGGTCTACGGCATCTCGACGATCGTCTTCGGGGTTTCCACGAGCTTCGCTCTCTCGATGCTCGCGCTCGTGGCGCTCGGCGCCGGCGACATGGTCAGCGTCTACATCCGCCAGACCCTGGTGCAGCTCGAGACACCAGACGCCATCCGCGGTCGGGTCAGCGCCGTCAGCTCCGTCTTCATCGGCGCTTCGAACGAGCTCGGCGAGTTCCGGTCGGGTCTCGCGGCATCGGCTTTCGGCCTGGTGCCCTCCGTCGTCATTGGCGGCGCCATCACGCTCGGCGTCACCGGTCTCTGGGTATTCCTCTTCCCCATGCTCGCGCGCATGAACCTGTTTCCGAGGCAGGAGCAGGGCTGATAGACTCAACCTGTATATCCATACAGGTACGGCCGATGGATCTCCCTGCAAAGGCGCCGCTGAGTCCCACCAAGGGGCGGGGGGCGCTGACCAATGACAAGACCCGTTTCGAGGCGCGGCAGCTGGAGCCGGTGGACGATGGCTGGGAGCCGCAGCCGGGGACGGCGGAATTCGTCACTCACGTGAGCCCAGAACCTTGCCGCACCATCATCAGCCACAACGAGTCACCCGACGTACCGTTCGAACAGTCGATCAACCCTTACCGCGGTTGCGAGCACGGCTGCGTCTATTGCTATGCGCGGCCGACGCACGCCTACCTGAACCTCTCGCCAGGACTCGACTTCGAGACCCGTCTCTTCTTCAAGGCGCATGCGGCGGAACTCCTGGAAAAGGAGCTGTCGCGGCCGGGCTATCGGGTGAAGCCCATCGCTCTCGGTACCAATACCGATCCCTACCAGCCAATCGAGAAGCGGCTCAGGGTCACGCGGTCCATCCTCGAGGTGCTGCAGCGGTTTCATCACCCCTGCACGATCGTCACCAAGGGCACGCTCATTGAGCGCGACCTTGATTTGCTTGAACAATTGGCGGCGGAAAGGCTGGTGTCGGTGATGCTGAGCGTGACGACGCTCGACGACGAATTAAAGCGAATCATGGAGCCGCGCGCGGCCGCGCCCCATGCGCGCCTCAGGACAATCGAGCAGTTGGCGGCCCGCGGCATCCCGGTGGGAGCGCTCATGGCTCCGGTCATCCCGGCGATCAACGACCACGAGATCGAAAGCGTGGTCGAGGCTGTCGCAGCCAGAGGAGCGCGAACGGCAGGATTCGTGATGCTGCGGCTGCCCCACGAACTGAAAACGCTCTTCAGCGAGTGGCTCCAGGCGCACTTTCCGCTGAAAGCCGAGCACGTCCTGTCCCTTGTTCGCGACATGCGTGGCGGCAAGACGAACGATCCGCGATTCGGCAGCCGCATGCGCGGCGAGGGCGAGCTGGCGGAGCTCATCGGCCAGCGGTTCAAGCTGGCCGTGCGCCGTGCCGGCCTCGACCGCCAGCCGCGAACGGAGCTTGATTTGCAGGCTTTCCGGGTGCCGCCGGCCTCGACGCCGCAGCTCGCGCTCTTCTAGCGCTGACCGGGCCGCGCACGTCCCACTCCGGCCGAACTTTGTTCAATCGAGCCGGTCTGCTGCACGACGACTGCGGCAGATGATCCCCACCCGGAACAAGATGACGGACCTCTGGTCTCATGGCCGACCAAGGCCTTTATACTGGTCGCGGACGACGTCGAACGGATAGCGATGGGAGGCAGCATGCAGATCGGGAAACTCGCCGCAACGCTCTCCTCAAGGACGCTGCGCTACACGGGACTGGGCGCAGCGGTTCTTGGGATGAGCGGGTGCATGCACGCGGTCATCGAACAGACGCGCGAACTGCCGACTGCCATCAGCTCCACCGAAGCGGTAGTCATCCTCGCGAAACCGAACGTCGAGGGCTCCGGCACCGAAGACAAGTTCATGGACTGCGTCGGCGACGATCTCGCGGGCGGCGCGCATCCGATGCACATCGCATCCAACAATCAATTCGTGGATGACCTCTTCCCCTGGTTCGAACCTTCCACGGCCCCGACGCGGCCCGAGGCGATCACCGAGCTTCTCAATCGTCCCGGCGTTTCCGAGAAGATCGCTGCCAAGGGCGTGCGCTACGTCGTCTGGGTCGATGGCGTCACGAAGAAGACCGATGGTGGCGGCAGCATCGCTTGCGGTGCGGCGCCCGGCGCCGCGGGCTGCCTCGGGTTCGGCTGGTGGGAAAAGCAGTCGGACTATCTCGCCACGGTATGGGATCTCAAGCAGGCGCGTTCGGCCGGCAGTGTCACGACCAACGTGACCGGCACCTCCGCGCTCGTCGGTGTCATCGTGCCGCTGCCCTTCATCGCGCGCGTGCAGGGTACGGCATGCAACCGCATGGCGGGGCAGCTCCGTACCTTCCTGCAGGGCGATACAGCCACCCAGTGATGCCAATCCACTCGGGGTAGTCTCATGAACGGCAAGCAACTCAAGCATCTGTGCGCATTGGCCGCGATCCTCGTCGTTGCCGCTTGCCAGACGACGGCTGTCGACAAGCCGGCGCCGCCGGTGCCTTCGGCGACGCCACTGCCGGCACCCGCGTCGATGCCGGTGCCCTCCAAGGAGCCGGTGAGCGGAGCGCCGAGCACGACTTCTTCGACTGGCAGCCCCGCTCCGACCGGCACGGACAAAAAGACCGGCGAGCCCTCGACTGGCAGCCCCGCGCCGACCAGCACGGACAAGAAGACCGGCGAGTCCTCGACTGCCGGCGCGGATGATCCGCAGACGAGCGACGAACGACGAGTCGCGGTCGCAAAGCGCCTCGATGATTCGCTCGGCACCTGGGACGAGACGCTGCGCAAGGAACAGTCCGATCTCGCCAAGTCGCGCGAGCAGCGTGCCGAGGACACCACGAAGACCGCGCAAAAGAATGGCGACGGCGTCGAAGACGTCGACGCGGACGCCGGTGTCGATCCGGACAAGGACGTGGCGAGGAACGGCGACATGAAGTCTGACGCCGACTCGAAGAAGGATCCGAACGGCGCGAGCGACAACGGAGCGGCGCATCAGGGCAGCGTGGGCGAGGGTCGCGTCGATGACATTGTCGGCCGCCAGATCTGCGAAGCCGCGCGCAGCGAGACCGATCCGGAGCTTAAGGAGAAGCTCCAGAAGGAATGTCAGAAATATCGCGATGGCACCGGCTGAGCGCCGGCCGACGATAGCGGGGACTCTCATGAGCAAGCTGACACACATGCTGAAAGCCCCGGCGGGGCTCATTTTCATGGCGCTGCTGCTCGGCGGCTGCATGGTGGAGGAGGAGCGGCCGCAGCCGAAGCTTGCTCCCATCCAGCCGGTGGCCGAAATTCCGCAGACCCAGGTCCTTGACGTCGGGGTGCGCCTGTTCGATCCCGGTGTGCCCGCCGACGTGATGACCGACGTCGAACAGCAGGTCAAGCAGGGCATTTTCCCCGACCTGCGCAAAGCCGAATCGCGCTACCTCGCGATGAACCTGCGCAACACGCTCGAGAGCTCGGGCCAGTGGGGGGCCGTGCGCGTCATTCCCGACATGGCGCAATTCGTCGACGTAATCGTCGCGGCGAAGATCGTCGAGTCGAACGGCAAGTACCTGAAGCTCGACGTGAGCGCGATGGACGCGACCGGCCGCAAGTGGTTCGAAAACAAGCGCTACGAAGCGGTGGCGGACATCGCTTCCTATCACGATGCGCCGACGGCGAAGCCGCGCGATCCGTTCCAGAATCTCTACGTGCACATTGCGGACGACCTGCTCGCGGCCCGCAAGAAGCTATCGGTGGCGGATCTCGAAGGCGTGCAGCGCGTTGCTTCGCTCCGCTTTGCCGCGGATCTCGCGCCCGATCCCTACAAGGCCTATGTCGCGAGTAGCCGCAGGGGCGAGTATTCGGCCGTGCGGCTGCCTGCCGCCGAGGATCCGCTCTATACGCGGATCGACGGCATCCGCCAGCGCGATTTCGCGCTCATCGACACGGTGAGCGATTACTACTCGGGCTTCAGCGACGCCATCAGCGATTCGTATTCCGCCTGGCG
This sequence comes from uncultured Gammaproteobacteria bacterium, assembly GCA_963826145.1. Lineage (GTDB taxonomy): Bacteria > Pseudomonadota > Gammaproteobacteria > Steroidobacterales > Steroidobacteraceae > JBGPLJ01. The sequence continues at coordinate 924,493 of CAWGVW010000002.1, forward strand.
CCGCGACAGCTACGACGACATCAGTGAGTACGAGAAACTCAAGTCGCAGGCAACAACGCGCACCGCACTCGGCGCGGCCGCGATCCTGGCGGCCATCTTCGTACCCTCGCAATGCTCCAACTATGACTACAACTGCCAGCGCATCGAGAGCGCCATGCGCAGCGTCGCGACCATCGGCGGCACGGCGGGCATCCTGAGCGGCCTCAAGAAGCGGAGCGACGCCAAGCTCAAGGCCGACAGCATCCGTGAGCTCGCAACCTCGTTCCAGTCGGAAGTCGCACCGCAGGTCATCGAAGTGGAAGGGCGGACGCTCAGGCTCACGGGAACGGCCGAAGACCAGTACGAAGAGTGGCGCAAGCTCCTGCGCACGCTGTACGTTGAAGAGACGGGCGGCGTCGTGGCGACGCCGATCTCGACGACCGAGCCCACAGCAGTGGCAACAGGCGCCGCGCCGACGCAGAACTGATGACGCATCATGCCGGCATGGTCGAGCGGACAGAGCATTGCAGGGCGCTACAGGCTTGAACGACACCTGGGCCGCGGCGCAAGCGCCGAAGCCTGGTCCGCGAACGACACGGTCGACAACTCCCGGGTGCTGATCAAGCTCGCGAGCGGCGCGGATGGCGCCGCCGCGGTATCTTTCGATCGCGAATACGATGCGAGCCGCGCGCTCGATCATCCCGACGTGCCGCGCGCTCTCGCACACGGTCGTCACGAAGACAGTCCGTATCTCGTCACGACCTGCGTCGAGGCCCGCAGCCTCGCCGACCGGCGCGGACAGTCTTTCGCCGTCCTCGCGCCGCTCCTTGTCGGCCTTGCGCGAACGGTCGCCTTCGTCCACGAGAAGGGATGGGTGCACCGGGACCTGAAGCCCGCGAACGTGCTGGTTGGCGGCGATCGGCGCGTCCTCCTGACAGACTTCGGTCTGGCGGCGCGCATCGGCGAACGGCAGCCGCCAAATGGAGGCTCGACCTTCACACGCAGTCCCGGGCAGGCAGCAGGCGTCCCGGCCGCGCCAGCCGACGATCTCTATTCCTTCGGCGCGCTGCTGTACGAATTGTTGAGCGGCCATCCGCCTTTCTATCCGGACCAGGCGGCCGCGGATGCGCCCGACCGGCAAGTTCCCCGGTTCAATCCGGCACATCCGGCGCCGGCCAGCATGGAACGACTGATTGAACAATTGCTCGAAATGGATCCGATGAAACGTCCAGAATCCATGCATGCCGTTGCAGATGAACTGGAGAAGGCCATGAAAGACACGCACCCGCACCGCGGGCAGCGCTCTCATGGGTCGGTGTCTCTCGGCTGGCACGCACCGCGCAAGGCGTCGGGCAGGCCGCACCATCGCCCGGGATCGATTCGCTGGTGGCCCTGGGCGGCCGGCTTCGCCGTCGTGGTCGCCGCCTTCGTCGTATTCGTCGTGCTGCCCGATCACGCGCCGGTCCCGGCGGTCGCGCCAGCCGCCGTTTCGAGCGTGCAATCCGCAGTGCCGTTGTCACCGGCGAGCGCTGCGGCCCGGGAGGCGGCTGTACGGGCGCAGAATGAATTCGGCGCACGCATTGCGGCGCTCGAGCAACGCAGCGCCGCAGCGTGGGGCGGACCCGAACTCGCCAAGGCACGCAGTTTCGGCCTCACGGGCGAGGGGTTGCTCAAATCCGAACAGTTTGCCGACGCGCTTGTCGCCTATACCCGCGGCGCCGATCAGCTGGCCGCAGTAGAGTTCAAAGCGCCGCTCGCTCTCCAGAAGGCACTGGATGATGGCGCCAAGGCACTCGCCACGGCGCGCTCGGGAGAAGCGACACAGGCCTACAACCTGGCGCTTGCGATCGATCCGGCCAATGCCGCGGCGAAACATGGCCTGAAGCGCGCGGCCGCTGCCGATCGCGTGCAGGAACTCATCGTGCAGGGCCGGCGCGCGATCTCCGACAAGCAGTGGGCAGCGGCCGTCGAAGCCTATCGACATGCGCTGTCGCTCGACGACGAGGCGACGGAAGCGCGGGACGGTCTCGCGGGCGCACAGCGCGCGCTCAATGAGGAGCAGTATCAGACGGCGATGGCGCAGGCGCTCGAGGGCCTGAAGCTGCGTCGCTTCGCCGTCGCCCGCTCGGCGATCGAACGGGCGCGGCAGCTCCGGCCGCAAGCCGCTGAGCCCCGGGATCTCGCCGGGCGTGTGAATGCTGCCATCGCTGGAACGAAGATCGAGGATCTGCGCGATGAAGCGGTGGCGCACGAACGCGGCGAGCGCTGGAGCGACGCACTCACCGTGTATGTATCGATTCTCGAACGCAGTCCAACGCTGCTTTTCGCGCGCGAAGGACGCGATCGCGTGACGCCACGCGTGCAGCTCGATTCGCGCCTGAACGACTACATTGCCCGGCCCGAGCGTCTGGGATCGCCGGAGGTGCGCGAGGCGGCGCAGCGGTCGGTCGCGGAAGCGGGCCGGGTCGCAGGTCCTGGGACGGTGCTCAGAAACCAGTTGACGAAGGTCGAAGCGCTCCTTGCGACCGCCGCGACGCCAGTGCACGTCGCCATCGAATCGGATTCGACGACCGAGGTCGTGATCTATCACGTCGGCACCCTCGGCGCCTTTGCGCGCCGGGAAGTCGATCTCGCGCCCGGCACTTATACGGTGATCGGCACGCGGACGGGCTATCGCGACGTGCGCCACGAACTCAAGGTGCGGCCGGGCGAAACGCCGGCCGCGCTCATCGTGCGCTGTGAGGATCGCATTTGAGCGCAGCCATCCGCGTCCGCGATCCGCTCGGAGAACGCCACCTCGCCGCCGACAACGCCCTCACGATCGGCGGCCCCGGAAGTTCCATTCCCGTGCCAGGCGTCGCCGCCGGCGAGACGCTCGCGCGCATCGCGCAGCGCGACTCGACGCTTTTTCTGGAAGCGATCGGCCGTGGGGTCCGCTGCAACGGGCGACCCGTTGCGGGAAGCGTCGCGCTCGCGACGGGAGATGTCATCGAAGCGGGGGAGGCCCGGATCTTTCTCGAGCTGACGCTCGACGAGCGGAGCCTGCGCGTCGATCATCTCGTCGGCAACGCGACCTCGCCGCCCTCCTATGCGCCGGGCGACGCACCGATCGCTGCCGAAGACATCGTTGCGGCGCGCGACATCCCGGAAGTCGACTTTCGGGCGCCGGAGAGCCGTGCAACCGACGCGATTGCACCCGCGCCGCCGAAAGCGCGCCGCTGGTACTGGCTTGCGGCTGCTGTACTCGTAGCGCTCGCGCTCGCCGGATATTTCCTGTCGGTCGTCTCCGTGGTCGTGCGAGCCGATCCGCAGGACGCGAGCGTGCAGTTCTCCGATACGATTGCGGACTATCGCGTCGCGAACCGCCTGTATGCACTCCCCGGCGAGCACGAGGTGCTGGCGCGGCGCGATGGCTATGAGCCGCTGACGCGCGCGATCACGCTAACCGGCGACGAGCAGGCGCCGCTCGTGCTCTCGCTCACCAAGCTGCCCGGCGAACTCGTCGTGCTCACCGGCAACGTGAAAGGGACCGTCATCGTGGATGGCCGCGAAGCGGGAGCGACCGGCGTTCCGCTCAAGGTCCCCCCGGGCCACCATGCGCTCGTCGTGCGAGCGCCGCGGCACCTCGATAGCCTCGGCGGCATCGAGATCGAAGGCGCCGGCAAGCGCCAGGAACTGAAAGTCGAGCTCACGCCTTCGTGGGCGCGGCTCACAATCGAATCGACGCCGGCAGGCGCAGCCGTATTCTTCGACGGCCAGGAGATCGGCAAGACGCCGCTTGGCTACGACGCGGATGCCGGCCGCCATCAGCTGACGCTGAGCGATCCGAAATATCAACCCTGGGAAACGGAACTCCTCGTCAAGCACAACGAGCCGCAACGGGTCGGCCCGGTGGAACTCGGCCTGCCGGATGGCACGCTCACGATTCGCTCGGCACCCGCGGGCGCCGATGTGACCGCCGCGGGCAAGTATCGCGGACGCACGCCGGTGACGTTCGATCTGCCGGCGGGCGTACAGCAGGAAGTCGTCGTCCAGACCGAGGGCTATGAACCGGCGACCGAGCATTTACGAATCGCGCCGGGCGAGAAGCGCAGCCTCGACGTCGCGCTGAAGGCGCAGAACGTCGCCGTCAATATTCGCGGCGAGCCGACCGACGCCGAGCTCTGGATCGACGGCACGGCGCATGGCGCCGCCGTGCAGAAGCTCGAGCTTACGCCGCTCGAACATCGCATCGAGGTGCGCAAGAGCGGATTTGAAACCTTCGTGGCGCAACTGAAGCCGCAGGCAGGCTTCGATCAGCTCATCGAGTATCGCCTGCGCACGCCGACCCAGGCGCACAGCGAGAAATTTCCGTCAAGCATCCGCTCATCGGCCGGTTACGTGCTGAATCTCATGCCGACCGGCACGTACACCATCGGCAGTCCCCGCCGCGACCCGGGCCGCCGCACGAACGAAACCCAGCGCGAAGTGCGACTCGTGCGGCTCTTCTACATGGGCGTCACCGAAGTCACGAACGGCCTTTTCGACCAGTTCCAGGCCGACCACAATTCGGGACTCGTGAAGGACAAGACGCTCGATCTTGACAAGCACCCGGTCGCGAACGTGAGCTGGGCCGAAGCCGCCGGGTTCTGCAACTGGCTGAGCGCGAAGGACGGATTGCCCGAGGCCTACGGCAAGAACGGCGACAACTTCGTGTTGAAGGTTCCAGTGACGACGGGCTATCGCCTGCCGATGGAAGCCGAATGGGAATGGGTCGCGCGCTACGAAAACGGCGCGGCGACGCGCCGATTCCCCTGGGGCAACGCGCTGCCCCCGCCGCCGAACTCGGGCAATTTCGCGGACGCTTCCGCCGCCAAGGTCGTCGAACAGGTCATGCCGAACTACCAGGACGGGTTTGCGGCGAGTGCGCCGGTCGGCACTTTCGGAGCCAATTTCCTCGGACTCGTCGATATCGGCGGTAACGTAAGCGAATGGGTGAATGACTCGTACTCGCTCAATCTCGATCTGCCGGCATCGGTGCTTGACCCGTCGGGGCCGCCCGCGAGCCCGGTGCACACGATTCGCGGATCGAGCTGGACGACTTCGCAACTGACCGAGCTCAGGCTGACTTACCGCGACTTCAGCGGCAACATGCGTATCGATCTCGGCTTCCGGGTGGCCCGCTATGCAGAATAGAACGGCTGGATTCGGCTGGCTCGGCCTCATCGTGAGGCTCGCCCTGATGGGCGTCCTCTTCGTCGCGCTGGGCGCCGTTGCGGAGGACGACAAGGCGCCGGCACCTGCCGCGACGCCGTCACCGACGCAAACGGCACCGGCTGCGCCGCCCGCCGCGCAGAAACCGGCTACGGCTGCGAAGCCGACGCCGAATCCGGTCGACGAGAGCGGCGATTACGAAAAGAACGCGGCGAAGCGCTTCACACCGTCGGAACGCACGCCTGCCGACAAGAACGTGAGCTTCCCGGTGGACATCTAGGCCATGGCGCGCGTCATCGAACTGAACGACGCCGGCGTCACGCTGGCGGATGACGGCCAGCTGCTCGCGACGAGTCCTGGCTATGCATTCTTCGACGAGCAGGGCGTCGTGTTCGGGGAAGCGGCGCGTGCCGTCGCGCGCATGCACCCGCTGAGCATCAATCATCACTTCTGGAGCGAGCTTTCCAGCCGGCCGCTGCCCCGCGCGGCCGGCGGCGTCCGCTCGCATGCGGACCTCGCCTTCCTGCACCTGCGCGAGTTGCTCGGCAGCCATCCGCCGTCCGCCGACGTCACCTTGCTCGTGCCGGCCGAGATGGGCCTCGAGCAACTCGGGCTCCTGCGGGCGATCGCGCAGACGGCCGGGCTCGGGCGGCCGCGAATCATCGACACGGCCGTCGCCGCGGCGCGCGCCGTGCCGGGCGCCGCGAGGCTTGTGCATATCGACATCGAGCTGCATCGCGCGACGCTGAGCGAGCTGCGGCTGGGCGAGCACATCGAGCGCGGCCGCGCGCTCGTCGTTCCGGGCGCCGGGCAGCTCGCATTCCACCAGCGGTGGCTCGACACCATCGCGCGCGATCTCGTCTTCGCCACGCGCTTCGATCCGCTGCAGCAGGGCGCGAGCGAGCAGGCGCTGTTCGATGCCATTCCGGGCCTCAATCGCGAAGCGGTGGCAAACGGCAGCGTGACGCTCACGCTCGGACCGCCGGACAATCGCCACAGCATCGAGATCACGCGCGATCAGCTGATCGCCGCTGTCACGCCGCTCGCCGACGAGATCGTGGCGCAGTTGCATCGGCTGCGATTTGCCGGCGAAGCGAGCGCGATCGCGCTCGGCGCGCGCGCGGCAATTCTCCCGGGACTGAAGGAGCGCCTCGCGGAACTGCCCGACACCGAAGTCTTCGAGCTCGAACTCCTGACGCCGATAGCGGCCGTCTCCGGGCGCTTTGCGCCGGCTTCCGTGGACGAATCGCACCGTACGACGGCGATTGCGAGTCTTGCTGAGGCCGATCGTGCGGCGCTTGGCGCAAAATCGGTCGCCGCAGGCAGCGGCGCGGCCGTGACGGCGCCGAGCCACATGCTCTATCGCGGCCAGGCGATCGCGCTCGAGGGCGAGTCGCTCACCATCGGCACCGCCGTCACCGGCGCGAACCGGAGCCTGAATGTCTCAGGATCCACGGCGGGTGTCTCGCGGGCGCACTGCACGGTGATCCGCCAGGGCCGGGACTTCATGGTCTTCGATCACTCGAGCTACGGCACCTGGCTCAACGGGGAGCGCGTCGCACACGGGGCGCGGCTCAGGGCCGGCGACCGGCTGCGACTCGGCTCGCCCGGCATCGAGCTCGAGTTCATCGCGCTCGGCGCGAGCTGACGACAGGGCCCGCCCCATGCGCCGGCGCCGCACCGAGATCTTCAGCATGTCGTTCCTCGACTGCATCTGCTGCGGGTTCGGCGCCGTCATCCTCTTCTATATCATCGTCGCCGGCCGGACCGGGGATGCGCGCATTCGGCGCAATGATGAAATCGCCGCCGCCGTGAACATGCTCGACGAACAGGTGCTCATCGGCCGGAAGAATCTCGTCGTCCTGCGCAACTCCATGGAGGAGACGAAGGACGAGCACGCACGCGTGGCGGGTCGCGCCGACCAGGTGCTGAGCGCACTGAAGCAGACGAAGCTCGAAATTTCGCGCTACGACGCCGACAGTCTCGCGCGTATCGAGCACATCAACAAGCTGAAGGCCGACGTGCAGGCGCTTCAGGAAGGCACTCGCCGGCTCGAGGGCGGTACCAACGTGCAAGGGGCGCCGGGCGAGAATCTTGTGCGTTTTCGCACGGGCGGCGATCGCATGTATCTCACGGGCCTTGCGCTCAAGGGCCGGCGCATCGCGATCCTCCTCGACAATTCAGCGAGCATGCTCGACTCGACGGTCGTCAATATCCTGAGGCTCAGGAACCTCCCGGATGCGGAGAAGCGCCGCGCAGCGAAATGGCGGCGCGCGGTCGCAACCGCGCAGTGGCTCACGGCGCGCATGCCGACAGCCGCGCAGTTCCAGGTGTTCGCCTTCAATACGAAGGCGTGGCCGCTCGTTGCCGGTGCGCCCGGCAACTGGCTGAGCGGCAACAACCCGGATCAGCTGGGCCAGGTGATTGCGCAGATCAACACGCTCGTGCCAAACGACGGCACCAGCCTCATCAATGCCTTCACGGCACTGAAGACCCTGAATCCCGCGCCGGATCAGATCATCCTGCTGACCGACGGACTGCCAACGCAGGGGGCGACCGGATTCGTCATCAAGCAGACCATCCGCGTCGAGGAGCGCGCGAAGCTCTTTGATGATGCCATTACGCGGCTGCCGCCGGCGCCCGTGAGCGTCATCCTCTTTCCGATGGAGGGCGACGTGCCCGCGCCGGCGAAATTCTGGAATCTCTCCCGCAAGACGAACGGTGTCTTCATGATGCCCGCGGAAGACTGGCCATGAAACTCAAGCGCCGCGAAACCGAGATCTTCACGCTCTCGTTCCTCGACTGCATCTGCTGCGGCTTCGGTGCGGTGATCCTGCTCCTCGTGCTCTCGAACGGCGGCGAGGCGCCGATTCTCGAGGACACGCGCGAAGCGCTGAACGGCCAGGTTGCCAAGCTCCAGGCGGAGCTCTACGAGATCCGCGGCGAGACCGACATCTTCAACCGCGACCTCAAGGGCCGCATCGAGCAGCTGTCGGAAGAGAAGGCGCGCCTTGCCCGCTTGCAGGGCGAACTCACGTCGATCCATGGGGAGTTCCAGGCGAGCCAGCGTAATGGTGCTTCCGTCAACAGCGAGGAAGGCGACCTCGTTGCCGCTTACCAGAAGCTCACCGCGGAAATGCAGCGACTCCTCGCGCAATCGAACCGGCGGCCGAATCGGGAGTCCGTGGGCGGCATCCCGGTGGACAGCGAGTACATCATCTTCGTCATCGATACCTCGGGCAGCATGACCGAGGGCCACTGGAACGTCGCCGAGCGGATGCTCAGGGAGATTCTCGACATGTATCCGCGCGTCAAGGGCCTGCAGATCATGGACGACGAGGGCAAGGTCATGTTCGCGCATACGGCGCGCCGCTGGCTCGCCGATTCCGAAACGCAGCGCGCAGCGATCGTCGCCAAGTTCCCGAACTGGCATGCCTACAGCAACTCGAGCCCCGTCGAGGGCATCGAGCAGGCGATCGAGGATTTCTGGTCGGCGAACAAGAAGATCAGCATCTATGTCTTCGGCGATGACTTCACCGGACCGTCGATACAGGATGTCGTCGACACCGTGGACCGTTTGAACCGCACCTCGGGCGGCGTGCGGCGCGTTCGCATCCATGCGATCGGATTCCCGACCTCCGACGAGATGTCATACGCCGCCCGGCTGAGGTTCAGCGCCCTGATGCGTGTCCTGTGCGAGCGCAATGGGGGCACGTTTGTGGGTCTAAATCATTGAAGGAGACGGGCGCCGGAGTGCCCTGATCCCATGCTGGCAGGGGCCTCGGCACTGTGTTCGAATAGCGGCCGGGGGATCAACATGGCTCATTACAATATGCAGCGCCTTGCCGTTGCAGCGGCGGCGGGACTCGCGCTCGCCGCGCTCGCGGCCTGCGGCGACATCGAAGTGAAGACAGAGCCGCAGCTTCCGCCGTCCCTCATCACGAAGCTGCCGATGACCGTCGGTGTCTTCTACGGCGAAAACTTCAAGACCTACGTGCATCGCGAGGATCGCTGGGGCGCAGCCTACGTGGTCGATCTCGGCACGAGCCACATGCACCTCGCCGACGACCTGTTCCGTCGCGAATTCGACAACATCGTGCCGGTCGAGAGCCTGGACTCGATTCCGCAGAGTGCGAATCTCAAGGCGGTCATCGAGCCGCGCATCGAGCGGTTTTCGTTCCTGACGTCGCGCGATACCGGTGGCGACTATTTCGCTGTAACGATCGACTACCGCCTGAATCTTTTCAACACCCGGGGCGAGCGGCTCGACTCGTTCACCTTTGTCGGCTATGGCAGCGCGCCATCCTCGAGCCTCGGGGGCTCGGAGACCCCGATGCAGCTTGCGACGCGGGCGGCCATGCGCGATGCGGCGGCCAAGTTCCTCGTACAGTTTCCCGAACAGGCGACGGTGAAAAAGCTCGTGGCCGGCGAAGCCATTCAGCCGCTCGGAGCCGCGGCCGTGGCCGACAGCGGCAGCGCACCGCCTCCGGTGGAAACCATCGAAATCGTACCGATCGTCGAGAGGTCGCCAGCCAAGCCGGACGAGAAGAAAACCGACCCGCTGACGGGCGCCGGGATCGGCTGAGCGCTCAGCCCTTGTTCGCGCTCTTCACCGAGTAAACCGGCTGATGCAGACGGACGCCTGGCGTAGCGACCGGCGCTCCGTCCTCGAACCGCGGCCGATAGCGCGCCTTCTTCACTGCCGTCAGCACCGCGCGCTCCTGCGCATCCGTCGCGCTCTTTGAGACGGTGTGTTCGCCGGTGACCTTCCCGTCGGGTGCGACGGTGAACTCGACGTCGACGAAGCCTTCGACGATGTTCTCGTCCTTGGCGCGCTGGCTCCGGAATCCGACGGCGGGCTGCCGATAGAGTACCGGCGATGGTGCGGTTAGCAGCCCATTCTGCGGTGGCGGCAGGTCCTTCAGGAGTGCCCACGCCCGGCTATAGCTCTGGATGGCCCCATCCTTGTCCCCGTCGAGCAGCTGCCAGTCGCCGAGGTCGACAAGCAGGACCGACTGTACCCCCGTGTCGATGGGACGCGCGCTCTCCACGATGCTGAGCGCGCTGCGCAAGGCGCTCTCGCCCTGCGAATCCGGCTTGACGTTCGTCGTGTTGTATTCCGGGACCGTGGGTGTTGTGCCCATCGTCGCATTCATGGTCGCCGAACCCGGGTTCGGCTGCTGCTGGTCGGGAGTCAATTCCGGGCCATAGATGTATTCCAGCCGGTAGGTGTTGGCGATGCCGCGCAGTGGCACGATCATCTTCAAGTCCGCCGGTCCGGATGTCCTCTGCACGATTCCGGCAGCGCGCGCGAAATACTGGCGTGCGGTCGTATTGCGGCCGACTTCGGAATACCACTGCGCCAGTTTCTCGAGCGCCGGCACCACCTCGGCGCTGTTGCGGCCGAACTTGTTCTCGCTGACCCGGAATCTGTAGATTGCTTCCTGTTCGGCTTCGGCCATCTGGCCGGTGAGCTGGTAGCTGCGCACGAGCGGATCGAGCAGCTCCTGCTGGTTCTCGCTGAAAAGGCCGTCGACCTTGCGCACGATGTCGACGCCGCGGCGAAACTGCTCGAGTGCCGCCTGCGGCTGGTCAGCCGCAAGATAGGTCAATCCGAGTCCGCGCAGCGGCGCGAGGAGTTCCTTCGACAAGCCGCCGCTCTTCTCCTCGATGATGTGGATCGCACGCAGATACGCCTGCTCAGCCCCAGCGAAGTCGCCCGCCTGGTACAGCGTCGTCGCGAGGTTCACGAGCGGGGCGACCAGCGATGCATCGTGCGGGCCGCTTGCGGCCTCCGTCATCGCGACGAGCTTTGCGGCTGGAGCTGCCGCGTCGGAAAACTTCTGCGCGTCGAATAATGCGCGGAATTCGCGGTAGACCTGCTGGCGCTCTTCCGGCGTACTCGCGACGGCGGGCACAGCCGGTGGCGCTGGCGCCGGAGCCGTCGCTGCGCTGGATACGGCGCTCGCCAAGGCGGCGCCGACGATCAGCAGCGCCCCAAGCCTGTGAACTGAGGTCATACGTCCTCGAATGTGCAGATGCGCCAGCCAAGGTATCAGTTCACCGATACGGGCGGCTAGTTCCCTTTGGCATCACTGCTGCTCGGACGTCGGCATCGGTTGCACGACCGTTCGCCGCGCGGCGCGCACGATCACTCGGCGCAGGACGACATAGAGCAGGAACAGCGCCAGCGGGCCGAGCAGCAGCCAGCCGATGACCGCGTGGACGATCGCGCCCCAGAGCACCACGGTCGCGTGCCAGGCGCCGTGCGAAATGAGTTCGAGTCCGGCGGTGATCGAGAGCGGCTGCCGGGGAGCCTCGGCCACCGCTTCGCCCACCCGTACGAAAGGAATGATGAGCAGCAGCTGCACTGGCGTCATGGCGAAGTGGACCGCGTGCACCGCGACGAGATTCAGCCGTAGAGCGAGCGCCACCAACGTGCAGAGCACCGTGGTCGTACCGAGCACCGGAAAGACTCCGATGATCGCGCCGCAAGCGAGGCCAAGCGCGATCCTTTCCGGCGCCACGCCCTGGCGCAGCAGCGCGAACACCGGACCGACGATGCGCTTCACGAACCATGCTTTCATGCGTTCCTGCGGGTCAAAATGACGGAGGCCGGTTCCGCCCGGGGCGAGCCGGGTGGTGGATGACATGCCGACTTTACGCATCCGGAGGTCGTTTGGATGCATCCGGCTGGCGGGGATTGCGGCAGAGCGGTATAAAGCGCGCGGACTCCCGTTGAGAACCGCGTGAATTCGCCCCTGAATCTGACCAAAGTTGCGCTCGTCGCCGGTGCCAGCGGGTTCACGGGCGGGCATCTCGTCCAGGCGCTCCTCCGCGCGCCGGAGTATTCGCGCATCATCGCCCTTTCACGCCGGCCCCTGCAGGTCGAGCACGCGAAAGTCGCGAACCGGATCATCCGGTTCAACGAACTGGAGAAGAGCCTGGCAGGCGTCAAGGCAGACGAAGCCTTCTGCGCACTGGGCACGACCATCAAGACGGCCGGTTCCGAAGCCGAGTTTCGCAAGGTTGACTACGACTGCGTGCTGCAATTCGCCCGCGCCGCGGTGCGCGCCGGTGCCCAGCGGTTCGTCGTGGTGAGCTCGGTCGGTGCGAACCCTGATTCGAAGAACTTCTACCTGCGGGTGAAGGGCGAGGTGGAGGAGGCGCTGCGCGGACTCAATTTCGCGGCGACGGACGTACTGCAGCCGGGCCTTCTTCTCGGCATGCGCTCGGAGCTGCGGCCGCTCGAGCTCGCTGCGCAGATCGGCATGCCGCTCGTCAATCTCGTCCTGCAGGGCGGGGCGAAGAAATATCGCGGGATTTCCGCGGAGTCGGTCGGCAAGGCGATGGTTGGCGCCGCGCGCACGGGGCGCAAGTCATTCACCCGCTATACCCACGACGAAATCGAGCGACTCGCCGCCTGGGACAAGCCCGCCTACAAGGCCCCGGAGCAAAAGCCCGCCGAGTGACGGAAAAGGGGACAGATTTATTTTCTCGCATTTCTGGTGTGTGGACCCAGGAGCTCGAGAAAATAAATCTGTCCCCTTTTCGCTTCAGCGCTTCTCGGGGCCGAGGAGGCTGAGGAGGCCGCCGGCCGCCAGGACGATCAGCGGGTCGGTGATTTCCGCCGAGCGGCCCGGCAGCCACACCTGCGCGAATTCGATTGCGCCTACGAAGAGGGCGATGCAGACCGCGGAAGCCGCGATGGCGCCGCTGCGCTGAGCGAACAGCCACACGAGGCTCGCGTACCAGAAGCATTTCTCGAGCAGCACGCTGATATTCACTTCGAGCGAGTCCGACAGCGAATTCATGAACGGCACCCAGCTGAAGGCGTGCGCCGGCGGCGCAAGCTCCCAGGGCTCTAGTCCCTCCACCAGGACGATCGCAAGCAGCGCGATGCCGAGAATGAGGAGCCGTCGCGCCGTCGGCTGCCGGTCGATGAGCGGTAGCAGGGCGAACATCGCGACGAGGCCCACGAGTTCCGACAGGTTCACGGTCTTGTCGACGATGAGAATGCGCCCGAGCTGGGTGCCGACGGCGAGCGCGATGAGCGCGAGCAGCGCATATTCCCTGCGCCAGATGCGGCGCACAGCGTACGCGACTACGAGCCAGCCGATGAGAAAGCGCAGCGTCTCTAAAGCGTCGAGCGACGGAGTCAGGAACACCGGCTTCAGCGAGTCCTTGATCTTCTGCCAGTCGAGCGTCGGTACAAAGGGCGCGAGCCGATAGCTGAGCCACAGCAGGATGAAACCAAGCGGTACCGGTGCGGGGCGGCTCTCGACGAGGCCCGGGATCCGCAGCTGCGTGCCGACGGAGATATAGATGAGTGCGCCGATCGCGCCGATAGCGGTCCCGGCGGCGTTGAGTCCGATGTCCGTGAGACTCGCGACGCGCGCGGGCTCCATCGTCTGCAGCAATTCCACGGTGAGCGACAGCAGGATGCCGGCCGCCATCGTGAGCGCGAAGCGCGCAACGGCGCTCCAGCGCCTCGGCAGAGCGCTCGCGAGGCAGAGGCCGAGCGGAATGTAGAGCAGCAGATTCGCCACGACGTCGCCACGCGAGGAGCGCTCGAAATGGAGCGACGCGATGAGCGCGAGCAGTGGCAGATCGCTGCGGTCATCGAATTCGAATGGAAAGAGCGAACCGTAAAGGATGAGCGCGATCACGGCGCCGAGCAGCCAGCGCGCCGCCCGCTGGTAGGACGGGCCGCTGTGCCGGCGCTGCGGCCTGGGCTCCGTGACGCTATCGATCATTGCCGTCAGTTTGCCCGTAGTATCATCGAACGCCAATGATTCACGAGTGGTTTCAGGAACTCACGACCTGGTATCTCGCGACGCTCGAGAGCGGCGGTTACCTGCTGGTGGCGCTCCTCATGGCGATGGAAAGCTCCATCATCCCCCTGCCGAGCGAAGTCGTGATCCCGCCGGCCGCCTGGCTCGCGCACACGCGCGGCACGCTCTCGATCCCCGGGATCATCGCCGCCGGCACCATTGGCTCGTGGGTCGGCGCTTCCGTCATGTACTGGGTTGCGCGGCTCATCGGGCGCCCGCTCATTCTCCGCTACGGCAAGTACGTGCTCATTTCGCCGCAGAAAGTCGTCGATGCCGAGACCTGGGCGAACCGCTTTGGCCTCGTCGGGGTGTTCGTCGCACGGCTTCTCCTCGTGATCCGCCACCTGATCGGCATTCCCGCGGGCATCGTCCGCATGGATTTCCTCCGCTATTCGATCGCCACGGTGCTCGGCTCCGCCATCTGGTGCGCCGTGCTCGCCTGGCTCGGCGTCACGGCCGGACGCGATCCGGAACTCATGGCGGGGAGCGTGCATCGCATTGCCCTTTGGGTGGGCGGGTTCCTCCTCGTGGTCGCGACGCTCTATTACTTCTTCGTTCATCGCCAGGTCCAGGCGGCCCGCGCTGAAGCCGGAAAGCCATGACGGCCGACAGTCTCCATGTGCTCGTGCTCGCCGCCGGCGCCTCCGTTCGGCTCGGCCAGCCGAAGCAGCTCGTGCGCGTTGCAGGTCGCCCGGCGCTGCATTCGGTGGTGAGCCAGGCGACCGCGATTGCGGGGCATGCCGTCACGGTCGTGCTCGGCGCACATTCGGCGGAGCTGACGCGTCTGCTGCAGCACTCCGGTGTGTCGACCATCGTGAATCGCAATTGGGAAGAGGGCATGGGCTCGTCGATCCGGTTCGGTATCGCGGCGCTGCCGCCGGCCTGCGATGCCGTGCTCATGCTCCTCTGCGATCAGGTGGCGGTCACCGCGGACGATCTGCGGCGGCTCGTTTCCGCATGGCGGGGTGAAGACAGCGTGATCGCGGCCGCAACCTACCGCGGGACGGTCGGCGTGCCGGCGATCTTTCCGCGCTGGTGCTTCAGCGAATTGAGCCAGCTGCGCGGCGATGTCGGCGCGAAGTCGATCCTCGAGCGCTACCGCGACCGCCTCGCGCGCGTGGCCATGCCGAATGCCGCGCTCGACCTCGACACCGCTGAAGATCTCGCCCGGCTGCAGCAGACCTACGGCCCTCAGGCTGCGAACGACGATAAGTAGCAGGCCGGTGCCGGGATTGGATAACTGAGGATTTGGGGAAGTGGTGCGACCCAAATCCTCAGTTATCCAATCCCGGCACCGGCCTGCTATTTGAAGGTGTCGCAGCGCTTCAGGTCGCCGGTCGAGAAGCCTTGCTCGAACCAGTGGGCGCGCTGCTCGGCGGTGCCGTGGGTGAAGGTCTCGGGCACGACGCGGCCCTGCGTCTGCATCTGGAGGCGATCGTCGCCCACCGCCTGCGCGGCGCCGATCGCTTCTTCGAGATCGCCGTGCTCGAGCACGTGCTTCTGCTGTTCGGTGTGGTTCGCCCACACGCCGGCGTAGCAGTCGGCCTGCAGCTCGACCTTCACCGAGATGGTGTTCGCGCCGGCTTCGTCGGCATTCTGTTCCGCCGTGTGCGCTTTCTCCGAAAGGCCGAGCAGGTTCTGCACGTGATGGCCGACTTCGTGCGCGATCACGTAGGCCTGCGCGAAATCGCCTGGCGCGCCGAAGCGCTCGCGCAGCTCCTGGTAGAAGGTCAGATCGATGTAGAGCTTGTGGTCGGCGGGACAGTAGAACGGGCCCATCTGCGCCTGCGCGCTTCCGCAGCCGGACTGCACGGCGTCCGTGAAGAGCACGAGCGTCGGCTTTTCGTATGGGCGGCCGAGCTCATCCTGGAAGATCTTGCCCCAGATGTCTTCGGTGTCCGCGAGCACGACGCGCACGAACTGGCTGAGCTCATGCTCTTCGGGCGTTTCCTGGTAGGGCTGATCGCTCGCCGCACCCTGGGTGTCGGCGCCCGCGCCCATGCTTTGCAGGAGCGCCAGCGGGTTCTGGCCTGTGAGAAGCGACACGATCAGCACGATGACGATACCGGCGCCGCCGATGCCCGCGACTCCGCCAGGCACGCGCCTGCCGCGCCGGTCCTCGACGTTCTCACTCTCCCGCCGTCCGCGCCATTCCATGGATGCGTCCGTCGCGCTAGGCAGCCTTCATGCCGAGCGTTGCCATGATGGCCTTCGCCTTTTCCTCGACCGATTTCGCCAGCGTGACCGCCTCTTCCAGGTTGCCAGCGGCGCTCGCCTTCGTCGCGTCGGTGAGCGACTGCTTGGCGGCGTCGAAGTCGGTCTTCGCCTGGTCGAAGCCTGCGGGCGGCTTCTTGCTCTTCGCGAGCTTCGCGATGCGCGTGCCGATGCTGTCCAGCGTCTTCGGTAACTCGGTCGACAGCCGCTGCCAGTCCTCGGTGAGCTGCTTCATCACTTCACCGCGCTTCTTGCCGGCGGTGGTCGCGAGTTCCGGCACCTTGGCCGCCAGGCTGCGCGCACCGAGCAGGGCTTTCTCGTAGTCGCCCTTATCGAAATCCGACTTGGCCGCCGCGAGTTCGTCCTGCAGCGTCTTCAGTTCTTCAGGCGCGTACTTCTCGGCATCGCGCGCGACGTTCTTGAGCGACGCCTCGACCTTGGCGAGCGACTCCTTGGCCGGCGTTTCGTAGTCGGCGCAGGCCGCGAGCAGGAACGCCCCGCAGACGAGCGGCAGCCATGCGGATCGCAGGACGGAATGAAACATGGAAATCGGGCGCATCATTTCTTGTTCTCCCCGGGGTTTGACGCCGCTCGGAAGCCTACTCTTGAACTACGCGGGGGGAAAGCCGCCTCAGCCGGCGGCGCGGGCAACCAGGTCGTAGGCATCGCTCCCGGTGACGACGACGTCATGGAACTCACCGGCGATGCAGCCCGTCCCGGCCGGAAAACGCACGAGGCCGTCGATTTCCGGGGCGTCCGCGGTACTGCGTGCAATGGCGGTGCCGTCCTCGATGCGATCGACCAGCACGCGGATCTGCCGGCCGACCTTGGCGGCGAGTTTCGCGGCGCTGATTTCGGCGCTTAGCTCCATGAAGCGCCGGTAGCGCTCGTCCTTGACCTCATCCGCGACAGGATCCGGCAGCGTGTTGGCTGCGGCTCCCTCGACGGGCGAGTACTTGAAGCAGCCGACACGATCGAGCTCGGCTTCCTTGAGCCACGACAGCAGCGTTTCGAAGTCTTCGTCCGTCTCGCCCGGAAAGCCGACGATGAAAGTGCTGCGCACCGCGATGTCCGGATTGATGGCGCGCCAGGCGCGCAGCCGTTCGAGCGTGTCTTCCGCATGCGCCGGCCGGCGCATCAGTTTCAGGATCCGGGGACTCCCGTGCTGGAACGGCACGTCGAGATAGGGCAGCAGGCCGCGGTCCGACATCAGTGGAATCAGCTGGTCGACGTGCGGATACGGGTAAACGTAGTGCAGCCGCACCCAGACTCCGAGCCCAGCGAGCGCCTGCGCGAGTTCCTGCGTGCGCGTGCGCACGGGGCGGCCTTCCCAGAAATCGAGGCGGTATTTCAGATCGACACCGTAGGCGCTCGTGTCCTGCGCGATGACGAGAATTTCCTTCACCCCCGCGCGCACGAGCCGCTCCGCTTCGCCGAGGACGCTTCCGATCGGCCGGCTCGCCAGGTCGCCACGCATCGACGGGATGATGCAGAAGCTGCAACGGTGATTGCAGCCTTCGGAGATCTTGAGATACGCATAATGCCGCGGCGTGAGGCGGATACCCTGCGGCGGCACGAGATCGAGAAATGGGTCGTGCTTCGGCGGCAAGTGAGCATGCACCGCCGACATCACTTCATCGTAAGCCTGCGGCCCCGTCACCTTGAGCACGCTCGGATGGCGCTCGAGGATCTTCTCGGGCTTTGCGCCGAGGCAGCCCGTCACGATCACCTTGCCGTTGCGCTCGACCGCTTCGCCGATCGCCTCGAGCGATTCGTGCACGGCCTCGTCGATGAAGCCGCAGGTATTCACGACGACCAGGTCCGCGGCTTCGTAGGTGCGCATCACCTCGTAACCCTCCGAACGCAGCTGCGTGAGGATGCGCTCCGAATCGACGAGCGCTTTCGGGCAACCGAGGCTGACGAAGCCGACCTTGGGGGCGCGCCGGCTCATGCTTTCGCCAGGAACTCGTCGCAGGTCTTGCGCGCGGAATCGCCGCTCGCAATGGGTGCGCAGATTTCCTGCAGGCGCGCCCGCAGCGCGCGCACGACCGCGCGGTGGTTGTCGCCCTTATCCCATTCCATCAGCGCAGTGTCGATACGGCCGAGGCGAATGCTCGAGCGCTGGTGAATGCTGTCCTTCGTTTTGCCGAGTTCGTCAATCACCGCAAGGCCGACGGTCTGGATGCGCTGGTCGTCTTCGGGCGCCATCTCGATGAGGCCAAGCAGGTAGTCCGTGCCCCACTGAAAGCGCGTGGCCGGCCCCTCGGATTCGTTGTACGCGCGCTCGAGCCAGTGGAGCGCCACGTCCTTGTGACCGGCGCGCTGGGCGAGGTCCGCGATATCGAGCATGAAGTAGTAGGGCGACTTCGAGACCTTGAGCTCGCGCGTCAGCAGATCGTTTGCTTCGGTTTCGAGGCCCGCTTCATCGAGTGTCGCCGCGGCGCGATTGATCACGGCCTGTCGCTCGTAGGGATCGGTCGTGGCGCGATCGGCCCACGCAGCCCGATCGCGCGCGATCGTGAGCACGTCCGCGGGCAGCGGCCCCTTCGGCGTGTCGAGCCGCGCAAGGAGCACGCGCGCGTAACCCATGCCCATGCGATCGACGCGCGTCAGGCTCTCGTCGTTCGCGAGCGCATCGAGGAGGGACTGCCAGCGCTTGACGAGCGCTGCGCGTTCCATGGTGCCTTTCAGGGTCGCGACGCCGACGAGTTCCGGCGACTCGTAGATCAGGTAATCGAGATTGAGCTTCTGCAGTTCCGGCCGGTCCAGGACGGCGTTCAATGCCGCGAGGAGATCGCGACGATCGATTGTGACGGTGGGCTTGTCTTTTTCATCGGCGACGAGCGCCGCGAGCGTGAGCTTGAGGCGGATGCAGTCGGTCTCGAAGCTCGCCGGACATTTCTGCACGAGACCCGCCACGATCTTCGGCGCCTCGGCAGCGGGTGCGATGCGGTCGAAATCGACATTCCAGGCGTAGTAGGCAAGGAGCTTCCAGTCGTTTTCCGTGAGGCTGGCCGGATCGTGATTGGCCACATCGATGAGATCCTTCACCGGCTTGAGGCTCGCAAGCGCGGAATCGACGACCGACGTGTAGAGATCGACATCCGTGCCGCCCGGAAGGCGCGTGACTTCCGTGCCGTCCGGACGAAAGAGAATCATGGTCGGATAGCCGACGACGCCGAAGCGTTCGGCCGCCATCTGCGCGGCGGGCTCGTCGCCGTCGAGGTAGACCGGAACGAGTTGGTGCGCGCGCTCGATGAACTCGCGCTTCGCAAAGATCGTCGCCTTGACTTGCTGGCAGGGCGGGCACCACACGGCGCCCCAGTAGAGGAACACCGGCTTGCCGGAGGCCTTCGCCGCGGCGAACGCCGAGTCGACATTGCCCGGGTGCCAGGCGATCCCGTCCGCATGTGCGACCGCCGCGGGGGCGGTGGCACCGGCGGACGGTTCCGGTGATTTCGATGAGCAGGCGGCGCAGAGCGCCGCGAGCGTAATCAAGCTGATTTTCAGTCTTTCCAGCATCGGATGTGCCCGTTTTGGGGGCGCACATCCTACGCTAGTTGCGGCCCTTCGCGAGCAGGGCCACGGCGACACTCACGAGGATCAGGAAAACCGGGTATTCCCAGCCCCCGCCCGCCGCCGTGAAGACCCAGCCGTTGCCCGAGTGCACATAAGTCGCACCCAGCAGGATTGGCAGCAGCGCGAGCGCGACGTAGCGCGTGCCGATGCCGAGCACGAGGAGCGCACCGCCGATCGATTCCGCTGCGATCACGAGGTAAGCCGTGAATGCCGGCAGGCCGATCGAAACGAAGTACGCTGCCGTGCCCGAAAAGCCGAAGGTCAGGACCTTGAGCACGATGCTGTGCGCGAGATACATGATGCCGAGCGTGACGCGGAGCGCGACCGTCGCGACCTTGAGATTGAGTGCTTCGTTCATGACACGGCCTCCACGCTGAAGCCGTACTTCTGCCAGGCGTCGAAGCCGCCTTCCATCTCGATCACGCTGAAGCCCAGCGAGGCGAACTCGACGGCCGCTTCCGCCGCGAGGTGGCAGGTCTGGCTATAGCAGTAGACGATCGTGCGGCGGTCCTTCGCGAGGCCCTTGAGCGTATGCCACCGGCCCTTCGGCAGGTTCACGGCGCCGGGGATGTGACCTTTGCGAAAGTCCGCCGGATAGCGCACGTCCACGAGCGTGACGGGTTCGCCGCGCTTCAAGAGCCCTTCGACCTCGGACGGGCCGGTGGTGAAGGCAAGCTTCTGCGCGAAGTAATTGCGGGTCTCTTCTGCGGTCGGGGTGTACATGTTGGCTCCTTCGATGCGTCGAACTGACGTGCGAGCTACAGTACCGGCCGCCGCGTCGTGGATAATCGGGGCGGGCGGCATGGCATTCATGCCCCGGCGGAATGAATCGGGAGCCATGGAAAACCTCTCGGATATTGCGATTTTCGTGAAGGTCGTCGCGCTCGGCAGCTTTACGGCGGCTGCCGAAGCGCTCGCGGCCTCGCAGCCTGCGGTGAGCAAAGCGGTCTCGCGGCTCGAGAAAAAACTCGGCGTGCGGCTCCTCAATCGCACGACCCGGCGCCTGAGCCTCACGGAAGCGGGCGCAGCGCTTTACCGGGACAGCGCCGAGGCGCTCGCGACGATCGAGAACGCGGAGCTCGAGGTCGCGCGCTACCAGACGGAGCCGCGCGGCATGCTGCGGGTGAATGCGCCGACCTCATTCGCCGTGATGCACCTGGGGCCCCGCGTCGCGGACTTCCTCGAGGCGAACCCGAGCGTGACGCTCGATCTCACGCTCGACGATCGCGTGATCGATCTCATCGCGGAACGCTACGACGTCGCGATCCGCATCGGCGCGCTCGAAAGCTCCGGTCTCGTCGCGCGCCGGATTGCACCCTGCCGGCAGGTCATCTGCGCTTCGCCCAGATACCTCGCGCGGCGCGGCACACCGGCCAATGCGGAAGATCTGCTGAGCCACGACTGCCTGCTGTACACGCTCGGCCGCGATCCGCGCACCTGGCGGATTGCCGATGAGAAGGGCAAGGAGTTCACCCTGCCGCTGCGCGGGCGCCTGCACACGAACAATGGCACGACGATCCGCGATGCGGCCGTGCAGGGCCTCGGGACTCGCGTTCCTGCCGACGTTCTACGCCGCGGATGAGTTGCGCGCCGGCACACTCCGGCGCGTGCTCGAGGACCTGAAGGCTCCCGGAGCTCGGCGTGTATGCGATCTATCCGGAACGGCGGAGTCTCTCGCCGAAGGTGCGGGCGTTCATCGATTTCTGCGTGCGGACCTTTGGCCCGGAGCCGTACTGGGACGAAGGCCTCGATCTCAGCCGCGACTAGTCCCGCTTCGTCAGGTATTGCTTGAGGCCGTCGAATTCGGTCGTGTGGCCCATGAGCCATTCACGGGCGCCCTCGACGTTCGCGAGCGCGGCGATGTAATAAAGGAAGGACTCCGTCAACTTCTTCTTTTCGAGCACCATCAGCGGCACACCGGCCGTCTGCCATTCGAACGAGCGCAGATCCGAGGCATTGTCTTCGATGGACTTGCGAAAAAGCCCGAGCAGCACCTTGGCAGTCGACACGAAGGTCGCAGCGGGTGTCGCCGTGATGGACTTGTCGCCGCTGTCGGTCTTGACCGTGACGTGAAAGAACATCTGCATCGTCGCGAGATCCGCCGGAAATTCCTCGCGCTTCAATGAGCCGGCTTTCGATGTGACCGTGGTGTCTTTCGAATCTTCGCCTTCCTTCGCGGGGCTCACGAGGGCGTAGAGTTTCTGCGCCACCTCGTGCGAGCGCTGCGAGGCGGGCTCGAGCGTGAGAAAGCGCAGCCAGAGATAGAAGGCGCCAACCGGATTCTGCTCGGCGTCGAGCATGTTCGCGTAGACGTAGACGGGAGAGGGATAGCGTGGATCGGCCTTGATCGCGGTCTGCAGATGCTGCTTCGCTTCGGCTGTGCGGTTCTGCCGCGTGAGCGTCACGGCATAGTTGAAGTTGAGCATCACATCGCCGGGATAACTCTGCATCGCCCTGGCGAAGGTCGCGAGCGCGCCGTCGACGTCGTTGAGCTCGTCCTGGCAGCTCGCCACCATGCTGAAGGTGTAGGCGGAGGTCTGGATGGCAAGGCTGCGCTGCGCGAAATCCAGGCAGTTCCTGAAATCGCCGAGCGCGAGATAGCTGTTGCTGATCTCGTAAAGCGCATTCGCGTCGCGGGGATTCTTCTCGAGGATCTGCTGATAGGTCTCGATCGCCGCCTTGTAGCTGCCGGCGTCGTGCAGTTCGACACCCTTCTTCATGAGGGCATCGCGCTCCGCATTCTGCGCTGCACCGCAAAGGTCGACCGGTAGTGCGGCGGCCAGGATCAGGATCGTCATCAGTACGATGAGTCGGCGCATGCCGGGGCAGTATAGCGAGACAGTAGCGGCGGGCGGGACGTCCGCGTGCCTTATGGCCGCTGCCTGTGCTAGTTTTCCGGGCCAGTTCGAATTCCAGGGGGTGCAACATGACGAAGGCCATCCGGGTGCTGCTCCTGGTTGCAGCGGGCGTCTGCGCTTTCATCGGCGTCGCGTTTGCGGGTCCGCTCGAACAGAAACAAGGTCAGGGCGGTTCGGTGGTGCAGGGTGGCGCGGGCACGCAGGGCTCGCAGGGCGCGTCGCCCGGCCTGCAGAAATGCGACAAGCCGATGGCGACGATCGCGGTCGCGGAGCCGCAGGACTATGTCATGTCCTCGCTCAACGGCTACGGGTTGCAGTCGCCAACAGGGGTCATCCGCATGATGATCCAGCAGTCGAACTGCTTCCTCGTCGTCGAGCGCGGCCTCGCGATGCAGAACGTGATGCAGGAAACGCGATCTCGCCGCATCAGGCCAGCTGCAGCAGGGCTCGAACATGGGCGGCGGGCAGCTGAAGACGGCGGACTTCGTGCTCACCCCGGCCATCGTGTTCTCCGATCAGAATGCGGGCGGCGTCGGTGGCGCACTCGGCGGTCTCGTCGGCCACAAGAACGCGGTGCTCGGCGGCATTGTCGGTGGTCTCAAGTTCAAGGAAGCACAGACGAGCATGCTGCTGGCCGATGACGCGCTCCGGCATCCAGGTCGCGGCTGCCGAAGGCAGCACGAAAAAGGCGGACCTCTCGCTCGGCGGATTTGTCGCTGGCGGCGGTGCGGCCGGCGGCCTCGGCGGCTACGCGAGCACCAACGAAGGCAAGATCATTGCCGCTGCGCTCATGGACAACTACAACAACATCGTGCTCGCCGTGCGCAACGATCCGGCGCTGAATCGCGGCGTCGGCACGCTCCATGAAGAGGCGGGCAAGGTCGCGCAGGCCGGCGCCGTTTTCAACGAGGGCGACGTGCTCACGCCGAAAATCGCGAACGTGAAGCTTCTCGGCTCGCCGGCGGACGGCGGCAAAGTGCTCGCATCGCTCCCGAAGGGCGCGGAACTCATTTTCCTTGGCGAGGAAAAGGGCGGCTACGTCAAGGTGCAGGGCCCGGACAGCGAAGGCTGGGTGAAGAAGATTCTCCTCAACCGGGCGCAGTAACCCATGGCGCTGCTGGCGCACGGACTCATCTGCTGGAAATGCGGCGCCTCGCTCGAGGAGCTGACGCTGCCGCTGCGCCGGCTCGATGAATGCAAAGCCTGCGGCGCCGAGCAGCACGTCTGCAAGCTCTGCATCGACTACGACACCAGCAAGGCGAAGCACTGCCGCGAACCGATCGCGGAAGAAGTGCGCGACAAGGAGCACGCGAACTTCTGCGACTACTTCAAGCCGCGGCCGGGCGCGTGGGTTGCGCCGGATCAGAAATCGCGCGAGCAGTCAACGGTGGGACTCGACGCCACTGTTTGGGGGCGGGGCGGGCAATGTCAAGCCGCCGGACGCCGCGCGCTCCGATCTGGACGCGCTTTTTCGCAAGAAATAAAAATAAGTCGAATTGACCGACCGGCTTCACACAAGCGTCAAATAAACCTGTCAGGATGCGTGCCGCCTGACACGAACTGTGTGCACTTCTCGTGGCCAGGCAACTCAATCAGGAGGTAATGATCATGGCAGCCCTAGTGCTGACCAGTAGCGCCTTGTTGCTGGTCGTATTGATTTCGGTCGAGCTCTTCGACCTGGCAGACATCCCCCGCAAGTAACCCGCCCCGTGGCGTCCGTTTCACGGACGCTCCGGAGCGATCCCTTTCGCTCCGGCTGACTCTTCCCTTATCCTTGGCGCCCCGCGAAGTCCGCGCTGGCTCACAAGGCACCTTCGGCCGATGAAGATCGTGAAAGACAAGGTCGTTTCGCTCCACTACACGTTGCGCAACGACGGCGGCGACACCATCGACAGTTCCACGGGCGGCGAACCGCTCGCCTACATCCAGGGCAGCGGCAGCATCCTGCCGGCGCTCGAAACTGCGCTCGAAGGCCGCGAGGCCGGCGAGAAATTCGACATTCGCCTGGCCGCGAAAGACGGTTACGGCGAGCACCGGCCGGGACTCGTGCAGGTCGTTCAGCGCAAGGCGCTCGCGACCATCGGCAAGATCAAGGTAGGCACGCAGTTTCATGCCCAGGCGCCGGGCGGCGCGCGCGTGATGACCATCACGGCGGTCGAGAAGGAGAGCGTCACGATCGACGGCAATCATCCGCTTGCCGGCATCGACCTCAACTTCAATGTCGAGGTTGTCGGAGTGCGCGAGGCCAGCGCGGAAGAACTCGCGCACGGACACGTGCACGGCGAGGGCGGGCATCACCACTGAAGAAAAGGGGACAGAGCCAATTAAGTTTTCTTGCCGAGGCGCGCCACCGGGCGCTGCTCGCGGCTAGCAAACTTAATTGGCTCTGTCCCCTTTTTTTTACAGGCCGAGGACTTGCTGGCCCTGTTCGAAGACGATGTCGACGGGGATGCTCTTCGAGGTCAGCCGGTCGAGATCGTTCTGCAGTTCGGGGCGCACGACGCCTTCGGTCGTGACAACCTTCGCGGCGGCGGCGTAGTCGCCATTGCCTTGCAACTGGATGATGCGGCCGGCGAGTGACGTGACGGCCTTCGTCATCTTGTCGGCGTTGATGCGGTAGGTGCCGGTCGCCGCGTCGCGCGTGAACGCGCCCTGATCTTCGAAATAGTTGAACTCGATCATGTTCGCCTTCCCATGCGCATCGGAGGCGCCGAAGCGCACCGAGCGGATGATGCCTGCGACGAAGCTCACGTAGTGATCCATGAGTGTCGTGTCCTTGAGTTCCTTCTTCGCGAGGAGCTTCGTCACGAGATAGAGGCCGAGGATATCGGCCTTGCCTTCCTCGAGCGCCCCGCCGCTCTCCTTGAGCGCCTCGCGTACCGTGCCCTTGCCGTCGATCGTGTTCTTGATGCCGAGGCCGTGCGCGACTTCGTGGAACATGATGTTCGCGAAGAACGCGTCGGGATTCACGTTCTTCAGCTGGTCCTTCGCGATGAGCTCGTTCGCGATCGGCTCGAGGATCGTTTCGAACTTCGCGTGAATCGCATTCTTCAACTGCAGTCGCCGGGTGCCCACCTTGAGGCCGACCTGCTCGTCGTTCGGCAGATTGATGGCTATCGTCTTGGCGCCCGCGTTTGCATCGCCCGCCGCATACACGACGTCATAGGCATTGAGGTCGGAGTCCGTGCCCGCCGGCTCCTTCTTATAGGCGTCCGGCACCGGCAGGCCCTTTTGCAGTTCCGGCAGGAACTGCGCGAAGCGCGCGAGCTTGGCGCTCCAATCCATGTCCTTCACGAGCACGTAGGCTTCGAACGCCGCGCGATAGCCGTAGAGCTGGTCCTCGTAGGTTTCGATCGGGCCGATGACGAGATCGACCTGGTTCTTCTTCATGTCCATCCAGGCGAAGTCGCTCGACTGGTAGTTGTCGGTTTCGAGGGCAGTGGCGCGTTGCTCGAGATACTCCGTCTGCCGCGAATCCGTGGCGATCGACGCGGCCTGGCGCAATTCGTGCGCGATCACCTTGAGCTGTCCGGCATAGGCCTTGCTGTACGGCACGAGCATGAGCTTGCCGGCGGTGTCACGGCGCACGAACGAGTAGAGATCCGTCTTCTTCGGATCGGCGAACGCGTCGAATTCCTCCTTCGTCATGTCCGCCGGATAGAACTGCGCGCCCGCGGGTTTCGGGCCGACGCCTGCGACGAACGGCTTGTTGCCGTCGATGCGGTCCCAGGGACCGAAGTTGATTTCGACGAGTCGCTTCAGCACCGGATCGCTGATGCCATCGAGGAGCGGCTTCGGATCGCCATAGGTCTGCTGCCAGTAGATGTCGTTCACAAGCTCGGCGGCGGTCATGAAGTGGCCGAGCACACGCTTGTCTTCCGGCGACAGCTTCGAGAGGTCGGTAGTCAGTTTCACCGTCGCGTACTTCGCGACGCGCGACTCAATGGAGTTGTCGGCGGCCGTGTAGGTCGGTGCCGCGGCGGCAGCCGGTGCGGCGGGTTCATTTTTCTGGCAGGCCGCGAGCGCGATAACAGCCGACAGTACGAGCAGGCGTGTCCGGTACATGACGCTTCCCCCTTGGCGAAGGGCGTGAAGGATAGGCGCAAGAAAGGGGACAGGTCCATTTTCCGCACTGTTACAATCCCGGGCCTATGAAAAAGACACTCCTTGTATTACCTGCCATCGCAGCGCTTGCGCTGCTCGGCGCCTGCGACCCCAAAAAGGATGCGAAGGCCCCATCGGCGGATGCCGTCGCGGTGGTGAACGGCCATGAAATCACGCGGCCGGTCTGGGACGCATATGTGAAGACGCGCACGGGCCAGGCCGCCAAGGACCTGGGCGCCACCGACAAGGCGAAGCTCCTCGATGACCTGATCGAGATGGTGCTGATGGCCGATGCGCCGCGCACGGAAGACGCGGCGGCGAAAGTGGCGCTCGATTCGCAGGTTGAACTCACCCGGCTCGCGCTCAATGCACAGTCGCAGGCCGATGTGCTGACAAAGGTCGAACCGACCGAGGCCGAGATCAAGGCCGAGTACGAATCGCAGTTGAAGCTGCTTACCGGCCGCAGCGAATACCTCACGCGGCACATCGTCGTTCAGAGCAGGGAAGAGGCGGATGCGCTCCTCGGGCAACTCAAGAAAGGCGCCGATTTCCTGAAGCTCGCCGCCAGCCACTCGACCGATGCGGAAACCAAGGAGGGCGTTGTGTTCTGGGTTGGCACCGGAGCGATGGATCAACCCTTTGCCGATGCAGTGCGCTCACTCAAGAAGGGCGATGTGGCGCCGGCGCCCGTGCAATCGCAGTTCGGCTGGCACGTGCTCCGGCTGGAAGATACACGGCCGGTGACGCCGCCCGACTACGACGGTACGAAGACGCAGATCAAGCAGGCGCTGCAGCAGAAGAAGCTGCGCGCCGCGATCGAAGAATTGAAAAAGACCGCGAAGACGGAAAAGCGGATCTAGGCTCGGCCGACGTTGCGATCGGTGGGGGCGTGGAAGTACTCGCTCTCTTCAGAGTATTGCTGGATCAGCCTCTTGAGCTCGGCCATGCGGCCTTCCGCCGTGTTGATCGGCAGGCATTCCTCGCAGTTCGGATCGCCGCAGGGCTGGCGCGAGTAGAGCCAGTACTGCAGCGCGCCCGCGAGCAGACCATCGGCCACGTCCCAGACGTCGGCCTTCTTGTCTTCGTCGGTGATGTGGTTGCCGAGCTCGACGGCCTTGCCAAAGGCATCGTTGAACACATCCTCGGTAACATTCTCCGCGTCCGCCATGGCAGTCGCCCCGGGCTCAAAAGGGGCGCGGATTCTACCTCACAGGTACCGGGATTGGATAACTGGGGATTTGTCCCGATCACCCAAATCCCCAGTTATCCAATCCCGGTACCGGTTTACGCGCGGATGAGGCCTTCGGAGGGTTTCAGGGCCGCGCTTTCCGGGAAAACGTCGCGGCCGAGCGCCGCCGGGTCGATGCCGAGGTGCTCGTGCAGCACGCCTTTCACGACCTGGCGCAAGTCCATGGTCGGGCGGAGGTCCCGGCCCTCGTAGAGGTTCGCGGTCCGCAGGCCCGGCCAGTCGGCGAGCACACGCCCGCCCTTCACCGCGCCGCCGAGAAGCAGGGCGCAAGTCGCCGTGCCGTGATCGGTGCCGCGCGAGCCGTTGATCTGCACGGTGCGCCCGAATTCCGTCATCACGAGCACCGCGGTCCGGCTCCACACCGGACCGAGCGACGTCTTCAATGCCATCAGCGCACCGTCGAGCCCGCGCAAGCGAATCGCGAGCGCGCCCTGTGACGTGCCCTCGTTCGCATGTGTGTCCCAGCCCGTGGCGTCGAACACCGCGACGCGCGGCCCATTGTCCGCCGCGAGGAGTTTGCCCGCGGTGCCGACGATCTGCTTGAGCCGTGCGAGGTTGTCGCCGCGCCCCGGCTTCAGCGCATCGCCGCCTGCCGCGTCGCTGTCGACCAGGTCGGCGACATTCATCGCTTCGCTCAGCCGCCCGGAGAGCGCAGTGTCTTCGGAATAGAGATCTGCGAGGCGAGTGAGGAAATCCTGGCTCGCGTTCGGCAGGATCGAGGGCGCCCAGCTCGCGACCTCCGCGCGACCGCGCAGCACGAGCGGCACGTTCTGTCCGAGCGCGAGGCCGAGCTCGCGCCGCGCGGGACTCGGCGGCAGCTCGAGCAACGCGCGGTTCAACCAGCCGTCGGCACTGCCGTTCGGCGCGCCCGCGCCGTTCTCGAGCACGTTCTGGCCGTCGAAGTGCGAGCGCTCGCGATAGGGCGATGCCACCGCGTGCACGATGAGGAGCTCGCCCGACCGATACGATTCGTGCAGGCCGCTCAAGGCGGGATTCAGTGCGAACAAGCCGTCGAGCGGCAGCGCCGCGTCTTGCGCACCCGCCGTCGTATTGAACGCGAGCGCGCCGCGGACGGACGCATAGCCGGGATCTTTCACCGGCGGCACGGCGGCGAGACCGTCGAGCGCGCCGCGCAAAATCACGACCACGAGCCGCGACTCGGTTTCCGCCGCGGCGAAGCTCGGCCGCTGCCAGGTCGTCAACGCGGCCGTGACCGCACCCGCAAGGAAGTGACGTCGGTTCAGCATGGCTATCTCCGCTGAAATTCCGGACTCATCAGAAGGAGCGCGAGCGCCTGCGAATTCGATTCCGCGCGCCCGAGCGCCCGCGCTGTCGCCGGTGACACCGCGTCGCCGAACGCATCGGACGCCACCTGCCGCGCATCGCGGACAGCCGCGGTGCGGTCTGCGAAAGCGAGCGACCATTCGACGCGCTTCATCAGCGCATCGGCGCCGTCCCAGTCGCGCGAAGTGTCTGGCCAGCCCGCGGGCGAGCCGGGGCTGTAGGTACGCTGGCCCAGTGTTTCGAATGAGGCGGCGAGCTTGCGGCCTTCCGGCGGCTCGATCGCGAGCGCGCGGAGCGAGGAGACCACGAATTCATACGGCGTCTTGTACTTGGCGGGCGCAGGATTCCAGGCAGCGTCCTCAGCGATCAGCGCCGCGTAGACCCTCTTCAGATTGCCGTCGCTCGCGGTATAGGCCTTCGCAATCCGCTCGACACTCTCCGGCGGTGGATCGTCCGCAATGAAATGGCGCGCGAGCTTCTTCGCGAGATGGCGTGCGGTCGACGGATGGCGCGCGAGGTCCCGCAGAACCGCCTCGCCCTGTGACTCACCGGACTCCTTATAAGAGGTGCCGAGCACGGTGTGCGTGCCCGGCTCATGTGCGTTGTCGCGGAAGTACCAGGCGCCGGGCTTGCCTGCCGCGAGCCGCCCTTCGCCGCCGCCAACGGACCAGCCGGTGAGCACCTTCGCGAAATTCGTGACGTCGGCCTGGCTGTAACCGCCGTCGACGCCGAGTGTGTGCAGCTCCAGGATCTCGCGGCCGAGGTTCTCGTTGATGTCGATTTTGCGATTCGCGGCGCGCTGCCGCCGGCGCGCGAACGCGGCGAGCTTCGAGTTCGGGCCGACGGAGAGCTCATTGTCAAGGTAAGTGATCATCGCCGGGTGCTGTTCCACTGCGAGCAGCAGATCGACGAAGCGCCCGGTCACGTGCGGGCGGATAGCTTCGTTCTCAAAGGAGCCCGCGATGCCGCTCACCACCGGCTTGTCGACGGACACCGCGAAGTGGTTCGTCCAGAACCACACGAGCCGCTCGCGAAACGGCAGCTCGGTCGTTGCGGCAATCTGTGTGCGCGCTTCGACCTGTGCGAGATAGTGCGGCAGGATCTCTTCGCGAATCGTGCTCACGACCTGCTTGACCGGGTCGTCCCCGTCCTTCTTCGCGTCGCGCCGCTCCTTGCGGGCCTTGACGTAGGCGGCGAGGATCGTCGCCGAATCGGCGAGCTTGGCGGTCTCGGGTGGCGTTTTGTAGGAGACAGCCACCTGGTGTTCGAGCCAGCCGCGCGCATCGCCGATCCTGGCGAGCTCGCCGGGACGGACGCCAAGGCCAAAGCGTTCGGCGGCAATAAGGGCGGTTGACTTAACCATGGCTCCTGACGTGGCTTCTCCGCGACGGTCTCAGCTGCAACGCCGGTCGGCCGGGGCCGTTGACAGCCCGGGCGCCGGTGGATCGCCATTGGCACGCGACCGAGGCATCATAGGCACGTCCACCAGTTCGAGGATGAATCCCGATGCGAACCTTGCGCGTCCTGACGGCCTTTGCCGTTCTCTTCCTTGCCGCCTGCGGCGAGGCACCCAAGCCTGCGGCGCCTGCCGCACCGGCGGCGGGCGATGCCGATTTCGCGCGCCTCGAGCGGGAGTACGTCGTCTTCTTCCTCGGCCGAAACCCGGTCGTTGCGACCTATCTCGGCGGCTCGGCGCTCGATGCGAAGCTAAGCACGGTGGACAGCCTGCTGCGCGACTATTCGGAAGACGGGCTCGCCGACGAGGACCTGCAGCTCGAGGAGCTTCTCAAGCAATTCGAGGTGGTGGACGTCAGCAAGCTCTCGCCGCGCCGGCGTATCGATCGTGACGTGGCGCTCGCGCAGATCCGCTTCCTGCTGCATCAGCATAAGGATCGCAAGTACCAGCAGCGTTCGATCGACAGCTACGTCGATGAGCCGTTCCGCGGCGTCGATTTCGAGTTGCAGGGGCTCGATCGCCGCGACGACGGTTCCTACGGCTATTCGCAGGACTGGGCCCGGATAGAGGAGCGCATCGAAGGCGTCGCGCAATACCTGATCAACGCGCGGCGCCAGCTCGAAGCGGGCATCAAGGCCGGCAATACGCCGGACTGGCGGCTGGTCCTCGCGTACGGCATCAAGTCCGCGCGCGCCGACGCTGAATATTTCCAGAACGAATTTCCGGCGATTGCGCGGGAACGCATGGGCGGCCAGAACCGCGACACGCGCTTCGCGAAGATCCAGGGTGCAAGCCACGGCGCCGCCGAAAGCTACCGGCAGTTCGCGGACTGGGTTGCGCACGCCTATCTCGCGAACCCGAAGGGCACGGGCGTTGCTGCGATGAAGTCCACGTTCCGCGCCGACCGCTACGTGTTCGGCGAAGAGGAATACAACTGGGCGCTCAAGAACAACCTGCGGCTCGAGAAGACGGCGGCGCAGCTCTATGACGAAGCGTGGCCGGTGGTTGAGGAGACGCAGAAGTCGATGATCGCGCTCGCGACTGACATCGCGAAGGCGCACGGCTGGCCTACGCCGGAAGGCGGTGCGGTCGTGCGCGTGGTGTACGACGAGCTCAGCAAGGACGCGCCGCAGAGCGATGACGAGATGGTCGAGTGGTATCGCGCGACGGGCGCGCGCATCGTGCAGTATGCACGCGACACCGATCTCTTCGATGTGCCGAAGGAGTACAAGCTCGATGTGACCGTGACGCCGCCGGCGCTGCGCTCATCCATCGATGGCGCGGCGTATTACACCGCGCCGCCGTTCAAGACGGGTGGCATCGGCAAGTTCTACGTCACACCGACCGACAACGATCCCGCGAAGCTGCACGAGGAGCACTACCGCGCGAAGATCGCGGACCTTGCCGCGCACGAGGGCTTTCCGGGCCACGACTGGCACTTCCGCGTGATGACGCAGAACCGCGAGGAGATCTCGCTCGTGCGCTGGCTCACGCCGGGCGCCGTCGAGGATTCTTCGTCGATGTGGTCGGATTCGATGGCGGCGGAGGGCTGGGCGCTTTATTCCGAGGCGCTGCTCGCGGAGCCGCAGCCGAAAGCGAAGAACGGGTTCTACACGCCGGAAGAGCATCTGCTTCAGTTGCGCGGCAAGCTGTATCGCGATCTACGCGTGCGGCTGGACACGGGTCTTCACACGGGCAAGCTCACGATTGCTGACGCGGTCGATCTTTACTCGCAGGTGGTCGACTTCCTGCCGGGCTCCTGCCATGACGCGGCGGCGCTCAAGCAGGATGCGAAGCGCGCGAGCTGTGACGAAGCGGGACGCGCGATCGAGCGCTATTCGCGCTGGCCGACGCAGGCGATCTGCTATCGGCTCGGCAAGGAGCAGATCCTGGCCCTTCGCAAGCGCGCGCAGGATGAGCTCGGCCCGAAATTCTCGGCGAAGCAGTTCCACGTCGAATACATGAAGCAGGGTACGATCGTGCCTTCCTACTTCGGCGACGAACTGATCGCACACCTAAAGCAATGAACAGGTACCGGGATTGGATAACTGAGGATTTGGCGGGCGCGATTGACCCAAATCCTCAGTTATCCAATCCCGGTACCGACCTTGCGCTGCGGTACTGGCCGGATGCGTTTACGGCGGCGGAGGCTGATCGATATTTCGCGACGTTACGGGGCAATCTCGCGTGGCAGAGCGAAGAGGTCGTGATCCTCGGCGAGCGGAGGCGCGTGCCGCGGCTCGTCGCCTGGTACGGCGAACCGGAGGCGATCTACACCTATTCCGGTGTGCGTCACGAGCCGCTCGCCTTCCCTGCGGATCTTCAGGCGATTCGCACGCGCATCCAGTCACTGAGTGGCGCGCGATTCAACAGCGCGCTCGCGAATCTCTACCGCGATGGACGTGACGGAATGGGCTGGCACGCCGACAACGAACCGGAACTCGGCCGCAATCCCGTGATCGCATCGGTCTCCTTCGGCGCGACGCGGCGCTTCACGCTGCGGCATCGCTGGCGCAAGTCGCTCAAGCAATCCATCGACCTCGACGACGGCAGCCTCCTCGTGATGGAAGGCCCGACGCAGCACCATTGGCTGCACGCGCTCCCGAAGACCGTGCGCCCGATCGGCGAGCGTCTCAACCTGACGTACCGCTGGATCGGTACCGGGATTGGATAACTGGGACTTTGTGTCGCCGTAGTTCAGCAAAGCCCCAGTTATCCAATCCCGGTACCGGCTTGCTTCACTTCCCTTGCGATCGCGCGCAGGCCTTCGCGGACGGTGTCGGGGTCCTGCGAGTAGTTGACGCGCAGGCACTCATGGCGGTGGCTCCACTCGCCTTCGAGCCCCGGGAAGAAGTAATGCCCTGAGAGCACGAGCACGCCGCGTTCCTTGAGCCGCTTGTAGAGCTCCGCGCTCGTGATCGACAGCCCCGGAAACCACAGCCAGAGGAAGAACGCGCCTTCGGGTTCGTGGATTCGCATCGGCACGTCGGCGAAGAACTCGTGCACCCACGCCACCGCCTGTTTCGCCCGTGCCTCGTAGTACGGCCGCACGATTTCGCGGCTGCATTGCAGAATCGAGCCGTCCGCGACGAGCTGCTGCGCGAGCACTGCACCGACGCTCGGCGGCGCGAGACTCATCACGCTCTGCATCGCCGTGAGCGCAGTCACGATCTCGGGAGCCGCAATGACGATCCCCGTGCGCACGGCCGGCAGGCCGAGCTTCGAGAGCGAGAGGCACAGAATGACGTTCTCGTTCCAGAGCGGCGGCGAGCCGACGAACTGGATGTCGGGAAAGGGCGGCCCGTAGGCGCTATCTATAATGAGTGGCACGCCCGCCTTGTGCGCAAGCTCGTCGAGCCGCCGCATCTCCGTTTCCGTCAGCACGTTTCCGGTCGGGTTCGTCGGCCGGCTCACGCAAATCGCCGCAATCGAGTCGTCCACCTTGAGCGAGCCGAAATCGATGCCGTACTTGAAGAGCCGGTCCGGCAACTCTTGAATGAGCGGCCGCTGTGAGGTGAAGAGATTATCGACCACGCCCACGTCGCCGTAGCCGATGTACTCCGGCGTGAGCGGGAAGAGAATGCGCCGATGCTTGCCGTCGGTCCCGGGGCCACCGAGCAGATTGAAGAGCATGAAGAACGCGCTCTGGCTGCCCGCTGTGAGCGCGACGTTCGCGGGCGTGAGGTTCCAGCCGTAGGTTCGGCCGAGGAGCTCGGCGACGGCAGCGCGGAAGCGCAAGTCGCCATCGGGCGCCGAGTAAAAGCCCGCAAGCCGCGCAAATTCCTCGGGTTCGCGCACGATCCGCGCCATCTCGCGGCGGAATATCTGCTCCATCTTCGGGATGCGCGCGGGATTACCGCCGCCGAGCAGGAGGTACTTGCGATCGCCCGATGTGGCCGCACCAAGGTCCGACATCAGCTCGAGCGCCCCGGTCGGCCGGCGGAAGCGTTCGCCGAATTGCGAAAAGCGGGTACTCATCTACAATGTACATCCATAGCGGCGCGCATTTTGACCCAGCGGGTCCGGCAACGGAACCCGCTCAAGGCCGTTTCATGTCGAAAGTGACCCAGGGCGCCATCGCGATACGCGGCGCCCGCCAGAACAACCTCCGGAACCTCGATCTCGACATCCCGACCCACGAACTCATCGTGGTGACGGGCGTTTCGGGATCGGGCAAGTCCTCGCTCGTCTTCGACACGCTCTACGCCGAGGGCCAGCGGCGCTACGTCGAGACGTTCTCGCCCTACGCGCGGCAGTTTCTCGACCGCATGGACAAGCCCCAGGTCGACCGCATCGAGGGCATCCCGCCTGCGATCGCCATCGACCAGACGAACCCCGTGCGCACCTCGCGCTCGACCGTCGGCACGATGACGGAGCTGAACGATCACCTGAAGCTCCTCTTCGCGCGCACCGGAACGCTCCACTGTCGCAAGTGCCAGCGCGAAGTGAAGCGCGACACGACGGAGAGCATCCGGACGGCGCTCGCGAACGCCTTCGACGGCACTGAGACGCGCGTCGTGATTTCGTTTCCGGTGCCGATTCCGAAGAACTTCGGCGAGAAGGAGGTCCGCCAGCTTCTCGGCGCGCAGGGCTACACGCGCATCGAGAAGAACGGCGAGAAGCTCGACGTCGTCCAGGACAAGTTCCGCTGGGGTTCGGTCGAGCGGTCGCGCGTGTTCGAAGCGCTCGAGGCGGCGCTGCGCGTGGGTCAGGGACGCGTCGATGTTGTCAAGGAAGGCGGCGAGCCGCTGCGCTTTTCCAATCGCCTGCATTGTCCGGACTGCGATCTCTTTTATTCGGATCCGTCCCCAAGTCTTTTCTCTTTCAACTCGCCCATCGGCGCGTGCGATACGTGCCGCGGCTTCGGCCGCTCCATCGGCATCGACTACGGGCTCGTGGTGCCGGATGAGTCGAAGACGTTGCGCGGCGGCGCCATCAAGCCGTGGACGACCGAGGCCTACAAGGAATGCCAGGACGATCTCGTCAAATACGCGCGCAAGCGCGGCATGCCGCTCGACACGCCGTGGCGCGAGTTGACGAAGGCGCAGAAAACCTGGGTGCTCGACGGCGAAGGCTCCTGGGAAGACAAGGTCTGGTACGGCGTGAAGCGCTTCTTCGCGTGGCTCGAATCGCGCGCGTACAAGATGCACATCCGGGTGCTGCTCTCGCGTTATCGCGCTTACACGCCCTGCGCCGCGTGCGAGGGCGCGCGACTCAAGCCCGATGCGCTTCTCTGGCGCGTCGGTGGGCTCACCATCCACAACGTGATGCTGCTCCCGATCGACCAGGCGCGCGCGTTCTTCGCGAAGCTTGAGTTGCCGAAGCCGCTCGACGAAGCGACCGACCTTCTGCTTTCCGAAATCCGTTCGCGCCTCGGTTATCTCTGCGAAGTGGGGCTGGGCTACTTAACCCTCGACCGGCAGTCGCGGACGTTGTCCGGCGGTGAAGTCCAGCGCATCAATCTGACGACGGCGCTCGGCACCTCGCTCGTCAACACTCTTTTTGTTTTGGACGAGCCTTCGATCGGCCTGCATCCGCGCGACATGGGCCGCGTGATCCAGGTGATGCGGCGGCTCCGCGACACCGGCAACTCGCTCGTCGTCGTCGAGCACGATCCGCAGATCATGCGCGAGGCGGATCGCATCCTCGACATCGGCCCGGGGCCGGGCGAGCGTGGCGGCAACGTCGTCTTTTTCGGCACACCGGCCGAGCTCCTGCGTTCGAAGGTTTCGATCACGGGCGACTATCTCGCGGGCCGCAAGCAGGTGGCCGGCCGGTCAGCCAAACCGGTGCCTGGTACGGGGAAACAGGGGATTTCCTTTCGCGAGGACGAAATCCCCAGTTTCCCCGTACCAGGCACCAGTCTCGTCCTCACCGGCGCACGCGAGCACAACCTCAAGGGCATCGACGTGCGCATACCGCTCGGCGCGCTCGTCACGGTCACCGGTGTCAGCGGTTCGGGCAAGTCGACGCTGATCCAGGACGTGCTGTATCCGGCGTTGCGCAAGGCGAAGGGGAAGCCCTCGGAAATGCCAGGCGCGTTTGATGCGCTCAAAGGCCACGAGCGCATCGACGACGCGGTGATGGTGGACCAGACGCCGATCGGCCGCACAACGCGCTCGAATCCCGCGAGCTACGTTGGCGCGTTCGAAGCGATCCGTGATCTGTTCTCCGTGGAGCCGGCATCGCAGGAGCGCGGCTACACGCGCGGCACCTTCAGCTTCAATTCCGGCAACGGCCGCTGCCCGACGTGCACCGGTAGCGGCTTCGAACACGTCGAAATGCAGTTCCTCTCGGACGTCTACCTGCGCTGCCCGGACTGCGACGGCAAGCGCTTCCGCGACGAAGTGCTCGAGATCACTGTTGGCGGCCGCGGCGCGAAAGAGAAAAATGTTCACGAAGTGCTGGAGATGACGGTGGCGCAGGCTGCGGAGTTCTTCGCGGACCAGTCGACCGTCCTCGCGCGCATCCAGCCGTTGGTGGATGTTGGACTGGAGTATTTGAGACTGGGGCAACCGGTGCCAACGCTGTCGGGCGGTGAGGCGCAGCGGTTGAAACTCGCGGGACATCTAGCCGAAGCAAAAATGGGGACAGTCCCCGGCCTGCGCGGCAAGTTGTTCCTGTTCGATGAGCCGACAACAGGCCTGCACTTCGACGACGTCGCCAAGCTGCTGACGGCATTTCGGCAATTGATCGCCGCAGGCCACTCGCTGGTCGTCATCGAGCACAACCTCGATGTGATCGCGGCCTCCGACTGGATCATCGACCTCGGCCCCGAGGGCGGCGATGCCGGCGGCGAGATCATTTGTGCAGGCACGCCGGACGACGTCCGTGCCTGCGCGAAGTCGTATACCGGAAAAGCGCTGAAAAAGGGGACAGATTTATTTTCGGTCCGGGATCGTGAGGGCACTTACGAAAATAAATCTGTCCCCTTTTTGGAGTCCGTCCTTCGTGCCCGCGCGGCGCACTCGATCGTCGTGCACAACGCGCGCGAGCACAATCTCAAGAATGTCGACGTCGATCTGCCGCGGAACAAGTTCACCGTGATCACGGGCGTCTCGGGGAGCGGCAAGAGCACGCTCGCGTTCGATATTGTGTTCGGCGAAGGCCAGCGCCGTTATCTCGAGTCGCTCAATGCCTACGCGCGCCAGTTCGTGCAGCCCGCGACGCGGCCGGATGTCGATGGTGTGTATGGCATACCGCCGACGGTTGCGATCGAGCAGCGCACGAGCCGCGGCGGCCGCAAGAGCACGGTCGCAACACTCACCGAGATCTATCATTTCCTGCGCCTGCTCTACGTGAAGCTCGGCACGCAGTACTGCCCGGACTGCGACGTCGCCATCGAGCCGCAGAGCGCGGACATGATCGCCGCGCAGCTTCTCAAGAAGCACAAGGGCCAGAAGCTCACGCTCCTCGCGCCGCTCGTCATCGCGCGCAAGGGCTACTACACCGATCTCGCGAAGTGGGCGGCGGGCAAGGGCGCCTCGCACCTGCGCGTCGACGGCAAGCTTCTGCCGACCGACGCGTGGCCGCGGCTCGACCGCTTCAAGGAACACACGATCGAGATGCCGACGGGCACTGTGTCGGTTACGGCGCGCAACGAGAAGGAACTCCGCGCCGCGCTCGCCCGCGCGCTCGAATTTGGCAAGGGCGTTGTGCATGTCCTCGTCGAAAAAGCAAAATCTGTTTCCGTCTACTCCACCAAGCGCGCCTGCCCCTCCTGCGGCAAGAGCTACGCGGAGCTCGACCCGCGCCTTTTCTCGTTCAACTCGAAGCACGGCTGGTGCGAGGAGTGCTTCGGAACGGGCGTCAAGATCCGCGGCTTCGACGACGAACAATCCGGCGAAGAGATCTGGTGGAACGAGTGGCTGGAAGGCGCGCCGCCCGAGTGCGAGGGTTGCCATGGCCAGCGCCTCAATCCCGTCGCGCTCAACGTGCGATTCCGCAAGCAATCCATAAGCGACCTCACCCAGCAGCCGGTGAGCGATCTCTCGGGCTTCGTGAAGAAGCTCAAGCTCGGCACGCGTGAGCTCGCCATCGTGCGTGACGTGCTCGCGGAGCTGAAATCCCGCCTCGGATTCCTGAGCGAAGTCGGCCTCGGTTATCTCTCGCTCGACCGCTCCGCGCCGACGCTCTCTGGCGGCGAAGCGCAGCGCATCCGACTCGCCGCACAGCTTGGCAGCAATCTCCAGGGCGTGTGCTACATCCTCGACGAGCCGACGATCGGCCTGCACGCACGCGACAATCAGATTCTCCTCAAGACACTCGAGGCGCTTCGAGCTCGCGGCAACACGCTGCTCGTCGTCGAGCACGACGAGGACACGATCCGCCGTGCCGATCACGTCGTCGATCTCGGTCCCGGCGCCGGCACGCGCGGCGGCGAGCTCGTGGCGCAGGGCACCGCGACGGACCTCATCCAGAACCCCGCGTCAATCACCGGCCGCTTCCTCGCGAAGCCGCTCGTGCATCCGCTGAACGGCCGGCGTGCGGTCGCGCGCAACACGCCTTCGATCCACGTGCGCGGCGCGACGCTGCACAACCTCAAGAAGGTCGACGTCCGCGTGCCGCTCGGACGGCTCGTCGCAATCACGGGCGTCTCGGGCTCCGGCAAGTCGACGCTCGCGCGCGATGTGCTCGAGGACAACCTGCGCCGCGTCGTCGCGGCGAATCAACGCCGCAAAGCAAAGCGCCCGGACCTCAAGGGCTGCAAGCGCATCGAAGGTGCCGAGGTCGTGCAGCGTGTGCTCGAGGTCGACCAGACGCCGATCGGCAAGACGCCGCGCTCGTGCCCCGCGACTTACGTCGGCTTCTGGGACAACATCCGGCGCCTGTTCGCCGAAACGACGGAAGCGCGCATGCGCGGCTACACCGCGAGCCGCTTCTCGTTCAACACCGCGGGCGGGCGCTGCGAAGCCTGCGAAGGCCAGGGCCTGCGCAAGATCGAGATGAGCTTCCTGCCGGACGTGAAGGTGCTGTGCGACGTGTGCGGCGGCCAGCGCTTCAGCAGCGAGACGCTCGCTGTGCGCTTCAAGGGCAAGAGCATCGGCGAAGTGCTGCTGATGAGCGTCGACGACGCCGTGCCGTTCTTCGCCTCTCAGCCGCCAGTGCATCGCGCATTGCTGCTCTTACAGGAAGTCGGGCTCGGCTACCTCACGCTCGGCCAGCAAAGCCCGACGCTCTCAGGCGGCGAGGCGCAGCGGATCAAGCTGGTGACCGAGCTCGCGAAGGTGCGGACCGGCGTCGAAACGCCCAAGCACACTCTTTATATACTGGACGAACCGACCGTGGGCCTGCACATGGCCGACGTCGAGAAGCTCATCCGCGTCCTGCACCGGCTGGTCGCCGCCGGCAACACCGTCGTCGTCATCGAGCACAACCTTGATGTGATCGCCGAGGCGGACTGGATTGTGGATCTGGGGCCGGAGGGCGGAGACGGCGGCGGACGCATCGTTGCTCAGGGCGCGCCGGAGGATGTGGTGCGGGCGAAAGGGAAGTCGCACACGGCGGACGTGTTGAAAGGATTCCTGACGGAGCGACGGCGCTAGTTGAAGGTGCCAGGCACCTTCGCGCGCTATTTCCCGAGCTGGGCCGCGAGCGCCGAGTAGTCGATCGCAGCGATCACCGACGCCGCGCGCTCCGGCGCGCTGCGGATGACGATGGCGATGCCGTGCGGCGCTGACAGGCGCACGCCCGGCCGCGCGTTCAGCAGCCACTTGTTGTTGTCGGCCTTGTGCCAGGTGCCGAACAGCACGACCGCGATTGTGACGTCTTCCTCTTTGGCGACGTAATGGTACTGGAACGCCGTCTGCGCGCCGCTCGGCGTCGGCAAGAGCGTCGCTCCTTCGCCCTCGTATTCCACGTCCGGGTTGAGGTCGATCGTGATGTTGAACCCGGAATCCTGGTTCTGCTCCGCAACCGCCGCGTCGAATCCGGCCGCCGCATCGCTTGCGTTGGCGATGCGTTCGTACTCCCCCTGGAGTTTGTCCCTCTGTTCGGAGAGCGACTGCATCGCCGCGTAGTCACCCTTCTGCGCGAGGGCAACGATCTGTTCATTGAGCTTGGCGATTTTCGCCATGAGCTCGTCGAGCTTCGGCTGCTTGGCGGCCGATTCCTTTTGCAAGGCCGCGGTCGCCTGCGCGACGTTCGCGTCGGGCCCGGACGTCTTGGCCGTCTGGCTGTAATCGCGGGTGTAGGAATAAGCCCAAGGCTTACGCATCAACTCGGCGCAGATGGTCTTGGGCGGATCCGGCGTCTCATCGCTGTGCGTGATGACCCAGCCGGCCGGTGCCGACGGCAGCGCCCTGAGACTCGCGGCCATCACGGAACCCATCGCCGCGCGATCCGCCGGCAGGATTGTGCGGCGGTCGGTGCAGTCACCGTGCGCGACGCCCAGGCGGAGCGCTACTGCGACCAGGCCGGCCGCCCATGCCATGGCTCTTTGTGTACGCATGTTTCGCTGTCTCCCTTGCTTGTTATTGTTGTCGGCGCCGCAAACGCCGATTGTCGCGCATATGATGCACCCGTTCGCCTCCGGGAGGGACCGTGAGTGGCATCACTCGCGGCGATCGACGTACGGTCTCAACGGCGATCCAGTGCCGGAAATCATCACGAGCTGGAAATATCCCTGGGACGCTGCAATAAGGGCGCCTCGCGCCGGGTCTTTGCAAGGACAATGCGGCCCTCTGTCTCGTCATGATCACCGTGCGCGCGGGCGATGCACCCGAGATCGAAGCATTCCTGATCGAACGCATCATCGAATTCAACGCCGCCGCCTCGGGGCACAACGATGCCGAGTCATTCACGGCCGTGCACCGGGACGATGCACGGCAACATCGACGGCGGTACCTGCGGATACACCTGGGGCGGTTGCTGCTATGTCGCGTACTTGTGGGTGACCGAAAGCCGGCGCCGTCAAGGCCTCGGCAGCGAGCTTCTCGAGGCCGTGGAGCGGTACGCGCGCGAGCGGAAATGCCAGCGGATTTTCCTGTCGACTCACAGCTTCCAGGCGCCCGGGTTCTATGCGCGCAAGGGATACGAGCCGGTCGCGCGGATCGAAGAGCACCCTGTCGGATTTGCGAGCATCTATTTCGCGAAACGCCTCGATTGACCCCGGGGGTCGCCTATATGATTTGGCCGTTCGCGTCCGGGAGGGACCATGAGCCGAATCACCCGCTCTGCAAGCCATGTATTGCTATCGCTGTTCGTCTGGCTGTCGGCGCTCTCGCCGGCGAGCGCCCAGTCAAACCTGAACCGATATGACTACGGGTACTGCTACGGCAACTCCGGCAACTCTCGCGTCGGATTTGTCACGCGGACCTTTGTCCTGGGTAAGCAGAATCTGGGTGGAGGACACGCCGCATACATGGCCGAGCTCAAGCGGAGGTTCAACACCACCTTCCCGCGGGAAGAGGGCTGCTCGATGTCTCCGACGGCCGCAGAGGCGCAGGCCAAGCGCCAGCAGCTGATCGACGGAGCCACCAAGGCCATGGGCCCTCAAGGAATCGTCGTGCTCGACTGGATTCCGGAGGGGGCCACAGCACTTCCAGGCGGGCCCGGGCCGACTCCCATCGCTGGGCAGGCGACCGCGAATACCGCAACCGCCGCCCAATCAACGAATGCGGCAAGCAGCCAGAGTGCCTACGTGGCCAACATGCCGGGCCCGTTCTGGGCCTGCGCCGCCAGCGCGAATGGCGTTCAGCACGACAGCGCCATCTTTCCGCAGCCGAATATTTTCCCGCAGCAGATCACATGGGAATACCGCAACTACCTCAGCACCAAGTACCACATCGGCAGCATGCCGAATTGCGAGTCGCGGCCGACGCGCGCCGAGGCGGAGGCCTTCCTCGCAAAACACGCGGCCGGCACGATCCCGGGCGCGACCAGTGTGTCGACCCAGCGAATCGCAACGGGCTGGATTCCGCATCAGCTGGGCGGCCCGCCGATTGAAGACGTAGCGCCGCCGCCGCCGCCGCCCGCGCCCAAGCCGCATGGCCCGACAACTTTCTACGCGTGCAAGTCCAACAAAGAGAGTGAACACACGGAGTACACCTCGGCGGCATTCCAAGCCGAGCCGGGACAGGCGGCCGCCATCGGAAAGGCCTTCGATAAATATCTGATCGGAATGTTCGGGCACGAGGGCGTTATCGAGTGCCCGCAGTTCGCGACGCTTGCGCAAGCGAACGACTGGATCAACCAACGCAGAATGTTCGCGATCCGCAACCACTCCTCGATCGAAACGACGCACTGGAAGTACGAAGGCGCCATCGACGGCGGCGCAGCCAACGCTCCGGCGCCAACGTCCGCGACTGCCGGCGCGAGCGCGGTGGCGCCGCCGCCCGCACCGACTCCGATGCCCGTGACGCCGCCGCCGCCGCCGAAGCCCGCGGTTTCAAATGCCACTCAGCCGAAGCCACCGGCTGCAACGACGGGCATCTTCGTCACCTGCAACAGCAACAGCTTCCAGGACCGCGCGCGTTACTACAATTCGCCGATCCAGGTAGCGAGCGGCGACTACGCGGCCTGGATGGCGTCGTACCAGAAGTTTCTCCAGACCAACTTCAAGTACGGCACCGGGGTCATGTGCAACAAGCAGCCGACGCTCGCCGAGGCGCAAAGCTACTTCAAGGAAATCACCGACACCGCGCGGCTCACGACCAAGGACAACCTCGACCGGCCCTGGCCGGTGGTGATCACGAACTGGAAATATCCTTAGGACCCGATTGTGTGGTGTGCGGAGAGCTCTGCGAGGCGGTATTTCTGAGGATTCGCAGCGCGAATTGACATCGCGCGGACGCCAGACTGATGTGTAGCGTCTTCCGATGGAAGTGCGTTACTTCATCGATCCGCAAACCGGCCAGCCGCACATCTACAAGCACGACGTTTTGGAGGCCGAGGTCGAGGACATCCTGAATTCACCGGGCGAGGATCGCGCCGGTCGTGACGGGTGTCGCATCGCGATTGGCTACACTTCCGTTGGCAGGTTGCTGAGAGTAGTTTATGTCCGCGAGACGGGAGGCGCCTTTGCCCTCACGGCGTATGATCTAACCGGCAAACCCGCCGCAGCCTTTCGCCGCCGCCGAAGCTAGCGACCATGAAGCAGAACAAGTTTCCTCCGGGATGGGACGAGAAGCGCGCTGAGCGCGTCGTCAAGCACTACGAATCGCAAACGGCGACTGAAGCCCTGGCCGAAGATGAGGCAAGCGCAGAGGAGCGTTCGGGAGTGCTGATGAGAATTCCCCGCGATCTCGTCGCTGCTGTCCGCGAACTCATCGCCAAACACAAGAAGGGCACGTAATGGCCATGCAAGCCATCACCCTCGAAATTCTCGAGAAGGCCGACCTGCCACCCCGGCAGGCCCGTGCCATTGCGCACGCCATCGAACTCGAATTCTCCGCGGCTCACAGCGCCCTGGCGGCGGTAATCGTTGAAATGAAACACGACCAGAAGTTGAAGATGGCAGAGCAGAAAGGCGAACGTGTGCGCTGGGTATTTCTCGCCTTGCTCCTCGGCGTCGGCTATTTCCTGTTCGGTCACCTCGCGACCTGACGTTGGCTCGGCAGCGGGCGCCGATGCTCCGCAATTCGTTCGGGAAGGCCGGGGCGGCATCCATCCTCGCGCGATGCAAGTGGATGCGCCCCGGCGGACCTTTCTCTCGAGCGCAAAGCCCAGGCTCTAGTTCACCGCTCCGGTGTTTTTCAGGCCGAGGACCTCGATCGGCTCGATGGACGGCGGGCCGGCAAACAATTCTGGCGCGT
Source organism: uncultured Gammaproteobacteria bacterium (assembly GCA_963826145.1). Lineage (GTDB taxonomy): Bacteria > Pseudomonadota > Gammaproteobacteria > Steroidobacterales > Steroidobacteraceae > JBGPLJ01. Next base: position 968,997 of record CAWGVW010000002.1, read on the forward strand.
TCGCCACCAGCGCCTGCGCGATCGGACCGCTCAGATGCCGCTGCCGGCCCTTCTCATCATGGAAGGCGTCGAATACGCCGAAAGTTGTTGGCGAGAGGCGCAAGGCGAACCAGATTGGCGTCGTGGCTTCTTCCCGGGCCATGGCAAGACCGCCTTCGAGTAGCTGGGCGACCGCAGCTTCTTTGCCGGGCTTGGCTTCGATGCGCGCGAACAGTGCAAGCTTGATCATGATGCTTCTCCTCGTTGAATTCGCCCCGGCGACGAAATGTCCCCGACAGGCGATGGGTGCACTCTAGGGCTGCCCGCGCTTCGGGACTATTGGCAAAGATGACATCTTTGATATCATTATTGCCATGAAGATTTCGGTACTCGCAATCGACGGCGTCTTCGATACGGGCCTCGCGACGGTGCTCGACGCATTCGCGATCGCCAACGATCTGGCGGCGATGAGTGGACTGGACTCGCCGCGCTTCGACGTGACCCTGACCGGCGTGCGGCGCAAGGTGCGCACAGCGCAAGGCCTGATCGTTCCGGTGACGGCGGCGAACCGCAAGCGTGCGCCGGACTGCGTGCTGGTGCCGGCGATCGGTTGCAAGATGCCGGCGCCGCTGGAGCAAGCGCTGACACGGCGCGACGTCCGCGACGCCTTGGACCTGCTGCGCAAGTGGTCGGACGCAGGGTCTTCTCTGGCGGCGGCCTGCGTCGGCACGTTCGTGCTGGCCGAAGCCGGCCTGCTGAACGGCGAGGAAGCCACGACCACCTGGTGGCTCGCGCCGATGTTTCGCCAGCGCTATCCCGAGGTAAGACTCGACGAATCGCGGATGGTCGTGCGCTCGGGCAGCGTCATGACGGCAGGCGCCGCGCTCAGCCACATCGATCTCGCGCTCGCCTTGATACGCCAGGCCAGCCCCGAACTCGCGAGCCTCGTGGCGAAGTATCTCGTCATCGATGCGCGGCCTTCGCAATCGGCGTACGCGATAACGGACCATCTCATTCATGCTGACCCGATGGTCGAGCGCTTCGAGCGCTGGGCGCGCGGCCGGCTCCACCGCGGCTTTTCGCTCGATGGAGCGGCCGAATCGCTCGCCACCAGCAAGCGCACGCTCGCGCGCCGCATGAAGGACACGCTCGGCAAGAGCCCGCTCTCCTATTTCCAGGACCTGCGGGTCGAGCGTGCCGTGCATCTGCTCAACACCACCAGCCACAACATCGAGCGCATCGCGGCGATGGTCGGCTACGCCGATGGCGTCACGCTGCGGACGCTCCTCCGGCGCCGGCTTGGACGCGGCGTGCGGGAATTGCGCTCGGCGCGGTAGGATGCCTTCGCAATGGACGCACTTTCCGACGTACTAGGCGTTATCCGCTTGTCTGGCGCCGTCTTCCTCCAGATGGAGCTGCGCGCGCAATGGTCTTACCTGACCGCGCCACCCCGCGCCATTGCGGACGTGCTCATGCCGGACGCGGCGGACCATGTGATTCCTTACCATCTGCTGCTGGAAGGGACGTGCTTTGCACGCCTCCTCGACGGCGAGTTCGTGCAACTCGGCGCCGGCGACCTCGTGATGTTCCCGGCGGGAGACCGCCACGTGCTCGCCACGGCTAGCGACCTGTCGCGACAGGTCACGCCGACCGAGATCACGGGCGAGAGCCTGAGCTTTCTCAAGCGCAACGAAATCGTTCCGTTTGCGGCCGGCGATTCCGGAGACGCAACGCGCATCGTGTGCGGCTACCTCGCGTGCGACAAGCGTCTCGCGGAACCGATCATCACCAAGTTGCCGCGGCTCCTTAAAGTCAGCCTGCGCGACGGCAACGCCGCAGCCTGGGTGCGCTCCTCGATCCAGTTTTCCGTGGCACAGAGTGCCTCGGAACGTCCCGGCTCCGCCATGGTGCTCGCGCGCCTGTCCGAAGTGCTCTTCGCTGAAGTCATTCGACTGCACGTGGAGACGCTGCCGCCTGAAGAAACTGGATGGCTGGCCGCGCTGCGCGATCGCCACATCGGCCGCACGCTCGCGCTGCTTCACGACAAGCCCGCACATCCGTGGACCGTCGAAGAACTTGCGAGCAAAGTCGGGTTGTCGCGCTCCGCGCTGGGGCAGCGCTTTGTCGCGCTGATCGGCAAGCCGCCCATGGAATACCTCATGCGCTGGCGCATCCTCCTCGCGGCCCGGCACCTGCGCGAAAGTCGTACGCCCGTCGTCCAGGTCGCGGCCGAGGTCGGCTACGAGTCGGAAGCCGCGTTCAACCGCGCGTTCAAGCGCGAGCTGGGCGTGCCGCCTGCCGCGTGGCGGCGCCAGGCGGCAACGGCCTAGATTGCATCCGCCAGCGTCTCGCCCGTCCCGCCCATTTCCTTCGGGATGTCCCGGAATTTCGGCAGACCGTCGTGCATCGGCAGCACGGTCTCCTGGTAGTTCACGTGCAGGCCCGCCTTGAACGGGAACGTGCGGATGATCGCCGCGTACACGTCGATCAGCGACCAGTGCGGGTGCTCGTTGACAAGATGCCCGCCGCAGGTCTTGCAGTACTTGCGGTAGCTGCGCGGCGTCTTGTTATAGACGCCGATGTTGTCCGCGCCTTCGGTGATGCGCACCGAGTCGGGCTTCCACAGCGTGAACGCGTTGACGGGCGAGGCCGACCAGGTGCGGCAGGAATCGCAGTGGCAATAGCCCATGGCCACCGGGGCACCCGTAACGGCGATTTGCACAGCGCCGCAGAAACACGATCCCTTGTAGGTATCTTCGGTTGCCATTTGAGTTCTCCTTCGGGCAGGCGAGGTTGCCTGCACGGTGGACATGATGGGACCTCGCATGCCCGAACACTTGCCGCAAACGCCTGCCGGTTTTGCAGCGACGCCTTTTCGCCGCCCTGCGGCGACGAGGCGGCGCTCCGTGAGTCGAGACTCGACCGAATCCAGAGCAAATGCAAATATGCGCACACCGGTCGTGAAGGTGTCGCATGAGAATCTACAATCTCGTCGGGTACGCGGCGCTCGCATTGCACCTTCTGATATCGGCGTTCCTCGCGCCGCCTTGGCTCGGGCCGTGGTGGGGCATGGCGGTCGGCTTCGCGTACCTGCTGGCGTCCTGGTTTCTCGCCGGGCTCTATCTTTCCGACATCATCCACATGGGCATCGCGCACCGCGCGTTGGACTATAAAGAGTGGTTCATCAAATCGGTGGCGCTCGCCAATAACGCGTTCGGCGTCTATGTCGATCCCGTGAGCTGGGTCAACCGGCATCGGCTCCATCATCGATACGCCGACCATGCCGGCGATCCCAACAAGCTCGGCGCCGATGGTTTCTGGAAAACGCTGTATCTCTGCCTTTTTCCCTACCCGACGACGATCAACCTGGCGACGGACGACATTCTCAAGACCTGGCCGTTCCGTTTAGTCTCGCAGCCGTTGTTCATGCTCATCAGTCCCGTTCTGAGCTGCGGCCTGCTGTGGCTGCTTGTTCGCGATTGGAAATTCGCCATCGGGGTCTGGTTCAGCGTTCGAATCTTCGCGCTCTGGGTCAACATGATCCAGAACTACTGGACCCACGACCGCCGGTTCGGCACGCGGCGATATGACGATGACGACAACGCGATGAACATCGGCGACTGGCTACCGGTGATGGCAACCTTCAGCGCTTGTTGGCAGAACAATCATCACCACTATGCGCATCTGCTGCGGCTCACGCATGATCCGGCCGAATTCGATTTCGGCTATCGCACGGTGCGAGTGATGGGTGCCCTCGGGCTCGTCAAGCCATCCAAGACGGGAACGAACAAGCCGAGCGACGTGGCGCTTGCAGAGATCGCTCTCTAACAACGCGCTCGAGGCGTTACGCCCGCCTGAACGGCGCGAGGAACTGCGCAAAGAATCCCGGCGGAACCGACGCGTTGATTAAGCCGTAGCGCTGCGGCCACGCGTCCTTCGGAAGATAGTAAGTCCCGAACAGCCGATCGATGAAGGGCCAGTGGATGGCGAAGTTGACGTCGGCCGCCTCGGCATCCGCGGCGTGATGCCAATGGTGATAGCGCACCGTCACGAACCACGGCTCGAGCCAGCGCGGACGCGGACCAAAATCCGTGTGGCAGAACGTCGCGTGGAACGAGACGAAGACCAGGTACCCGGCCATCGCACTCTGCGAGAACCCGCACAACGTCATCGGAATCAGAATAAGGCTGCGCGTGATCAGGATATCGACGAAGTGGGAACGCGAGCCCGCGATCCAGTCCATCGTCTGGATGGAATGATGGATGGCGTGAAAGCGCCAGAGGAAGGGAATCTTGTGGAAAGCCCGGTGCGTCGCGTACTGGGCGAAGTCCGCCACCACGATCGCGAGCGGCAGCTGGACCCAGAATGGCCAGCTCCCCACGGTCTTCGCGAGCGTCGGGATGGCGAGCCATTGGAAGAGAACAGTCGTGGGCAGGATCATCACGAAGGTGATGAGCTGCGCGGGCAGATGCGTCATCACGAAATAGAAAGCGTCGGTCGTCCACTGGGGCCGGAACGTTTTCTGTCCCTTGTGCAGCGGCCAGAATCGCTCGACCGGGGTAAAGAAAATCGTCATCACGAAGAGGTCCAGCAGAAACCAGTCGAAGCCGAGGCCGACGCTGGTCTTTACCTCGTCCGGCAACGTCGTATTGCCGCCGCCGATCAGTGCCGCCGCGAGACCGAGCGTTACTCCGGTGAGCGCGAGAACCTTGCGTTGACGCAGGAGCGCGGAGACGGCGCCGAGGAGGAGTGCCACGACGATCGTGCCCTGAATGAGGAGCCGCATGATCCCCATCGGATAATGCGCACGCGCATCGGGAAGCGTCAGCAACGCCGGAAAGTGCAGGCAGAGTGCGCCACCGAAGCCGAGCAATCCGAAGAAGATGGATGAGACGCCGCTGACCCAGCCGCTCCCGAGCCCAGTCGGCTCCGAATCTCCGAATACTTTATTGAAGAAGGCGTCGGACATTTCCCAAGAATAGACGCGCAATTTTGTGGGCGCCAGCGCGTCCAGCGCCACGACTCCAATTTGGTGGCGATGTTCGCATCCTCGCGTTCGTATCTGTGACGCGCGTCGCGCGCGTGTCTAGTGACTCACGCTGCCGTTCTGCGGCGTCAACGTGACCGCATTGGCCCCGGCGTGCAGATCGAGAGGCAGGTGCCAAACCAGCGAGTGGCCCTGATAGGGCGCGAAGCCGACGAGATAGTAGTGCCCCGGCTTGAGAGCGCCCGTCTGAGCGTGGCCGGAAGCATCGCTGACGGCTCCGGTCAGCGTGCCGGTCGTCATTGCAGCGAAGCCGTGGTTGCAGCGCTCCTGAGTGCCGCCCTGGCCAATCTTGCAGGCGGCAAACAGACTTTCGATGGGCCCTACGCCGGGATTCGGATCGAACCCTGCCTTCATCAGATTAACGTCCGGATTCTGTGTTGTAACGTAGATCTTGGTGCCGGCGGGCGCCGGCGAGAATTGACCGTTCGACATCACGCCGATACTCAGATTGAGAATCGCCGACGCGGCGGGGCCCGCGCCCGCGGCCGGTTGAGCTGTTGCGACCGCCGGCTTCGCAGTGGCGGTGACGCGCGCCATGGCGCAGCCGAAGAAGGCGGCGACCACGTGATCGTGATCGGAAAATCCGAAGATGAAGGCAATCGGATCGGGGTCGGTCGGGATGACAATCACATTGGCGCCATCGCTGCGGTATTCCACGTGGTTGAGTATTTCCTCATGCCCGTCGGGCGCCACCCAATTGAGTGCCGTCGGTGTGAATGCGACCACGCCCTTGCCGAACACCGACTGACAGGCGCCACCCAACGCACCGTTGACCACTTCACTGGTCCCGGGGAAGGCGCCCAGGATTCCGAGGTCGACCGGTTTGGACGCCAGCTGTCGCCAGCGACCGAGCAAGGGGTTCTTCGCCGGCGGCAACAGGGGCTTCTCTTTCAGACGCATCGCGGCGCCGCCGCCGCTCGCACCGCCACCGCTCGCGCCGCCTTGTGGCGAATACGCGGCGTAGTTCTGGTCGAGCCGCTGCTGCATCTCCGCGTTCTGCTGCTGGACCTGCGCTGCGCTTTCCTGTTCCTGGCGCTGCAGCTCCATGCTGCCCTGGTACGAGCTGGGATCGGGAATCTCCCCAGGAATATTCTGCGCCACCGCGTTCCACGCGACCGTCGAGGCAGTGAGGATCGGGATGGCCAATAGATAGATACGCGACATGGCGGCTCCCCTTGTTCGATGTTGGTTGCTTGGGTAGCAGCGGCAAGGCTAACGCCAAAGGCCCGCGGCGTCGACGAAGATGACAACTGAACCGGCATGTTGTAAACAGCGCCTGCCGAGGCGGGTTTCCAATGACAACGACAAGTCATTTCAAAGGAGAGGCCATGTCCATCGAGCTTCGCTACCTCGTCTACGTCACGATTCTCACGGGGCTGATATGGGTGCCGTATATCCTCAACACGATCATGGTCCGGGGGCTCCTCGACGCGGTTGGCTATCCTGAGAATCCCAAGCCGCTTTCACCGTGGGCCCGCCGCATGAAGGCTGCGCACTCCAACGCCGTCGAGAACCTGGTGATCTTTGCGACGCTGGTGCTGGCGGCCCACGCCCTCGGCATCAGTAACGCCGCGATCGCAAGCTCCGCGATGGTGTATTTCTGGGCGCGCGTGGTTCATCTCGCGGCCTTCACCTTCGGCATTCCCTGGGTGCGCACCGGAGCCTTCGTCGTCGGCGTCCTCGCTCAAGCGTGCATCGCCTGGCATCTGCTCGCCTGATGTTGTCAGCCACGCGGACTTCTACCTACGTCGCTGCGGGATCACACGATAGAGGCTATCAATCGATTCCGATAGAATGAAAGTGAATGGATGTATCGGTGTCCGCGTGCTTAGACTGCGCGCACCAGTCAAAGTCAAAGCGCAGAGGGGAAGTCCATGGCAACCGAATCCCAATGTCCGTTCTCGGGCGACGCTCGCAAGCACACGATCGCCGGAGCCCCGTCGAACGCCGACTGGTGGCCCAATCAGCTGAAGCTCAACATCCTGCACCAGCACTCCTCGAAGTCCGATCCCATGGGCGAGGAGTTCAACTACGCCGAGGAGTTCAAGAGCCTCGACCTCAACGCGGTCGTCAAGGACCTTCGTGCCTTGATGACGGATTCACAGGACTGGTGGCCCGCGGACTTCGGTCACTACGGACCTCTCTTTATTCGCATGGCATGGCACAGCGCCGGCACGTACCGCACCGGCGACGGCCGTGGTGGCGGAGGGACCGGCAATCAACGTTTCGCTCCTCTCAACAGCTGGCCGGATAACGTCAACCTCGACAAGGCGCGCCGGCTTCTCTGGCCGATCAAGCAGAAGTACGGCCGAAAGATCTCATGGGCCGACCTGATGATCCTCGCCGGCAATGTCGCGCTCGAATCGATGGGCTTCAAGACCTTCGGTTTCGGCGGCGGGCGCGAGGACATCTGGGAACCGGAAGAGGACATCTACTGGGGCTCCGAGAACAAGTGGCTCGCTGACAAGCGCTACACCGGCGACCGGAATCTCGAAAATCCGCTCGCTGCCGTGCAGATGGGTTTGATCTACGTCAATCCGGAAGGACCGAACGGTAACGCGGATCCGATCGCCGCGGCGCGCGATATCCGCGAGACCTTCGCTCGCATGGCGATGAACGACGAAGAGACGGTGGCGCTCATCGCGGGCGGCCACACCTTCGGCAAGACTCATGGTGCGGGCGATGTGGCACTGGTGGGCCCCGAGCCGGAAGCTGCCGGCATCGAGGAGCAAGGCCTTGGGTGGAAGAGCCGCTTCGGCACCGGCAAAGGGGGCGACTCAATCAGCAGTGGCCTGGAAGTCACCTGGACGAGTTCGCCGACGAAGTGGAGCAACAACTTCTTCTGGAACCTGTTCGGCTACGACTGGGAGCTGACGAAGAGTCCGGCCGGCGCGCAGCAGTGGAAGCCGAAGGGTGGCGCGGGCGCCGGCTCAGTGCCGGATGCCCATGACCCGTCGAAGCGTCACGCGCCGTCCATGCTGACCACCGACCTCGCGTTGAAGTTTGATCCGGCCTACGAAAGGATTTCGCGGCGCTTCCACGAGAATCCGGATCAGTTCGCGGACGCATTCGCCCGTGCGTGGTTCAAGCTCACGCACCGGGATATGGGTCCGCTCTCGCGTTATCTCGGCCCGCTCGTTCCGAAGGAACAGCTGCTGTGGCAGGACCCGGTACCCGCCGTGGATCACAAGTTGATCGACGAGCAGGACGTTGCGGCACTCAAGGCGAAGATCCTCGCGTCCGGACTTTCCATTTCGCAACTGGTCACCACGGCCTGGGCGTCTGCGGCGACGTTCCGTGGCAGCGACAAGCGCGGTGGAGCGAACGGCGCGCGCATTCGCCTGGCGCCGCAGAAGAACTGGGAAGTGAATCAGCCGGCGGAACTTGCCAAGGTCTTGCAGAAGCTCGAAACGATCCAGAAAGACTTCAACAGCAAGCAGTCCGGCGGCAAAAAAGTTTCGCTTGCCGACGTGATCGTTCTGGCCGGCTGCGCAGCCGTCGAAGCTGCTGCCAAGAAGGGCGGCCAGGACGTGAAGGTTCCGTTCGCGCCGGGCCGCATGGATGCATCGCAGGAGCAGACCGATGTGGATGCCTTCGCGGTACTTGAGCCGACCGTCGACGGATTCCGCAACTACGTGCGCAAGGGACTCGAAGGATCAGAGGCCGAGCGGCTCGTGGACAAAGCGCAGCTGCTGACGCTGACCGCTCCTGAGATGACGGTTCTGATCGCCGGCCTGCGCGCGCTGAATGCGAACGTCGGCCAGTCGAAGCACGGTGTGTTTCAGCAAGCGACCCGAGACGTTGACCAACGACTTCTTCGTGAATCTCCTCGACATGAGCACGAAGTGGCAGAAGTCTGCCACCTCGGAAAATGTGTTGGAGGGTCGCGATCGGAAGACGGGCGAGCTCAAGTGGACGGGCACAATCGTCGATCTCGTCTTCGGTTCGAACTCGCAGCTTCGAGCTCTCGCGGAAGTCTATGCGGCGAGCGACTCGCAGAAGGCGTTCGTGCGTGACTTCGTGGCGGCCTGGAGCAAGGTGATGAACCTGGATCGATTTGACCTCGCGTGATGTAGGATCCTCAGCGCCCCACCTGCTTCTGCAGCTGCTCCGGATATCGCGCGCCCTGCACCTTGATCTTCGACGCGGCGCTCTCGATTTCACGAAGATCGCCTGACGTCAGCTCAAGCGAAGCGGCGCCAATGTTCTCGGCGAGTCGCGCAGGCTTCGTGGTGCCGGGGATCGGAACGATCCAGGGTTTCTGAGCGAGCAGCCAGGCGAGCGCGATCTGCGCCGGCGTTGCCTTGTGTCGCTCCGCGATCGTTCGCAGGAGGTCGACCAGCGCCAGGTTTCCTTTGCGCGCCTCGGCGGCGAAGCGCGGCAGATTGGCGCGGAAGTCGTTGGCGTCGAACTTCGTGTTCTCGTCGATCTTGCCGGCGAGAAAACCCCGGCCGAGCGGACTGAACGGGACGAAGCCGATGCCGAGCTCCTCGAGCGTCGGCAGGATTTCCGCTTCCGGCTCGCGCCACCACAGCGAGTACTCGCTCTGTAGCGCTGTTACCGGCTGCACCGCGTGCGCGCGTCGGATCGTCTTCGCTCCGGCTTCCGAGAGACCGAAGTGCTTGACCTTGCCTTGCTTGATGAGGTCCTTCACTGCGCCCGCAACATCTTCGATCGGAACTTCCGGATCCACGCGGTGCTGGTAAAAGAGATCGATCACATCGGTTCGAAGCCGCTTCAACGAAGCCTCGGCGACTTCCTTGATGTGCTCGGGCCGGCTGTCGAGGCCCGACCATGCCGTTCCTTTCGGATCACGCTTGAAGCCAAACTTCGTGGCGATGACGACTTTCGCGCGCAAGGGCGCGAGCGCTTCGCCCACCAGTTCTTCGTTGGTGAACGGGCCGTACACTTCCGCGGTATCGAAGAACGTGACGCCCTGATCGACGGCGGAGCGCATCATCGCGATCATTTCGCGCTTGTCGGCGGCCGGACCGTAAGCAAAGCTCATACCCATGCAACCGAGGCCGAGGGCCGAGACTTCCAGCTTGCTCTTTCCCAATGTTCGCTTTTGCATGTGCGTCACCTCCGGTACGATCGCCTACCCACGGTAGCTTACTCCTCCCCTATGCAACGCCTATCCTCGAAGTGGACGCTCGTCTCCAAGCGCATCTTTCCCGTCGTATGGATTGCGGTCCTCGGGGCGTTCGCTATTCCACTGATCCTCGGCAGCCGCGCGGGCACGCCGATTGATCCGGTGATCTTTATTGCGCCTATCGTCGCGACCGTCATCGCATTTTTCGTGATGAAACGGACGGTATTCAATCTCGTCGATGAGGTTTGGGATCGCGGCGACGATCTGCTTGTGCGGAACAAGGGGCAGGAGGATCGTATCCCGCTCGAGAACATCATGAACGTGAGCTACACGATGTTCGGCAACAACCGCCGCGCGACGTTGAAGCTGCGCACACCGTGTCGCTTCGGGTCCGAGGTGGCATTCATGCCGGTGGCGCCCGCGTGGCGCCTTACTTTCTTCAAGAATCCGATCCTCGAGGCACTGATTGACCGCATCGACGCGGCGCGGCGGCTAAAGACGTAGGGCATCCGCGCCGATATCGGTGCGCTATGGATACGTCGAAAATCCTGTCGTTTCGTCACCCGTCGCAGGCAGAGCTCCTCCTGGAGTCATTGCTCAAGACCCTGGACCGATTGCCAAGGCATGCCCGCAGGGTGAGCGATCGCAGCTACCTCCCCTCGGTGCTGCAGAAGATCGCCATCCGCGCGACGAAGCAACGAGTACGTTGGAGCGCGTGGAGCCGGGACAACGCCGTGTGGTTCTTTACGGCGGAAGTCACACTGGTGCCTTCCGGCGCGATGCGACGTCCGGCTCTCAAGATCACCGGATACAACGAGAAGGGGAAGCTCACCGAATGCGGCGTGTGGGTGAACATGCCGCAGCGCGGATGGCGTAGGTGCGCGCTGTAGCGCATGCACGGCCGCGGGTCCAGTCAGATGCCGGCCTGACTCGGCGTGTGATTGAAGGTGTACTCGGCGATTTGCCGCTCTTGGCGTCCGGCCACAGCGACCAGTTGCATCGTCTGAGTCGTCTTCGGGCTCCGGCGGAGCCCGACCACGCTCGGTGCGAGCACAATCGTGCCGGCCGCGGAGTCGAACGGAACATCTTCGATCCGCCAGCGCGCGTTCGTTGCCGAGTCGTGGACGTGGAGATCGAGCCGCGCAACACCCTGTAGCGGCGCGCGCAGATAGGCGACCACCAAGTCATCGTCGGCCGTCGCAGTGCAGTTCACGCTGCCGCCGGGCTGGAGGTCGTATTTGCGCACGCGAACGCCGACGCCTTGCAGCCGTTCGACGTACGGCGCGGAGAGCACCGCGTGCAGGGTTCCAGCTCGCGCCGCGTGCTTGACGCCGTCGCCCAGTTGCGCGAGATCGCGCAGCCGCGCGCCGCAATCTTCGCAGGCGAAGAGATGTTCTTCGAACTCCGATTCCTCGACGTCCTGGAGGTCTCGCAGCCAGTAGGCGAGGAGGGTTGCCGTCGGAACCGCAACAGGGACAGCGAGTCGAGTTCATGAGGCGTCCCTCCCCGCATCCATGCATCCGCGCAGCCGCTCGATGCCGCGATGGCGAATCACACGGACGTTCGCAGCCGTGATGCCGAGCTCCCGGCCGACCGCATCGGCGGGCCGGTCGTCGTAGAACGTCATTACCAGCACCGCGCGCTCGCGCTCGGGCAGGCGCTCGAGGCACTGCTGCAACCGCTGTGTGTCGAGCGGCTCGACTGCCTCTTCGACGACACCCGACAGGTCGAGCGCGAACGTATCGAGCAGACGCTCACGCCGCATGACGCCCCGCTTGCCGTCGATGACCGTCTGACGGCAGGTGCCGAGAATGAATGAGGCCAGGCGCTCGGGCTCGCGCACCGCACCAGTTCGAAGCTTCTGCAAGGTGAGGATCAGCACGTCCTGCACGAGATCCGCGGCCGCGGCGTCGCTTCTGAGGTGCCGCAGACCGTAGAGGCGGATGCGCGGCCCAAACCGGCGGCAGAGTTCGGATTCGGCAGCCGCGTCCCGTTCCGCCGCCGCGGAAATGATCCGTTGCGCGAGCGCCGCGTCGTCCTGTTCGCCGAGAGATGCCTGCTGTCCCACGACCGCAGGATACGACCTGACTTGCCCGCTCGGAAGTGGCTGCATGCCAAGGGAGTGTAACGACCGGCCGGCTCGTTACACTAAAGGGGTCAGAACCAATTAAGTTTGCTCGGCGCTGGCTGGTGTTGCGCATCGTGCATCGGCGAGGAAACTTAATTGGTTCTGACCCCTCTCTCATGGAGCGCAGCATGATCACGAACCGCGAGTCCGGCACCAACATCCACGAAATTGCGGACGGCATCTACCGCATCAACACGCCCGTCGCGCTGCCCGGCGCCGGCCAGTTCAACTTCAACCAGTACCTCATCGTCGGACGACGCGCCGATGCTCTTTCACACGGGGATGCGCCAGATGTTCCCGCTGGTGCGGGAGGCCATCGACGCCGTGATGCCCGTCGAGCAGCTTGCGCTACGTCGGTCTCTCGCATTTCGAGTCGGATGAGTGCGGGGCGCTCAATTCATTCCTCGCCGTCGCGCCGAACGCGGCGCCGGTGTGCAGCCAGATCGCGGCAATGGTTTCGATTGGCGACTTCGCGGATCGCGCACCACGCGCACTCGCGGACGGCGAAACGCTCGATCTCGGCCGCCACAAGATGCGCTGGTTCGACACGCCGCACATGCCGCACGCCTGGGAGTGCGGCCTCATGATGGACACCACGACGCGCACGTTCTTCTGCGGCGATCTCTTCACGCAGGGCGGCGGGGGCGACGTTGCGGTGACGGAGTCCGACATCCTCGGACCGAGCGAAGCCTTTCGCGCACCCATGGACTACTACGCCCACTCACCGCAGACGGGCGCCATTCTCGAAAAGCTCGCCGGCGAAAAGCCGACGACGCTCGCCGTCATGCACGGCAGTGCCTGGCGTGGCGATGGAGCTCGGATGTTGCGGGAGTTGGCCGTCTCGCTAAGAGGCAGAGTCTCGGCGGCCGCCTGATCAGCGCGTCGCAGTGCGGATCGTCGTTTAGCGATTGTCGGTCGGAGTCGTAGCTGCCGGCGGCGCGGCCTTCGACTTCTTTGCGGCGTTGTCGTCGTGCTGCCCGAAGATCGCGACCAATGTAGCGCCGACGATCGCGGCCAGCGTGATGAGGTTACGCATGAGTCGGCGATGCTTGTCGGGTTCCTGTCTTACGGCGGCAGCCCGTCGGGGCACGGCCACCTCGGTTGCGCCCGACAACAGGCGCTCAATCCGGGCGATGAATTCGGGCGTCGGCTCGCCGCCGGCGAGCCGCGACCACTGACGTTCGCGGAACGAGTCCGGCACGCGGGCCGTGGCCTCCGCCGTGTCGTCGATGACCACGGGCAGGAGAAAGGGATGATCGTCCGCCATCAGGTGCGAGCGCTCGACGCCGAGCCGCCACTCGAGCCGGAAGTACCCTTCGGCCCTGGCCTGGGTATTTGCCGAGATCAGCGGCACGAAGAGCACGCAGTCCTTGATCTGCGCCCGAATCGATCGGTCCCACGCGTCGCCGCCGCGGAGCTCGCTCTGGTCGACCCACACTTCAACGCCGGCGGCGCGCAATCCGTCGGCCAGCCGCCTGGCCGCCGCCGCGTCGTGCGATGAATAGCTGAGGAAGACGGCTCCCGGGTTCACGGCCCAAGTCTCGCGACGATCGCCTTGAAACGCTCCATCTGCCGCAACGGCGCGAGGTCGTGGTCCGTGAGAATCCACTCTCTATCTCCGCGGCCGGTGCCGACCGCGCGGTCGAGAAAATCGAGGGCGCGATCGTATTCGCCGCCGAGCGAGGCCGTGCAGGCGGCGGTATAGAGCGTGCCGTAGTCGTTTGGCCGCAGCGCGATGGCGCGGTCGAGCAATCGATTGGCCTCGTCACGACGACCGAGCAGCATCAACACGCCCGCCGCGTGGTCGCTCGCGTACGCGTCGTCGGGATCGAGCGTCAGGCGTCGCTCGATCACCGGCCAGGAGCGCCGGATGGCGCTCTGCTCGCGGCCATGGTCGCCGATTGCCTGGTATTCCTGGATCGCGAGCGTGATGGGCCGGTAATCGTCCGGCTGCAACTCGAACGCCAGCTCATACTGCTGGGCGGCGAGCGCATGCTTACCGCGCGCGGCCCAATACTTTGCGTACCAGTAGTGGGCGTGGAAGTGCCGCGGATCGAGCGCAAGTGCCCGCTCGAATGCCTGCTGCGAACCGTCGAAATCCTTGTTGATGAGCAGAGCATTGCCGCGCGCGACGTAGGCATCCGCCAGATCGGGTGCAAGCTCGACGGCACGCAGGCTCGCCGCCGCCGCGTCGGCGGGGGATGCGCCGCTCACTTCCTGCCGCTTGCGCATGAGCTGTGTCAGTACGTCGGCGAGACCGGCATAGGCATCCGCAAACTTCGGATCGAGGCGAATGGCCTCACGGAACATCTCGACCGAAGCGCGCTGCTCTGCTTCCTTTTCCTTGTTCAAAAGCTGGCGCCCGCGCAGGTAAAGATCGTAGGCCGCCGCGTTCTTCGTGCCCCGGCGCTTGAGGCGCGAGGCGTCCGCGTCGAGGAGCTTGACGCGAAGCGCATCGACGATCTGGCGCGCGATTTCCTCCTGCATGGCGAAGATGTCCTCGACGCCGCGATCGAAGGTCTGCGACCAGAGGTGAAAGCCATCGGCGGCGTTGATGAGCTGCGCGGTGATGCGAAGGCGCTCGCCCGCCTTGCGCACGCTTCCTTCGAGGAACGATTGCACGTTGAGGAGCTGTCCCACCTCGCGCGGCTGAAGCGCGCGGTTCTTGAGCTGGAACGACGCGGAACGCGATGCGACGCGCAGGCCGCTCACTGCGCAGAGCGCGTTGATGATCTCTTCCGAAATGCCCTCGCAGAAATAATCCTGGTTCTTCGCTTCGCTCATGTCGGCGAACGCAAGAATCGCGACACGGGGCTCGCCTTGGGGAACCTGCGCGGTCGCCGCGTAACGCGGCCCAGGCGCGATCGCCGCCGGTCGTCGCGCGATCAGTCGATCGACGAGGAGCGCGATGACCATCACCGCGAGCACGGCGAGCATCGTCTCGCTGCTCGCCCGGTGCAGCACGAGCCGATCGACGAGGAGGGCGATCGCGGCGAGGAGCAGCACGGTGACAATCACGGCATCGAGCGTGCGCGCGCTGAAGAAGCCGGCTCGCGCCCGGGCGAAATCCTTGAGCCACGAACCGACGATGACGATGGGCAGGCCGGCCGCGAACGCGTAGATGAGCCACGGTACCGCGTGATGAATCGGCTCGAACGATTCGCCGATCACCGTGACGACGTGCACGACGAGCCACGCGAAGCCGAGGTAAGCCGCGGTCAGGCGGAAGACGTTGTGGCGCCTCAGCCTTTCGAGAAACTGGAATTCGAGTCCGCCGCCGTGGCCGCTCAAATGCTTGCCCCGCTGATTCCCCTGCGGGCCATTCTAGGGCGTGGCACCGCCGGTGGACCAGCCCATACGTGACGAACTGGAAGTACCGAGCCGGCGGACCGCGAAATCTGTCACATGGCGACAGTAATGGCCAGTTGACTCCGGTCTTACCGCGTCTTACCGTGGAGGCAATGGACACCACGAAGCTCTCATCCAAAGGACAGGTCGTCCTGCCCAAGGCCGTGCGCGAGCGCCACGGCTGGAAGGAAGGCACGGAGCTTGTCGTCGAAAATACGACGGACGGCGTGCTGCTGCGGGCGCGCAAGCCTTTCGTGCCGACGCGGGTCGAGGATGTCTACGGGGCGCTCCGATACCGGGGGCGACCGAAGTCGATCGAAGATATGGACGCGGGCATCGCCCGCGCGGTCCGCAAACGTCACCGGCCGGCCTGACGGTCCCCGCGGATGATCGCTATCGATACCAATGTGCTGGTGCGGCTACTCGTCGCCGATGACGAGGAGCAGGCGGCGCGTGCCCGGGAACTCATCGAAAAGCACGAAGTCTGGGTCAGCCGGACGGTGCTGCTCGAGACCTGCTGGGTCCTGCGGAGCACGTACGGCCAATCGAACTCCGCGGTGGCCGAAATCATAGAAAAGGCGCTCGGCCTGCCGAAAGTCTTCATGGAAGACGCCGAACGTGTGGCGCTCGCGCTCGAGGCAGCGCGGAATGGCGTGGAAATCGCGGATGCCCTGCACATGGTCGGCGTGCCGGCAACGGTGCGGGAATTCGCAACATTCGATCGCCGCCTGGCGAAGCGCGCCCGGTCTCCTCTGCGCGTACGAGTGTTGTAGCAGCGCGGAGCGGCGCCCGAAGCTGAACGCTGGCTGTACGTCCAGGCCACTCTTATATATAGGCGCCGAACCAGCCTCACTGAGCTGCGAAGAAGGAGGCGACGGCGGCGAGGCAGAAGGGCGGCACCAGCCCCGCGTGATACTCGTCGCGCACCGCACTCGCACCGCCATCGGTTGCGCCCTGCGCCACGGCCGATGCCGCGACGAGATCCTTCGCGAGCGCAAATTTCGACTTGACGCCCGCATAGGGATCGCCCACCGATGCGACCGAGTCAACGTCGAGGACGTCGATCTGACGCCGACGCCGGCGCGTGCGATGCCCAGTAGCCCTGCATGATCTGCGTGTTGAGCCAGAAAACCGCCGGATCCTCGTCGCCGCCACACAGGAGGGTCGGCGCCGTTGGATTCCAGGTGCGCAAATCGTTCTGCTTCAAGGCCTGGCGCCAGGGAAGCGCCGGGCTCGCCGCCGGCTCACCGGTGGTGGTGGTCGGCCAGGCTCCGTCCGGATTCGCGCGCGCGTCCTCGAGGTAGCTCAGGCGGTAACTGTTCGTGACCAGATTGCCGCTGCCGAAGCCGAGTGCAAACTGCGGAGCCAGGTTCGCCGGTTGCGTCGCCGGTGTGATGCTCGCGGACGCCGCATCCGGCGGCGTCAAACTGAACAACGCTTCCTGCGGCAGCTTGCCCTGCGCATAGAGATCGCTCAGTCGCGACGTACTCGGCAGAAGATTCTCGATGCCCGCCGCGTATGCAGGCTCGAACACATCGCCGGGACTTGCGTAAACATTGCCGTACGAGTGCTGATACGCCGTGACCAGCACCGCCGCCGCGACCGGGCCGCCGGCGTTGACCTCGCCGCCGAAGACCGTATCGACGAAGGCCGCGAGTGCATAGGGCCCCGACATCGGCGCCGAGGCGGTGACGCTCATGCCGGCAGCCTGCATCGCGCGGTGCGTCGCCATCGCGACGTATCCACCTTGCGAATAGCCCGTGATGAAGCGCTGCGTGCTTTCCGTCGTCAGCAATGCGGACGAGACCGGCAGCGCGCTGCGCGCCGCCTTCAGCGCGTCGATCATGTCCTTCGACTGCTGATCCGCGACGAGGTACGGATGGTAGGGAAGCGTCGATGTGTCGTAGCCCGCATAGTTCGGTGCGACGACGATGTAGCCCTGCGCTGCGAAGAACGCCGCGAGGAAAAGTCCCTCCGCATTGTCCGGATCGTCCACGTTCGCGATGTTGAAGGTGCGATCCGGCGTCGAGCCGTGCGCATAGAGAAGAATCGGCCGCGCGCCGTTGCATTTCGAGTCAAAGCCCGTCGGCACCATCAGTGCCCCGGATGCCGTCGCTGCTTCGTTGGCGCCGCCGACCGTCTGGTAGCGAATGTGATAGACGGCAACATCGCACAAGGGCGATTCAACAAGCGCGAGCAGCTCCAGATTGGCCGGCGCATTGAGCCGGGCCAGCAGATCCGCGGCCCGCAACGTCGTTACGTGTTCGGGCGGCTTCTGCAGCAAGGTGCCGCGCGGCGGAGTCGTGGGCGCGCCGGGGTCGGACATGCCGCCCCCGCCGCAACCGGTGAGCACCAGAGCGGAAAGGAACGAGAACGCCCGTATATAAGGAGTCATGCAGCCGCCTGGATCATCCACCTCGCCGTTCGGCGACGAGGATTAGGCGGTCAAGCCGCGAAGTGGTTCAACTGTCGCCAGACGGCGACCGTCTTATGCCTGTTTGCGGAGCGCCGCCCACTCGCTCGGCTGGCGGGCGAACATCTGCTTGCACGCGGGCCGCTCGTTGATCTTGCGGACCCAGGCCATGATGTGCGGCGAGTCTTTTTCGTTCACGAGCTCGGCGAAGCCGCGCTCCATGCCGTTGGCGATGGCAAAGTTGCAGATGTCGGCGAGCGTGTACTGCTCGCCGGCGAGCCACGGGCTCACCGCCAGGCGCGCCTCGAGCTTCTTGATCGAATAGGCGACCTTGCGCATCTCCTCGTCGAGGATCTCCTGGGGGAAGCCCTCGCGCGCGCGCCGCCACTTGACCCGCTGCTCGTACAACGGGATGCGCTCGACCGCCTTCTCGAACTCCTCGTCGCCGAGCTTGCGCGCCATGCCCTTGACCATCCGTTCCCAGCCGATGGTCGAGACGCACCAGCAGAAGTATTCGTCGACCCACTTGGTCCAGATGCGCATCTGGGCGCGGCCGAAGGAGTCGACCGGCCGCAGCGGCGGCTCGGTCGGGAACTCGTCCTCGAGGTACTCGCAGATCACGGTCGATTCCGTGATGATCTTGCCGTCGTGGTCGAGCGCCGGCACCTGGCCGTTCGGATTGATCTTCTTGAATTCGTCCGAGTGGTGCTCGAACTTCCCCGGGTTCAGAAACACGCTCTCGAACTTCAGTCCCTTCTCGTAGAGGGCGAGCAGGGGCTTGAGCGAATTTGCGCCGGGACCGAAGGTGTAAAGCGTCAACATGTTTCTCTCCGCCTGAAGCCGTTACCCAGATGTTGTGCCTGGAATAATAATACGACATTTTCAGCTGCCGACGTCGAGCGGGCTACGCACGCCTTTCCCGCCACGATTCAGGACGTGCGTGTAGATCATGGTGGTCTTCACGTCGCTGTGGCCGAGGAGCTCCTGCACAGTGCGGATGTCGTAACCCGACTCGAGCAGGTGCGTCGCGAAGCAGTGGCGAAAGGTGTGGCAGCTCGCGGGCTTGACGACTCCCGCGTTGCGCACCGCGTGCTTCACCGCCTCCTGAAGCGTCTTCGGCGATAGGTGGTATCGATGGTCGATGCCGGTCTCAGGATCCGTCGTGCGAACAGACGATGGGAAAATGAACTGCCAGCCCCATTCGCGATCGGCATTCTGGTACTTGGTCTTCAACGCATACGGCAGCGGCGCGCGACCGAAGCCCGCCGCAAGATCGCGTTCGTGAATCGTCTTCACTGTCGCGAGATGACGCTCGAGTGGCTCACGAATGACATCGGGCAGGATCGTGACGCGATCCTTCAGACCTTTGCCGTCGCGCACAAGAATCTGGCGATAGCGAAAGTCGACGTCCTTCACCCGCAGGCTGACGCATTCGAGGACGCGCAGGCCTGCGCCGTAAAGAAGATTGGCCGCGAGCCACGGAATGCCGTCCAATCCGGCGAGTACTGCGCGTACCTCGGCGCGCGTCAGCACCACAGGCAGCCGGATTGGCGCACGCGCCCGGACGACGCCGGTGAGCCAGGGCAGCTCGATACCGAGTACCTGTTTGTAGAGAAAGAGAATGGCGCTCAGCGCCTGGTTCTGCGTTGCTGCCGCTACCTTGCGCTCATTCGCCAGGTGGTTGAGAAATTCGGTCAGGTGTTCGATCCCGAGATCACGCGGGTGGCGCCTGTTGTGGAAGCGGATGTAGGCCCGAGCCCAGAGGACGTAGGCCTTCTCGGTGCGGACACTGTAGTTGCGGCGCCTTATCGCGAGACGCAGCTGGTCGAGCAGGCGGGGTCCTTCCATGATCACGCTCCTCCTTGAGCGATGCATTCAAGTGACGACGCCGGCGCAGTGCGGCGCTGTCAGCCGGCGCTACGCAGCTCCTCGCGCAAGACGCGGCGAAGGGTTGCCTCAAGCGGTTCATGGGTTCGCTTGATGTGCTCGCGCAGGGCCGCGTTGATCAAAGTCTGATAGCTGCCGCCCCCGGACCGATCGACCTGGCGCTTGAACCACGCGAGGACGTCGCCATCGAGGCGAATCGTGATTCGTGTCTTACCCTTAGGCGTCGGCACGACTGCGCCGCGTCTGGCTCTGGAAAAGTCGTAGGCTTTGCGCATCAGCGTTTCCCGTAGCGGCGACGCTCGCCGCGGCCGGCCTTGCGTGAGGAAATGAGGCGAATGTTGTCGCCGCGGTGAGTGAACACCGTCACGAGCACGCGACCGAGCGGATCGGATCCGATACAAACATGGCGTTCCTCGTCGGCAACATCCGGGTCGGGCATGGTGAGCGCGCGCGGATCCTCGAGTGACAGCGCAGCATCGGCGAAGTCGACCTCGTGCGCGCGAAGATTCGCTGCCGCCTTAACAGGATCCCATTCATACCCATCCTTGGGCATCAGCGTATGTACAAACGTGCACCTGAGTCAAGCCGGACGCGCGAGGACGGAGTGCCCGCTAAACCCTCGGTCGTTGTTTGCCTCCAGTCATCAGCGGTAGATTGAGCGCAGGGAATTCAACCGGCGCCGCCGGATTATCCGGATGCAGCTGCCAAGTTGATGATTTCAGTGGACCGGAGCAGATTAGACGACGAAGCGGCATGTTTAAACTCGCATTTATCCTCTCTACTTATAGTTAGATCCGCGACCGGCTGCCGTGCTACGGTAGCTGACTGCTGAACTCGTAGAGACGAATTCGCGGCGTGCGTGGTGACTTCGCAAGCCCGGCCCGCACCAAGTCCGATTTGGGTAGCGAGTGTGGTGGGCTCTGCACTGATTTGGTGCCTTGTTTGTGATTAACGGGGTTGTCATCTCCGTCTTGGAGATTACGGCTAACGGGGCGTTGTCGCCTTCGTAGCCTTCCTGTGTGTCCTCGGCATTGCGCCGGCAGTACTCGTAGCCAATTGAGTGTATTGCTATCAGGTTCGACAAATGGCGAGGTTGCCGAATGGTCGCAGGTCCGACGGGTCGGTGGCGCGAACGTCTTGAAGGCCTCCAGTTGGCTACATGCTCGCGAGAACCTGCTCATCGAAGCATCACCTTCAGTGGCCCGATACCGCCGTCAACTAGTGCACTTGCGATGCATTGCGGTCGGCGTATCAACGGAATGGCGTCGACACCTAACAACGCGTTGGAGCGAGAGCGCGGCCGGCAGCATCGGAAGGAGTAAAGGGACGTTGCAGTTCAGGATAAAGTGGCTTCGATGTGCGGCAGAGATGCCGCGCTTCGCTCAACGCGGACGTTAGGTTCCGCTGAGCGGCCCAAGCGTGATCGTCGGCGAATCTTGCGGTATTTAGGCACGCGCTATGGCAGACGTTAACGAATTGGATCCCGATCCACCGCTTACTCCAGACGAGGAGACGCGCGTCGGCTGTCTGTCGACTTCCGACGTATCGAGGATCGACGAAACGCTACTTTCGTACGTGTCGCAACATTGGCGCAAGGTAGCGATGGTTGTCAGCTGCTCGCTCGACGACCCAAGAGAGGTAGCGGCGGCAGTTCCGTACATGTATTACGCTCGGCGAATCAGGCACCTTGTTGATATCGGAGTGCTGGAAGCGCAAGGCGACCTAGGTCGTATGCGATTCAGCGAAGTGCGTCTTCGCGCGAGTCCCGCGAGCGGAACCTAACAACGCGTTGGAGCGAGAGCGCGGCCGGTAGCTTCGGTGAGGGTAAAGGGATGTTGCAGTTCTGGATAAAGTGGCTTCGATCAGCGGCAGCGATGCCGCGCTTCGCTCAACGCGGACGTTAGACGACCGAGAGTGGCTCTGGACACGTATTAGGTATAATCGACCCATGCGCAATGAATTTACCGCGATTATTGAACGAGACGGGAAGTGGTTTGTTGCCTACTCACCCGAAGTGCCGGGCGCCAACGGCCAGGGCCGTACCAAGGCTGCTGCGCGAAAAAATCTCGCGGAGGCGATTGAACTCATTCTCGAGGATCGACGTAAGGACGCGCTGCGCGGGCTACCCCGCAGTGCGATTCGCGAGACGGTAACTGTTGGGTGAAGCGCGGCGTTCTCCTTCGCCATCTGCGGCGGCACGGATGCCACCTCAAGCGTGAAGGCGGCTCGCACTCCTTGTGGACGAATCCGCGGACCGGCGTAGTCGAAGCCGTCCCTCGGCATTCAGAGATTGCCAACCGTCTCGCGGCCAAGATTTGCCGCAGCCTTTCCGTGCCAGATATTGGCGGCTGAGCGGTCGTCTAACAACGCGTTGGAGCGAGAGCGCGGCCGGCAGCTTCGGAGGGGTATCAGGGATGTGCAGATCTCGGATAAAGCAGCTTCGATGTGCGGTAGAGATGCCGCGCTTCGCTCAACGCGGACGTTAGCCGGCGGACGCTTGACGCATGCGACGATGATTGAAACCATCGGCCCATGCACTTTCAGATTCTCGGTGATGTTTCAGACATCGAAACGATCGCGACGGGCCGCGGCATAAGGGAGATCGCGCGGCTGCGCAAGTTCCATGGCCGCGGAAAGTGGCGAAAACGCAAGGGTACGGCTCGGGTTCGGTTAAATGACGGCTCGACGCACTTTGCTGAGGTACACTGGTACGAGGCAACGGGTATCGGTCGCAGAGAGTTCAAAATCAAATACCTGCTCGACTAACGCCATGGCATCTCGCATCAAACAATTCGTCGTGTGTTTGAAGAACAAGGGCTACGAGGCATCGCTCGAGCCGCGCAAGATCTACGAGGTAGTGCCCGACGCAACTGCCGCAAAGCATCGACAGTTGCGGGTCGTGGACGAATCGGGTGAAGACTATCTCTACCCGCAGTCCTACTTCGCGCCGATCGAGCTCCCGCAACCCTTGCGGCGAGCGGTCCAGTCCGCCGTCTAACAACGCGTTGGAGCGAGAGCGCGGCCGGAGCTTCGATCAGGGACATGGGATGTCGATGATCTGGATCAAGTGCCTTCAACTAGCGTCCGCGCTGCCGCGGCTCGCTCAACGCGGACGTTATACGGCGCGGATTGCGGTCTAGTCACATGAAGGTTCGCGAAGTGATCCGACTTCTCGAGCAGGACGGCTGGCGGCACGTGCGAACGCGCGGCAGTCATCGGCAATATCAGCATTCTGTAAAGCCCGGGACGGTAACGGTGGCCGGGAAGCCCAGTATTGACGTGCCTCCGGGCACGCTGAATAGTATTCTCAAGAGTGCCGGTCTGAAGAAAACGCAGGAGTGAGCGGTGGAGTACCTGGTGGTGGTGGAAAAGGGCGAGGCGAGCTACGGTGCCTACGTACCTGATTTGCCGGGCTGCGTTGCAGTCGCGGAGACTCGGCGCGAGGTAATGAAGCTTATCCGCGAGGGCATCAAGCTTCATATCGAGGCTCTTCGCGAAGCGGGCGATGCAGTTCCTGCACCGACCTCGAAGAGTGAAGTTGTCAAGGTCCGCGCCGCATAACAACGCGTTGGAGCGAGAGCGCGGCCATCGGCTTCGGCCGGGACAGTGGAATGTCGAACTTCTCAATAAAGTGCCTCCGATCCACGACAGCGAAGCCGCGCTTCGCTCAACGCGGACGTTATGTGCCATTCGCACACGATTTCCGACTGTGGCAGCATGGTGATCTGTAGGAGGCTATATCCATGTCCACGGCTAAGGAAGAGTTGGCTCGCCTGATCCAGCAACAGCCGGAAGGCAGCTCCTCGGAAGAGATCGTCCGGGAGCTAGCGTTTCACGTCATGGTTCAACGCGGGCTCGCCGATTCGGACGCGAAGCGTGTCATCTCAAGCGATGAGATGAGCCGCCGCATCCGTTCATGGCACAAATAAATTGGACGGCTGAGGCACAACGCTGGCTCGAGGACATCTTCGAGTATATTGCAGCGGACAATCCGCAGGCGGCGGAAGAAACGGTTCAAGGGATCTATGACCGAGCCCGGACCATCGAGGACTTTCCGGAGATTGGATTCCGCTACCGTGCCTCATCGCGCCACGTGCGTATTCTGATTCACGGGCACTACCGCATTGCGTACTTGGTGAAGGACGACGGTGACATCGACGTTCTCGGTGTTTTTCACGGTGCGCTTGATATCAGCCGTTACCAACTGTAGATGGCACATAACAACGCGTTGGAGCGTCCACGCGGCCCGCAGCTTCGGTGAAGGAATCACGATGTTGCAGTTTTGGATAAAGCGGCTTCGCTCTTCGGCAGTGCTGCCGCGGGCCGCTCAACGCGGACGTTAGGTGCCCGCAAACATCAGCACGGCTACACTCGCGCGATGAGTCCAACAATCTTCCGGGACGGCGGTTTTCGCTTTTACTTTTTCTCGCGCGAAGAGGCGAGGATGCATGTCCACGTGCAACACGCTGATGGGGAAGCGAAATACTGGCTTGAGCCGGCCCTTGAGCTGGCCCAGAATTACCGCCTGACGGAGCAGCAGCTGCGTCGGGCCAAATTTCTGATCGAAGAGCACCTAGATGAACTCCGCGGCGCTTGGAAAAAACACTTCGAAGGCTGAGGTGACAAACGTCACCGGCCACGGATTCTGGCTGCTTCTCGACAACGAGGAGCTCTTTGTGCCGTTCTCGGAATTTCCGTGGTTTCGAAACGCCACAATCGCTCAGCTCACACACGTCGAATGGCCGTCGCCGGGCCATCTCTACTGGCCGACTCTCGACGTTGATCTTGCGGTTGAATCAATTCGTCGGCCGCACGAGTTTCCACTCGTTTCGAAGGCGGGCACCTAACAACGCGTTGGAGCAAAGCGCGGCGATGCAGCTTCGGTGAAATCACAAGGATGTCGATGATCTGGATAAATCAACTTCGGTTGGCGTCAGCGGAGCCGCGGCTCGCTCAACGCGGACGTTAGGCGCAATACATGTCCGATACTCGACCGTCATCGAAAGCCTTCGTATTGCCCCCTGCCTGGCTGCTTCTAGTTGGGGTGGTGCTTTCGCTCGGAATCTTTTCTGGTACGTACTTCGCCTACTTGTCGCGGCACGAAACGCATGCCCTTGGCAGTTACTTTCCGCTGGCCATTGGCGTCAGCTCATTCTTCTTGCTCATGTCCGTTGTCGCCTACTTGGCTGTTTCGTCGCAGACCTTGTTGGGGCGCATTGCCAAGGCAGTGGGCCTCGCACTGACTGCGACGGCCGTGTTCCTTCTGATTTTCCTGTTTCTCGTGCTGAATACACTGGGCTCATGAATGTTGTCACTCCCATTGCGCCTAACAACGCGTTGGAGCGAGAGCGCGGCCGGCAGCTTCGGTGAGGGCAGAGCAATGAGCAGGATTTGGATAAAGTGGCTTCCATGTGCGGCAGAGATGCCGCGCTTCGCTCAACGCGGACGTTAGACGCCAACGGCACTCCGCGGTAGCATCGGCGATGACGGTTCAATTGGGTGGCATATGTCAATAGTTAGTGACCCCGAGATTATGGGCGGAACACCGGTTCTTGTCGGAACGCGCGTCCCGTTCCAAACCCTGCTGGACTATCTCGAGGCGGGCTCCTCGCTTGCGGAGTTCCTGGAGGACTTCCCCAGCGTCTCGCGCGAGCTCGCGGTCGCCGCCCTTCAGGAGGCCGGCGACCTCGCCGTCTCCCGTGCGCGTGTTGCTTGACGAGTGCGTTCCGAAGCGCCTGCGGAGCGAGCTGTCGCAGCATTCCGTCAAGACCGTAACAGAATCGGGCTGGGCCGGAATAAAGAACGGCGACCTCCTCAGGCTTGCCGCGGCCGACTTCGACTGCTTCGTGACTGTCGATCGAAATCTGCAATTCCAGCAGTCAACGTCCGCGCTTCCGATAGCAGTCGTCGCGATTCGTGCACGGAGCAATAGTATCGACTCGCTGCGGCCCCTGATGCCGGAAGTTCGCGCGATCCTCGACGTCATCAAGCGTGGCGAATTCAAAGTGGTTGGCGTCTAACAACGCGTTGGAGCGAGCTCGCGGCCGCAGCTTCGGTGAGGCAACAAGGATGTCGATGATGTGGATCAATCAGCTTCGATCAGCGTCTGCGATGCCGCGGCTCGCTCAACGCGGACGTTAGACAGCATGCGCAAGATGATTGAACGAGCCGGGTCCGCCGACATTCCCGCTTTGGTCGACCTCATGAGCCAGTTCTATGCGGAATCGAGTCATAGCCTAGATCGAGCGTGGGCCGAGGCGAGTTTCAAGCGTCTTTTGCGAGACGAAGTGCGAGGAGCGGTATGGATTGCGAGCCGAGGCTCGGAACCTGCCGGGCATGTCGTGCTGGCCCTGACACACAGCATGGAGTATGGCGGTCTCGCCGGCATCATTGATGACCTGTTCGTTCGACCGCGGTTTAGGCGCCAGGGTATCGGATCGGCGCTGCTGGCCGCACTCTTCGGCATGTGCCGCGCGCGCCATGTGGTGGCCGTTCACGTCGAGGTCAGCCCGGACAATGTTGGCGCGTTGGCGCTGTACCATTCTTTCGGACTCTGTGGCCATAGCGTTGAGCGTCGAATGTTGACCGCCCAACTCGGCACGGAAGAGCATGCTGTCTAACAATGCGTTGGAGCAAAGCGCGGCCGGCAGCTTCGGAAAGGGTAAAGGGATGTTGCAGTTCAGAACAAAGTGGCTTCGTTGTGGGGCAGAGTTGCCGCGCGTCGCTCAACGCGGACGTTAGACCGCATCGGTTCGAGAATCGGCCGCGTGTACAAGGGAGGAAATTCCGATGACTGCGCTGATTGCCGCACAACTGATCGCGCTCGTCTCGACGGGCCTGATCGCAGGAATATTCCTTGGGCATCGTGCCGGCGTCTCTCGCGCCTTTACCCACCTGGCTCCGGGCAGCTTCATTCAACTTCAGCAGATCATTCACCAAATGTTTCAGCGCATGATGCCGCCCCTTGTGCTTGCTGCGGTGATTGGCACGCTCACTTGGACCGTGCTTCTTCGCGTTCACGGGCCCGCCCGCGCTTACGGGCTACTGGTGCTGGCGTCGCTTAGCTTGCTGGTTGCAGCCGGGCTGACGAGAGCCGTCAATATCCCAATTAACCGGCGACTCATGACATGGAACAGCGAAGCACCTCCACCTGACTTCGCCCAGGTCTGGGTCCGATGGGAGCGCATCCACTCGATTCGCACTGTCCTCGCGGCAATCGCCTTGGTGTGCCAAGTGCTCGCCCTGACTGTGATCGCTCAGTGATTCCCGTGAGGCTATTGGCCTGGCATGCGGTCTAACAACGTGTTGGAGCGAGAGCGCGGCCGGCAGCTTCGGTGAGGTATCAGGGATGTGCAGGTTTTGGATCAATCAGCTTCGATGTGCGGCAGCGATGCCGCGCTTCGCTCAACGCGGACGTTGGACGCCGACTTGGACACGGCTCCCCGGTCGCGGTAACGTTAGCGGATAAGCGAATCAATCATTTCTTCCTCGCGGGACATAATGGGCGGCACGCCTGTATTTGCCGGTACACGCGTCCCCATTCAAACGCTGCTCGATTACCTCGAGGCGGGTGAGAGTATCGACGACTTTCTCGAAGGCTTCCCCAGCGTGTCCCGAGCGCAGGTCATCAGCTTTCTTGAGCGAGCCGCGACACTTGCCGTGACCGACGCTGCGTGAAGGTCCTGCTGGACGAATGCGTCGATCGCCGCCTTGCGGCGCATCGTCGCTTGTTCGAGGTCGTGACGGTCGACGGACAGGGATGGAAGGGAATTGCGAACGGCGAGTTGCTTACCCTGGCGGAATCCGAGTTTGACGTCTTCGTAACAGTCGACCGCAACCTCGCGTTTCAGCAGCATCTGCCGAAGTTCTCGATCGCGGTGATGCTGCTGGCAGCGCGCAGCAACCGCCTTGCCGATCTGGTTGCACTTGTCCCCGAGCTAGTTCAAGCCATCCCGGTTGCTAAACGCGGCGTAGTAACAAAGGTCGGCGTCTAACAACGCGTTGGAGCGAGAGCGCGGCCGGCAGCCTCGTTGAGGGAATAGGGATGTTGCAGCTCTGGATAAAGTGGCTTCGATTCGCGGCAGCGATGCCGCGCTTCGCTCAACGCGGACGTTATGTGGCTTAATTCAACCGGTCGCAGATGACCTTGGCGTCTGCACACTCCGCGCAGCGACCCACCGGCGTTGTGTTACTCGCTCCCTTGTTCATTGTTGGCGTGCTCGCGAGTGGACTTTCGGCCCTTTCATTGCTCTTACCTGGCAGCATTCTCGATCCGATGTGGCGTCTCAATCCGCAGGCCCACCGTGTGTTCTCGCATCTTGGTCTGTGGGGACCGACGCTACTTCTCATCGTATGCCTATCGTGCGGGGCTGCGGCGTATGGTTTTTTGAGCGGCCGGGTTTGGGGGCTTCGTCTCGGTGTCGGCCTGTTGCTCTTGAATATGGCCGGCGACCTTGTTAACTCCGTATCAGGCGTCGAGCCTCGTGCGCTGCTGGGCGTTCCGGTGGTCGGTCTGATCCTCTGGTATCTTTCATCGCGCCCGGTGCGAGAACACTTCAATCTGTCTCGGGGCGCCACATAACAACGCGTTGGAGCGAGCGCGCGACCGGTAGCGTCGATGAGGCAACACGGATGTCGATGTTTTGGATAAAGCAGCTTCGATCAGCGTCCGCGCTGCCGCGGCTCGCTCAACGTGGACGTTAGGCCTCACTGAGGAGGTGTCTCCGATGTCGCGAGCAATCGTCTTATCTGTTTGGATCCTCGGTGCAATTTCTCAGCCCATTGCTGCCGACGAAATTCAGGGTTGGCACTTGTCGGGTAGCAATCGAGCCGGCTACTCGATTGCGTTAGATCGCGTGGCTCCGCACTCGGGCGCGATTAGCGCCCTCCTGGCCTCAAAGGTCGAAGCACTGACCGGCTTCGGTACATTGATGCAAGAAACGCGCGGCGAGAAACTGAAGGGAAAACGCGTGCGATTTACGGCCTATATTAGGACCGAAGGTGTCAAAGAGTATGCTGGCCTGTGGATGCGTGTTGATGGAACAGGTGACACACCGCTCGCCTTTGACAACATGCAGGACCGGCCAATTAAGGGCGATACAGCATGGGCTCCTTACAGTATCGTTCTTGATGTTCCCGCAGATGCGTCGATGGTTGCCTTTGGCGTCGTACTTAAGGGGCCTGGAAGAGTTTGGCTTGACTCCGCAATGTTCGAAACCGTGCCCGACACGGAACGCCAAACCGCTTTGACGCCACCCCCGACCTTGCCCGCAATGCCGATCAATCTCGACTTTGAGCAGTGAGGCCTAACAACGCGTCGGAGCGAGCTCGCGGCGGGTAGCTGCGGTGAGGTTAGAAGGATGTCGATGATGTGGATCAATCAGCTTCGTTTGGTGTCCGCACCGCCGCGGCTCGCTCAACGCGGACGTTAGGCGTCACGACGTGCCGCCTGCCTATCTGTCTCCGGGAGCCACTGTACCCGCCGAGGAGTGGCTACGAAGGCATTGCATGAACATCCTTCGTAGCGGGCCGTGTTAGTTCTAAGGAGGTACGTCCAGTGAATATCGATGAACAGGACATTCGTAAGGGTGTTGCCGCCTGGGAGGCATCGTGGAACAAACACGATATGAATGAAATGGCCACTCTTCTAGCAGAGGATTCTGAGTGGGTAAATGTGGTCGGCATGTGGTGGCGAGGTCGCTCGGATGTGAGGCAGGCGCACGTGGTTTATCACAATACAATCTTCAAGGAGACCCCCTGTCACGCACAGGAAGTTACGGTTCGGTTTGTGACCCCCGATGTTGCAATCGCCAGCGTTAGGTGGAGAAAAGGCAGCTTCCTTGCTCCGAACGGAGATACATATCCCGAAGCGGAAGACATGATGTCCATGCTCTGGGTAAGACAAGGCGGCAAGTGGCTCATAGCTCTCGGACACAACACAACAATTGATGCCAACGTTCAACAGTTCAATCCCATTAGGCACTAGTCAGTCGAGGTCCTATGGTCTTGACGCCTAACAAACCGATGCAGCGGTCCGGGATTGATAAAGTGCCTGGCCGCGGGCGAGGAGGCGTTGTGCTTGAGCAAGTCCTGCGCGCCCGCGTGCTGATGGGTCAGTGGCCGGCCGCTGAACGGAGCCGTTAGGCGGCATATGAAGTGCGGCGCTTACATTCTGCTTGCGACGCTGCTGGCGGGCTGTTCCCCGAGAGCGAAGGAGGGTGCCGCGTCCCCGTGTGCTGCGGAGGGTCCGCTCACGTACGTCTGCGGGCTCGAGGGCCCCGAGGATATCGTCCAAGTTGGGGACACGCGGTGGCTGCTCGCATCGAGCGGTCGCGGCCCCGCCGGGCCAGTGGGTGCTGGTCGTCTCTATCTTATCGACAGCAGGACCAGGAGTGTGGAGGTACTGTTTCCTGGCGCTGGCCCCGATATTCTTCCCGATACCGGCCTGTTCCCTGACTGCCCGGGTCCTTTGGATTTGAGGGCATTCGCGCTGCAGGGACTCTCGCTGCGAGAGCGGTCGAACGGGCTCTATCGCCTCTATGCAACGAGCCACGGCGCACGCGAGGCTGTCGAGGCATTCGAGCTCGATGCTCGCGGTCCGAAGCCCGCGGTCGCGTGGGCAGGGTGCGTGGTGCTGCCGGGCGACGTGCTCTCGAACGGCGTGGCCGCCCTTGAGGATGGTGGATTCTTCGTGACCCAGTTCCTCGATCCGAGCGATCCTGTCGCCCAGCGATCGATGTTCAGCGGCATCGTCACCGGCCGCGTGTACGAGTGGCACCCGGGGTGGCATGAGGCGCGTCCTGTTTCCGGAACGGAACTCGCCGGACCGAACGGCATCGAGGTCTCGCCCGACGGCCATAGGCTGTTCGTTGCGGCGTTCGGCGCCCACAAGGTGCTGCGCTTCGATGACTTCAGTAGTAGACCGGCGGTCGCAGACTTGGGTGTGCTACCCGATAACCTGCGCTGGTCGCGGGACGGAAAGCTCACGACTGTCGGCGACTTGGTTGGAGCGTCGCAGGACTGCGGCGCGCCGACCTGCCCGACAGGTTGGGCAGTCTACGAGATCGATCCGGAGACGATGACCTCGCGCCGGCTCGGTGAGGCAGGTGCCACGACGGCGTTGCAGTGCGCTTCCACGGCATTGCGCGTGGGTGACAAGATCTGGATCGGTACTTGCAACGGTGATCGCGTCGGTGTGCTACCCGGACCTTGAGCCGCAATCCAACGTTGGTTGCGCACCGTTCAAGCAGCGTGATCGGCCGCCTAACAAGCAGTTGCAGCGGACCGTGAGAGATAAAGTGCTTAGTCACAAGCGGCGGCATGCGGCCGCTGAACTGCGGCGTTAGAGGCCAGATTGCGCCCGGACGTGCCGTAGCTACGATAGGTAGCTACACTATCGCGGCGTTTACCTGGGACGAAAGGAAGCGGCTCTCTAACCTTCGCAAGCACCGCATTGATTTCCGCGACGCGGAGAGGATCTTCGATGGCTATACCCTTACAGCGGAGGATATGAGCGAGTCTTACGGTGAGCAGCGGTTCCCAACTCTGGGCCTACTGCACGGTGTCGCCGTATCGGTCGCCCACACGGAACGACTTGGCACGGTTCGAATCCTCTCAATTCGCAAAGCCACTAAAGATGAAGCGCGTTACTACTTCAAAACCTTCACGGACTAATCCAAACCGCCTCAAGGCGATAAGGGAAGCCGATATTGTCCGCGACGGAGATGCTCCTGCCTGGACGCCGGAGATGTTTGCGCGAGCCGTTGTCCGGAAGGGACTCAAGCCGGTCCCGAAGAAGGCGTTGCTGTCTCTGCGGATCGATTCGGACGTAATCGCTTGGTTCAGGGCACAGGGCGCCGGGTACCAATCGCGGATGAACGCGCTGCTGCGTGCGTTCATGGAAGCACATAAGTAGGTCTGGCCTCTAACAACGCGTTGGAGAAGCACGCGGCCAGCAGCTTCGGTGAGGGCAGAGAGATGTTGCAGTTCTGGATAGCGCGGTTTTGTTTCGTGGCGGAGATGCCGCGTGCCGCTCAGCGCGGACGCTAGACGACCTTCTGCTAATGAACACACTCATTGCAATCTACCCGTACAAGTATCAAGGCTTCTGGGTCTTTGATGACCCGAAGGTCGGCCTCGTGCAGGAGCCTTTTGTCAGTGGCGCCGACGTCATCATTGATCACATGGCATCGCGGATTCCAAACGCAGAAGAGGGGTTTCGCCTGCTGTTTTCGGCCGGCCCGTTTCCTGGCTTTACGGCAGAGCTCGAGTGGCGGCGCGCGGACCTGGGTGGCAATTGGTATTACTCCCGCCAACTCAATAATGGAAGGGTGGCTGTGCCCCGCGTTACTCAAGTATTTCGAGGAGCCTCCGAAGCGGATCTATGCGAAGTTTGAACCCAAGCTCGTCTAACAGCGCCTTGGAGCGAGCGCGCGGCCGTAGCTTTCGTGAGGTCACAAGGACGTCGACGATGTGGATCAAGCAGCTTCGATCAGGGTCCGCGATGCCGCGTACCGCTCAACGCGGACGTTAGCTGCCACTAAGTAGTGCGGAGTTGAATATGAGTCTAACGATTAAGCAGCGCGGCGTACTGAAGGGAATGATCGCTGGTGCCACCGTTGCGGTAATCGTGATCGTGGGCACGATTCTCTGGGGCCCACGCATGCTTTCGCCGGAAGCATCAGTCAGCGAGCGAATCGCGTTTGCGCTAAGGACGGATGTCTTTATTGCGCTCTGGCTCGGGATATCCGTCGCGTTGCTCGCACGACACCGATTTTTCACTCCGGAGGATATTGACGGCGGCGGGCTTACTCACGGCACGGAAATGGCTCACGTTCTTCAAGCTACACTGCAGAACACGCTGGAACAGACGGTCCTAGCGGTGCTGGTGCATTGCATGTGGGCGATCGTGATGCCCCTGTTGTGGATTTCGGCGATACCGGCCACCACGGTTCTCTTCTTGTGCGGTCGGGTGCTATTCCTGCGTGGCTATCGCGGCGGCGCGCCAGCACGGGCGGTCGGGTTCGCGCTAACGTATTACCCGACCGTTCTTATGCTCATTAGCATCACCGTCGCGGCTGTCAGGAGTTGGTTCGTTTAACGTCGATGGTAGCGGCAGCTAACAACCGGTTGCAGCGGCCCGTGAAGGATAAAGTGCCAGCATTTAAGTTGCAGCGTCCGGCCGCTGAACCGGGGCGTTAGGTGCCAGACAATGGGGCGTCTGCTTGGAATCGCGCACCGTCTTTTGGGTCTAGTAACGGTTGCCTTGTTTCTCCTGACCGGCCTGCTGATGCGTCATCGTCATGTGTATCTCTTGCCGGACGATTCGGCGTTGCGCATGCTATTTAAATCCCGTCACATCTACGTCCTCTTCTCTGGTCTGTTAAATCTAGGTCTCGGGCTCCGATTCGCACTTCCATCATCGGGTCGTGGTAGCTCAATTGCCTTGCTGGGTTCTCTTCTGACACTGCTATCGCCAGTGCTGCTGGTGACCGCATTCTTTATTGAGCCAATGGGCGCGGGGCAGGTTGGATGGTTCAGCGCCTTTGGCATTTTCGCAGCGTTTCTCGGAATATTGATGTATAGCCTTGGCACTTGGCGGAAGGCAGTCCCATGAACACGCTGGCGCCTAACTACGCGTTCGAGCGGTCTGCGATGTGGCAGTGGTGGCGCGCCGCTCGCGTGGGGAACACTTTTTCGCTCGCGGCGCGTAGCATGCGGCAGCACGCGGCCGCTCAACGCAAGCGTTAGGCGGCAACGAATCAGGCGAATCACGCCGTTTACTTGCATCGCTTGCTCAGGAGGCATCGCTAGCCTCATGGCATGAAAGTGAGCGAGATTCTTCGCCTGTCGCACGGTGACGGCTGGTACCTTGTAGCAACACGCGGCAGTCATTGGCAGTACAAGCACCGGTCGAAGCCTGGCCGGGTCACTGTCCCGGGCAAATTGGGCGACGATTTGGCTCCGGGCACCCGCAACAGTATCCTGAAGCAGTCCCGGCTGAAGAAATAGGGTAACTGCCAATGCGCTACGCAATCGTCATCGAGAACGCCCGTTCAAATTACGCGGCCTATGTTCCTGATCTGCCGGGATGCATTGCGACCGGCGCCACGATCGAGGAGACGGAGCGCTCCATTCGCGAAGCAATCAAGTTCCACCTCGACGGGCTGCGCGAAGATGGCTCGCCGATTCCTCCGCCGTCGAGCCGTGTCGAGTACTTTGAGGTTGCCGCCTAACGACGAGTTGGAGCGAGCTCGCGGCCGCAGCTTCGGTGAGGTCACAAGGACACCGCACATGCATCATGCCGTTGTCGGAGAACGGGAGCCGGTCCGATTTCTGGTGTCACAAGTTTCCCGCGATCGCAAAAGGAGGACACAGTGAACGAGCAAATCTTCAACCTCAGCATTCGCAAGTTCCTGAAGATGGTCGGCATCAATTCGCAACGTCATATCGAACAAGCGGTGGCGAAGGCCATTGCTGATCGTTCCATCAGCGGAACGGAATCATTTCCCGCCAAAGTTACTTTGGAGGTTGCGGGAGTGAAGTTGCATGTCGCCTTTGACGGTCAGATCGAGCTCCAATGACACGCGTCCGGGTTGAGGGCTTCACCATCTCGCTTGACGGATACGGAGCTGGTCCGAATCAGGACATCAATAATCCGCTCGGCGTGGGCGGGACAGATTTGCACCAGTGGTTGATCCCGACACGCACTTGCCAACGGACCCTGTTTGGCGCCGACGGTGGCACAACGGGGGTCGATGACGAGTTCGCTGCGCGGGGCTTCAAGAATGTTGGCGCCTGGATTCTCGGAAGAAACATGTTCGGACCGATTCGCGGTTCCTGGCCCGACATGAACTGGAAAGGATGGTGGGGGGACAACCCGCCCTATCACGTTCCAACTTTCATCTTGACTCATCACGCGCGCCCGCCCATCCAGATGGAAGGCGGAACGACATTCCACTTCGTCACGGGCGGTATTCACGAGGCGCTTGACCGGGCGCGCGACGCAGCCAATGGAATGGATGTGCGCATTGGCGGCGGACCTGACACTATCCAGCAATATCTTCGTACGGGCCTCATCGATGAGCTGCACGTGGCTATCTCGCCGGTCCTGCTGGGCGGGGGAGAGCGACTGTTCGAGGGGGTTGACGTGCGCGCTCTCGGATACGAATGCGTTCAGTTCGTTGCGTCGGAGAAAGCCACCCATGTTGTACTCCGACGCCAGGGGCACAATGACGCCTGACAACCGCTTGCAGCGGACGGCGCCGCCGCGCTGCCGCTGAACCGGAACGTCAGGCGGCGTGATCGACGTGGGAAGCCTGTGAAAATACTAGTCGCTGGCGGCGGCATTGGTGGCCTGGCTGTCGCGATCGCGCTGGCTCAGCGGCAGTTCGCGGTGGAGGTCCTCGAACAGCAAGCCGAGCCCCGTGAAGTGGGGGCGGGAATCGCGATCGGCCCGAACGGCGCGAGGATTCTCACCTCGCTGGGAATCGACTCCGCTCTGGCACCACTGAAGCATTCGCAGCGCGGCATGCGGCTGCAACGCGGCGAGAGTGGACGGATCATCGTCCAAGCGAAGATCGACCCATCCTTCGAGGCTCGCTTCGGCGCGCGACCGTACAACCTGCATCGCGGCGATCTCCGGCGAGTGCTGATGGATGCAGCTCGCGCTTGCGCGACCATCAAGATCCACCTGGGTCACCGCGTCGCATCTGTCGCGCAAGAACTGAATCGCGTGTCTGTCGAGACGGAGCAGGGCATGCGGCTAGCCGGCGATGCCCTGATCGGTGCCGACGGCATACACTCAGTCGTTCGCCGAACGATCGCCGGCCCCGATGCGCCGCGCTTCTCGGGTGAGGTCGTCTGGCGCGGGCTCGTGCGCCGCGCCCAGCTGCCAACGGAATCCGGGGCCGAATTCATGACGATGTGGTGTGGTACGGATCGCCACTTCCTCCAGTACCTCGTGCGCGGAGGCGACCTCCTCAACATCGGCGGCTTCGTCGAGTCAGAGGAGTGGAAGTGCGAATCGTGGACCGAGCCGGGCAGGAAGGAGGACTTTGCCCGCCTCTTCGCGACGTTCCATCCCACTGTCCGAGAGATCATCGAAGCGGCCGACGAGTGCTTTGTGCAGGCGATATACGAGCGGACGCCTTTAGTCGCCTGGTTCAATGGCCGAACCGTTCTCCTCGGCGACGCGTGTCACGCGATGCCGCCGCACATGGGTCAGGGAGCGGGAATGGCGCTGGAGGATGCGATCGTGTTGGCGAGGTCGATCGCCGAGCATCCCCAGGATCTCGCCGGGGCATTTGCAACTTATCAGGCCAAGCGAGCGGATCGGGTAAAGCGCGTGGCGGCCGCAGTGCGCTCGATGGGCCGCATCTACAATGTCGGTAACCGCTTCCGTGGAGTTGCTTTGCATACGGTGATGTTCGTCGCGAGCAAGCTGCGACCGCATGCGAGCCCCATCGACTGGGTGTCTGAATATGACGCTCTCTCTTCGTAGCCGTCGTGTTGCAGGCGGGGCAGCGAACCGATTGCAGGCGGGAGGCGGGGTCTGTCCTGTTGTTTTTTCCGTGGGACATCTCTGTACAATCCACCCGCGTTATCTCGATTCGCGGCTGGTTGCTCGGTGGCGGGAGGCATGTTCGGTTCCGGATAAAGTGGCGTCGGACAAGCGGGGCGATGCCACCATCCGCAGCTCGCACGTTAGGCGGACATCGGCGAGTCTCGATACGCGAATCAACGTCAACCTTCGGCGAGTCACGGAGTCGAAGTGAGCGTGGCATTGCAGAGGCCAGCAAACGTGGGAAGACGGCGCTGAATCGCCACTACTCCTTCGAAGATTGAAAACGGCATCGCACGTTCGACCGATGGAACACTGATCGGCTACGTCAAGCTACGGTTTAGGCCGCGTCGGTCGTAATCGCTCACGGCACGCTCTGCACGCTTGACGATTGGATGGCGGTCGCCAGGGAGCTATCAGGTCGATTGCACCGGCTAGTCATGGACCGGCGCGGACGCGGCGTGAGCGCGATTCCGCAAACTACGCCGTAGAACGAGAAATCGAGGACATTATGCGGTACTCGCCGCAGCCGGGGCCGCTGCGTTCTTGATTGGACATTCGTACGGTGCGTTCTGCTCGCTTCTCACAGCTCTGCGCACGCCGGTACCTCGTCTTGTGATCTACGAGCCGCCTTGGCGTATCCATGGTCCGGCACACGGCGAAAGCTCCGTTCTGTGTCCCCCTCTTATTGCGCAAGGTCGGTCGGAGGACGCGATGGTCATCTTCTTGCGCGAGATCGGCATGATTCCACGCGGGTTCATGATGAATGTTTTCCTGGCACTGCCTATGTGGATGAAGGCGAAGCTAGAATGCCGACGTGGCCGAGAATGGTCGACCTAATGCCTGTAAGCGGCGCGCGAAATGGTCGCAGTCGATCGCATAGGGCCGAGCCTCAGGCGCTTCGCGGCCCTCAGAAGTGCCAACGCTATTTCTTCTCGGCTCTCGATCCGACCAAGCACACATTCGCGACGCGACGCTCGCGCTAGTTGATCTCGTGCCCAATGCGAGATTGTGCGAGTTGCCTGGGCAGAGCCACATGGCGCAAATGTTGGCACCGCAACTCGTGGCGGCCGAGATAACAGCGTTTCTGAACCCCATGGCCCAGGCGACATGAATAGAAAACGTGTGGCTGCATGGATGCAAACGGACTAACGTGGCGCCAGCCGGCTAACTACGGCATGCAGCGGACGCCGATCATTCTCAAGGGTTCTCGTTGGCGCTATCGCGGCGCCGCTGATGCCGGACGTTAGGCGCCACACCTGACGCGGGTCGTTGACCGGCTCTTGGCGCATGCTGGCTCAGTCAAACATCTGGAGGAGCCATGTTCTCTATATGCAGACAATTGAGTGCGGCAATCTTGCTCGCATTCGCTTGCACCTCAACTTCGATGGCGGCACAGACGCAACGGGCGCCCGATACCGATAGAAAGCCCAACATCGTTGTCATTCTTGCAGACAACGTTGGCTATGGTGAGTTGGGCGTCTACGGCGGTGGATTGCTGCGCGGCGCTCCCACCCCGCGCATCGACGGGCTCGCCAGTCAGGGCATGCGACTGCTCAATTTCAACGTGGAGGCACAGTGCACGCCCTCTCGATCCGCGCTCATGACCGGGCGCTTTCCGATTCGATCGGGAACCTACGAAGTGCCGAGAGGCGGTGCACCCGAAGGACTGACGCAGTGGGAGATCACGATCGCAGAGCTGTTGTCGGCTCAGGGATACGCCACGGGCATGTGGGGCAAGTGGCACCTCGGCAGTATCGAGGAGCGCTTTCCCACGCACCAGGGATTCGACGAGTGGTACGGAATTCCGCGCAGCTACACCGATGCCATGTGGTCGTACTCAAACCAGACGAACGGTCTGTGGCCGTCAGTTGGCTCAAAGCAAGGCTGGAATGCGGATATCACTCCGCTCGAACCCGTGTACGAGGCGCGCAAGGGTGAGAAGGCCAAGCAGGTTGCGCAGCTCGATCTCGAGCATCACCGACGCATGGATGCGGAGATCACCAGACGTGCGGTCGATTTCATCATGCGCGAGGCAAAGACCGGCCGCCCGTTCTTTGCTTACGTCGCGCTCAGGCTGCTTCACATGCCGACTCTGCCGAATCCAGAGTTCTCCGGAAAAACAGGGAACGGGGACTGGGCTGACTCCCTGGCCGAACTGGATTACCGCACCGGTCAAATTCTTGATGCGATCACGCACGCCGGCATTGAAAACGACACGCTCATCATCTTCGCCAGTGACAACGGCCCGGAGGGAGCTCACCCTTGGGAGGGCGACAGCGGCCCGTGGCGAGGCACGTATTTCACGGCAATGGAAGCTTCGTTGCGCGCGCCATTCATCATTCGGTGGCCGGGCCGAGTGCCCGCTGGCAGCGTCAGCAACGAAATCGTGCACATCGTGGATCTTTACACGACCCTTGCCCATATCGGTGGCGCACAAATTCCGAACGATCGCCCGATTGACGGCGTCGACCAATCGGACTTCTTCTTCGGGAAGCAGGTGAGCTCCAATCGCGAGGGGTTTCCAGCGTACGTGGCCGACCGGCTCTCCGCCGTGAAATGGCGCAACTGGAAAATGCACCTGATCAAACAGGAGAACGAATTCGACCCGCCGCAGAAACTTCCGCTGCCGAGGATCGTCAATCTGCTTACGGACCTGAAAGAGGAGCGGGACGTACTTCAACAGAACAGCTGGGTCACTTATCCGTTGACGAAAATCCGTCGCGACTTCGAAGCGAGCTTGGAAGCACATCCTCCGATTAAAGTAGGGACGCCGGATCCGTACGTCCCACCGAAGTAGGCGCAGCATGGACCGATTCACCGGCGGTTGCCTTTGCGGCGACGTCCGAATTGTGGCGTCGGGACTCCCATACCGGGTCGGCCTTTGTCACTGTCTCGACTGCCGCAAGCATCACGGGGCCCTTTTTCACGCTTCCGCAATCTTCCCTCAGGATGCGGTGACGATCGACGGCGAAACACGCGACTACGCCGGGCGCTTCTTCTGCCCCCGCTGCGGCTCGTCCGTTTTCGCACGCACCGCAGACGAAATCGAAGTGAACCTGGGATCCCTGGATGCCCCTGACCAACTGATGCCAACCTACGAAAGCTGGATTATCCGTCGCGAGTCCTGGTTGCCGCCGTTTCCGCTCACAAGACGATACGAGCGCGATCGTGAGTGAACTGCCGCGTCAGGCGGCTCGGCAATCGATGTGGCGGACCTTTCATCCCGTGTGGGTTGTGGCGATGGTGTTCGCGACGCTACATGTGATTTTGGTGGCCGTGCCCGTAGTCACCTCCGGTGGCAACGGAGAGGGTCAGGCATTTGCCGTTGTCATCATTGACTACCCGCTCGTCTGGATTCTCGACCAACTCGATTGGGGGCGAGGCATTCTCTACGGAAACCTTGGCAGCTATGGCCGCTGGGCCTATGTGTTGATTTTCAGTCTTGGCGGCACGATATTCTGGGCAAGTGTGGGAGCTCTGTTGGCGTACGGGATAAAGCGACTGTTTCGTCATCGCGCCGAGTCCGCCTGACAACGCGGACGTTAAGCGGCGCAAGGGGTGGGAGCCTACGATGGCGAAGATCACTCTTCATGAAGAACAAGGGGGAGAAAAGCAATGAGTGAAGCTGACCGCATCAAGTATCTGCGCGTCGTTCTGTGGATTGTCGGGCTGGCCTTCATCTTCGGCCTTTGGCCGCTCACCAAAGTCTGGCCATCCGGCTGGGCGTGGCACACCGAGGGCCGTTCGTACTACCTTGAGATGATCATCGCCATTTACGCAACGCTCGGGGTCTTCCTCATACTCGCCGCCCGCAAGCCGCTCGCAAATCTGAGCCTCATATGGTTCACCGTCTGGTCCAGCGTCGTTCACGGCGGGGTCATGGCTGTGCAGTCTTTTGACGGCGACCACAATATGGGTCACCTATGGGGTGACGTTCTGGTCCTGTTCGCAGTCGCGGCCGTGCTGGCATTGCTTACGCCTCGTGGAGCCAGGGCCGAAGCGCAGTAGTAGCTCATGTCAGAGTCAATCCGGAATGCTGACGACTGCCGAAGTGGCGGCTGCCAGTGCGGACAAATTCGCTACCTTGCCCCACGAAAGCCTCTAACGCTGTACGTCTGCCATTGCACTGAATGTCGAAAGCAGTCCTCTTCCGCGTTTGGCGTCTCGTTCATCATCCGGCGAGACACATTCAAAGTAGTGCAAGGTCAGCCGGCGTTCTGGAATCGCCATACGGCCTCCGGGTATACGCTGGAGTGTGCGTTCTGCCGTAATTGCGGATCGCGACTGTGGCATCAAAGCACTGGTTACCTCGAGACGCTGAACGTCAAGGGAGGCTCGTTTGACGAGCCCGTGGACCTGACCGAAGCGGTTCACATCTGGACATCGAGCAAACTGCCAGGCGTCGTCATTCCGGATCAGGCGCTCAGTTATCCGAAAGAGCCCGGCGGCCTGTACTGATCTAACGGACCGCGGCCACTTGCACTGGCGCCGAACTCGCCGCAATCTCTGCCATCCCTATGACGATCCGACGCAGCCGTGACGCACTCAGGCGCTTGTTCTACCAGCGCTGCTTCAACCTGTTCATTCTGTTGTTACTCCTTGTCTGCGTGGCACCGCTCATCAATACATCGCCGCGCGGCGCGATCATCACGAACCTGATCAACGCTTTCATCATCGTTTCCGCGGTGGCTGCCGTCGGCCGCTCGAAACTGTCATTCGTGTTCGTGATTCTGCTGGCAGTGCCAACGCTGGTGTTTCAGTGGCTGTCGATCATCAAGGGCTCGAGCGCGTACTACGACATGTCGCTCAGGTTCAATGCCGCTCTCTACGTGGCCACGATTACATTTCTGCTGCGGTATGTCTTCGACCGCAACGTCATGACGGGGGACAGGTTGTCCGGTGCTGCGGCCGCTTATCTCATGATCGGCATCCTGTGGGGCATCGTTTACACCCTCATCGATCGCGCAGTCCCGGGTTCCTTTGCGATTCGCGGCACGATCGGGCCGCTCGACCCCATGGAACTGCTCTATTTCAGTTTCACGGCCTTGTCGACCACAGGTTTCGGCGACATCGTTCCGGTCGCGCGTGAGGCGCGAACCGCCTGCACTGTCGAGATGATCATCGGGCCCTTGTTCGTCGCGATACTGGTTGCAAGGCTCGTGGGCGTCTACCCGCCGCGCGCCAGATGATCGATCACCGATGAAAATGCGCATCCACATCGCAGTGTCGTTGGTCGCCCTGTCGCTGGCCGCGGCGAGCGTCGCCTTCGGCCAGGACGAACATCACCACGGCGATAACGTCGGCAAGGTCGAGTTTCAGAACTCGTGCAGCCCGACGGTGCAGGAGAAGTTCCTGCGCGGAGTGGCGATGTTGCACTCCTTCTATTACTCCGCGGCGCAGAAGGCCTTCGAGGATGTGATGGCAGAGGACAAGGGCTGCGCGATCGCTGCCTGGGGTTACGCCTCGATTCTCATGTTCAACCCACTCCAGGGCATCGGCGCCGCACCCAAGGACGCGCGCTTGGCGCAGGAAGCGATCGACAAGGGGCGCAAGATGCGTGCGACCCCGCGCGAGCACGGCTATCTCGAGGCGGTGGCCGCCTACTACGAGGACTTCGCCAACCGCAGTGAGCACGAGCGACAGCTGGCGCGTGCGAAGGCCTACGAGGCGCTCGCGGCGAAGTACCCGGCCGACGACGAAGCGCAGATCTTCTACGCGCTCTACCTCGCCGCAACGCAGACCGCGTCCGACCAGACGTATGCCGCGTACCTCAAGGCGGCCGGCATCCTCGAGAAGCAGTTCGCCAAGCACCCCGATCATCCGGGCGTTGCGCACTATCTCATCCACAGTTACGACGCACCGCCGCTCGCCGAGCGTGGCCTGACCGCGGCGCGCCGCTACGCCGAAATCGCCCCGGACGCGCCACACGCGCTGCACATGCCCTCGCACATCTTCACGCGCGTCGGCGCGTGGACTGACTCTGTGGCGACCAACCGGCGCTCGGCAACCGTAGCCGAGAAGAGCAACGAGCCCGACGAAGCGCTGCACGCACTGGACTATATGACTTACGCCGACCTGCAACTTGCCCGGGACGGCGACGCTCGCAGGAACTTCGACGAGGCGCGCACGCTGAGTGGCCTCAATCCGGCTCGCGCCACGGGGCCGTACGCGCTCGCAGCAATGCCGGCGCGTTACGTCATCGAGCGCGGCGCTTGGAACGAGGCGGCGAAGCTCGAGCCGACGCCGACGAAGTATCCGTTTACGGAGGCGATGACGCACTTCGCGCGCGCGCTTGGCGCGGCGAGGGGCGGCGATCCCGCTGCGGCGCGAGGCGACGTCGAGCGCATAACGGCGCTGCGCGATGAGCTGCAAGCGGCAAAAAACGAATACTGGGCGAACGAGGTCGAGGTGATGCGCCTGGCATCGCTCGCCTGGGTCTCGCTCGCGCAGACCAAGAGCGACGACGCACTCGCGCTCATGCGCCAAGCGGCCGATATCGAGGACCGGAGCGAGAAGAATATCGTC
This sequence comes from uncultured Gammaproteobacteria bacterium, assembly GCA_963826145.1. Lineage (GTDB taxonomy): Bacteria > Pseudomonadota > Gammaproteobacteria > Steroidobacterales > Steroidobacteraceae > JBGPLJ01. The sequence goes on from CAWGVW010000002.1 coordinate 1,011,980, forward strand.
ACGCCGGGGCGGCTCCTGCCCGCGCGCGAGCTGCTCGGCGACATGCTGCTCGAGCTCAAGCGACCGGTCGAGGCGCTGAAGGAATACGAGGCGTCGCAACTGCGCGAGCCGAATCGCTATCGCGGGTGGTACGGCGCGGGGCAGGCCGCAGCGCAATCCGGCGACCGTGAAAAGGCGCGGCACTACTTCTCCAAGCTGATTGAATTGGCGGGCTCCGGCGACCCCCGTCCCGAAATGGAGAGCGCGCGACGATATCTCGCAAGTAACTGAATGGATTGCATGGTCGCGAATTATCATGCGCCGAGGGTGGCGACGCGGGACGACGCTGCGGCGGTTGACGCGCTACTGCAAGCTTCGTATCCACAGCTCATGGCGTCAGCCTATGACGAGGCTCTGCTTGTTCCGGCGCTAAAGCTAATGACAAAAGCGAAGTTGTCGCTACTTGCGTCCGGTACATACTATGTCGCCGAGTCGCAAGGCGGGCTGGTGGTCGGTTGCGGGGGCTGGACGCGGGAACGTCCCGGAACAAATGTGGTCGAGGCCGGCCTTGCACATCTCCGACACTTCGGCACACATCCAGCGTGGACAAACCGGGGCATCGGCCGAGCGATCTATCAGCTTTGCGAAACTGCTGCCCGGGCGGCGGGAGTAATTACCTTTGAATGCCACGCCAGCCTTAACGCCGAAGCGTTTTACTCCGCGCTAGGCTTCAAAAGTATCCGCAGAATGGATTTCGAACTCGGACCTGATGCAGTTCTGCCCGGGCTGTTGATGCGTCGCCAGATCTAAGTAGCCATCGCAAGAAGGAGGATCTATGAGTCCATACCGGAAATCCCAGATGACTTCTCTCATCGTTGGATTGGCTATTGGCGTCCTTCAACTGGCGGGCGTTGCAAGCGACGCGGCGGCGGCAGCACTGCCCAAGGATCCCTGTGCGCTTCTTAAGGCCGCCGAAATTCAAACGCTCGCGCCGAACGCCAAGATCGGCAGCGGGGTTTCGGACGCGAGCACGGCTCCCCTTGGCGTTAGCTGCACATTTACCTGGGGGCCAAGAAGCCCTCAGTGGGGGGAATCTTCTTTGACAATCGCGGTCATGGACGCATCGCAAGCCTGGCCGGGCATGAGCCCGGATCTGATCCAGCAAGGAATGCTCGCCCAGGTCAAAGTGGGTGGACCGAATGCATACCAGGTCGCCGGCGTGGGCGACGCAGCGGTGTTCACGTTCGAGGACCGCACGTCTACTGCCACAGCTCAGGCGTACCTCAAGGCGAAGGGCGTCCACCTGTCAGTGAACTTCCATGCAGGCGACTCGCTCGCAAACAAAGACAAACTCATCGCGCTTCTGAAGGATGCAGCAGCGAGGCTATGACGTGCCAAAGCGGCGCCGAGCAAGCCGTTAGGCCGACGGGAGCGATGTCGTGAAACGCACCTGGACGATCATCGGCGTAAGCGATGTGCCGAGTAGCTTCAAATGGTACCAGTCGCTCTTTGGCCAGCGCGAGACATCACCGGGCCATGCGGACTTCGGTCAGATCGTCGATTCAGATGGAACTGTCTTGCTCTGCCTCCACCAGTGGGGCGCCGAGGGGCACCCGTCGTTGATGAGCCCGGAGCGGGCGACACCTGGCAACGGGCTCCTCTTGTTCTTCCGCGTCGACGATTTCGATAGGTCGCTGAAAAGGGCGCGCGCGCTCGTCGCCCGGCTCGAAGAGGAGCCGCATATGAACGCGAATACTGAAACAGAGGAGTTCTCGCTGCTGGATCCGGATGGATACTACGTCACGATTAGCGCGCTATCGTAGCGACGCGCCGATTGTCAACTCACAAATGAGAAGAACACATGCCGATTAATGCCTTCAACAGTTTCAACGACGGCCTCAAACCGAGTCAACGGAGCCGCGATCACTTCATTGCCAACATCAACGTGGAGGACGACCGCCGCTGGGTTCCTTATGCGGAAGGCGTCTGGTTCCAGCCGTGCTGCTTTAACGTCACATCGGGAGGATTCACCGTCGTTCTGAAAGGGCTCCCTGGCGCAAAGCTGGGCACTCACTACCACGTGGGCACCGTTCGCGGGTACACGATGCGCGGTCACTGGCGATACCTGGAGCATGACTGGATTGCCAAGCCCGGAACATTCATCTATGAACCCGCGGGCGAGGCGCACACGCTCGTCATCACCGACGATTCACCAGAGGCAGCGGTGATATTTTTCGTTGTCGAGGGCGGCCTCATCTATCTCGACAAGGCAGTGAACGGTGGCTTTGCGGCCTTCGAAGATGGATTCACCGCTCTTGAGCTCTCTCGCAAATACTATCGCGAGGCCGGTCTCGATGCGCGCGAGCTGGACGTGCTAATACGCTAGTTGCGGCCTGTTTGGAGGGGAGTCATGAGAAGGGTTCTGCTTGCAGTCGCCGCCGCACTGATGCTTCTCGCTGGGGTAATGTCGACGATGAGCTGGGCCGGACAGGAAAAAAAGAAGGTCGTCGGCCTAACCCCGGAACAGGTGCATTGGTTCACGCCGCCATACTACAAGGACGGGCGGCAGCGGGCGCAGATGTACGGAGATTCGAGTCAGGGCGGGGTATGGATTGACCGGGTCAAGATACCCGCTGGCGCGCGCGTCCTCGCGCACACGCACCCGCACGACGAACTGGTGACGGTCATCGAAGGGACCTGGTACCTGGGCGAGGGCGAGAGGTTCGACCCGGCCAAGCTCAAGGGGTATCCGGTGGGCAGTTTCATCGTCATTCCGGCCGGCGTTCCCCATTTCGTGGCCGCGAAGGATGGCGGCGTGATAGTTCAGCTCAGCGGCACCGGCAAATTCGGCACGGACTATCTTGAGAAGTGAGGAGCTTCCGGCGTGGATTCACTGATCGGTTCAGCAATCTTTGCAGCCGCCTGTTTCCTGGTCTTTCTTCTTGTCAGGCCGTTCGACAAGCGACTGCTGCTGGGATTTGGCGTCCTGTTCGCGGCGTACATCGGCGTCGATGACGTTATGACCGGCTTGCCGTCACTCATTCATGCCACGAACTTGATCCATGGCGGCTGGAATTGGACCGGGAAAATCTACAGCCTCCTTTTTTCCTTCATCGTCATCATTGCTCTTCGCATTGACCGGACCGGTGCAGGTCTGACATTCAGGCAAAGGAATCTCAAGAGCTCCCTCGTCGCGTTGGCCCTGCTGACGCTGCTCAGTTTTTCCATCGGCTTCATCTTCAAGCCGGAACTGCCCGATGTGGAAACAGTCGCCTTTCAGGCATTCATGCCGGGTCTCGCCGAAGAAATCACCTATCGCGGCATCGCTCCGGCACTCCTGCTTGGTCTCATCAGATCCAAACCAGCCGCAAAGCATATTCCCTGGGCGACGATCGTCATTACCGGCGTCGCTTTCGGTATCTGGCACGGCATCGGCTTTTCGCACTACAAGCTGTCGTTCGATCTGATGTCGGCCATCTTTCCGCTCATCGGAGGTATTGCGTACGGGTGGTTGCGCTTCAACAGCGGGAGCCTGCTGCTGCCGATCATCGCGCATGGACTCGGCAATAACGTGTTCTACCTGTCGAGTTTGTTGTGAGCTGCCATGGATCTCGCCGCGTGGCGCTCGACCTGCCCGGGTTGATCGGCAGGGACGACATCTTCCGGGTTTCCGGCGGCGTGAAACGGGAGCCGGCGGTCGAGGCCTGGTTGACCGATGGCTCGATCGAACTGCGAGCCATTGCACGGCAGTGGTTTCAGCAGATGCGGAAGTGCGGCGACGATGTCCTGGATCTGATGCACGATGGTTGCCCGGTCGCCTGCGTGGAAGATGCGCCGTTCGGATACGTCAACACGTTCAAGAGTCATGTCAACGTCGGCTTCTTCTACGGCGCATGGCTCGCGGACCCTGCCGGGCTGCTGGAGGGAGGTGGCAAACGCATGCGGCACGTAAAGTTGATGCCTGGCCGCGAGCTCAATGCGAGGGCTCTTGGCGACCTGATCGATGCGGGCTACGCGGATATCAGGGCGCGCGTCGGTGGAGGAAAGAGCTGATGGCTCACGCAGCAAGCCCTGACTTCGCCGCACGCGTTCAGTCGAGCTTCGACCGGCAGGCGTTCATGAGGACCGTCGGTGCCCGACTTATCTCGGTCGAGCCGGGGCATGTGGTCATCGAATGGCCCTTCAGCAGCAGCCTCACACAACAGCATGGTTTCCTGCACGCAGGGGTTGTGACTGCCGTTGCCGACAGCGCCTGCGGATATGCGGCCTTTAGTCTCATGCCTCAGGGAGTGGCCGTCTTGAGCGTCGAGTTCAAAGTGAACCTCATGAAACCCGCGGCGGGCGAGCACTTTCGGGCGGATGGGAAGGTCATCCGCGCCGGGCGCACGCTGAGTGTCTGCGGAGCGGAAGTGCGAGCGCGTCAAGCGGGTAAAGAGACGACCATCGCCGTCATGCAAGCGACGATCATGGCGGTTCGAGACGACGCCGGCTTGGTGGATTGATTTCCTGCCGGTCAACAAGGAAACAAGCTGTGAGAACCTGCCCGAGAGAACGCTTCTCCTCCCAAGTGACACTGTCACCAGCGATGGTCTCCGAATTTGCGAAGGCGGCCGGAGACAACAACCCGATACATCACGACCCGGAATTTGCCGCGAACACACGGTTCGGCAGGCCGACGGCCAGCGGCCCTCATACCACTGCATTGCTCCTTGCGCTGACCGCGGCGCATTTTTCGAAGTCCGGGGCGATGCTGGGACTCGAGTTCTGGGTTCGATTCCGTCGACCCATCTACGCCGATGAAACGATCGGTCTCGAGTGGATGGTGATCAAGGTAACGCCGAATGCGAAACTGCGAGGCGACATCGTTGAGTTACGCGGTCGCATCAAAGGCCAGGACGGCAAGACGTCGCTCGGTGCGAAGGGTCGAGTCCTGATCACAGATCATCTCTAGGATGCCCATCTGAGGTACGCGCCGTGGTCAAGACTCACGGGTTAACGCACATCGCACTGAAGGTTGCCGACCCGGATCGCGCACTGCGCTTCTATCGCGCCGCGTTTGGCGTCGAGGAATACTTTCGCGATGCCGGCTACGATTCAGGTCAAAGGCCCAGGACCATTTGACGTCATTGCGTTCGAGCGGGCCACAACGGGTGTCGGTGTCGCGGGTGGCATCGCGCACTTCGGATTTCGACTCACGAGCCCAGCGGATATCGACGTCGCCGTAGAGGAATGTCTGGCTGCCGGAGGACGCTTGCTTCGTCGCGGGGAGTTCGCGCCCGGCCTGCCGTACGCCTACATTGCCGATCCCGATGGCTACGAGATCGAGATCTGGTTCGAATAGTGACGGGGCGTTAGCGGAGACTCAACGATGTCATCCAAGCCACAAGCCGGCGCCGTTCTCTTCGCGAAGGACGTGCGATGTCTTGCGTCTTTCTATGAAGCTGTTACCGGGTTGCGGCCTCGGACCGTGGAGACGGATCATGTCGTCCTGGAGTCGCCGGCCTTTCAGCTTGTCATACACGCCATCCCGCAGCCCATTGCCAAGGGAATTCAAATTGCCGTGCCAGCGGCCCCGCGTGCGGACACTCCAATCAAGCTCGTCTTCTTCGTCGGCGATCTTGCGGCGTCGCGCCGCGCCGCGAACCAGATGCAGGGCTTAGTGAAGGCAGCGTCCGCGGAGTGGCAGTTCGAAGACTCTGTGGTCTGCGACGGCCATGATCCCGAAGGCAATGTCTTTCAATTGCGCCAGCCATTGGTGCGCTGACAACGCGTTATGAATCTGACCATCTGGCCCGAGTTGCTCGCATGCGCCAGTTGAAGCTGAGCAAGGCCTTTACCCTGATGGAATCAGGGCCCGTGGTCCTCGTGACAACTCGCGACAGGAAGAACGACAACATCATGACCATCTCCTGGACCATGGTGATGGATTTCACTCCGGTATTTGCCATCACCACGGGTGAATGGAATCACTCGTACGCGGCGTTGCAAAAGAGTCGGGAGTGCGTCATTGCCATTCCCACCGTCGACCTGCTGGACAAGGTGGTCGGCATCGGGACGTGCTCCGGCGCAGACACAGATAAATTCGCCAAGTTCCGGCTCACACCGGTGCAGGCCAGGCTCGTCAAGCCGCCCTTGATCAAGGAGTGCCTGGCCAACATCGAGTGCAAGGTCATCGACATCATCAAGAGGCACAACATTGTTGTGTTGCAGGGAATCGCCGCATATGTCGATACTGCGCGCAAGGAGAAGCGTACCGTTCACGCTGTCGGTGACGGAACGTTCATCGTCGACGGGCGCAGGATCGACCGGAGGACGATGATGGCGTCCAAGCTCCCAGCGGGCGTTCTGTAAGAACTTTCAGGATGGGAACATGAAAAAGTCAGGCGCGGGCGACGACCGGTCGGCAGCGGAGCTCATCTCGAAGAGAATCGTCGAACTCGGGGACTGGCGCGGGGAAACCCTCGGCAGGATGCGCAAGCTCATCAAGGCAGCGGACCCGGACGTCGTCGAGGAGTGGAAGTGGATGGGCACTCCGGTCTGGTCGCACGACGGCATCATCTGCACGGGCGAAAGCTACAAGAGCGTCGTGAAGCTCACCTTCGCCAAGGGCGCGTCTCTCAAGGATCCGGCCCGTCTCTTCAACTCGAGCCTCGACGGAAACGTGCGCCGCGCGATCGACATCCACGAAGGCGAAGAAGTTGACGAGTCCGCCTTCAAGGCGCTTATTCGCCAAGCGGGCGCCCTCAACAGTTCTGGCAAGTCGAAGCCTGCGAAGAAAGCGAAGTCGTAAGGGTTGGAGGTACTGCATGACAAGCATGAGCGGCAAGGTTGCTCTGGTTACTGGAGCAAGCAGTGGGATTGGGCGAGCAACGGCGGAGGCCTTCGCAGCGAAGGGTGCCAAGCTTGCGCTTGCCGCGCGGCGCGAAGACGAGTTGGCTGGGCTCGTCAGTGAGATCAAGACCCGGGGAGGCGCGGCAACCTTCGTAAAGACGGATGTTTCCGTTGCGAAGGACGTGGAACGGATGGTCAAACACACGATTGAAACCTTTGGGCGCCTCGACTACGCCGTGAACAATGCCGGCATCGAGGGACAGTTCTCCGGAATCACGGATCTGCCTGAGGAAGAATGGGACCGGGTTCTCGACATCAACCTGAAAGGCACGTTTCTCTGCATGAAGTACGAGGCCAGAGCCATGCTCGCGGGCGGACATGGCGGTGCGATCGTCAACGTCGGATCCGTAAACTCTTTTCTTGGCTTCCCCACCGGCTCGGCCTACGTCGCCTCGAAACATGGACAGATCGGGCTGACAACGAGTGTTTCCGCGGAGCTGGCGCCGCAGGGAATCAGGGTCAATCTTGTGTGCCCGGGAATCATCGATACCCCGATGCATCGGCGGCTGCGAGGCCTGATCGGCGATGAGATATACGACGACGTGCTGAAGCAACGTGTTCATACGAGACGCCTTGGTCGCCCGGAAGAGATCGCCCAGTCGATTGTCTTCCTGTGCTCGGACGAAGCCAGCTACATCACCGGCACGACACTGACGCCCGACGGCGGGTTTACCTTGACGATCTGACGTCACGTAGCGTCGCCGGCTGACCGACATCGACGTTACTCGTGCCGACAGGCTATTCTCTGTTGGTATGCGCAGGCCCCTGACAACTCTCAGTCTACTCGCCGTTTGCCTCGGCTCGCCGGCCTGCCACCAGATCTCCGGTGGCAAAGACAGCCCGCGGCCAATCGTCGGGGCGTGGTTTGTGAAAATCCCCGAGGCGCCATTTCAGTACCATATGTTCGTCTTCAATTCAGACGGGACCATGCAGCAAGCCAATCCCGACGCTGGCGATCCCAACACGAGCGACAGCGATGGCATGGGCGTGTGGGCGCCGGATGGCGACGGGATCAAGGGTAAGTTCGTCGAGGTCACGGCTGATCGAGCGACACGCCAGTTCGTCAGCCGGGGTGAGATCTCCTTCTTGATCAAAGTAACGGGCAACGCTTTCAGCGGCGCCGCGAGCGCAACCTTCTACGACGCCGAGGGACGGCAACTCAGAGGCCCGTTGGCGGCAACCATGGAAGGTCAACGCGTTGTGCCCTAGCGGTGTGTGATTCAACGCGGACGTCGGGCGCAATGGTGAGCGCGTGGCAATAGTCGCCATCGAACATGTGCAATTGGCGATGCCACCCGGCAAGGAGCAAGCTGCGCGCGAGTTCTACCAGGGGCTATTGGGAATCCCAGAGGTGCCCAAGCCACCAAACCTCGCGAAGCGAGGTGGTGCATGGTTTGAGCGCGGGTTGCTGAAGATCCATCTCGGTGTCGAAGCTGATTTTCGCCCGGCGCGTAAAGCGCACCCGGCGCTCCTGGTCGTGGATCTTGAAGCGCTGATATCGCACCTGAGGGCGCACAACGTAGAGGTCATCGACGACGATCCGCTGGAAGGTTATCTGCGAGTGTATGTTGCAGATCCATTCGGCAACCGGATCGAGCTCATGGAGCCTCGCAATGCTCGCTAACACGTCAGGTTGAGGAGAATCCGAACAATGAAGGAGTCATCACGAATGTACAGATGGAGAATTGCTTTGCTGCTGGGTTGCGCAATCGTTCTCCCTCGTTCACGCCGCTGAGCCCAGCGCCAGCGCGCAGACGGTCAAGCCGACGGTCGCAACGGCTGATGAAATCGCCATTCGCAAGATCATTCAGGACGAGGTTGTCGCCTGGAATCAGGGAGACGCCGCGGCGTACTCGCGCCAGTTTGCCACCGATGGCACTTTCACCAACATCCGGGGCCAGTTCTTCACCGGCTACGAAGCATATCTGAAGCAGCACGAGGTGATCTTCCAGGGAATCTTCAAGAACACCAAATTGCAGCAAGACATCGTGTCGCTCAGATTCATCGAACCCGATGTCGCCGTCGTTGAGACCCTGACATCTGTCAGCGGCATGGCGAATGCACCACCGGGAACGGCCATGGACAGCAAAGGGCGTCTGCGCACGCGGTTGCTGCAGGTCGTTGCGAGACGGGCTGGGGAATGGAAGATCGTCGTGTATCACAACGTGGACGTGAAACCCGGAATTCCGGTCCCGGAGCCGAATTGATTGTTTGGCCGCCTGGCTACGTCATTGCTGCTGCTGGGCGGCGGTGTCCCCGCCGTTTATCATGTGGTCACAATGTCAGGAGATCACGATGAGCTTGATCACACGCATCGCTTGCATTGCAGGTCTTGCCGCCCTTGCGGCGTGTTCCGAGCGTGCCAGTACGCCGGTCACTGGAGATCTTTTCCGGGCAACGCTGCCCGGTGAATGGTCGCGAGTGTCGGCTCGACCCGACCTTTACGTGTACCGTCGTGCGGACGGCAACGCGCGGGTCACAATCTCGACATTCTTTTCGAAGGAGTCGATGTCCGAGGACAAGCAGCGTGTGACTCTCCAAAAACTCGCGGAGAGTCATCGCATCATGCAGAGCTCCGAGGGCGCACAGGTGATGCTCACGCCAATGGAGACGTCGGAGTCGCCAGTGTCCGCGCGCTTCACGGGTAACGATGCAGAGAACAATCGACGAACGGCCACACTGGTGCTCGGCGCGCCTCGTGGCATCGTCATCGTCCATCTCGAGGTGCTTGGCGCGGATCAACCGACCCTGGAAGCGCAAGCGAAGAAGCTCTTTGCAGACGTCGCGCTCGTGCAGCCTCAGTGACGGCAAAGGGACGTCGGGCGGTAAGGCCTGTGGAATCGCACGAACTATCCCAGGACGATCGTAACTTCCGATCGGCCTTCGAGTCCTGCACCGTCACGCCGTCGCAGTTCACTCACGAGGCGCACGTGCGGCTTGCCTACGCCTATCTCGTGGAATCCGATGTCGAGTCGGCTGTCCGGAAGATGCGCGAAGCGCTCCTGAACTTCATCGCACACAATGGGATACCGCGCTCCAAGTTCCACGAAACAATTACCCGTGCCTGGGTGCTGGCGGTACGGCACTTCATGGATCGATCTTCGAGCACGTCCTTCCAGGACTTCATTGCAAAGAGCCAGGTCTTGCTCGACAGCAAGGTCATGCTCACGCACTACTCGGCAAGTGTCTTGTTCTCTGCGGACGCCCGCGAGTCCTTCGTGGAGCCTGACCTCGATCCGATCCCGCAGCGGAGCAAACTCCCTACATCGTAAGCGCTAGTTCACGCGGTCGGCCGCACGTTCGCGTTCAATCGGAACAGATTCGTCGGATCGTACTTGTTCTTGATCTTCACGAGACGCGGGTAGTTTCCGAGATAGTTCTCGTCCACCTGCTTCTGGGATTCTTCAACGGCGTCGTTCGTGTAGAACCCGTCGGTATGGGGCGCGATCGTCGCCCAGTATTGGCGCAGCCACTTCAGATGCGGCGCCGGGTCCGCGGTGGCCGGCCAGTCGGCGGTCAACAGGGCCGTGGCGTGGATGTTCCGGAACGGGAACGCGGTCGCATCGGCAGGCACGCGCGCAATCGCGCCGCCGAGCTGCTGGAACCCAACCAAGGTGGTGCGCTCGGGATTCTGCTCGAGGCCGTCGATCATCGCACTCATGAGCTGCGGCGAGATGTGCCGGACGTAGCCCGTCTTCGTGTAGCCGCCAATCGCGCGTCGCTCGTCGCCGTCGCCGGAGCGCTGCAGCGCGACGTAGTCGATCGTCGTTATGTTGTCGAACACAGGCTTTCCGAGGCTCCGGATCTTGCGCATGACTTCTTCCGCCCGGCTCGCGGGGCCGGAGTAGCACAGCTGAAAGCCCACGCCACTGGCGCCCGCGAATCCCAATCCGGCGTTCGACAGGAGAGCGAAGTCCAGGGCCAGATCCTCCGGGGCCTCGGCCTCGTAGTCGGAATAGAACGAGAGGACGCTTTTCGCCAGGCTCGGCGGGAACACGATCCTGCCGCCGACCACCTGCCGCTGCATGGGATGCAGGGCGAACTCGAAAGCGGTGACGACGCCGAAGTTGCCGCCTCCGCCGCGCACGCCCCAGTACAAGTCCGCATTCTCGTGCGCGTTCGCGCGCAGGATCGCGCCATTCGCGGTGACGATTTCCACCGCGCGAACGTTGTCGAGCGCGAGGCCGAAGCGCCGCGCGAGCCGCCCGAAGCCGCCGCCGAGCGTGAGTCCACCCACGCCGGTGTGCGAGACCGTCCCGGCAGTTGTGACGAGCCCGTGCGCCATCGCTTCCTGGTCCATGTCACCGAGCAGGCTTCCGCCGGCTACATGCGCAATGCGCGCCTGGGGGTCGACACTTGCGCCGCGCAGGAGCGAAAGATCGATCTGCATGCCGCGCTCGCAAGTGGATTTCCCGGACGGACTGTGGCCGCCACACTTCACGGCGAGGAGCAGGTTCGACGCGCGCGCGAACTGCACCGCGCTGCTCACGTCGGAGGCGCCGCGTGGCTGCACGATCAGCGCCGGATGCTTGTCCATCTGCGCGTTGAGGACGCGGCGGGCCAGGTCATAGGCGGGAACGCCAGGCAACAGCAGGTTACCGCGCAGACTGTCGGCGAGTTCCTGCACGCTGGCGCGCGACAGCGTTACTGGCTGGCCATCGCCGGTGACCGCTTCGATGTCGCGGTCGACCGTCATCGAGGGGCTCAGGAGTGCGGGCCAAACGCGACCGATCGGGGCCGCGGTCAATCCCACCATGGAGGCCCGGACAAGAAAGCTGCGACGAGTGAGCATGACGATCTCCCCTCAGCTGCTTGATATTGGTTCTTGTGCGGCGAAGGATACTAAACTCGCAAGCTCACGGGGGAAGCCTGCGCCATGAAACAGTCTGAACTTAATGACTTCGCAACCCGGTACGCCGCTGCCTGGAGCAGCCAGAATCCGGCGAGTCTTTCGGCCTTCTATGCGCAGGACGGCTCGCTAACCGTCAACGCCAGTGCTCCCTCTGGCGGCCGCGCGGCGATTACCGCAACGGCCCAGGGATTCATGGTGGCGTTTCCCGATATGGTAGTGAAGCTGGATGATGTTCGCGGGAATGGTAACCGCGCAATTTTCCGATGGATCTGGACCGGCACGAACACGGGCCCTGGCGGCACCGGCAAGGCCGTTCGGATGAAGGGGTATGAGGAGTGGACATTTGGGTCCGATGGCCTGATCGCGAAGTCGAAAGGGCACTACGATGAGGCGGAGTACCAGCGACAGTTGCAGTTTGGCGTGCAACCTGCGCGCTGACATCATTTATAGGAGCTTGCGTAGTGCAGACGATCCGACTCGCGATTACCTGGGCCGCGCTCAGCGGCATCTTCACAACGATGGTCCTCGCAGAGGAGGCGTCGAAACCGGCAGAGCTGCAGCGGCTCAGTTTCTACGTCGGCAGCTGGAGCGAGACAGGTCAGCTACGCGATGACCCGGCGAAACCATTCAAGTCGATCGCAGGCGGTGAAACGTGCAGCTGGGCCGCTGGAGGAAACGCGGTGCTGTGCCAGGAGAAGACGTCTGGCGAAGGCGGCGGGTGGGATGGGGTCTACATTCTCAGTTACGACGCTACGGCCAGGCAGTACCACGTACACGGCACAGAAAATCCAGGCGGCAACCTGCATGCGGTCGGCCGTATCGAGGGTGATCGGTGGATTTGGTTGACAGACCCGGCACCGGACGGCTCGCGGCTGCGCTACACCTTCGCTCCATCAACTCATGGGTCGCGAACCGTGACGGTTGAAGCCGGCAGTGGGGATAGCTGGGCGCCCATTGCGAACGTCACATACGCGGCGATGAGGTAGACATCCGGCATGTCCGTCACCCTCTACGCGATTGCGCTCTTCTGCGGTATATCGACCGTCCGCGCAACGGTGATCATGGACGAAGCACGTGTCAGGGATCGAAGTCGAATGTTCTCGATCATCAGTGGCCTGACGTTGCTGGCCACATTCGCAACCGTCGGCTTGGGTTTTCTTCTTTACCCTTGGTGGATTCCGGTCATCGCGATCTTTGCCACTGCCTTTGCCGCCGGAATTGTCGTGATACGCGCCACACATGCATTCTTCTACAAGGCTGTGCCTGTCACCGGCCTCGTCGCGATTGCGCTGTGCACCTACGGGTGGATCAAGTGGGCCGGGATGTGACAAGGCGGCATGCGTGAGCGTCAGCAGCAGCTCAATGCGTGCACCAATACTCGTGGGACTGTCGACAATAGCATTTGGCGCATCGATTTCAGCCAGCGCCGATCCAATTCATAGCATTCCCATCCATTCGATCTGTGAACTCTTGGGCGATCCCAAAGCATTCGACGGAATCACCGTCAGGGTTCGTGGTGTCTACGCGATGGCGCCGTCGCACGACGATGCGTTCTTCGATCCAAAGTGTCGCGATCGGCCACTTGCCCTGGCGTGGCCAAATCACTCGAAAGCGGAGTCCAGCGTCCACCGCTTCCTCGACGCCGCGATCGAGGCCGTTTTCGACAATTCCCCGGGCGAGCCGGACTACTGGGACGCGGACTTCATGGGCGTCTTTCGCCGATGGAAGGACCGGGATGTTACAAGCCAAGGAGCAAGAATTACCGGGTCGGCCTATGTCCTTGAGGTGAGAACGGTGGCCGGCCAGCTGCGAGGGGTGCCAACGGAAGTCTTCGATCTGCGCCGACTTTAGGCGACTCAACAGCGCGGTAGCTGTCGAAAGATGGGCCTTATCACAAGGGGATTCAGATGGAGAACCTGACACAACCTCGTGACAGCTTGCTGTCCGCGGTCCTGCCCGGGACGTGGGAACTCGTGTCACGTGTCGACGTCACCGATGGCGGCGAGCGACGGATTGACCCGGCGCTGGGTGCTGACCCACTAGCGCTCCTCATCTATGATCGTTCCGGAAACTTTGCCGCGCAATTCATGAAACGCGACCGCTCGACAGCCAACGTTGACGCGCCGGCCGGCGCTCTCAACAACAGCCGCGCGCAAGGCGGGTACGACGCGTACTTCGGCACGTACACCGTGGACGACGAGCGGGAAACAGTCACGCAGCACCTTTTCGGCTCGCTTGCAAAAGAGAACGTAGGGCATGTTCTGACGCGAGGCATGACCGTCGACGGCGACGCGCTCGTCATCCGGCTCAAGACGACGTCCACCCAAGGCGAACCGATTACGCGCACGCTCACCTGGAAGCGCGTCGGATGAGTTTGAGGCCAATGCAAACCTATGAGGGCATCTGCCACTGCGGCGCGGTCTGCACCGGATCACTACGGCGTCAATGTGTTTTGTCTCGAGAACTTCGATCCCTCGGGGATTCCCGTGCGTGCGACCGTTGGAGCGGGAATGAAATGAGCCACCCGTCACTTCGATGATCGAGGGCCTCCGCATTGTCTACCGGATTGAGTTGGTTGCTGCGCTGGCCGCCATCGCGGCCGGCGAGACGGAGCGCGCTTTTGAGCATCTTGCTCGCGCGCACATCATCAGCCAGCGTTACACGTGGCAGCACGTTCATGTCCATTGGCTGATGTTGAAGCTTGGCGCCTCGATCGGCGATTGGCGCGAAGTGTTCGGGCAGCTCTCCCGTATCGTTGCAGCGAGCATCTTCTCGTTGATCTGGGTGCCGGTCGGAAATACCGGCCGGGCAAACGTCAGCGCCATGAAGCCAATGCCGATGCCCAATGATTTACGTATTCTTCTTGAGCGAAACGGTGCCTGACGACGCGTTGAAGCGCTTGTCAGGCACTGAGGAGCCGGGGTGCCAATATCAGTGGACGAGCGGGATCTTGGACGCGAGCTTGATCTGCGCGACCAGGCCGAGCCGGCGGTCGACGTGAATTGCACGGGCTGCCGTGCCGGCCGGCACCACGGTCTGGAACTTGGCCAGCCACTTTACGCGAAGCGCATGGATCTGGTCGTCGCGCTGGAGCAGGGCCGTGACATACGCGAGAGAGTCGGCGTCCGTGAGGTTGGCGTAGTTGTCGGCGTACTTTGTGGCTGCCTTGAGCTGGGCGTCGATGATGGCGCTCTGTTCCGCCTGATACTGCTGGAAGAGCGGCCAGAACTTGGCTGCTTGATCGGCTGTGAGCGTCAGTGCCTTGGCTACCACGTCGGCGCTTGCGGCTTGCAGGTCGGTGCGAAATTGTGCGATGACTTCGTCGGTGGTCGGCTGGGGGGCGGCCGCAGGCTTGGCCGCGGGCGCATCGGCAGCCCAGGCCGGCGCGAAAGCGATGACAACGAAGAGGGCAAGGGCAACTGACTTACGCATGAGGTCTCCTGCAGTGGGTGTGGGTGGCGTCAGGGCGCGGAATCTTACACGAATTTAAATACCGCACTCTCAAGGAGTGGCCATGAATCCAATTGCCATAGGGCTCGCCGCGGTTTCAAGTTTCCTGCTGGGTGGACTCTGGCACTGACGGCACGTCATGCCGCTGCTTTTCTCCTACGGCGACTTGCAACGCGAACCCGTGCAGCTGGCGACCTTCGGGCGGCGGCTCGACGGGCATAGCGACGAACTTGTGGGGTTTGAGCTATCGTTGGTGCCGATCGATGATCAGAAGGTCGCGGCGAGGCTTGGCAAGACGCATCATGCGAATGCACGATCCAGCGGAGATGAAATGAGCCGCGTGGCGGGCATGGTATTCGAGGTCACGGATGAAGAACTCGCCCGCGCCGACCGGTTTGAGGCGGCCTTCGTCTACCGGCGAGTGTGCACGGTGCTCGCGTCGGGGAAAAGTGCGTGGGTGTACATTCACACTCAACAACAAGAATCGCAGGGACCACTACGATGATTGAGATCCTCTACGACACGAGCGCCGGGCTGCTCGCCTGCGGATTGCTTGTCGCCGCGACCATCGCCATCGAGTTCGGCCATTTCATCGGACGTCGACTCCATGCTCGTGGCCGCGATCTGTCCGCAGGGCGCGTCGACAGCGTATTGTCATCGATGCTCGGTGTTCTCGCGCTCGTGCTTGCCTTTACATTTTCACTCGCCCTGCAACGTTTCGACAATCGCAGCGAAGGCGTTGTCGATGAAAGCAACGCGATCGGCACGGCGTACCTGCGAGCCTATCTGCTGCCCACGTCGGTCCGGGGCGATGTGCTGCGGTTGTTGCGCGATTACGTGGACCTGCGAGTTGAGACGAGTACCGTGTCGCTGGACAGGCGTGAAGACCGCGAGGCACTTCTCGCAAAAGCGGCGGCGGTCCAGGATGTGCTTTGGAGCTACGCCCGACAGGCCGCGGAAGAAAATCCAAATCCAGTGACATCGGGACTCTTCATTCAGTCCCTGAACGACATGATTGATTCCTTCGGCAGGCGCAACGCGTCGCTCGACAGACACGTGCCGGAGCCTGTGTCGTATGTTCTCTACGGACTATTCGTGATTGTCACCGCCATCGTCGGCTTTGGCGCCGGGGTCGCGGGACATCGGCCGTTCTTTATCAACTACGTCATGATCGCAGTAGTCATTCTTGTGATGTTCATCATAATCGACCTGGACCGCCCGCGGCGCGGCGTCATTCAGGTGGACAAGTCGAGCCTGATCGAACTGCGCGCAGCGATTGCTGCGGGCACCTATGGGAACGGGGTCATCCCGTCGCATTAGGCGCGGCAGGAACTTCAGGATCTCTCCGTGCTGATCTTCGGAAAGTGCCACTGCGGGAATATCTCGTTCACGCTGGACTGGCAGCCCGAGCCAGTCGAGATACCCGCGCGCGCCTGCACCTGCACCTTCTGCGTGAAACACGGTGGCATGTGGACGTCCTGCCCATCCGGCTCACTCAAGGTGAGCGTCAAGGAGCCTTCACAGGTAACGAAGTATTCCTTTGGGACGAAGACCGCCGACTTTCACATCTGCGCGCGGTGTGGCATCGCGCCGGTGGTCACGAGCCTTATCGACGGTCATCTCTACGCGGTTGTCAGCGTCAACACATTCGAAGGCGTCGACCCCTCGATGCTCAAGCGCCCAACCGCGGCAACTTTCGACCAGGAAGACGAAGCAGCTCGCCTCGCGCGGCGCAAGCGCTACTGGATTGCGAACGTCGAGTTCGACGGCGCGCAGCCGTGACTGCCACATCGCACCGCATTCTCGACGCCATCGGCAACACGCCGCTCGTGGAGCTGCGCCGTGTCGTGCCGGCGGGATCGGCGCGCGTCGTCGTGAAACTCGAGTCTTCCAATCCAACGGGCAGCATGAAGGACCGCGTGGCGCTCGCAATGGTCACGCGGGCGGCGGTCGATGGGCGCCTGCGGCCGGGCGGAACGGTCGTCGAATACACCGGCGGATCGACCGGCATTTCGCTTGGCCTGATCTGCGCGGCGAGCGGCTACCAGGCGCACTTCGTGAGCTCGGATGCGTTCAGCGAAGAGAAGCTGCGCGCCATGCGAGCCTACGGCGCCGCGCTGACGCTCGTTCCGAGCGATGCGCGTCGAATCACGGAGCAATTGATCCGCGCGATGATCGCGAAGGCGGAGGAGCTCAGCCGCCAGCCGGACCACTGGTTGTGCAACCAGATCAACAACGAGGACGGAGAGGCGGGCTACCATCCGATGGGCGAGGAGATGTGGAACCAGTCGGGCGGACGCGTTGATGCCTTCGTGCAGTCGGTCGGCTCCGCGCATTCCATCCATGGCGCCGCGCACGGCCTGCGCCGGCACAATCCGCGTGTGCAAGTAGTCGCCGTCGAGCCCGCCGAGTCCGCGGTGCTCTCCGGCAAAGCACCGGGTTCCCACCGGATCGAGGGTATCGGCATCGGATTCGTACCGGCGCTCTGGCGGCGGAACGAGGTGAACGAGATCATCCCCGTGAGCACCGACGACGCGAACGTCATGGCTCGGCGCCTCGCGCGCGAAGAGGCCATTTTCGGCGGTACCTCGTCGGGCGCAAATGTCGTCGCCGCATTGCAGGTCGCCAGGCGGCTAGGCCCCGACGCTACCGTCGGCACGATCATCGTGGATTCCGGGCTGCGGTATCTGAGCACCGACGCATTCAAGGAGTGAATCGTCCCGCACTTCTCGCTGCCGGGAAGCTGAACGCCAGCTGTCTGAAATCGGGTACTCTTATATATAGGTAAGCGTTCAAGGGAGATTTCATGACCGCTGCGATCCGGCTCGCATCGCAGGACGATGCCGGCGCCATCCGCGAGATCTACGCTCCGTACTGTGACTCATCGGTAATTTCGTTCGAAAACACGGCGCCGTCGACGCTCGAGATCGCAAACCGTGTGCGCAACCTCGCCGAGATCTTTCCCTGGCTGGTTCTTGAAACTAATGGCGTCATCGCCGGGTACGCCTACGCGGGCCGCCATCACGAGCGTGCCGCTTACGGGTGGTCGGTGGACGTAACGGTCTATGTCGGTCCGAGCCAGCAGCGGCACGGCGTTGGCAGGGCGCTGTACACGACATTGTTTCAGCTGTTGCGGCTGCAGGGCTTCTACAAGGTCTACGCCGCAATCACGCTACCGAACGAGGCGAGCGCCCAGTTGCACGAAGCCATGGGATTCACGCTCGTCGGCGTCTACAAGGGCGTCGGCTACAAGTTCGGAGCCTGGCACGACGTGGCGCACTACCAGCTCGCGTTGCAGCCCGAGCGCGCGGAGCCCAATCCGCCGCTGCCTTTATCGATGTTGATCGGATCGGCGGGCTGGGCGGACGCACTGGCGCAAGGAATTCAGCGCTACGACGGCGGCGGGCGGCGTGACTGATGCGCCGTTAAGTCAGTGACAGACTGCGGAGATCTAGCTATGCCTATCGACTGGCGGATTGCAATCGTGTGCGTCGGAGCGTACCTGTCGTCCTGTCAATTTTCGCATGCGAACCTCGAGCAGGATCGTCAGGCAGTGCTTACGGCGGAAAAGGGATGGGCAGCCGCTGCAAGAAATCGCGATCTGGATCGCAGCGTCGCCTTCATGGCCGACGATGCGACGATGCTGCCACCGGGCAATGCGCCGGTGGTCGGCAAGGCCGCGATTCGCGAGTACATGGCGGCCGGCTTTGCAACGTCCGGATTCAGCGTCACCTGGGAGCCTGAATCCGTGATCGTGGCCGAAAGCGGAGACCTCGCCTACACGCGCGCGCGCAGCATTTACACCTTTCCGGGGACCGGCGGCGGCATTCTGACCCAGCACGCGAAGGGCGTCGCGGTCTGGCGCAAGGGAGCCGATGGCGCGTGGCGCTGCGTCGTGGATATCTGGAACGAAACCCCTTGATCGAAAGGGCGTCTCGCGGCATCTTTGACGTGCAGACCTCGAAGCAATAACAACAACAGGAATAAGTCGCAAACGAAGCGACTGGGAGATTCACGATGAGCCGAGTAGTCCGATTGTTTGTCGGTGTAATCGCCATTGCAGGCTTGGCGCTCGCGATCAGCGCCCAGGCGCAGGATGCGCCGAAGCCCGACACCAAGTGGCGCATTCTTTGCAGCGGCTATTCGAGCAGCGCGGGAACCGTCAAGTTTGTCGTGTCCCAGCCGGAAAACCCCGATATAGAGATCTCGGCCAATGTTCCCAAGGGCCACAGCGAGAATCAGATCGCGCAGGACGTGCGGGATGGATTCCGCGCGGCGCTGCCGAAGGACCGTTTCAGCATCGAAACGGACGATGGCGAAGACGTGCTCGTGAAGGCGAAAGGCGGCCAGAAGGAATACGTCGTGACGTTCGTATCGTTGTCGGTTCAGGGCGTGGCGATCACACTGAGGCACGATTAGATCTCCTTTGAAGAATGTCTATCAGAGTGTCTTCCCCGCGCTGTGGCTCGCGTGGCTCATCTACTGGTGGATCGCATCGTCCGGCGCGAAGCGGACGGTGCGGCTCGAGTCGGTAGGCTCACGCCTCGCGCACGTGCTTCCGCTGACGGTCGCGGCCTTGTTGATGGCGCTTCCGCGAGTCGGTATTCCACTGCTCGATGAGCGATATATCCCTTGGTCACCCATCGTGTACTGGTCGGCGGCAGCGCTCACCGCGGCGGGCCTGCTTTTCAGCGTATGGGCGCGCGTGCACCTCGGCCGGAACTGGAGCGGCACCGTCACGGTGAAGGAAGAACACGCGCTCATCACCACCGGTCCCTACGCGCTCGTCCGTCACCCGATCTACACCGGCATCCTGGCGGGGTTCGCCGGCTCGGCCCTCGCACTCGGGCAATGGCGCGGTGTCATTGGCCTCGCGATCGCCACTGCCGGCCTCTGGCGCAAGTGGCGGCTGGAAGAGAGCTGGATGCAGGAAACCTTCGGCGACGCCTACAGTACGTACAGGAAACGGGTGCGCGCGATCATCCCTTACGTGCTCTGATGCTGTACATGGTGGTCGAAACTTTCAAGCCGGGCGCCGCGCCCGAAATCTATCGCCGCGCGCGCGAACTCGGCAGACAGCTCCCTCAGGGACTCGACTACATCGACAGCTGGGTCGATCTCGAATTTTCGAAGTGCTTTCAGCTCATGCGCACCGACGACCGCTCGCTCATCGACGCCTGGATCGCGAAATGGAGCGACCTCACGCAGTTCGAAATCATTGCGGTCCGAACCTCCGCGGAAGCCGCGCGCATCATCGCGGATCGTGATGGATGAGCGGTTCAGCTGATTTCGCGCATCGACCCGCGACGCTCGCGGATCTGCCGGCTCTCGAGCGGCTCATGGCTGTATCCATCCGCAAGTTCATCGGCGAACACCTTGACGCGGCCCGCGTCGAGGCCTCGTTCGAGATCATGGGTGTTGACTCGCAGCTCATCGAGGACGGCACCTACTTTGCGGTCGAGCACGCGGGAGTTATCGTCGGCTGCGGCGGTTGGAGCCGGCGTGCAACGATGTTCGGCGGTGATCATTCAAAGGGACGCGATGCGCGGCACCTCGACCCGGCAACGGAACCGGCCCGCATTCGTGCGATGTACACGCACCCGGATTTCGGACGCCGCGGAATCGGCCGGCTCGTGCTGTCGCTCTGCGAGTCGGCGGCACTCAAGGAAGGATTCCGGACGCTCGAGCTCGTCGCGACGATCGCGGGCGAGCCGCTCTATGCAGCCCAGGGCTATGCGGTATTCGAGCGAATCGACGTTCCCACGTCTCGCGGTGTGACGGTTCCCGGCGCGCGCATGAGGAAGTCTCTGTGAAGGCGCCGGAAGTGATCGAGACCGGACGCCTGCTGCTTCGGCCGCCGCAGCGCGCGGATGGCGCCGATATTTTCGCGCGCTATGCGAGCGATCCCGAGGTCACGCACTACCTCGGTTGGCCGCGGCACGAGACGCCTGCCGATACGGCGGCGTTTCTCGACTTCAGCGAACGACACTGGAAGCAATGGCCAGCGGGTCCGTACCTGATCTTCGACCGAAGCGATGGAAGGCTGCTCGGTGGCACGGGGCTTGGCTTCGAATCGTCCGTCTGCGCGGCAACAGGCTATGTGCTCGCCCGGGACGCGTGGGGTCAGGGCTATGCGACCGAAACGCTCGGTGCAATGGTGGATCTCGCCCGGCAACTGGGCGTCGAAAGGCTGTATGCGCTGTGCCACAGGGACCACCGCGCGTCGGCACGCGTGCTGGAGAAATGCGGTTTCAAGTGCGAGGGCGTGCATCGCCGCGAAGCGGCATTCCCGAATCTTGCATCGCGTGCGCCCGCCGACATCCTGACTTACGCGATGTCATGGAAGAGCGGACTGGCGGTGTAAAGTACAGCTTCCTTACCGAAGGCAATCCCATGAAATCGAGCCGCAAGGTCAAGTTCTATCACGCGCCGAATACGCGCTCGACAGGCGTGCTGATCCTCCTCGAGGAACTCGGCGCCCCGTACGAACTGCACCTCATCAACATGAAGGCGAACGAGCAGCGCGCGGCGCCGTATCTCGCGATCAATCCGATGGGCAAAGTGCCCGCCGTCGTGTGCGATGGCGAACTCGTCACCGAACAGCCGGCGATCTTCGCCTATCTCGCGGACCTCTTCCCGCAGGCGGGACTTGCACCCGCCATCGACGATACGCTGCGTGGCCCGTACCTGCGCTGGCTCGCGTTCTATGGTTCGAGCTTCGAACCCGCACTCATCGACAAATCGCAGAAGCGCGAAGCGGCGCCGCGAGCCATGTCGCCGTATGGCGATTACGACACGATGCTCGGAACGCTCACCCAGCAGCTTGGGAAGGGACCGTTCCTGTTCGGCCCGCAATTCACCGCTGCGGATGTGCTCTGGGGAACGGCGCTCGGCTGGACCACGAAGTTCGGCCTCGTACCGGAGTTGCCGCCGATCATGGGTTACATCGAGCGCGTCGGCTCACGGCCCGCCGTCGCGCGCGCGCGCGCGAAAGACGCTGAATGGGCCGCAAAGCAGGCTTGAGGACCCTGACATGAAATATCTCCGGATGGATCGCAGCAGCCAGGAAAATCTACTGAAGACACTTGGCGCCATGCCCGCGTACCTCACGGCGCAATTTGCATCTCTCTCTGAGAGTGAGGCGACGCGGCCGGGTCCGGGGAACCAGTTTTCCCCCATCGAACAGTGCTGGCATCTCGCAGACCTCGAGCGCGAAGGGTTCGGCGAGCGCATGCGACGCCTGCGTGCGGAAGAAAAGCCAGTGCTCGCGGACTTCGACGGCGAGGCGATCGCGCGCGACCGGAACTATCGCGCGAAGTCGCTGGCCGCCGGGCTTGCAGCCTTCCGGCGCGCGCGCGAGGAGAATATTGCGCTCATCGCCTCGATCGGCACGAACGAGTGGAATCGGGACGGCGTGCAGGAAGGCGTGGGCGCGGTCGCGCTCTGCGACATACCGGTCATGATGTCGGAACACGATGCCGCGCATCGTGCCGAAATTGAAGCGTGGAGCCGGCAATGACTAAGCAAATTCTCAACATCGACGACATCGAGTACCAGGACTGGGGTCATGGCGAGCGCTTCGCTGCGAAGCTCGGACAGGTTGCCATGCGCATCGGCGCGAACAAGCTCGGCTACAACGTCACGGTCCTGCCGGCCGGCAAGCGTGCCTTTCCCATTCACAATCACCGTGTCAACGAGGAGATGTTCTTCGTGCTCGAAGGCGAGGGCGAGCTGCGTGTCGGCGCCGAACGTCACCCGCTACGGCGCGGAGACTTCGTCGCCTGTCCGCCGGGCGGCCCGGAAACGGCGCACCAGATCGTCAACACGTCGACGACCGCGGATCTCAAGTATCTGTCGGTGAGCACGATGCTCGTACCCGAGGTGGTCGACTATCCGGATTCGGGCAAGACCGGCGTCCGGGTCGACCGGACCTCGCGGTTTCTGACGCGCACGGGAGAGAGTCTCGATTACTGGGAAGGGGAATGAAGCCGCCAAGGCGGAAGGCGGAGCCCCGGCCAGCACCGATCGACGGTTTTCGACGTGGTCACATGACCGCGCGCTTCATCGCAATCGCGCTCGTTATCGTTCCGATTGTCGTGTGGTTCGTCTGGCGCGATCCGGGGCATCTCAAAAGCTCGACGCGAACCTCGGGCACCGTCGTCGAGTACCAGAAGCACATCGCGCTCCTCAATCTCGCCTCGGGCGAGCAGGTACGCCTGTACTCCGGTCCGAATCCGGTGAAACCAGGGGACAAACTGCCGCTCGTCGCGGATATCTATTCGAACGGCACGGTGCAGTATCGCGTCGATTTCAAGGCGATGGGCGTCGCGGAACCTGCGAAGTCGCAATAGAGACTCGATTGTCCTACCGGCGAATTCCGGCTGGCTGTTACAATTTTGCCGACTGGGCCTGTAGCACAGCGGTTAGTGCAGGGGACTCATCGAAAAGGTGCCTTCGCATCGCGAGGTGCGAAGTGGACGGGATGAATTCAGGGAAACCTTCGGGCCCCGTCGAACAGACGAGAGCCCATGGCAATCCTGAGCCAAGCCGGCGGTGCACCGCCGGAAGGTGCAGAGACTACCTGAGGGCTTCGAGCGCCCTTAATGACAGGCTAGAGCGTCCCGCATCTCCCTCGAGATGAAGAGATAGTCCACTCCCACCGGAAACGGTGGGTACACAGTGAATCCCTTGGTCGTAGGTTCGAATCCTACCGGGCCCATTTTCTAAAGACGTCCATGGATGTTCACGGAGGACGCATGTCAACCCAGTTGGAACCCATTGTGGAAAGGCTGCTCGCCGAGGCGCTCGCCGCCTGGCGGGCCTTTATGAACGGCGATGGCAAACCGGCCGCCGAGCTGATGTCCCACACGCCGGACTTTACGATCTTCGGCCCATTCGGTGCGACACCACCGTCTGGTTGGACCGAGATGTCCGCAAAAATGCAGGCCGCGGTCGCAGCACAATTTCAGGGCGGCACGGTTGCGATCGAACTCGTGCAAGCCTACGTCGCGGACGACATCATCGTTCTCGCCATGATTGAGCGTGCCGCGGTGAACTTCCGCGGACTGGAGGGTACTCGCCGCTGGGAACTGCGCGCGACGCAGGTCTATCGCCGAGAAGCCACGCATTGGAAGGTCGTGCATCGGCACGCGGATCCACTGATCACACCACGGAATCTCGAACAAACCCTGCAACTTCTGCCACATTGAGGGGAGACGAGCCATGGCCGGTCACAAACTAACGCGCCGACACACGTTGGAGTTGATGGCAGGGGCCGGTGCGGCGCTCCTGACGCGAGGCGCACTTCCGGCGACGGCAACAGCCGCGACGGCCGAATCCAGTCGAAGCCTTTCTGCGCTACAGAAGGCGATCCAGGGCTCCGTCATCGCGAGGGGCAGCGCCGACTACGAGCGGACGCGGCAGGCAATGGTGTGGAACAAGCGCGTGGCGGAAGCACGAGCACCGGATGCAATCGTGCAGGTCGCCTCGGCGCGGGATGTCGTCGCATCCGTCAAATTCGCGCGCGAGCATGGACTAAAAGTGGCCATTCGCGGCAGCGGCCACCACTACCATGGCGCCGCGCTGCGCGATGGCGGTCTTCTGCTCGATCTGTCTCGTCTCAAAGCCATCGACATCGATGCGCAGCATCGCCGCGCTTCCGTGCAGCCGGCAGTCAAGGGCGGTGACTTCGCCACGGCCCTGGCTCCGCATGGTCTCGCGTTTCCAGTGGGTCATTGCTCGGACGTCGGAATGGGCGGCTATATGCTCAACGGTGGCGTCGGCTGGAACTTTGGGGAATGGGGTGTTGCCTGCATGAGCGTCACCGGCATCGAGATGGTGACCGCGGCGGGTGAACTCCTGTACGCAGACGAGAAGCACAACACCGATCTCCTATGGGCGGCTCGCGGAGCAGGGCCCGGCTTTTTCGCGGTCGTTACGCGCTACGACGTCGTTCTTCATGCTTCGCGCCCGGCGATCCGGAGCTATGCGCTCACATTCGATTTGCAGTCTGCGCCGCAGGTCGGCAAGTGGCTCTCTCAAGCGATCCGCTCGGTTCATCCGACGGTGGAAGTCATCTGTACGCTTGGGCCGATCGACGCGACCGGGACGCCGTTCATCATCGTCTCCGCGATCGCCTTCGCTTCGTCACAGGCCGAAGCAACGGCGCGAATCGCGTCGCTTAAATCCTTGCCAAAGGGAACGACGCTTGTCGGCCAGCCCATCGATGAACCGTCCACTTTCAAGGATCTTCTGCAGCTGGTCGATACTGGATTTCCCGACAACAAGCGCATGGCAGGCGATTCGCTCTGGTCCGAGGCGCCGATGGGTGATTTGATCGCAGCGGTTCAACATCTGGCACCGGGCGCGCCGCCAGCGCCTTCGGCAATAGCCCTCGTGTCGTTGGGTAGCGGCGCGCTGCCGTCTCTGATCCCGTCATCTGATAAGGCCGCGCTGTCCAAGGGCGCCGTCAGCTCCATCGGGGCATATGCGTTTTGGGACGACCCGGCACAGGACAATGCAGGTCGTGCGTGGGTGCGTTCCGTCATCCGCGCAGCTGAGCCCTACGGTGCCGGGAGTTACATCGGCGAGGCGGATCTGTCGGTGAGTGCGGACCGCGCGCGCAACTGCTTTGCCCCTGCGGCTTGGGACAGGCTCGTCGCACTCAAGAAAAAGTTCGATCCCGATGATCTGTTCTTTTCGTACCTGACTGAAGCGTGATTTCCGTGATGCGATACTTTTCCTACTCAGCCTTGGTACTCCTTAGCGCATGGGCGCCGGCGGCCGAGCTGCAGGCGCCCCCGGCGGTGCCTGTTGCCTATGCGCACACGATCTATCTCGTGCGCCACGGCTCTTTCGACGACGATCCGAAAGTGGATCCGCTCATCGGCCCGGGCCTCAACACGCTCGGCATCGCCCAGGCGCGGCTCATCGCCGCCCGTTTGCGAGGGATGCCGTTTCACTTCGACTCGATGACCTCGAGCACCATGACGCGTGCGCGCGAGACCGCCACCATCATCCACGAGTCGCTCGGCGACGTGATGTTCGGCGGATCGGCTCGCTTCAGCGAATGCACGCCGCCAGCCTTCCGGAAGTTTCCGGAGGAGACGCCCGAGGAGCAGGCTGCCTGCGCCAAGCGGCTCGATGACGCGTTTGCGGCGGTGTTCGTGCCGGCGCGCACGGCGTCGCGCAACGATCTCATCGTTGCGCACGGCAATGTCATCCGTTATTTCGTGATGAAGGCGATCAAGGCCGATACGCGACTATGGCTCGCAATGTCGGTCGCGCATGCAAGCCTCACCGTCATCCGGGTGAAAGCCGACGGCACGATGAGCGTGCTCGCAGTCGGCGACGTCGGCCACATTCCACCGAATCTGCAGAGCTGGGGGGACGCCGATCCGCGGCTAGCGACGCCCGCTCTTCACCCGTGAGCGCGGGCGCCGCTCAGGTCGCATCCTTCTGCCGCATCTCCGCCTTCATGCGCTTGTAGTCGATCGGGCGAATCTCGGTGATCGGGCACGTCTCGCGATCGCCGACGTACACGTTATCGAACCGGGTGAGCATCGAAGGGGTGCGCGTTCTGAAGGCGACGGCATTCGCAAAGTTGAGGTTCATGCAGGGCGCGGCGACCGTGAGGAGGTACGCATCGTCGACGCCGAGGAATATGACGAGGTGGTCGCGGTCGACGCTGTTCCAGCCGTTGATGCCTTTCATCGTGCTGAATTCCGTAACGGGCTCGCCGGCGTAGGGTTGATAGCGAATGAGCTCCTGCGACACGGCTTCTTGCCGCGGCACGCTGGAGCAGGCGCCCAGTGCGAGCGTCGACAGTAGAAGCAATGTGATCCGGGGAGTCATGGCCCTTCTCCTTGAGAAGCGAAACTGCAGGGATGCCGTGTCCGTTGGTGCCTGCCAGGCCCAAGAAAGTTCGCGTCGTTCAGGCCTCCATGTCATCACCGTAATCCCGGTCCGGGTAATCCGTCGCGCCGAGTTTCCAATAGCCGCGGGTCGTGAGCGCTGACCGATCGATCCCGCGCTCCGTCAGCAGGTGGCGCCGGATGCGACGCATCGCAGCCGCTTCGCAGGCCACATAGATACGGCCACTGCCCGCGGGAAATTGCAGGTCTCGCACCGTCTTTTCAAGGAGTTGGCCCGCTGCGCGCGCGTCTTCGCCGCGATGGAGCCAGGTGGTCTGCAAGGTCGCGCGCGAGGCGAGAACCTGCTCCTCGCCGCGGTCGATAACTTCGACGATCGCATGCGCCCGGACCGATGCCGGGAGGACGTCGAGAATCGTACCGATGGCGGGCAGCGCGCTGTCGTCTCCGACCAGGAGAAACCAGTCCGCGGACTCATCCACGACGTAATTTCGTCCCGGACCGCCGATCATCAGGCGTTGGCCCGCTTGCGCCTGGCTCGCCCAGCTCGACGCCGGACCTTCGCCGTGGATGACGAAGTCGACGTCGAGTTCGAGTTCGGCGCGATCGTAGCGTCGCGGCGTGTACGTGCGCATGAGCCGGCGCGGCGGTTCCCCTGGAGTCGCGGAAGGTTCAACCGCAAAGATGACTTTGATGTGTGCGCCGGGCCCGTTCCAGCCGAAGGTTGCAAGCTCAGGTCCGGTGAAAGTCACACGCACCATGTGGGGCGTGAGATTTTGCACGCGCTTCACTTCGACGGCGCGCGGTGGCGGCCTCGCGGGGCGATGGGCAGGAGCTTCGGTCATCAGTCGTGCACGACGCCGAGGAGGCACCCGCCGTCGATCGGAATCTCGGCGCCCGTGATGAAGCTCGAAGCGGGCGATGCCAGCAGCAGCGCAAGTCCCTTGATCTCCTCCGTATTGGCCATGCGGCCGACGGGCACTGTGCTGCCGAACGCCTTCTGCACATCCGCCCGGTGTGCGTGGCCGCCGCCAATGTTCGTGATGAACGGGCCCCGGCGCGATGGCGTTGACCGTCACGTTGTACTTCGCCATCTCGAGCGCCATCGCGCGCATGAAATGCGCCGCGCCAGCCTTCGCGGCCATGTAGGCGGAACCGATGCCGGACTCGATCAGGAGTCCCGCGACCGAGGTCGTCACGATGATGCGGCCGGACTTCTGCGTCTTCATGTGCTTTGCAGCCGCCTTGATCGTCGTGAACACCGAATTGAGATTGGTCTCGATCACCTTGTCCCAGCGGGCGTCTTCATAGTTCTCGATGGCGCCCTCCGGCACGCGCTTCGTGCGGTCGAGCGTGACGAAGCCCGGGCCGGAATCGATGCCGGCGTTCGCAAAGACGACGTCGAGGCGTCCGTAGGCTTTCGCGGCTGCATCGATGGCGGCGATCAGGTCCTTGCGCTTCGTGACGTCG
Source organism: uncultured Gammaproteobacteria bacterium (assembly GCA_963826145.1). Classification (GTDB taxonomy): domain Bacteria; phylum Pseudomonadota; class Gammaproteobacteria; order Steroidobacterales; family Steroidobacteraceae; genus JBGPLJ01. Next base: position 1,040,492 of record CAWGVW010000002.1, read on the forward strand.
ACGACCGCGCCACTCACGTCCCAGCCTTTGGCGCGCAGGCGCTTGCCTTCCGTTTCGAGGCGCTCGGGGCTGATGTCGAGCATCGTGACGCGCGCGCCGTTTTCCGCGAGCACTTCCGTGAACGCGAGGCCGAGGCCGCTCGCGCCCCCGGTGACGACGGCGCCAAACCCAAGAACATTAAACATTTCGCTGGCCTTCATCGGGCGTGCTCTCTTTGGTTATCCTGCCTGCAGGCGAGGCGGCAGAGTGCCTCAGCATCCACGGCAACGGCAAGCGCAAGCGTGAACAAAAACAAGATTGTCGGGGAAGTCGCATGCGAATGACAGCTATCCGCCAGGTTACGGCTGCCGCGCTCGTTGTTGGATTGCAGGTCCTCGTTGGCGCGTGCGCACGCCAGCCGGCGGCGACCGTCGTGGACCAGCAACGTCTGGAAAGCGCGTCCGCCGAAGGGGACAACTGGCTGACCTACGGCCGGGACTACGGCGAGCAGCGCTACAGCCCGCTCGATGAGATCAATGCCGCGAACGTCGACAAGCTCGGCCTCGCATGGTTCTACGATCTCGACACGCACCGCGGCCAGGAATCCACGCCGATCGAAGTCGATGGCGTGCTCTATACGACGAGCGCCTGGAGCAAGCTGCAGGCCTTCGACGTCGAGACCGGGAAACTCCTGTGGCAATTCGACCCGAAGGTTCCAGGCGAGACGGGCGCCAAGGCCTGCTGCGACGTCGTCAATCGCGGCGTCGCGATCTGGAAGCGGAACCTCTACCTCGGCACGCTCGACGGGCGGCTCATTGCCATAGACGCGAAAACGGGCCAGCCGAAATGGTCGGTTGTCACCGTCGATCAGAGCGAGCGCTACACGATCACGGGCGCGCCGCGTGTCGTGAAGGGCAAGGTCATCATCGGCAACGGCGGCGCCGAGTTCGGCGTGCGCGGCTACGTTTCCGCCTACGACGCCGACACCGGCAAGCTCGTCTGGCGCTTCTACACTGTGCCGGGCGATCCGTCGAAGCCGTTCGAAGACCCGATTCTGGAAAAAGCGGCGGCGACCTGGACCGGCGAGTGGTGGAAGGGCGGAGGCGGCGGAACGGTGTGGGATGCTGTCGCCTACGATCCCAAGCTCGATCTCCTCTACGTCGGCGTCGGTAACGGCAGTCCCTGGAATCAGCGCATTCGCAGTCCCGGCGGCGGCGACAACTGGTTTCTTTCCTCGATCGTCGCGTTGCGTCCGGACACGGGCGAGTACGTCTGGCATTTCCAGACGACCCCCGGCGAAACCTGGGACTACACGGCGACGCAATCGATCATCCTCGCCGACATCAAGATAGGCGATGACGTGCACAAGGTTCTCATGCAGGCGCCGAAGAACGGCTTCTTCTACGTGCTCGATCGCCAGAACGGCGAGTTCATTTCGGCGAAGAACTACATCGATGTGAACTGGGCGAGCGGCGTCGACCAGGAAACCGGCCGGCCGATCGAAAATCCCGCGGCGCGGTTCTATGCGACCGGCAAGCCTTCCATCCAGCAGCCGGGACCGTTCGGCGGCCACAACTGGCAGCCGATGGCCTTCAGCCCCGCCACGGGGCTCGTCTACATTCCCGCGAACGACATGAATTTCCCGTACATCGACGACCCGAATTTTGTCAGGCGCAAGCTCGCCGTAAACCTCGGCGTCGACGGCGTGGCGGCTTCTCTTCCGCAGGATGCCGCCGTCAAGGCGGCGGTCAAAGCGGCGACGCGCGGGCATCTCTCGGCCTGGAGCCCGGTCGAGCAACGGGAGGTGTGGCGCGTCAAGTATCCGAGCCCGTGGAACGGCGGCGTGCTTGCCACTGCGGGCGGTCTCGTCTTTCAGGGCACGGCGAATGGCGAGTTGCGAGCGTATCGCGCGGACAACGGGCAGCAGCTCTGGGCGTTCAAAGCGCAGACCGGTGTGATGGCGCCGCCCGTAACCTATCGCGTGAACGGCGTGCAGTACGTGAGCGTTGTCGCCGGCTGGGGCGGCGCGTTCCCGAGCGTTGCCGGCGAAGTGTCGTGGGTTGCGGGCCGATTACCGAATCGCAGCCGCGTGCTCACGTTCAAACTGGGCGGCATCGCGCAATTGCCGCCTGTCGAATCGACGGTGGCCGAAGTGCCCGAGCCGCCGCGCTCGACGGCCTCGGCCGCGGTCATCGCGAAGGGCAAGCAGATCTACCACAGCTATTGCTATTACTGCCACGGCGACGCGGCCGTGAGCGGCGGCGTCGTGCCGGATCTGCGTCACTCGTCCGTGCTCGGCGATGCGACCGTTTGGACTTCGATCGTGCGCAAGGGCGCTCTCTCATCGAGCGGCATGGTCGCCTTCGGCGACGAGCTGAGCGCGCGCGATGTGGAAGCGGTCAGGGCTTATGTGATTCATCGGGCGAATGAGAGCCGGCCGCAGCCCGCTTCCCAGCCACCCAGCGGAAAAACGTCGGAATGAAATAGGTTGCGATGAGCGTCGCCGCGAGCATGCCGCCGATGACGCCCGTGCCGATGGAGTGACGCGCGGCCGATCCCGCGCCGCGCCCGAGTGCAAGCGGCATCACACCGAAAATAAACGCGAACGACGTCATCACGATCGGACGGAAGCGCTGGCGGGCTGCCGTTGCGGCGGCCTCGACGGCATCCATGCCCGCGCGCATGTTCTGCGCGGCAAACTCGACAATCAGGATGGCGTTCTTGGCGGAGAGGCCAATGAGCGTGAGCAAGCCAACCTGGAAGTAGATGTCGTTGTGCTGGCCGCGCGCAAAGACGAGGGCGAGCGCGCCGAGCATGGCAAACGGCACCGAGAGTACGACGGCGAGCGGCAGCGTCCAGCGCTCGTACTGCGCCGCGAGGACCAGGAACACGACGAGGAGGCCCGCGCCGATCGCGATGAGCGAGGTGTAGCCGAGCGCCTTTTCCTGATAGGCCGAGCCGGTCCACGCAAGCGTGTAGCCGGGCGGCAGCACGTCGTGTGCAATCTGCTCGATGCGCTTGATCGCGGCGCCCGAGGAAACTCCCTTCTGCGGGGAGCCCGTCATCTTGATCGCCGGGAAACCGTTGTAGCGGTCGACGAGCTCAGGTCCCGTCTCGAGCACCGGCGTCACGAGCGCCGTCAGCGGCACCAGGTCGCCCGAAGCGGAGCGCACCGAAGCGTTGCGCAGGTCATCGAGCCGATCCCGCGCGTCGCCTTCGGCCTGGAGCAGCACGTGGTAGGTGCGCCCCTCGCGGTTGAAGTCGTTCACGTAGAACGAGCCGAAGGTCGACTGCGTCGCTTCGAAGAGCTGCGTGAGCCCGACGCCCATTGCAGCGGCCTTGTCGCGGTTGATCTCGAGCCGGATCTGGGGCGTGTTGGCGCTGAAGACGGTGAAGACGCCCGTGACCTTGTCGTCCTTCATCGCCCGCATCATGATCTGGAAGACGTAGCCCGCGAGCTGCTTGTAGTCCGCGTTCGTGCGGTTCTGGATGTAGAAATCGAAACCGCCGGTCGTGTTCAGGCCGAAGATCGGCGGCAGCACGAAGGAACGCACCATCGCATCTTCGACATTCTTCGCGCCGAATCCCATCACCTTCTGCGAGAAGGCGAGGGCGCTCTGCGATTCCTTCCGGCGCTCCTTCCAGTCGCGCAGGATGTAGAACTTGATAGCGCTGCTCGAGCGCAGTCCACCGGACAGGAAGTCAAAGCCGACGAGGCTCACGCTGTCCTTCACGAGCGGGTCCTCGGCCGCCGCGACATCGAGCGTGTGCATCGCCGCCGCGGTGCGCGAGAGCGAAGCCGCGTCCGGCAGGATCGTCACCGCCATCACGAAGCCCTGGTCCTCGTCCGGGACGAGCTCGCCCGGGACGATATAGAAGAGCGCGACCGACGCGGCTGAGACGACGAGAAGCGCAATGATGGCGGCCGAGCCGTGGCGCAGGAGATTTTCGACAACGTGGGAATAGCCTTCGATGCGGCGCGCGAACCAGGCGCTGAACCAGCGCATGAACTCGAATTCCACCTTGTCGTCCGCGTGCAGCAGGCTTGCGCAGAGCGCGGGCGTCAGCGTCAGCGCAACGAAGCCCGAGATCGCAACGGAAACCGCGATCGTGATCGCGAACTGCTTGTACATCACGCCCGTCAGGCCGCCGAGGAAGGCGACCGGCACGAACACCGCGGCGAGCACGAGCACGATGGCGATCACGGGCCCGGTGACCTGCCGCATGGTCTTTTCGGTCGCGGTGGCCGCGTCGACGTGCTCCTCGTGCATGATGCGCTCGACGTTCTCGAGCACCACGATCGCGTCGTCGACCACGATGCCGATCGCGAGCACCATGCCGAAGAGCGTCAGCGTATTGATGGAAAAGCCGAGCGCGTACATGCCGGCGAACGCGCCGATGAGCGAAACCGGCACCGCGAGGCTTGGAATGAGTGTCGCACGCCAGTTGCCAAGGAAAAGGTAGACGATCGCGAAGACGAGCACGAAGGCGATGCCGAGCGTCTCGACCACTTCCTTGATCGAGATCCGCACGAAATCCGTCGAGTCGAAGGGGATTTCGTACTTGAGGCCCTGCGGAAAGTCCGTGGAGATTTGCTGCATGCGCGAGCGCACACCATCCATCGCCTGGAGCGAATTCGCGCCGGGTTGCAGGAAGATGCCGATCGGCACCGCGGGTTTGCCGTTGAGGAATGTCCGCAGGCCGTAGCTCTCGGCGCCGAGCTCGACGCGCGCGACATCCTTGATGCGCACGATGGAACCGTCCGCGTCGCGGCGGACGACGATGTCGCCGAACTCCCCGGGCGTGAAGAGCCGGCCGCGCGTCGTCATCGTGTAGGTGAACTCGACGGGCTTGTCGAGCGGCGGCGCGCCGATGCTGCCCGCCGGCAGCTCGGCATTCTGTGCACGCAGGGCGTCAGCGACGTCGGACGTGGTAAGGCCGAGCGCGTTCAGTTTCTGGGCATTGAGCCAGATGCGCATTGCATAGGATTGCGCGTTGAAGAGCCGCGCGCTGCCGACGCCCGGCACGCGCTGCAGTTCCTCGACGATGTTGCGCGCGGCGAAGTTCGCGACGTAGATGCTGTTATAGCGGGTGCTGTCGCCCGCGAGCGTGACGAGGCCGAGAATGCCAGTCTGCGACTTGGCGGCCAGGACGCCGAGCCGGCGCACCTCTTCAGGCAACTGCGGCAGCGCCGCCTGTACGCGGTTATTGACCTCGATGAGCGCCTGGTCGGGATTGGTACCGACCTCGAATGTCACGTTGACCGTGACGTTGCCGCTCGAACTCGCGGACGAGGACATGTAGATCATGCCGACGGCGCCGTTGATCTGCTGTTCGAGGGGCGAGGCCACGGCTTCGGCGATGACTTCCGCGCTCGCGCCCGGATAGCTCGCGTTCACCTGAATCGTCGGCGGCAGGATGTTCGGGTACTGTGCCACGGGCAGCTGCCACATGGCGCCGAGTCCCATCAGCACGATGATGATGGAGATGACGCTCGCGAAGATCGGGCGGCGGATGAAGAACGTCGACCACATGCGAGTTGCCGGTGCCGCCTCAGCGTGACGATGAGCCGGGGCCGGCCGGTGCGGTACCCTTTGCGCTGCGCGCCGCCATCTCCTCGCGCGTGAGCGGCACGACCTTCATGCCGGGAGCCACCTTGATGATGCCCTCGACGACGATGCGATCGCCGGGCACGACGCCACTCTCGACGATCCAGCCGTCCTGCCAGCTCTCCTTGATGACGAGCGGCCGCGGCGCGATGGTGTTGTCCGCGCCGACGACAAAGGCTGTTGCGCCCATCTGGCCGAAGAGGACCGCGGTCTTCGGCACCGCGATGCGATCGGGCAGGGAGAGGCCCGTGATTTCCAGCGCGAGAAACTGGCCGGAAACGAGGCAGCCGTCGGCGTTCGGGAAAATCGCGCGCTTGCGCACCGTCCCCGTGGTGCTGCTGACATAGCTATCCGTGAAGTCGATCTTACCCGTGGCTTTGCAGGTCGACCCCGAGGTGATCGTCGCGGTGACTCCGTCAGCGTGAGCCTTCGTGAGTTCGCGCATGCGCAGGAACTCATCTTCGGGGACCGAGAATTCGGCGTACGCGGGATTCGCCTGGACGATCGACGTGAGCAGATCGCCGCCGGCGCCGTCCTTGCCGTCGACCGTGTTGCCGACCGTGACCGCTTCCTTGCTCGCAACGCCCGCCACCGGGGCGCGCACGTTCGTGTAGCTGAGATCGAGCTTCGCTTCACGCTGCGCGGCTTCGGCAACGGTGATCTCCGACTGTGCCTTCGACAGCGAGGAGGTGGCGAGATCGTAGTCGCGCTGGCTCACGACACCTGTGGCCGCGAGCGTCTTCACGCGATCGAACTGGCGGCGCGCTTCCTCGAGGTCCGCACGGCTGCTCTCGAGCTGCGCGGTCGCGCGGTCGTACGCGTTCTGGTAGGTCGCCGGATCGATGCGAAAGAGCAGATCGCCTTCCTTCACGATCTGTCCCTCGGTGTACGCCCGCTGCACGATGACGCCGCTCGCCCGTGCGCGCACCTCGACGACCCGCGATCCCGCGACGCGCGCAGGGTAGGAAAGCGTCATGGGGAGGTCCCGCCGGGCCACGGTTTCGACGACGACTTCAGGCGCGGGCGGCGCCATGGGTGTGTTCGAGCCGCAGCCGCCGAGCCATGCAAGCCCGGCTGCGAGGGCGGCAACTCCGATACCGCGCGCTGCTGGCAGCGGGTTCATCGTGCAATACCTCGAGGGTTGTCGTCGTGTCGCTGGCCGGACCGCCATTGTTCTCGAGCGGGCGCAGGTCGGTCAGACGTTGGACGGGCGACAGTCTACTTGGAAGCGGTCCAGAACGACACGCTGACGGCAGGATACCTGCCATTTGCAAGGGACAATCGAGGCGCCAGGCCTCACGGAGGTCTGACCTCGAGACTAGCGGCGGGCGACTCGGCCCGGGCCGTCCAGCAGATCGCAATTCGACACGATTGGGGGGGTGCGGCGAACTGGTTGACTGCTCGAAGGCCCGGGCCGGTCGTGACCTGGAGTGGGCGGTCTACTCGCTCCTGGCGAGCGTCGCCGAAGCGTCGGTCAGCGGCAGCGTGCGATAGGAGATGACGCGCCCGTCATAGCCCGCGTCGCATTGCGCGCGCGCGACCACCGCGCCCGACTTCGGATTGCGTGCGATGAGAGTGAAGCGGTAGACGTTGGCATCGGCCGGCTCGCGCAGCGCCTGGCGCTCGTCGAGCTTGACCGTGTATTTCGGCGCGAGGCCCTGGCGCGTAGCGAAGTCGCTCACGATCTGCCGCGCGCAGGCATCGAGTGCGACGTCCGCGGTCTTTGCGTCTGCGAGCGCGGGCAATGCCGCAAGGGACATTACGAGCGGGATCGTTCGAAAGCGGATTCTCTTCATGGCGGATCTCCAAAATAAAAGTCATGAGGGGTGGAACGCGAGTGACAAGCTATGTGCGCGCGGACGGCGCGACAAACGATGAAATCTTTCGCTGGCGTCGATTTTTCTCATGCGTGTGTCATGCGGCTGTCACGTCGCGCTCGGCACGCGGCACTCGGCAAGAAGCCAGCGCGTCAATTCGCCAACTTCGTCACGCCCCGCGTCCTCTGGCCGCGCGAGCAGCACGTAGCTCTCACGTGTTTCGAGTTCTGCATCGAAAAGGCGCGTGAGGCGCCCCGAGTTGAAGCGTCGCGCGCTGAGCGCGGCGGGCACGAGCGCGACGCCGAGTCCCTTTTCCGCGGCGCGGATCACCGCTGACATCGTGTCGAGTCGCAGCAACTGGCCCGGCCGCAGCTGCGGCAGCTGGTGCGCCTGCGCCCAGCGGTCCCAGTCATCGCGCCGGCCTTCGTCGACGATGAGCGTCCTGCGGTCGAGCTCGTTCAGCTCACGGATCGGCGCAGCGGCGAGCAGTGTCGGCGAGCAGGCAGGGACGAAGTTCTGCGCAAAGAGGCGATGCGCGACCAGCCCATCCCAGGGACCGGCGCCGACCACGACTGAGAGATCCGCTTCCGGCGCATGTGTGCGCGGATGCGGCACCGAGGTTTCGATCAGGATGTCGAGCGAGCCGTGCGCCCGCGAAAACGACGAGAGCCGCGGCAGCAGCATTTCACTCGCGAAGAACGGCGGTGCGTGCAGGCGCACGATCGTGCGTCCGTAGTGCACCTTGAGCTGTTCGGTCGCCGACTCGAGGCGCGCGAACACATCGTCGATGAGCCTGAGATAACGCGCGCCGGCATCGGTCAGCGTGAGGGAGCGCGTCCCGCGCACGAAGAGCTGCACACCGAGCTGGCGTTCGAGGCTCTTGATCTGGTGGCTGACCGCGGACGGCGTGATGAAAAGCTCCGCCGCTGCCAATTTGAAACTCGCGCGCGAGCCTGCGACCTGGAAGGTCCGGAGGAATTTGAACGACGGCACACGCATGGGAGGCACACACCCGGGTGGTTTGTAGCAAGTGCCATGCCACGCACGAAGTCATTGAATTGCGGGCAGATGAGTTCGGCGGCGTTCGCGAGAACGCCGCGTATCGGGGCACGACATGGGTTAAATTGCACGAAACTTGAGCAGCGGAGCCCGATGGAAAGGTTTTCAAAGACATTGCGCGCCGGCTGGAGCGACATCGACTTCAACCTGCACATGCGCAACACCGCTTACCTCGACAAGGCCGTCGACGTGCGCATGATGTTTTTCGCCGAGACCGGCTTTCCGATCGCGGAATTCCTGAAGCGCGGCATCGGGCCCGTGATGAAGTCGGAGACCATTGACTTCTTCCGCGAGGTGCGCCTGCACGAGGAGTTCCAGGTGTCGATGGAGGCGAGCGGCGCCGCCGGGGATGGCTCGCGGTTTCGCCTGCGCAATGACATCGTCAAGCTCAACGGCACGCTCGCGGCGCGCGTGACGAGCACGGGCGGCTGGCTCGACTTGAAGGCACGAAAACTCATCGCGCCGCCCGCGGACCTCCACGCCGTGATGCAGAAGATGAGCCGCACGGCGGAATTCGAAATCCTCCCATCCAGCAGGAAATGACATGAAAGCCGTCTTATTCGTCCTGAGCTGCCTCTGCCTGCTGTCGTTCGCGCGCGCGCAGGATCCGGCGAACGCAAATCTCGCGGATTTCGCCGCCAAGTACGAAGCCAAGTGCCATGAGGACTACGCCGCGAAGGCGAAGGCCGACCGCAAGCAGGGCCAGTCGCTATCGAAGGCCGATCAGATCCGCGGCGAGTCGCTCGAGAAGGCGAAGTGCCAGTGCATGGCCGGCAAGATCCGCGCGGTGACGGATTCGGATGTGTCGCGCGCGATTCTGGCCAGGGATTCAAGCGTCACCGGCCCGTTCTACCTCCGCTCCTACCAGGAGTGTATGGCCGCGGCCGCGCGGGAGACGATGCTGCCGCTTTGCCTCGTCGAGGCGAAGTCGAAGCCATCTTCGAAAGCGGAAGCGGACATCTGCCACTGCATCGCCGACGAGACGGCGAAGGTTGACGAGAAGACCTATGTCGACGAATCGGTCGCTGCGTACCAGAGTTACGAACGCAACGCGCATGATCCGAATGCGGTCCCGTACCGCGGAAAGCTCGCGAGGATTGAAGAGCACTGTCGTGCGCGAGCCGGACAGTAAGGGGCGCTAGCCATGTTCAAACGCATCGCGATAATTGCGGTCATCGCCGGCGGCGCGTACTTCTACTGGTGGAAGCACGACGGTCCGGTGTTCGATCCGTCAAAGATCGCGAGCGCCGAGGCACCGGCCATTGCAGCGGCCGAGGCCGCTTTCCGCGATCACCTGAGTAATGTCGAAGTCACGGCGCAAGGCACGGTCGACAAGGTGCTGGCCGACGACACCGAAGGTTCGCCGCACCAGCGTTTCATCCTGAGGCTCGCGTCAGGCCAGACGCTTCTCATCGCGCACAATATCGAGCTCGCGGCACCCGTGAAGGGGCTCGTCGCCGGCACGGAGGTCAAGGTGCGCGGAGAATACGAGTGGAACGACAAGGGCGGGGTCGTGCACTTCACCCACAAGGATCCGAAGGGCACGCACGAACCGGGCTGGATCGAAGTCGACGGGAAACGCTACGACTGATCAGTCATCCATGAGGAAGCTGCGCAGCTGCTCGCTGCGGCTCGGATGCCGGAGCTTCCTGAGCGCCTTCGCTTCGATCTGACGGATGCGCTCGCGGGTGACGTCGAACTGCTTGCCGACTTCCTCGAGCGTGTGATCCGTGTTCATGTCGATGCCGAAGCGCATGCGCAGCACCTTCGCTTCGCGCGGCGTGAGGCCGGCGAGCACGGAGTGCGTCGTTTCCCTGAGCGATTCCATCGTGGCCGAATCGATCGGTGAATCGACCGTCGTGTCCTCGATGAAGTCCCCGAGATGCGAATCCTCGTCATCACCGATGGGTGTTTCCATCGAGATGGGTTCTTTCGCGATCTTCAGGACCTTGCGGACCTTGTCTTCCGGCATTTCCATGCGCACGGCGAGCTCGTCCGGCGTCGGTTCGCGGCCCATTTCCTGCAGCATCTGCCGCGAAATGCGGTTCAGCTTGTTGATCGTCTCGATCATGTGCACGGGGATACGGATCGTGCGCGCCTGGTCCGCGATCGAGCGCGTGATGGCCTGGCGGATCCACCACGTCGCGTAGGTCGAGAATTTGTAGCCGCGGCGGTATTCGAACTTGTCGACCGCCTTCATGAGGCCGATGTTGCCTTCCTGGATCAAGTCGAGGAACTGCAGGCCCCGGTTTGTGTACTTCTTCGCGATCGAGATCACGAGGCGCAGGTTCGCCTCGACCATTTCCTTCTTCGCGCGGCGCGCCTTGGCCTCGCCGATCGAGACTTCGCGATTGATCTCCTTGATGTCGTTGATCGAGAGGTGATAGATCTCTTCGAGCACCTTGAGGCGCTTCTGGCGCTTGTCGACCTCTTCCTTCAGGCGCGAAAGGGCGGACGAATACTTGCGGCGCGCACGGATGTGCTTGTCGAGCCAGCGCGTGTTCGTTTCGTTCTTCGGGAAGCTCGCGATGAAGTCCCGGCGCGGCATGCCGCCGTGCTTCACGCAGATCGTCATGATCTCCTTCTCGAGACCGCGGATTTGGTTCACGTGCTGGCGCAGGTTCTCGATGAGCGCGTCGAACATCTTCGGCGCGAGCTTCAGCTCCATGAATTCGCCCGAGAGCTTCTTGCGGAGCTTCTCGGTTTTCTTGTCCTTCGGGCCTTTCTCGGCGAGAGCCTTCAGCACCTGGCCGAAGATCTTCGCGATCGATGCGAAGCGGCGCGCCGCTTCCTCCGGATCCGGGCCGGTGTCGACGGCTTCTTCCTCGGTGTCGCCCGCCTCGCTCGTTTCGCCTTCCGCCTCGTCGTCCTTCTCGGCTGCCGCGGGCTCCGCGACGATCTCGAGCATCTTGGTCGGATTCTGCGGCTGCGCGATTTCGTCCGGCGCGTTCGGGTCGATGAAGCCGACGATAATGTCGACAAGGCGGTTCTGGCCCGTCTTCACCGGCTCGTACTGGCGCGCGATGACTTCAAAGGTCGCCGGATACATCGAGAGCGCGACGCGCACGGCATCGAGTCCTTCCTCGATACGCTTCGCGATGCGGATTTCCCCTTCGCGCGTCAGGAGTTCCACCGTGCCCATCTCGCGCATGTACATGCGCACCGGGTCGGTGGTGCGGCCGAACTCCGCGTCCAGGTTCGCGAGCGCGGCGGTGGCTTCTTCGACGGCTTCTTCATCGGGCGCCGCGGCGGCATCCGACAGCAGCAACGACTCGGCGTCCGGTGCCTTCTCGTACACCGGGATGCCCATGTCGTTAATCATGTTGACGATGTCTTCGATCTGCTCCGGATCGACGATCTCGCTCGGAAGGTGATCGTTCACCTCCGCGTATGTCAGGTAGCCCTGTTCCTTGCCCTTCGCGATCAGGAGCTTGAGCTGAGACTGGCGCTCATCGGCAATGTGATGAGGAGTCTTTTTCTCGGCTGCGCTGGGGGTCTTCATGAGGGGTGTCTGGGTACCGGGAAAAAAAGACGCGCGAGTATACAGATCAAGGCCTTAGACAGCCAGTCGGCGGCGCTCATCCGCCCCCGGGCCGCAGGCTGCCGGGCGTCGGTCTGGCAGCCAGAAGCTTTTGAAGTTCCTGCTTTTCCTCAATGCTCAATTGGCCCGCCCGGGCTTTGGTAAGCAGGGCATCGCGTCGCCGTGCCCGGCTGCCATCGGTAAGTAACTTGTTCACAGCCTGATTGAGCTCAATCGCCGCCTGTTCGCGACTCAATTCCGGGAGTTCGGTGATTGCGAGCTTCGCCAAGTGGGTGCCTTCCGGGCGATCTCTCCAACGCTCCAAGAGGCCAGCGAGGGTCGATTTGGGCGCTCCGGCTGCCGCTTTCAAGAGCTCGATCAGCAGCGCGATGCCCGGCCGGTCGACGTCCGCGAGCGCATCGGGATCCTCAATCGCGCCTGCGGCATAGGGGTGGTGGAGCGTCAGCGTGATCGCCTGACGGACCAGATTTCGCCGGCCGGGGCTCAGGGTCGCCCCGGTACGTCGTTCCTCGCGCTCGTCGGCGTCCGCCGCTCGTTCACCCGGGACGGATTCGAGCTTGAGGAGCGCGCCGAGGCGCGCTCCCGGCATGCGCACCGTCTCTGCCAGGCGATCGATGAGGAGTTCGCGGTAAACACCCGCCGGCACCTTGGCGATGAGCGGGCGTGCGAGCTCGGCGAGGCGCGCACGACCGTCGACATGTTCGAGGTCAACCTGGCTCGCGAGATGCTGCACCAGATATTCCGAGAGCGGCAGCGCATCCGCGAGGCGCGATTCGAATTTCTCCGCGCCTTCCTCGCCGACCAGCGTGTCGGGATCGTGACCTTCCGGCAGGAAGAGGAAGCGGATCTGCCGTCCTTCCTTCGCCTGCGGCAGTGCATTCTCGAGGGCCCGCCATGCCGCCGCTCGTCCCGCCCGGTCGCCGTCGAAGCTGAAGACGACCTCGTTACCGACGCGAAAGAGCCGCGCCAGATGTTCCTGGGTCGTGGCCGTACCGAGCGTCGCGACGGCATACGTGATGCCTGCCTGATGCAGGCGCACGACGTCCATGTAGCCCTCTACCACCATGAGGCGCTTGAGGTCTGCGCGCGACTGCCGCGCCTCGTAGAAACCGTAGAGTTCGCGCCCCTTGTGAAAGAGCGCGGTCTCCGGGGAATTGAGGTACTTCGGCTCGCCCTTGTCGAGTACGCGGCCGCCGAAGCCGATCACGCGGCCGCGCGCATCACGGATCGGAAACATGATCCGGTCGCGGAAACGGTCGTAGTGATTGTCGTCGCCCCTTTTCGGTCCGTCGCGCTCGATGATGAGTCCCGCGGCCACCAGCCGGTGGCGGCCTGCCTCCGCTGAGCCGAATTTCCTGAGCACCGCGTTCCACGAATCCGGCGCGTAGCCGATGCCGAATCGGCGCGCAGGTTTCGCCGGTGAGTCCGCGGCCCTGCAGATACTCCTTCGCCCGCGCGTCGGCCTTGAGCTCGTCGCGATAGAACTGCGCGACCGCGGCGGTGAGGTCATAGAGCTCCCGATCGGGCCCGTCGGCGGCTTCGCGCGCTTCCCGCGGAATTTCCATGCCCAGCGCGCGACGCCAGCTCTTCGACGGCGTCGATGAAGCCGAGACGGTCATGCTCCATCAGGAATCCGAGCGCCGTGCCGTGCGCGCCGCAGCCGAAGCAGTGATAGAACTGCTTGTCGGGGCTCACCGTGAAGGACGGTGTCTTTTCGCCGTGGAACGGGCAGCAGGCTTTGTATTCGCGCCCGGCCTTTTTCAGCTGAATGCGGCTGCCGATGACTTCGATGATATCGGTCCGCGCGACGAGTTCGTCGAGGAAATTCTGGGGAATACGGCCGGCCATGACGCGCCCCTCGATCGGGCAGGGTCCGCTCAGCCGCCGAGCTTGGCTTTGATCTTCGCGCCCACGGCGCCCATGTCGGCCCGGCCCTGGGCCTTCTGCTTCACGAGCCCCATGACCTTGCCCATGTCCCTGATGGTTTGCGCGCCGGTGGCGCCGATCGCCTCGGCGATCAGGGCTTCGAGTTCCGACTCGGAGAGCTGCTGGGGCAGGTAGGCGGTCAGGAGGGCGATCTCGGCCGTTTCCTTGGCAACGAGGTCGGCGCGATTGCCCGCCTGGAACTGCACGACCGATTCCTTGCGCTGCTTGATCATCTTGTCGAGGACCGCGAGCACCTGGGCGTCGTCGAGCGTGATGCGCTCGTCGACTTCGCGCTGCTTGATGGCCGCGCCGATCATGCGAATGCAGCCGAGGCGGTCCTTGTCGCCGGCACGCATCGCCGCCTTCATGTCCTCTGTGATTCTTTCTTTCAGGGACATGTTGCACTCGCTCGCTTGGGGGTTGGGGTTTAGCGTGCCGCGGGGCGCGTGACGTCGCGGGACAGTCGCTTCAGATGCCGTTTGATCGCCGCCGCCTTCTTGCGTTTCCGCTCCTGGGTCGGCTTCTCGTAGAATTCGCGGCGCCGCAGCTCTGTCAGGATGCCGGCTTTCTCGCACGCGCGCTTGAAGCGGCGCAGAGCCGCATCGAAATATTCGTTTTCTCTGACACGTACGCTCGGCATTGGTAACAGGTTCCTGACGGGGCCTAAAAAGGGTTGGCGATTCTAAGAGATGTGCCCCCAAAAAGGCAAAAACGGCGTAATGACAGGGTCTTGGCTCGGCAGGCCGGCCCCGGTATGGGCGCCATGAGGGTGCTCGGGATCGAGTCTTCCTGCGACGAAACCGCGGTTGCCGTCCTGGACGAGGAACGGGGCCTGCTCGCGCACCGGCTCCACAGCCAGTCGGACATGCATGACCGCTATGGTGGGGTTGTGCCCGAGCTCGCTTCGCGCGATCACGTCCGCCACCTCGTGCCCCTGACCCGGGCGGTGCTTGCCGATGCGGCCAGCCGGCCGGCCGACATTGATGCCGTGGCGTATACGGCCGGTCCCGGCCTGATCGGCGCGCTCCTCGTGGGGGCGGCCTTTGGGCGGAGCCTCGCCTATGCCTGGAATCGGCCGGCGATCGCCGTTCACCATCTGGAGGGGCACCTGATGGCACCGATGCTCGAGCCGGATGCGCCGCAATTCCCATTCCTCGCGCTCCTCGTGTCGGGCGGGCACACCATGCTCATCGACGTTCATGCTTTCGCCGATTACCGCGTGCTCGGTCAGTCGGTCGACGATGCGGCGGGCGAAGCCTTCGACAAGACGGCGAAGCTCCTGGGCCTCCCGTATCCGGGGGGCGCCCACCTCGAAAGACTCGCGGCACTCGGCAGGGCCGGCCGCCACACATTGCCGCGGCCGATGCTCGACCGTCCGGGTTTCGATTTCAGCTTCAGCGGGCTCAAGACCGCAGCCGCCCTATTGATTCGCGGGCGTGAACTCACGGCTACCGACCGCAACGATCTCGCGAGCGACATCCAGGCCGCCATCGTTGATACGCTTGTCGCGAAGACGCGGCGCGCGCTTGTGGAAACCCGGCTGAAGACGCTGGTGGTCGCCGGCGGCGTCGGCGCCAATCGCGCGCTGCGCGAGAGGCTGACGGCCGTCGGCGGCGAACTCGGCGTCGCGGTCCGCTATCCGCGCATCGAATTCTGCACCGACAATGCCGCGATGATCGCCATGGCCGGGCTCTGGCGGTTGCGCGCCGGTGAGCGTGAACCACTCGCGATTCGCGCACGGGCGCGCTGGCCGCTCGCCGGCAATCCTTCCATCGCAGCCTCCAGCTGAAGGACCCCATGGACCGTATTTTCCTGACCGAGCTCAAGGTCGAAACGATCATCGGCTACTACGACTGGGAACGGCAGGTCCGCCAGACCGTGCTCGTCGATCTGGAACTGGCGACCGACGTGGCGGCCGCGGCCGTGCACGATGACATCGGCCGCACGCTCAACTACAAGAACGTCGCGAAGCGGACGCTGCAGTTCGTCGGCGAATCCCAATTCCACCTGCTCGAAACGCTGGCGGAGCGGCTCGCCGCAACGCTCGTGCGCGAATTCGATCTCGCGTGGCTCAAGGTGACGCTGCACAAGCCGGGCGCGATCCGCAATTCCCGCGATGTCGGCATCGTGATGGAGCGCAGGCGCGAAGACTATCGTCGCGAAGACCATACGGCCGCGAGCACCTGATGCCCGCCGTTTATGTCGCCTGCGGCAGCAACGTCGAACCGGAAAAGAATCTGCGCGGCGCGCTCACCGAGTTGCGACGCGAATATCCGGATCTCGGCGTTTCGCCCGCATACCGCAATCCCGCGTTCGGTTTCGACGGCGCCGACTTCATCAATCTCGTGGTCGGTTTTGCGACGGACCAGCCGCTGCGCGACATCATCCGCAAGCTCCACGCCATCGAAGAGCGGTGCGGGCGGCCGCGCCTCGCCCCGAAATGGGCGCCGCGCGCGATGGACCTCGACATCCTTCTCTATGGCGATCAGGTGATCGACGAGCCGGGCCTCAAAGTGCCGCGCGCCGATCTGCTGACGAAGCCCTACATGCTGCGACCGGCCGCGGATCTTGCGCCGAGCCTCAAGCATCCGACGGCGGGACTCACCTTGCGGCAGCTCTGGCAGGCGTTCGATCAATCAGACCTGCGAATGGTCGAGGTACCGGGATTGGATAACTGGGGATTTCGCGCCTAGCAGACAGAGCACGACGCGCCGCGAAATCCCCAGTTATCCAATCCCGGTACCTCACCAGCCGAGGCTGCGGCCTCCGTCGACCGCTAGGATCTGGCCGGTCACGAAGGGTGCTGCGGTTGCGAAGAAGACGGCGGCCTGCGCAACGTCTTCCGGTGAGCCGAGGCGCTTCAGCGCGGTCTTGTGGATGATCTCGGCCTTCATCGCCGCGTCGATCTCGCCTTCGGGCCACATGACCGGACCCGGCGCGATACCGTTCACGCGGATCTCAGGTCCAAGTTCGCGGGCGAGCGCCCGCGTCAGCATGATGAGTCCCGCTTTCGCGATGCTGTAGAGCGGGTAGTTCGGCAGTGCTCTCATGCCGTGGATGTCGACGAGATTGAGAATGAGTCCCGCGCGCTGGCGCAGCGCCGGTGCGGCGGCTTGCGCCAGGAAGAGAGGCGCCTTGAGGTTGCTGCCCATCAGGTCGTCCCAGGACTGCAGCGTGATCTTTCCGACGGGCGTTGGATAGAAACTCGATGCGTTGTTGACGAGGATGTCGAGACCGCCGAAGGCGGCGACCGATTCATCGATCAACCGCAGCAGGACAGCCATGTCGATGAAGTCCGCGCCAAGCGCGACGGCGCTGCCCGCACGTGCACGATTGAGTCTTTCGACGAGCGCCTCGGCCTCACGCCTCGACGACCTATAATGAATGACGAGATTCGCGCCGGCGGCATGCAGTGCGGAAGCGATTGCGGCGCCCACACGCCGTGCTGCACCCGTCACGAGCGCGGTACGCGAGGCAAGCGGGAGCGATGTTGTCATGGAGTCAGTGTGCTTCGACCGAATGAAGCTATGGAACGATTGACGGATCGACAATACTCGATCGCCCGCGACCTGTCTGCCGCAGCCCGTCCGCTATGACGCGAAGCACGAACCTGCCGGCGCTTTCGACGGACGAGCGTCGGCACGCCGAGCGCGTTCGCGCGGCGCTCGATGCGAAACTCGCCGCCGCCGGCGGCTGGATCCCCTTCAGCGAGTTCATGCGATTCGCGCTTTACGAACCCGGGCTCGGCTACTACAGCGCCGGCGCACGCAAGTTCGGCGCGGACGGCGATTTCATCACCGCGCCTGAGCTCACGCCGCTCTTCGCCGAGTGTGTCGCCGAACAGATTGCCGAAGTCTTCGCAAAGACCGGCGGGCGCGAAATCCTCGAGTTCGGAGCGGGCAGTGGAAGGATGGCTGTTGAGGTCGTGCGAGCACTCGTGGCGCGCGGCGTCGAACCCGAGCGCTATGACATCGTCGAGGTGAGCGCTGATCTCAAGGAGCGCCAGCAGGAGCTCGTGAGTCGATCTCTCGGCGCGCTCGCAGCGCGCGTGCACTGGCTCGAGCGATTGCCCGCGCAGCCGGTGTGCGGCGCGGTGCTCGCCAATGAGGTCCTGGACGCGCTCCCGGTCGAACGCTTTCGCATTGCCGGCGGACGCATCGAGCGGCTGGGTGTTGCGCTCGCCGGCAACGATCTTGCGACGGTTCCGCGCCCGGCCCCACAAGCGCTCGAGGCCGCCGTCCAGGCGCTCCCGATCGTGGACGACGAAGTCTACGAGTCCGAAATCTGTGCACTATTAACGGGCTGGATAGCTGCAGCGTCGCAAGCGCTTGCGCACGGTGTGCTCCTCGTCATGGATTACGGCCTGCCGCGTGCGCAGTATTACCACCCCGATCGGCGTCAGGGGTCGCTCATCTGTCACTTTCGCCACCGCGCGCACTCGGATGCATTTGCGTACGTGGGGCTTCAGGACCTCACGGCCTGGGTCGACTTCACGGCCGTGGCCGAAGCGGCCGATGCCGCGGGGCTCGACGTACTCGGCTTTACGACGCAGGCGCAGTTTCTAATGGCGACAGGACTCGATCGAGCACTCGGCACTTTGCTTCGTGGGGCAGACCGGGACCGGCAGGCCATCGTGAACGCGGCGAACCGCCTGCTGTTGCCGGGCGAGATGGGTGAGGCATTCAAGGTGATGGCGCTCGGCCGTGGCATCGCCGAACCGCTCCAGGGATTTTCGCTGCGCGATCTGAGGCACACGCTCTAGCAACGTCTTCATCGAGGTCACTTGTGGAGCCGATTCGAGCCATGATCGTCGCTGCGGTCGCCGTGCTTGCACTGCCGGCCGCCGTGCACGCAGGCGATGAGGAGTTGCTCACCGATCCGCAGCTCCTCGAGTCAGGGCAGCGGCTCTGGCTCCTGACGGCAGGCGCGGAAGCGGACGGCGATGGTGGATATTTCATCGACGGCAGCGCCGCCCTCTTGCTGCGCGAGACCCGGTCGTTCGCATTGCACGCAAGTTATTCGGACGCCTCGACCCGGAGCGACCAGCTGACGGCGAGCGCAGTCGATCTCGCGTTCGATCAGGGCTTCGAGCATTGGGGATTTTCCCTGTCGGCGGATTACTGGGAGGATCCCAATCTCGTCGCAACCACCGATCTCGGCGGGGCGGTGTCCCTGAAGTGGCAGGGCTGGCGCTTCACGGCGCTCGCCGAGACGCGATCGAGCGATTTCAATTCATTCGCGGTTGCTGGCGTGATTCCGCGCCCGAACCTGCCGCCAATTGCCGTGACCGGAACCGCCGGCTGCAATCTCGACGGGGTCGCCATCGGCGGACGGATCTCCCTCACCGGCAAGCGCTGGAGTGGATACCTCGCCGGCAAGAATTACGACTATGGCGACTTCGAGTGCCGCTTCTCGAGCCTTGCAATCGGTGGCGTGACCGTGCGCACGGACCGGCTGCGGGCGGTAAGCCCCGCGTTCCTTCAACGCCTGACGCTCAGGGCAACGGCCGCAGGCTTCGCGACCGTGCACCAGGAAACGGTGTTCCTCGATTCATCGTTGTCGGCCGGCGTCAGCACGGTACGTGGCACTCACACGTATTCGCTCGACTATCAGCATACGCAGGAACTCATCGACCGGCTCGATTCGGATACGCTGGTTGGAAGTCTCAGCTTTGCGCTGTCGCGTCGAACGGATCTCGAGGTGCATGTCGGCGTCTTCGACTCGGAGCAGGCGGACACTGTCGGCTTCGCCGGCGTCACACTCATCGCCTACATCGGCGGCTGAGTCCTACTCGCGGCCGCCCGGATCGCGTCGCACGGCGTCGATGCGCCGGCGGCGCAACTGGTCGGCGAGCTCCGGCCCCTTGAATCGCTCGAGTTCCTCCGTCGTCGGCACCACCGCGGCCGCGCTCGCTCGCGCTCGCCGTAAGCGATCGGCCTGCGGATAGGCGCGATCCTCCAACCCCTTGCGTCCGCGCGCGTCCGCTTCGCAGGCGAGCAGCAGTTGTTCGAAGCGCGCGGGCCGGCGCAGCGCATCGGCAGCGTCGAGGAGGTCGACCGTGGTTGCCGGCCGCAATTCCGCGGCCTGATGAATGACGCCGTGATGGCGGGCAGCAAGCACGGCCACGTCGCGATACTCGTTCGGGACCCGGAGCCGGCTGCAAAGTTCGTTCACCAGGCGGACGCTTCGCTCCTCGTGTCCCGCGTGGCTCGGCAGCAGATCGCGCGGTGTTTCCGCTTTGCCGAGATCGTGCACGAGCGCCGCGAAGCGCACGACCTTGTCCTTGGAAAGCCGGGCTGCCGCAGCGAGCGCCATCACCGTATGCACCCCCGTGTCGATCTCCGGATGCCAGCGCGCTGGCTGCGGGACGCCGTACAGGCGCTCGATCTCCGGAAAGACAATCGCCAGCGCGTTGCTCGCGCGCAGGACCTCGAAGTAGACCGCCGGATCCGCTTCGCCGAGCGCCTTCTCCGTTTCCTGCCACACCCGTTCCGGCACGAGCGCATCGAGCTCGCCGTCCGCCGCCATGCGCCGCGCCAGCGCCAGCGTGTCGTCGCCGACGTGAAAACCAAGCGCCGCATAGCGGGCAGCGAAGCGGGCGAGCCGCAGCACGCGTACCGGGTCTTCGACGAACGCGGCGGACACGTGGCGGAGGAGTCGATGCTCGAGATCTTCACGGCCGCCGAACGGATCGATCAGCATGCCTTCGGCTGAGCGCGCCATGGCGTTGATCGTCAGATCGCGGCGGGCGAGATCCTGCTCGAGCGTGACATCGGGAGCGAAGTCGACTGCGAAACCCCGATAGCCCGGAGCGTTCTTGCGCTCGGTGCGCGCGAGCGCGTATTCCTCGTGGGTCTCGGGATGCAGGAAGACCGGGAAGTCGCGGCCGACCTGTCGGTAGCCGAGCGCCGTCATCGATTCGGGCGTCGCGCCGACGACGACCCAGTCGCGCTCGGCGACCGCCCGGCCGAGCAGCTCGTCCCGAACGGCGCCGCCTACCAGATACACTTGCATCGCCAGATACTAACCGAGTTGCAACCTCAGGAGACCGAGCGACCCATGGTTGATCCGCCAGCTTCGACGCGGGGCGCAACGGCGGCCGGGTGGCGCCGTCGCCTGCAGATTCTGTCGGGCGCGACGGTGAGCGTGGCGCTTGCCGGGTGTTACGTGCTGCAGGCGGCACGCGGCCAGGCCTCCATCCTCATGAAGCGCGAACCCATCGATCGCGTGGTCGCGCGGACAAAAACGCCAGCCGATGTCCGTACACGTCTCGAGCAGGTGATCGCGATCCGGGAATTCGCATCGAGCGAGCTCGGACTGCCGCGCAACAAGAGCTACACCACCTATGCGGACATCGGGCGTGACTACGTCGTCTGGAACGTATTTGCAGCGCCTGAGTTTTCCGTCGATCCGAAACTCTGGTGCTTCCCGATCGCCGGCTGTGTGCCCTATCGCGGCTATTTTTCCGAAAAGTCGGCGCGCAGCTTTGCCGAGAAGCTGCGGGGCAAAGGCCTCGACGTGCACGTAGGTGGGGCCACGGCCTATTCGACGCTTGGACATTTTTCGGATCCGGTCCTCTCCAGCATGGTTCGCTACGGCGATGTGAACCTCGCGAGCATTATCTTTCACGAGCTTGCGCACCAACGGGTATACGTGCCGGACGACTCCGCGTTCAACGAAGCCTTTGCGACCGCGGTCGAGCAGGAAGGGGTGCGGCGCTGGCTGTCATCCGAAAACCGGCCGGGGGATCTCGATCTGTTCAATGCGAGGCGCGGGCACCTGGTGATCGTTAATGGCGATCTTGCCGCGACGCGGGATCTCCTGCGCGGGACATATAAGAGAGTGAACGGCACGGCGGAAGGAGCGGAAGCCGCGCGAGCGGAGAAGCAACTCGCGTTTTCGACGCTGGCCGAGCGGCTCGGCCAGCTGTCTGTGCAGTGGAATGACGGCGTGAATTACCGCGACTGGTTTGCCAGCGACCTCAACAACGCGCGTCTCGCGGCGGTTGCAACATATTTCGATTGTGTGCCGGGGTTCGATCGACTGCTCGCGCAAAGCGGCGGCGACCTGGAAGCGTTCTACCGGCGCGTCGGCGAGCTCGCGAAGCGGCCGGCACCCGAACGGCGCGCCGCCGTCTGCAATAACTAGTAGAGCCGTCAGCGGACGACGATCAGGAGCGCGCGGCCGCCGCGGCGGACGTCGAGCCAGAGCGCGCGAGCGTCCTTCGCCTGGTCGCGCAGCTCCTTCACTTTGGAGACATGTGCGCGGTTGACGGCGACGATCACATCGTTCGGCCGCAATCCGGCCTGCGCCGCAAGGCTCGTCTCGTCGACCGCCTTCACCAGCACGCCGCCTTCGCCGTCGACGAGTTCGGTGCCCGCAAGGCCACGGGGAATGGGCGTGTTGTCAGCCGTCTGGGTTTCGGAAGCTTCCGTAATCGTCGCCATGAGCTTGCGTGTCTTGCCTTCGCGCAGCAGGCTGATCTCGACCTGGTCGCCCGCGCGCAGCAGGCCGATCGCGTTTCTCAGCTCCGCGGCGGTCTTGACCGGCTGCGCGTTGACGGACGTGATGACATCGCCCGTCTTGATGCCGGCGGCTTCGGCGGTCGAGCCTTCGATCACCTGCGACACAACGGCGCCATGCACGCCCGAGACGCCGAGGTTCTCGGCGTCGTCGGGCGTCATCGTATAGATGTTCACGCCAAGCAGGCCGCGCTTCACGGCTCCGTACTTGAGGAGCTGGTCGTAGATCGTGCGGACCATGTTCACGGGTATCGCGAAACCGATGCCCGAGTTGTCGCCGGTGCGCGAAAGGATCGCGGTATTGATGCCGACGAGTTCGCCCTTGAGGTTGACGAGGGCGCCGCCAGAGTTGCCCATGTTGATGGACGCATCCGTCTGGATGAAGTCCTCGAAGTTCTCCGGGTTGATGCCCGAGCGGCCAAGCGCGCTCACGATGCCGGAGGTGACCGTGTGCTGCAGGCCGAAGGGATTGCCGATTGCGACGACGTAGTCGCCGACTTCGAGCTTCGATGAGTCACCGAGCGGAATCTGCACGAGATTCGGCGACTTCACCTGCAGCAGCGCGATGTCCGAGAGGACGTCGCGCGCCTTGACCTGCGCGGGAACCTGCCGGTCGTCGGCGAGAGTGACAATGATATCCGTCGCGCCTTCAACGACGTGCGCGTTGGTGATGATGTAGCCATTGACCGCATCGACGATGACGCCGGAGCCCGCGCCGCGAAACGGACGCGTGCCGGGTTCTTCGTAGAGGGGATTGACGGGCGCTGCCAGCGGAACCGTGCCGGACACCGTGACGTAGACAACGGCCGGCGCGGCACGCTTGATCATCGGCGACAGCGAGGGGACCTGGGATTCCTGCTGCAGTTGCGCGACCGGTGGCGGCGCCTTCTTCTGCTGAGCGGCGCCAGCGGCGACGCTCAGCTGCGAAATGCTGAGCCCAAGGCTCGCGAGCAGGGCGATCGTGCTGGTTCTCATTTCGGCATCCCAGGGGCGGGGACGGCAATTGTACGGGAACGCCGAACGGCCGCGCGCGGGCGGGGAATATGCCCGCGCGCGGCCTCGCAGCATGCCGGTCGTCAGGCCGCCGCGACCTTGATGCGACGGGGCTGAACCTGAGGCTGCTTCGGGATGCGCACCTCGAGTACGCCGTTCGCGTACTTGGCCTCGACTGCGTCCTGGGCGGCGGCATCGGGCAGGCTGAAGCGGCGGAAGAACTGGCCGCTGACGCGCTCGACGCGGCGGTAACCGTCCTGCTCTTCACGGGCTTCCGACTTGCGCTGACCGCGAATCGCGAGAATGCCCTTCTCGAGGGTCACGTCGATGTCCTTCGGGTCGACGCCCGGCACATCGGCGTGAATTACGAAGCCGTCGGCCTCCTCTTTGATGTCCACGGCCGGCAGCCAGTCGCTGGTGACAGCGGAAGTATCGTCCGCGAGCGCGGCAGAGCTGCCGAGCAGGCGGTCGAGGTCTCGATGCAGGCGGTTGACGAAGCCGAATGGCTCATAGCGAATGACGTTCATGGGTTCTTCCTCCAGAAAGTTTTTGAGAGCGGTCGGCTCTCGACGGAAGCACTAGCTATGGCCGGGCAAATGCATTTCAACGGCAGGGATTGCGCGCAAATTTCCGCGTCCGGTGGACAAGCTGTGCATCGCCTGTGTGATTTCGGTGAACACAATATCTTGCGAGGCGCCTTGACAGGCGCTTTCGGCCGGCGTCGCAAGGGCAGTCAGGCAATTTCTCAGTAGAATATTGTAAGTATCTGAATGAACGACCGTTTTTAGACCCGTTTTAGACCGAAAAAAATCTTGACGAAGTTGCGGCGCGAGGAATACGCTTGCGCCCCTGACACAAGATGTTGTGGTCCCGTTGCAGACCACCACAGCTCGAGTCAGGGAGCTCGATGGATGATTTGCAGGTCGAAGCTCGCTCATTCGTCGCCATATTTCTTCGAAGAGTCTTTAGAAAACGAGTCGATGAACGCCCGGTTGGTGTGTGGACCTCGCGCTAACGTCGCTTGCGGCAAGACGCCTTGCGGCAACACGAAGATAGAAATCGGACCAGAGAAAATCCGGCTGAAGTGACCCAGTTCGAACGACTAGGGATGGACGCACCGCCCCTCGGGCGCCGTTCTTTTCGCAATTTTTTTTGGGGAGTGTCGGCAAGAAAATGAATAGCGTCGTCAAACTCGATCCTCACGATGTGACGAGCATTCCTTACCAGGAAGCCTCGCTCGACATCTGGGATAAGAAGTATCGCCTCTCGGCCAAGGACGGAACGCCTATCGACAAGACGATGGACGATACCTACAAGCGCGTGGCGCGCTCGCTCTCGGAAGTGGAGAGCGAGGAATTGCGCGAACAGTGCTATGAGCGTTTCCTCTGGGCGCTGCGCAAGGGCGCGATCCCGGCGGGCCGCATCACCTCGAACGCCGGTGCACTCGAGCACAAGCCGGCGACCTCGACCATCAACTGCACCGTCTCTGGCACGGTGCGCGATTCGATGGACGATATTCTCAACAAGGTGCACGAGGCCGGCCTCACTCTGAAAGCGGGCTGCGGCATCGGCTACGAATTTTCGACGCTGCGTCCGCGCGGCGCCTACGTGTCGGGAGCGGGGGCCTACACCTCGGGTCCGCTCTCCTTCATGGATATCTACGACAAGATGTGTTTCACCGTGTCCTCGGCCGGCGGCCGGCGGGGCGCGCAGATGGGCACGTTCGACATCGGCCATCCGGACGCGATGGAGTTCATCCGCGCGAAGCGCGAGAACGGTCGGCTGCGCCAGTTCAACCTCTCGCTCCTCGTCACCGACGAGTTCATGCAGGCCGTGCGCACGGACACCGACTGGCAGCTCGCCTTCCCGGTAAGCCGCAAGGAAGTCGAACAGGATAGCCCCGATCTCAACGATCCGGCGAAGTACGTCTGGCGCGAATGGCCCTCGCACGACGGCTACATCGCGAACGAGCAGGGGCTCGTCGCCTGCAAGATCTACAAGAGCCTGCCGGCGCGGCGCCTGTGGGACGTCATCATGACGTCGACCTACGATTTTGCGGAGCCCGGGTTCGTCCTCATTGACCGGGTCAATGAGATGAACAACAACTGGTTCTGCGAAAACATCCGCGCGACGAATCCCTGCGGCGAGCAGCCACTGCCGCCATATGGCTCGTGCCTGCTGGGCTCGGTGAATCTCACGAACTTCGTGCTCGATCCCTTCACCGTGGACGCGCGCTTCGACTGGGAGACCTACCGGGAAGTGGTGCGCATCTTCACGCGCATGCTCGACAACGTGGTCGAGATCAACGGGCTCCCGCTCGAGCGCCAGCGGGAGGAAATCCACCGCAAGCGTCGCCACGGCATGGGGTTCCTCGGTCTCGGCTCGACGATCACGATGCTCGGCCTGCGCTATGGATCGAAGGAGTCGGTCGCCTTCACCGAGGAAGTCACGCGCGAGATGGCGGTCGCAGGCTGGCAAACCGCGCTCGACCTGGCCCGGGAGAAGGGTCCCGCGCCGATCATGAACGAGGAGTTCACCGTCACGGCCGAGATGCTGCGCAAGCGCCCCGAAATGGTGAAGGACGGCTGGAAGGTCGGCACACGCATTCCGGGCCGCGTGCTGCACGCGAAGTACAGCCGCTACATGCAGCGTCTCGCGACCGTCGTGCCGGAGCTCGTGCACGAGCTGGCCGAGGTCGGCGCGCGCTTCACGCATCACACCTCGATTGCGCCGACCGGCACCATCTCGCTGTCGCTCGCCAACAATGCGTCGAACGGTATTGAACCGTCGTTCGCGCACCACTATTTCCGCAACGTCATCCGCCCGGGCCGCAAGACGAAGGAGAAGATCGACGTCTTCTCCTTCGAGCTCCTCGCGTACCGGGAGCTCGTGAATCCGCGCGCGATGCCGGGCGCGACCGCGGGCGCGGAGAAGTTGCCGGACTACTTCAGCGCCGCGGACGAAGTCTCGCCTTGCGAACACGTCGATATCCAGGCGGCCGCGCAGAAGTGGGTGGATTCGTCGATCTCGAAGACGGCGAACGTGCCGACCGACTACAAGTACGAGGACTTCAAGCACATCTACATGTACGCCTTTGAGCAGGGGCTCAAGGGCTGCACGACGTTCCGGTTCAACCCGGAGGCGTTCCAGGGCGTGCTCGTGAAGGAAGAGGACCTGAAGAACACGACCTACAAGTTCACGCTGGAAGATGGCACGGAGATCGAAGCGAGGGGCGATGAGGTCATCGAGTACGACGGTGAAACACACACCGCGGCGAACCTCTTCGATGCAATGAAAGAAGGCTACTACGGAAAGTTCTGAAAAAGTGGATCCTATGAGCGCCATCAAGATCGACAAGAAGATCGTCAAGTACAAGGTCAACAGGCCGGAGGAGAAGCCGCGCGCGGAAGCGCGAGAGGCGCAGCCGGCGAAGGCCGAAGTCATCCGGATGCACGAGAAGCTCGAGCGTCCGGAGGTCCTGATCGGCTCGACCTACAAGATCAAGACGCCGGTGTCGGATCACGCCATGTACGTGACGATCAATGACATCGTGCTGAACGAAGGCACGGAGCACGAGCAGCGGCGTCCGTTCGAGGTCTTCATCAATTCGAAGAACCTCGATCACTTCCAGTGGATCGTCGCGCTCACGCGCATCATCTCGGCGGTGTTCCGCAAGGGCGGCGACGTCACTTTCCTGGTGGACGAGCTGAAGGCGGTGTTCGATCCGCGCGGCGGCTACTGGCAGGCGGGCGGCAAGTTCATGCCCTCGATCATCGCGGAGCTCGGCTACGTGATCGAGAGGCACCTGCAGACCATTGGGCTCTTGGCCAAGCCCGTGATGGATGAGCACCGGCAGAAACTGATCGACGAGAAGCGCGCCGAGTTCGAGGCGCGGCGCAAGCAGACGGACGCTTTTGCGAAGTCACATTACCCCGAGGGCGCGCAGCTCTGCGCAAAGTGCAGCACGGCCGCCGTCGTCATGATGGATGGCTGCATGACCTGTCTCGCCTGCGGCGATTCGAAATGCGGTTGAGGGATCGAAGCGAGCCTTAAGGCACCAACCAATCTGCTTTTTGCGCGCCACTCTGGGTTCCCCGCCCAGTTCCCGCCCTGATGGGACCGGCACGCGACTCTCAAGGCAGCCTCCGGGCTGCCTTGTTTTTTGGAAGAGGGGTCAGAGCCAATTTAGTTTTCGTGCCACCCGCCAGCGCGCAGCGCCGGCTGGCTGCGCGAAAACTAAATTGGCTCTGACCCCTCTTCCAAAAAAAAGCCCCGCCGAAGCGGGGCTCTGCCTTCTCTCTTAGTTCTTCTGGTACTTCTTCTGATTCTTCTACTGGTGCGATCCCTGAGTCCGTCCGAGTCTTGTCGTTCCCCTAGCGCTGCCCTGGTGGAAGAGGTGCAAGGCATGTGCCATCGAGTCCGTGCGGGCGGCGCCAACGCGAAAACGGAGTCAGGGCGCGCCGGTACTGTGAAGTACGCCTCGAAAATTCGCGTTCCGGCATCTCGCCCGCAGCCCCGACTCACGCGATGCGGCGGCCGAGAAACCCGCAGCTGTAAAGAATGACGACGTTTTGCCCGCGCAGAAAATGTGGAGTGCGTTCGCGCACGTCCGCGCGACAGGCGAATTGCAGCGCTTTTGGCCTGTACGGTCCCGGACGGCGTTTCCGACACCTGACCGGCGGGCGCAAAGGGCTTGCAAAGCCGGGACTCCGGTCGGTATACAGGAGCCCCCGCATCGCGCCAGCTGTGTCAAACATGTTCGAAACTGGACCCGGACGCCCGGTTCTTCGACCTTGGCTTTTCCTTTTGTGCGTTCTCGCGCTGCCGCTGCTGCCGCAGTGGGTGCATGCGGACAGCCCGTTTGTCCGGCCGCCGGAGCTTGAGCCCGACATCCAGTTCTGGACTCGCATCTACACTAAGGTCACGACCAACGGCGGACTCATTCACGACGACCGCTACCTGGGTGTCGTGTACGAGGAAATCAATTTTGACGCGAAGGACAGCCCGCGCCAGCGACAACACGTGGTCGAGGATGCCCGGGATCGCTACGCGGCGGTGCTGCGGCGCCTGGTCAGCGTCGCCGAAGGCAACTGGACGACGGAGGACAAGCGCGTTCGGGCGTTGTGGCCGGCGCAGGCAGGCGCGCGCGATTTCTCCGCCGCCGCCGATCACGTTCGGTTCCAGCTTGGGCAGGCGGACCGCTTCCGCGAGGGCCTGGTGCGCTCCGGTGAATGGGAAACGCACATCGTGGACACGCTCGCGACGCTCGGACTGCCGAAGGAAATCGCGGCGCTCCCGCACGTCGAGTCCTCGTTCAATACCGCGGCCTATTCCAAGGTGGGTGCCGCGGGCATGTGGCAATTCATGCGCTCGACCGGCCGCCGCTTCATGCGTATCGATGGCGTCGTCGACGAACGCATGGACCCCTTCAAGTCGACGGTTGGTGCGGCCCAGCTCCTGCAATACAACTACCAGCTTCTCGGCAGCTGGCCGCTCGCAATCACCGCCTACAACCACGGCGCTGAAGGCATGCGCCGCGCGAAGGCGCAGACGGGCACCGACGACATCGTGACCATCGTTCGCAAGTACCAGAGCCGCACCTTCGGTTTCGCTTCCCGCAACTTCTACGTGTGCTTCCTCGCCGCGCTCGAGGTCGACCGCAATGCCGAGACCTACTTCGGCGGCATCGCGCGCAAGCCGACGATCCGCAGCCACACAGTCGTCCTCGATCACTACATGCCGCTGAGTGCGATCGAAGCCGTATCCGGCGTCGATCGCGGCACGCTGCGAACACTCAATCCATCGCTCCTCGGTTCCGTGTGGAATGGAAGCAGGTTCGTGCCGCGCGGATTCGAACTGCGACTGCCGGACAATGGCCAGCCGTTCGACGCCTCGACGATGCTCGCAAGGGTGCCGGCCGACCAGCGCTATACGGTGCAGCGATCGGATCCCACGTATCGTGTGCGCAAGGGCGAAACACTTGACGCGATCGCGCGGGCGCGGGGCACCACTCCCGAGGCGCTCGCGAGCCTGAACCGCCTGCAACCGAACCAGGCATTGTCCCGCGGACAAGTACTGCGCCTGCCGGAGCCGAGGCCGCTCGCCGTGGCCGTGGCGACGTCGCCTCCGGCGAAACCGGAGCTCATGGAGGTTTACGTCGTGCGCCGCGGTGATGCGCTGTCAGAGATCGCGAAGCGCGTCGGGATTTCCGAGTCCGAACTGATGCGCATGAACGGACTTCGCGATCGCGACTATCTCTACGAAGGCCAGCAGCTGCGCGTAGCCGCCGGCGCCGCCAAGCCGTCGGAGCCGACTGGTGTCATCACGATCGCGCAATTGCCCTCGCCGCCGGTCGAGCAGGATGTCGTCCCGGCCGAAACGGTGAGCGATGCCGAGCTCGCACGCCAGCAAGCTGCGCAGCCGGTCTCCGCCGCGCAGGCCGCAGAATTCGGCCCGTCGCTCATGCCGGGGTCGGAATCGACCGCGACCGCCGATCCGAGCGACTACTCGGTTGCGTCGGACGGCACTATCGTCGTCCAGGGAGCCGAAACGCTCGGCCACTACGCCGACTGGCTCGGCATCCGGGCCCAGCGGCTGCGAGAGCTCAATCACATGGTTTACCGCAAGCCGGTGGTCATCGGCCGGCGGCTGAAGCTCGATTTCAGCGCGGTTGACGCCGCGACCTTCGAGCAGCGCCGGCGCGGCTACCAGCAAGCACTGCAGGAAGCGTTCTTCGAGCAGTACCGCATCAGCGGCACCGAGACGCATGTGGTGAAGTCCGGCGAATCGCTGTGGACCATCACGCACCAGCGCTCGAATCTGCCGATCTGGCTGGTGCGCCAGTACAACCCGGACGTCGATTTCGGCGACGTCCGGCCGGGCACGCGCATCAGCGTGCCGTTGATTACGCCGAGCGGCAGCGCGGGTGGCGCGCCGTGATGCGTGCGATCCGGTTGCTTGTCGTCTCGGTGCCGCTCGCGTCCTGCGCCACCTACCAGGCTTACGACGGCCCGGGCCAGCCCAGGTCCGCAACGGCTGTGATCAACGGCGACGCGAAGCTGCGGGCGGAGCTCCCGCTCGCGCTCGTCATCCGGTCCGTCGACGGGCGCACCGTCGACCTGCGTTATGCGAGCGTCGCGGTGACGGCGGGCCATCATCTCCTAATCGTGGACTGCCAGGTGGGCGGCGCCACCGGTTCGACGAGCCGCCATCATGTGGAAGTGGACGCCGAGGGCGGTGAGCAATATCGCCTGCAGGCCGAGATGCGGCCAGGCAACGAGAGCTGCGAACGCGTGTTTCTGGAACGCTATTGAAGCGGGATCAGTGCGGCGCGCCAGCGCCGTCAAGCAGTTCATCCGCGAAGGCCGGCAGTGTCGCGGTGGGCGGCTTCCACAAGCTGAAGACAAAAGACTCCCCAGCCTGCGTTTCGACCCTGAGCGAAGGGGCCGATGCGTGAGAAAGCGTGCGTACCTGCGCCGTCGTCAGCGGAAATACCAGCTCGGTGCTCCAGTCGGCGGGGGGCTTGTAGAACCGCACATGGCCCGGAGCATTCGTCTGGTCGGCGAGCTTGAAGAAAAGTGTCTCACCGCCGGCGTCGATGTCGATCGACGCAAACTCTGGTGGTTCCAGGTGATGAGGACCGACCCGTCCCCAGAGGACGGATACCCAGAGATAGTACGAGCGCGTACCCATGCGGTTCGTCTCCGCCAGGCCGACGTCGGCGAAGCTTGCGGCCTCGAGGCCCTGCTCGGGGAGCGGGGAGAAGAATTCCAGCGGGTGATCGAGCGTCGTGACCGTGAGCCCCGAGCGTTCATCGAGCCGTTCGACAAGCAGCGCATCGCCGTGCGTGGTCGCACAGGCTGCGAGCGCGGCGAGCGCGCTCGTGAGGAGCAAGGGTCGAATGACTCCCGTTTTCATGCGGTTCTAAGCCATTATAGCGACCCTTCACCGCGGCGCCGCTCGCGTTCATGCCAGGAGCCGAAATGGGTCGAAGCCGTCGCATCGTTTTTCTTGCCTGCCTGCTGGCGCTTGGCGCCTGCGAGACGGGCTCGAGCCGCAAGGAGGTCGTGCGGTCTTACATTGGCGAGCTCCTCCTGGGCGAACACTGGGAGCGCTGGGACGAGTACATGGCCAAGGAGCCGAGTTACAACGGCAGCGAGCTCGGCCGGGCAACTTTCCAGGCGGTCTCCAAGTTTCTGCACACGACTTTCACCGACGTTCATGTGAGCGTTGAGGATCAGCGCGTGGACGGCCAGTGGGTCACGACCCGCGTCACGCTGACGGGAGTGCACACGGGCCGTTTCCTCAATGT
Source organism: uncultured Gammaproteobacteria bacterium (assembly GCA_963826145.1). Classification (GTDB taxonomy): domain Bacteria; phylum Pseudomonadota; class Gammaproteobacteria; order Steroidobacterales; family Steroidobacteraceae; genus JBGPLJ01. The sequence goes on from CAWGVW010000002.1 coordinate 1,072,249, forward strand.
GATGCCCAGCAATCGCCCCGTGAAGTTTCGCGCCATTCTCCTGGACCGGGTCGAGGGCGGCCACGTCGTCGAGATGTGGCACCAGCTCGACTACTGGGATGCGCTCCTGCAGGTCGCCCGGCCGTGAACGTCTATTTCGTCGTGCCGTTCTTCATGGACGCGACGCTCAGGTTCGTCGAGGGTGCGGCCAACTTGCCGGGCGTGAAGCTCGCGATCATCAGCCAGGATCCGATCGAGCGGCTGCCCGCGGCGCTGCGCGCGAAGGTCGCCGGTCATTGGCGCGTCGAGGACGGTCTCGACCCGGTGCGGATTGCGGATGCCGCCCGCCAGCTCGCCCGTCACGTCGGTGCGCCGGATCGCATCATCGGGTCGCTCGAACAGCTGCAGGTGCCGCTCGCGGAAGTGCGCGGGTACTTCGGGCTCCCTGGCCTCAGCGTCGAGGCCGCGCATAACTTTCGCGACAAGGCGACGATGAAGACTGTGCTCGAACGCAGCGGGCTGCCGTGCGCGCGTCATCGGCTCGCGGCGTCGGGTGAGGAGGCGGTGACCTTCGTCGGGGAGGTTGGTCTTCCGGTCGTGGTGAAGCCGCCCGCCGGCGCCGGGGCGGTCAATACTTTCCGGCTCGACGATCCGGCGGACGTCGCACGCTATCTCGAGCGGCACCCACCGAGCGCACAGCGACCCGTGCTCTTCGAAGAATTCCTGCGCGGCGAGGAATTCTCGTTCGACGCGGTGCTCATCGAGGGCCGGATGGTGTGGCATTCCATCTCAAGTTACCGGCCGGCGCCGCTCACGGTCCTCGAGAATCCGTGGATTCAGTGGTGTGTGCTGCTGCCCCGTGAAATCGACCAGCCCGAATTCGCGGACATCCGCCGCAGCGGCTTCAAGGCGCTGCGGGCGCTCGGGCTCGAGACCGGCATGAGCCACATGGAATGGTTTCGACGGACGGACGGCGGTATCGCGATTTCCGAGGCGGGCGCCCGCCCGCCCGGCGCGCAGTTCACTACGCTCATTTCCTACGCGCACGACTGCGATTTCTACACGGCCTGGCCGCGCCTCGTGATCTTCGGCGCCTTCGACGTGCCGGAGCGCCGCTACGCGACAGGAGCCGCCTACGTGCGCGGGCTTGGATCGGGGCGAGTGAAGGCGATCCATGGCCTCGAACAGGCGCAGCGCGAAGTGGGCGCCCTCGTGGTCGCGAGCCAGCTGCCGAAGCCCGGCCAGGCGCAGCCCTCCGGCTATGAAGGGGCGGGCTTCGTGATTCTGCGACACCCGGAAACTTCCGTCGTCGAGCAGGGACTGAAGAGGATCATCGAGATCCTGCGCATCGAATTGGCATGAGTCACGCGAACGAAGCGCACAACTGTGAACGAGGTACGGTCGTTCCGCGGTGGCGCCGCCTTTATAATTGCCGCCATGCGACTTAAGGCGGTCCGGATTCAACTTTGTGCGCTTGCGCTGTGCTTCGCGATGCCGGCGTTCGGCCCTGCGACGGGCGATAGCCTCGCGACCGCCGACCGGGTGATCGTGAAGAAGTCCGAGCGGCGCATGTACCTGTATCGCGGCGAGCAGGTCATCGCGAGCTACAAGGTCTCGCTGGGCTTGAATCCCGCCGGTCCGAAGCAGCGCGAAGGGGACTTTCGCACGCCCGAGGGCGACTATCGGTTGGGCCGGCGGAACTCCCGCAGCGAATACTTCCTTTCCATCCAGGTCACCTACCCGAACGATCGCGATTTGCAGCGTGCCCACGACAACGGCTGGAGCCCGGGCGGTTCGATCATGGTCCACGGCATACCGAACGCTCCTCGCCATCCCGAAAGCTACTACGAGAGCTTCGACTGGACCGACGGCTGCATCGCGCTCTCGAATGTCGACATGGTCGACATGTGGCTGCTCACGACGGACGACACGCCGATCGCTATCGAGCCCTGACCATCGCATCCTGAAGCCCTTGGTTTTGTCCGGCCGAGCCGGGACAATGTCGCTGCCCCAAGGGTCCCGCATCGCCTCCCCCTGCAATGAAAACACGCTTAGAAACCAGCGTCGTCCTGCCGAATCACCTCGATGCGGATCCCGGTGCGCCAGACCTCGTCGATGCGCGCGTTACGCCGAAGGGGAGCCTCGAGATGCTCTCGCAGCAGGAAGTCGACCGCCTGCTCGACTCGGGGCAGGGCGGCCTCTACCCGCTCTTTCGGCGCTGCGCGCTCGCTGTCCTCAATTCCGGCAGCGAGATCGATGACGCGAAACAGATCTTCGAGGCCTACAGGGATTTCGACATCCGCATCGTGCGCCAGGCCTGGGGCATCAAGCTCGAGATCAAGAACGCTCCCGCGACCGCCTTCGTCGACGGCGAGATGATCAAGGGGATCAAGGAGCACCTGTTCGCGGTGCTGCGCGACATCGTCTACACCTCGAACGAAGTCATCGACTCGAAGCGCTTCGACCTTGAGGACCCGACCCACATCACGAACGCGGTCTTCCACATCCTGCGCAACGCCCGCGTGCTCGAAACGAAGGGCCGGCCGAATCTCATCGTCTGCTGGGGTGGCCATTCGATCGGCCGCGACGAGTACAACTACACGAAGAAGGTCGGTTACGAACTCGGTCTGCGCGGCCTCGATGTCTGCACCGGCTGCGGCCCAGGCGCCATGAAGGGACCGATGAAGGGCGCGACGATCGGCCATTCCAAGCAACGCATCATGCTCGGCCGCTACATCGGCATCACCGAGCCCGGGATCATTGCCGCCGAGCCGCCGAATCCGATCGTCAATAACCTCGTGATCATGCCGGACATCGAAAAGCGCCTGGAAGCGTTCGTCCGCATGGGGCACGGCATCGTCGTGTTTCCGGGCGGCGCCGGCACCGCGGAAGAAATCCTCTATCTGCTCGGAATCCTCCTCGATCCCGCCAACGCGCGCCAGCCGATGCCGGTGATTTTCACGGGGCCGGCCGAGAGCGCGGCGTATTTCGAGCAGATCCAGGCCTTCATCGCGACAACGCTTGGCGCAACGGCAGCGCGCCGCGTCGAAGTCGTCATCGACGATCCGGCGCGGGCAGCACGGGCGGCGGTGAAGGGACTCGAGGAAGTGCGCGACTGGCGCAAGCGCTCGAGCGATTCGTACAACTACAACTGGCTCCTCAGGATTCCGCCCGATTTGCAGGTGCCCTTCAACGTAACGCACGAGAACATGCGCCGGCTCGAATTGACGCGACGCCAGCCGGTGCACGACCTTGCCGCAAACCTGCGCCGCGCGTTCTCCGGAATCGTGGCCGGCAACGTCAAGGACTACGGCATACGGGCGATCGAACAGCATGGACTGTTTGAACTGCGCGGTGACCCCGAAGTGCTCCGCCCCCTCGATGAGCTGCTGGCGTCGTTCGTTCGCCAGAAGCGCATGAAGCTCGCGGGCCGCGAGTACCAGCCCTGCTATCGGCTGATCGCGTGAGCACGACCCGCGTCCGCTACCGCTTCAACCTGCCGAACGGCGAGCGCGAGACATTCGATCTTTTCTTCGAGGGAGCGGACTTTCGCCTGTTGAATCCGGTGCCGAAGCCGCTGCCGTTCTGGGCGGAACTCAGCTTCAATCGCTGCGAGAACTGCCCGCTCTCGGCCGCCGAGCATCCCGCATGCCCCGCAGCCGCCCAGCTCGTTTCCGTCGTCGAAAGGATCGAAACGCTGGTGTCCTACGACGAATTGCGCATCGACGTACTCACGGCGGAGCGCTCGATCACTCAGACCACGACGGCCCAGCAGGCGCTCGCCTCGCTCTTCGGCCTCATCCTCTCGACGAGCGGCTGCCCGCGAACGGCGTTTCTGAGGCCCATGGCGCGCTTTCACCTGCCGCTCGCGAACGAGCTGGAAACGCTCTACCGCTCGGTCACGATGCACCTCCTCGATCAGCATTTCCGCCGCAGCCGCGGCGAGAGCGTCGATGACAATTTCTCGGAACTGAAGGCCGCATACCGCGAATTGCATCCGGTGAACCGCGGCATCGCGAAGCGGCTGCGTGCCGCGAGCCGCAGCGATCCGGCACTGAACGCGGTGACGCTGCTCGACACCTACGCGAGCCTCCTGCCGAATACTCTCGAGCAATCGCTCGAGGAACTCGACGCATTGTTCGCGGCTGGACGCGCGACGGCAGCGGGTGGAAATTCCGGCGCAGGGAATTGAGTGCCGTCGTTATTGCGAGAGCCAGCCCACAACACTTGCGTTGCTTTTCCCACATTTAACAGTGCCGGCCCGGGCTCTGTGATCCAGTTCCTGACCGTTCCGCGCACGCCGATTAGTGTGGTGCAGAACTCGCAAGGAACACGCGCCATGAGTGAATCAAAAACCTACAAAGCCGACACGACCGCCGCACGGGATGGCGGATCGCAGTCACCCGGGACGGGCAGTCCAGCGGCCGGCAAACCGGCCCGCGCGGGCAACGGCTGGGACTACGCCAGCTGGTTGAACCGCGGCCAGAAGCCGAACGGCAGGCACGCTGCGATCACGAAGAGCCTGTACACCTGGTCGAACTACAAGAGCTGGGCCGACAAGGTCCGCTCGAGCTGGGACGACGACAAGTAGTTCGGATCCTTCAGGAGGACTGCACGGCCGCGGGTGTCGCGACCGGTGCATCCACCAGCGCGGCCTCTTCCGCCGCAGGCGGAACGCCCGTGGCCGTCCGCTGCTCAAGCCAGCCGATGAGCGACGTCCACTGCTCGAGATCGTCCCGCACGAGATAGGGCTTCATCTCGTGGATGCCGACGCCGAGCTCCGCCGCCTTGATGTAGTTCTGCGAGTCGCGGATGGTCGCGACGATGGGGATCTGCAGTGTCGAGAGGAAGCGGATCAGGGATTGGTACATGAGCGTCTGGCGCTTCACGCGGTTCGCGATCACGCCGATGCGGTTGTCCTGACGGCGGATCTTGGCAACGAGCAGCAGGTCCGCGATCACCTTGGAACAGGCGTGGATATCGATGTCCGAGGGCAGCACCGGCACGAGAATCGCATCGGCGCCCCGCGTGATTTCCGGCAGGTCCTGTGCGAAGAGCGCCGCCGGCGTGTCGGTCACCACACGATCGGTTTCCTGCGGGATGCGCATGTGAAAGCTGCGCGTCGTACGGTTGTTGCGCTCGAAAGCCGCGATGCCGTGGATGAGCGCCTGGGTCGTCTGCCGCTTTTTCAGCCAGCGCGTGCTCGAGGCCTGCGGATCGTAGTCCATCAGCGTCGTCTTCAACCCGCGCGCAGCGTAGTAGCTCGCCAGGTTCGTGGCGATCGTGGTCTTGCCGGATCCCCCTTTGGGGTTCAGTACTACGATGCGCAACATCGGGGCCAAGTGTGATGCAGTTGGGGGAGTAAGCAAGCGTAGGCACGTGCTATGTCTAATGGCAAGCAGGAGTCGGTCTCGAACCATGAAAGGCCGTGATTCGAGTCACGTCGGCAGGCTGTCGGCGCTGCCTATAGTGCGGGCGCGTTTCATCAATGGTCGCCCCATGGAAAGACTGCTGCTCGTACTCGATGAACTCGACGACGTCGTGAGTGTCCTGCGCCACCTGTGGCTCGGCGTCTCGACGGATTTCACGCGCCTCGCCGCCCGGCGACGGCCGTAATCCTGCCTGGCGTGCTCATCCACGCCGACCGCGTCCAGCGATTTCCCCTCAACGTTTCCCCCGGACCGGCACCGCCCGGGCTTGATTATTTCGCCGCGATCCCCAAACTCGCGCGGGCCGGATTCCGACGGCTCCACGCGAGATTTCCATGACTGATGCCGGCGAGGCGAAGCAGACGCTCGGCTTTCAGGCCGAGGTGAAGCAGCTCCTCAGGTTGATGATCCACTCCTTGTACAGCAACAAGGAGATCTTCCTGCGCGAACTCATCTCGAACGCATCCGATGCCGTCGACAAGCTGCGCTTTCGCGCGCTTGCCGATCCAGCGCTCCTCGCGGGAAATCCGGAGTTCGCGGTCACCGTCGATTTCGATCCGGCCGCCGGGACGCTGAGCGTCGCCGACAACGGCATCGGCATGTCGCGCGAGGATGTCGTGAGTCAGCTCGGCACTATCGCCCGTTCAGGAACGGCGGAGTTTCTGGAGAAGCTCTCGGGCGATGAGCGCAAGGATGCCCAGCTCATCGGCCAGTTCGGTGTCGGCTTCTATTCCGCATTCATGGTGGCCGACCGGGTCGCGGTCTTCACGCGCAAGGCGGGCGACCCTGCGACGGCCGGCGTGCGCTGGGAATCGCGGGGTGAGGGCGAGTTCACGGTCGAGCAGGCCGAGCAGGCCGAGCGCGGAACCCGCGTCGTGCTGCACCTTCGCGAGGAGGACAAACGCTTCGCCGACGGCTACACGCTGCGTACGCTCGTACGCCGCTATTCGGATCACATCGCGGTGCCGGTGCGCATGCGCAAGGACGACAAGGACGCGAAGGCCGGCTTCGAGACCGTCAATCACGCGCAGGCGCTCTGGACGCGTCCGAAAAACGAGATCAAGGACGAGGACTACCGCGAACTCTACAAGCACATCGCGCACGACAGCGTCGATCCGCTCGCCTGGAGCCACAACCGCGTCGAGGGCAAGCGCGACTACACGAGCCTCCTCTACGTGCCGGCGCACGCACCATTCGATCTCTGGCAGCGCGACAAGCCGCGGGGCCTCAAGCTCTACGTCAAGCGCGTCTTCATCATGGACGATGCGGAGCAGTTCCTGCCGCTGTACCTGCGGTTCATCAAGGGCGTGGTCGACTCGAGCGACCTGCCGCTCAATGTGTCGCGGGAACTCCTGCAGGAGAACCCCGAGGTCGAGGCCATGCGCTCGGCGCTCGCGCGGCGGGCGCTCGATCTCCTCGCAAAACTCGCTGCGGATGATCACGAGAAGTACCTCGTGTTCTGGAAGGAGTTCGGACGCGTCCTGAAGGAGGGGCCCGCCGAGGATCCCGCGCAGCGCGAGCGGATCGCGCCGCTCCTGCGCTTCGCGACGACGCAGAGTGGTGAGGACGTCGAGCGCCACAGCCTCCAGGACTACGTCGCGCGCATGCCGGCCGGGCAAAGTCGCATCTACTATGTCGTCGGCGATTCTTTCGCGGCGGCCCGTGCGAGTCCGCACATCGAGCTACTGAAGGCGCGCGGGGTCGAAGTGCTGCTGCTCGCGGATCGCATCGACGAGTGGATGGTCGAGCATCTGCGGGAGTTCGACGGCAAATCGCTGCACGATGCCGCGCGCGGCGACCTGGAACTTGGCACGCTCGCTACCGCAGCCGACCGGCTGCAGCAGGATGAAGGGCTTAAGGAGAACAAGGCGCTGCTGAAGCGCGTGAAGGATGCGCTCGGCGAGCGGGTCACGGAAGTCCGCGTCGCGACGCGGCTCACCGACTCACCGGCCTGCCTCGTGCTCGCGAAGGGCGAACTCAGCGCGAACCTGCGCCGCCTCCTCGAAGCATCCGGTCAGCAGATGCCGGCGAGCAAGCCGCTCCTCGAACTCAACGTCAGCCATCCGCTCGTGAAGCGGCTGGATGGGCTCGCCGGATCGCCGCAAGCAGCCGAGACCTTCGTGGATCTCGCGTTGACACTGTTCGATCAGGCTCTGCTCGCTCAGGGCGGCCAGCTCGAAGCGCCAGCGCTTTACGTCGCGCGATTGAATCGCTTGTTGCTGTCGGTCACGGCCGACTCCGCTCCTCGTGGCTGAGCGGCCTGCCACGCCGCAGAAGATCTCGATCGCCGGCCCGGCGGGCCTGCTCGAAGGTCTGGCGGCCGTGCCGCAGGCGTTCGATGGCAAGCGGGCGGCTGTCATCTGCCACCCGCATCCTCTGCACGGCGGAACGATGCACAACAAGGTCGCCCACACCGTCGCGCGCACGTTCGAAGAGATGGGCCTCGCGACCGTGCGCTTCAATTTTCGCGGCGTGGGGACGAGTGCCGGCGTCTTCGATGATGGCGCGGGCGAGACAGGCGATGCGCGCTCCGCCGCGGACTGGGCTCTCGCCGAATGGCGCGTAGCGGAGCTGTGGCTCGCCGGATTTTCCTTCGGCGCCTATGTCGCTGCGCGGCTCGCGGCCGCAGCGCAGGTGCCGCTTCCGGTCGCGCGACTCATTTCGGTGGCGCCGCCGGTGAGGCGTTTCCAGGATGCGCAGTGGACGAGTCCCCGCTGCCCGTGGCTGATCGTGCAGGGTAGCGAGGACGATCTAGTGGACGTGAACGACGTGCGCCGCTGGGTCGAGACCCAGGATCCGCGCCCGGATCTCGTCGTGCTCGAGGGGGTCGGCCACTACTTTCATGGCCGTCTTCACGATCTCAAGGACGTGCTGCGAGGGCGCCTCGCCAGCTAAAAGCCCGGAGCAGCGGGCGCCGCTCCGGGCCTGATTCGACTGAATGATGAAGATCCGCCGGTCGACGTTGCGGCTCGCCGGTCTTCCTCAGTTCACCATTTCCTTCAGGCTCTTCAGGGCGACGATGCGAACCTTCTTGCTCGCCGGCTTCGCCTTGAACGTCATCTTTTCCTTGGTGAAGGGGTTGATGCCTTCACGTGCCTTGGTGGCGGGCTTCTTCACCACGCGCATCTTGGCAAGGCCGGGCAGCGTGAACAGACCACCACCGCGCAGAGCCTTCCTGATGGAGTTGCCGAGAGATTCCAGCACCGCGCCCGCCTGTTTCTTGGTGAGGCCGGTGTCCTTCGATACTGCCGCAAGGATTTCCGACTTGGTCGGCGCAGCATTCTTTTTCGCCATCGTGAAGTCTCCTGTGAGTGTTCGTTTACAACAGTCCGGGGTGCTTGCCCCGTACGTAACGGGCGGCAAAGCTAACACATCGAACCGCAGCGGTTAAGCCATTCGGGAAATTTTTTTTCTCTCGCGAAGGTGTCGCAAACCCTTATTTTCAAGCCTCGCGCGCGCCTGCCTGGACGGAGCGTGCGGACGAGCGGCGCGTTGCGATCGCCGCAGGGCGCGCGTCGCCACGAAGCGACGGCATGGTCTCTCCTTGAATCGTGCCGCGGCGACGCGTCACGTGAAGCTAGCAGCGCGTCTGCGGACATTGCGCTAACTGCTTGCAATTGCAGGTGAAGATTTGGTGCCGCGCGCGCCGCGAATCAGGCGCGGGTGATCAGAATGCGCAGTGCCTGCAACACGATGAGCGCGAAAACCGGCGACAGGTCGAGACCGCCGAGCGGTGGTATGAGCTTCTGAAAGGGCCTGAGCACAGGGCGGCTCAGGCTGTTGAAGACGGAAGCCAGTGGATGGTAGCCGCCCTGCGAGACCCAGCTCAGGATGACGGAAAAGATGATCGCGCCGGTCAGGACATAGCTCGTGTTGATGGCGAGAGCGATCAAACCCGCACGCAGCAGCAGCGGAAGGGGCGCTGCGGCGCCCGTGGCGGCGAAGAGGACCAGGGCCTGGGCGGCAAACTGCACCGCGATCACGGCCACCAGCGACGCGGTGTCGACACGTCCGATCGGGGGCAGGAGCTTCCTGAGCGGCAGGATCACCGGGTTCGTGACGGCAACAACGACGCCGGCGAACGGATTACGGAAATCGGCCCGCACCAGCTGCATCAGGAGGCGCACCAGGAACGCCCACACCACCAGCTGCAGCAGGGCATCCAGCATATAGACCAACGCTTCTTGCACTTGAACTACCTCGATTTGCCGTCGCCGAACTCCGCCGCAATTTCGGCCGCACGCTCGGCCGCGGCGGTGACCGCGCGGCGCACGATACCTGCGAGATCCGAATGTTCAAAGACGGCGAGGGCCGCCGCCGTCGTGCCCCCCTTCGAAGTGACCTGTTCGCGCAGGGTCGCCGGATCGTCGACGCGGGCGTGCGCCATGCAGGCGGCCCCGTAAGCCGTTTCGACCGACAGCTCGCGGGCCGCCGTTGCCGGCAAGCCCAGATGTCGGGCCGCGACTTCCAGCAACTCCATCAATAGAAAGAAGTAGGCGGGTCCGCTGCCGGATACCGCGGTGACCGCATCGATCAGGGTTTCCTTGTCGACCCAAAGCGTAGTGCCGACCGCCGACAGGATGCCCTCGGCAGTCTGGCGAGCCGCCGGACCGACCGACGGCTCGGCAAAGAGGGCTGAAACTCCATGACCGATGAGCGCCGGACGGTTCGGCATCGCGCGGACAATGGCGACAGAGGATCCAAGCCAGTGTTCGAGGTCGCGCACACGGATGCCTGCCGCGATCGACAGCACGACCGCGCCCGTCTCCTGAATGGCCTCGGCCACCTCAGTTGCGGCCCCGCGCATGTTCTGGGGCTTCACCGCAAACACTACGGCGCCCGCGCCGCGAACGGCCGATACGTTGTCTGCGCTCGTTCTTACGCGCCACCGGTCCTCGAGTTCGCGCCGCTGTGCTTCGACGGGTTCGGCGACGGTGATGAGTCCGGGCTCTTTGCCGCGCGCGGTGAGCCCGCCGACGAGGCTGCGGGCCATGCTGCCGCCGCCGATAATCGCGATGCGCTGATTCACCTGTGTCTGCTCCTTGGGAATGTCGTCAAAAGCCGTAGTCGCTAGCTGTAGTCGATTGTTCAGGGGCGCGGACCGAAGAGTGCAGTACCTACGCGCACGTGCGTCGCGCCTTCGGCGATCGCGAGTTCGTAGTCATCGCTCATGCCCATGGACAAGGTGTCGCCCTCGACGCCCGCGGCGCCGAGGTCCGCGAGCAATTCGCGCAGCCGTGCAAAGCGCGACCTCTGCAACACTCGATCGCCCACCGGTGGTGGAATACACATGAGACCGCGCAGACGCAGACGCGGCAGCGCGGCCACGGCCTTTGCCACAGCGATGAGTTCGGACGGCGCCACTCCGGCCTTGCTGCGCTCGCCCTCGAGATTCACTTCGAGACAAATATTGAGCGGCGGCTCGCGCAAGGGTCGCTGCGCGCTCAGCCGCTCCGCGATCTTGACGCGATCGACTGCGTGCACCCACGCAAAGCGTTCGGCAACGGCGCGCGTCTTGTTGGCTTGCAGCTGCCCGATGAAATGCCACGTGATCGCGGGCTCGTTCGCAAGCGCGGCGATCTTGGGAAGCGCCTCCTGAACATAGCTCTCGCCGATGTGATCGAGTCCACATCTCGCCGCGACCCGGAGCATTTCGACGTCATGACCCTTGGTGACGGCGACCAGGGTGACGCTCCCGGGCGCTCGGCCGGCCGCAGTGGCGGCCGCGGCGATTCGCAGGCGCACAAAACGGGCGTTTTCGGCCAAATTCTGCGGACCAATTAACATATTGGGCGTGGCGGGGCTCCGCTATACTTAGCCCGCTTTTTTGCGCTGCGGACCGCACTCGTTGCCCCGGCGGTCGGCGCGCACCGGCAAAGGAAATCTCATGGCTGTCGACATCGCCCAGCTGCTCGCCTTCGCGGTCAAGAACAACGCCTCGGACCTTCACCTGTCGGCCGGCGTGCCGCCGATGATCCGCGTGGACGGCGACATGAAGCGCATCAACATGCCGGCGCTCACTCATAAGGAGGTACACAGCATGGTGTACGACATTATGAATGACAAGCAGCGCAAGGCTTACGAGGAGTTCTTCGAGACCGACTTTTCGTTCGAGATTCCGAAGCTCGCGCGCTTTCGCGTCAACGCCTTCAACCAGAACCGCGGCGCGGGCGCCGTCTTCCGGAACATTCCCTCGCAGATCCTCTCGCTCGATGACCTGTCGGCGCCGAAGATCTTCAAGGACCTGTGCATGCTGCCGCGCGGCCTCGTGCTGGTGACGGGACCGACGGGTTCGGGCAAGTCGACGACTCTCGCGGGCATGATCAATCACTGTAACGACAACCGGCCCGATCACATCATCACGATCGAGGACCCGATCGAGTTCGTGCACGAGTCGAAGCGCTGCCTCATCAACCAGCGCGAAGTGCATCGCGACACGCTCGGCTTCAGCGAAGCGCTGCGCTCGGCGCTGCGCGAGGACCCGGACGTGATCCTCGTCGGCGAAATGCGCGACCTCGAGACGATCCGCCTTGCGCTCACGGCCGCCGAAACCGGACACCTCGTATTCGGAACGCTGCATACGAGCTCGGCCGCGAAGACCATCGACCGCATCGTCGACGTGTTCCCCGCGGCCGAAAAGGAAATGGTCCGCTCGATGCTCTCCGAGTCGCTGCGCGCGGTCATCTCGCAGACCCTCATGAAGAAGATCGGTGGCGGTCGCATCGCCGCGCACGAGATCATGATCGGCTCGCCCGCGATCCGTAACCTCATCCGCGAAGGCAAGGTCGCCCAGATGTACTCGGCGATCCAGACGGGCCAGGCGCTCGGCATGCAGACGCTCGACCAGTGCCTGCAGGAGCTCACGGCCAAGGGCGTCGTCAGCAAGGAAGAGGCGCGCTACAAGGCGCAGAACAAGGACGCGGTCTAGCGGCGCCCGCGCGGGGCCCCTGGCGCACCATCCGACCGGAGCATTCATGGAACGCGATCAAGCCATCCGCCTGATGCAGGACCTGTTGCGACGCATGGTCGAGAAGAAGGGGTCGGACCTCTTCATCACCGCGGGCTTCCCGCCGGCTGTGAAGATCGACGGCGAGATCCGGCCGCAGAGCGATCGCGTGCTGATGCCGGAACAGGCGGCAACGCTCGTGCGCGCGATCATGAACGACCGCCAGACGCGCGACTTCGACTCGACGAAGGAGTGCAACTTCGCCATCGCGCCGCCCGGCATCGGGCGCTTTCGCGTGAGCGCGTTCGTGCAGCAGGGAAATATCGGCTGCGTCATCCGCACTATCGTCGCCAAAATTCCGACCTTCGAGGAACTCGAGCTCCCGAATATCCTGAAGGAGGTGGTGCTGACGAAGCGCGGCCTCGTGATCGTCGTCGGCGGCACGGGCTCGGGCAAGTCGACCACGCTCGCGGCGATGGTCGGCTACCGTAACGAGAAGACGCACGGGCACATCGTCACGATCGAGGATCCGGTCGAGTTCGTGCACCCGCACCGCGGCTGCGTAATCACCCAGCGCGAGGTCGGCGTCGACACCGATTCGTGGCACGCCGCGCTCAAGAATACGCTCCGTCAGGCGCCAGACGTCATTCTCATCGGCGAAATCCGCGACCGCGACACGATGGAATACGGCATCCAGTTCGCCGAAACAGGCCACCTCGTGCTCGCAACGCTCCATGCGAACAGCGCGAACCAGGCGCTCGACCGCATCATCAACTTCTTCCCGGACGAGCGGCGCGAGCAGCTCCTGATGGACCTCTCGCTCAACATCCGCGGCATGATTTCGCAGCGCCTCATTCCGCGCGAGACCGGCGCGGGCCGTATCGCCGCGATGGAAATCATGCTGAACTCGCCCCTCATCCAGGACCTCATCTTCAAGGGCGAGGTGGCGCAGATCAAGGAAGTCATGTCGCGCTCGAACCGGCTCGGCATGAAGACCTTCGACCAGGCGCTCTACGAGCTCTACGAGGCGGGCGGCATTTCCTACGAGGACGCCCTGCGTAACGCCGATTCGAAGAACGAGCTGCGCCTGAAGATCAAGCTCGAGAGCAAGCGCGAGTCGAAGCTCTCCGACGAAGCCGGGGGGAGCCTGAAGATTCTCGAGGAGCAGCAAGATGGCAAGGTCTTCTGAGGAACCGGTCGTGGAGATGTCGGAGGCATCTGCGCCGCAACTGCTCAACACGCGGCCGCTCTTCAAGCTCATGGTGGAGCGCAAGGCTTCGGACCTTTTCTTCACCTCCAATTCCCCGGTGAAAATCAAGATCGAGGGCCAGATCTATCCGGTCAACAAGGCGGTGCTGAGCCCAGAGACCGTCAAGCAGGCCGCCTACGGCCTCATGACGCCCGAGCAGGCCGAGTACTTCAACGAAGAGCTCGAGATCGATTTCGCCATTTCCGAGCACGGCCTCGGGCGCTTTCGCGTGAACGTGTTCTACCAGCGCGGCTACCCCGCGATCGTCCTGCGCTACATCACCGCAGACATGCCGAAGCTCGACGTACTCGGCATGCCGGAGGTCTACAAGGACCTCGTGATGCAGAAGCGCGGCCTCATCCTGATGGTGGGCGCTGCGGGTTCGGGCAAGTCGACCACGCTCGCCGCGATGATCGACTACCGCAACGAGATCCAGTCGGATCACATCCTCACGATCGAGGACCCGATCGAGTACCTGCACACGAACAAGAAGTCGATCGTGAACCAGCGCGAGGTCGGCCTCGACACGAAGTCGTATGCCCGCGCGCTGCGCAGCGCGTTGCGCGCCGCGCCGGACGTCATCCTGGTCGGCGAAATCCGCGACCGCGAGACGATGGAGGCCGCGATCTATCTCGCCGGCACCGGACACCTCTGCATCTCGACGCTGCACGCGAACAACTGCGCCGAGACGCTCGACCGCATCATCAACCTCTTTCCGAACGACCAGCACAACCAGGTGTTCCTGGACCTCTCGCAGTACGTGCGCGCCGTGCTGTCGCAGCGCCTCGTCATGGGCAAGAACGGCAAGCGTGTCGCCGCCGCGGAAGTCATGCTCAACACGCCGCACATCTCGGAACTCATCAAGAAGGGCGACGTCGTCGGCGTGAAAGAGGCCGTGCGCTCGACCACGGAAAAGGACATGCAGAGTTTCGACGTCGCGCTTTACTCGCTCTACAAGCAGGGCAAGATCGAACTCGAAGAAGCCCTGAAGAACGCCGACTCGCGGACGAACCTCGAGGCCAAGATCAACTTCGGCTAAGCGCCGCCGCGCGCGGCACCGTCCGGAACGCGTGATGTCATGGGCGTCGAGTGCCGGCAGGTGCCGTGTTCCTGGGAGCCGGCTGCCGGGAGGTGCCGTGGCTGCGCCGGCGCCAACGTGAAGGGTCATCGCGATCTCACCCGGCGTGCCCGCGAACACCGCCAGACCGGCTTGCCAGACACCATCCCGACAGCCGGCTCCCGCTCAACGTGCCTTCTGGTCCGCGCCGTCGACGGAACGGCGACTTGGGCGTTGACTGCCGGCATGGTGTCTGGCAAGACCGTCTAGCGATGTTCGCGGGCACGGGCGTTCAAGGCACGGTACGACTTCGCGCTGGCGTCCGGCAGGCGAAACACGGCACCTGCCGGCACTCAACGCCCTGAAGGCACGCTTAGAAGACGGTAGCGGCGTCGAAGACGGGGCCGTCGACGCAGACGCGTTTCATGGCGGGGCCCTCGGGGGTCTTCACTTCGACGGCGCAGCCGGCGCAGCCGCCGACCGCGCAGGCCATGAATTCCTCGAGCGATACCTGACAGGGAATGCCGAAGCGGCGTGCGACCTTCGCCGCAGCGGCGAGCATCGGTGTCGGGCCGCAGGCGAACATCTCGACATCCTTCTGCGCGCGCGCGTCCAGCGCGCCGAGCCAGGCCGCAGCGAGATCGGTCACGAAACCCTGAAAGCAACCGGGAAAGTCTGAGAAGCTCGCGAGGCGGCTCGGCACACGCCATTCCTCGAGGAGCGGCATGCACGCGATGACGCCCTCGGGGATGCCGGCGACCATGATGTTCGAGGGCCGCAGTCGAAACGGAAATGGAATTTCCGATCCCATCAGCGCGAGCGGCTTCCAGCCTTCGCCGGGACGTTCCTTGAGCGCCTCGGCGAGGAAAATCATCGGCGGGATGCCGACACCGCCGCCGATCAGGAGCGTTCGCGGCCGTTCGCGGTGAGGCGTGAAGCCATGGCCGATGGGCCCGATGAGGCTAAGAGTCGCTCCGACAGGCTGCGCCGAAAGCTGACGCAGGCCCGGTCCCACGATCTTGTAGAGCACTTCGATCCAGCCGGCGTCGCGTGCGACGCGCATGATCGAGAGTGGCCGGCGCATTGGAAGCGATGCGTCGCAGGTGATGTGCACGAAGCTCCCGGGGGTCGCCGTGCGCGCACAACGCGGCGCCTCGAGACGGAGCACATACTGCTCGCCATCGAAGGCCTCGCGTGCGAGGAGGCGCGCATCCTCCACGAATATGGTGCCGCGATGGCTGCGATCGCTCATGAGCTGCGCCGCGCCTGAATGATCGCGCCGCCGACCGTTTCGAGAACGGCCATGCGGATGGCGACCCCGTTCGTCACCTGTTCGCGAATGACCGATTGCGGGCCGTCGGCGACGTCGTCGGCAATCTCGACGCCGCGGTTCATCGGACCCGGGTGCATCACGATGGCATCGGGGCGCGCCGTCTTCAGCCGCGCGGCGGACAGGCCGTAGCGCTCGAAGTAGGCCGCGGCGTCCGGGATCTCGGCCTCGGCCATGCGCTCCTTCTGGATGCGCAACATCATTACGACATCCGCGCCGGCGAGCGCTGCGTCGAGATCGCTGACGCGCCGGCACGCGGCGAACTCGCCTTTGTCCGGCATAAGCCCGGACGGTGCGACCAGCCGGATTTCACGGGCGCCGAGTGTCGTGAAGGCCTGCACGGCGGAGCGAGCGACGCGCGAGTGGCGGATATCACCGACGATCGCGATTGCGAGCCCTTCGAGGCGCGGCTTGTGCCTCAGGATCGTGAGCGCATCGAGGAGTCCCTGCGTCGGATGCGACAGGTGGGCTTCGCCAGCGCTGAGGACGGAGGTGAGCGGTCCCACATGTTCGGCGACGAACTGCGGCACGCCGGCTTCAGGGTCGCGCACGACGAAGATGTCGATGTTCATCGCCGCGAGCGTGTAGACCGTGTCGAGCATGCTCTCGCCCTTCACGCGAGAGGACAGCTGCAGGTCGAGATTGATCACTTCGGCGCCGAGGCGCTTGCCTGCGAGTTCGAAGGAGGCGCGCGTGCGCGTACTCGGTTCCGAGAACAGGTTTGCGATCGTGATGCCAGCGAGGGCATGCGAACCAGCCGGTGTGCCGCCGGGCGCACGCAGGAACGATTTTGCCCGCTCGATGAGCGATTCGAGGAACTGCCGGTCGAGACCCTCGAGGGTCAGGAGATGGCGCAGCGTACCGTCGGCATGCAGTTGCGAGATCATGCGGGCTTCATCGGCTCTCCAGCCACCGTTCGAGAATGATGCAGGCCGCGGTTCGGTCGATATCCTCTTTGCGGATCCTGCGGGTGCGTGCGCCGCTCTGGCGCAGGTCGCGCAGCCGCCCCTCCGCTTCCAGCGAGGAATAACGTTCGTCGGAGAGGGCGACCTTGAGCCCCGTGCGCCGGCCGAGATCGTCGGCGAAGGTGCGTGTGCGCCCGGTCATCGGTGATTCGCTGCCGTCCTCATTATAGGGGATGCCGACGACGAGGAGGCTCGGGCGCCACCGCTCGATGAGGTTTGACACCGCGGTCCAATCATTGCCGCCGGCGCCAAGCGAGACGACGTCGAGCGGGCTCGCCTTGCGCGTCAGCGTGTCACCGGCGGCGACGCCAATCCGCTTCGCTCCGAAATCGAATCCAAGTACGAGAGTTGGGCTGGGCGTCGCAGGTGACGCGCCCTCACGCATGACCGGCGGCCGACCCCAGGCGGTTCAATTCGATGCCGAGGAGCCGCCCCGCGGCGTGCCAGCGCTCCTCGAACGGCATGCCGAAAACGATCGCTGCGCTCGCTGGCACGTTGAGCCAGGCGTTGGCGCGGATTTCCTCTTCGAGCTGACCGGCCTGCCAGCCCGCATAACCGAGCGCGACGAATGCATCCTCCGGCCCGCTGCCGCCCGCGAGCGCCGCCAGCACGTCGCGCGAGGTGGTCACGTGAATGTTCTCGGAGACCTTCAGGGTCGAGTCCCAGGCGCCGCCCGCGCGGTGCACGACGAAACCACGATCGGTCTGCACGGGACCGCCCTTCAGCACGACCCGTTCGCCGAGACTGGCGTCGCGGTTGTCGAGTGCGAGCTGTGTGAACACTTCATCGAGCGTCATTGGCAGCGGCCGGTTGATGACGAGCCCCAAGGCGCCGTCCTCGTTGTGTTCGCAGATGAGCGTGACGGTCTGGGAGAAATTCGGATCGGCCATGCCGGGCATGGCGATCAGGAGCTGGTTGCAGAGGTAGTCGCCCTCGGCCATGTCTCATTGTATCCCGGTCATTCGGCCTGAGTCTTGACGGGCGTGCTTACGAGGCGGCCCGACAGGAACTGAAACTCCTTGGAAAAGCGCAGGCTGTCATTGGTCTCCGCCAGGTCGCGCGGGAATGGATCAAAGGGCGAGGCGAGCTTCACGATGGCAATGGCCGCCTGATCCACCTCGCGCGAGCCGCTGCTGTCGCGCAGCAGCACTTCATCGAGCTGGCCGTCGAAGCGAACGACGATCTCGAGCACTGGGCTCTTCGCCGTTTCCTTGTCCTTTGCCTCGATCGGAAAGTTGAGCGTGCCGATGCGCTCAACCTTGCGCCGCCACGCGTCGAGGTAGACCGCGACGTTCGATTGCCGGGTGTTCGGCGTGACGATGAGTTCACGCTCTTTGCGGCCATGCAGGGCGAGCCGGTCCGCCTCGTTGGCTGCCGGCAGGGCGCTTTGACGTTCCGCTGTCATCAGGAGCGGCTGCTGAGCCTCGGTCGCCGGATCATTGGCAGGATTCTGGAAGTAGCGCACGGTTGGAGCGCGGGCGCGGGCCGCGACGAGATCTTCGTTGCCCTGGTCCGCCCCCGCACGATGCATCTCGAGGCTGTTGCCGTCGGCGACGCCCGGGTTGTTGAAGGGCAGGGGCGAGGAGCGCGGGCTCGTCGGCCGTTCGCGCTTGTCGAGGTTGCCTGAGCCCTGCTGGTCGCGCTGCGCCAGGTAATCCGCTTTGTCGTTCGGTCGCGTCTCCGGCAGGTCCTCCGACACCAGCAGGACTTCCATGGTCGGAACGCCGTGATCGTCCGTGAGCGCGCCGCTCGTGAACGACACGCCCATGATGACGATACCGTGGAGGAGCGCGAAGAGAAAAAGAGTGGTCATGAGCCGGTCCCGGACGGGGGCGCGGCCTTCCTTCAGGACGAGGGGGTCGCTGGGCGCCATGCAACTCCAGTATAGGCGTCGCGCCTTGCTAGCGTGCAGCCAATCTGCGCTCGATCGCTTCCATCAGGCGGGCTGCGATGTCCGTGCCGCATTGCTTGTCGATCTCGCGGATGCCCGTGGGACTCGTGACGTTGATCTCCGTCACAAAACCGCCGATCACGTCGAGTCCGACGAACAACATGCCGGCCGCACTCATCTGCGGGCCGATTTCTGCAGCCAGCCACCGGTCGCGATCGTTCAGGGGCCGCGCGATGCCGGTCGCACCAGCGGCGAGATTGCCGCGGTTGTCGTGCGCCGCGGGGATGCGCGCCAGGGCGTGCGGGATCGGTTCGCCGTCGACGAGCAGCACGCGGCTGTCTCCGGTCTCGACGATGTCGGGGATGTAGCGCTGCGCGATCGCGTAGCGTTCGCCGTATTCGGTGAGAGTTTCGAGCACGACGGTCAGATTCTTGTCGGTCTGGTCGACGACGAAGATCGAGCGTCCGCCCATGCCGTGCAGGGGCTTCACCACGATCCGCCCGTGCTCGCGCGCGAAGGCCAGCATGTCGCCCATGTCGCGCGTGATCAGCGTCGGCGCGCAGCACTGCGGGAACCAGGCCGTGTAGACCTTCTCGTTCATGTCCCGCAAGCCGTCGGGGCTGTTCACGACGAGGCTGCCTTCCGCCTGCGCCCGCTCGAGGATGTAGGTCGTGTAGATGTACTCGGTATCGAACGGCGGGTCCTTGCGCATGAGGATCGCCTGCATCCCGCCGAGCGGCACAACGCGGGGTCCGCCAAGTGTGAACCAGTCCACAGGATCCATCCGGACCGCAAGGGGCCGCGCGCGCCCGAACGCCCGGCCATCCCGCAGCGAGAGGTCGCCAAGTTCGAGGTACCAGAGCTCCCAGCCGCGCTCCTGGGCTGCGCACAGCATCGCCAGGCTGGAGTCCTTGGCCGGCTTGATGTCGGCGATGGGGTCCATGACTACGGCGCAGCGGACGCGTTCTGCCATCGAAAATTCTCCGTGTTGGGCCGCCTTGAGGACGATCCCGGGCATGTTAACCCGCGCTCGAACGGCCGCGGACTTGACATGTTGCCGCGGGAAAACCCGTCAAGCGGCGAAACTGTGAACTGGGCGCCGTGGCGGGGGCCTTACCGATATGTTAAAACGCAAGTCCGTTGCGTGGGCTAGCTGAATGATTCGCAAGGCCTTTGCGCCGTTGCCCGGCACGACCATCGGCAGCCCCCGAATGGGCCCTCGCGTGGGCCTCAACGTTGGAGATCGAAGCACGTGATGGACGCGAAGCCCAAGCTCTCTGGCCTCAAGGTTCTTGTCATCGACGACAGCAAAACCATCCGCCGCACCGCCGAGACGCTGCTCTCGAAAGAGGGCTGCGAGGTGTTCACCGCCGTCGACGGCTTCGATGCGCTTTCGAAAATCGCTGATCACCAGCCCGATATTGTTTTCGTCGACATCATGATGCCGCGGCTCGACGGCTATCAGACCTGTTCGCTCATCAAGCACAACAAGGTCTTCAAATCGATTCCCGTGATCATGCTGTCCTCGAAGGACGGCCTCTTCGATCGAGCCCGCGGACGCATCGTCGGCTCGGAACATTACCTGACCAAACCCTTTACCAAGGACGAGCTGTTGAGCGCGATTGAGACCCATGTCGGCAAGTAAGGCCGGCCCGGTCGCGCGCCCGGAGGCACGACGCATGGCACTGATCCTCATCGTCGACGACTCGCCGACCGAAGTGCACGTGATGCAGAAGGCGCTCGAACGCCACGGTTACCAGACCGCGGCGGCCGAGAACGGCGCCGAGGGCATCCGCAAGGCGCGCGAGATGAAGCCCGATCTCATCTTCATGGACGTCGTCATGCCGGTGCTCAACGGCTTCCAGGCGACGCGCACGCTCGCGAACGACCCGTCCACGCGCTCCATCCCGGTCATCATGGTCACGACGAAGGGCCAGGAAACGGACCGCATCTGGGGCATGCGACAGGGAGCGGTCGACTATCTCGTGAAGCCGGTGACGCCCGACAAGCTCGTCGAGAAAGCGCAGGCGGCGCTTGCCGGCTGAGGCCGTCGCAGCAGCGTCTCATCGAGCCTATGGATCAACCGGTCGCCCTCAAGTCCCTCAAGGATCGCCCGTTCGAGCTTCTCGTCGAAATCGAACGGCGCAGCCGCGCGGCGGTCGCCGGCGGCCGCGCCGGTGCGCAGGGCCGCGAGTGGGTGGGCGTTGCCTTTCGCATGGCGGCGGAAACGTTCCTCGTCGCACGCGACGAAACGCGTGAAGTGCTGGGCTTTCCCGCGACGGTGACGCGCGTGCCGGGAGCGCGCACCTGGATCAAGGGACTTGCGAACGTGCGCGGGCAGCTCCTGCCGATTCTCGATTTGCGCCAGTACCTCGGGAGCGGCGTCACGCAGCAGGGGCGCAACACGCGCATTATCGTCGTCAACCATCGGGAAATTCCGGCCGGGCTCATGGTCGATGAGGTGTTCGGTTTCCGCCGCTTCATCGAATCCGAATTTCACGCCGATGTGCCGGCGACCGTGATCCGCTGCGAACGCTACCTCGCCGGCGCCTTCCGGCGCGGCACCGAACACTGGCCGGTCTTCAGCCTTCGCAGTCTTGTCGAGAGTCCGAATTTCCTGCAGGCCGCGGCCTGATTTGAGGCGCTGTCGAAGGGGAAGGTAAAGAAAATGAACAATACGACTGACAAGCGCTGGGGAACGCGTGCACTGCCGCTCTTCCTGTGGCTGGGGCTCCTCGCGACGCTCGCAGCTGCCGCACTTTACTGGTTCAGCACGCAGTCGACGGCAGGCGCATCGGCGCCCAGCGCCGGCGCGCACCTCGCTGCGCTATCGCAGAATCTGCCGCTGCAGGCGGCTGCGGCCGCGCGCGGCGTGCCCGGTGCGATCGAACAGCTGGGCAAAGACGTCGCGGAGCTCGACTCGGCCCGAGAGCAAGCCGGATCGCCCGGCGACCCGGCGGCCTGGAAAACATTGCTCGACGGTGGGCGAACGGTAGCAGGCGGCGAACAGTCGGTCGACGCGGTCACGACGGGCGCACGCGAAGTGCACGCGCAGATGCCGCGGCTCGCGGCCGACGTCGCGAATCTCGTCAGCAGCGTCGGCTCGGCGCGGGTCGACAGCTACACGCGCGCGCTCGAGCGCTTCGAGCTCACGAGCGAACGGCTGCAGCAGGATATCGACGCTCTCGCGAGCGGCGTCGGCGATACCTCGGCGATCGCGACGCGGCTCGCGGCGAGCACCGACGACCTCGATCAGTTCATGCATGGTCTCGCCGGCGGCGAGACGGGGCTCGGCCTGCCGCGCATCAATGGCGCCGAAGCCGAGCAGAAGCTGAAGGCGGTGATCGCCCAGTACGAGAAGATCGGCGCGAATATCCGCGCCGCCGTCGACGCCTCGAAGGCCTTCGTCGACGTGCAGAACGCAAGCCGTTCGATGGCGGACGCCGCGCGCACGCTCTATCCGCAGCTCGCCACCGGCGGTGCGGCCGCAGCGCCGTCGGCCGGCTCGAATCTGCGCTGGATTGCGCTGGTCCTTGCGCTCCTTGGCATCCTCGCCATTGCCGCCGCGGTTGCGATCCATCACTCCTCGGCGAATGCGCGCAAGTTCGCCGAGCAGCAGGGCAAGCAGAACGAACGCAACCAGGAGGCGATCTTAAGGCTCCTCGATGAACTTTCGAGCCTTGCGGACGGCGACCTGACGGTGCAGGCGACCGTGACCGAGGACATCACGGGCGCGATCGCCGACTCGATCAATTACGCCATCGAAGCCCTGCGGGAGCTGGTCGCAACGATCAACGATACTTCCGGCCAGCTCGACGGCGCGGCCCGCCAGACACAGGCGCTCGCCGCGCATCTTGCCAAGGCGAGCGGCGCACAATCGAAGCAGATCGGGTCGGCGACGGAGTCGATCGGCGCGATGGCCTCGTCGACGGAAGAGGTCTCGGGCAACGCCGAACGCGCGTCCGACGTCGCACGCCACTCGGTCGACATCGCGCACAAGGGCGGCGACGCCGTGCGCCGCACGATCGACGGCATGAACGCGATCCGCGAAACGATCCAGGAGACCTCCAAGCGCATCAAGCGCCTTGGCGAAAGCTCGCAGGAGATCGGCAACATCGTCGAGCTCATCAACGACATCGCCGAGCAGACCAACATCCTCGCGCTGAACGCTTCGATCCAGGCCTCGATGGCCGGCGAAGCGGGACGCGGCTTTGCCGTTGTCGCGGACGAGGTGCAGCGCCTGGCCGAACGCGCGGCGAACGCGACCAAGCAGATCGAAGTGCTGGTGCGCACGATCCAGACGGACACCAACGAGGCCGTGGTGTCGATGGAGCGCAGCACGACGGACGTCGTCGGCGGCGCGCTCCTCGCCGAGAACGCGGGCGCGGCGCTCGAAGAGATCGAGCAGGTATCCAACCAGATCGCGAGCCTCGTGCAGAACATTTCCGCGAGCTCGCGCGGGCAGGCTTCGGCGGCGGGCGCCATGGCGCGCAACATGCAGGTGCTGCGCGAAATCAGCGCACAGACCGCAGACTCGACCAGCGCCACGTCGAACTCCATCGGCAAGCTCGCGGAGCTTTCGGCGCAGCTACGCAAGTCCGTGTCGGGCTTCCGCCTGCCGGCGGGACTTGCGACCAGTTCGACTTCGACACGATTGCCAAAGCTCACGCCCGAGAATCCGAGCCAAAAGCCCCAGCCTGCCAGCCGCAAGCTGTCGGCCGCCGGCGGTGCTTGAAGCGCGCACCGAGCACAGCCGAATGAGCCCGAGCGAAGCTGAATGAGTGAAGTCTCCTCGCAAACCCTGCACCTCGTCGCCAAGGAGCTCGGCACCACGCTCAACGAGGCGCGTGTCGCCCTTGAGAATTTCGCGGAGCACGGCGACAACATCGATCTGCTCAATCAGTGTGCGAACCGCTTGCACGAGGCCTACGGCGTGCTGCGCGTCGTCGAGGTATACGGCGCGGCGCTGCTCGCCGAGGAGATGGAGCACAGCGCACGCTACCTGATCGAAGCGGGCGGCGATGAACGCCACCGGGTCGACGGCCTCGACGCGCTGATGCGCGCCATGGTGCAGCTGCCGACCTATCTCGAACGGGTGCTGAACGGCGGCCGCGACCTTGCGCTGGTGCTGCTGCCGCTTCTGAACGACCTGCGTGCCGTGCGCGGCAACGCACTCCTTTCCGAAGGCACGCTGTTGCTGCTCAATCTGCGGTCGGACCAGCAGGCCGCGCCGCAGCCCCTGCAGCCCGGCGAACCACCGCTCACGGTCGAGCAGTGGGCGCGGCGCCTGCGCACGCGTTACCAGATGGGTCTGCTTGGCTGGATCCGCGGCGAAAGGCCCGAACAGAATCTCGATATCATGGCGCGCGTCGCCGAACGGCTCGAACAGATCGCGACGACACAGCCGGTCTTCCAGCTCTGGTGGGTGGTGGGCGCGATCATCGAAGGCTTGCGCTACGGCGGCCTCGATGGCGGCGCCAGCATCAAGCGGCTCCTCGGCATTGCGGACCGGGAGATGCGCCGGCTCTACAGCCAGGGCGAGGCGCGCTACAGCGATACGCCCGCGCTCGAGCTCCTGAACAATCTCCTTTACTACGTGGCGCGCGCGACCAACGCGGGTCCGCGGATCAGCGCGGTGCGGGCATCTTTCCGGCTCGGCGACTTGCTGCCGGTCGACAATACGATCGAGCAGGAGCGCGAGCGGCTCTCGGCGCCGAGCGTCAAGCTCATGCGCACAGTGGCGGCGGCCATCAAGGAAGACCTCTCGCGCGTTAAGGACGTGCTCGACATTTTCGTGCGCAAGGGCGGCGCTCAGCTCGAAGAACTCGCGCCGCAGCTCGAGCTCCTGAAGAAGATCAGCGATACGCTCGGCGTGCTCGGCCTCGGCGGCCTGCGCGCGAGCGTGCAGGAGGAAATCGCGGTCCTCGGCGATATCGTCGCGAAGAAGGAACCGGCGAACGAAGACACCCTCGTGCGCATGGCGGCGACGCTCATCAGCGTCGAAGACGCGCTCGACGATCAGCTCGTGAAACTGATACTGCCGCAGGACGGCGCCACGACGGGCTCGATGCCCGCCGCGCCGGAAGTCCTCGAGGACGGCGAATTCCGCCACGTCACCGAGGCGGTCCTGCGCGAGTGCATTGTGAACCTCGCCCGCATCAAGGAGACGGTGACCCACGTCATCCAGAAGCCCGAGGAGACCCAGGGCATCGATGCCATTCCGGGGCTCCTGCGCGGCATCACCTCGGGACTCCTGATGCTCGGCAAGACGCGGGCGGTGGAAACGATCGAGGCGATTTCAAAGCACCTGCAGGCCGTGATACGGCCGGGTTCGGGAGTACCGCCCGCGGACCGCCTCGACCGGCTGGCGGATGCCATCGTGAGCGTCGAGTACTACATGGAAACGGTGCAGGGCGGCCGGGCCGATCCCTGGTACATGCTCGACAATGCCGAGAGCTGCCTCAAGGCGCTTGCCGACGAGCCGCTGCCGGCGCCCCTGGTCGAGACGGATGAGCCGGATGCATTTGCGCGCACGCTGAAGATTGACGGACCGGCCGCGGCACAATCGGCAGTCGCTGCCACTCGCGCCGCGCCGGTTGATTCACCGGAGAGACACATCATCACGCATCCGGTGGTCGAGGCGCCACCGAGCGGCGAGCCAGACCCGGAATTTCTTGAGCTGTTCATTGAGGAAGCGCGCGAGGAAGTCGCCAGCGTCGAGCGCAACTTCCCGGCTTGGGAACAGAATCCGCACGACGCGGATGCGCTCGTCACCATGCGCCGCTCGTTCCACACCCTGAAAGGCAGCGGTCGCATGGTGGGCGCCAAGCTCATCGGCGAGTTCAGCTGGTCGATCGAGAGCCTGCTCAATCGCCTCATCAACAAGACGCTCGCGCGCAGCCCCGCCATTGTCGGCGTGATCCGCGAAGCCGTCGCGGCGCTGCCCGAACTCGTCGAGCAGCTCGAGGTGGGACGCGCGGCGGCCGTCGATGTGCCTTCGATCATGGAGCGCGTACAGGCGCTGGCCGAAGGCCGCGAAGCCGACGGCGCGGCGTCCCCAGCCGCGGCGGAACCGACAATGGTCGAAACGCCCGTAGCGCCGCAACCCGCGGCCCCTGCCGTCGCTGTCCCGCAACCCGCTCCGCCGACGCCCGCGGTCGAAGGTCCCGCGCCGCGCGTCATGGATCCGCAGCTGCACGAGATCTACAGCAAGGAAGCAGCTGGCCACATCGCCGTCATCCGCGACTACCTGAAACGCTGCGCCAGCCTGGCGCCGCCCTATGAGGTGCCCGAGGCGGTCTATCGTGCCTGCCACACCTTGAGCGGCAGCTCGAAGATGGCGGAAGCCAGGCAGGGCATCAAGGTCGCCGAGCCCCTGAATCGGTACTTGCGCAAGGTTTTCGAGAGCGGTCGCGGACTCGATGCGGCCGGCCTCAAGGTACTCGCGGATGCAGTGGCGGCCATGGAGCAAGTGGTTGCCCACATCAATGAAACGACCGGCTATTTCATAGGCCAGCAGGCGCTCATCGAGCGCATCGACGAGCTTGACCGGAAGTTCGACGAAGAAGCGGTTGTCGACACGACTCTTGATCCGTCGATCATCGCCCCCGCGCCGCCTCTTGCATTGCAGCCGGAGCCCGCATTCGAGTCGCCGGTGGACGAGGAGGAAGGCGAATCCTTCGATGCGGAGGTCGCCGCCATATTCAGCGAGGAGGCTACGGAGCTCCTCGAGTCGGCGGACGTCGCGCTCAACGCCTGGAACCAGGAGCGCACCGATCAGCAGCACGTCGCGGAATTGCAGCGACCGCTGCACACGCTCAAGGGCGGCGCCCGCATGGCGGGCATCACGGCGATGGGCGATCTCAGCCATGAACTCGAGACGCTCGTACTGCAAATCAATAACGGAGTGATCGCGGCAGACGACCGCTCGTATGAAATCGTGCAGGCGAGTCTCGATGAATTGTCGCGCATGCGTGATGCGGTGAGCAGCGGACGGCGCGTCTCGCCGGCCCGCGCGCTGATGGAACGCATTCGAGCACTCGGGCGCCCGGCGGCTGCAGCCGCGGCGCCGGTTCCTCCGGCAGCGCCCGCGGCCGCGGTTCCGCAGGCCGTCGTTGAGCCGGCCCCGGCCGCGGTACCGCCGGCACCCGTTTCCAAGCCTGTGCCGCCGCCGCCGATTGCAGAAGTGAAAGTCGCCGAACCGGCTCCGCCACCCGCGCCGCCTGCGCCTCCCGCAGCGCCGGCGCCCGTAGCCGTCGCGCCGGTGGCGGCTGCAGTTCCGATCGATGACGAGCCGCTGATTGAATCCGCGCCAACCGCCATCCCGCCTGGCCGCGATGCGCCGCCGCTTGGCGACAGGCCGGAACTCGCGCGCGTCGACGCGGAACTGCTCGACAGCATGCTGAACAACGCGGGCGAAGTGAGCATCTTCCGTTCGCGCCTCGAGCAGCAGGTGAGTTCGATCGATTTCAATCTTGGCGAACTCGCGCGCACGGTCACGCGGCTCAAGGAGCAGCTGCGCAAGCTCGAAATCGAAACGGAGACGCAGATCCTCGCGCGGCATCACGAGGAGAGCTCCCGCAAGGACGAGTTCGATCCGCTCGAACTCGACCGCTACTCCGCAATCCAGCAGTTCTCGCGCGCACTCGCGGAGTCCTCGAGCGACGTCGCGAGTCTGCAGGGGCTCCTCGAGAACCTCACGCGGGAAGCGCAGAACCTTCTGATGCAGCAGGCGCGCGTCATCACCGAATTGCAGAACGGGCTCATGCGCACGCGCATGGTTCCGTTCCAGCGCCACGTTCAGCGCCTGAGCCGACTCGTGCGCCAGACGGCCACCGACGCCGGCAAACGCGTCGAACTCGTGGTCGAGGGCGCCTCGGGCGAACTCGACCGGCAGGTGCTCGATCGCATGCTGCCGCCCTTCGAACACATGCTGCGCAATGCCGTCGTGCACGGAATCGAATCGCCCGCGACACGGGTTGCGGCCGGCAAACCCGAGCAGGGCCGGATCCAGCTGTCGCTGCGCCGCGAAGGCGCCGAGGTCGTGATCGATCTCGCCGACGACGGCGCCGGCATGAACCTGCGCGCGATCCGCGACAAGGCCGTCAAGATGGGGCTCGTCGATCCGCGCCAGACGCTCACCGACGAGCAGGCGATGCAGCTCATTCTTGAGGCCGGCTTCAGCACCGCCGGCCAGATCACGCAGGCCGCGGGCCGCGGCGTCGGCATGGATGTCGTCGCGACGGAGGTCAAAAAGCTCGGCGGCGCGCTCTTCATCGAATCGCAGGCGGGCCACGGCACGAAGTTCACCGTGCGGCTGCCCTTCACGCTCGCGATCAGCCAGGCGCTCATCGTCCGTCTTGTCGACGAGTACTACGCGCTGCCGCTACCGACCGTCGAAGGCGTCGTG
Source organism: uncultured Gammaproteobacteria bacterium (assembly GCA_963826145.1). Classification (GTDB taxonomy): domain Bacteria; phylum Pseudomonadota; class Gammaproteobacteria; order Steroidobacterales; family Steroidobacteraceae; genus JBGPLJ01. The sequence continues at coordinate 1,100,504 of CAWGVW010000002.1, forward strand.
CGCCTCACCAAGGCGAAGGTGCTGGAGCATCTCGCGAACGACGCGCCTCCCTTTGAGTACGGCGGCCAGAAGTACCGTTTCCAGCAGCTTGGGAGCTTCCTCGGCGCGGGTCCCGCGGTGCTCCCGGAGCAGGATGTCGCCGTGCCGGTAATCCTGATCCGCGCCGCGGAGCACTCGACGGCGCTGGTCGTCGACGAATTGATCGGCAGCCGCGAAATCGTCGTGAAGTCGGTCGGGCCGCAGATCGCGGGGATCCGCGGAATCGCCGGCGCGACGATTCTTGGCGATGGCCGCATCGTGATCATTCTCGACATGGGGGCGCTCGTGCGCTCGGAGTGGCGTACGCGCCCGGCGCCGGAGCTTTTGGGCCGCGAGCGCGAGGACCGGCGCGTGTTTGCGCTCGTCGTCGACGATTCCATCACCGTGCGCCGCGTGACGCAGCGTCTGCTTGAGCGCAATGGCATGCGCGTGCTCACGGCTCGCGACGGCATGGATGCGCTGACGCTCCTGCAGGAACATACGCCGGACATCATCCTGCTCGACATCGAGATGCCGCGCATGGACGGCTACGAGGTCGCCGCGCACGTTCGCAACGACCCCCGTATCAACGACGTGCCGATCGTGATGATTACCTCGCGCGTGGGCGAGAAACACCGCGCCCGCGCGATTGAGCTCGGGGTCAATGATTACCTCGGCAAGCCCTACCAGGAGAGCCAGCTGCTCGATGCCATCGAGCCGCTGGTGCGCGCGCGCCGCAGCCGCATCGCTGCTGCCGCGAACACCGGCTGAGGCACCTCACAGCATGGAAACCGCCGTCACAGAACTCTACAGCCTCCTCATTCCGCTCGCGGGCGAGCGCCTCATCATGCCGCGCGCTTCGGTTGCCGAAGTGATCGCTTACCAGGTGCCTTCCGAGATGACCGGCGCGCCGCCCTGGTACCTTGGCACGATCAGTTGGAGCGGACGGAATCTGCCGGTCGTCTCGTTCGAGGGCGCCTGCGGACAGACCATTCCGGTCGCGAGCGGCCGCACGCGAATTGTGGTCGTCCACTGCCTCGGCCAGAAACTGAATGGCGGATGCTTCGGCATCATGACCCAGGGCTTCCCGCAGCTGGTGCGGGTGAATCCGGACGTGCTCAAGGCCGATCATCTGCGCAGTTTTCCCGATCGCCAGCCCGTTCTGTGCCAGGTGCGCATGGTGAACGAGACGCCGCTCATTCCGGATCTCGAGCGACTCGAAGACCTGATCGCCGAAGAGACGAGCGCCGTCGGCAACGACGGCCAAAACTGAGGCTAGAAATCCCCGAACTCGCTCTGCAGCGCGGCGAGCGCTGCGATCGCGGCCGTTTCGGTCCTCAGGATCCGCGGTCCGAGCCGCACCGCCCGATATCCGGCGCCGAGCGCGGCCGCTTCCTCCCCGGGCCCAAGTCCACCCTCCGGACCGATCAGCAGTTCGATCGACAGGGCTCCGCGCACAGCGCCGCGCAATGATGCTTGCGCGCGGGGCGACAGGATCAGCGCGGCGTCGACAGCGGGTCGGGCAGCCAACCAGTCGTCGAGCTGCGGTCGGCGGATCGATCACGGGCAGGCGATTGCGGCCACATTGCTCGCAGGCTCGCGATGGCGATCGAACGCCAGTGGGCGTGCTTGCGCGCCGGCTTTCTGCGCGCCGGTGCGCACCACGCTGCGCTCCGCCTCAATCGGCACGATGCGCGTGACGCCGAGCTCCGTTGCCTTCTGCAGGACGAGATCCATGCGTTCTGCGCGCGAGATGCCCTGCGCGAGCGTGACAGAAAGCGTCGATTCCCGTTCCACCGCCAAATGATCGCCAATCGCAACGATGACGCGATCCTTGCGCGCGGACTCAACCACGGCCGCGTATTCGCCGCCGCGGCCGTCGAACAGCACGAGTGGATCGCCCACCCGCGCGCGCAGCACCCGTGCGACATGATTCGCCGCGTCGCCCGCGAGTTCGCAGCTGCGCCGGCCGGCGAGTGCGCTCTCGATGTAGACCCGGTTCAGTCGCAAGTGGCCGCCTCGATGCCCGTGCGGGCGACGTCGACCATGCGGTCGATGTCGTCCGCAGTCACAACATATGGCGGCATGAAATAGATGACATTGCCGATCGGCCGAAGCAGTACGCCGCGCTCGAGGGCGTGCTGGTAGACCTTGAGACCGCGCCGCTCGCGCCAGTCATAGGGAGTTCGGCTCCTCTTATCGCGGACCATCTCGACCGCGGCGATCATGCCGCACTGGCGGATCTCCGCAACGTGCTCGAGCGCCTCGAGTGCGCGCGCGCGTTCGCCGAGATGACGCGCAAGCGGAACGTTGTGCGCGATCACGTCATCCTCGCTGAAGATGCGAAGGCTCGCGAGCGCGGCCGCGCAAGCGAGCGCGTTGCCGGTGTAGCTGTGCGAATGCAGGAAAGCTTTCAGGTGCACATACTCGTCGTAGAACGCCTGGTAGAGGGCCTCCGTCGCGAGCACCGCCGACAGCGGCAGATAGCCGCCGGTGAGTCCCTTCGAAAGACACATGAGGTCCGGGCGTATACCCGCCTGTTCGCAGGCGAACATCGTGCCCGTTCGGCCGAATCCCACCGCGATCTCGTCCGCGATCAGATGCACGTCGAAGCGATCGCAGGCCCTGCGCAGGAGTCTCAGGTATTCGGCGTGATACATGCGCATGCCGGCCGCGCACTGCACGAGGGGCTCGACGATGACGCCCGCGATTTCGCCCGAGCGTTCCGCGAGAAGTTTTTCGAGCGCGGTGAATCGGCGCCTGGCGTGCGATTCCCAGGATTCGCCCGGTTCGCGGTCGAAAGCGTCTGGCGATGGCACCGTGAAAACGTCCATCAGGAGCGGCTGGTAGATTTCCCGATAGAGCTCGACGTTGCCGACGGCAAGCGCACCGAGGGTTTCGCCGTGATAGCTGCCGCTCAGCGTGACGAAGCGTTTCTTGGCGGGCCGTCCGAGGTTGCGCCAGTAGTGAAAACTCATCTTGATGGCGACTTCGACGGCCGCCGATCCGTTGTCGGCAAAAAAGCAGCGCGTGAGGCCCGCAGGCGCGATGTTGACGAGCGCCTCGGCGAGCTCGATGCCCGGCTCGTGGGTGAAGCCGGCGAAGATCACGTGCTCCAGGCGGTCGAGCTGGGCCTTCAGTGCAGCATTGATGCGCGGGTTCGCGTGACCGAAGAGGTTCACCCACCAGGAACTGATGGCATCGAGATAGCGCTTGCCGTCGAAGTCCTCGAGGAAGGCCCCGCTTGCGCTTCGGATCGGAATCGGCGGCAGCCACTCGTGATCCTTCATCTGCGTGCAGGGATGCCAGACGACCGACAGATCGCGGCGAATGAGCGCTGAATTGCGGGAGCCGGGCGGCGAGTCGGGCATGGAAGAATTCTGGCATGATGCCGGGCGCCGTGACGACCGGGAAACGAAAAAGAAGAGCCGCAAGCGCGCGTGCCTGGCGCGTCGATCGGGTCCGGGGCCTGTTGTCGGCGGCGCGGCAGGTGACGAGCCCGAATTTCGACGCCCGGCCGACCGGTGTCAAAGCGAGCCTCATCGTCATCCACGGCATCAGCCTGCCGCCCGGAAAGTTCGGCGGCCCCTGGATCGAGCGCCTCTTTACCAACCGGTTGCCGGCGGATCGTCATCCGTTCTTCCGCACGATTGCCACACTCAGGGTTTCCTCGCATCTGGTGATCCGGCGTGGCGGCCGGGTCCTGCAGTTCGTGCCGTTTCACCGGCGCGCCTGGCATGCCGGCGTCTCGAGCTACCAGGGACGCGAGCGCTGCAATGACTTTTCCATAGGCATCGAGCTTGAGGGCACGGATCGGCGCGCGTACACGGACGCGCAGTACCGCGTCCTCGCGCGGGTGCTACGCGTCCTGCTCGCCAGCTACGCGAGTCTTGCCGCCGACCGCATCGTGGGACACAGCGACATCGCACCCGGACGCAAGAGCGATCCGGGGCCCGCCTTCGACTGGAAGAGACTGCGCGCGGCAATTGCCACCGGACCGGCCGCATGAATCTCATTGCGCTGATCCTTGCGCTGGTGCTCGAGCGGTTGTGCACACGCTGGCTGCACCTGCGCGAGCCACACTGGTTCGACGGCTATTTCGAATGGTCGCTGCGCAAGGTCGCGACACTGCGCGGGGCGCGCGTCGTCGCGATCGCGCTCGTCTTTACAGTGTTGCCGGTGTTGCCGGTCGCGGCGATCGCAAATGTCTTCCGCGAATGGCTATCGGGGTTCGCGTACGTCGGATTCGCGGCCTTCGTATTGATCTTCTCCTTCGGACCGCGCGACCTCAAAGCCGAGACAGACGAATACCTGGCCGCGCTCGCGCGCGGGGACACAGAGCGCGCCCAGCGCGCGGCGCAGGCGCTCATGGAACACGACGCGAGGCAGCGCATGCAGGCGGCGCCGAACACCATCGAGGATGCGATCTTCGTGCAGGCGAATAACCGCGTATTCGGCGTTGCTTTCTGGTTTCTCGTGGCTGGACCTGCGGGCGCCTGGCTCTTCCGGGTGACCGACCTCATGCGCCGGCACGCAGTGATGGAGCACCGGGACCTCTTCGAAAACGAATCCCGCGGTATCGATTTCGTGCGCGCCGTGCAGGCGATCCACGGCGTGCTCGCCTGGCTTCCGGCACGCCTCCTCGCCATCGGCTTTGCGCTCGCGGGCAGCTTCGACGACGCATTTGCGAGCTGGCGTGCGCTCGTGCGGGACCGACTGACGGGATTCTTCGAACGCAACGACGAGGTGCTGATGCACGTCGGCCGCGGTGCGCTCGGCGCGATCGATTCTGAGCGGGGGAGTGGCCACCGCTGCCAGGCGGCAATGCAGCTCGTATGGCGGGCCGCGCTCATCTGGCTGGTCGGCGTATCGCTGCTGGTGCTCTTCGGACGGATCGTCTGATGCGCGGTCTCCTCGCGCTCGCGATTACGCTGGCCGCGCTCGCATGCGAGGCCGACGTGGCGCCCGCACGGCGGATCGTGAGCCTCGCGCCGAATATCACCGAACTTCTCTACTCGGCGGGCGCTGGCGACCGCATCGTCGCCGCCGTCGAATTCAGCGACTACCCGCCGGCGGCAAAGCGATTGCCGCGCATCGGCGATGCCTTTCGCATCGATTATGAGCGGCTGCTCGCGCTGAAACCGGATCTTGTCATCGCGTGGCAGGACGGAACGCCGCCCGCGACGATCGAGGAGTTGCGCCGTCTCAAGCAGCCGGTGCGGGAGCTCAGGATCGCAGGGCTCGAGGACGTTGCAAGCGCTCTGCGCGAGCTCGGATCCTGGGCGGGAACGGCAGTGCAAGCCGATCGGGCCGCTGACGAATACCTTGCCCGGCTCGAGTCGCTGCGCGCCCGGCATCGGACAGAGGCGCCACTGACGGTGTTCTTCGAGATTTCCGAGACGCCGCTCTACACCGTGAACGATCGTCATCCGATCAGCGAGGTGATTCGCCTCTGCGGCGGGTCGAATATCTTTTCCGATCTCAATCAGCTCGCGCCAGCTGTCGGCATCGAGTCCGTGCTCGCACGCAACCCGCAAGTCATTCTGGTCGCCGACGACGAGCCGGGCGCGCTTGAACACTGGCAGCGCTGGCCCCAGCTGACAGCCGTCCGTGAACGGAATCTCTATTCAGTGAGCTCGGACCGCATTTCGCGTACGACGGTGCGAATACTCGAAGGAGCGGAACAGGTGTGTGGGCGGCTCGCCGATGTCAGGCGCCGCCGTGCCGCGCCAGCACAGTGAGGACCGCGTCGTGCCCGGCTGACTCCAATGCGCGACAATCGCAACGCGGCCCGGGCCGATGTCATACTTTCGCCGACTAGCGGCCCTTGCTCGCCCATTGTTCGGGAGAATCGATGTCGACAGTATCTGCACTTCCTCGCCGGCGCCCGGCCATTCCCAGCGTAGCGGCGGCGATCTTCGCCGCGTTCGTGCTCGCCGGTTGCAGCAGCTGGCACACGCCGAAGATGCACATGCCGAACTGGCTGTGGTGGAAGAAGCCGCCGCCGGAGCTGCCGCTCGTCGAAGAGCTCAACATCGTGTCCGAGACGCCCGGCGCCGCCGGCGAGAAATTCGAGCAGCGGCGCGACTACGAGACGCTGGTGCTCGATGTCTACAGCGGCGGTGCGGGCAGCGTGACGATGGCACGGATCGACGCGGACCGGCCCTGGCCATTTCATTTCGTCCTGCGCTTTCATCTGTCGGCGGTCGCCGTGCTCGACATCTACGGCGATCAGCACCTGCACATGACGCCCGGCGCACCGAACAAGGACGGGCTGGTCGTGATCACGATCCCGACTCACATCTACTCCCGAACGACGGAGAAAGTGCGCGTGCAGTGGTCGCCCAATGGCGCTCCGCCACCGCAGGCCGAGCCGCAACCGCAGCCGCAGACCTGACGAGCCTTCCAGCGGAGCCGGGTACCGGGATGGTGTCTGGCAAGGCCGGTCTGGCGATGTTCGCGGGCAGGACATCCAAGGTATGGGTGTCCATATCGGGAGGTACTTTCGGGACCGCCGTAAATCCATCCCTGGAGGCTTCGGAAAAAACGTCCTGTTTTTTACGATCCCGAAAGGACCTCCCGATACGGACACCCTTCGCGATGGAGCCGGCCGCAGACACGGCACCTCCCGGTACCCGGCTCTGCCGGACTGACGTCGGCTAGTCGTCGGAGGGTGCGCCGCCGGTGGCGGCGATCTGGTCGGCCTTCACCTTGGCGGTGTCGAGCTTGCGCGCCGAGGCGAGCATCTTGTCGAAGGTGTCGTCCCAGTCGGGTGGCGTCGTGCTGCGTACGAAGCGGATCGGGTTGACGCGCGCCACGACGAACGCCTTGAGATACGGGCTCGTGAGTCCGCGCGCTTTCAGTTCGGCAACCCGTTCGGACACCGCCTGGTCGAGCTCGATGAGTTTCGCGGCGCGCTTGGCGCGCAGCTCGAGTGCCGCCGGCAGTTTCGCAGCGAGAAAGGCTTCACAACGCTTCAGCACAGGGTTGTAGGCGCCGCCCGCGAATCGGCCGTTCTGCTCATAGCAGAGCCCGAGCGTGATCAGCCCCGGTTCCTCGAATTCGAGTGCGTAGTCCTTCTCCGGACCCGGATCGAGTTTCGCGAGTTCGCGCGCCATGCGTACGACTTCCATCGCCTTCTCGCGCAGGTTGTGCGCCTTCTCCGTGTTGAGCGCGAGAATCTTGAAGGCGATTTCGCGCTCCGGCACGACCAGGGCGACGATCGAGCGCGCGCCGAGCTGCGTCATGCTGGCGCGGCGGTGATTGCCATTCGGTGTCCAGTATGTCCCGTCATCGTTGCGTACGACGATGATCGGATCGAGGAAGCGGCCGATTTGATCGATCCGGTCGGTCAGCCGCTTGACGTGCGCTTCCGACAGGTCGCGCTGGAACGGTGTCGGTGCAACCTTGGCGAGCGGCAACGCAGCGAGACATTGCCAGGATCCGCCGAGCGGATCGCGATACGTGCCGATGACCTGGCCGCCATCGCCCTCGATGGCGGCCATGAGCGTGCGAACCGCAGCCGGCGCGTCCGCGTCCGCCACCTGTTTCGCTGTGAGGCCGCGCGAGGATTGCTCCGCGGCGGCGCGCTTCTTGCGGGGCTTGCGAGCTGCGGCCATCTCATGAGCTCCTTGCGGGTTTTCGGCGGGCAGTGCGCTTGCGCTCGGATGCTCCCGAACGCTTCCAGAGAATTTCGCCCTTGCGGCTGCGTCGCGCGAGCACGCGTGCCACCACGAACAGCAGGTCCGACAGCCGGTTGAGGTAGCGCAGGATCTCCGGCGCCACGGCTTCCTGCCGCGCGAGCGCGCAGCATCGGCGTTCCGCACGGCGTGTGATCGTGCGTGCGAGGTGACATGCCGCGCCGGCCGGTCCGCCGCCCGGGAGAATGAAGTCCTTGAGCGGCGGCAGCTTTGCATTGAAGGCGTCGAGTTCGCGCTCCAGGCGCGCGACCTGCGCGTCGCTGATGATTCGCAGACCCGGAATGCAGAGTTCTCCGCCGAGGTCGAAGAGGTCGTGTTGAACCTGCGTGAGACAGGTGATCACGTTCCGCGGCAGGCCGCGCGTTGCGAGCGTTACGCCGATGGCGCTGTTAGCCTCATCGACGGAGCCGTACGCCTCGACGCGGAGCGCGTCCTTGGGCGTCCGCTGACCGTCGCCGAGGCCGGTCGTGCCGTCATCGCCGGTGCGCGTATAGATCTTGCTGAGTCGATTACCCACGATGAGAGCCTAACCATCCCGGGACGCCTGCGGAAGATGCGCCCCACACTACCTTTCGGACGCGCCGCCCGCCAGAATCCATCACCGCATGACCACGACCAGTCTCATCGTCCTCATTGCAGTCCTCATCGCGGCGAGCTTTCTCGGATACCGCAGGGCCTCCGGCCATGCCGATCGCGCAAGACGCATCGCCGCGAGCAAGGCCGAGCCGGTCGCGGTGGCCGACTTCACGACGCCTCAAGGCGCCATCCTCATGCTCGAGGAGGCTTTCCGGCGGCGTGATCTCGACGGAGCAGTCGCCGCGAAGGACTTCCGCGTCGAAGCGGAACTCACCGTCAACGCGCAAAACGCGTCGACGGCACCGGCCGAATCGCAGATCGTCGCGCGCGCGGCGGAACTCGAGCAGGAGTTTCGCAAGCTCATGCTGGACAGCTGGCCGGACTTCAGTGGCGTTACGACCGTTTTCACCGGCTGCGAGCCGTATCCGCCGCCGCCCGGTAACTTCAGCGCCACGAGCTTTGCAGTGGTCACTGAGGTCAACCGCTTCACCGGTGGCGGCTTTTCCGAGCACCGTATCCTCGTGGCGCAGGGCGCAGGCGGCTGGCGAGTGCTCAATCCCCTCTAGCGGCCTGCGAAGCGGTAGCGCGCACCCACATAGAGTCCGCGCCGCGGTGTGTTGTAGCCATCCGCGAGTTCGTAGTCCTCATCGAGCGCATTCTCGAGGCGCGCGTCGACATCGAATTGCGGCGTGATGGAGAAGCGGCCCGTCAGGTTCACAAGCGTATAGGGCGAGAGTGTCGCGTCTGTCGGAAATCCGAAGTCCTTGCGCTCGCCTGCCGTGAGCACGTCGATCCCGAACTGTCCGCGGCTGAAGGATTTTACGAAGGAGAGACTCAGGCTCGCGCGCGTGCGCCGGAGGAGCTGCGAATTTTCGGTCACGTTCTCGGGATCCTGCAGGCTTCCCGCGACCTGCAGGTGCCAGCTGGCACCGATCAATCGGTACGACGCCTCGATGCCATCGATGCGTGCCCGCTCGACGTTCTCGTTCATGCCATCGAAGGTCACGGGATCGGTGACCACGAACTCGATCAGGTCCACGATGTCATTGCGGAAGGCGTTGAGGGTCAGCCGTTGCTGGGCGCTGATGCGCCACTGCACTCCCACTTCGAGATTTTGCGACGATTCGGGCTTGAGATCCGGATTGCCGCCGAAGCCGAAGCGGTCGGTGGCGTCCGGCGCACGAAATGCCGTTCCGGCTGTCGCGACCAGGCGCACGCTCGGGCTCACGTCAAAACCGTAGTCGACGTTCCACGTGCCCTTGCTGCCCGCGGTGTCGTGATCCGTGTAACCGGCGGCGAGCAGCAGGTGATTGCGCCCGAACTCGAGCTGGTCTTCCACGTAGGCCATGAGGACGTCGGTGTCGACGTCGAACGGCAGCCCGAACGAGAGGGCATCCGTGTGCTCGCGGCTGGCGACGGCGCCGAAGGCGATTGAATTGTGCGAACCCACCGCCAGCTCGTTCAGCCATTCGAGTGAATAGCGACGCGTGTGCGCGAAGTCGGGCGACTGGTGCTGGTCGATGTCGTTCTGCATCAGCGTCGTGCGCAGGCGCATGCGCCATTGCTCGCTGACGTTGAATTCGCCTTCAAGCGCCGCGGAGTCATCGTCGTAATCGGAATCCGCCGGCGTGCCGGCGAAAGCGTCCGTGTACTGCGTGTTGCCGTCGGCATGCCAGGCGGTTGCGCGCAGTTTCACCGGGCCCGCTTGCAGATGTCCCTGCAGGCCGAGGGACAGGTTTCGATAACCGCGATCGTCTTCGCTGGACTCGAGCGTCGGGAAGCCCGCGCTGTCGAGCCAGGAGCCATTGAACGCCAAGCCGCTGCTTGCGCCCTGCAGCCCGGCGGAGAGGCTGGCGGTTTTCGTGTCGTAGCGGCCGTAGCCGGCGTAGGTTTCGATGCCCTGCATGTTTGCGCCGCGCGTGAAGATGTTGACGACCCCGCCGATGGCGTCGGAGCCATAAAGCGCTGAGCGCGGACCGCGGACGATCTCGATGCGTTCGATCGATTCGGAGGCGAGGTTCTCGAGCGCGGCGCCGCCGATCGTGCCCGGATTGATGCGCACGCCATCGACCAGCACGATCGTGTGGTTGCTTTCCGTGCCCCGCAGGAAGAGCGATGCCGGCTGGCCAGGGCCGCCGTTGCGGCCGATGTCGATACCGGCCTGGAAACGCAGAACGTCAGCCGCATCGGAGGAGAGCGAACGCGCGAGATCGTCGCGAGTGATTACGTTGACCGGCACCAGGATGTCGCCCTCGAGGGTCGGTGTGCGAGTGGCGGTGACCAGCACTTCGTCTTTCGGCACATCGCCCGCCGCGACAGGGGATGCCAGGGCGATCGGGATCGGCAATGAAAGCGCGACCAGAATGGCCGCAAAAAGTCTCGCTGACATGAATGTGCTCCGCCTGCACGCCCGCAGGTCCGTGTGCATGAATGAACAGCGTGCGGGGGAAGCGTCGGGGAGCGATCTCCCAGGCCGTCGCCCACCGCGACACTGGCTGATGCTTGAGTCGGTCTCCGGGCTTACGAGGGTTGCGCTCGAGGGAAGCGCAGACCGCCGACATCGCCTTCCCGCGCCGCCTCGCGGCGCAGTGGCTTGGGCCTCTTCGGCCCTTGACGTCGGCGTTACTCGATTACCGTTGCGGGGGCAGCGCCGGTTTCACACCGGCTTCCCATTACTCAAGCAACGAGCGGCAATGTAGGAGGCGTGCTCGATCGTTGTCAAGAATGGGCGGTGGGTCCTCAGGGAGTCGTGGACTCCGGTTTCTCGTCCGCCGCGCCGGTTTCGACGAGCCGCTTCAGCCGCTCCACCTGTGCCGTAAGGACGGCGTTCACTCCGCCCGCGATCGACGGGATCCCGTTCGGATAGGAACCCGCGAAGTTGTAGACGAGGACGAGTTCCGTGGCGGAATCCTTCGGCACAAAGGAAAAACTCATGGCGCCAGCGATGCCCGCGGTCTGCAGGGGGCCGAGCGCACCGCTCAGCGTCACGCGCTGGTTCGGCTCGACATTTACGACCGTCATGTGCAGGACACCGCCGCCGCCGGGGAGCGATTCGCAGAAGCAGCCGCCTGGAGTCGCTGTGAGACTGAGGTTGGCCGCATCCCCGGAGTAGGTGTGTTCCTTGTCCCACCATTTGCCGATCGCAAGAAACGACGCGTAGACCTTGTCGGGTGCGGCGGCGATCGGTACCGAGATGCGGATGCTCGCGGCATTTGCGGATGTCGACACGACTTCCGATCGCGCCGGGACGGCGAGCAGGGTGGCTGCCGCCATGAGTGCAGTTGCAGGGATCAGTCGCATTTTGGATTCTCCAGACGAGCGCGTGACGGCTCTAGTGCCACAACCCCAGGATCAGTCCGTACAACGTGAACTGGAGCGTGTGATAGCCGCCGTTCACAAGAAAGAGTCGTGAGCTGCGCCGCTCGAAGAGATAGTTGATGCCGAAGCTTGCGGCCACCCAGCACAATCCGGCCGACGCGCCGGCGCCGAGTCCGAGCGCGAGCGAAGGATTCGGTCCGAGGAAAAGTGCGAAAACAAACGCCGCGATCAGCGACAGCACAAACGCGCCGCCGAAGATGAGAGCCTGGTTGCCGCTGCGAAGCTGCTCCTCGCTCAGTCCCGCGGCCTTCTGCCACGCACGTTGAAATAGGACGGGCGAGTACCAGAGGCCGCCGAGCAGGAATGCGGAGAGGCCCGCCGTCAAAATGGCCCAGTAGTTCATTTCGCTCATGATCTTCCCCCCGGGCGATCGCCCACCGTTTCGTTGTTGTTGCTGGTGCTGGCGGCTTCCTTGAGAAGCCGGTCGAAAAACATCCGTAGCTGCCGGATACAGGCATCGAACTGCGCCACGTCGCGATAAGTGCGCGCGAGCATTACGCCGCCTTCCATGGTCGTGAGCACGAACTGGGCGAGCTCGCGCCGATCGATCGTTGCGGGCAGCCGGTTGCCGGCTTCACGCAAACAGCCTTCGACGGCATCGACCCAGCCGGCAAAGTTGTTCACGAGCTGCTCGCGGACGACCGGATCGGGTTCGTGGATCTCGAGTGCGAGGCTCCCGATGGGGCAACCGTAGGTGCAGTCGGTGTCGACGATGCTGCGCCGATAGCGGTCGAGCAGGCGGAAGATGCGCTCGATCGGATCCGTGACGCCTTCCCAGGCGGGAGTCAGCAGCATGCTCCAGAGGCCGTCCTTGTACCCCGCGAGGACGGCAAGCAGGACGTCCTGCTTGCCGGGAAAATAGTGATAGAGACTGCCACTGTTGATGTCCGCCGACTTCAGGATGTCGGAGACGCTGGTGGATCCGTAACCCTTCTCCCAGAAGAGGTGCATGGCGGCTAATACGATGCGCTGTCGTGTGTCCAAGGCCGCGGATCATAATCTTAGTTGATTGATCAATCAACTGTTAGGCGATCGATAGCCTATTGAGATGCCTTGCTTTTTCGACCGCCCCGCGTAGGAGCAACTGCGCTCATGCCGTACCATCGGAGTAGTTTCACGGCGAGGTTGCAATGTCACCGTTCCTGTCTGCGGCACTGGATGCAGCCCGTGCCGCTGGCCAGATCATCACGCGCCTGTACCACGAGGGCGTCGACGTCAGCTACAAGGCCGATCGCTCGCCGGTGACACGCGCCGACGTGGAATCCGAACGCGCGATCCGCTCGATTCTCTCGGAGCGCTTTCCGGATCATGGTTTTTACGGCGAAGAGACGGGCCGCGAGCGCACGGGCGCGGAGTATCTGTGGCTGGTCGATCCGATTGACGGCACCAAGGCGTTCGTCCGCCGCTATCCCATGTTCTCCACGCAGATCGCGCTCATGCGACGCGGAGAACTCGTGGTCGGCGTGTCGAGCGCACCGCTTTACGGCGATCTCGCGTACGCGGAGCAGGGGGGCAGCGCGTGGCTTAATGGCGAGCCGGCGCGAGTCTCAGGGATTGATCGGATCGAGGAATGCGCCCTGTCCGCGGGCAATCTGCGCACGCTGGCGTCCGGCGCGCGCTGGCCAGCGTATGGCCGCATCGTCAGCCGCGTGAACCGCATCCGTGGCTATGGCGATTTTCTCCACTATCACCTGCTTGCAAGCGGACGCATCGACGCGGTCCTGGAATCCGACGTGAACATCCTCGACATCGCGGCGCTCGTCGTCATCGTGCGCGAAGCCGGCGGGACGGTGTCGGATCTCGACGGTCGCGACATTACGCTTGAATCGACGAGCGTACTCGCAGCCAACGGGATCCTGCACAGGAAGATCCTCGGCGCACTCGCCGCTGACTAGCCTGCGATCCGGTTTCGCATGTAGTCAACCGCGCACAGCATTTGCGAGCGCAGATCGTCCGTGAGTTGCTGCAATTGATCCACGGATCCCGAGCGCGCCGCCTCCTCCAGGCGCGCAGCAGCGGCCTTCGCGCCGCTCGCGTGCAGATTCGCGCTTGCTCCCTTGATCGAATGGGCCTGGCTCTTGATCGCGGTGCAATCACCCCGGCCGAGCGCGGCGACTATGATCCCAAGCGCTTCGTCGCCGCTCGAGATGAAGAGGTCGACGAGTTCCCGGGTCATCTCGGTATCGTTGTCAGTGGCGGCCATCAGGGCCTGCCAATCGACCGGGGCCTCGGCATCGGCAGGTTCACTGGGCATTTTCGGATCCGTCGGTTGTCTGGACGTGCGTGTCATGGGTGTCAGGTGGCGTTCGAGCGCGGCGAGGAGCTTCGCGCGATCGAGTGGCTTGGTGAGATAGTCGTCCATGCCCGCGGCGCGGCACTTCATGTCGTCGCCTTTCATCGCATGCGCAGTGAGCGCGATGATCGGAGTGCGCCGTCCTGTCTGCTCGAGCTTGCGGATTTCGCTCGTCGCCGCGTAGCCATCGAGATTCGGCATCTGGCAGTCCATCAGCACGAGGTCGAAGCGGCCGCTCTTCCACGCCTCGACGGCCTCGCGGCCGTCGTTCGCAATTTCCACGTCAAAACCGAGGCGCTCGAGCGTTGCGCGCGCGACTTTCTGGTTCACGCGATTGTCCTCGGCCAGCAGGACATTGCAGCTGCCGCCGACGCGCAGCGCCCGTACCTGGTGCCGCGTTACGAGCGGCTGCGTGCGCAGGTGCCAGTCCTCGGCGCTCGTCGCAAGTACGAGACTCAGGCACCCGATGAGTTCCCGCTGCGTAATGGGCTTCAACAAGTACGCGGCGAAACCAAGTTCGGCGAAGCGCTGCGCATCGCCGCGGTAGCCCGCCGAAGTGAGCAGTACGAGCCGCGTTGCGCCGAGGCGGCCATCGGTATTGATGCGGCGGGCGAGTTCGGCGCCATCGCAGTCGGGCATGTGAAAGTCGAGAAAGGCGACCTCGAAGGGCCGGTTCTCGGCCGCCGCGAGGTTCATGGCCCGCAAGGCGTCGCTGGCATCGGCGGCTATGCACGCTTCGATGCCGCAGACGGCAAGTTGCCCGGCGAGCACACGCCGGTTTGTCGCATTGTCGTCAACCACCAGCACGCGCAGTCCCCGGAAAGCCGCTTCCTGCGCGCTGCGATCGAATTCCTTGCGGGTCGCATGGCCGAGCCGGGCTGTGAACCAGAACGTCGATCCCACGCCTTCCTCGGTTTCGACGCCGACCTCGCCGCCCATCATCTCGACGAGCCGGCGCACGATAGAAAGGCCGAGGCCCGTACCGCCGAAGCGGCGCGTCGTCGACGCATCGACCTGGGCGAATGGCCGGAAGAGCTTGTCCTGCTGCGATCCTGAAATTCCGGGTCCGGTATCGCGAATCTCGCAGCGAATGCGGGTGCCCATCTCATCGGCGTCGAGCGTGCGAATGTCGATCGACACTTCACCTTGCTCGGTGAATTTGACGGCGTTGTTGCCGAGATTCACCAGAACCTGCCGCAGGCGACCCGGATCGCCCTTGACGAGATCGGGAACATGCCGGTCGACGTGCACCGTCAGTTCCAGGCCCTTGGCGTGCGCCTGCAGCGCGAGCAGACGGCCGACGTCGTCCACCGTGTCCCTGAGGTCCATGTCGATCTCTTCGAGATCAAGCTTGCCGGCTTCGATCTTGGAGAAGTCGAGGATGTCGTTGATGACCGTGAGCAGCGCCGTCGCGCTGTCGCGGATCGTCTCCGCGTAGTCGCGCTGGGTTGCATCGAGAGCGGTGTCGAGGAGCAGCTCGGTCATGCCGATGACGCCGTTCATCGGCGTGCGAATCTCGTGGCTCATGTTGGCGAGGAACTCGCCCTTGGCGCGATTGGCTGCGGCTGCGGTTTCCGTGGCCTCGATGAGAGCCTGCTGGTATTGCCGCCGCTCCGTCACATCCTGCAGGGCGCCCGACACCCGCAGCGGCTTGCCTTCGCTGTCGCGCTCGCACGTCGCGCGGGAGCGGAACCAGCGGTAATCGCCTGTCTTGGTCAGGATGCGGAACTCGACGTCATAGACGTCGCTCCCGGCAAGGTGCCGCGCGAATTCCCGGTCCACATGTTCCGCGTCGTCGGGATGAACGATCGCGGTCTTGAACTCGCGCGTGGGCGACACCTCCGACGGCTCATAGCCGAGCAGCTCCAGGAATTGCGGCGTGAACCAGTATCTGTCGGTCGCGACCTCGTATTCCCAGGGACCGACGCGAGTGCCGCGCACGGCGCGATCGAGGCGCGCTTCCGCAAGGCGCTGCGCGGCCTGGGCTCTCTTCTGTTCCGTGATGTCGACGACGCAGCCGATCGCCCGCAGCGCCGTGCCGCATTCCGCCGTGATCACGACGCGCCGGCTGAGTACGTGCATTTCATTGCCGTGTGCATCGCGCAGGCGGTATTCGATGCCCCGGATCGAAGTGTCGTGCCGGGCATCGCGCAGGTATTGCGCTACGCGCTCCCGATCCTCCGGGTGGATCAGTGCCTGCAGGTCCGAGCCTTCGACGCCGTCGCTGATCGAATCGCGCAATCCCAGTTGATCGAGCAGGCGGCCAACGCGAATGGTGCGGCCGGTTGCGAAATCGCGCTCGAACACGAAACCGTTGAGGGCATCCGTCGCGAGCCGGTAGCGTCGCTCGCTCGCGCGCAAAGCCTCCTCCGTTTTCTCGCGGGCAGTGCGCCGGCGGACGAGGCAAGCCGCGACGGTAAGCCAGACGACAGTCGCGACCACCAGCATGTCGAGCAGCGCATAGCTCGATCCGCCCGCCGCCGGAGCGAAAAGGGCGTTCGCGACCAGGAGCAGCGTTGCGAAGGATCCGGATACATAGAGATCGACCGGCCGGGGCGACCAGAGACTCAGGAGCACCACGACGACGTAAGCCGCACTCAGCAGGCTCCCCGCCGGCGCGAAATATTCGGCGGTGAAGATCGCCACGCCGAATCCCGCCACGACCCAGCGGTTGTACCGGGTCAGCCAGCTCACTCCGCGTGCCGGGCTAAGACCTGCCTCGGCGGATGCAGGAACGGACATTTTGGTAATCGCCTTATGCCAAATCCCGGCACCGGCTTATCGGTTCCCGCAGGTGTTTCTGAAGGTGGCCGAGGCCGGCCACGGCGTTAGTAGGCCAGCGGAAAGCGGGACTTGTGGCCCGGTTGGCGTACGGCGAGCAATTTTGCCTTGCAAAAGACGGCGAACGCGGCTGCTAGGCGTCAATAAATACGCGTCGGCTGCCGGAGTGAAGCTCGGCGATTGGCGTCCGATAAACACGGGTCAGGCTGGCGGCACTGACCACACTACGCGTCGACCCGAATTGCCAGGTGCCGGCGCCCTCGAGCAGCAGTACCTCGTCGGCGAATCGTTCGGCCTGGTTTGCATCGTGCAGGGTCGCGATCACGCAGGCCCCGGCATCGACACGCCGCCGGAAGAGCCTCAACGTGTCGACAGCGTGGTGCGGATCGAGATGATTCGTGGGTTCGTCCAGCAGGTATACGGCGGGTGCCTGCACGAGAACGGTGGCGATTGCCAGCCGGCGGCGCTCGCCGCCCGAAAGAGTCGCCACCTCCCGCGAATCGAAATGCGCGAGGTCCACGTCCGCAAGCGCGCGCTGCGCGATCTCCACGTCCGTTCGCGACTCCCAGTCCCAAAGCCCAAGGTGCGGATGGCGGCCGACGAGCGCAGTCTCCAGCACAGTCGACGGGAACGGATCCTCGTCGGACTGTGCCAGCAGGGCGAGCCGCCGGGCGCGAGCGCGCCGCGGCCATTCGTAGATCGAACGCTTCTCGAGCAGTACAGTGCCATTCGCCGCAGCCCTGAGGCCCGCGAGCGAATGCAATGTCAGCGTCTTGCCAACGCCGTTCTCGCCGAGGATGGCGATGAAGCTGCCCGGTCGCGCCGCCATGGTCAGTTTGCCGACCAGCGTCCGTCCGGCCACGTCGACGTCGAGTTCCCTGCATTCGAGCGCGGTGTCCGTCATCAGTAATTCCAGTGGATCTCGCGCGCGGACTGCGGCCCGACCACGACATCCTCGAGCGAATCCGGCATGTCCCAGGTGCTTGGCGTCGTCATCATGCGGCCCGCCATGATTTCCGCGCGCACCTGGGGGATCAGCGGCTTGCGCTCGGGCTCCGCGTAGCCTTCCGGAAATTTCGGTGCATCAGTCTCGGGGTCGTATTTGTCCGACGCGCCGAGTGTGTGCATCAGCTCGTGTGTAATGACGATGTCGTTCGGCGCCGCCGCCTGACGGGCCGCGAAGGCGTAGACGACGCCCAGCATCCCTTTTTCGAGTCCAAGTGAATGCGGCACGCTCAGCGTCACCTGCGGATCGTGATACAGGACGAAGACCTGCACATCGGGCGTGGCCTCATCGCGGCCGTGCGTAATCCGCCACGCCCAATAGCGGAGCTTCAAACTCCACCACATCGACGCGAGCGGGCCAGCCCCTGCAGCGAGTTCCGGCGGCCGTTCGGCGATCGGCGCGTAGAGATGGGTTTCAACCGGATGCGCCAGGTTGGCCGAATACTTCGCGGACTCGTGCACGAAGAACGCATCGATCGGTGCGAACGCGGCGCTGTCGAGGGCCGCGATGTAACGCTCGCTCGCCTCACTTCCATCGGCGTTGATCGGATAGATCGCGACCCACAATGGCCGTTGCCAGCTCGCGGTGCGTGCCTTGGTAAGCCACGCGCTCATCCCGGCAAGTACCAGTATGAAACCGAGCAAGATGAGGCGCAGTGCGCGCCATGGAAACCCGCGGCGTTCGACCGGCAGCGCGGCCTTTCTCCGGTGACGCACGATCACTCGGCGCTTTCGACGCTGATGGCAGCAAGTTCGCCGTCGACGACGGTGTAGGTCACGGTCATCGGGCGGCAGCACACGGGGCAGTCCTCGATGTAGCTCTGCTCATCGACGGACAGGTCGATCTCGAGCGGTACCGTCTCCCAGCAACAGGGGCACTCGACATCCTGCTCGGTCAGGAATCCACGCATGGTTGCGGGTCACTCAGGGTTGGAGGCGACTATGAATCCATGCGCCGACGGAGAATCCTTCGCTTTGCGGAGCTAGTTCGCGCGTGTACCGAACGCGATCATGGATGCGAAATTTGCCTTCCGTCCAGAACTCTACCGCGGCGACCCATAAACGGAATCCGCCCCAATGTGCGGGGCGTGTCATGGAATGGCCGACGACGGCCTGAGCGCCGAAGCGAGCCGCCATCTTGGCGACTTCGACCACGAGCGCTGCACGCGACGCAATCGGGCGGCTCTGGCGGCTCGCCCAGGCGCCCAATCGGCTGCCCCAGGGGCGGGTCGCAAAATACCGGTCACTCTCATCCGCCGGCGAACGTACGACGCGCCCTTCGAGGCGCAACTGTCGATGCATGCTGTCCCAGTGAAAGACGGCCGCCGCGCGTCCGGTCGAGGCAAGGTCGTTGCCCTTGTGGGACTCGTAATTTGTATAGAAGAGGAGATAACCCGGTTCGGCAATCCAGTCCTTGCACAGCACGACCCGGGCGGAAGGTTGGCCGGCCGCATCGACGGTCGCCAGCACCATGGCATTTGGATTGGGTTGACCGCTCCGCGCGACAGCCGCCGCCAGCCAATCGGCTATCAGCGTGTGCGGTTCCGCAGGCAGTGGCTCGGGCAGCAGTTCATCCGGCGCGGGCATGGCGGCAATAGTACCGGCGGCGCGCGCTTCGAGACCACTCGCGTATGGCAGGGCGGCTGCACTCTTGCGCGAGCGGCGCGCGCGCCTCTAAATAGAGGCGCCCAACACTTCAGGTTGTGTCCATGAATCTTGCGGAACTCAGAACCCGGTTGAACGACATCGATCGCCGCCTCATCGAGCTCGTGGCCGAGAGACAAGGCCTAGCCACGCGGATTGCGGAGGTGAAACGCGCTACCGGCTACCCGACGCGGGACTATCAGCGTGAAAAGGAGGTGCTGCTTGCCGCTCGCACGGCGGCGGAGGAGCTTGGTATTTCGCCGGCGACGGCGGAATCGCTACTGACCATCCTGATCCGTTCGTCGCTGGCGACGCAGGAACAGGCGAAGGTGTCCGCCGAAGGCCATGGGTCAGGGAAATCGGCACTCGTCATCGGCGGCAGCGGAAAGATGGGCCGATGGTTCGCGGATTTCATGGCATCGCAGGGCTTTGCGGTCGAGGTAGCCGATCCGCAGCCGACCGCGGGCGGCCATCGGTACCGGGCCCGCTGGCAGGATGGGCCGCTCGATCACGATCTCATCGTCGTGGCGACACCGCTTGGCATCACCGATTCCATTCTCAAGGGTCTCGCGGAGCGTCGCCCGCCCGGCGTCGTGTTTGACATTGGCTCGCTCAAGTCGCCTCTGCGCTCGGGACTTGCACGCCTGATCGGGGCAGGTTGCAACGTCACTTCGCTGCACCCGATGTTTGGACCGACGACGGAGCTGCTGTCGGCGCGCCACGTGATCTTCATCGATCTCGGCAATTCCACGGCGCTCAATGCGGCGCAGTCGCTGTTCGCATCGACGATGGCGGAGCGCGTCGTCATGGGTCTCGAGGAACATGACCGGCTGATCTCGTACGTACTCGGACTTTCGCACGCGCTCAACATCGCGTTCTTCAGCGCGCTAGCGGCGAGCGGGGAAGCAGCGCCGCGGCTTGCGCAGCTGTCGAGCACGACGTTCGATGCGCAACTGGAGGTCGCGACGCTCGTCGCCTCGGAGAGTCCCGAGCTCTATTTCGAGATCCAGAGCCTCAATGATTATGGCGTTGCCTCGCTCGACGCTCTGGCGGCGGCGGTCGACCGCCTCAGGGAAGCCGTGCGCAGCGGAAACGAGACCTCGTTCATTGACATGATGCGCAGGGGCCGCGAGTATCTTGCAGGCCGCACGGCGGGTCGCCAGCCTGCGGCATCAGGGACTTAGAACGCGGGAGTGCCCAGTGCGGAGCGGGATTTTCACTCGGCAGTCGACGCACGCCGCGGCCGAGCGGCGCTCGGCAGAACTCGAAACGGAAATCGAGTCGTTGCGCGGCCAGCTGAGCCAATGGGCTCGCCAGGCTGAGGACAACGCTCTCATCCTTGCACGCATGCAGGAACGCGAGCTCGCGCTCCTGCGGGCGGACACGCTCGCGGAGCTCCTGCGCCAGCTCGTCGATGGCCTCGCGACGTCCTTCGAGATACCCCACGTCACGGTCGCACTCTGGGATCCGCACCACGAGATACGGCACCTGCTGATCGGTTCCGGCGAGCGCCTGCAGGACCATCCTTCGGTGTTCTTCGCCGACAACCTCATCGGGCTTGCGCCGCAATTCAATTCACTCCACCGGCCTTGGCTCGGCGCATATCAGGCGCACGAACATGCAACACTGATGCGCGGCGCGGCGCGCGTCGGGAGCGTTGCGATCATTCCACTCGTGCGCCAGGACCGGCTGATCGGCAGCATCAATCTCGGCAGCAGCGACGCCGAGCGCTTCACGCGCCGCCACGCGACGGAGTTTCTCTCGCACCTCGGCGTGATTGCCGCCCTGTGCGTCGAGAACGCCGTGAACCAGGCGCGACTGATGCGCAGCGGGTTCACGGACTTCCTCACGGGCTGGCATAACAAGCGCTACCTGCATACACGGCTCAAGGAGGAACTCGCACGGGCGCAGCGGCGCGGCGGAACGGTGGCGTGCCTGATGGTCGATCTCGATCACTTCAAGAAGGTCAACGACACTTACGGCCACCTGGTGGGCGATCAGGTCCTGCGTGAGGTCGCGCAGCGCATCGATGGGGAGATCCGCGACAGCGATGCGGCCGCACGTTTCGGCGGCGATGAGTTTGCGATCCTGATGCCAGACACCGATGCAGTACAGGCGCAAAAGCTTGCACAGCGAATTCTGCATGCAGTCTGCGCCACCCCGGTCGCCGTGGCCTCGACCTCGACGCAGTCGATCAAGATAACGCTGTCGATCGGCATTGCGGCTGTGAAGCCACAGCGGTCGGACCAGGACTTGAAAGCGCTCGCAGACCGCCTGCTGGCCGAGGCAGACGCAGGCCTGTATCGCGCCAAGTCCGGTGGTCGTCATCGTATCGAAGCCGCGTTCGGCTAGGGCCCCTGCTGACAATGCGCTTGCGTGCTCAGCCGACGACGCGGCGCCGCCTCATCAGCGCAAGAAACAGCGGTACTCCGACGATGGCTGTCAGCGCGCCGACCGGCAACTGCCTCGGCGCGAGCAGGGTCCGCGACAGAAGATCGGCGAACATCAGCAGACTCCCACCGAGCAACGCGGAGCCGGGCACGACGACCCGGTGATTGCTGCCTGCGATCAGCCGCACGATGTGTGGCGTCACGAGTCCGACGAATCCAATGCTGCCGGCCGTCGTCACTGCGATTGCGGTCAGGAGCGACGCGGTGCCGAAGATCGCCATCCGCAGCAGCCGCACCGGTGCGCCGAGCATTTCCGCCTGCAACTCGCCTCTGGCCATGACGTCGAGGTGACGCGCGACCAGCCAGCCGCCGAATACCGCCAGGAGCGCAACCCAGAGAGCGACATTCGATTGCGGCGCCAACGCAAGGTCTCCCATCAGCCAGAAGAGCATTCCGCGCAGGCGCACTTCGTCACTTAAAGCGAGCATGAGGCTGACGATAGCGCTGGTGCCGGCCGCAACGACGACGCCTGTGAGCAGAAGGCGCAACGGGGTCCAGCCGCCCGCGCCATGGGCGAGGAGAAATACCGTCACAATGCTCAGGAGCGCGCCAAGCGTCGCGAACGCCGGAATCCATGTCGCAGCGAGGCCGAGCAACATTGCACCGAGCGCGGCAACTGCGGCGCCGCCCGACAATCCGAGGACGTAAGGATCCGCCAGAGGATTTCGCAGCAGCACCTGCATCAGAACGCCGGCCGTCCCGAGTAATGCGCCCACGGCAAAAGCATTGAGCGCCCGCGGCAGTCGCAGATCGAACAGGAGCTGACGCGCGAGCTGATCATGCTCAACCAAAGCGCCGCGCCACAGGTCCGTGACATTGATCGCAGCGCTGCCGAAGGAAAGCGAACACGCGAGCGCGACGACAGCGAGCAGCGCGGCTAGCGCGAGGCAGGGAACAGGACGCAGGGTCGGCACTCGAAAGATCCAGTCTTAAGGCTGCAGCGCATCCGGGCTTGCCATCAAGACTACGCTTCTCGGTAGTTCCGGTCAGGCGGTTATGGAACAATGCCCGCGAGGCTCGATCATGAGTGATTTCATCGACAACCACGGATACCGCGCCAATGTCGGCGTCGTCCTGATGAACGACCGCAACCAGCTGTTCCTGGGCGGGCGAACGGGCGGGCGTGGCTGGCAGTTTCCACAGGGCGGCATCCGGCAGAACGAGGAAATCATTGACGCGCTGTTTCGCGAGCTGACCGAGGAAATCGGTCTCGGACGCGAGGACGTGGTGGTTCTCGGATCAACGCAGAACTGGATGCACTACCGCTTGCCCGATCGCTATGTCCGGCATGGCTCGCAGCCATTGTGCATCGGCCAGAAGCAGCGCTGGTTCCTGTTGCGCCTGGTGCGCGGGGAAGAACACATTCGATTCGATACGACGGAACAGCCGGAATTCGAGCGTTCGCGGTGGGTGGATTACTGGGATCCTGTGCGCGAAGTCATTTTCTTCAAGCGACGAGTTTACGCGCGTGCCCTGCAGGAACTCGGTCAGCATGCGTTTCCCCAGGGTCTTCCGCCGTATCCGGGCTGGTGGGGGAGTCACGGCGAAGACGGTGCCGCGAGAGCATCGGGCGAACTGGTGCGCGGCACGGGCGCCGACGGGTAAATTGCACCGCTATGGCTTCCAACATGAGTAGGCTCGTCGTTCGGGTACACACGCCCTGGCGACGCGCCCTGATGTGGTTCTGCATCGTGTTCGGCGCCGTGCTGGCGCTCTATATTGTCTACGAGCTCGGCCGTCTCGATGGTGGCTACGACGTCTTTGCCGCCCGTCAGGACCGTCGTGACGCCAATGCGGAGATTGAACGCCTCGAGCACAACATCACCGTCTTGCGTCAGCAGCTTGCGGACCTTGAAACGTCGCGGGTCTCCAGCCAGAAGGAGCGCGATGAACTCGCACGAACCATCGGAGCGCAGCAGGATCAGCTCGCCCGGCTCAGTCAGGACCTCAGTTTCTATCGGGGCATCGTCGCGAACGGCGACGCCGCGCCCGGTATCAAGATCGAGCGATTCGATCTCGAGCCGGTCGAGGATGGCAAACGTTTTCGCCTGCGCTTTGCGCTGATGCAGACAGCACGGCCGGAAGGGACGGTGTCAGGAACACTGCAGATTTCGCTGCAGGGAACCTCGTCGGGCAGGCCGGCGACGCTCGCGATGCAGGACATCGCGCCCGACAAGCGTGCTGTCACTTCCTTTTCATTCCGGTTCTTTCAGGACATCGAGCAGCTGCTGGCGATGCCTGCAGGATTCGTCCCCGCCGACATCGTAGTTGAAGCCCGGGTGAACCGCGCCGGGGCCATGCCTCTGCGACAAGTATTCCCCTGGGACGCCCACTAGCATTGAATTCCGATCTGAGGTGCGCATGTTCAAGCGTAATCCCGCCAAGTCAGCCGCAATCAACACCCTGATCGGCGCCCAGGCGACGGTGCAGGGCGATCTGCTGTTCGCCGGCGGTTGTCATATCGACGGCCGAGTCGTGGGCAACGTGAAGACATCTGCCGGAACCGAGGCCTTCCTCAGCGTCAGCGAGCAGGGAGCGATCGAGGGTTCGGTCGAAGTGGCACACGTGCTCCTGAATGGCCTCGTGAACGGCGACATACTGGCGCGAAACAGGGTGGAACTCGGCCCCAAGGCACGGGTCATGGGGAGCGTCCAGTACGGAATCATCGAAATGGCGCTCGGCGCAGAGATCAACGGTAAGCTGATCCACCTGGCGCCCGGGAAAGCCGAGGACGCAAAGTTGTGAATCCCGTTTTTGACCCCATGGATGGGCGAACGTAGACTCCTCCCGAGACTCTCTTCCAGTGATTCAAGGCGCAATGGAAACATCCGCAGAAACACCGACGCTCCACTTCACCGATGCAGCGGCTACAAAAGTCGGCGAGCTCATCAGGGGCGAGGACAATCCGCGCCTGAAGCTGCGCGTCTTCGTGCAGGGCGGCGGGTGTTCCGGCTTCCAGTACGGATTTACTTTCGACGAAGACGAGCAGGACGGTGATACCTGCGTCGAAAATCAGGGCGTGAAGCTGCTGGTCGATCCGATGAGCTTTCAGTACCTGATGGGATCCGAGATCGACTACAAGGAAGATCTCGAAGGTGCGCAGTTCATCATCCGCAATCCGAACGCCAAGACGACCTGCGGCTGCGGGTCATCCTTCTCGGCCTGACGGACGACTCAACTAGTTTATCGACGCGACGCGGACGCGCTCGAGGAGCGCGAGCTCCGCGAGTTCGGGTGCGGTCTTCGCGACGAAGTCGTCCCGCAGATCGGCGCCCACCGGAGATGCGTCGGCGAATTTCACTTTCTGCGGATTCACGTGTACGCCGTTCACCCGGTATTCGTAGTGCAGGTGCGGCCCGGTCGCAAGCCCGCTCATGCCGACATAGCCGATCACGTCACCCTGGGTGACGCGTCTGCCGACATTGACGTTCGTCGCGAATCGCGAGAGGTGGCCGTACAGCGTCGAGACGCCGTTGCCGTGTTCAAGCACGACGACCCGGCCATAACCGCCTTTGAGTCCGCGCGTCACCACGCGACCGTCGCCCGCTGCCCGGACCGGCGTGCCAGCCGGCGCTGCGTAGTCGATACCCTTGTGCGCTCGGATGCGATTCAAGATCGGGTGCATGCGTCCCGGATTGAAGCGCGAGCTGATGCGGCTGAATTCTACAGGCGCCCGCAGGAACGCTTTGCGCATCGACTGGCCATCGGGCGTGTAGTACGACTTGCTGCCATCCGGCAGCTGGTAGCGCACTGCGCGAAAAATGCGGCCGCCATTCGTGAACTGGGCCGCGACGATTTCGCCGTCGCGCAGATAGCGCCCGTTCTGCCAGATCTGTTCGTAGGTCACCAGGAATTCGTCGCCGTGACGAATATCGAGCACGAAGTCGATGTCCCATCCGAATATGTTGGCGAGCGTCATCGCGGTCTGATCGGAGATACCCGCGTTATCCGCCGCTTCGAACAGCGACGTGTCGATTCTGCCGTATGCGTGAGCCACTCGCGTCTCGAGCGGCTCTTCAATGATGCTGCTGCGAAAGCCGTCGTTCTGGCGTGTGACCGACAGCGTTTCGGTTTCGTTGAGTCGGCGAACGAAGGTCTGTACGTCGCCGTTCATGTGCGTCAAGTGAATGGCATCGCCCGGCCGCAGCACGTCAAGAGATTCGCGTAGCGTCGGCTCCGATCGCAGGGTCGCAAGATCGTCGAGATTGAGCTTCAGCCGGCGAAAGATCCCGTCAAGGGTGTCGTTGCGGCGGACCACGACTTCAATCTGCGACAACGCCATCGTTGCCTGCTCCACCGGTGAGCGCAGTGCTGCCACGACCGGCACCGGTGCCGCAGCAGGAATCTGGGCCGCGACAGCGGTTGGCAACCAAGCGGGCGCGGCAGCCGGCGCAACGGCCGCGGGTGAGTTCATCCGGCTGCTCGAAGCAAGCGCCGTCATCGTGACCGCCGCAAGGAGCAGTCCGAAGTATTTGGGTCCAATCAGGCTCTTTAAGACCGGGGCGCCAAAGCCGGAGCGCTTCTGGTTCTGCACGACGGATGCGGTTCCCGGGCCAAAAACAGGCGCTTACACTAGCCATCACCCCCGACAGGGTCAACAATAAACGCCGTATTACGTGAAGGCATGCAATGATTCCGGCGCGCCGGTGCGAGCCAATCCTCAAAATGGAATGAGGGGACTACATCAAATTGCGCGCTGCAGCGAGGTCCCGCGGAATGACGTCGATGATGAGTAGCCACGCGCAAATGGTCGAGCTTCGCAGGGGCGCCGAGGAGATCCTGCTCGAAGCTGATCTTGTGAAAAAGCTCTCTCGGGAACAGCCGCTGCGGGTGAAGACGGGGTTCGATCCGACGGCGCCAGACCTGCACCTCGGGCACACAGTGCTCATCAACAAGATGAGGCAATTCCAGGAGTTCGGCCATGAAGTGATCTTCCTGATCGGCGACTTCACGGGGATGATCGGCGATCCGAGCGGCAAGAATGCAACCAGACCGCGCCTGAGTCCCGAGGAAATCGCCGCCAACGCGCGCACTTACCAGCAGCAAATCTACAAAATTCTGGATGAGCGGCTTACCCGCATCGATTTCAATTCACGCTGGATGGGATCGATGACTGCCGCTGGCCTCATTGAGCTTGCGGCTCGCAGCACCGTCGCACGCATGCTCGAGCGCGAGGATTTCTCAAAGCGCTACAAGCAGGGCCAGCCCATTTCGATACACGAATTTCTCTATCCATTGGTGCAGGGTTATGACTCGGTCGCGCTCAAAGCGGATGTCGAACTCGGCGGAACTGATCAGAAATTCAATCTGCTCGTTGGGCGGCAACTGCAGGAGCAATACGGCCAGGAGCCGCAGGTAGTGATGACGATGCCGCTGCTCGAAGGTCTCGATGGCGTGCAGAAGATGTCGAAGTCACTCGGCAACTACGTCGGTATCACGGATGCGCCGGGTGAAATGTTCGGCAAGCTGATGTCGATTTCCGACACGCTGATGTGGCGCTATTTCGACTTGCTGAGCCTGCGTCCAAGTGCAGAACTTGCGCGGCTCAAATCGGACGCGGATGGCGGCAGGAATCCGCGCGACATCAAGATGGAACTGGCAGCGGAGATCGTCGGCCGCTTCCACGGAGCGTCGGCCGCGACCCAGGCGCAATCGGAATTCATTGCGCGCTTCCAGCGGGGTGACCTGCCGCAGGACCTGCCGCTGCTAACGGTCACGGTAGCCGGCGATGCCGAGAAGCTCGCAAACATCCTCAAGGAGACGCAACTCAGCGCAAGCGCGTCGGCTGCGTATCGGGACATCGAGGGCGGCGGCGTACGTATCGGCGGCGAGCGGGTGACAGACAAGAACAAGCTGGTGCCAGCGGACGGCGCCGAAATCATCCTGCAGGTCGGCAGGCGAAAGTACGTACGCGTGCGCGTCGTAAGAGCCTGATCCGTCAGGCCGCCCGCGCCGTTTTCGCCGTCTTTTTTGCATTGCTGCGAAGATATTTGACACGGCGCATCACCTGACTATACTGCGCGCCCTCTCGACGCCTCCAAGGCCAGTTGATCACCGATTCTAAGCGACGGGTTGCCTATCGCCCGTTGACGCATCAGTGACCGACTGTATACTTGCGCGTCTTGTTGCTCGGACCCGAGCGGTCCGAGTTCGCTCTTTAAAAATGCAAACAGGTAATTTGTGTGGGGACTCGCGTCATATGCCTTAAGAAGCATGACCCGAGTGACCAAAAGATGATTTAGCTAGCGCTAATGGAGCTTTTGGGTCATCTCTAGTCGAAGTCTCTTAGACTTTAATTGAAGAGTTTGATCCTGGCTCAGATTGAACGCTGGCGGCGTGCCTAACACATGCAAGTCGAGCGGTAACAGGTGTAGCAATACATGCTGACGAGCGGCAGACGGGTGAGTAACGCTTGGGTATCTGCCCAATAGTGGGGAATAACCAGTCGAAAGACTGGCTAATACCGCATACGCCCTTCGGGGGAAAGCGGGGGATCGCAAGACCTCGCGCTAATGGATGAGCCCAAGTCGGATTAGCTAGTTGGTGAGGTAACGGCTCACCAAGGCGACAATCCGTAGCTGGTCTGAGAGGACGACCAGCCACACCGGAACTGAGACACGGTCCGGACTCCTACGGGAGGCAGCAGTGGGGAATATTGGACAATGGGGGAAACCCTGATCCAGCGACGCCGCGTGTGTGAAGAAGGCCTGCGGGTTGTAAAGCACTTTTAGTGGGGATGAAAAGCTCAGGGCTAATAACTCTGGGTCTTGACTTAACTCACAGAAAAAGCACCGGCTAACTCTGTGCCAGCAGCCGCGGTAATACAGAGGGTGCGAGCGTTAATCGGAATTACTGGGCGTAAAGCGCGCGTAGACGGCTTTGTAAGTCGGATGTGAAATCCCCGGGCTCAACCTGGGAACTGCATTCGAAACTGCACTGCTAGAGTATGGAAGAGGGAAGTGGAATTTCCGGTGTAGCGGTGAAATGCGTAGATATCGGAAGGAACACCAGTGGCGAAAGCGACTTCCTGGTCCAATACTGACGTTCATGTGCGAAAGCGTGGGGAGCAAACAGGATTAGATACCCTGGTAGTCCACGCCATAAACGATGAGAACTAGATGTTGGGAGGGTTAGCCTCTCGGTGTCGCAGCTAACGCGTTAAGTTCTCCGCCTGGGGAGTACGGCCGCAAGGTTGAAACTCAAAGGAATTGACGGGGACCCGCACAAGCGGTGGAGCATGTGGTTTAATTCGATGCAACGCGAAGAACCTTACCTGGTCTTGACATCCTCGGAACTTGTCAGAGATGACTTGGTGCCTTCGGGAACCGAGAGACAGGTGCTGCATGGCTGTCGTCAGCTCGTGTCGTGAGATGTTGGGTTAAGTCCCGCAACGAGCGCAACCCTTGTCCTTAGTTGCCACCATTCAGTTGGGCACTCTAAGGAGACCGCCGGTGACAAACCGGAGGAAGGTGGGGATGACGTCAAGTCATCATGGCCTTTATGACCAGGGCTACACACGTGCTACAATGGCCGGTACAGAGGGCTGCCAACCCGCGAGGGGGAGCCAATCCCGTAAAGCCGGTCGTAGTCCGGATTGGAGTCTGCAACTCGACTCCATGAAGTCGGAATCGCTAGTAATCGCAGATCAGCATTGCTGCGGTGAATACGTTCCCGGGTCTTGTACACACCGCCCGTCACACCATGGGAGTTGATTGCACCAGAAGCAGGTAGCCTAACCGCAAGGGGGGCGCCTACCACGGTGTGGTCAATGACTGGGGTGAAGTCGTAACAAGGTAGCCGTACGGGAACGTGCGGCTGGATCACCTCCTTTCACGAGTAACTCGCTTCTGACGAAACAGTGGCGCGAGTTCCCAACACAAGTTACCTGTTGCAGTCGTCCGCATACCGAACCCCGGGTCTGTAGCTCAGTTAGTTAGAGCGCACCCCTGATAAGGGTGAGGTCGGAGGTGCAACTCCTCCCAGACCCACCAGCAACTTCAACGCACGCGTTGAGTCAGGGGCCATAGCTCAGCTGGGAGAGCGCCTGCTTTGCAAGCAGGAGGTCGCCGGTTCGATCCCGGCTGGCTCCACCAGATCCGTGGAGTTTCGGACGACACGATTTTTTGAACACGTAGTGCTTCACGCACGACGTTGCTCTTTAACAATCTGGATTTTTGTTCAGACGCTCATATTCAAGCGATCTATTTTTTTGTTTTTGTTAGCTTGAGTTTGAATGTCGCATTCGCGTGGAAAATCAGCAACGTATAACCCAGCCTCTTTGGGGTTATATGGTCAAGCGAATAAGCGCATATGGTGGATGCCTAGGCGGCAGAAGGCGATGAAGGACGTGGTAGCCTGCGAAAAGCCTCGGGGAGCTGGCAAACAAGCTTCGATCCGGGGATGTCCGAATGGGGAAACCCACAGCTTCGGCTGTATCTCTATCTGAATTCATAGGGTAGAGAAGCGAACCTGGTGAATTGAAACATCTCAGTAACCAGAGGAAGAGAAATCAACCGAGATTCCCTTAGTAGTGGCGAGCGAAAGGGGAACAGCCCAGTCGTGGTAATCCAGTGAGTCTTAGTGGAACAGTCTGGAAAGTCTGGCCATAGCGGGTGATAGCCCCGTACACGAAAAGACAAATTGGTGAGCGACAAAGAGTAGGGCGGGACACGTGCAATCCTGCCTGAACATGGGGGGACCATCCTCCAAGGCTAAATACTCTCTGCCGACCGATAGTGAACTAGTACCGTGAGGGAAAGGCGAAAAGAACCCGGGTGACGGGAGTGAAATAGAACCTGAAACCGTATGCGTACAAGCAGTCGGAGCCCCGCAAGGGGTGACGGCGTACCTTTTGTATAATGGGTCAGCGAGTTATTTTCAGTGGCGAGGCTAACCGTATAGGGGAGCCGTAGGGAAACCGAGTCTTAAAAGGGCGATTCAGTCGCTGGGAATAGACCCGAAGCCAGTCGATCTATCCATGTCCAGGGTGAAGGCAGGGTAACACCTGCTGGAGGCCCGAACGAACCACTGTTGCAATAGTGCGTCGATGAGGTGTGGATAGGAGTGAAAGGCTAAACAAGGCTGGCGATAGCTGGTTCTCCTCGAAAGCTATTTAGGTAGTGCCTCGTGTAATTACTCCTGGGGGTAGAGCACTGTTTAGGCTAGGGGGACATCCCGTCCTACCAACCCTATGCAAACTCCGAATACCGGGAAGTACAGCACGGGAGACACACGGCGGGTGCTAACGTCCGTCGTGAAAAGGGAAATAACCCAGACCACCAGCTAAGGTCCCAAAGTTTCGGCTAAGTGGTGAACGATGTGAGAAGGCTAAAACAGCCAGGAGGTTGGCTTAGAAGCAGCCATCCTTTAAAGAAAGCGTAATAGCTCACTGGTCTAGTCGGCTCGCGCGGAAGATTTAACGGGGCTCAAGCCGAGCACCGAAGCTGTGGGTGTAATTTTCTTCGGATCATTACGCGGTAGAGGAGCGTTCCGTACGCCTGCGAAGGTGTGTTGTGAAGCATGCTGGAGGTATCGGAAGTGCGAATGCTGACATGAGTAACGTTAATGCGGGTGAAAAACCCGCACGCCGAAAACCCAAGGTTTCCTGAGCCACGTTAATCGGCTGAGGGTGAGTCGGTTCCTAAGGCGAGACCGAAAGGTGTAGTCGATGGATAGCAGGTTAATATTCCTGCACCGGCCATAACTGCGATGGGGTGACGGAGAAGGCTAAAGCAGCTGGGGTTGGTTCCCAGTTTAAGCGGGTAGGGAGTTCTTCCCGGAAAATCCGGAAGGACAATCCTGAGACGTGACGACGAGGTCTCTTCGGAGACTGAAGTGCTTGATGCCCCGCTCCCGGGAAAAGCCTCTAAGCTTCAGGTTATGGCTGACCGTACCGTAATCCGACACTGGTGGGTGAGGAGAAAATCCTAAGGCGCTTGAGAGAACTCGGGTTAAGGAACTCTGCAATTTGACACCGTAACTTCGGGAGAAGGTGTGCCTCAGTTGGTCAGTGGACTTGCTCCACGAAGCTGACCGAGGTCTCAGATAATCGGGGGCTGCGACTGTTTACCAAAAACACAGGACTCTGCGAACACGTAAGTGGATGTATAGGGTCTGACGCCTGCCCGGTGCCGGAAGGTTAATTGATGGGGTCAGCCGCAAGGCAAAGCTCCTGATCGAAGCCCCGGTAAACGGCGGCCGTAACTATAACGGTCCTAAGGTAGCGAAATTCCTTGTCGGGTAAGTTCCGACCTGCACGAATGGCGTAACGCTGGCCCCACTGTCTCGACCCGAGACTCAGTGAAGTTGAAATCGCTGTGAAGATGCGGCGTAGCCGCGGCAAGACGGAAAGACCCCGTGAACCTTTACTATAGCTTTGCACTGAACTTTGAACCTGTTTGTGTAGGATAGGTGGGAGCCTATGAAGTGGGGACGCTAGTTCTCATGGAGGCAACGTTGAAATACCACCCTGATAGTTTCGGAGTTCTAACCTTGGTCCGTTATCCGGATCGGGAACAGTGCATGGTGGGTAGTTTGACTGGGGCGGTCTCCTCCTAAAGAGTAACGGAGGAGTGCAAAGGTACCCTCAGCGCGGTCGGTCATCGCGCTCTAGAGTGCAATGGCATAAGGGTGCTTAACTGCGAGACGAACATGTCGAGCAGTAGCGAAAGCTGGTCATAGTGATCCGGTGGTTCTGTATGGAAGGGCCATCGCTCAACGGATAAAAGGTACTCCGGGGATAACAGGCTTATTCCTCCCAAGAGTCCACATCGACGGAGGAGTTTGGCACCTCGATGTCGGCTCATCACATCCTGGGGCTGTAGCAGGTCCCAAGGGTTTGGCTGTTCGCCAATTAAAGTGGTACGCGAGCTGGGTTCAGAACGTCGTGAGACAGTTCGGTCCCTATCTGCCGTGGCCGTTGGAGATTTGAGGGTGAGCTGCTCCTAGTACGAGAGGACCGGAGTGGACGTATCTCTGGTGTTCCGGTTGTCACGCCAGTGGCACTGCCGGGTAGCTATATACGGACGGGATAACCGCTGAAAGCATCTAAGCGGGAAGCCCCCCCCAAGACTAGATCTCCCTGGGAACTTGATTCCCCTAAAGGGCCGTCGAAGACTACGACGTTGATAGGCCGGGTGTGTACGCGCAGTAATGCGCTCAGCTAACCGGTACTAATTGCCCGTGAGGCTTGACCATATAACACCCAAGTAGACTGGGTGTGCTGATGACGATCTGATGCGTACGTGAGTGCGACAAACGTCTGAACAACTATCCGGATTGGGGCGGTGGATCGAAGGTCTGGGTTAGTCCTTTAATCGATCGCTCAAAAGTTTGCCTGGCGGACATAGCGGGCGGGAACCACCCGATCCCTTTCCGAACTCGGAAGTGAAAACGCTCTGCGCCGATGATAGTGTGGCCGCAAGCCATGCAAGAGTAGGTCACTGCCAGGCTTTTGATCCGAAGGAGCCCCTGGTGCGAATAGCGCCAGGGGCTTTTTCCTTAGTTTTTCCGTGGACGGACGGAACCAACTTCGCGTGCGCGCAACAGGGATAACGCTCATCGGCCTGACGGCGATGCTCGTCGCAGCCACGGCGTCAGGCGCCGGCCGGTGGAGCGGCTTCATCGCCGCCACGACGGACTATGTCTATCGCGGTGTTTCCCAGACCCATGGCCACGCTGCGCTGCAGGCTGATCTTCACTTTGAGGCATCAAGCGGCACCTATCTTGGTGCCTGGACCTCGACCGTGCGCCCAACCACAAATTCGGACACCACTCTGGAATTTGACCTGTATGCCGGCCAGTCGTGGCTCCTGTCCGACGGCTGGCGGGCAAAGCTCACCGCTGTGCACTACGAGTACCTCGATACACCTTGGCAGGGTCCGAAGGACTACGACGAGCTGGTCGGATCGCTCGCGTTTCGCGATCGCTGGACTGCCTCCGTCGCATGGTCGCCGAATACGTGGCGGTATTCATTGCCAGACGGTCCGGCACGTCACGAAGCGGCCTCCTACGAACTCACTGGCCGCCAACCGATCGCACGGGATTGGTATATGTCCGGTGGCGCTGGCTACTACGATCTCGCGAGCTTCAATGAAAGCGGTTACTGGTTCTGGAACGCGGGCATCGGTTTCGCTCGCTCCCGCTATCAGGTGGACCTCTCCTACTTCGGACTCGACGCGGTCGACCGGACGTTCCCTTACTACGGTGCCGAGCCGGCGGACTGGGCGTTGACCGTGACATGGAAGTTCTGAACATTAAGATGAGGCGTTGCGATTGAACCCGCGCTGCGCTGCAAGGAACTCACGGGCAATAGGCGGCAGGAGATGAGGTTCTGAAAATGGGTGTATTCCGACGGTCGAATGAACGCGCCAGGACGGGCACGGAGACGGCAGCCGAGCGCGAACTGCACCTGCTCGAGAGAGTCGCGCAGCAGGATAGCGCCGCCTTTCAGGAGCTCTATTTTCTCTATCACCGGCGCCTTGCCAGATTCCTGACGCGGCTGGTGCGCCGCTTCGACATCGCTGAAGAAGTCATCAACGACACCATGTGGGTCGTCTGGCGCAAGGCCGCGGATTTTCGTGGCGCCTCGCGCGTTTCGACCTGGATCATGGGCATCGCCTACCGGCGCGCATTGAAAACTCTCCAGCGTGTGAGCGCCATCACAGCGCACGAGAACCCGACCGACACGTTGCCGGAACCTACACCTGACGAGCCATTGCGCGGTGACGAGTTGCGCGACTGGCTGGCGGTGGGGCTGGAACGCCTGCCGCTGGAGCAGCGCGTAGTCCTCGAGCTCACCTACCTGCTTGGCCATTCCTGCGAGGAAATTTCCGTAATCATGGACTGTCCGGTCAACACGGTTAAGACACGCATGTTCCATGCGCGCCAGAAGATGAAGGTCATTCTGCCAAAACTGGCCGGCCCGGACCCAAGAGCCGATCACGCGAGGGCAGAGCGATGAATACGCGCGCGCCGCACGCGGAAGTGCACGATCGCGCCTGGGATCTGCTGCCTTGGCTCGTCAACGGCCGCCTCGACCAGAGCGACGGCGAGTGGCTGATGCGGCATGTTGGCGAGTGCGAAGAATGCGCTCGTGAACTGCGAGGTTCAGACCGATCTGAAGTCAACGCTTGGCGCGGACGCGCGAGTGGAATATGCACCGCACTCGTCCTTTCAGAAACTAATGGCGCGTATTGATGAGGTAGAGCGCGCCGAAAGCGGCCCGGTGACTCGTGAATCGCCGCGGCCCAGTGTGGGTCAGGGCTTTCGATTTCCGCGTTGGCTGGTGGCGACGCTTGCCACGCAGGCGGTGCTGGTGAGCGCGCTGACCGTCTTTATCGGATGGCAGGCATTTGACCGGCTGCTCTCGCCCAGATACCAGACACTCACGTCTTCCGAATCTGGCGCGGCCGCCGATGGCAACCTTCGAATTGTCCTCGCACCCTCGGTTACTGTCGCGCAGTTCAAGTCGCTGCTCGAATCAGTCGGCGCGAAGGTCGTTGCGGGACCCACGAACGCAAACGTATGGACTCTCAGGATCCCGTATCTCGCGAACACGCGCGGATTCGACGCGACTCTCAAGCTGTTGCGGACGGATGAGCGTGTGGTCTTCGCCGAGCCAGTAGCGAGCGCGCCGGCGGCTCCGTGAAATTCCCGCTCATCGTCGCGCTGCTCGTCAGCCTGGCCGGCTGCGCGTCGGGGCTCGGAGCGATGCGTCCAGCGACGCTGCCGGGCGATGCGCAGAAGAATCCGGACGGCTATGTAGTCGTTGCCGTGCGCAACGATGCCCTGCCAGCAGCGAGCCGGGCAGGATCCACTCCACGCGGCTACGACGGCGCCGCCTCCTACACCGTCTCGGGCGCCGCCCTAGCGCTGATCCATTCGATTGCGCATGACTACGGCCTGCACGAAGTCGCGGGCTGGCCGATCGATGCCCTGCACGTTCACTGCGTCGTCTTTCGTCGGCCACTGGACGTCGATCGCGCCGACCTCCTCAAACGGCTGGCGCAGGATCCGCGCGTCGCCCTGGCGCAGCCTCTCAATACATTCCAGACATCGACGACAACATTCAACGATCCTTACGCGAAACTGCAGACGAGTCTCGACGCGCTCGGTGTCGCGGAGGCGCACCGCTGGTCTGTAGGCGAGGGCGTGCGCGTCGCCGTCATCGACACAGGCGTGAATTCCAGACATGTCGACCTGCGTGGCCGCGTGATCGAGCGGCGCAACTTCGTCGACGCCGACATGGAAAGCTTCGAACGTGATCTGCACGGCACACAGGTCGCCGGCATCATTGCCGCCGTGGCGAATAACGGCGAGGGCATCGTCGGCATAGCGCCACGCGCCGAAATTCTTGCGCTCAAGGCGTGCTGGCACAGCGCACAATCCGGCGGCGCCGTCTGCAATTCATTCACGCTGGCTCAGGCACTCGTCGCCGCCGCAGACAGCCACGCCAACATCGTCAACCTGAGCCTGAACGGCCCTTCAGACCCGCTCCTTAGCGAACTCGTGGCACGCGGTATCGCGCGCGGCATGATCTATGTCGGCAGCGTGCCACCGGGAGGCAGACGTGACGGCTTTCCTGTCGGCATTGCGGGTGTGATCGCCGCGGACTCTTCGGGACCGGCCGCGCGTCCCGCGCCCGTACTCTACGCGCCCGGCAACAATGTGCTTACGCTGACGCCAGGCGGCCACTACGATTTCGCGTCAGGCAGTTCGCTTGCGGCAGCAAATGTGAGCGGCGCCCTTGCGCTCCTTATCTCGAGACAGCCTCACATCGAGGGCGCGGCGCTCGATCAGTTGCTCTCGAGGACAACGACGGCGGTGCCGAGCGATGCGGGGCCAATCGATACGATCAGCGCCTGTGAAGCGCTGGCCGCGCTCCTCTTGCGCGCATCCTGTTCCGCGCTCGCGGTATCCCAGAGCCCTGCCGATCCGGATTTCAAGCGCACAGCGGACGCCAAGAAGCGCTGACGATCGCGTGTCGGCTCGCGAAGCGGCGTGAGTTATGCGACACCAGCCGCTATTCTGGTGCCATGCCTTCCCCCGAAGCACAATGCGCCGACAAGGTGCTCATCGTCCGGCCCGCCGCGTTCGGTGCAAATCCCGAGACGGCTGCATCGAACAGCTTTCAGGCGCCGGAGCCTGCTGAAACCCGTCACCTGGTGAGCCGAGGGGCACGCGAAGAATTCGAGGAGCTGACACTGCGCCTGAGAAGGGCCGGCGTCGACACGATCGCTGTCGATGACACGCCAAGTCCGGTGAAACCGGACGCCATCTTTCCGAACAACTGGTTCAGTACGCACGCCGATGGGACGGTTGTGCTGTATCCGATGATGGCACCGAGCCGTCGCCTCGAACGCCGACCCGAGCTGATCGAGTCGATCGCGCGCGACCGGGGCCTGCGGATCTCCAGGGTCGTCGACCTCTCCAGCTTCGAGACGCAGGGTAAATATCTCGAGGGCACGGGCAGTCTAGTGCTCGATCGCGCCAATCGCATTGGGTACGCCTGCCTCTCGCCTCGCACCGATCGCGACGTTCTGAGTGAATTTTCCGTGCAGATGGGTTACGAGATCATCGCCTTCCGGGCGACCGACAATAAGGGCCTCGCCATCTATCACACGAACGTCATGCTGAGCATAGGCACGGAGTTCGCAATCGTCTGCAGCGAATGCATCGAGGATGCGTCACGGGCACGCGTGCTCTCGAGCCTGCGTGCGACCCGCGCCTCGATCATCGAAGTGTCGCGTTCGCAGATGGGACTCTTCGCCTGCAATCTCCTCGAAGTGAGCACGCGAAGCGGTGAGCGCGCACTGCTCATGTCGTCGACGGCGGCGCGCGCGCTACGGCTCGACGAGACTCCACCACCGGGCGTCGATCACGTTGTTGCCATCGATATTCCAACCATCGAGCGTTACGGCGGCGGGAGCCTGCGCTGCATGCTCGGAGAGATCTTTCTGCCGCTCGCCGCGCTAAAGTAGCGCGATGTCATCGAGCACCCGCATCGTTCTCGGCCTCATCGCTGGCCTCGGTGCCGGTGCGTTGCTCGCTTTTCTCAACCAGCCGGCACTGAACGCAATCATTGCGTACGTCGACCCGATCGGCACGCTCTGGATCAATGCGCTGCGCATGACGGTGGTACCGCTCGTCATCGCGCTTCTGATCACCGGGATCGCGTCGGCCGCGGAGACCGCTGCGACGGGCCGCATTGCCGCCCGCGCACTGACTATTTTCGCTGTCTTTCTGACGACAGCGGCGCTTGCCTCAACGATTTTGGTGCCAGCGGTGCTCGCTCTGTGGCCCGTGCAACCGGAGGCTGCGGCCGCCGTGCGCGCCGGATTGAGCCACGCCGCCACGACGATCCCGCCGCCGGTGCCGCTCGGCGAGTGGGTGACCCGCATCATTCCGACCAATCCGATCGGCGCGGCGGCGGAAGGCGCGATGTTGCCGCTCGTCGTCTTTGCGCTCCTGTTCGGATTCGCGGCGTCCCGAGTTGAATTGAAGTTGCGCGCACCGCTCCTCGGTTTCTTCCAGGCCGTCGTCGAGACGATGCTCGTGCTCATCGGCTGGGTCCTTTGGGTTGCGCCGGTCGGTGTCTTTGCCCTCGCGCTCGGCGTCGGCTTCAGGAGCGGTACGGGCGCGGCTGGGGCGCTCGGCTATTACCTCGTGCTGATGAGCGCCGTCAGCGTCGCGGTCATGATCGCCATGTACCCCATTGCGATGCTTTTCGGCCGCATTTCGTTCGCGAGCTTCGCACGCGCTGCGGCCCCGGCGCAGGTAGTTGCCATCAGCACGCAGTCGTCACTCGCCTGCCTCCCGGCAATGCTCACGAGCGCCCAGGCCGAGCTCGGCGTATCGCGCCGGGTCGCGGGCATCAGCCTGCCCCTCGCGGTCGCTCTCTTTCGCATGACGAGCCCGCCGGTGAATCTCGCGATCGTGATCTTCATTGCGCACGTGTACGGCGTGCACCTCGGAGTCGCACAACTCGCCGCCGGGTTGATCGTGGCGGTCGTCACCAGCCTCGGCCTCGTGAGCCTGCCGAGCCAGATCACCTTCTTCACGTCGACTGTGCCGATTTCCTTCGCCATGGGTGTGCCGACGGAGATGTTGTCGATCCTGATCGCGGTCGAAGTCATTCCGGACATCTTCCGCACGCTCGGTAACGTCACGGCGGATCTCGGCGCGACGGCGATCGTGGCCCGGCGTTCGCCGGGCGAGTGACGCGCGAGGAGGCTAGTCGCTCTCGAGGTCGTCGAGAAATTCGACCGCGCGTCGCAGGTGGGGCACGACGATCGTCCCGCCGACGACGAGTCCCACACTCATCGCATCGACGATCTCCTTGCGGCTGTTGCCCGCATTCTTCGCTTCGGCGATGTGGTACTTCACGCAGTCGTCGCAGCGCAGGACGAGAGACGCGACGAGACCGAGGAGTTCCTTCGTCTTGCGCGGCAGCGCGCTTTCCTGGTCGTAGGTGAGGGAATCAACAGAGTAGACGCGCTTGATGACGCGATGATCCTCCGCGAGGATGCGCTCGTTCATGCGCGCGCGATATTCGTCGAACTCATCCTTCTTCCGGCCCATGACAGACTGCCTCGATGTTGTTGCCGTCGGGATCGAACACGAACGCGCCGTAGTAATTTGCGTGGTAAACGGGCCGCAGGCCCGGTGCGCCATTGTCCTTCGCTCCGGCTGCGAGTGCCGCTCGATGGAACGCATCCACGGCTGCACGGGACGTCGCGACGAAAGCAAGATGTCGCGGAGTTGCCCTGTCCTTCGCCTGCACTTCGGCGACCCAGAGGACGGGCTTGCCGGGCGGTCCGTATGCACACACGCGACGCGTGGGAAAAGCCGCATCCCAGCTCGCCACCATGTTCACGACGCGCTCGAATCCGAGTGTTTTGAGGGCCGCGTCGTAGAGACGCTGTGAGGCTGGAAAGTCCGTGGTGTACGTACTCAGGTGATCGATCATGGTGGGCGCTCCCATGCAGGTCTTCGAGCGGGACCGGGTGCTAGAATTCTCGCACGGCCATGCTGGAACTCGCTGCAAAATCGCTGCTCGCCTATCTCCTCGGGGCACTCCTTGGGAGCCTCATCGTCGGCTGGCTGCGCGGCGGCGTCGACATCCGCAAGCTCGGCAGCGGCAACGCGGGCGGCACGAACGCGCTGCGCACGCAAGGCGTGCTGTTCGCGCTCGGCGTCGTCGCCATTGACGTCGGCAAGGGCTGGATCGCGACGCGCCTCCTGCCGCAGGCCATACTGCCCGGCAGTGCCCGTCGACCCGACGCTCGATCGGGCCTGGCTGACGGCCGCGTGCGCCTTTGGTGTCGTGCTCGGACACATCTATCCGGTTTGGTTCGAGTTTCGAGGCGGCAAAGGCGGTGCGACGCTCGTCGGCGCGACGCTTGGCATCGAACCGAAGCTCATTCTGCCGGCGCTCGCGGTCTGGCTCGTCGTCGCCATGCTGACGGGATTCGTCGGGTTCAGCACGATCTGTGCGGCGATTGCGCTTGCGGCAGCGGCGGCTTGGCTGCTCGATCCCTCTTCGGCTGCGCTCACGACGCTCTATGTCGCGACCGCGTGCCTCATCGGATATGCCCATCGCGACAACGTCCGGCGCATGCTCGCCGGGACGGAAAGCCGCGCGCGGCGCCTGTGGCTGTTCGGACGATGACCGCGCCGCTCGTGCGCCGGGTGATCGAACGGCTCGCCGATGGACGATTTCACTCCGGCGAGAACATGGCGCGGGCGCTCGGTGTCAGCCGCAGCGCGATCTGGAAGTCCCTGCGCACGGTCCGCGCTCTGGGGCTCGAAGTGCACGCCGTCACGCGCAAGGGCTATCGACTGCCACAACCGCTCGAGCTCATCGACGAGCGATCCATTCGTGCGCATCTTCAGAAGGAAACCGCGCGACGGCTTGGGTGTCTCAGCGTCCACCACAGCATCGAGTCGACGAACACCTTGCTCCTTGCCACGCCCGCCGGCGCTGCCGGCAAGGCGCAGGTCTGCCTCGCCGAATACCAGTCGGCGGGCCGTGGTCGGCGCGGCAAGCGGTGGGTCATGCCGTTCGGGGCTGGCCTTTGTCTCTCGGTCGGCTGGACGTTTGCGGAGACTCCACGCCAATTGAGCGCGCTCGGGCTCGCCATCGGCGTCTCGGTGCTGCGCGCCGTGCGGCGACTGAAGGGCGCGGCCGTTACGCTGAAATGGCCGAACGACATCTGGTTCGAGGGCCGTAAGCTTGGCGGCATTCTCCTCGAGCTGCAGGCCGAGGCGGACGGTCCCGCCTTCGTCGTCGTCGGGCTCGGGCTGAACTACCGGCTGCCCGCGGCGAGCCGCAAGGAAATTGCGGCGCTTGGTCTCGAATCCGCTGAAATCGGCGAGCTCTTTGACGGCACGGTGCCCGGCCGCAACGAGCTCGCTGCCGCCGTTATCGAGGAGATCGTGGTGGCGCTCGGCGAATTCGAGCGGCATGGATTCGCGGGCTTTCACAAGGAGTGGCGCGAAGCGGATGCGCTCTCGGGGCGCACCGTCACCGCCATGAAGGGCAGCGAAATGCAAGGCGGCATTGCCCGCGGCATTGACGAGGAGGGCGCCCTTCTCATCGAGTACCGGGGGCGTGTCATCAAGATCGTTTCCGGCGAAGTCTCGCTGCGGCTCGCGCGCGCATGAATCTTCTGATCGACATCGGCAACTCGCGGGTGAAGTGGGCCTGGTCGGAAGCGGGCCAGGTCGTGACCGATCAGATTTCGCTCGCGCATGGCGGCGAAGTCGGCAAGGAGTGGATGAAGCTCGTGGTCTCGCCCGAGCGACGCCCGGAGCGAGTCCTGGTCTCGAATGTGGCTGGCGCGCGTATGGCCGATGCGCTGCTGCGCTTGTCGCAACAGGCATTCGGTGTGAGTCCGGATTTTGCCGCGGTGACAACCGCCGAGGCCGGTGTCACGGGTTCCTATCGCGATCCGTCGCAGCTTGGCATCGACCGCTGGCTTGCTGTCATCGGCGCCTGGACTCGCGCAAAGCGCGCGGCCTGCATTCTCGATAGCGGCACGGCGACCACGGTCGATGCGGTCGATGGCAATGGCCTGCATCTCGGCGGGCTCATCGTGCCAGGCCTCGACCTCATGGAGGACGCGCTCCTCAAGCGCACGAGCGACATCTCAAGGGTCATCGGCGTCGGAACTCGTGCGCAGGCGACGCTCTT
The DNA here is from genome assembly GCA_963826145.1 of uncultured Gammaproteobacteria bacterium. Classification (GTDB taxonomy): domain Bacteria; phylum Pseudomonadota; class Gammaproteobacteria; order Steroidobacterales; family Steroidobacteraceae; genus JBGPLJ01. The sequence continues at coordinate 1,142,543 of CAWGVW010000002.1, forward strand.
CGCGGACAACACGGCGGCCGCCGTGCGCAATGGTGCCGCGTTTGCGACCGCGGCCCTGGCGGAGCGTGCCGCTACAGAGGTCGAACGCCGGGGCGCCGCGACGCCACTCATCTTCGTCACCGGCGGCAATGCGACGCGAGTCGCACCTTGCCTCCTGCGTGCGCACGAAGTCGTTCCGGACCTCGTGCTCCGGGGTCTCGCGGCCTGGGGCCGCTGATACAATAGCCAAATGCGGACCGTCTTCTTCTCGCTGCTGCTTGCGAACATGGCGTTCTACGCCTGGGCCAACTGGCTGTCGCCGAACGTCGCGAATGCGTCGCAGACGGCGGCTGAGCCGGTGCCACAGCTCGTGCTCGCCACGGAGGCAAACACCGAGTCGCCGGCTAAGGAAGCGGTAGCGCCAACCGATACCTCAGCGTCGCCGTCGCAGCCAGATGCACCGCAGGTCGCCGCGGCAACGTCCGCGGGCGCTTCGCGTTGCGTGAGTCTCGGCCCCTTTCAGCAGCTCGCGGAGCTCGCCCACGTTTCGGCGGCAATGCGCGAGGCGGGCTACGAACCGCGGGAGCGCGTAGAACAAGGTGATCAGGTCAAGGGCTACTGGGTGTATCTCGATGAGTTCCGCAATCGCAAGGAAGCGCTCGAAGCGAAGCGGGACCTTGTCGCGCACGGATTGCCGGAAGCGATGATCATGCCGGGCGACAACGTGGTGCTTTCAGTCGGTCTCTTCTCGGACGAGGCGCGGGCGAACCGGGTCGCGAGCCAGGTCCGCGAGCTTGGCATGAAGCCCGTGGTTTCGGATCGCACGCAGCGTGGCACACTGTACTGGATGGACATCACGCTCAAGGCGACCGACGGCTTCATCGATCCGGCGAGCCTGCAGAGCGAATCGGGCCGCATCATTCGCGTGACAGCGTGCCCGGTGCCCGATGCGGCGGATCCGAATGCGCAGCGCGGCTAGCGCGCGAATCCTCAACGCCGGCTTAGCTCAGTGGTAGAGCAGCGGTTTTGTAAACCGTTGGTCGGGAGTTCAAATCTCTCAGCCGGCACCAAATTCAAAAACGGATTCAGAAAGTTAGCGGTCACTCGTCAACCCACGATCCGTCGAATACCGGTGGTTGTGGGGGATTTGTGGGACTTTTCGTCGCACACCCGGTCCGCAGCCTCAATCAGACTCTCCAGCTCCGCCGCCGAGTAGTGCGTCGTGATCCGTCCGCTCTTGTGACCGAGCAGATCCTGACGATCCTCGAACGACACGCCAGCAGCGCGGAGCCTCCGCCCGAAGGTGTGCTTCAGATCGTGCACGCGCACTTTCCGAAAGCCCTCCGGTGCCGGCGCTCCGGTTTGCTGTTCCAACTTCGCCGCTGCACGGACTCGCGCACTCTTCCACGCCGTACTGTTCATCGCCGCCAAAGGTCTCAGCTCCAGTGCATGCGCCGACTGGCCGGCCGTTGCCCTTGGCTGCTTCGGCGCATACGCGAACACATATTCGGCGTGTCGACGTCGCTGACTGTCCACCACGGATCGGGCAATGCGATTCAGAACGACCAGACGATCCTGCCCGTTCTTGACCTTCTCGCCCGGGACGATGAACACGGAAGTTTCAAGCTCCGGCACCTTGACCTCGTAGTCCCACCGCAGGCCGCAGACCTCTTGCTCTCGGCACCCCGTGTTCACCTTGAACAGCACCATGCGCGCGAGATGATCGGGCAGCTCCTGAAAGAGCATCGCCTGTTCCTCGCGCGACAGCGGGTAGGGTAGGCGTCCGTCCTTCACCGGAAGCAGCTTGATCTTCGGCGCGTACTCGAGCCACGTCAGACCCTGGTCGTCGCGCCATTCGGAGGCCGCGAGATTCAGGATGTGCCGCACGAGGGCCAGCGCGTTGTTGATCGAGCGTGACTTCAGCCCGTCGCTTCGCCGTTTGGCAATGAAACGCTGAAGGCTTCCAATATGCACCTGCTTCAGCCGCAGATCCCCAATGAACGGATCGAGCTGCTTCAAGAGCATGGCGTCGTCGCCGATGCTCCGCTTGTGCTGATTCTCCTCCAGGAATTTCGTTGCCGCTGCCCGAAACGTGTGATCCGAACGAAGCCCGTAGAGCGCTGCCGTGCGGATCTGATCTATCCGCCGTGCGAGCTGCTCTTGAGCCTTGGCGACGTCGCTCGTTGCAGTGCTCTCGCGAATGCGCGTTCCTCTAAACACCTTGTCGATGTGCCAGACCCCGCCGCGCTTGGTGAGGCCTGACGTTCTTTGGTTTCCCATGGCTTGCTCCTGTTGGATTGAGCCGCGGGACGCCCGTTGCGGGTCTTATAGTCCTCGGCAGCCCGCTCCATTTCAAGACGGTCGAAGGCTCGGCCCTGGCGACCGATCTGGATTTCCGTGAGGAATGGCCGGACTTCGCGATTGAATCGGTTCTTGTCCATGCCGAAGAAGTAGGGCGCGTCGCGGAGGCGAATGAGGCGGGGGAGGAATGATCGGTTCCTGTATCCAAGCGCGGTACCGCGCTGGTGTGGTGCTAGCTGTTCAATGCGATCCATCCGCGCGACCACGACTTCAATGCCGATAGACGGCGTTGGCGGCAACTATTAGCTGTCGTCAGCCGTCGTGTCGATGGAAAGTCACTGGCGTACATTCCCGCACATTCCCGGACGGTACAAGGGTCCGCGTTTCCTCAGTTGCGCGCGAGATTCTTAGTCGACGTGCGTGAGGTCGATACATGGATGTTCGAGGTAGTCTGCACGGGGATACGGAGAGATGCGGGATAGACTGGCGTCCGCAAAGTGTTACAACTCGCTCCGCCGCCAAAGTCGGGCGGTGCGGGGACGAGGCATAGACAGCCGACAGACGCAGGGAGCGGCTGATCTTCATGCCGCCATTAATATGCGTTTAGCTTGACCGGCCATGAGGCGACCGCCTCGGGGCGCAATCGTGGCCTCGAGCGGCCCGGTTGGGGTACACAGTAGACTTTGCGGACGTCGCGCACTTTGCTGCAATCGGGACCGGTCGCGCACGCGTTCGCCTTGGCAGCCGGATTCGCCACAATGCACGCGCCTAAAGCTCGCGATTACGAACTTTACGAATCTTGGAAGTAAAGATCGATGTCGAGTGCGGCTCCGCAACTTGCGATCGCCTCGACCCATCTCGGTTGAAAATGCAACGCTGGCGGCGTAGCGGTGTAGGAAACGCATGAGACTACGAGCTCGCAGTCCGGCGTCAGTCCCTTCAGTCTCTCCGCCAAAGGAGAAATCCTTGATAGCAGCGCACTAAATTGACGCTCGATCGGCTCATCTCGCGCTAGCCCGGATTCCAATATCCACTCGTGACGTTTGATTGGGACCCGCGCCCCACTACGGATTTCACCGATACGATGCGAGTACGAAGGGGAAACTCCGATCATTTCAGTAATCTCATCCGGCGACATCCGTGCACTGAAAATTCGCAGGCGAACGATCGTTTCATTTGGCAAGGCTAGTCTCCGCCGAGAAAATCTCGGATGTTGTAGCCCGTTGGTTCCCCTGGCCCGACCCCTGACTTGGGTGTGACGCGCCAGCGCATTTGCGCGATTGGCTGAAGCAAAACTACCTAGCACCATCCGCCGAGTTCCTGTCGCAGATAACCCCTAAGTTCGAGCGTTCGTTCGATGGCGAGACGCTCGGCCAGGTCCGCGGGCTGGCCGTGATGTGAGAGTGTACGCGCGATGCGGAGCGCGCGGTCATGGACCTCCTCGCGGAACGCGCTGCGGTTAGTCGTGAGCTGCGGCCGGGCGTTCCACCGTTCGGTTGCGGTCTGCCATTGAAGTGAACGTCGTCGCCATAGATCGTTGACACCGACGAGCATCTCGTCAAGACACGGTGCGATGAGCGCGCGAGACGGCGTGCCAAGCGCCTGGAGCCACGCGCGATGCTCGCGGTTCTGCCGCTCGAGCTGTCCGTAGAACCCCGGATAGCGCGGTGGGCCATGAAGGGTGAGGACTTCGTAGTCCTCGAGCACCGCGCGCACGAGCGGTGCGGCGTGCGCACTCGCCCGATCGAGTCTGAGGATGAGCGGGGCACCGTGGCGTTCGAAGTCGGTGCGCAGCGCGCGGGCGACGAGCGGCGCATCGTAGTGCGCACCGATCGTGAGCGAAGTGCGATAGGGAACGGCCCCGTCTGCCCCGATGAGTGCAAAGAGCGGACCGTCTTCGGTGACAAGGTGCATGGCATCGAAGCCGCGCAGGAGCCCCGGAGCGCTGATCGTGATCCGACGCAGCGCCGCCTTGCGCTCACGCTCGAGCGCGGTGAGTGTTTGGTGCTTGATCGACGCGGCGGCACGGCGCGAGAGCCCCGCGATGCTGTGACACAGAGCGTCGGCACCGATGAGTCCGTGGAGCCGGCGCACGAGGCACGCCGCTTCCCGCGCGGCGCTTGGCGAGACGCGCCTACGCACGGGTACCGGCGCTGCCGTGTGATGCACTCCTCGACGCCAGCGCCGCACGGTCGCGGCATGCACACCCGCGATGGAGGCGGCGATGGGGGCCGGCAAGCCGAGCCGGCGCATCTCATCGACTCCCTCAAGGACACCTCGACGCCGGGCGTCGGGATCGCTCTCCGCACCGCGTTCACCGCTCGCCCCCGTCGTCTTGCGCGAGCGGCGCTGCCGGCCCGTCGGTCGGATGCGTCCGTGCAACAGGCCGCTCGCGACTTCGAGGAGCCGCTCGGTCGAGTCCGTCTGGCGCTTGAGCTTCGCGTTCTCGCGCCGGAGTGTTTTCAGTTCCTTCTGCAGCGCGGTGATCGCCTGCGGCTTCGCCGGGCGTCCGCCCGTCTTCACCGTGATCGCACTCACAAGTCCGAGCACTCCGCGGTGCAGGATCGTCTGGAAGTGATTGCGCGAGAGCCCGAGCGAGCGGGCCGCCTCCGATACCGTCTTCAGGCCCGCGAGCACTTCGATGATCGCCGCGAGGCGCGGCATCAACTCCGGTGGCACCGTCGGCGTTGGCAGATAAGTCGGCTTGCGCTCGCTCATCGCTCCTCTCCTCGGGCGCACTCGGCGGCGCCTGCTCGGCGCAGAGTTTGCGCTCCCATTTTAGGGCGAGCGCGCGCCAGGGGGTGTCGGGATCGGAGAGTCGCTCGCGAGGATCCGGCTCATCGAGCGTTGCGAGTCGGCTTTGCCAGCCCGGCTCAAGTTGAGCGCAAGCGCCTTCGGCGGCCGACCCCGCCGGCCCGTCGTCAGCGGGGCGCGGATCGACTTGCGGGTGAGGAGCAGCAAGCGTTGGGTGCGACGGTTCTCCTGAGTGCTGCGCTTCAACATCGCTTCGAGCTGCGCGATCCGCTCGCTCGCCACGCTCGGCGCGTTCGAGGCGAGCGGGTTCAGCGCCGCGAGCATCGCGTTCAACGCCCGGGTCTCGAGCTGGTAGTAGGTGCCGCGGGAGATCTTCGCCTGTGCGATCGCATCTGTCACCGGCGTCTCGCCCGAGAGCACCGAGAGGAGCATCAGGCAGCGGCTTCTCGCCATCGCTTCGAGTCCGCTCGAGTCCCTGAGCCACTTCGGAACGCTCCGGGGCCGGTGCTTCCGTGGCTTCCCGGCCGCTCGCCCAGCGCGTGGCGCGGGTAAGGTCTTCTTCATGTTCGCTCTCCTTCGTGAAGGGGATCATCGTCTCGTCATCACCCACTCGCACCTTGAGGAGCGCCCCGCTCGCGCTGATCGAGAGGTCCCGGTCCCCGAGGCGCCCGACGAGGTAGAAGGGCTTGCGCGGTGCTTGCTCGCGCGCGAGGCGCAGCGCGTTCTCGGCGACCGTCTTCTCGATCGCCGCGCGCACCGGGGAGGCTGCGCGGAAGAACCGATCGGCCGGCGTTGCCCCCTCGAGCCCCTGGTGCGGGCGCTGGAAGTTGTAGTGCTGCACAAAGAGCGCAACGCGACGCTCGCAGTCCTCGAAGTCCGCGAACACCGTGCGCGCGAGGAACTCCTCCCACATCGTCTTCCAGAACCGCTCGATCTTGCCGCAGGTCTGGGGGTGATGCGGGCGGCTCTTCACGTGATGGATCCCGTGGCGCTTGAGCTCCGCCTCGAACTCGGTCGAGCCGCGCCACGCGGTGTACTGCCGCCCCTGGTCGGTCAGGATCTCCCGGGGCGTCCCGCACTCGGCGATCCCGCGCGCAAGCGCCTCGAGCACGAGCGTGCTTCGCTGGTGATGGGCCATCGCCAGGCTCACCAGATAGCGCGAGTGATCGTCGAGAAACGCCGCAACGTAGATGCGCTCGTGCTTGCGCAGCAGGAACGTGAAGAGATCCGACTGCCAGAGCTGATTGGGCTCGGCACGCTCGAAGCGATGCACCTTCGGTCGCGGCTTTGCCTTCGCGGGTGTTCGTCGACTTCGCCCCCGCTCGGCGTTCAACACCCGCCGCACCGTCGTCTCCGAGGCGCCGATCCCCAGGAACCGCTTCATCACATCGCGGATGCGCCGGCTCCCCGCCTGCGGGTGCGCGGCCTTTGTCGCGACAATCGCTGCACGTCGTGCCGCCGCGCCGCTCCCCGGCACGCTCCGCTTTGCCGTCCGCCGCATCCCCTCCAGCGCGCTTGCTCCACCGGCTCGGTAGCGCTCGACCCAGGCGAGCGCCGTCTGATACGGCACGCCGAGTCGCCGGGCCACCTCCGACGTCTGATGCCCTTGCTCGACCACCGCGTGCGACAGCTCCACTCGCACATCGAGTGGCCAAGGCTGTCGTACCGATCGCGCGTTGCCGTCCCCGTGAACTCCCGCCTTCGACTTGTTCTTGTGCCTCACTTGTCTGCTCCTTCGCTGCCTTCGCGTCAGGCATCCCGGGCGACAAGTGCTAGGTATTTACGCCATCATCCCAGCGCGCATAGAGTGGTTCGCGGCACACCTATCAGGGAGGCGCAGAAAAGAAGTCCCAGGTATACGGCCAGCCGGCAGCGATCAGAGGCGACGGATTGAGGCATATACATCTTCCTTGATGAGCGCCAAAGTCATGGGGATCGGTCCTCGATAGGACGGGACGCTACCACCTTCAAATTGGGTTTGGAACACCAGAAGTGAATTCGTTGGAGAGGTTGGATGCAGAAATCCGCGCACGATCCTGAGCCAGCTTGAAAATTATTCGCCGCGACTTCTTCCACGCTACCGTGCAAGCCCAACTGGACACCAGGATGCGACGAGGATTTCGCGTAGCGCCCGAAAGAGTAGGTTTTCGGGATTACTAGACTCGAAGAATTTCCGCCGCCAACAGAACTCCTGCCCCTGCAGATTTTGCCGGGGCAACTTCCTCGGTAACCCGGCATCTTCCGAACGCGGACTCGAGTCTCATGCCGATCCCTTGCGAACTGCTCGATTCGATTCCTAGGCAATCGAATTGAAATGCGGGTTCGGCGTTCCCGCTCAAGTGACTTGATCAAGAATCGATCATGAACCGGTGGTTGTGGGGACTTTTGTGGGACTCGGCTGTGCTTTCCGGTGCTCAGTCGTGACGAACGCAACGGGCGTCACGCGGACGAAATTAGAGAATCTTCAAGCAAAACAATCGTTCGCAATTTCCTACGATCGATGCCGACTCAGCACAAGTGACATTGCACCCGATTTGTAAACCGTTGGTCGGGAGTTCAAATCTCTCAGCCGGCACCAAAATTCAGACCAGTTCGATACTGACCCGCCTGCCCACGATCGCCGCCGCGCGCTGCAAGCTCGACAACGTGATGTCGTTTTTTGGATCGAGGAGACGATCAACTTGTGTGCGGCTGGTCTTCAAAAGAGAGGCCATGCGCGCCTTCGAAATGTTCCTCTTCTTCATCGCTGCCGCGAGCTGCCAGGCGACAACCTCCTTGATCGCCTTCGCCTGCGTTTCCTCGTAAATTCCCTCGTCCTTCAGGAAGTCGTCAAGCTTCGAACCGATGTGTTTCTTTCTCATCGCTCTATCTCCCTTTTCCGCTTCCTTGCGAGTTTCAAATCCTCATGCGGAATCGCGCGGGTCTTCTTGATGAATCCGTGCAGCGCCACGATTTGGTCTCCATGTACACAGAAGATTACTCGCGCAATGCGCTCGCTCGGCAAACTGGACCGCACTTCCCACAGCCCACTTCCCATCGGGCGGCACAACGGCATTCCGATAGGCCAACGCCACTGCACTCGCATGAGATCGAGGCCGATACTGTGCCGATCCGCTACATCGAGGCTCTTCAACCACTCCCGCACAGGCTCACCGGCCGCAGCCGTCCTATAGAACACGAGGGGGATTTTCCGCCCTTCTTCCATCGTGTACCTTGGAAAGTGCACTGTATGTTATAAGGTGCAGCATGGCAAACGCGATTATTTTGCCTTTGTGACCTGATCAAGGAGTCGCAGTGAACCGGTGGCTGTGGGGACTTTTGCGGGACTCGGTCGTGCTTTGCGGTCGATCCAAATTAATGCCAGCGCCGCAGCACATATATAAGAGTGGCGATTTCGTTGGGCTTGCGTTCAGCAATCTGAACGAACGCCAACGCTGCCGCTGGGCGCTCTACGAATGGTTTGCTCTCACGGCGAGAGCCGTGGGCGTCGAATGACGGACGAGCTCAGCGCTCGGAGAAGAATCGCTGCCGTAAGCTGTCGCGCCCGCCGCGCGAGAGCACGGCGATGACCCAGATGGCCGCAAGCGCGAGGCTCGACAGCCACCACGAAAAGCGATTCTGGAGATTGCGGTTGAAGAACGTCTGCGATGTCGCGATCAGGAAGAGGACGACGAAACCGAGGATCCAGAGCCCGAGAAGAATTCGCAGGAGGTACAAAGTCGGGTCGGCTCAGCGATTGCCGTAATTTTCCATCATGAGCCCGGTGCCACCGCCCGAGATGTGGGCGACCACCGCCGTGCGGCGATGGATCTTGGTCACGGAGCCGAGGTTGATGGCGAACGCGAGTTCGACCTGCTGGCCCTTGCGCAGCCCAAGGTTGCTGGTCTCCACGAATACGCCATTGGCGCTCAGGTTCTTCGCCTTGCAGAGCTTGCCCGTACGGCCAGGGTACGTGATGTACACGGTGGTTCGGGCTCGATGACGGGTGTGCAGTCGTCTTTCCATGCAATCCCCGGTGGGGTGTTTTTATTCTCGCTCAGTTCCGGTTCCAGACGATTATGCCTTGGTCGCGCGGCCATTGCGAAGCGGAGGGAAGATATGTCACAGGATCAAGATGTTAAATCGGGTCCGGAACGCATTGTTAAGCGCCGGGTCTGACTCGCTCTCGCGGTTCGGCGCATGGCGGAAGCAAAACAAGAAACCCCGGTCTTCCGGCGCGCACGAGCCCTCCCGCTCGCCGCCGTGCTTGCGATTCACGTCGCGGGCCTCGCCGTTTTCATCGCTTCGTCGCGCGTTCCGGGGCGGCTTGTCGAATCGGCGGATGCGTTTGTCATGCTGCTCTTGCCGGAACCGCCGCCGCGGCCTGAGACTACGCCGCCCGAACGATCGCCAGAGCGCCCGGCGGTGGCGAACCCGCGGGTCCTGCAACTTCCGGCACCGCCTGTGACAACGGCGCCGGCGGAATCGACGGCGCCGGTCGCGCTACCGCCGGTCGATTGGCGACAGGAGATGCAAGACGCCGCGAAGAAAAAGGGTGACGCGACGCCGTGGCGATCGGTGGTACCGAATCCGGACAGGAAGCCGAAGCACGACTTCAAGTGGGATCGCGCCCATACGCGTCGCATCGAAGTGGACGAGGAGACCAAGATTCCGGTCCTGAATCTGAACGACCACTGCGCGCTCATCTTCTTCCTGATTCCGGGCTGCAGGATCGGCAAGATCAAACCGAACGGCGAGCTGTTCGAAGGGATGAAGGATCCGGACCGGCCGACGAGTTCCGTGCCGGACGCGCCCAAATCGGATGTACTGATACTTGAGAGTTCCAAGGAGCCATAAGTGAAACTGTTGTCCTCTCTCGTGCTCGGCCTTGCTGTCGGAGCGCTCACGTCCGGCGCGGCCTCTGCCGCACCGGCGTCCGTCGCCGGATTTACCTATGTCAAGTCGCTCGGCGGTATCGACGAATACCGCCTCGATTCGAACGGGCTCGCCGTACTCATCTATCCGGATCACTCTGCGCCGGTCGTCACGTTCATGGTGACCTATCGCGTGGGCTCGCGGAACGAAGTGACGGGCACGACCGGCGCAACGCACCTCCTCGAGCACCTGATGTTCAAGGGCAGCACGAACTACAACGACGCCAAGGGCAACAGCGTCAAGCAGTACCTCGAGAGCATCGGTGGCGACTACAACGCCAACACCTGGCTCGATCGCACCGCGTACTTCGCGGAAACCGGCACCGAGTTTCTCCAGGGGTACGTCGCCATTGAGGCCGACCGCATGCGCAACCTCCTGCTCCGCGAAGATGACCGCCGACCGGAAATGACGGTCGTGCGCAATGAATTCGAGATCGGCGAGAACGATCCGGTGCAGGCGCTCGACAAGGAGATCTTCGCAACCGCGTACGAAGCCCATCCCTACCATCATTCGACCATCGGCTGGCGCAGCGATATCGAGAAAGTGCCGATCGAGAAACTGCGCGCTTTCTACGACACGTTCTACTGGCCGGACAACGCGACGGTCTCGGTCATCGGCGACGTCAAGCCCGAAGCGGCGCTCGCGCTCGTGAAGAAGTATTACGGCGTCTATACCAAGGCGCCCAATGCCATCCCGCAGGTCTACACCGAGGAGCCGGCACAAACGGGGCCGCGACGCGTGGTCGTGAAGCGCGCAGGCGAGCTCGGCGTCGTTGGCATCAGCTACAAGAGCCCGGCGGCGGGGAGCGATGACATGCCGGCCCTGAATGTGCTCGGCAATATCCTCTCGAGCGGCAAGACGAGCCGCTTCTATCGAGCACTCACGGACAAGAACCTCACGACGAGCGTCAGTGCCGACGCTGGTTTCTTTCACGATCCGTCGCTCTTCCAGATCTACGCGTACCTCGCGCCGGGCTCGGGCCACGAGCAGGTCGAGAAGATCCTGCGCGATGAAGTGGCGCGCGTCGTGAACGATGGCGTTACGGATGTCGAGGTCGGCACCGCTGTCAACAAGATCTCCGCGAACAGCGCGTATGCGCGAGACGGAACGGCGGCGGTTGCGACGGTGCTCGTAGAATATATCGCGGCCGGCGATTGGACCCTCTACGCGACCTATCCGGAAAAGATCCGCAAGGTCACGGCGGCGGACGTCAAACGCGTCGCCACAAAGTATCTCCTCGACGATCAAAGCACGACAGGCTGGTTCGTGCCGGTGGTGAGCCAATGAACACCCGAACCCTGCTGCTCGCGGCTTTCATCCTTGCAAGTACCACGGCGTTCGCCGGCATGGCGGAGAAAGCCGTGCGCAAGAACATTGACGGCGCGGATGTCATCGCATACCCGACCGCCATCCAGGAGGTCGTTACGATCACCGGCTCGCTGCCGGCCGGCGACTCGTTCGCGGACGCCGGCAATCCGGCGGTGCCGACACTCACCGGCATGATGCTCGACAAGGGCACGGCAACGGCCGACAAGTTCGCGATCGCTCAGCAGCTGGAAAGCGTCGGCGCGACGATTTCATTCAGCGTTGGCGACCAGACACTCGGATTGCGGGCCAAGTGCCTGCGCAAGGACGCTCCGAAAATCCTGCACCTCCTCATCGAGCAGCTGCGCGCTCCATCGTTTCCCGTCGGTGAATTCGAGAAGGCGAAGAAGCAGCTCTCGGGGTCGCTCAAGCGATCGCTCGAAGACACGGATTTTCGCGCCGACGATGCGTTTTCACGCGCAGCCTTTCCCCCGGGCCATCCGAACCGCAGGGTCGCCGCCGAAGACATGCTCGCGGCCATCGACCGCGTGAAGCTCGAGGACGTGAAGGGTTTCCATGCGAAGTACTACGGGCCGTCGCATCTCACGCTCGTGATCGTCGGCGACCTCGACGTGAAGGGAGTCCAGGCTCAGCTCGCCAAGGACATTGCCGGCTGGAAGGGCGGCGTGCCCGTCCTTACGGCGCCGCGCGCTTCGACGCCCGATGCCGGCAAGACACAGGCGATCGAGATGGCGGACAAGACTAGCGTCTCGATCATCCTCGGCCAGGCGAGCGGCGTGCGTTACAGCGACGCCGACGCGCTCGCGCTGCGCATGGGCGCCGCCATTCTCGGTAGCGGTTTTACGGGCCGGCTCATGAAAGTCGTCCGCGACCAGGAGGGCCTCACCTACGGCATCGGTTCGTACATGGACAACGACACGTATACGGACGGCGATTGGCGCATCACGGCCTCGTTCGCGCCGGAGCTTCTGGACAAAGGCGTGGCATCGACGCGGCGCGAACTCACGCGCTGGTGGAAGGAGGGCGTCTCGGCCGAGGAGCTCCAGGCGCGCAAGGCGGACCTCGTCGGCTCCTATAAGGTCGGCCTCGCGACGACCGACGGCCTCGCAAGCTTTCTGCTCAGGACAATCCAGCGCGGCAAACCCTTGACGTGGCTCGATGACTATCCGAAGGCGATCAACGCCCTGGGCCTCGAGCAGGTGAACGGAGCAATACGCAAGTACCTGAACCCGGATAAAATGGTGCTCATCGAAGCGGGTACGCTCCCCAAGCCAAACTAGAAGAATGCAGGACCTGACCCAAGGGTCGATCGTCAAGCACCTCATGCAGATGGCCGCGTTCATCGCGGCCGGCATGCTGTTCCAGACGCTTTACATCATCGTCGACCTCTATTTCGTCTCCGCGCTCGGCAAGGAAGCGCTCGCCGGCGTCGGCGCGGCCGCCAACGTCATGTTCATCGTGATGGCGGTGATGCAGGTACTGACCATTGGCGGCGTCACGCTCATTTCCCACGCGGTGGGCCGTAAGGACCAGGCGGAGGCGAATCTCGTTTTCAACCAGTCGATGCTGCTATCCGTGCTGGTGGGCGCCTTCGTGATTTTCCTGGGATACGCCGTCACGTCGAGCTACATCGCATCGATCACGGCGGACGCCGCCACCGCCGAGGCGGGCAGGACCTACCTCTATTGGTATCTACCGGGGCTCGCTCTCAACATCACGATGACGGGCCTCGGCGCGGCGCTGCGCGGAACGGGCATCGTGAAGCCGACGATGGTCGTGCAGTCGGCCACCGTCATCCTGAACATCATCCTGGCGCCGATCCTGATCGCGGGGTGGGGCACCGGCCATCCGCTCGGGGTGATGGGCGCCGCGCTCGCGACTTCGATATCGATCGTCGTTGGCGTCGTGATGCTGCTCGGCTATTTCATCCGCCTCGAGCACTACGTGGCGTTCAACTTTGTCGAGTGGCGGCCGAACTTCGCGATCTGGAAGCGCCTGCTCAACGTCGGGTTGCCGGCCGGCGGCGAGTTCATGCTGTTCTTCGTCGTCGTTACGGTCATCTACGCCTGCGTGCGCCAGTTCGGCGCCGACGCGCAAGCGGGCGTAGCGGTGGGCTTGCGCGTGGGGCAGGCGATTTTCCTGCCGGCGATGGCCGTCGCCTTCGCTGTGTCGCCGATCGCGGGTCAGAACTTCGGCGCGAAGCTCGGCGACCGGGTGCGAGAGACGTTCAGGTCGGCGCTCTGGATCGGCATCGTCATCATGGCGGTGCTGACGCTCCTCTGCCAGTTGAGCCCCGAGTCGCTGATTCATCCATTTTCGAAGGACCCGGCAGTGGTTGCTGTCGGCGCGCAGTACCTGCACATCGTCTCCTGGAATTTCGTGTGCAACGGCATCATCTTCGCGTGCTCGGGCCTCTTCCAGGGCCTCGGCAACACCTGGCCGGCGCTCATGAGCAGCGGCATTCGCATCTTCACGTTCGTGCTGCCCGCGATCTGGATGGCGCAGCAGCCTTGGGTGAAGATCGAGGACTTCTGGTATGTCTCGGTCGCGTCGATCACGCTGCAAGCGGTGATCAGCCTGCTGTTCCTGCGCAGCGAGATGCGCAAGCGACTTGCGTTCGCCTGACGGCGACTATTCTTTTCTGCGGATCGCGAGTTGTGCGGGCGCTTCGATGCCCATCTTGATACGTCGGCCCGTGCCGCCGAGCAGCGTGATCTGAATCGGGCCGTTCGCGAACAGCTCTTTCAATGTCATCTGTTCGTCGGTGCCTTCGGCAGGCGAAATGACGATCGACTCATCGGCGCGTCGGCTGAGCACTAACATGTTCGCGACCCTTATGCCCTGGCAATGGCCCGGGCGCCGCCCGCAGTGGAGGTGCGTGCGCCGTTCGGTCCGTAGGTTTCCGCGCCGCCCGTCCCGCGCAACACGCCGAGGAGCTGACGAATCTGTTTCTGTCGGACGCCGACGATGAGGCCATTGGCCTCGTTCGCGTCCCGGCAGCGACTCGTGATCCCGAGCAGTCTTTGCCATGTGGTCCGGAGCGTCGCCCCCGGCCGGATCGTCATGCCTGGAGAAGAGGTCGATGCCTGGCGATCGAGCGCGTCGATCAGCTGTTCGAAGGAAGCGCGGGTCTCGTAGCCCTGGCACATCAGGCGCCGTTCCTGCTCGACCTGCTCGAATCGCTTCAGGGCCGCAAGCTTCGCGGCGCCGGCGCGATCGAGCGCGGACGCGTCCGTCCCTTTGAGGGCGGTGCGTTCCTCTTCCAGAGTCGTCAGCAGGGATTCGGCGACCGCAATCTCGGCGTCGAGATGGGCCCTGAGTTCCGGATGTAAGTCTTGCGCGTGCATGCGCAGCTCACTTGCCAGGTCAGCTCAGGTCGCGTTCGAACTGCAGCATCTTGTCGGCGACGCGTTCCGCATCCACGGTGAATGCGTCGCGGGCGAGGGCGTCTTTGACCGCCTGCACCTTCTCGGCATTCGTCACCGGGGCTTTGGCCACCGCTTCCTCCAGCTTTTGCAGCTGGCGGGCCGTATCGGTCACGGTCACGGTGTCGCGAGCCTTGCTCACGGGCGCTGCCGGCTGGGTCGAGCCGTCGGCACGACCAGCGGCGCCGCTGCGGTTACCCCCTGTAACCACCGGCTGAGTCTGATTGAATCCGTCGATCTTGTTCGCCATGTGAGTCTTCTACTCTCCAGAGCCGATCTGGCCCTCACGCAGGTTATCGTCCGGAAAACCCCTAACTTTAGGGCACTTAAGTCAAATCGTACTCAATGAAATGATACTTCCACCAGCCCCGTGCCGACCGCGACACCGTCGATCTGCCGGCCCGATCCAAGATTCTGCACGCGCACCCGTTCGCGCAATGCTGCATCGGCGAGCGCGCGGCCCTGGGCGCGAACCGTCATGGCGCCCGATTGGGCGATCAGCGTGACCACATCGCCCCGGTGAATCACATGATCGGCCGAAAGCAGCGAAGGTGAAATCACGGTGCCCGCGACAACCGGCCGGGCGAGCGTAAATCCTGCAAGTTCCGCCGGATCCCGCATGTAGCTCGAGGGCAGGGAACTCGTGTCACGCTCTTCCACCACGAGATCCGCGGGCGCGAGCGTCGCGCCGCGGTCGACCGACCGGGAAGCGACCACCACGCGATCGTAGTAGTGGACTTCGACCGCAACGTAGATGCGCCACCCGCCCGGATCAGCACAGCGTACCTGAACCGTCATTCGTGAAGGCAATCGGGCGCCGGGCGCGAGCGAAGTCTGAAGCGGCGATTTGCACGCAACGAGTTGCAAGCGCGAATCGAGCGCAGCGATCTGGGTCTGACGGCGCGTGCCCGTCTGCGGTCCGGCGCTGGCGGCGAAATGGCGAGCGGCTTCCGAGATGTCGGCGAGACTCTGAAACGCGCCGCCATCGCTGCTGATCGCAAGCGTGACCGGAAAGCTGCCGAGCACTGCGAGCGCGAATGTGGCGAGACGAAGGTTCCTCATAGTGTGGAGGAACCTGCAACAGACATGCCAGCCGCCGGATCGGCCGCAAGTCATTGAATCGCGTCGTGGCAGCACGCCGCTCGGCGCGTGGGCGTCAACCGTTCGTCGTTTTGCCGCTTGCTTGCCGCCGAAGCGGCGAACCCTTGCCGCTAATCGGTACCGGGATTGGAATACTGGGGATTTGGGCCGCTCGCGCTCACTCAAATTCCCAGTATTCCAATCCCGGTACCGGTTTCGCCCGTGTGGCACGGGACTTGCTTTGGTCCGGGCATGCGCCTCAACGCGGACATCTTCGGCAATCACGAGCTCGCCCTCATGGCGCGGGCGCGCAGGGCTGGCGTGCTCGCGGCGAATCTCGCGAATGCGGATACGCCGAACTACAAGGCGCGCGACATCGATTTCGGTAACGCGCTCGAAGGCGCAGGCGCGCAATCCGATCTGACGCTTGCCACCACGAGCGGCGCGCACCTGGGCGGTATCGACAGCCTCCCGCCGGGCGGAGATCTCAAGTACCGCATTCCCTTTCAGCCCTCGCTCGATGGCAACACCGTGGAGACGCCGATCGAGATGGCCGCGTTCTCGGAGAATGCCGTGCGCTACCAGGCGAGCCTCATGTTCATCAACCGCACGATCAACTACATCGAAACCGCGCTGACCGGCCAGTAGGAACCGCCATGTCGCTCTTTCAGATCTTCGACGTATCGGGCTCGGCCATGACGGCGCAGTCAATCCGCCTCAACGCGACGGCGAGCAACCTCGCGAACGCGGAGAGCCTCGCCGGGACGGCGCGCGGCGCCTACCGGGCACGCCACCCGGTGTTCACATCGCTCATGAGCCAATTCGGCGCCACGCCCGAGGACGACGACGCCACCGTCGGTGTGCGCGTGCTCGGCATCGTCGAGAGCAGCGCGCCGGCACTCGTGCGCTACCAGCCGGACAACCCGCTCGCCGACGCGCAGGGCAACGTCTACGTATCGAACGTCAACAGCATCGAAGAGATGACCAACATGATCGCGGCGTCGCGTTCGTTCCAGTCGAACGTCGAGATCATCAATACCTCGCGCGACCTGCTCCTGAAGACCATCACCATGGGAGCGCGCGGCTGACCGCGCGACCTTAAAGCATGACCATCAGCTCCGTCACCGACCTCCAGGCCGCACTCGGCATCGACCCGAACGCGACCGCTGCGACCAAAGACAATCAGACGCTCGGGCAGGACGACTTCCTGAAGCTGATGATCACGCAGTTCAAGAACCAGGACCCGTTCAAGCCCCTCGCGAGCGGCGAGTTTCTCTCACAGCTTGCACAGTTCAGCACGGTTGCGGGCGTGAAGGACCTGCAGAGTTCCTTCAAGGACATGTCGGCCTCGCTCGTATCGAACCAGGCATTGCAGGCCTCCTCGCTCCTCGGTCGATCGGTGCTCGTGAACCGCACGAGCGGCGTCTTGGCGGCGGGCGGCACGCTCTCGGGCGCTGTCGATGTGCCGGCGAGCGCGGGATCCGTGGTCGTCAACGTCACGGATCAGAACGGCGCGCTCGTGCGCCAGTTGAGCCTCGGCGCGCACGCCAAGGGTCTCGCGGACTACGCGTGGGACGGCAAGCTCGCCGACGGCACCGCCGCCGCGCCCGGCGTTTACAACGTCGCCGCGCAGCTCATGGTGAACGGTCGCACCCAGAGCGCCGCAAGCGTCCTGGTCGACGCGCGCGTCCAGAGCGTGACCATCGGCGCGGATCAGAGCGGCCTCACCTTGAGCCTCGAAGGACTCGGCGACATCGCCTTCAGCGACGTCCGCCAGATCAGGTAACCCATTCAATTTCCGTAGCGGAGGAATTCTTCCATGCCATTTCGCATCGCACTCAGCGGGCTCAATGCCGCAACCGCCGATCTCAATGTCACGGCGAACAACATCGCGAACTCGAACACTTCCGGCTTCAAGGCCTCGCGCGCCGAGTTCGCCGACGTGTTCGCGGTCGGCTCGACGGACTTTCGCTCCAACCAGGTCGGCAACGGCGTGCGACTCTCAAAGATCGCGCAGCAGTTCGCACAGGGCAACATCAGCTTCACCGACTCGAGCCTCGATCTCGCCGTGAACGGCACCGGGTTCTTCACGCTGCACGATCCGTCCGGATACGCCTATACGCGTAACGGCAGTTTCAGCGTCGACCGCGACGGATTCGTCGTCAGCGACAAGAACCAGCGCCTGCAGGTCTATCCGGCGCTCGCCGGCGGCGGCTTCAACAGCGGAACGTTGACGGACTTGAGCCTCTCGACCACGCAAAGCCCGCCGCAGGCAACGACATCGGGCGAAGTCGGCGTCAATTTGCCGGCGTCGGCGGCGGTACCGGCCGTTGCGGTTTTTGATCCGACTAACCCGTTGAGCTACACGAACAGCACCTCGACCGCGGTCTACGACTCGCTCGGCAACCAGTACACCGCGACCTTCTACTTCATCAAGACGGCGGTGCCGAATTCCTGGAACGTCGCGATGACGGTCGATGGAACGCAGGTCGGCGGACTCTTTCCGGCGACCTTCGACGCGAACGGTCAGCTGCTGACGCCCGCGGGCGGCGACATCGCCTTCCCCGCGTTCGCGCCGCCCGGTGGCGCGGCCCCGATGACCATGACCTTCAACATCCTGAATTCCACGCAGTACGGCGATCAGTTCGGCGTCAACGCGCTCACGCAGGACGGCTTCAGTTCCGGCCGGCTGACGGGCATCGACATCGACGACACCGGCATCGTGTTCGCGCGCTTCACGAACGGGCGCGCCATCCAGATAGGCCAGCTCGCGCTCTCGAACTTCCCGAACCCGCAGGGCCTCAGGCAGCTCGGCGATACGACCTGGGGTGAAACGTTCAATGCGGGCACCGTGATTCGCGGTGCACCGGGTTCGGCGAGCTTCGGCCTGATCCAGGCGGGTGCGCTCGAGGAGTCGAACGTCGACCTCACGAAGGAACTCGTGAACATGATCACCGCGCAGCGCAATTTCCAGGCGAACGCGCAGATGATCACGACGGCCGATCAAATCACCCAGACTATTATCAATATTCGCTAGGTCAACATCCGATAAGCACTGAGCCGAAGCCACATGGACAAGATGTTGTACGTTGCGATGACTGGCGCCAAGCAGGTGATGCAGGCGCAGGGCATCAACAATCACAACATTGCGAACGCCAACACGACCGGCTTTCGCGCGGACCTGCACGGCTTCGGCAGTTTTCCGATCTACGGCGACGGCTACCCGACCCGCGTCAATGCCGTCGTCGAAGACACTGGCTTCGACGAAGCCGTCGGCACACTCACGACCACTGGTCGTGATCTCGACGTCGCCGTGCTCGGATCGGGATGGATCGCCGTGCAGGATGCGAATGGCAAGGAAGCCTACACCCGCATGGGAAATCTCGAGCTCACGGAGTCGGGCTTGCTGCAGACGGTCGCTGGCCATCCCGTCCTCGGCGACGGTGGCCCTGTGTCGATTCCACCGATCAACGAGATCGCCATCGGTGGCGATGGCACCGTCTCCGTCGTGCCGCAGGGCCTCGGTCCCGAGACTGTCTCGACGGTGGCCCGGATCAAGCTGGTCGATCCGGCTCGCATCGATCTCGTCAAAGGCGATGACGGACTTTTCCGGCTCAAGTCGGGACAGACGGCGCCAGCATCGGCGGACGTGCGGCTCGCCGCCGGAACGCTCGAGTCAAGCAACGTCAATCTCCCGCAGGCGCTCATCAGCATGATCGAGCTCTCGCGCATGTTCGATCTCGAAGTGCGCGCGATGACAACCGCGGAGCAGACCGAGGCAGTCGCGACGAAACTGCTGTCGGTGGCATAGAACTGAAAAAAGGAAGCAAGCAAGCATGAACGCAGCACTCTGGGCAGCGAAGACCGGTCTCGATGCGCAACAGACGCGCATGACGGTCGTCGCGCACAACCTCGCCAACGTCAACACGACGGGCTTCAAGCGCGGGCGCGCGGTGTTCGAGGATCTGCTCTACCAGAACATCCGCCAGGTCGGCTCGCAGACCTCGCAGGACACGCAATACCCATCGGGCATGCACCTCGGCACGGGCGTGCGCGTGGTCGCGACCGAGAAGATCTATCAGCAGGGCAGCCTCGTCGAATCGACGCAGCCGCTCGACCTCGCCATCGAAGGCCGCGGCTTCTTCCAGATCCTGCTGCCGGACGGCACGATCGCCTACACGCGCGCCGGGGAGTTCCAGCTCGACTCGCAGGGACAGGTCGTCACCGCGAGCGGCTATGCCCTGCAGCCGCCGATCAATATTCCGCCGGATGCCACCTCGGTCTCGATCGGACACGACGGCACCGTGAGTGCGGTGCTCGCTGGTGCGTCCGCCCCGACGCAGATCGGGACGCTGCAGCTCGTCGACTTCATCAACCCGGCCGGGTTGCAACCAAAGGGCGAGAACCAGCTGCTCGAATCCGCGGCGAGTGGCGCGCCGCAGGTCGGTACGCCCGGGCTCAACGGCCTCGGCTCGCTCCTGCAGGGCGAACTCGAGGCGTCGAACGTCAATGTCGCCCAGGAACTCGTCGACATGATCGAGACGCAGCGCGCCTACGAGATGAATTCGAAGGCGATCGCAACGACGGACCAGATGCTCCAGTTCATCACCAATAACCTGTGATCCCATGCTGTCGCGTACCGCCAACTTCGGATTCGCCATCGCACTCGCTCTCGCCGGTGGATGCGGACTGCTCGCGCCGCAATCGGAGCCGCCCGCGCCACCACCGCCCGTCATGCCGTCCGCCGAGGCTGCGATGCCCGGCGCCATCTTCCAGTCCGGCAACGAAATCGCCTGGCTCGAAGACCTCAAGGCGCGCCGCGTCGGCGACATCCTGACGGTCCGCCTGCAGGAAGCGACGCAGGCAAGCAAGACCTCCTCGACGCAAACCAAGAAGGAAACATCCGTCGACAACCAGGGGCCGATCCTCGTCGGTCGTCCCGTGACGGTAAACGGCACGCCCATCCTGCAGAACTCGCTCGACGGCCAGCAGCAGTTCCAGGGCACCGGCGCCTCGAGCCAGAGCAACAGCCTCGACGGCAGCATCAGCGTCACGGTCGTCGAGCGCCTGCCGAATGGAAACCTGGTCGTGCAGGGCGAGAAGTGGCTGACGCTCAACCAGGGCGATGAATTCATCCGCATCACCGGCATCGTGCGTCCCGCCGACATCGCGACGGACAACACGGTGACCTCGGACAAGATCGGCAACGCACGCATCAGCTACAGCGGGCGCGGCACGCTCGCGAGCGCGAACAAGGCGGGCTGGCTCGCGAAATTCTTCAACTCACCCTGGATGCCCTTCTGATGCAAACCGGTACCGGGATTGGCTTATTGGGGATTTGCCGGACGACACTGATCGCGGCGGCCGCAGCAATGTCGATGCTGGCCCAGCCCGCGAACGCAGAGCGCGTCAAGGATCTCGCCGCAGTCGCCGGTGTCCGCACGAACCAGCTGATCGGTTACGGCCTCGTCGTCGGACTCGACGGCACGGGCGACCAGACGAGCCAGGCACCGTTTACCGTGCAGAGCCTCAAGAACCTGCTTGCGCAGTTGGGCGTGACGGTTCCGCCGAACGTGAATCCGCAGCTGAAAAACGTCGCCGCGGTCTCGGTGCAGGCGGAATTACCGCCGTTTGCGAAGCCGGGCCAGACCATCGATGTCACGGTCGCATCGATCGGTAACGCCAAGAGCCTGCGCGGCGGTGCGCTTATTGTGACGGCATTGAAGGGCCTTGACGGCCAGGTCTATGGCATCGCGCAGGGCAATCTCATCGTGAGCGGTTTCGGGGCCGAAGCAAATGACGGCTCGAAGGTCACCGTGAACATTCCGAGCGCGGCGCGTATCCCGAACGGCGCGACGGTCGAGCGCGCGAGCCCGAACCAGTTCAGCCAGGGCACGGCGCTCGTGCTCAATCTCAATTCGCCGGATTTCACGACGGCCGCGCGCCTAACCGACAAGATCAACATGTCGATCGGCGCTGGCACGGCGCGCACGCTCGATGCCACCTCGGTCCAGGTCGCCGCGCCGCAAGACTCTGATCAGCGGGTTGCTTTCGTATCGGTGCTCGAGAACCTTGAAGTCGAACCGGGCGATGCGGCGGCACGCGTGATCATCAATTCCCGCACCGGCACGGTCGTGATCGGCGCGCATGTCAGGGTGAGTCCCGCGGCGGTTTCGCACGGATCGCTCACCGTCACGATTCGCGAAGATGCGCAGGTCAGCCAGCCGGCGCCGTTCTCCGAGCGCGGTCAGACGGTCGTCGTCCCCGATTCGAGCATCGAAGTGACCCAGGAGGGCAGCCGCATGTTCCTCTTCAATCCCGGCGTCACGCTCGATGAAATCGTACGGGCGGTGAACCAGGTCGGCGCAGCGCCCGGCGATCTCGTCGCCATTCTCGAAGCACTGCGCGAGGCGGGAGCGCTGCGCGCGGAACTCATCGTCATCTGACGCCACACCCTCGCCCCTCGAAGAGGGGAGAGGGCGGGGTGAGGGGTATCAAGGCTTGAACCACACGCTGCCCACGCTCACGCCGACCGACGTCAAGTCGACGACAGACTTCGACGGACTCGCGGCGCTGCGCAATCAGGCGGCGAGCCAGTCGCCTGAAGCGCTGAAGGCGGTCGCACAGCAGTTCGAAGCGCTCTTCATGGACATGATGCTGAAGAGCATGCGCGACGCGAATCTCGGCGAGGGCCTCTTCGACAGCGAGGATTCGAAGTTCTACCAGGAGATGTGGGACAAGCAGATCGCGATGCAGCTCGCGAAGAACAAGGGCTTCGGCATCGCCGATCTCATGATGCGCCAGCTCCAGCCCGCGGCCCCGGCGCAGGCCGCGGGCGGGGCGGGGCCGCAAGCAGCCGCGGACCCGACGAGCTTCGTGCGCTCGGTGCTGCCACTCGCGAAGCGGGCCGCGCTCAAGCTCGGCACCGAACCGCTTGCGCTCGTTGCGCAGGCGGCGCTCGAAACCGGTTGGGGCGCGCGGGTGCCGCGACGTCCGGATGGCAGTTCGAGTTTCAACCTGTTCGGCATCAAGAGCGGCAGTCAGTGGAAGGGCGATGAAGCCATCTCGAAGACGCTCGAGTTTCAGGGCGGCGCCCTGCAACCGAAGACGGAAGGCTTTCGCGCGTACGGTTCGCATGACGAAGGCTTCGCCGATTATGTTCAATTGATGAGCCAGAACCCGCGCTATCAGTCGGTGCTGGCCGCCGGCCCGGATGCCTCGCGCTATGCCGAGGCCCTGCAGAGCTCGGGCTATGCTACGGACCCTAATTACGCCAGCAAAATCAAGGCGATATACAGCGGCGAGACCATGCGTGCTGCGGTCGCACAACTCAAGGAAGGCGCTCCGGCGCCGACTCCCTGAGGCGAGCGGGTCGGGCGCGGAGCCAACCCGCTTCTTATTAATAGGAATCGAGGTCGCTAGAACATGCCGGACATTCTGCGAACAGGACTCTCGGGGTTGCTCGCGTTCCAGCGCGCGCTCGCCACGACCAGTCACAACGTCGCGAATGTCGGGACGGAAGGCTATAGCCGCCAGGTCACCGATCTCGTAGCGAAGACACCGCAAGGCTACGGCAGCGGCTTCGTCGGTAACGGCGTCGATGTCGCGAGCGTGCGGCGTATCTTCGATCAGTTCGCCGTGCAAAACCTGAGGACGGCAACCGCGAACGCCGGCCAGTCGGACACCGTCGCGAATTTCGCCGGACAGATCGACGACATCATCGGCGATCCGACCGCCGGCATCTCGACGAGCCTGCAGGCGTACTTCAACGCGTGGCAGGACGTCGCCAACAATCCTTCGTCGACCGCTTCGCGGCAGGTGCTCATCTCGCAGGCGCGGACGCTCGCGAGCCAGTTCACCGGCGCCAGCACGCGGCTCGACGGCATCGCGCAGAACGTCAACGACAAGATTCGCGCGGACGTCACGCAGATCAACAGCCTCGCCTCGCAGCTCGCGAAGCTCAATGCCGACATCGTGACCGCGCAATCCTCGTTCTCGGGCCAGCCGCCGAACGACCTCCTCGACAAGCGCGACACGATTCTCACCCAGCTCTCGCAGTACACGAACGTCACGACGACGTCGGATTCTGACGGCTCCCTCAACGTCTTCATCGGTAACGGCCAGGCGCTCGTGCTCCGCAATGTCGCCCAGACGCTGACGGCGACGCCGTCCTCGCTAGATCCTTCGAAGCTCGATATCAGCTACTCCGGTTCAGGCGGAACGACGATTACGCAGTTGTTGAGCGGCGGCGAACTCGGCGGGCTCTTTCAGGTGCGCGACGAGCTCATCGATCCCACGCGCAACCAGCTCGGACTGGTCGCGGTCGGACTCGCGGTGAGCGTCAATGCCCAGCAGGCGGCGGGTCTCGATCTCACCGGGCAGCTCGGATCAGATTTCTTCAGCGTGTCGGGTCCGCAGGCCTATCCGCGCAGTTCGAACACGGGCAGTGGATCGGTCGCCGCGAGCATTTCCGACATCAATGCGCTGACGGGCGATGAATACGACCTGCGCTACAACGGCAGTGCCTATTCGCTCATTCGCGTGAGCGACGGTTCCAGCGTCACGCTGACGGGCGCCGGCACGGTGGCGAATCCGTTCGTTGCCGATGGCGTCTCGATCGTCGTCTCGGGAGCGCCGGCGGCCGGCGATCAGTTCCGCATTCAGCCGACCCGCACCGGCGCCTCCTCGCTGGCGGCCGTACTTACCGATCCGCGCGGTATCGCGGCTGCCGGACCCATACGCACATCGGCCGCAATGACAAACGCGGGCAATGCGACCATTTCGCAGGGAGACGTGCTCGATGCGAGCGACGCCAACCTGCTGACGACCGTCAACATTCAGTTCCTCTCGGCAACGACTTACAGCGTCAATGGCGGACCGGCTGTCGCCTACACGAGCGGCGGCAATATCGACGTCAACGGCTGGCGCGTGCAGATCACGGGTACGCCGGTGACGGGCGACAGCTTCACCGTCGCAAAGAATACCGGTGGTGTCAGCGACAATCGCAATGCACTGCTTGCTGCCGGGCTGCAGAGTCAGAACGTCCTCGCCGGCGGAACGACTTCGATCAGCGGTGCATTCGGCGTATTGGTCGGCGCCGTCGGCAGCGAAGCGCAGCAGGCGAGCATCAACCGCGACGCACAGGCGACGATCGCAAGCCAGGCCAAGGAAACAGTTTCTTCGATCTCCGGCGTCAATCTCGACGAGGAGGCTGCCGACCTCGTGCGCTGGCAGCACGCTTACCAGGCCGCGGCGCAGACCATCGCGGTGGCGAGCACCTTGTTCGACACCCTCATTGCGGCGGTCAGGCGGTAGCGGCATGCGCGTCTCCGAAGCCTCGATGCGTGAAGCGTGGTTGCGCTCCCTCGGTGCGACTCAGAGCCAGCTCGCGCGCACGCAAAATCAGATTTCGACGGGCCTCAGATTCTCGAAACCGTCCGAGGATCCGGTCGGCGCCGTGCAATCGCTCGACCTCACCCGTGCGCTCGCCGAGAATTCCCAGTATTCGCGCAATGCCGATATGGCCGGCAACCGGCTCGGCGCCGAGGAAACGACTCTCGCAAGCGTCGGCAACGTGCTGCAGCGGCTGCACGAACTCGCCGTCGAAGCGAACAATGCGACGCAGACCAACGACACGCGCAGTGGCATCGCGAGCGAAGTGCGCGAAGCCCTGGGCACCCTGATCCAGCTTGCCAATACCAAGGACGGCAGCGGCAACTACCTGTTCGCCGGCTTCAGCGGTCTGACGCAGCCGTTCAACCTCGTCGGCGGCACAGTCGTCTACAGCGGCGACCAGGGTCAGCGCCAAATCCAGATCGGCGCCAGCCGGCAACTGGCGGACAGCGACAGCGGTACCGCCGTTTTCCAGGCGATTTTGAACGGCAATGGCGTCTTCAGCGCCGGGGCGAATCCCGCGAATACGGGGACGGGCCTCGTGGGGCAGCGGACCGTTGTCGATCCCGCGCAATACGACGGCGGCACCTACGCGGTTAATTTCACGTCGCCAACTGCTTACGAAGTGCGCGACGCAGCGAATGCCCTCGTAACGAGCGGCACCATTCAGACCGGCCAGGCCGTCGTCCCGACGATTGCCTTTCGCGGCATCCAGTTCGAGCTCACCGGTCAGCCGGCCGCGGGCGACAGCTTCCAGGTCGCGCCGAGCCGCAACCAGGATGTCTTCACCACGGTGCAGAACTTCATCT
Organism: uncultured Gammaproteobacteria bacterium; assembly: GCA_963826145.1. GTDB lineage: Bacteria > Pseudomonadota > Gammaproteobacteria > Steroidobacterales > Steroidobacteraceae > JBGPLJ01. The sequence continues at coordinate 1,168,524 of CAWGVW010000002.1, forward strand.
CGGCGCTCGAAACGCCGGTCAACACCACCGCCGGGCAGGCCCAGTTCAACAACCAGGCCGGCAACGTGCTGAACGACCTCGACCAGGCGATCAGCCACGTGCTCGACGTGCGGGCTCAGGTCGGCAGCCGCCTGAACGCGATCGATGGGCAGAAGGACATCAACTCCGACATCGATCTGCACACCCAGTCCCTGCTCTCGCAGGTCAAGGATCTGGACTATGCGGACGCGATTTCGCGGCTGAACATCCAGCTCACCGGCCTTACCGCCTCGGAAAAGGCCTTCGCCCAGACCCAGAACCTCTCGCTCTTCAACTACCTCTGATCCGGGTGTTTCCGGCGGCTCCCCCCGCGGCTCAAAGCTCCAAAGCTTGAGTCCCGGACTCGATTTCTGTGAACCCGGTAATTGCCGCCTACTGTTAAACGGTACGTGGCACTAAAGAAACCGCAACCCCCACCGATACAGGCCCTGAGCGTGGACCGAAGGTGATTGCCTGCGGCCACCGCAGTAACGCCAGGCCAGGTTGGCCGGCTGGGTCCCCAATCGATCAGGAGTTTGAAAATGGCTCAAGTCATCAACACCAACATCGCTTCGCTCAATGCGCAGCGCAACCTGTCGACGTCGCAGTCGGCGCTGGCGACCGCCCTGCAGCGGTTGTCATCCGGTCTGCGTATCAATAGCGCCAAGGACGATGCGGCGGGACTCGCGATCTCGGATCGCTTCACCACGCAGATCCGCGGCCTCAACCAGGCGGTTCGTAACTCGAACGACGGTATCTCGCTGTCCCAGACGGCTGAGAGCGCCCTCGGCGAAGTGACGAACAACCTGCAGCGCATCCGTGAAATCGCAGTGCAGTCGGCCAACGCCTCGAACAGCGCGTCGGACCGGCAGGCCCTCGACCAGGAAGTGCAGCAGCGCCTCGCGGAAATCGAACGTATCGCGACGCAGACCGCGTTCAACGGCCAGAAAGTGCTGAACGGCACCTTCGGCAACGCGACCTTCCAGGTCGGCGCGAACGTCGGCGAGACGATCACGGTCGGCCTCTCGACCAGCATGCGCACGATCTCCATTGGCAAGACGGCCGACTACACGGGCGGTTCGGCTTACAGCACCACCCTTGCTGTCGGTCAGCAGGGCACCGGTGTCGTGGCCGCGAACGCGCTCAACAACAATCTTTCGATCGCCATTGGCACGGGTCAGGCCGTGAACGTCGGCGTGTCGGTTGCGGGCTCCGCGGCCGGCCAGACGGCGGGCAGCGCCTACGCAAAGGCCGCGGCGATCAATGCGGTCGGCATCGGCGGCCTTACGGCGACTGCCGATACGACTCTCGAGGTGGCCTTCACGACAACGGCGACCAACGGCTATGCGCTGACGGTCAATGGCGTTGCCGTGCAGTCGGCGACCACGGCCGCGCTCACGGGTCAGCAGCTCGCGACCAACATCAACGCGAACTCTTCGGCCACGGGCGTAATCGCCTCGTTCTCCGCAGGCCTCATGACGTTGACGGCGGTCGACGGCCGCAACATCGTCCTCGGCCAGACGGCGACGGCGACGGAAGGCTTCCAGGCGGCAACGGCGAACAACAACACCGTCAACGCAGCGCTCACCGGTGCAGGCGGCAACGCGACACTGACGGCGGTGGGTTCGATCCGCCTGACGGCTGCCGACGCGATCACGATCGCGGGCGCCGGCGCGGCCGACATCGGCTACGCGGCGGGCTCCCTCGCTCTTGGCAACTCGGCGCTCAACTCGGCCTCGGTGACCACGGTCGCCAACGCCAACACGACGATCGGTCGTGTCGATGCCGCGCTCACGACCGTCAGCGGTCTGCGCAGCACCTTCGGCGCCATTCAGAACCGCTTCGAATCGACCATCGCGAACCTGCAGGCGATCAGCGAGAACCTCGAAGCTTCCCGCAGCCGCATCCTGGACGCCGACTTCGCCGCCGAAACGGCGAACCTGACGCGCGCCCAGATCCTGCAGCAGGCGGGTGTCGCGATTCTGGCACAGGCCAACGCGGTTCCGCAGAACGTGCTCGGGCTCCTTCGGTAAAGATTGAGGTCAGTGATCGGGGCGCGCGCGAGCGGCTCCGACGGTTCGCAAGGATCAGGTCCGGACATGGATGTCCGGACCGCGACCGGCACACGGAACCATCATTCAAGGTGGCAGCATGTCGAACGACAGCCTGGCGAGTGTAGTGCTCGCCACGCGCCCGGTGCACGGAAGCGGGGCGCCCGAAAAGACAGAGGTGAGGACCGCAAGCGGCAAAGCCTTGCCGCCGAACGGCAGACCTGCGCCTCAGGCGGTTGAACCGCCGCCCAAGGCCGAGGTGCCGACGATCGACATCAGCCGGGCGATTCACAACATCAACACTTTCCTGCAGGAAAACGCGCGCGGCCTCAGGTTCCAGGTGGACAAGGACAGCGGCCGGACGGTCATCACGGTGATCAATCCGCTGAACGGCGAAGTCGTGCGGCAGATTCCGCCGCAGGAAGTTCTGAATATCGCGCGTGAGCTCAAGGCAACCGGCGTTCTGGTGAACGCGACGGCCTGAAGGCGCGTTCTGGCACGGAGCTTGCTCCAAGAGGATTCATGGGATCGATCGTTTCCACGGGCATCGGCTCCGGCCTCGACATCGAGTCGCTGGTCAAGCAGCTCATCACGGCCGAAGGCGCGCCGACGAGCACCCGTCTCGATACGCAGGAAGCGAAGATCCAGGCGAAGCTCTCCGCGTTCGGGTCGCTCCGCAGCGCCATCGACACCCTCTCGACATCGATCGCATCCCTCAAGGATCTGTCCAGGTTTCAGGCCCGCGCGGTCTCGACCGCGGACGACAAAATTCTCACGGCTACGGCCGATTCGACCGCGGTGCCGGGTACCTACCAGGTGGAAGTCGAAAGGCTCGCGCAGGCGGCGAAGCTCCGCTCGGGTCCGTACGCGTCGGGCGACACCGTCGTCGGTACCGGGACGCTCACCCTCAAGCTTGGAACGAGCACCATCGTCCTGACCATCGACTCGACGCACAACACGCTCGGCCAGATTCGCGACGCGATCAATGCCGTGACGGGCAGTCCGGGAATCACCGCGACGATTGTGACGGGCACGGACGGAGCGCACCTGGTGCTCACGGGTGCTCAGACCGGCGCCGCGAATGCGATCACGGTCACCCAGGCGGATGGCGACGGAGGCCTCGCGGGGCTTGTCTACGATCCGGCCAACAGCATCACGAATCTCACGCAGCTGCAGGCTGCGGTCGATTCGCGCGTCGTCATCGACGGACTCGCGCTTGAGGGCCCGACGAACAGCGTCACGAGCGCCGTCACCGGCCTCACGTTCAATCTCGCCGGTGTGAGCGACCCCGACGCGACGACGACCATCGGCGTCACCTTCGACAAGGCGGCCACGACCAAAGCGGTCAACGATTTCGCCAAGGCTTACAACGCGCTTTTCAGCGGTCTGAAGCAGCTGGCGAGCTTCGATGCGACCACCAAGGTCGCGGGTCCGCTCCTCGGCGACTCGACGCTCCGGGACTTCATGACCGCCGTGCGGCGCAGCTTCACCTCGAATGTCAGCACCGGCACGACCTATACGAATCTTTCGCAGATCGGGCTCTCCTTCGGGTTCGACGGCACCATCTCGGTCGACGCGACCAAGCTCGGCACCGCGATCGACGGCAACTTCGATGCGGTCGGCAAGCTTTTCGCTTCGACGGACGGTATCGCGACGCGGCTCGACAAGGTTGTGTCTCAGTACACGACGAGCGGCGGGCTGATCGAGGCCCGCACCAAGGGCCTGCAGGACAGCATCAGCGACATCGCGGACCAGCGTACGGCGCTGCAGACGCGGCTCGACTCGCTGCAAACGCGGCTGCGCTCGCAGTTCAACGCGATGGATACGCTCGTTGCCCAGCTCAAGTCGACCAGCAATTTCCTTACGCAGCAGCTGTCGGCATCGGCCGCTGCCACCATCAACGGCCGGTAAACTGCGAGGACCGCATGTACAGCGGATCACGAACACAAGGGGCCGACACTTACCGCAACGTCGGCGCGCACGGCAAGGTTTCGGGGGCGGATCCGAAGACGCTCATCGCGCTGCTCCTCGGAGGTGCGATCGACCGCATCGCCGAAGCGCGGGGACACCTCGAGCGGAGCGATGTTGCCCGCAAGGGAGAAGCGCTCGGCCGCGCACTTGCGATCATCGGCGAGCTCAATGGGAGCCTCGATCTCACGCGCGGCGGCGATATTGCCGCGAATCTCCATGGCCTCTACGACTACGTGGGTCGGCGCATCGTCGAAGCAAACCTGCATAACGACCGGGGAGTGCTCGACGAGGTGTCGGCGCTGCTGCGCGAGATCAAGTCGGGCTGGGACGCCATCGCGGCGCCCGCGACTCCGTAACCATGACCGCCATGCCCGAAGACAAATCGACCACCGCGCTTCTCGCGCGGGCGCTCGAGGAAACGCGGGCCGTGGAGGCGCTCATCGAGCGCGGCGAATGGCAGCAGGCGCTCGAACGCGATGCGCTCCGTCAGCGGCTGATGGCCGCGGCCTTCGGTCAGGACGGAAGCCGCGCACTCGATCCGGAACTGCGGACGCTCGCCGATGAACTGCTGCGCCTCAACAACCGGCTGATCGGCCTTGCCGAGCATCGCCGTCGCGGTGTCGAACGAGAAAGCGACACGTTGCAGCTGGGGCGGCGCGCGGTTGCGGCTTATCATCAGGTGCACTTCGACAACCGCCGCAGCTGAAATCCATGGCCGCACCTCCCCGCAGACCCGCAACCCTTGCCGACGGCACACTGGCCACGGCAACGGCGGTCGGACTCGCCTATCACGACGAGATGCCGCTCGCCTTTCGCGCAATTGCCGCGATCCCGGACGATGCCGAGCTCTTGCGGCTCAGCAACGAGAATCAGCAGATCCTGCAGCTCGATGCCTCGCTCGAGGAGCGCCATCCGATCGATCCCAAGGACGACGACGTCGTCGTTCGCCACGAGCTCGAACGGCTCGAATCGAAGCTCAACGTCGTCATGCAGATGCTGTCGCGCCTGCTCGCGCGCGAGAACGTGCTGCCCGCAGATCGCAAGTTCCGCCTCGCTGCCGACGGCATCGAGTGGGACAACGACGAGCCGCTCAAGGTCGAGAGCGTCGGCATGGTGGCGCTGCACATCAATCGGACACTCCCGTATCCGCTGCAGCTTCCCGGAAAAGTCGTCGGCTGCCACGCAAACGGCGGCAAGCATCGCGTCGCGTTCGCCTTCGAAGGCGTCGCCCCGCACGTGATCGAGCTCCTCGAGAAGATGATCTTTCGCCATCACCGGCGCGCGGTCGCCGACGCCCGCTCGGCTCACCGCTAGAGGAAAAAGGGGACAGATCTATTTTCCGGTTGCGGGTCGGAAAATAAATCTGTCCCCTTTTTCCTGATGCTTGATTAGGGGAAACCCGCAGACGAATTCCCGTGGTTGCCCCATTACTTCGCGAGTATTGCGTTACGTACGATCCCGCCCTGTTGCGCCATAGAATGTTTTGCGTCAAAGCTTTACAGCAAACATCTAGAAGCGATAGGAGATTCCTGGGTCGGTGGATGGGAGCCCGGATACGCGGTGACAGAACGCAAGGTCCTCGTCATAGAGCCTGACTGCCGTCGAGCGCAGTCCTGGCACAACATCCTCCGTCGTCTCTCCTACCAGCCGGTTGTGGTCGCCAACATCACCGCGATCGACTGGCCAAAACCGGAGCAACTGGACTGGATTGCCGTCATGTTCGGCGCCGGCGAATCGTCGGCGGTTGAGCAAATCGCGGAACGCCTGCGCAGCTATGGCGTCGTGCTGCCGCTCGTCTGCGCATCGGATGAGGCCGCGAACGGCGCCGCGCCGCCATTCGAATCAGCGGATGACCAATCGCTGCCGCGCCTGCAGCTCGAGCTTCCCGTTCGGCCGCCGCAGCTCACCAGTGTGCTCAAGCGTTGCGAGGCGCTGCGCACGGCTTCTGTGGCTGCGCGTCCATTGAGATTTCAGCCGATCGGGCGATCCGCGCCGATGGTCGAGATTCAGGGGCTCATCCGCCAGGTCGCCTCGTTCGACAGCAACGTGCTCATCCTCGGCGAGTCCGGCACGGGCAAGGAAATGGTCGCGCGCCACCTGCATGAGCTATCCGAACGGGCGCCGCACTCGTTCGTGCCGGTGAATTGCGGCGCGATCCCTGCCGACCTCCTCGAGAGCGAACTCTTCGGCCATGAGAAGGGCGCGTTCACGGGCGCTATTTGTGCCCGCAAGGGACGATTCGAATTCGCCGACGGCGGCACGATCTTCCTGGACGAGATCGGCGACATGAGCCTCACGATGCAGGTGAAGCTCCTGCGCGTGCTGCAGGAAGGCACGTTCGAGCGGGTTGGCAGTAACTGCACCGTCGAATGCGACGTGCGCATCATCGCGGCGACCCACCGGGACCTCGAAGCGCTGATCGCCGAGGGCAAGTTCCGTGAGGATCTCTTCTATCGCCTCAACGTGTTTCCGATCATGCTGCCGCCGCTGCGCGACCGGATCGAGGACATGTCGGTCCTTATCCATCATCTGCTGGAGCGCAATGCGCGCGTGGCGGCCCGCATCGAGCTGACGCCGGCCGCCGTCGCGGCGCTCTCGCGTTGCCGCTGGCCAGGCAACGTACGAGAACTCTCGAACCTGCTGGAGCGCCTTTGCATCCTGCATCCGGGCGCAAAGGTGGATGTCGGCCAGCTGCCCGAGCGATACCGGCCTGCGGGTATGGCGTCGACGCTCAAGCCGCCGGCTCCGCCGACCCTCATCGCAACGCAGCCGCTGCAGTCCGACGCGCTGCCGCGGGACGGCTTCGACCTGCGCGATCACCTCAGCAGTATCGAGGTCGCACTGATCCGTCAGGCACTGACGGAGGCGGGCGGCACGGTTGCGGAAGCGGCGCGGCTTCTCAAGATGCAGCGGACGACGCTGGTGGAGAAGCTCAAGAAGTATCAATTGAGCGTTGCCGATCTCGCGTGAGCGCTGTGCGCGAACACTGCGTCGGCTTTTTGACGGCGCTTCCTGCGGATCCGCTTCGCACAACGTAAGCGCTTGATTTTCTTTCCGTCGAGTCTCGCGGCATGGAACTTGCTTTCCACCTCACTGCATGCTCGCCAGCGAACGACGAACACTCACCGACGCGTTCTCGACCTTTAGCCAGGTATCGGCTCAGCTCGAGACAACCTACCGTGATCTCGAGCGCCAGATCGCCGGGCTGACGGTCGAGCTCGGCGAAGCGCGCCGCGAACAATCCGAACTCGTGGAAGCGCTGCCGGGCGGCGTTGTCGTGGTCGACGCAGACGGCCGCATTCGCGAGTGCAACCCGGCGGCGAAGGAGTTGCTCGGCGATTCACTCGTCGGCGAGCGCTGGGACAAGGTCGCGAACCGCGTGCTCCAGAGCGCCAGCCGATTGGGTGGCGAATTCGCGCTGCCGAACGGACGACGGGTGACGATTGCCGAGCGCCCGCTCACGAGCACCGGCGGACGCATCGTGCTGGTGAGTGACATCACGGAAACCAGCCTCGTGCGCGAACTCCTCGAGCGCAACAAGCGATTGACCTCGATGGGTGAAATGGCGGCGGTGCTCGCCCACCAGGTGCGCACGCCGCTCGCTGCCGCATTGCTGTACGCCTCGCAGGTCGCTCGCAAGAGCTTGCCGGGCGATGAACGCGCGAAGTTCGCGGACAAGCTTCTCGCGCGACTCGATGACATGGAGCGGCTGGTCGCCGACATGCTCGCGTTCACGCGGGGCGGCAGTCGAATCGCCGAAGAGCTCAGCGTAAGCGCACTCATCGAGCAGGTGGCGCAATGCCTCGAGCCGCGTCTGGGAAAGCGTGCGAAGCTCACCATCCGCACTCTGGCGCCCGACTTGAAGCTGCGCGGCAATGCCCAAGCCATCGCCGGCGCGCTGCTCAATCTGGCCAACAACGCGCTCGATGCGAAGGGCGAGGATCTTGAATTGCTCATCGAGGCGCGTGTCAACGGACAGGTCGCAGAGCTTCGCGTGCGTGACAATGGTCCTGGCATTGCCGAGGACTTGCGCACTCGGATCTTCGAGCCGTTCTTCACGACGCGCAGTCGTGGCACCGGTCTTGGGCTCGCAGTCGTGAAGGCAGTCGCCGAGGCGCATGGGGGTGGCATCGAACTCGAGCGCCTGCCAAGCCCCGGCGCATCGTTCCTCCTGAAACTGCCGGCACTGACTGCGGAGACGCCGGCATGAGCGCATCCCATGTCCTCATCGTCGAGGACGACGCATCGCTCCGTGAGGCGCTGACCGACACGCTTGGCGTTGCCGGATATTCCGTACTCGCGGCCGCAAGCGGCGGCGAGGCACTCGAACACTGCGCGCGGGAGAAAGTCGCCGTCGTCGTGAGCGACGTGGCGATGGAACCGATGGACGGGCAAACGCTCCTCGCCGAGCTCAAACGCCGCAGTCCCGAGCTCCCCGTCATCCTCATGACAGCGTACGGGACGATTGCGCAGGCGGTAACGGCCATGCAGCGAGGCGCCGCGGACTACCTCGTCAAACCGTTCGATGCCCAGGCGCTCATCGACCTCGTCGCGAGGTACACGCGAACCGCCACCGATGCCGATGAGGGACTGGTCGCCGAGGATCCGCGGACGCGAGGACTCGCTGCGCTCGCTCGTCGCGTTGCCGCGAGCGATGTCACCGTGCTTCTGACGGGCGAGAGCGGCACCGGCAAGGAAGTGTTCGCGCGCTACATTCACCGGCACTCGGTCCGCGCGACGCAGCCCTTTGTCGCGATCAATTGCGCGGCCATTCCCGAACAAATGCTCGAGGCCGTGCTCTTCGGCCACGAGAAGGGCGCCTTCACGGGCGCACAGAGCGCGCACGCGGGCAAGTTCGAACAGGCGCAGGGCGGCACGCTCCTCCTCGATGAGATCTCCGAGATGCCGGCGGCACTGCAGGCAAAGCTCCTGCGGGTGCTGCAGGAGCGCGAGGTCGAACGGATCGGCGGAACCAAGACCATCGCGCTCGACGTGCGGGTGCTCGCGACCACCAATCGGGATCTGCGCGCCGAGGTCACGGCGAACCGCTTCCGCGAAGATCTCTTCTATCGGCTCAATGTCATGCCGATCGCATTGCCGGCCTTGCGGGACCGTGCCGGCGACATTGCGCCACTCGCGCACCGCGCGCTCGCTCGATTCTCAACGGCGCAGGGTCGCACGCTCGCACTCGCACTGGCCGCGGAACAGGCGCTCATCGCGTATCGCTGGCCGGGCAATGCCCGTGAGCTTGAAAACGTCGTGCAGCGGGCAGCCATTCTTGCGACCGGCAGCACGATCGAGGTGGCGGACCTGCGGTTCGAGGAACAAGACCAAGGGAGTCAGACCCCGGAAAGGGGGCTGACCCCAAATCCAGCGTTGCAGTCGGATCTGCGCGAACGGGAGCGCGAACTCATTTTCGAGGCGCTGCGTGCTGTCGGCGGCAATCGCAAGCTCGCCGCGGAGCGGCTGCGCATCAGCCCGCGGACACTGCGATACAAGCTCGCGCAACTGCGCGCGGCTGGCATGGAAGTGCCGAACGGCCGCTTCGCGGGCTGGTTCACGCGCTCGCTCGAGGAGACGGCATGACACCTGTCGACATCAATCAGGTTCTTGCGCAGATGCGGGCGCTCGCCTCGCAGGCGGGCAACCAGAGTGCGCAAGCGACGACGCCTCCGCAAATGGACTTCGGTGCATTGCTCACAAACTCGATCAATCGCGTGAACGACATGCAGCAGAAGGCGGAAACCATGGCGAGCGCCTTCGAAACCGGCGCGAAGGACGTCGACATCGCGCAGGTCATGGTGGAAGTGCAGAAGGCGAGCCTCGCATTCCGTGCAATGACCGAAGTGCGGAACAAGCTGGTACAGGCGTACCAGGACGTCATGAACATGCCGCTGTATTTTCGCCTCACTCAATACCGGTTCGGACGATTCAATCGCAGCATGGCTGAAGTCGCGCGGCACTCGTCCAGCGATCGGTGCTTGACGCCGTCCCGGGGCTCAAGCAGCTCGTGATGCTCGTCGCCATTGCGCTCGCGATCGCCGCGGGCGTCTGGCTCGTGTTCTGGTCGCAGGGGCCGAGCTACACCGTGCTCTTCGGCAATCTCGAAGCGCGCGAAGCGGGCCAGGTGATGGATCAGCTCAATGCCGCGGCCATTCCCTTCAAGCTTGACGACAGGACTGGCGCGATCCTCGTGCCGGAAGACAAAGTCCGCTCGGCCCGCGTGCAGCTCGCGAGCCAGGGGCTACCGCAGACCTCCGGCATGGAATCGATCGAGGGCCAGTCCGCCTTCGGTACGAGCCAGTTCATGGAGTCGGCGCGGTATCAGCACGCACTCGAAACCGAGCTCGGCCGGACGATCAGCCAGGTGCAGGGTGTCGCGAGTGCCCGCGTGCACCTCGCGCTACCGAAGCAGTCGGTGTTCGTGCGCGATCGCAAGAAGGCAAGCGCCTCGGTGATGCTGCAGCTCTATGGCGGCCGCCACCTCGAACCTGGCCAGATCGCGGCGATCGTGCATGTCGTTGCCTCCTCGGTCCCGGAACTCGAAGCGAACGAAGTGACAGTCGCGGATCAGAACGGCGCACTCCTCAGCTCGCCCGAGGACGAGGAGCAATTCGCCCTCTCGGCGAAGCAACTCGAATACCAGAACGAAATCGAACGCTCCTATTCGCAGCGCGTCGAGGACATGCTGATTCCGATCGTCGGTGCGGGTCGCGTGCGGGCCCGCGTGACGGCAGACGTCGACTTCACAATGACCGAGAGCACCAGCGAGAACTACAACCCGCAGACGACCTCGCTCCGTAGCGAACAGACGGCGCTGGAGCAGCGCATGCCGGGCGAAACCGCGCAGGGCATCCCCGGTGCGCTCAGCAATCAGCCCCCGAACACAGCCGGTGCGCCGCCGGCCGCCCAGCAGCAGTCAGCCGCCCAGCCGCCGCCGCCGGCCCCCGCCGCGGCGGGCGCCGCGGGCGCAACAGCAAACGCCGCCGCTGCGGAGCCTGCACCAGCGCCGCCGACACCAGTCGCAACGTCCCAGCGTGCGACCCGCAACTTCGAGGTCGACCGTGCCATCACCCACACGCGTGCGCCGGTTGGAATCCTGAGGAAGCTCTCGGTGGCAGTGATCCTCGACGATCTGCAGAAGACGGACGCCAACGGCACGACGACGACCGCCCCGCTCGCGCAGGCCGACATCGACCGCTTCACCAGCCTCGTCAAGCAGGCCATCGGGTTCGATGAGGCGCGCGGGGACAAGGTCAACGTGATGAACGCTTCCTTCAAGGTCGATGCGCCGTCGAGCGGGGACGAGGAATCGATTCCGTTCTACAGCCAGCCGTGGTTCAAGGAGACGGGCAAGCAGGTCGTCGGCGTCATTCTCGTGCTGCTCCTCATCTTCATGGTGGTCAGGCCGGTGATGCGCTCGCTCACGACCGTCAGTGTCCGTCCGACAGCGGCCGGCGGCGCACTTGGTGACATCGCCGGCGATCGCGTCACGTTCAGCGGCGCCGCCGGGCATAGCATCGAGCAGCAGGTTGCCGCCGCGCGCAATCTCGTCGGCCAGGATCCAAAGCGGGCCGCCGCGGTCGTGAAAGACTGGGTCTCGGCGGACGGCTGAACATGGCCGAGTCCGCCATTTCCGGCGCTGAAAAGGCGGCCATTCTGCTGATGTCGCTCGGCGAGCAGGACGCAGCCGCGGTGCTCAAGCAGCTCGACGCGCGGGCGGTGCAGAAGCTCGGCACCGCGATGGCGACGATGAAGGAAGTGCCGCGCGAGCGTGTCAACGAAGTGATGAACATCTTTTTCCGCACACTTGAGACGAAGGGCGGCGCAACAACCCCGTCCACCGAGTTCGTGCGACGCGTGCTCACGAACTCGGTCGGCAAGCAGCGCGCGGACATGCTGCTCGATCGCATCCTCTCGGGCGCCGCGACGGGCGGGCAGGGCATCGAGGCGTTGCGCTGGATGGATCCGAAGAGCGTTGCGCAGCTCATCGCGAAGGAGCATCCGCAGGTCATTGCCATCGTGCTCGCCCATCTCGACGGCGAGCAGTCGGGCGCGGTGCTCGAACTCCTGCCCGATGAGATGCGCCCGGACGTGCTCATCCGGATTGCAACGCTCGGCGAGGTGCCACAGTCCGCGCTCACCGAGCTCGACCAGCTCGTCGAGCGCCAGGCGACGAGTGTCGCAAGCTCGCCCACGCGCCAGGTCGGCGGCGCGAAGATAGTCGCCGGGATCATGAACAGCATTGACCGCGGACGCAGCGCCGAGCTCATGGAGAAGATCCTTGAGGCCGACGGGGATCTGCATCAGCGGATCAAGGATCTCCTTTTCGTGTTCGACGATCTCCTCTCCATCGACGATCGCGGTATCCAGACGCTGCTGCGCGAAGTGCAATCGGATCAGCTCGCCATCGCACTGCGCGGTGCGGAGCCCGAGGTGCAGGACAAAGTGTTCAAGAACATGTCGAAGCGCGCCGGCGAGATCCTCAAGGACGACATGGAGGCGCGCGGACCGGTCAAAGTGTCTGAAGTCGAAGCCGCGCAGAAGGACATCATTGCTGCTGTGCTCAAGCTTGCCGAGGACGGCTCGATCATCATCGGTGGTCGGGGTGGCGACGGCGGCTTCGTCTGACGAGGAGTGGCGAGTTGACCAAGGGAGTCTCAGCGGAGTGGTCGAACGCGAAGCCCTGGGCCGCGCCGGAAGTCGCGTTGACCGATTCGTCCGCTGTGAGGCGACCGGCACAGTCGGGGCCCGTCACCGCGGGCAGCATCGCGGACCTGCAGGCGGAGGCGTATCGCGAGGCCTACGACGAAGGGCTGCGGCAGGGAGTTGCCGCGGGCGAAGAGAAGCTGCGCCAGGAAGTGCAGAAGCTCGACGGCATGCTGCACGATCTCGCGCGGCCGTTCGCCGACCTCGACCGCCAGGTCGAGCATGAACTCCTCGCGCTCGCGGTCGCGCTCGCACGGCAGATCGTCCGACGCGAGCTCAAGACCGATCCTTCACAGATCATCGGCGTGATTCGCGACGCGCTCTCGGCACTGCCTGTCGCGGCGCGCGAAGTGCGCGTGCGCATGCATCCGGAGGATGCTGCGGTCATGCGCCAGCGGCTCGCGCCGACGGAGAACGAGCGTGCGTGGCAGATCGTGGAAGATCCGGTCATGGCCCGCGGCGGCTGCGAAGTCGTGAGCGCCACTTCGCGCGTCGATGCGCGCATCGAAACGCGACTCGCCGCCATGCTCGCGGAACTCCTCGGCAGCGAACGCGGCGCGAGTCCTCGCGCTGGCGACAAGGGTCCAGCGCCTTGACAGTTCGCGCGGGCCAGGCCGGGGGCTCTGTTTGCGCTCATCGCAAACGCCGCAGCGCCCGCTCGCGCAAGGCTTGCCAGAAAGGCAGGAATGGGGACGTATCTAGTTCTCCGCCTGCGCCACAGGTAAATAGATTCGTCGCCATTTTCGTCTTTCTGATGCGTCTGACCCGCGCAAGCCGCACGAGCGTCGACAGCTCTACGCCAGCGGCGGATTGACGGCATGCACGCCGCACGCCAGCGCAGGTGGATCGATGCGATCATCGCGGCACGCGAGGGCGTCGAGCCGTTGCGCGGGCTCATGGTCGAGGGCACGCTGAACCGCATGGTCGGGATGACGCTGGAAGCCGTCGGCTGCGAAGCCGCGGTCGGCGGGCGCTGCCTCATCGATGCCGCGGATGGCCGCACGATCGAGGCCGAGGTCGTCGGCTTCGGCGGCGACAAGCTCTATCTGATGCCGACGGACGACATTCGCGGCCTCATGCCGGGCGCGCGGGTCACGCCGACGCGATCGGTGTCGGAAGTGCCGGTCGGCGATGCGCTGCTCGGTCGCGTGCTTGACGGGGCAGGCCGCCCGCTCGATTCGCTCGGCGAAATCAAGTGCGACGAGCGCGTCCCTCTGATGGGCAAGCTTCTGAATCCGCTACAGCGGCGCGCGATCCGCGAACCGCTCGATGTCGGTGTACGGTCGATCAACGCGCTCCTGTGCGTCGGGCGCGGCCAGCGCGTTGGGCTCTTTGCGGGCAGCGGCGTCGGCAAGAGCGTGCTCCTCGGGATGATGACGCGTTACACGGAGGCCGACGTCACGATCGTCGGGTTGATCGGCGAGCGCGGCCGCGAGGTGCAGGAGTTCGTGAGCAACACGCTCGGGCCCGACGGCATGCGGCGCGCGGTGGTCGTCGCAACGCCGTCCGACAACACGCCGCTCATGCGTCTGCACGGCGCTTGGCTCGCCACGGCGATCGCAGAGTACTTCCGGGACCGAGGTCTCAAGGTGCTGCTGCTCCTTGATTCGCTCACGCGCTTCGCCCAGGCCCAGCGCGAGATCGCGCTCGCCATCGGCGAGCCACCGGCGACGAAAGGCTATCCGCCGTCCGTGTTTGCCCGCCTGCCGCAGCTTGTGGAGCGTGCGGGCAACAGCGATCGCGGCGCCGGCTCGATTACGGCGTTCTACACAGTGCTGACCGAGGGCGACGATCAGAGCGATCCAATCGCCGATGCGGGGCGGGCGATTCTCGATGGGCATTTCGTGCTCTCGCGGCAGCTCGCGGAGACAGGGCTGTATCCAGCTATCGACATCGAGGCGTCGATCAGCCGCGCCATGCACCAGATCGCAACCCGCGAGCAGCAGGAACTCATTACCCGCGTGCGACAGATCTACTCGACCTACCAGCAGAATAAGGACCTCATCACCGTTGGCGCTTACCGGAGGGGCTCCGACCCGCGCGTCGATCTCGCCATCGACCAGTGGCCGCGTATACTCGAGTTCCTTAAACAGGACATGTACGAGCCCGTGAGCATCGCTCGCAGCTACCAGGAACTCGTGGCGCTCATAGCATGAGCCGATCCGAACGCATCCAGCCGATCAAGGACATTGCCGACACCCGCGAGCGTAACGCCGGCGCGGTAGTGGCACAGGCCGAGCGCGCGCTCCGCGATCGTGAGCAGCAGCTCGCGCAGCTCAAGAGGTACCTCGACGAATACGTGCGCAAGAACACGCCGGGGATCGGCTCCGTGGATCCCGTGCGCCTCAACAACTATCGCGCCTTCCTCGCGCGCCTCACCGAAGCGGTGCGCGCGCAGGAGCAGCTCGTCGAACAGGCGAGCCAGGAATACGATCGCAAGCGCGAAGACTGGCGCGTCCAGCACGTCGAAGCCGCGGCCCTCGGCCGCGCCGTCGAGCGCATGCAGCTCTTCGAACGCACGGAACAGGATCGCCGCGAGCAGAAGGAATCCGACGAAGACACCTCCAACCGCAGGAAGCGCCCGGAATAGGAACTGGCACGGCAGTTGCACCTTCCGAGGTGATGGCGGCTCCCATTGTCAATTCATCATCGATTCCCCTGACAGGCACTGCCGTCGTCACCCAGGGCTGCGAACCGGGATTGGTCGAGTCCACCGCGGGTGTTTCCGGCGCAAGTCCGCCCACCGCTGCGGATTTCATCAATCCCTATTCGCGCCCTGGGTTCTTTTTGCTCGATCTGCGCTCGCAGGGACCCCCTTCGGCCGGCCCTCCGCCAACGAAGACCGATGACGCAGGCGGAACCGCTTTGCCGGCAGGCGGCAATTTCTTGCCGCTGTTCCTCTTTCAGGCGTTGCGCCAGCAACCCGACCCCACTGTTCCCCCGCCAGGGGCCGGAACCGGATCGCCACCGTCGAGCGAACCGACGCCAACCGCGACGACACCGACGACGACCGGCGATCCGCCCGTCACTCGCCGGCCCGGCGTGTTCGAGCCGCTCTTGCAGACGGCGCACAGGGTGATGGAGCTGTTCCAGCCGACCGACGTCGATCGCAGGGATCCGATCTGCGCTGCGCCCGCGCCAACACCCGCAGTGGCAATCGACGCGACTAAATCCGAACTCCCTCCCGCGATAGCCGCCACAGTAGCGATCGCGAAGGCGGCGCCCGACATGCTGGCGGCCCTGATGAAGCGCATCACTCAGAACGCCGGTCCGCGCGAAAGCCCGAAGCCCTCGAGCGACGCAGCCACATTCACGCCGGTCATCGAGCGCACCGGCGACACAAGCGGCACCGCGCCGTCGACGCCGCCAGCTATCAAGGCGCTGATCGATGCTCTGCCGAAGCCGGGCACCCTCGATCAGCTAACCGACGCCGTCAAGGATGTCGGGGGTGCACGCCCGGCCGACGCACCGCCCACGGCGTTCTTCATCGACGGCCACACTTTCCGCGCGCACAGCGCGCCGGCAGATCCAGCTGCGCAGACCCTCAAGCTCGATGTACCGATGCGCTCGCCGGAATGGGCGCACGCGCTCGGCGAGAAGATCACCTGGCTCGTCGACCAGAACCTTTCGACTGCGCAGATCAAACTGAATCCGCCCCAGCTCGGGCCGATCGAAGTACGCATCGCAATTTCCGGGGACAGCGCCCAGGTCTCGGTGTCGGCGCACAATGGAATTACGCGCGATGCGCTCGAAGCCGCTGCGCCGCGGCTCAGAGAAGCCCTGACCTCCCACGGCTTCGGCGGTGTCTCGGTGGATATTTCCCAGCACTCGTTCAACGAGCGGCCGATGCCACAGTCGCAACCGGATCGATGGGAGCCTTGGCAGGCGATTACGGCCGGCAATGACTCGGTCAGCACCGCGCGGCCGCAGCGCTGGCAGCCCGCAGGCCGGCTCGACGCCTACGCGTAGCGGCGTTCGTCGACGGGCGATGGTTTTTCGGCTGGAGCAGCCGCCGGCTTTGGCGGTTCCACTACCGGCAAGGGTGTAATTTCGGGAATCGGCCCGTCGCCATGCATGCGCTGGCCGGTATTCGCGAGCCAGCGTTCGACGTGGCGCTGAAAGCGCGCAATCTCGCGCTGCCGGCGCGCTTCGAGGCCTTCATCGCCGATGAGAATCGCTTGCGTCACTGTGATGCGCCACCACCATTGCAGGCGCCCGAGCTGCTGGTCCTGCAGATACGGCAGCGTCATCGTGAAGCGGCGCGTTTCGCCGTGCCGTTCGAGTTCGGCGAACGCGAAGTAGTCGAGGAGCGGCCGAGTCAGTTCGACGTGCGTCATGGGTTGGGTCCGTCGGGAGCGCGGGCATGATACCTTAAACGCGATGTCCGGACTTTTCGATTCCCTCCCGGTCGGCGATCTAGTCCTTCCGAACCGCATGGTCATGGCGCCGCTCACGCGTTGCCGCGCGGTCGCGGATCGCGTACCGAATGCGTTGATGGCGCAGTACTACGCGCAACGCGCGTCGGCCGGTCTCATTCTCACCGAAGCGACGATCGTGTCGGCGATGGGCGCCGGCTACGCAAATACACCCGGCATCTGGTCGGAGAGCCAGGTCGAAGGCTGGAAACTCACGACCGCAGCCGTGCATGCGGCCGGCGGCCGGATCTTTCTGCAGCTCTGGCATGTCGGTCGCGTGTCGCACCCGATGTTTCTCGACGGTTCGTTGCCGCTCGCACCGAGCGCCATCGCGCCGAAGGGCCATGTGAGCCAGGTGCGGCCGCAGACGGACTACGTGACTCCCCGCGCGCTCGAGCGCGCGGAAATCCCGCGCATCATCGAGGAGTTCCGGCGCGGCGCCGAGAACGCACAGCGCGCCGGGTTCGACGGCGTCGAACTGCACGGGGCCAACGGTTATCTCCTCGACCAGTTCCTTCAGGACAGTACCAACCATCGCACCGATGACTACGGCGGGGACATCGAACATCGCGCGCGCTTCCTGCTCGAAGCGACCGACGCAGCGATCTCCGTCTGGGGTCCGGGCCGGGTCAGCGTGCATCTCGCGCCGCGCTGTGATGCGCACGACATGGGCGATTCGAACCCGCTCGCGACATTCAGCCACGTGGCCCGCGAGCTCGGCCGGCGCCGCATCGCCTTCCTGTGCGTGCGTGAGCACCTGGGCGAGGACAGCATCGGGCCCGAGCTCAGGAAGACATTCGGCGGTGCCTATATCGCCAACGAAGGCATGACACAGGAGTCCGGCGAGACGCTCGTGAGGACCGGTGTGGCCGACGCGGTGGCTTATGGCAAGCTTTTCATCGCGAATCCGGACCTTCCGCAGCGGTTCGCCACCGGGGCGCCGCTCAATCGCTGGAACAGTGCGACCTTCTATGCGAGCGGGGCCGAGGGTTACACGGATTATCCTGCGCTCTGAGCCAGCGACCAATGGGCTAGAATCAGCGCAACCCCCTCGGCACAGGATCACGCTCGTGGCGTCGCCGTCTTCTGTTCCCGCGATCCGGCTCTCGGACATCGAAGCCGCACGGCACATTCTGGGTGATCGCGTGCGGCAGACGCCCGTACATGAATGGACCGGTCCGACGGTCGATGCTCTTGGGGCAGGGACCCGCGTCTTCCTCAAACTCGAGCTCTTTCAATACACCGGCAGCTTCAAGCCGCGCGGCGTGCTCCTCAATATGCTGAATCTCCCGCGCGACGACCTGAAGCGCGGCGTGACTGCAGTGAGCGCCGGCAACCACGCGGTCGCCGTGTCATACGGCGCCCGCGTGATGGGCACGACGGCGAAACTCGTCATCATCAAGACGGCAAGTCCGATGCGGGTCGAACTCTGCCGCTACTACGGAGCTGAAGTCGTATTTGCCGAAGACGCGCATGTCGCCTTCGAGCGAGCGGCCGAGATCGAGCTCGAGGAACGACGGCCGCTCATCCACCCGTTCGAGGGACTCGGCACCGCGACGGGCACGGCGACGGTCGGCTATGAACTCGCGAAGCAGGCCGAAGATCTCGACATCGTCGTGATTCCGATCGGCGGCGGAGGGCTCTGCGCGGGCGTCGCATCGGCCATCAAGCTCATGCAGCCACGCTGCCAGGTGATCGGCGTCGAACCCGAGGGCGCAGACTCCATGCATCGCAGTTTCGCGGCTGGCGAACCGCGGTCGATCGACAAGGTACGCACGATCGCGGACAGCCTGGGCGCGCCATATGCGCTGCCGATCTCATTCGAGCTCTGCCGGCGCAACGTCGATGAGCTGGTGCTCGTGAGCGACGCCGAGCTGCGTGCGGCGATGCGAACGATCCTGCGCGAGGCAAAGCTGGCGGTCGAACCTGCCGGAGCCGCGGCAACTGCGGCACTGCTTGGACCCTTGCGCGCGCAAGCGGCCGGCAAGCGCGTGGGCCTCATCGTATGCGGGGCGAATATCGACGCTCCGACCTACGCGCGGCTGATCGCGGAAGACGACACGACGGAGAAGCGGTAATGGCGCTCGAGATGCGCCCGATCTGCGAGAAGTGCTCCGCGCCGACGCCTCACGAGGCGCAGGCCTTCATCTGTAGCTATGAATGCACGTTCTGTCCGGCCTGCACCATGGGAATGAAGCAAATCTGTCCGAACTGCGGCGGTGAACTCGTGCCGCGCCCGCGGCGCAAGCCGCGCAAGGAGCGAGCATGACGAGATTCATCCGCCTCCAATCCGTCACGACGGCCTGCCTGCTGCTCATGGCGTTCGCGGCCCTGCCGGCCACGGCCGCCAATTACGCGGACGTCATCATTCACGGCGGCACCGTCTACGACGGGAGTGGCAAGCCGGGCCGTGTCGCGGACGTCGCCATCAAGGGCGACCGCATCCTCGCGATCGGGAATCTCAGCGGCCGGACAGCCGCGAAGAGGATCGACGCCACCGGCCTCGCCGTGAGTCCGGGATTCATCAACATGCTCTCCTGGGCTACGGAGTCGCTCATCGTCGATCCACGCTCCGAGAGCGATATCCGCCAGGGCGTGACGCTCGAAGTGATGGGCGAGGGCGACTCCATGGGTCCGCTCACCGACGCGATGAAGGCCGACGAGCTCAAGCATCAGGGCGACTACAAGTTCGCCATTGAGTGGACGACGCTCGGGGAATATCTCGCGTATCTCGAAAAGCGCAAGGTCGCGACAAACGTTGCTTCGTTCATCGGCGCGACCACGGTGCGGGTGCATGAATTAGGCTACGAGAATCGCGCTCCGACACCCGCGGAACTCGCGCGCATGCAGGACCTCGTGCGCCAGGCGATGCGCGAGGGCGCGATGGGCGTCGGCTCCTCGCTCATCTATTCGCCGGCGTCGTATTCGGCGCCTGCGGAGATCAAGGCGCTCGCGCTCGCGGCGGCGGAATCGGGCGGCGGCTATATCAGCCATATGCGAAGCGAAGGCAATCGCCTGCTCGAAGGGATCGATGAAGTGCTCGACATCGCACGCGCGACGAAGCAACACGCGGAGATCTATCACTTCAAGGTGGCGGGCGAGAGCAACTGGCCGAAGGTCGATGACGCCATCGCGCACATTGAAGCGGCACGCGCTTCGGGCCTTGACGTGAGCGCGGACATGTACACCTACACGGCCGGTGCGACCGGACTCGACGCGGCGAATCCGCCGTGGGTGCAGGAAGGCGGCCTCGATGCCTGGGTCGCACGGCTCAAGGACCCGGCGACGCGCAAGCGCGTCATCGCAGACATGCGAAATCCGAAGCCGGACTGGGAAAACCTGCTGCTAGCCGCCGGCTCGCCAGATCGCGTGCTGCTGATTGGCTTCAAGACCGATCGATTGAAGCCGCTGACCGGAAAGACACTGGCGGAAGTCGCGAAGATGCGCGGCAAGTCGCCCGAAGAGACGGTGCTTGATCTCGTCGCGGAGGACGGCTATCGCGTCGACACCGCCTATTTCCTCATGTCCGAGGAGAACGTCACGCGCCAGCTAAAGCTCGCGTGGGTGAGCCTCGGCTCCGATGAGGAATCGCTCGCGCCCGAAGGCATCTTCCTCAAGCACAACCCGCATCCGCGCGCGTACGGCAATTTCGCGCGCTTCCTTGGTCACTATGTGCGGGAGCAGAAGGTGGCGACGCTGGAGGATGCGGTGCGCCGGCTTACCGCGTTACCCGCGCAGAATCTGCGGATCAAGGATCGCGGCCGACTGGCTGCGGGCTTTTACGCCGACGTCGTCGTATTCGATCCGGACAAGATCATCGACCACGCGACCTTCGAAAAGCCGCACCAGTACTCGACCGGCGTCCTGCAGGTTTTCGTCAACGGCCAGCAGGTGCTGAAGGACGGCGAACACACCGGCGCGCTTCCCGGCCGCTTCGTCCGCGGCCCAGGCTGGAAATAGGATCTCAGGGACCGCAGATTTTCGGGTCGCGCGTCTCGCGATCGAGATAGGCGATGAGGTCTGCGCGGTCGCGCGGATCGTCGACGCCGGCGTACGTCATGTAGGTGCCCGGCACGACCTTCATAGGCGCTGTCAGGAACTGATCGAGCGTCTTGCGCGTCCAGACGATGCCGGACTTGCGCATCGCATCGGAATACTGGAAATCGCGCACGCTGCCGGCGCGACGCCCGACGAGCCCGCAATGTCGCGGGCCCGTGCGGTTGTACTCCAGCGCGTGGCAGGCCATGCACCGCTGATAGACAACAGCGCCCGCAGCGGGATCGCCGCTTGCCGGCCTGGCATTGACCGTCTTGTCGCCCGCGCCGATGGGGAGTATCGGCGCGAGCAACAGGACGAGCGCCGCCAGCGGCAGCCACCTCACGAAAAGAAGGCGCCGGGGACCGGCGGCAGGCCGAGCGCCTGCCTGAGGATCGCCCAGTGCATGGACTCATCCGCCAGGATGCTCGCCGCTGCTTTGGCGAGATCGCGATTGCCGAAGAGTGGAATCGCGCCGGCATAGGCGCTCACCGCGCCGCGCTCGAGCCCTGCCGCGAATTCGAGCACGTCGCGTTCGGCTTTGAGCTTGTCCACCGGGAAGTTGTAATTGGCCGGCGCGTCCGCGGCCTTGCCGCCCAGCGTGCCGATGGTCTTCGCAAGAAGGTCCGCGTGTTCCTTGTGATGACCCTGGAACGTGACGGCGACACCGAGCACGCCCTTGGAGAGGAGACCGCTGTCCGCGCCCAGCTGGTACGCAGCGATGGCTTCCCGTTCCGCGGAGAGCGCCGTCTGCAGGATGCGCACGTCGCCGTCCGCGGGTTTTGCCGCCGCATCCGCGGCGAGCGCGAGGCGCGGCTTGCCGGCGAGGAGTGCGATCGCGGTTCCCGAAAGTGTGAGTCCAAGCGTGTTGAAAATGAATTGCCGGCGGTCCGGCGCGTTTTGCGTGTCGTTCATGCTGCTGGTCCTTGTGTGATCGCACCCGCGGTTGCCAGGCGCGCAAGCGTCGCGGCGACGATGCGGTCGCAGCGCTCGCCGTCGAATTCGAATACGTTGAGCTGCTCGCCCTTGAGCCGGCGTTCGAGCGACTTGTGCAGGAGCCCGATCCCGCGATGCAGGCGCGTCTTGACGGTCGCCGCGTTCAACTCGAGGCAGGCTGCGGTCTCGCGGATGCTCATCTGCTCGACCATCCTGAGGATCACCACCATGCGGAACGACTCCGGCAGCGCGTCGATCGCGTGCTCGAGGAGCTGGCGCGCCTCGGCCGCGGCCACGCGCTCGAGCGCGACGTCCGGCACGATCGCCGCATCGGGCGTGGGCTCCGCGGCGAGTTCGCCAATCTCGTCGATGGAGGTGAGGTTCGGATTTCGTTTGCGCCTGCGCATCAGCGCCTCGTTGAGCGCGATGCGTGAGAGCCACGCACCGAGCTTGCCGCTCGGCGTGTACCGCGAGAGGTGGGTGAACGCACTGACATAGGTCTCCTGCACGGCGTCCTCGGCCTCCGAATTGTCGGCGAGCACGCCCCGGGCTATGCGAAAGAGCCTCTGGTTGTGCCGACGCATGATTGCCTCGAATGCGAGTTCATCGCCGCCGAGCGCCCGCTGCACGAGGCCGTCATCCGGCACGTCGGCGAGCCGTGCACGCTCTGCTCGGGTGCCCGTCATCGGATGTACCGATCTGTCTGTCGTGTGATCCGGATTACTCATGTATCCAGCTAAATGCTTGGGGCTCGAAGAAGGTTCCCGACGGGGCTGGCCATCGTGGAATCAAGGGCATACGATGCCTCGCCATGGAGCCATCGACCAGCGCCGGTCGTGAGCGCGCTCTCATCTTAGTCTCGAAATCGGCGGGCGCCGCGGTGGCCGCGGTCGGTGGGGTCGTGCTTTGCGGCTGGCTTCTCGATCCGCCATGGCTCTTGCATCTCTTTCCCGGCCTGACCCTGATGAAGGCGAATACCGCGGCCGCGTTTCTGCTCGCGGGTGTGACGCTCTTTCTCCTGAATCCACTGCGCAACGTCGCGGTCCGGCTCATCGCGTTCGCGATCCTCGCGCTCGCACTGGCGACACTCGCCGAACACGCCTTCGACTGGAGTCCCGGCATCGACGTGTGGCTTGCCGCCGACCCGGCTTCCGTTCTTGCCGGACACGCCCCGGGGCGGATGGCCCTCGCGACGGCAGCCGGTTTCCTGCTGCTGGCGCTCGCGCTGCTCCTTGCGGCAATGCCCTGGAAGGCGGACTCGTGGCCCCCGCAGTGGTTTGCAATTGCCGTCGGAATCGATGCGCTCATTGCCGTGCTCGCCTATATCTACGGTGTGGAGTCGCTGTATCGCGTGCGGCCTTACGCCTCGATGTCCGTGCACACGGCGACGGCCTTTCTCGTGGTGGCGCTCGGATTTCTGTGCGCATGGCCCCGGCGCGGGGTCATGGGGCGCCTCATCGCCGATAACGCCGGCGGCATGTTGCTGCGTCGACTCTTGCCGCCTGCCGTCCTGCTGCCGATCTTCATCGGCAGTGCCGCACTGATCGGCCTTCGCCTCGGGCTCTACGAATCGGAATTTGGCACCGCGCTCGTCGCGGCGGCACAGATTGTCATCCTCTCGCTCCTCATCTGGTGGACGGCGAGCGCGGTGCGCGCCACCGATGCGGACCGGCAGCGCGCGACAAATGCCCTCCTCGACAGCGAGACCCGTCTGCGCACGGTGATCGATTCGTCGCTGACGGCGGTGGTCACGATCGACATCGAGGGCCGCGTCCTCGAGTGGAACCGGCGTGCCGAAGCCATCTTCGGGTGGACAAGGAGCGAAGCGCTCGGCCGCGAACTTGCGGCGCTCATTGTCCCTGAAGAGCATCGGGAGCGGCACCGCGAGGGTCTGCGCCACTACGCCGCGACCGGCCAGGCGAAACTTCTCAATCGCACCGTGGAACTCCCGGCTCAGCGCAAGGACGGGAGCGTCATTCCCGCCGAGATCTCGATCACGGCATTCGATTCGGCGGGCCGCACCACGATCTCGGGATTCATCAACGATGTGAGCGAGCGGCGCTTCGCCGAAGGCAGGGTGCGCGCGCAGCTCTCGCGCCTCGACCTTCTCAATCGCATCACGCGTGCCATCGGCGAGCGCCAGGATCTGCAAAGCATCTTCCAGGTCGTGATCCTGCGCCTCGAGCAGGATCTGCCGATCGACTTCGGCTGCGTGTGCTTGCACGACATGCATACGGAATCGTTGACGGTGGCGTCGATCGGGAGCCTCGGCAGGGATCTCGTCGCCGCGACGGGGCTCGCCGAGCGCGTGCACATCCCGATCGATCGCAATGGTCTTGCGCGCTGCATGCTCGGACAGCTGGTGTACGAGCCCGATATTGCGTCGATCGATGTTCCGCTGCCGCGTCGCCTCGCGGCGGCAGGTCTGCGTTCACTGGTACTCGTGCCGATGATCGCGGAAACGCAGGTCTTCGGCGTGCTGCTCGTCGCGCGCAAGGCGACCGGCGCATTCACGAGCAGCGACTGCGAATTTCTTCAGCAACTGACGCAACATGTCGGTCTTGCCGCTCATCAAGCGCAACTGCACGAGGCGCTGCAGCGCGCCTACGACGACCTGCGCCAGAGCCAGCAGACGGTAATGCAGCAGGAGCGGCTGCGCGCGCTCGGCCAGATGGCGAGCGGCATCGCGCACGACATCAACAACGCGATCTCGCCGATCTCGCTCTTTACGGAACTGCTGCTCGAGCGCGAAACCGGCCTCAGTGCGCGCTCGCGCGAGAATCTCAAGACGATCCAGCGCGCGATCGACGACGTCTCGCAGACGGTCGCGCGCATGCGCGAGTTCTATCGCGGACGCGAACCGGAGCTCACGCTCGACGCAGGTCGACCTGAATCGCGGTGATCGGCCAGGTCATCGACGTTACGCGCGCGCGCTGGAACGACCTGCCGCAGCGGCGCGGCGTGATGATCGAGCTCGGCCAGGAACTGGCAAACGACCTGCCGGCCGTGCGCGGCTCGGAATCGGAGATCCGCGACGCGCTGATCAACCTCGTATTCAACGCGGTGGACGCCATGGCGAATGGCGGCGTCATGACGATTCGCACGCGCCGGTTCGAGGAGCGTGCGGGTGCGGCGCAGGCAGTGGTCGAAGTGGGCGACAGCGGTGTCGGCATGAACGAGGAGACGCGGCGGCGCTGCATGGAGCCGTTCTTCACGACGAAGGGCGAACGCGGCACGGGTCTCGGGCTTGCGATGGTCTACGGCATGGCGCAGCGGCACGGGGCGACGTTCGAAGTCGAGAGCGAACCTGGCGTCGGCACGACGATGCGGATGCATCTTTCCGCCGAGCGCGGCCGCATCGCTCGAGGCCGGCGTGGGTCCGGCCGCAACAGGTCCGGTCGAGCGCATGCGGATCCTGGTCGATCGACGACGATCCGGTGCTGCTCGAACTCGATGCGCGAGACGCTCGAGAGCGACGGCCACTCGGTTACCGTTGCCGACGGCGGCCAGCTCGGCATCGACGCGTTCATCGCCGGCGAGCGGCGATCGCAGCCGTTCGACGTCGTGATCACCGATCTCGGCATGCCCTACGTCGACGGCCGGCAGGTCGCCGCCGCGATCCGGGCCACATCGCCGCGCACACCGATCGTCATGCTCACCGGCTGGGGCCGAAGGCTCCTCGCCGGGAACGACGTTCCCGAGCACGTCGATCGTGTGCTGTCGAAGCCGCCGAAGCTCTTTGAACTGCGCGCGGTGCTCGCCGACCTCGCGGCCAAAGCGCGCGGCACCTAGAAAAAGGGGACAGATTTATTTTTCGCAGTAACTGGTGATTTCGTGCGGAAACGCGAAAAATAAATCTGTCCCCTATTCCCGTGGCGGTGCGCGAGGTCTGCCTGTCACTTCCCGAGGCGGAAGAGTATCTCTCGCACGGCTCGCCCAATTTCCGCGTGCGCGGGAAGACCTACGCGACCTACGTCGTGAATCATCATGGTGACGGCCGTGTCGCGTTGTGGCTCAACGCGCCAGCCGGCGCGCAGGACCACTACACGCGCGAAGAGCCGAAGCACTTCTTCGTGCCTCCCTATGTCGGGCCGCGCGGCTGGCTCGGCGTCAATCTCGATCAGGGTATTTCCTGGAAGCGAGTCGCTACGCTCGTGCGCGAAGCCTATGAAAAGGTGGCGCCCCCCGCGCTCGCGGGGGCCATCGGCAAGACCATCGAGATTGCGCCGCCCCGGGCGAAGCTCAAGGCAACCGAGTTCGATCCGCTGGCGTCGCCGCACGCGAAGCGCGTCCTGAAGTCACTGCGCGAGATCTGCCTCGTGCTGCCCGAGGTAGCGGAGGGCCGCCAATTCGGCACGCCAGTCTGGTGCGCCGGAAAGAAGTCTTTCTCCCAGGCTTATGTCCTCAACGGGCGCCTGCGTCTCGGGTTCTGGGTCGGTGTCGAGCGGCAGGGACTTCTCACAAACGATCCGCGCTACGAGATTCCGCCCTACATGGGACACAACGGCTGGATCGCGCTCGATGTCAGCAGGGATTGCCGCTGGCCGGAAATCCGGGCGCTCGCGCTCGAGAGCTATCGCCACTTCGCTCTGAAGCGCATGCTTAAGAAACTATGAATTCGATGACGGGAGGCGATGCCATCGCGGCGAGCCTCGAGCGCCACGGCGTCCACACGATATTCGGCCTGCCCGGTGCGCAGATCTACGGGCTCTTCGACGCGTTTGCGCGTCGCGCTTCGACGCTCAATGTCATCACGCCGCGTCACGAGCAGACCTGTGCCTACATGGCCCTCGGTTACGCACAAGCGAGCGGCCGGCCGGGCGTTTATTCGGTCGTGCCCGGTCCCGGCATGCTGAACACGACGGCCGCGCTCCTTACGGCCTATGGGTTGAATGCGCCGGTGCTGTGCCTGACCGGGCAGGTACCGAGCGCGTTTCTCGGCCGCGGTCGTGGTCATCTGCATGAAATGCCGGATCAGCTGGCGACTCTGCGCTCGATTGCGAAATGGGCCGATCGCATCGACGAGCCGGCCGAGGCGCCTCGCAAGATCGACGCGGCTTTCCGCGCGATGCTCTCAGGACGGAAGGGTCCGGCCGCGATCGAAGCTCCCTGGGACTACTTCGGCGCGATCGGCGACGTCGATCTGCCCGCCATCGAGCCACTGCCGCCCGCGCCCGCACCTGATCCGCGGGCGATCGACCGGGCCGCGCGAATCCTGAAGGAAGCGCGCGCGCCGCTGATCGTTGTGGGTGGCGGTGCGATGGAGGCGGGCGATGCCGTGCTCGAGCTGGCGGAACTCCTTGGCGCGCCAGTCATGTCATTTCGCAGCGGCCACGGCATCGTAAGCGACGAGCACGACCTCTGCGTGACCATTGCGGCGGGATACCGGCTCTGGCCGCAGACGGATGTCGTCATCGGTATCGGCACGCGCCTCGAAGTGACTTCGTGGCGCTGGAAGTCCAAGCCCGCGGGATTGAGGACGCTGCGCATCGACATCGATCCAAAGGAAATGGAGCGATTGCCGGTCGACGTCGGCATTGTCGCCGACGCCGCGGAAGGCGCGCGGCAGCTGACCGCAGCGATTCGCCGATCCGGCAGCGGTGCCGTCCAACGTCGACAGGAAATCCGCGAAGCGAAAGCCGCCGCGGCCGTGGACATCGAGAAGATCCAGCCGCAGATGAGTTATCTCAAGGCGATCCGGAACGCGCTGCCGCGCGACGGCATCTTCGTCGACGAGATATCGCAGGTGGGCTTTACTTCGTGGTACGGATTTCCGGTCTATGCGCCGCGCACCTTCATCACTTCGGGTTACCAGGGCACGCTCGGCTCCGGATTCCCGATGGCGCTCGGTGTCAAGGTCGCAAAGCCGGAACGGGCGGTTGTCTCTGTCACCGGCGACGGTGGCTTCATGTTCGGTGTTCAGGACCTTGCAACGGCTGCGCAATACGGCATCGACGTCGTCACGGTCCTCTTCAACAACCAGTCCTACGGCAACGTGCGGCGCGACCAGAAGGCCTACTTCGAAGGGCGGATACTCGGCGCCGACTTCGTCAATCCCGACTTCATGACACTTGCCGAAGCCTTCGGTGTTCGCGGCATGCGGGCAACATCGCCCGCCGAACTGTCGTCCGCACTGGAGCGAGCGTTTGGCGCATCCGGTCCGACACTGATCGAGGTCCCGATCGAACGCGGCACGGAAAAATCGCCGTGGCGCTTCATCGAACCGAGATCAGCACAGGGGGGACAGACTTAAGTCTGTCCCCGGTCTCCGCACCGCCAAATTTCCGTCGCTTCCGTAGCCACGCGATCGCTACTCGCTCCCGATCTTCCTGAATTCAGCCACTTGCGCGCGCCGCAAGGCGTGGCACAGAACTTGCTCCCTTGAACCTAAGGAAGTGTCTTTCGAGGGGCTAGCCATGGCCGAAGCAGTAGCGACAGCGGACGAGGGTGAGGAGGAAGCACCGGCCCCCAGGCCGAAGAGCGACCTTGTCGGGAAACTCGTCAACGCCACGGGCATCTTCGTTCTGTGCCTGGGCGCTGTCGTTACGGGCGGCTTCGTCAACAACATGCTCTTCAGCCATCCGCCGGTCGACTACAAGCTCGACAAGGACGGCGTGATGAAGCCCGTGATCCCGCTGCCGCCGCCGAAGCCGAAGGCGGAAGCGAAAGTGGCAGAGGAGAAGCCCTCGGCCAAGCCGCCGGCGCCCGCGATCTACCTCAAGATGGATCCGCAGATGGTCGTGAACTTCGATGCGAGCTCGGAAGTGAAATTCCTCGCGCTCGACATCGAATTCATGGCGCGCGACCAGGCGGTGCTCGACGACGTGACGCGCAACATGCCGAAGATCCGCAACAACATCCTCATGCTCATCTCGAACCGCGACTACAGGACGCTGATGACGCGTGAGGGCAAGGACAAGCTGCGGCTCGAAGCGCTCGAGGAAGCGAAGAAGGTCCTGAAGCAGGAGACGGGTTCGGCGAAGCTCGAAGACGTGTTCTTCACGAGCTTCGTCGTCCAGTAGCGGATGGCGGCGACGGACGACAACCCGGGCGCGGCGGACGAATCGCCGAACAGCGAATCGCAGGTCATCTCCGAGGATGAAGTGTCTGCGCTTCTCGCGCCGTCGGAGAGCGATGTCGCGCTGTACGACATGATGGCGCATCGTGTGTCGCGCGGGCGCTTCCCGATGCTCGACATCCTGCACCAGGCTTTCGTCGGGTACCTGCGCGCGAGCCTCAACAAGCTCGTGAACCGCATGCCGCAGCAGGTCGCGATCGAAGCGGTCGACACCATCAAGATCGCCGACTACCTCGCGGGCCTGCCGACGCCGGCGAGCATCGATCTTGTGCGGGTGAAAGCGTTCGCAGGGCCCGTGCTCTTCGTCACCGATCCGGAGCTCGCCTTCGTGCTCGTCGACCGCTTCTTCGGCGGAACGGGAAGATCGGTTGCACGTGATGCGGAGTCGACGCTCACGCCAACGGAGGAGCGCTTCACGCAGGTCGTGCTCAAGCAGATCTGGGCGGATCTCGCGCTCGCCTGGGCGCCGATCGCAAAACTCGACTTCGAGCTGCTGAAGCACGAGCGCAGCCCCGTCTTCGTGAATGTTGGCGCAGGTGCGGACCTCATCATCGTCAACCGCTTTCGCGTCGACTTCGACAATGGCGGCGGCACCTTTGATATCGCGATTCCGCAGTCGGCGCTCGCGCCGCTCGCCGATGCGCTCGCCGGCTCGCCGTCGAAAGCGGCTGTCGGCGCGTGGGGCGATTGGCCGCGGACCGCGCGCACGTACCTCAATGATGCGCTTGTGCACGTGCGCGTCGAGATGGGCCACGCCGAGATGAGCCTCGCGGAGCTCGTGCAGCTGAAGCCGGGCGATGTCGTGCCGATCGAGGCCCCGCAGGTCGCAACGCTTCTCGCGGGCCAGGTGCCGGTGCTCGCCGGCAAGTTCGGCGTTTCCCGTGGACGCAACGCACTCAAATTGACGGGACCGGCGCCGCGCGGCGACCGCAATCCTTAGACGACGGAGAACACTCGCATGTCTACCTCGCCGACTCCTCCCCAGAAGGGCGCCGCCAAGGCCAAGTTCCAGGACCTGACCGCGGACGCGCAGGGCGGCTCGCAGGGCGAGGTCAATTTCGATCTCATCATGGATGTGACCGTGAGCGTCACGCTGGAAGTGGGCCATGCCGAGATCACGGTGCGTGAACTCCTGCAGCTCACGCAGGGCTCGATTCTCGAACTTGACCGGCCCGCCGGCGATCCGCTCGACGTGCTCGTGAACGGCGTGCGCGTCGCGCGCGGCGAAGTCGTCGTCGTCAATGACAAATTCGGCATCCGTCTCACCGAAGTGATCAGTCCGCACGAGCGTATCGAGCAGGTGAAATAGTGCGCTGGCTGCTCGCAGCTCTGGCATCGCCCTCGCTCGCATGGGCGGATGCGGCGGCCGCGAAGGCGGCACCGCAGGGGCCCGGTCTCGGTGACCTCCTGCAGATGGCCTTGAGTCTTTTCGTCGTCATCGCCTTCATCCTCGCGCTCACCTGGGTTCTCGGCCGCATCCGCGGTGCTCCGCGTCATGGGTCGGGGTCGCTCAGCGTGCTCGCCGAAGTTGCCGTCGGACCGAAGGAACGCGTGGTGCTCGTGAAGGTCGGCGACTCGCAGGCGCTTGTCGGCGTGGGCGCGACCGGCGTCAGCTCGCTGCAGCTGCTCGCGGTGCCGGTGAAGATCGAGGTGGCTGCGCCGATCGGCAGTTTTGCTGACAAGTTGAAAGGGATGATGGGACGATGAGGGGACTGTCCCTATTTTTCGAGTCTTCGAGAAAAATGGGGACTGTCCCCTTCTCGAAGGGACGGCGAGCCTTCAACAAGGGAAGGGGACAGTCCCCTTTTTCCGCGAAGACTTGGAAAAAGGGGACAGTCCCCCTCTTGCTGTTGATCGTACTGCCGTCACTGGCGGTTGCAGCGCCCGCCGGCATGCCTGCCATTTCAATTGCCACCGGCCCCGATGGCGCGCAGACGTATACGCTGACGATTCAGATTCTGCTGTTGATGACACTGCTGACGCTGTTGCCGGCGATCCTGCTGTCGATGACGTCCTTCACCCGCATCATCATCGTGCTGTCGCTCCTCAGGCAGGCGATTGGACTTCCGCAGACGCCGCCGAATCAGGTGCTCGTCGGCCTCGCGCTCTTCATGACGCTCTTCATCATGGGCCCCGTGCTCGCCCAGTCGTACGGCCAGGGCGTGAAGCCCTACCTCGACGGCAAGCTCGACGCCGAAACCGCCTTCGTCGAAACGACGGCGCCCGTCAAGGAGTTCATGCTGCACCAGACGCGTGACAGCGACCTCGCGATGTTCGCGAAGATCTCCGGCGGCAAGACCGAATACGCGAGTCCGAGCGAAGTGCCGCTCACGGTGCTCATTCCGACCTTCATCACGAGCGAGCTCAAGACCGCATTCCAGATCGGATTCATGATCTTCATACCGTTTCTCATCATCGATCTCGTGGTTGCGAGCGTGCTGATGTCGATGGGCATGATGATGCTCTCGCCGATGCTCGTGTCGCTCCCGTTCAAAATCATGCTGTTCGTGCTGGTCGACGGCTGGTCGCTCGTCATGGGCACGCTCGCCTCGAGTTTCTACTCATGACACCCGAAACCGTAATGGCTCTCGCGCAGCACGCGCTCACCGTGACGACGATGCTCGCCGCGCCGATGCTGATTGCCGCGCTCATCGCGGGCCTTGCCGTCGGCATGATCCAGGCGGCGACGCAGATCAACGAAATGACGCTGAGCTTCATTCCGAAGCTCCTCGTGCTCGTCGCGACGCTCTTCATCGCCGGCCCCTGGATGCTGAAACTCATCGTGAGCTATACGCGCCAGCTCTTCGAGAGCATTCCTTCGCTCATCGGCTGACCCGTGACCCATGCAGTTCAATGCAACCGACCTCGTCCCGCTGGTGCAGAGCTTCTTCTGGCCGTTCTTGAGGGTCGTCGGCTTCGTGCTGGTGGCGCCGATCTTCGGCGCGGCCGTCGTGCCGGGCCGCACCAAGGTTATCGTGGCACTGGCGCTCGGAATTCTGTTGACGCCTGTGGCCTATGGCGAGGGGTCGCAGCCGCCGTCGATCGAGATCTTCTCGGCGGCGTTCTTTCTCACTATCGCGAATCAGATACTGGTCGGCGCCGCCATTGGCTTTGTCGTGCAGCTCATTTTCGATGCGCTCGTGATCGGCGGACAGACCATTGCCATGACCATGGGTCTCGGCTTCGCGACGCTCATCGACTCGCTGCGCGGGGCTTCGGTACCGGTCGTGAGCCAGTTCATGCTGGTATTCGGCATCCTTATCTATCTCGCCCTCAACGGACACATCGCACTCATTGCGACGCTCGCCGAGAGCTTCCGCTGGGCACCGGTCGGCACCGACTTCTCCGCTGCGGGCAGCTGGCAGGTCGCGAGCTTTGCGGGCTACATGTTTTCCTCGGGCGTGCTGATCGCGCTGCCCGCGATCGTCGCGCTCGTGATCGTGAACTTTGGCCTCGGAGTCGTGAGCCGCGCGGCACCATCGCTCAACCTCTTCGCCATCGGCTTTCCGATCACGATGCTGTTCGGATTTCTCATCGTGATCCTGAGCCTGAAGCTCCTGCCCGAGCGCGTGATGGATATGGTCGCGGTGAGCCTCGAGCAGGTTCGCCTTGCCGTGACGGCCCGCTGAGCGCAACGGACTGACGGGTCATGGCCGAAGTCGATCAACAACAGGAACGGACCGAACGAGCCACACCGAAGCGCGTCAAGGACGCGCGCGAAAGGGGCCAGGTTCCCCGCTCGCGCGAATTGAGCACGACGCTCGTTCTCCTCGCAGGCGCCGGCTGCCTCTACGGCGCTGGCACGTTCATGAGCGGGAACCTCGTGAGGCACCTCAGAGGCGGCCTTGAATTCGATCCACGCTGGCTTGGTTCGCCGGAAATGATTGCGCCGGCGCTCGGCTCGGCGCTCATGCAGGCGCTCCTGGACGTGTGGCCGGTGCTCGGCGCCGTCTTCGCCGCCGCGCTCATCGCGCCGCTCGCGCTCGGTGGCTGGACTTTCAGCGGCCAGGCGCTCGTTCCGGATTTCTCGCGGCTGAGTCCCATCCAGGGACTGAAACGCGTCTTTGGCTGGCACGGGCTCGTGGAACTCCTGAAGGCGCTCGCGAAATGCGTGCTGGTGGGGGGCGTCGCGGCGGTCGTCATCTACGCGTACATGGACGATGCAATCGGCCTCGGGAGAATGCCGGTGCAGGGCGGTATCGCACGGGCAGCGCACCTGGTCGGGATGGCATTCGTCTGGATGTCCGCGGCGCTCGTCGTAGTCGCCGCGGCCGATATCCCTTTCCAGCTCTGGGACTTCCAGCAGCGGCTGCGCATGTCGCGGCACGAAGTGCGCGAGGAAATGAAGGAGACCGACGGCCGGCCGGAAGTGAAATCGCGCATCCGCCAGCTTCAGCAGCAGTTCGCCCGCCGCCGGATGATGGAACAGGTGCCGAAGGCTGACGTCGTGATCACGAACCCGACGCACTTCGCCGTGGCGCTGCGCTACGACGCGCTCAAGATGCGCGCGCCACGCGTCGTCGCGAAAGGCGCGGACCTCGTGGCCCTCGCGATCCGCCGTGTCGCCGAGGCGCACAAGGTGCCGACGTTCGAATCACCCGTGCTCGCGCGCGCCCTCTACCGCAACGTCGACATCGGCAAGGAAATTCCGGGCGGCCTCTACGTCGCCGTCGCGCAGGTGCTCACCTACATCTACCAGATGCGCCGGCTCCCGCCGCAGCTCTTCGCGCGCATCGGTCGGCCGCAACCGGCTCTCGGCGCGGAGTTCACTGAATAATGGCGACCGTAAGCATCGGCGGGACGATTTCGAGTTTCGCCCGCAACGGCCTCGGCGTGCCGATTCTCCTCATGGTGGTTCTCGCCATGATGGTGCTGCCGCTTCCGCCATTCCTGCTCGACGTGCTTTTCACGTTCAACATCTCACTCTCGCTCGTCATCATCCTTGCGGTCATCTACGTGAAACGGCCGCTCGAGTTCGGCGCATTCCCGACGGTGCTCCTCGCCGCAACACTCCTGCGCCTTGCGCTCAACGTCGCCTCCACCCGCGTCGTGCTGTTGCACGGCCACACGGGCACCGGCTCCGCCGGCCAGGTCATCAAGGCTTTCGGCGAGTTCGTGGTCGGCGGCAACTACGCGGTCGGACTCATCGTGTTCACGATCTTCGTGATCATCAATTTCGTGGTCGTGACGAAGGGCGCAGGCCGCATCTCGGAAGTGAGCGCACGCTTCACGCTCGACGCGATGCCCGGCAAGCAGATGGCGATCGACGCGGATCTGAATGCCGGCATCATCAATCAGCAGGAAGCGATCGCCCGGCGCCAGGAGATACGCGAGGAAGCGGATTTCTACGGTGCGATGGATGGTGCGAGCAAGTTCGTGCGCGGTGACGCGGTCGCCGGGATTCTCGTCGTCTTCATCAACGTGCTCGGCGGGCTTGCCATCGGCACGCTCCAGCACGACATGGCCGTGGCGGACGCGGGCCGCGTGTATTCGCTCCTCACCATCGGCGACGGTCTCGTCGCGCAGATTCCGGCGCTCCTGCTCTCGGTCGCGGTCGCAATCCTCGTCACCCGTGTGTCGCGCTCGCAGGACATGAGCCAGCAGGTCGCCTCGCAGGTGCTCGGCCAGCCGCAGGCGCTCGCCGTCGCGGCGGGCATCCTCGGGATCATGGGGCTCATTCCGGGAATGCCGAATCTCGCCTTTCTCATGATGGCGGCGATCTGCGGCGTTGGCGCCTACATGCTCGCACTCCGGCGCGCGCAAGCGCTCGAAAAGCCGGCTGCCGCGGCGGTTGAAAAACCGGCCGCCGCGTCCGCGGACGTGAAAGAGCTCAGCTGGGACGATGTCGAGCAGGTTGATCTCATCGGTCTCGAAGTCGGCTACCGGCTGATTCCGCTCGTCGACAAGAGCCAGGGCGGCGAGCTCATGAGCCGCATCAAGGGCGTGCGCAAGAAGCTGTCCGAGGATCTTGGGTTCCTCGTGCAGCCCGTCCACATCCGCGACAACCTCGAGCTCGGGCCGAATTCGTACCGCATCACGATTCTCGGCGCGCCGGTCGGCGAAGCCGACGTGCAGGTCGGCAACGATCTGGCCATCAACTCGGGTTCGGTCGCGGCACCGATCGCGGGCAGCGCAACCAAGGACCCGGCGTTCGGCCTCGATGCCGTCTGGATTGACCGGGGGCGGCGCGAGCACGCGCAGACGCTCGGCTACACGGTGGTCGACGAGAGCACGGTGATTGCGACGCATCTGAGTCACCTGCTGCAAGGCCATGCGAACGAGCTCCTCGGGCACGAGGAAGTGCAGCAGATGCTGAACCGCCTCGCGAAGGCCGCGCCGAAACTTGTCGAGGATCTCGTGCCGAAGACGCTCACGCTGAGTGTCGTCGTCAAGGTGCTGCAGCAGCTCCTCGGCGAACGCGTTTCGATCCGCAACATCCGCACGATCTGTGAAACGCTGGCGGAGCAGGCACCGAAGACCCAGGACCCCGTCGTCCTTGTTGCCGCCGTGCGCGTCGCGCTTGGACGGCAGATCGTGCAGGGCATCGCGGGCCTGAGGCAGGAGCTGCCGGTCATCACGCTCGACCCGAAGCTCGAGCACCTGCTGCAGGACTCGATGGCCGCGGGCGGCGGCGACGGTCCCGGGTTCGAACCGGGGCTTGCCGATCGCATGCACGCCTCGCTCGTCGACAACGCGCGACGACTCGAGATCGCCGGCGAACCGGCGGTCCTCCTCGTGTCACCGAAGCTCCGGCCGTGGATCGCGCGCTTCGTGCGCCAGGCCGTGCCGAACCTCAACGTGCTCGCCTACACCGAAATTCCGGAGAGCCGCCGCATCCGCGTGGTCGCGGCGGTTGGCCAGTAAGGGAGAGTATCCATGAAGATCAAACGTTTCTTCGCCGCGACGATGCGTGCCGCGATCGTCCAGGTACGCGCGGAGTTCGGCCCCGACGCGCTGATAGTGTCAAGCAGGCGAGCCGAAGGCGGCATCGAGATCATCGCCGCGGTCGACTACGACGAAGAGCTGGCGCAACAGGCGTTGGGCCCGCGTGCGCGCGAACTGGCCGCGGGCAGGGCAATTGCACTCCCCGCGCAGCAGCCGTCGCTCGAGCCTCCGCCAGCGAGCGAGCCGCCGCGCGAGGCGGCCCCGCCAAAGGCGAGTCTCCTCGAAATGCTACGCGACGCGATGCGATCGCGAGGCGCTGTCGCCGCAGCGCCAGCGAACGATGCTGTAAGCGCCGAATCGCAAGGGCTGGCTGCGCAATCCCCGGCACCGGTGCCGCTCCCCGGAGTCATGCCCGATCCTGCGCACGATCCAGAATTGGACACTGCGCGCCGCGCAGACACGGCGACACGCAGTCAACTCGAACTACGGCTATCGAGTCGTGCCTGGACCGAGCTGGCGCGGCGGCAGCCGGCGCGTGCGCGGGTACTGCAAGATCTCGCCGCACTGGATATCGCGCCCGAGATCGCACTGCAGCTTTGCGATGACATGCCGCAGCTGGAGTCACTCGACGACCTGTCGCGCCTTCCGGTGGCGCTCATGGCGCACCTTGTGCGCCGGCTCCCGGTCACCGAGGACCACGTGCTCGGGGAGGGTGGCGTGGTCGCGATCGTCGGCCGCAGCGGCGTCGGCAAGACGACCACCATCGCCAAGCTCGCGGCGAGGTTCGCGCTGCGCCACGGCGCTCGGGAGGTCGCGCTCGTGAGCATCGACGGCTATCGAAGACATGGCCGTGAGCAGCTGTTGAGGTATGCCCGGATCATCGGCGTGCAGACTCACATCGCGACCGACGCACGTGGGCTCGGGGAGGTGCTCGATGCGCTTGGGCCCCGGAAACTCGTACTCATTGATACCGCCGGGCGGTGGCGGCGTGATCTGCGTCTGACAGAGCAGCTGTCAGCACTCGCTCAGCATGGCGAGCGCATCCGCATTCTGCTCGCGCTCGCGGCGAACAGCGACCTCGCTACGCTCGATGACACCGTGCGCATGTTCGCGCGCCTGAAACCGGGCGCCTGCATCCTGACCAAGGTCGATGAAGCAGACAGTCTCGGAGCCGCGCTTTCGACGGTAATCCGCTACCAACTGCCGATCGCGTATCTGACGGATGGACCGCGCATACCGGAGGATCTGCATGCCGGTCTGTCGCGCTGCGTATGGCTGGTGCTGAGGGCGGCGGAGCTGCAGGCAGGCGCGGCACAGGTTCCCGAACCCATGCTGCGTGCACAACAATTCGACACGGCGGTGGCGCATGCATAAGGCCGACACCGCCTGGCGGCAGGCGAACTCCACCGCGGCAATCAAGCGCAGCGCGCCCGTCAAGGTTCTTGCCATCACGGGCGGCAAGGGCGGCGTCGGCAAGACGACGGTTGCGATCAATCTCGGCGTTGCGCTTGCGATGCGCGGTCGTGAAGTGCTGCTGCTCGACGCCGACCTCGGACTTGCGAACGTCGACGTAATGCTCGGCCTGAATCCGCGCTTCAACCTCGCCCATGTGGTCGCCGGCGAGTGCCGCCTGGAAGATGCAATCGTCACCGGCGCGCACGGTCTGCACGTCATCGCCGCGGCCTCGGGCTTGAAGCGCATGGCGAACCTCTCGAACGGCGAGCATGTCGGCATCGTGCGGGCTTTCGATGAGCTCTATCACCGGATTGACATCCTCCTCATTGACACGGCGGCCGGGCTCGGGGACAGCGTCCTGACGTTCTGCCAGGCGGCGCAGGACGTGCTGGTTGTGGTCTGCGACGAGCCGGCATCGCTTACGGACGCCTATGGGCTTATCAAGGTCCTGAGCCGCGACCATGGCGTCGGGCGCTTTCGCATCCTCGCAAACCAGGTGCGCAACCCCCTGCATGGCCGGGAGCTGCACATGAAGCTCGCACGCGTCTGTGACCGGTTTCTCAATGTCACGCTCGATTTCCTCGGTGCCATACCGGCCGACCGCTATGCGCGCGCCGCCGTGCAGCGGCAGGGGCCGGTGGTCGATCTTTTTCCTTCCAGTTCCGCGGCTTTAGCTATCAAGAAGCTCGCGGAACGGGCCGATAACTGGGCCGTGCCTGAAAGGGCCCGCGGCCATGTCGAGTTCTTTCTGGAACGCCTAGTCCGCGCCGGACGGGCGAGCACAAGCGCTTTGCAATGAGAGCAAGAAAGCAGCACTACGTGGATATCGGAACGAGCGCCGAGCCGGCGGGCCCGAAAGACCTGCCGCAGGATGAGCTCGTCGTTCGTCACGCCGATCTCGTCAAGCGGATCGCGTATCACCTCGTGAGCCGCATGCCGCCGAACGTGGAGGTCGATGACCTCATACAGGCCGGCATGATCGGGCTCCTCGACGCCGCGCGGCACTACACCGCGAGCAAGGGCGCGAATTTCGAAACCTACGCCGGTATCCGCATCCGTGGCGCGATGCTCGATGAAGTGCGCAAGTCCGACTGGACGCCGCGCTCGGTGCACCGGAGCGTGCGCGAAATGGCGGAAGTCGTCCGCCGGATCGAAAACGAAACAGGCCACGACGCCAAGGCGACGGACGTGGCACAGGCGCTCGGCATTACGCTCGAGGACTATCACAAGCTCGTGCAGGACGCTGCGAGCTGCCGGCTCTTCAGCTTCGACTCCCTCGGCGGGCCCGACGATGACAGCCCGGCCGACTATGCCCCCGACGCGCGGCCGGGACCGCTCGATGAGCTGACAGACGCCGACTTCCGCCAGGCGCTCATCGGCGCGATCGACGGCCTTCCCGAGCGCGAGAAGCTCGTGCTCGCGCTCTATTACGACGAGGAGCTGAACCTGCGCGAAATCGGCGACGTGCTCGACGTGAGCGAATCGCGCGTCTGCCAGATCCACGGCCAGGCGCTTGTGCGCGTACGTGCGCGCGTGGATGAGTGGCTGAAGAGCGACTGACCGGCGATCCGCCCATGGATATCCTCAGCATCGTCGGCATCTTTCTCGCGTTCGTTGCGATCATCGGCGGCAGCATCCTGAAGGGGAGCGGCGTCAAGGCGCTGCTCGGCGCAGCCGCGTTTGTCATCGTCGTCCTTGGAACGGTCGCCGCGATCCTGTTGCAGACACCGCTCGCAACTTTCATGCGCATGATCAAGATCATCGGCTGGGTGTTCAAACCCCCCGCCGCCGACGCCCAGGCGATCATCGAGAAACTGGTCGAGTGGTCGAATGTTGCACGCAAGCAGGGCCTTCTTGGACTCGAGTCCGCGGTCGAGCAGGAACCCGACGATTTCGTAAAGAAGGGCCTGCAGTCGCTCGTCGACGGCGGCGAGCCGGATGCCATTCGCGCTTCCATGGAAGTCGAACTCGAAACGCGCCAGCACTTCGACAACGCCGCGGCCAGGGTCCTGGAAGGCATGGGCATCTACGCGCCGACCCTCGGCATCATTGGCGCGGTCATGGGATTGATGGCGGTCATGCAGAACCTCAACGATCCGAGCAAGCTCGGCCACGGCATCGCCGCGGCCTTCATCGCGACGATCTACGGCATCGGACTTGCGAATCTTTTCTTCCTGCCGATGGCGAGCAAGCTGAAGGCGATCGTGCAGCACCAGTCGCAGATCCGGCAGATGACCATCGAAGGCATCATCTCGATTGCCCAGGGCGAAAACCCGCGCAATATCGAGTCGAAACTGCGCGGCTACCTGCACTAGCGCGGCGGCGGCTCCATGGCGCGCAAGAAACATCACGAGGAACATCAGAACCACGAGGCGTGGGCGATCCCCTACGGCGATCTCGTGACGCTGCTGCTCGCCTTGTTCGTCGTGCTCTATTCGATGTCGTCGGTCAACCTCGGCAAGTACCGGATTCTCTCCGATGCGCTGGTGGCGGCATTTCGCGGGTCGCCGACGACCACGACGCCGGTGCCCGTCGGTAAGCCAGCGTCCGGCAAGGGCGGCGATGAGATGCTGGTCGGCGTGCGGCCGACGGCGCTCGTGAAACTTCCGAGTGCAGTCGAGAAACCGAAGCCGGTCGAGCCCTCCGTCAAGCCGATGGCCGGCGCCCTCGTGCGCATGGCGACCGAGATCGAAAAGGCGATGAAGGAGTTGATCGATCGCAAACTCGTGACCGTGCGCCAGGAAAAACTCTGGCTCGAGGTCGAGATCCGCACCGATATTCTCTTTCGCAGCGGCGATGCCGACATCAATGCCCAGGCAGTGCCCGTCTTGAGAAGCCTCGCCGACATCCTCAAGCCTTTTCCGAATCCGATTCACGTCGAAGGGCACACGGACAACCGCCCGATCCGCACGGCGGCCTTTCCGTCCAACTGGGAGCTGTCGGCCGCGCGTGCCGCGACCGTGGTGCACCTATTCGTGAATCAGGGCGTCGATCCGCAGCGGCTGAAAATCGTCGGGCTTGCGGAGCAGGCGCCGATCGCGACCAACGACACGGCCGAGGGCCGCAATGCCAACCGGCGTGTGCGCATCGTCGTGCTGGAGTCAGCCGACGTATCCGAGGACGCATACGCAGTTCGGCTGAATGCCGACACGGCAGCGGCGAAAGAGGCGAGCTCGCTCGGTGTTGCCGAGCCGAATGGAACGAACCGGGTGCTATTAAGCGTGCCGGCGGAGGAGCTGTCGAAGAAGCTCGCGCCGACCGGGCCCGCGCCGTCGCCTTCACCATCCACCGCATCTCCCCAACCGTAGAGAAACGCGGGAAATCTCCTTATTCCTACGCACGCAGGTCCTCGTAGGCCTTGTGCCTGCGGATGTAGGCGTCGACGAACGGACAGCGCGGGATCACCTTCTCGCCGCCGGCGCGAAGCAGGTCGAGCGTGCCCTTCACGAGCGCGGATCCATGGCCTCGGCCCTCGAGTTCGGGCGGCACTTCGGCGTGCAGGAGCGTTCGCACGCCGGCCTCGCGGCTGTATGTGACGAAGGCGAGACCGCCCTCGAGCTCAAGCTCAAAGCGATTGCGCGCGGGATTGTCGCGAACCTCGTTCGACATGCTTTAATAATAGACGATGAAAGCGCCCGACTGGGATGAGTCACTCCTCACCGAGCATCGCCGGCACCTCACTGTCCCGGCCGCCCAGCAAGCCTTCGACACGCTCGTACTTGCCGCGATCCTGCTGCCGAACTACGAATGCAGCCCCGCCTCGCACGGCGAAATCCGCGATTTCCGCTACAAGGATCGCGCCACGGGTGAATGGCCGTTCGCCTTCATCGTGAATCGCAGGGACCTCCTCTTCTACGTCCGCAAGCAGGGAGCCGCACGGGTTGCCGGGGGCATCGCAGCGCTGCGCGAGCGCCTTACCAATGTCAGCGAGAACGCGGCGGGCGAGTACACGGCGCATATCGGATCGAGCGACGAAGCACGCAAGCTCGTCGAACTCCTCTTTGGCAAGGCGCAGTCACTCGCCTCATCGGTACGCCATTGGTGGGTGAACCACCGGCATGCGCCGCGGCTCGAAATCGAGGGCGGTTACCTCTGGTCGCCCGCAAAGGGGAAGTCAGCTGGCGCGGCCGCGGCGTACGAAATCCTGATGCAGATCCAGCCGGGCGATCTCATCTTTTCGTTCGCGGACGCCGTCGTCGGTGCGGTCGGCATGGTGCTCGGCCGCGCGAAGGAAGCTCCCGAGCCGACATACGCCGCCGACGCCGGCAAGAAACGCAAGCGCACGCCGGGCTGGCAGCTGCCGGTTCGATTCGTCGAATTCCCGCGGCCGCTCAGAACGATGGAGCATGCCGAGGAGCTTCATTCGGTGCTGCCCGCCAAGGATTCGCCGCTCAGTAGCACGGGTGTCGGTGTCCGGACTGTGTTCCTGAGCGCTGTGCCGGACGCGATGGTCATGGCGTTGCGACGGCTCCTCGAAGGACAGGTTGAGGAGGTCGAAGACAAGATCCGCACTTCCGTAGGCGCGGAACTCCTGGACGATCGCGCCGAAGAGATCATCCGGCTGCGGTCGGACATCGGTCCGGTGGAAAAGGAGCATCTCATTCGCGCACGCCGCGGCCACGGCCTCTTCCGGCGCAATCTCGAAGAGATCGAAGGCGGCTGCCGCCTCACGCAACTCCTCGACCGGCGGCACCTCCTCGCGAGCCACATCAAACCCTGGCGCGAATCGAATGACGCCGAAAAGCTCGACGGCTTCAACGGGCTTCTCTTTTCGCCGCACATTGCGCACCTGTTCGACCGTGGTTATATCTCGTTCGCCGATGACGGCACGCTCCTCATCTCGCGGCATCTCAATCCGCGGGTGCTCAACGTCTGGAATCTGGAGACGTCAGCGAAGATCGAAGCATTTCGCCCCGAGCAACGCGTCTATCTCGACCATCACCGGCGCGAAGTCTTCGAGAAGCACGACCGCGGGCGGCGGTCGAAGAGCGGGTTATGACGACCTTCATACGCGATGTCGAAGCTCCGGACGAAGCCGCCTGGCGGCGGCTCTGGGACGGCTACTGCCAGTTCTACAAGTCGGTCGTCCCGGCGGACGTGACCGACGCAACCTGGCGGCGGCTGCTCGATCCGAAGTCGCCCATCGTCGGGCGAGTGGCGGAAGTCGGCGGCGCGGTCGTCGGCTTCGCGCATTGCGTGATGCATGAGGGCACCTGGGCGACGCATCCGATCGGCTATCTCGAGGATCTCTACGTCGATCCATCGGTGCGCGGGCACGGAGTCGGACGCCTCTTGATGCAGGATCTCATCGATCGCGGCAAGCGCGGCGGCTGGGAGTATGTCTATTGGCACACGCAGTCATTCAACGCGACTGCGCGGCGTCTCTACGACACCTTCACGCTGGCGGATGACTTCGTGAAGTACCGGGTGCTTCTGCGCTAACGGTGCAGGAAGTCCCGCATCGATTCCAGGTAGGTCTGCGTTTCATCTTCGAGATTGTGCGAGACGCCCGATAGCACGGTCACATTGACCTGTGCCGGCGGAAACGCGGCAAGCAGGTTGTCGGTGCGCGGTCGCGGGATGATCTCGTCGTCCTTTGCGATGACGACGAGCGTCGGCGCTGAGATTTTCGGCACCCGGCTCAAAGTGTCGAAGCGGTCCTTGAGGAGCAGAAAGATCGGAAACCAGCGGTACTGTCCCTGCGCAACGCGTTCGATGCTGTCGTATGGCGTCACCAGCACGAGGCGCTCCACGGGGCGTTGCGTTGCGAGATACGCCGCGACGCCTGAGCCCAGGCTGCGGCCGATCACGGACACGTGCGCATGGTCCTTATGAACGCGGTCGAAGATCCGCACTGAATCCGCGAACAAGGCTCGCTCCGTCGGCCGGCCGGTACTGCCGCCGTAGCCGCGGTAATTGACGAAATAGAGGGAGCGGTCGGTGATGACCGCGGAAAAGGGCACGATATGTTGCTCGACGGCATCGGCATTGCCGCCGAAATAGATGACCGCGTCCGGCCCCGGACGGGCCACCAGCCAGACCTTGAGGACGGCGCTACCGGATTCGATTCGCAGCGCCGTCGCGGCTGCGGACGCCACTTCCGGTGTCGGGTAGTAGAGCATCGAGCGCTGTGCGACAAAGAGATACGCGCACAGGCCCGCATAGAGCAAAACCGCGGTGATGGCGAGCGTCAGAGCGATCTTCTTCACCTTGTAATTTCGCTGGCGGTCGAGACCTGCAGTGTAGGACAAGCCTAGGATGGACAGAAGGCGGGCCCGGAACGAAGATTGCGGACCCGTTATCCACCACCTGTAAGGAACACTCCCATGAAAGGCCTGTTGCGCGGTTGTCTGATATTGAGCGTGATTTCCCTGCCGGCATACGCCGCATTGAAGGCGGGCGACGCCGCTCCGGAATTCAAAGCGCAGGCGGCGCTCGCAGGCAAGGAATTCACCTTTTCGCTGAAGGATGCGCTCGCGAAGGGACCGGTGGTCGTGTACTTCTATCCGTCGGCCTACACGCAGGGCTGCAACATCCAGGCGCACACCTTCTCGGTGAACATGGACAAGTTCACCGCGGCGGGCGCGAGCGTCATCGGTGTGTCGCTCGACAGCGTCGCGCGACTCAAGGATTTCTCCGCGGATCCGGAATACTGCGCCGGGAAGCTCCCGGTGGCCTCCGATACGGCCGGTACCATCGCCAAGGCCTATGACCTGAAGGTGGTCAACGTCCCCGGCGTCAAGGATTCAAGGGGCGACACGGTGGACCATGGCTTCGCCGAACGCACGACGTTCATCGTCACATCCGACGGCAAGATCAATGCGACGATCGGCGGCGTGAAGCCGGACGAGAACGTGAACCAGGCGCTCGCCGCCGTTCAGAAGCTTGCTGCGCACTAGACTTCATCAACTTCGGGAGAACATGCATGCTCGGATACGTCACCGTCGGCACCAACGATCTCAAGCGGGCTGCCGGATTTTACGACGCGCTGTTCGCGACCATCGGCGCGAAGCGCTTCATGGAAATGGAACGCGTCATCTCCTGGTCGACGGGGCCGACCTCAGGCGGTTTCGGCGTCATCAAACCATTCGACGGCAAGCCGGCGACGGTCGGTAATGGCGTCATGGTCGCGCTGATCGTCGACAGCAAGGAGAAGGTGAAAGCGCTGTACGACAAAGCGCTTGCGCTCGGCGGCAAGGACGAGGGTGCGCCTGGCCCGCG
Organism: uncultured Gammaproteobacteria bacterium; assembly: GCA_963826145.1. GTDB lineage: Bacteria > Pseudomonadota > Gammaproteobacteria > Steroidobacterales > Steroidobacteraceae > JBGPLJ01. The sequence goes on from CAWGVW010000002.1 coordinate 1,213,298, forward strand.
CGGCACAGCGGGTTTCTACGCGGCGTACTTCCGTGATCTCGACGGCAACAAGCTGAACGCGTTCTGCATGAGCCAGGGCTGACGCCGCGGCCCGTCAGACGTCGACTCGTTTCGCGCTCGCAAAGAGGAAATAGAAGACGGCTCCAGCCGTCGCTATGCCTGCGGTGAGGAGGAACGTCGCCGCATAGGAACCGGTGCGATCGAGCAGCCACCCGGTGATCCAGACGCCGGCGATGCCGGGAATGGTTGCGAACGTGTTGCTGAAGCTGATCAGGATCGCGCCGTGCCGCGGCGCGATGTCGAGGAGGTTCGGCGCGAATCCGGACCAGCCAACGCCGATGGCGCTTGCCGCCGCGCACACGAGGACCAGCGCGTGCACCGGCGTCTCAACCGTGCGCGCGAGCATCAGGCACGCCGCGGCACCGATCAGGCAGATGCCCATGATGATCTTGCGCACGGTAAGGATCGAAGCGCCACGGGCAATCGCCCGATCCGCGAGAATCGCGGCGAGGTTGCTCACGATGAGCGAGCTCAACCATGGGGCCGCCGAATAGAGTCCGGCGTTCGTGTAACTGAGACCCATCGCGTGGAAATAACTCGGCAGCCACGCGATGAGCAGGTACAAAACCCACGTTGCCGAGAAATGCGCGACGACCACCGCCCAGACAGAGGCCTTGCGTAACAGCGGACCCACCGGCGGCAGCGTTTCCGCCGTATGGCCGGACGAGGCCCGCAGCGATTCGCATTCCTCGGGCGAGATACGCCGATCCGAGGCCGGGTCGTTGTCGAAATTCCAGAGCCAGGCCACCGCCCAAACGAAGCCGATCGCACCGAAGAGATAGAAGGACGTCGGCCAGCCGTAATGGCCGGTCATCCAACCCGTCATCGCGAAGCCTGCAATCTGGCCGACCGGGATTCCGCTCAGGAATCGGGTCATCGCCCGCGACCGTTCTGCGGCCGGTACCCAGCGGCTGAAGAGTTCATAGGTCGCGGGCATCACCGCGGCTTCGCCGATGCCGAGGCCGATGCGCGCCGCGATGAGCATTGGAAATGAGACCGAGGCGGCCCAGGGCGTGAGGAAGGTGAAGGCGGACCACCAGAGGACGGCCCAGGCGAGCACTCGCTTGCCGCCATAGCGCGCGGCAAGCCAGCCGGCGGGAATCATGAAGACGAGATAACCGACGAAGAATGATGACAGCACCGTCCCCTTGACCGTCTCGCTCCAGTGAAACTCCTCCAGCATCGCGACCGAAGCGACGGAGATGTTCACGCGATCCGAGTACGCGATAAACATCGCAAAGAAGCACATCGCGAGCACACTGTGGCGCCGGCCCCAGGCCGGGAGCGACGTGACATCGTTCATGAGGCGATCCCTGGGAGCTTGTCGTTATTGGATCCGGATCGTTGGCGTGGACCAGCATAGCATCGCGGCGGGCTCTTCGAGCCGAGGGAGTTGTTGATTGCGGCGCGCGGCGGGACAATGCGCAGCGGCTCCTGTGAGCGCCGCTTGGAGGGGGATCGCATGAAGATCAAGATGCTCGAGCGCGGATTGCACTACTGCGGCCGCGCCGCCGGCGCCCGCCAGACCTATCACGTGTTCGAGGCGAAGGACGATTACTTCGTCATGTCCTTTGCACGGGCGAAATCGAAGGCGGGCGGCGGCTACTTCAACGTCGTGAGCAAGCGCTCAGTCGAATTCGTACGCAAGCGCCACGGGCGCGCGGGCAAGATCACGGCGAAGGAAATCGCGACCCGGGCCCGCCGGACGCGTCACTTTCCGACCAACCTGGTTGCGCTCAACGTGCTCTACGTGCTCGTCGCCTTGAAGCTGGCCGCAGTCGTGCGCGAGGGCGAACACCGGCAGCTCTTCTTTTCGCTCCGCAAGCCCGCGAAGCGCCGCAAGCGCGGCCGCTAGGGCCCCGTCACTTCAGGCACACCGCTTCGACGTTGTTGCCGTCCGGATCGGTCAGGAAGGCGGCGTAGTAGGTGGGGCTGTAATCGGCCCTCAGCCCCGGCCGGCCATTGTCCTTGCCACCCGCCTTGAGCCCGTCGCCATGAAAGCGATCGACGGCGGCGCGGTTGACCGCATGGAAGGCGATATGAATTGCGGGCCCCGCGGTTCCCCGACCGAGCCAAAGCGCCGGCGCGCCCTTCGGGCCGATGCCCGCGCTCGACTCGTCCCGCGAGCAAACGACGTGGCCGAGGCCTGCGAGCGCGCCCTCGTAGAAGCGCACGCTCGCTTCAAGATCCTTCACTTTCAAGCCGATGTGGTCGTACATGCCGCTCTCCTCGTGTGAGGAGGGGATGCTAATGAGCGGCGGCCAGCCGTTCTTGGAGAATCTTGCGATCGCCGCGGGCGGCGTTGCGAAACGCGCGCGGCGAAACGCCGGCGGCGCGGTGGAAGGTGCGCACGAAGTTCGACAGATCGTTGAAGCCGACGTCGATCGCGATGTCCGTGATCGACCGGTCGTCGCCGCTGAGGAGCCGCGCGGCACGCTTGAGCCGCGAGCGCACAAGGTACTGGTGCGGCGTCACGCCGAGGACCCGCGCGAAGAGGCGCAGGAAATGGAACGGACTCAACTCCAGATCGCTGGCGGCGTCTTCGAGAGTGACAGCTTGATGAGAGTGTTCATCGAGCCACAGCGCCGCCTTCACCGCACGGCTGCGGTCGCGCGCGCCTGTTCCCGGGGACTTGCGCCTGCGGTTTGCCGACACGGCGAGGAGTCGCCCGGCGAGCGACGCACCGACCTCATCGAGGGCGACATTGCTCGCACCTTCGGCCGAGTTCTGGGCGAGCTCGCCGAGCACCATCAGTTCTGGCAGGGGAGGAATGCCGCGACTTCGCCAGTCCGCCGGGCTGCGCTTGTCCGTCGGGTCCAATGCGTCGAGGTAATCGCGTGTGAAATGGAACGACAGGCACTCATCGCCGCAGGCGTGATGTTCGTGAGTGCAGAGGTACTCATCGCCCGGCCGGCCGACGAGGAGCGAGCCCGCCACGAGCTCGAACGATTCCCCGCGCGTGCGATAGCCGAAGCTGCCCCGGCGGACGTAGGCAATCGAGTAGCTCTCGTGAACTTCAAGGAACGGCTCATCGCCGGGCCCGGCGCTGCACCGGTAGTCCGTGACGGAAATTGAGCTGCGCTGCAAAAGAGTCCGGGCACCCATGGGGGCGGCATTGTACCGGCAGTCAGGGCCGATACGGATCGACCTGAAGTAAAGCCCTGTTTACTGCCGCTTGAGCGGGGAAACCAGCCGTGACCAGATCGATTTCTCTTCGGGCTGGCGCTCGCCGGAGCTCGCCGCGAGATCGGCCAGGCGGGTCTCCGGCACCGGCTTCGGGCTCGCCATCTCGATGATCGTGTGCACGCCGGTAGCCCCGATGTTCTTGCGGGCGGCAACGCGGCTCTCGGCGAAGCGTTCGCGCTCGGCGACGCTCACGCGCTTGACCACGGCGCCTTCGAAATGGGTTTTCACATAGCTCGTGACGGCGGACGCCGAGATTTCATCGCTGAAAAACCCGAGGCGCAGGGCATGCAGGATCCTGTCCTTGTCGAGGCCGATCACTGCATACAGACGATAGGCCTCGAAGATGTCGAGATGGGGAATCTGGTCCGGATCGAAATCGTCGTCCGACACGGCGAGCTGGATGACGAACCACTTCGACACCTGATCGTCCGCCAGCTCGAGCGGCGTGAGCGCGCGCATCGTCTGCGTGCTGTCCACGTCCGGCGAGTGCTCGGTGCGGATCGTCACCTTGCGCTCCGGCGTCGCCGCTCCATTCGATCCGTTGGCCGAGGCTGCGGCGGGCGCGTGCTGAGGCTTCTGGGCGGAGGGTGCAGCCGCTGGTTTCGGGGGCGCCGACTGCGAGGGCTTCGCCGGCGCCGCTTGGGGCTTCGAAGCCGTCGGCTGCGGCTTCTGGGACGGCTTGCGGGACTGAACGGGCGCCGGCTTGGCGGCTGAGGCGGCGGCCTTTGGCGCAGGGGCTTCGGATTTCGGGGGCGGTGTCGGCGCAGCAGTCGGCTGCGGAGCCGGAGGTGTAACGGCGGGCGACTGCATCTTCACGGGCGTCGGTGATGCCGGCTGCGGCTTCTCGGCCGCCGCGTCGCCGTTCTTCGCCGCGGCCAAGGCGGCCAGTTTCGCCGCGTGCTTGCTGACCCGCAGCTTCTTGGCGGCGCGCGCGGCGGCACGAGCGCTGACGTGACCGGCATTCTTCGCTTCAGAATCCGCGGTGCTCTCGCGGGTACGAATGACGACGGGTGCGGCTTGCGCGGGATTGATCGGCTTGGTGGTGCCCACGGGTGCCGCGTTAGCCGCTGCCGCAGGTGGCTCGAGCACGATCGTGCGTACGTGCGGCTCTTCCGTCTGGGGCTTCGGCGCCGGCTTCTCGAGGACGACCGTCGAGACGACGGCGATGTCGTCGTCGGCCGGTGCCACGGAGGCGGGCGGAACCGGAGATTGCGCAACGGGCTCGGGTCTCGCGGGTTCGACCAGTTTGAGTTCAACCGGCGCCGCGATCGGCGCCGCGATCGGTGCCGTGATCGGTGCCGCAATTGGAGGCGGCGCGGGCGTCGTCGCCTTTGGTGCAGTCTCGAGCGTCTCAACGAGCGGCTTGTTCTCCTCGATGAGAATCGCCAGGCTCCAGTCTTTATCGTCGTCCGATAGGATGAGGTCCTCGATAAAGACTGGCGGCGGCGCCTCTTCGGACGGTGCGAGCGTCAGCTCCGGCTCCAGCGAGAGATCGGAGTCGAGTACCAGCGCGATGGCGCGGGCGGAGGCTGACGCGTCGACTATTGACGTCTTGACCGGCGGCGTCTCGGGCTGGGCTTGTGCGCGCGGCTCCTCGATGGATACGTCAACCGAAAGATCGACTTCGATATCGACGCGCGGGGCATTCAGGATTGGGACCTGATCGGTCTGCGCGGTCGAATCGATGACCGTTTCCTGGGTCTTGGCGGTCTGCTTCGCGACGACATCGTCGAGGTTGTTCGCTTCATCGACGACGATCATGTCGTCGATGGATGTCACCACGTCGGCCGGTGACTTGAGTTCGGGCCTCGGTTCCTGGCGACGCTCCACCAACGGCCAAGTGCCGGCGGCGGTCGAAGGCCTGAGCGGCGTGTCGTCGTCGAAGAATAGCTCGATGTCATCCGCCGCCGTCGCGGGCGACGCGGCCACCGGTTCACGATCGGCTTGCACCGGCACATCGGCCATCGGTGCCGCGTGCGTGCTCGATGCGCAAGCCGGCGAGTCGACGTGTTCGCCGACGTGCAGGATTTCAGCGAGCTTCGCGAGCTTCTGTTCGATGGACTGCGTGTTGAGCGGCGAGAAGATAACGGCGTGCGGATCCTCCGTAACAATGGCCGGCGGCGCAATGGTGACCGGCGCGACCTCGACGACCTTCGCGACTTCGGCCACTTCGACGGCGGCTGCGGCCGCGAAAACCTCTGCCGCGGTGGGAATCGCCGGCGCGGATTGCGGTTCTGGCGTTACGGCATCGTTTCGAGTCTCGAGTTCGTCGACGAGAGCATTGCTCTTGTCGACCAGGCGCTGCAGACCGCTGTCCTCGCTCGCGCGGGTTTCGACAAACGGAACGGGCGTAGCGATCGCCGCTGGTTGAACCGGAGCGGGGACCGACGCCGGCTCGACGGCTATCGTAAAGGCCGGACGGCTGGCCGTGTCTTCAACGGGCGCACTGAGGATTGCTGCCCAATCGGTCTCGAGCGGATCGGCGGGCGGAATGTCGAGGCGTGCGATTGGCTGGGCCGGTTCGGCCTTCACAACAACCGGTGGCGCTGCCTTTACGGGCGGTGTCGCAGGCACTGACTTTGTCTGCACGGGAATATTCGTGCGCGGCTTGGTCAGTGTCAGCGGAGGGAGTGGTGCAAAGACGGCCGTCTTCGGAGGCGCAGGGGTGATTACCGGCTCCGGCGTAGTGACGGCTGCGATGGGCGGTGCGACAGGCTGCACGACCGGCGGTGCAACGAACTCGACGGTTGGCGGCGCAGTGATTGCGGCGGCCGGCGGCGGAACGATCTCGACGGCAGGCGGCGGCACTTCCGCGACCACGGGCTGCACAACGTGGACAACGGGTGCTGCAACCTCCGCTGCGGGCGGCGGTGGAGCGACTTCAACAGGGGCTGGTGTCGGTGCGACTTCAGCGATCGGCGGCGTCGGTCCAACATCGGCAAGAGGTGCCGGCGGTGCGGCTTGCGCCGTCGCCACCATGGCCGGTTGAGCCGCGGGCGCCGGTGAAGGTGCCGCCGCTGGAACTGGCGCTCTTACGAAGACCGGCTTTCGCTCGAGCGCGACGGTCAAGACGGGTGGCGTTGGCGCGGGTTTGGTGCGCGCCACAGGAGCCGCCGGTGTCGTAAGAATCGGTGGCGCCGCCACGGTCTCTTGAGCAGCCGGCCTCTGGGCCGCGGGCATTTTTGCAGGGGCTTTTTCGATCGACGATGTCGTCGGCACTGGTGGTAGCGCCGCCGGGCGAGCGGCGGCTGCCGGCGTGACGGCAGGCTTTTGCGCCGGTGGTTTCGCGGCGGCGGGAGACTTTGCCTTGGGCGGTGGTGGAGCCACCTTCTTCGCTACCGGCGCCGCCTTTGCCGCTGCGGGCTTTGGCTTCGGTGTGGGCGCGGAGCCGGTTAGATGCGGCAGCAATGAGTCGAGATCCCAGCCGCTGCCGGTAATCTCATTGGGGTCGTCCTGCGAGGCCACCGTGGGCTGCGGTGGCAACGGGATCGCTTTGTGCTCGACGGATTTGGCCGCGGGCGGGGGCGCCTGCCTGGCTGGCTTCGCAGACTTCGCGACGCGCGTGGCGCTCGCGATTGCGCGCGAGTCGTCGTCGGCAGCCGTCGCGATCATCGCACCGGGGTAACGGTCTCGCACCGCGGAAAGAATTGCGTCGGCTTCAAGCTCAGTGCTGATCGGGCCGAGCCGCAGGCGAAACCGCTGGCGACCGTCTTCGGTGCGGGAGATCTGGTAGGTATGCAGACCTTCGATGTTGAGCTGATCCCTCGGCGGAATGACGATCGGCGCGGTCGAGGTGCTCAGGTTGATGATGAACGGGCCATCGCCACCGAGCCGCGGTGATTCGGCCGGAGGAGTCAGCAGATCGTCTATGGTCAGGTGCCAGAGGTCCTGGTTTGCCTGCCGGTCCTTCATCCCGCCCACGCCGTTCCTCTATAGAAAGAGTCCGAGCCCACCGTGCAGATTCTGGCGACCCGTGCCAGCGCGCACGAGGACCCAAGTCGCTCGATGGCGACAACTGTTTCGCAGAATTCGCATCCGGCTTATGTGGCGACGCCTTATGTCAAGCCGGCGAAATCCACTGGTCCCATTGTCGTAGCAATTCGCGCCTGTGGCCGCTAGCCTTCTGCCCGCGCCGCCATTGGAGCACCGCCATGAAAAAAGAAATGAGCACCGTGTCCATACTTTTTGCATTGATGTCGCCGGCCCTGGCGGACACGCCAGCGGTGGCCCCAGCTGCCTGCACGGCGGCGCCTTACCGGCAGTTCGATTTCTGGATTGGCGACTGGAACGTCACGCAGAACGGCAAGCAGGCCGGCACCAACCGGATCGACCGGATACTCGGCGGCTGCGCACTTCTTGAGAACTGGAAGGGCACCGGCGGGTCGGTCGGCAACAGTCTCAACTACTACGACGCGACGCGGGCTGTCTGGCACCAGACCTGGATCGACAACCAGGGCAGTCCCCTCGAGCTCGAGGGCAAGCTCGAAGGCACCGACATGGTCCTGACCGGCAATACTCGCGACGCGCAATCGGGCGTCACGGTCATCAATCGTCTGACCTGGATACCCCGACCCGATGGCGCTGTGCGCCAGCATTGGGAGACCTCGACCGACGGCGGCAAGTCATGGAGCACCGCGTTCGACGGCCTGTATACGCGCAATTAGGCTGCGTCGCGCCGAGTCGCCAGCGCGCGACAAAAGTAGGGTAAGCACCACCCAAACGCTACGGAACCTCCGCGAGCGAATACAATTCAGAGGATTGCCGGACGCGAGCATCGCGTTGTCACCGTCGCTGATCCATGAATCGTTCCGCCCGGATTGCTGCCCTCTGTTTCACGGTCGTTGCCTTTGCATGCGCCGGGAGTCCCGCGTTCGCTGCACTCGGCGCGAATGCCGCATCGGTCGATCGCGACCGCATGCAGTTGAAGGCTGCGGTCAGCACCGTCGCGCAGCCGTTGTATTCCGTGCACTCGCTCGATCTGCCCGGCGGCACTGTCGTGCGCGAATATGTCGATGCGGGTGGCCTCGTATTCGCCGTGACCTGGAACGGTCCCTTCAAGCCCGACCTGCGCCAGACGCTCGGCGAATATTTCGCGCGCTATCTGTCTGCGGAGCGCAAGGCGGGTTCGAGTCGCGCGCAGCTTTCAATCGTGCAGCCGGATGTCGTGATCGAATCGAGCGGTCGCCTGCGGTCGTTCCGGGGCCGCGCTTACCTGCCCGGTGCGCTACCCGCCGGCGTGGCGCTCGAAGAACTGCGCTGAGCCATGCACACCCCCCGTCATGGCGCCCGCTTCGCTCTGTGCATTGCACTTGCACTGATGCAGGTTGCGTGCGGTGGGAGCGGAGGCGGAACGGGAGGCGGCCAGCCACCGCCGCTTCCAACGGGCTCCAACGTTGCATCGATGACGGTTGACAGCGGCCCAGCGGGCACCGTGAACACGCCCTTCGTCGACGTGACATTGTGCGTGCCCGGGACTACCGATTGCCGCACCATTGATCACATCCTCGTCGACACAGGCTCGAGCGGATTGCGGATCATCGCATCTGTCGTTTCGCCGTCGCTCGCGCTGCCAGCCGTCGTCGACGCTGCAGGCGATCCAGTGACCGAATGCATGCAGTTCGCCGATGGGCAGAGCTACGGCTCGCTGCAACTCGCCGACGTGAAGATCGCCGAAGAAACGGCGAGCAGCATCCCGGTGCAATTCATCGGCGACCCCGCTTTTGCGACCATTCCGGCCGACTGTGCGGGCATTGGGCCGCCGGAAAACACCGTGCAGGCCTTCGGCGCCAACGGAGTCCTTGGCATCAGCGTATTCCGCGAAGACTGCGGTGCCGCCTGCGAGGGCGCTGTTATTGCGGGCACCTACTACGGTTGCCCGGCGTCGGGCTGCGTTTCGCAGGCGATGCCGCGGGCGAAGCAGGCGCAGAATCCAGTCTGGCATTTTGCCGCGAACAACAACGGCGCCATGCTGGTGCTGCGCGCCGTGGATCCAGCGGGTGCCGCAGTCGTTGCCGGGGCCCTCGTATTCGGCATCGATACCGCGGACAACAATCGCCTGACGAGCGGCAATGTCATTCACGTCGACACCACAACCGGCGCATTTCGCACGATCTATTCCGGTGTGACGCTGCCGGCAAGCTTCATGGACAGCGGCTCGACCGGACTTTTCTTCAACGATTCATCGATCACCGTGTGCACCGGATCGATCGCCCCCGACTTCTACTGCCCGGCGGCGCTCCAGTCGCTGTCGGCGAGCATCCAAGGCGTTACCGGAACCTCGAGCAGTGTTTCATTCCGGGTTGCAAATGCGGAGAGCCTGTTGATGAATAACGTCACCTTCGTCGCCTTCTCGAGCCTTGCCGGCACGACGTCGCTCGGTGGCAGCTTCGACTGGGGCCTGCCGTTCTTCTATGGCCGCAGCGTCTATGTGGCAATCGAGGGGCAGAGCACGTCATCCGGCATGGGGCCGTACCTCGCGTACTGACGCGCCTAGCGGTCCCCATTCAGGAAGGCAACGAAGGCCGCAAGATCCTTGCGATGGTCGTCCCACAGCTCGTAGACCGGAGCCAAGTCATCGCGCCCGGTCCGCAGCTCGAGGTGCCGGGCTGCGCCCAGGTAGCGTAACGTCGCGAGATCGGTGCTGAAGACGACAGGATCGGCCTTGTGGTTGGGTGGCGCATGGATCGGGAGGGCAATGCCCTGTTCCGTCGCGCGTAGGCCGGTTCTCTTGAACTCGATGCGCCGGTCGTCTGCGGCAAGCACGATGACATCCGGCATCGCCAGCTCGCCGCCAATGCGCGTGTCAACCGTCGACCAGAAGTATGTGACCAGCACGTAAGTGATCTTGCCGCCGCGATTCACGGACGCCGCTGCGACCGTTACATAGTCGCGCTGTCTCGCGGCGACGTCCCGGCGCTCGCGTGCGAAGACAATCGGCTCGCGCACGACCGTCACCGTGGCGGCAGTCTGCTCGTCGAGATACTCGATCGGATCGCGCGTCGCCCCGGCCAGGCTGCAATTGAGCGTCGCGACCGCCAGCAGCAGCGCGGCCATGAGTGGGAAGGAACGCTTCACGTCAAAAGGCGATTCGGTAAGCGAGGCTCACGTAATAACGCTTGGTATTTTGAGTCTGGTCCAGTGCGTCCCGCTTGCCAAGCTGCCCGCCGATTTCGAGCTGCACCAGACGCCCGTCCTTCAGGTAGTCGACGAGGAGCGAGGGCACGAAAGCGTACTCGGTGCTGCGGTCGGTTGCGAGCTCTCGCCGGTCGATCGTGAAGCGCGGCCCGAGCCGCCAGGCACCGGCCATCGGGAAGCGGCTGGTCGCGCCGATCGAGTAGATCTTGCCGGTTTCGTTGTCGGCGTAGGTGAAGCTCAGCACGTGAAAGTCGCCCGGTCGCCAGGCGTTCGAAGCGTAGAGCTGCGTCTGGTAGGTGAAATTGAGCCCGGTCGCCGGCTGCGCATCGACGCCGCCTGAGGCGACGGTGGCGCCGGTCTGGGTTGCGAACACGGCCGCCGAGAACTGGAACCGCTCGCCGATTGGCCGCGTTGCCGTGAGCCCATAGTTCGACGTGACTGGCGTGCGGTCTTGCGCGAGCTGGAAGATCTGGTCATCGGTGAAGACCTGCTGCATCTCCGCGATGGTCGTTACGGGCTGGCCGATGAGGGCGTTGCGCGTGGTGAGGATCGGTGAATTGCGGTGCTCGAGGTCGAAGCTCAGCGTCCAGCGGTCCGGCACTTGCACCGTGCCGATCAAGGTCGCCGCGTTCAGCGATTTGTAGAAGATGTCGTAGTCGATGAGCGCGACCAGCGAACCGATCGGCGCGAGGTAGCGCATTTCCGCGCCGACCGCCTGACGATCCTGCAGGCCGTCGAATTGCTGCCGGGCGAAGAAGAGACTCGCGTCCCAGTGCTTGCCCTGCGGCGTGTAGGCAACGGCCACCGTCGCGAAGCTGCGGTTGGTCTGGATCGTGTCCTCGGTCTGCTCCACCGGATAGCCGAGCGTGAAATTCACGCCCCAGGCCGGCCGCCACTGATAGGCGCTGAAGAGGCCATCGAATGTGCCGAGCACGCCGTCCTGATTGCGCGACTGGCGCCCGAGGCGCGTGAAGAGGCCGAGAGACCGGTCGGCGAGCTCGATCGATGCCACGCTGAGTCGCGTCGAATTGTCGCCCTGGTTCTCAAAGCTCTTGACGTAGCCGGCGCTCAGGCGCGCGAGCATGTCGAACCGCTCGCCGCGACGCTGGGCCAGCATATCGACGTCGTTGTAAAGCGCATTCTGTGTGGTGGTCTGCGTCGAGCTCGGCACGTTCGTCGATCCGGGCGGCACGCTGTTGTCGACCTTGACGCCGTCATAGCGGAAGAGCTGCGCGAAGCCGCCGTCAACGCTCCAGCGCTTCGCTTCCTCGCCCGCTTCGCCGGGCGCACGCGGCTTCTGCGTCGCTTTGCGCAGCGCATGCAGCCGCACCGCGACGCGCTCCGCCGCCTCGCCCTGCGGATAACGGCGCAGGTATTCCTCGTATTCGGCCTTGGCGTGCGCCAGCTGGCCGGAGCGTTCGCGCGCGAGACCGAGGAGTTCCTGCGCGCGCGCGCGATCCGGGAATTCCGGTTGGCGCTGCAGTTTCGTGAGTAGCGTGATTGCCGTCGGGTAGTCGCGTGCCGCGATAGCCGTGCGAGCGTCCGCCAGCATTTTCTGCAAAGTCTGCGGATCGACCGCCGGATCCGCGCCGAGCGGCTCGACGGCGGGGAGCGAGCCCTGATCGGCCGGCGCGCTGCCGTCGCTCGTCGCCGAGTCGTCGCCTACCGCCAGCCAGGCCCGCGGGTAGTCCGCTTGCGCGAGCGCCAGGAGGCTCTCGGCATCGCTGCGCTTCGCGATCGGCCCGATCCGCAGCCGGTACCACTTGTCGCCATCGACCATGGCCTCGGACACGTACGCATGGGCCTTGAGTCTTGAGGCGGCGAGTGTCACGTCCTCCGGTGCGAACGGGGCCGGCTGGGACTCGAGATTGATCGCATAGTTGCTTACTGTGTCCGGCGGCTCGTTGATCGTGACCTTGCCGTGGCCGCGCGCACGATTAAGGAGGCGGATGCGCAAGCCCCGCGGGTCCGCGCCCTGCGCCAGCACGAATTGTTCGGGCTTCCTCCAGGACAGCACCAATGTGACTTGGCCGGGTACGTCCGAGTCGACGCGCGCTGCCGCGACGATCTTGGCGCCGCCCGACAGTGGCGGCAGCTCGCCGACGATCTGCGTGCCGAGGCTGACGTTGCAGTCCGGCATGGGCTGCAGTGCGATCCTCAGCTCCTGGCCCTGCGACGCCGGCATGTGCGTCACGTAGCGCAGCGAGCACGTGAAGAGCACGGTGATGTCGACCTGATCCTCGTGATCCGTGAGCTCGATGATGTCGACGAATCGCTGCGGAGCTCCCGTAATCGTTTGCGCGGGCGCGCCCCAGGCCGCGAGCATGCCCGACAGAAACGCAGCCAGGATGAGTGTCGGTCGCCTAGTGCTTGAACGTCGCATCGGAGACTCGGTGGTACGGCCCTGGAACGACCTTCGAGATCGTCGAGAGCGTTTCATCGCTGTACACGTGGCAGGCGCCGCTGCAGTTGCGCAGCTCGCCCGACGTGTACCGCAGGCCGTTCGCCGTCTTCAAATGCACGTCCGCTTTGAAGTCCTTGGAATGGCAGGCGCCGCAGGTACCGGCATCCGCCGGCGAGGCATAGGGCACCAGATCAGCGTTCGACGTGTGGCACGAGGCGCACGCGAGCGCCGTATGGTGCTCGCCCGGATAGTTCGTCGAAACGTGCGTGAAGTTCACGACCGTCCAGTCCGGATAGCTGTGGCATGTCGCGCAGTCACGCTGCAGCACCATGTGCATTGCGGGCTTACCGGTCGCACCAGCGCCGTTGTGGCAGGTCGAGCAGCTCGACGTGAGCGTCGTGTGATCGAGCCTGACCGGTCGCCAGGCGAGGGTGCCGTGGCAGCTGTCGCAGGACTCGGTGGTTGGAATGTGCGTGGCGGTCTTCCCGCTCGCATGCACGCTGTCATGGCAGGTCGCGCAGGTATGCGCCCCGATCGACGCGTGATCGACGCGCACCGGCGTCCAGGCATTGGTCGTGTGACAGCTCTCGCAGGTGTTGGCGCTCGCGATGTGCTGTCCGGACTTGCCGGCTGCGTGCGTGCCGTCATGGCAGCTCGCGCAGGTGCCCTTCACCTGCGAGTGATCGACGTGCGAAACCGGTAGCCACGCGAATGTCGCGTGACAGCTTTCGCAGCTGTTGCTCGTCGCCAGGTGCGTCGAGGACTTGCCGGTCCCGCTCGTGGGATTGTGGCAAGTGGCGCAGGTCTGGCCGGCGATGCGCCGGTGATCGAAGCCGCCGGGCCCGGCAATGGCGGCGCCACCGATGGTCGGAGCACGCGGCACCGTCGACTGCTTGACACCCGGCTGCACTGCGCCGAGGCCCGGGCGGAGCCCGCGCCGGTCGCGCGTCGAGTGGCAACCGGAGCCGCCGCAATCCCGGCCCTTGTAGTGATTGGCCCCGTCACGCACCCAGAGCCTGCGCCCGGTGTTCGTCTTCCACTTCATGCCAATCTCGTGACAGCTCATGCAGGTCATGCCGCGCACGGCCGCGTGCTTCATGATCGTGCCGGAGAAGGTGGTGAAGACCGTCGGCGTATGGCAGAGCTCGCAGGCGATATCGGTCGCGCCATTCGGCTTGTTCGACGGTATGTGGCCCGTTGCGCCCGCCGGGGGCTGCACGAGCGTCGGCGGTGCCATGTTGGCGAAGCTGAGGCCATACGCGTGGCACTGGGCGCAGTTCGTCGTGATGTTGACGTGGTTCATCACGTACGCGCTGTAGTTCCCGGTCGTGTGGCAGAGCGCGCAATTGTTCTTGTCGGCCGCCGGCAGCGGAATGTGGTTGGCCGGCAGGTCGGTGGCACCCTTGAAGCTCGTTGTATTGAAGTGGCAAGTACTGCATTCGCCGCTCGCCACGTGCGCGGTGCCGTTCGCCTTGTTCACCGGACGTACCACGGTCGCCGGCGTGCCGATGAATGTCTTGCCCTTCTCGTGGCAGCTCGAACAGACGATCGAGGTGACGAGGCTGTGCACCATCGAGGGCGGCGCAGTGCCGGTCTTGTTGGTGAACATGAAGGTATTGAAGTTCGTCGACGAGTGGCAACCCTCGCAGGCGATCGTGCCCGTCGGGATGTGATTCGAGGGCAGCACTTTCACCGCCGGCGTACCGACGAATGTGAGCCCCGCCGCATGACACTGAGCGCAGTTCGTCGTGAAGCCGGTGTGGTTCATCGGCGGCACGGCGTTAGCGATTACGAAGGTCGTGAAGTTCGTCGCCGAGTGGCAGTTCGTGCAGACGGTGTTGCCACTCGGAATGTGATTGGCCGGCTCGACCACCGTCGCCGGCGTCCCGACGAACGTGAGGCCCTTGGCGTGGCAAGTGTTGCAGGACAGTGAGGAGACCACCGCATGGTTCATCGGCGGGCTCTTGTTCGTGACCTGGAAGGTCGTGAAGTTGCTCGCCGAGTGGCAGCTCTCGCAGGCGGCCGTACCGAACGGAACATGGTTTGCCGGCGGGACCTTCAGGGCGGGCGGCGCCATGTTGGCAAAGCTCTTGCCAGTCGCATGGCACTGCGCGCAGTTCGCCGTGATGTTCGCGTGGTTCATCGTCGCGACGCTGTAGTTGCTGCCCGAATGACACAGTGCGCAGTTGTTGGTGTCTGCCGCGGGCAGTGGAATGTGGTTCGGCGGCAGGTCCGTCGCACCCTTGAAGCTTGTCGTGTTGGTATGGCAGGTGTTGCACTCGCCCGCGGCGACGTGTGCCGTGCCGTCCGCTTTGAGGGCGGGCCGTACGACGGTCGGCGGCGCACCGATGAAGCTCTTGCCCGTTTCGTGGCAGGTGGAACAGGCGATCGAGCTCACCGCACTGTGCACCATCGCAGGCGGCGCCGTCCCCGTGGCATTGGCGATGAGGAACGTCGAGAAGTTCGACGGCGCGTGACAGCTCTGGCAGGTCGCCGTGCCAAACGGCACGTGAGTCGCCGGCGTCGTCACGGTCGGCGGTGCGCCGACGAACGTCAGGCCCGCTGCGTGGCAGGTCGAGCACGCGAGGCTCGAGACCGCCGAGTGATTCATCGGCGGACTCTTGTTCGTGATGACGAACGTGTTGAAGTTCGTCGTCGAGTGGCAGCTTTCACAGGTTGCGGTGCCAAACGGAACGTGCGTCGCCGGCGGCGCAACCGTGGCCGGCGTGCCGATGAACGAGAGGCCGCGCGCATGGCAGGTGGCACAGGCGACGCCCGACACGGCCGTATGGTTCATCGACGCCGTGATATTCGGCATCTGGAACGTCGTGAAATTGGTCGGCGAGTGGCAGCTTTCGCACGCGGCCGTGCCGACCGGCACGTGGTTCCCCGGCAGCACCTTCAAGGTCGGCGGCGCCATGTTCGCGAAGCTCTTGCCCGCGCCATGGCAGACCGCGCAAGCCGTGCCCGGCACCTGCGCATGATCCATCGTGTACTGCGTGAAATCCGCCGCGTTGCTGTGGCATGTCTGACAGCTCGATGACGCCCCACTCGGCAGCGGGATGTGATTTGCTGGATAGCTGCCCGCGCCAGCGAAGCTCAGCGTCGAGGTGTGGCAATCCGAGCACTCGCCGCCTGTCGGATGCGTCTGGCCGGAAGACGTCAGCGCCGGCCGAGTGACGATGGGCGGCGATCCGATGAAACTCCTGCCGGCCTCATGGCACGTTGAGCACGCGGCGCTGCTGACGGCGCTATGGACCATCGCCGGCGGCGCGAGCGCGCTCGCGTTCGCGAAGCTGAACGTCGTGAAGTTGCCGGGCGAATGGCAGGTTTCGCAATTCGCCGAGCCGATCGGTATGTGGTTTGCGGGCACGGCCACGATCGGTGGCGCGCCGACGAACGATTTGCCCGCAGCGTGACAGGTGGCGCAGGCGGTGCCCGCGACGGCCGAGTGATTCATCGGCGGGCTGGTGTTCGCCATCTGGAACGACGTGAACGTGCTCGCCGCATGGCAGCTCGAGCAGTTCGCTGTGCCGACCGGAATGTGATTTGCGGGCTGCGTTGTGATCGGCGGCGCTCCGACGAAGCTCAGGCCGCTCGCGTGGCACGCCGTGCATGCGAGGCTCGTCACGGCCGCATGATTCATCGGCGGCACAGTATTGGCGATCTGGAACGTCGTGAAGTTGCCCGCCGCGTGACAGCTTTCGCAGGTTGCCGAGCCGAACGGAATGTGATCGCTCGGCGGAACTTTCAGGACCGGCGGCGCCATGTTGGCAAAGCTCGAACCGGACGCGTGACATTGCGAGCAATTGCTCGCGATGCCCTGGTGATTCATCGCATAGACGCTGTAGTCCGCCGGATTCGAGTGACAGAGACTGCAGGTCTGGGTCGTCGGAATGTGATTCGCCGGCATGCCGGTGCCGGACTGGAAGTTCGTCGTGTTGTCGTGGCACTGGCTGCAATCGCCCGTCGTCGGATGCGGTGCGGGCGGCCGGGTGACGATCGTCACGCCAAAGAAGCTCATGCCGGCCTCGTGGCAGCTCGCACAGGTGAGCGCCGTGACCGCCGCGTGATTCATCAGCGTGCCGGCGAATGTCACGTAATTGGTCGGCGAGTGGCAGGACTCACAGGGCGCATCGGCCGTCGGGATGTGCGTCGGCGGCATGCCCTTCGCGCTCACATTGTCGTGGCAGCTCGCACAATTGGTCGTGACGCCGGCGTGGCTGAATACCGCGCCGCTCCAGCCGATCGTCGTGTGGCAAGCATCGCACTCGAGGTCGGTCTCGAGGTGCGTCGGGCCCTTGCCCTGAGCCTGTACGCCGTTGTGGCAGGTCGAGCAGCTGCCGCGAGCTTCCGTGTGATCAAAATTCACAGCCGGCGCGAATGCGACGGGCGTGTGGCAGGCGCCGCAGCGGTTCGACGACAGGATGTGATTGGAGGGCTTCGCGCTGGCGCGAATCTCGGTGCCGACGCCATGGCAGGACGCGCAATCCTTGGGTGTGCCCTTGAAGATCGCATTGACGTGGCAGGATTCGCAGGGCAGATCGCGGTGCTTGCCGATCAGGTCAAAGCCCGTCGTGAGGTGATCGAAGTCCGTCGACGTTTTGGGAGTCGCTGCGGATGCGGCGAAGCCCATGAGCGCGAACAAGCCGGCGAGAGCCGCGAGCCTAGGGAACCTCACCCGGCGCACCACGGCCCGCCGCGGAGCGGTGGCTGTGGGCTCTTGCTTCATGGTACCCATGGGTATCCTCCTGCGCCGTCGCTAGTGCAGGTGCGCGCCGCGGAAGGTCAGCGTCGAATGACAACGCTGACACTGCTGGCCGTATTGACCAAGATGCACGTCGTCCTTCAGGTGGCACGACACGCAGGTCTGCGAGAGTTTCACCTCATCCGGCGGCTGGCGATGGCAACCCTCGCAAGCGAGTTTCGCGTGAGCGCCGCTCAATGCAAAACCGGTCTCCTTGCCATGGTCGAAATCCCAGATGCGCCAGCCATTCGGTGAATGGCAGCGCGCGCAGTCCGCGCCGAGGTTGCCCTTGTGCACATCGTCGCGCTTGTGGCAATCGACGCACTTCGATCCGACGTCTCGATAGCTGCGCGTGACGTGGCATTGCTCGCAGGGCACGGCCACGTGCAGGCCGACGAGTGGAAAGCTCGACAGGTCGTGATCGAAACGCACGTTGGCACGCCAGCCCTCGGGCGTGTGACACGAACCGCAGTCCTTGCCGAGCTTGCCGACGTGCACGTCGCTCGCGCGGTGGCAGCCGCTGCAGTCGGTCGGCAGTTTCTGCTTGGCGGTCGGCGCCGTATGGCAAGCGTGACAATCAACCTTCTGGTGCTTGCCCACGAGCGGCCATTTCGTGTCGCGCGTGTGATCGAACGTAGGCGGCTTCCAGTGCTCGTTGTCGTGGCACTTGTCGCAGCCTTCTCCAAGACGGCCGGCGTGCGCGTCTTCGCCCTTGTGGCAGCCGAAGCAATCCTTCGGGAGCTTGTCCTTGAAGTTGCCAGTGCGATGGCAGTCCTGGCAGTCGATACGCTCGTGCACGCCGAGCAGTGCGAACCCTGTCTGCTTGAAGTGATCGAACTTCGCCGTCTTCCAGCCGGCTGTCGTATGGCAGTCGCCGCACTTCGTGCCGCGCTCGCCGCGATGCACGTCATCGGGTGCGTGGCAGGAGACGCAGACCGTCGGCGTGCCTTTGTAGCGGTTGTTGAAGTGGCATTGTTCGCAGGTGACGTCGACGTGCTTGTCCCGCAGCGCGTACTTCGTCTTGTCGTGATCGAATTTGACGTGGCGCCAGGCGCTCGCGTCATGGCAGGTTTCGCATTTCGTGCCGAGCTTGCCTTCGTGCGGCTCGTCCTTCTTGTGGCAGGCGTTGCAGTCCGACGGCGCATCTCGATACTTCCTGGCCTTCGCACCGTCTTTCACGTGGCAACTGTCGCAGGCGACTGTTACGTGCGCGCCTGTAAGCGGAAAATCCGTGAACTCGTGGTCGAACTGTTCGCGGCTCAGCTTCACGATGTCCTCATCGCGGCCGCGATGCTCGATGTGGCAGGCGCGGCATTGCGATTGCGCCATGTGCGGCGTACGGCCGTGGAAGCCCCGGCCCCCGCGCAGGTCCGCGGCGATTTCCTTGTGGCAGTCGAGGCAAAGCGGGGTCTGACGGGCGCGGTCCGCGCGGTCGTGGCAGTTCGAACAGCTTTCCTCGAGCTTCGCGTGCGCAGTCGCGAGCTTGCCCGGCATCAGCAGGGTCTCGGGATTGACCGCAAGGCCCGTTTTGAACGGCAGAGCGAGCATCACGATTGCGATTCCGATTCCGACACGCCAGATTCCCCCTTGCATGCTTCCGAGGAGCCCGCTCAGTACACGTGTACCGCGATCACGTGCACGATGGCTGCAGCAATGAGGATGAAGAGCAGCGGCACGTGCAGAAGGTGCCACGCGGAGAACAGGCGCTCGTAGGCCTCGAACTCCGCGACCTTGCGGGTGGCGACAAGACGACGGTCGATGTAGGCGGCCGCGGCGCGGCGCAGTCGCGGGCGCTGGGCGGCGATGGTCGGTGAGCGTCTCGCCGCCGATTTGACCGCCCGGCGCACATAGCCCCGCAGATGCCAGCGGGCCCGAAGCGAATTGAGCGCGACACCGGCCGGTTTAAGCAGGCCGAGCACAGGCAGGTGCGGACCGCTTGCGAGCATGCGCCGCTCCTCGCGCTCGAGGCGCCCGACAAGCTCCGGCAGGAAAGCGACTGTCGATTCAAGCTTGCGCAGCCGTTCGGAGCTCTCGCGCAGCTCGCCGAGGCTCATCTTGCGCCCGTACAGACCGAAGTGAATCTGCGAATAGATATAGCGGCCGACAAGGCCGCTCGTCGCGACGATCATCATCGACCAGAAGGCGACGTTGCTGTTGGTCGCACCGAGGGTGAAGTTCGAGTGATAGAGGATGCAGATCGGCGCGAGCACGCCGAGAACCATGTGCACTTCGAACCACTTGTTGACGGAACCGAGGAAACCGAGCCAGCTCACGCGCTTGCGGACCGAATAGAGCAGCAGCGCCAGCACGAGACTGCCGCCGATGATGCCGAGCGCGTAGCCGAAGCCGCTCTTTGGCGTGAGATAACGCTCGGTCGGGAGCTTCCAGCCCAGGTAGATGGTTACGATCGCAATCGCGAAGAACACACGCTCCTTCGTGATCCAGGTACGGGCCGTCGTTGCCGACTGTGCAGCTGGCGCCGCAGCAACCGGTACGCGCGGCCGTGTTTCCGGCCGGCTTGCGCGAGTCGGCGTCCGGACGGACAAGGTCTTCACGTCCGCGACTGCGGGGCGTTGTCGAATTGCCTCAGGCATAGGGGTTTCAGGTCACTTCCTGGGAAATCACAAGTTTCAGCGGCTTCGCATCTTTTGGATGGACAACGGGGCTGATGACGAAAAGGTCGCCGGGCGCCGGCGTCGCCTGGCCGGATTTCGACACACGCGCCTCGACCACGATTCGCTCGTAGGTCGACAGGCGGTGGGTCGGAATCATGGCCATCGAGTCGTCAAGGCGAAAACTCACCGGCCAGCGATCCGTCGTTGTTCTGAAGATGGCGAGGGGCGGACCTTCGGAGTCGGCCGCCTTCGCGTATATAAAGAGTGTTGTTCCGGGCGCCACCCGGCTCGCGAAACGGCTGTCGAGCGAAACCGTTCCAGCAACCTCGGTCGCGCCAGCGGCCGCCGATGGGACTTCCGGGGGTGGGAGCCCAGCGAGCTGCGCCGTCTCGGCGATATTGGCGTCGACGACCGCGAGATCGGGCGAGTCGGCGGGCATGACGGCGCGCAAGGCCTTCCAGAGTTTCAGCGCGTCGACGTAGCGGTGCTGTTCGTAAGCAAAGCTGGCCTTGAGCCACAGCGCCTTCGGTTGGCGTGGATCCAGAGCGAGCGCGCGATCGACGGCGTTTGCCGGCGCTCCGGCGAGCGAACCATCGGCCATCGAACCGAGGACGTCGGCGTAGTCGGCCCAGGCATCCGCGGTCATCGCGTGCAGGGCGATCACCTTCACGTAAGCATTGCGCGCTGCCATCAACTCTCGCTGCTGGCGCTTCAGGTTCGCGAGCGCGAGCCATGCCTCGGCGTCGCGCGGATTCGCCGCGGTACGCCGCTCGAGATCCTCCGCGCTCGGCATCTTTGCAGCGGCCGCAGTTGCGGCGGGTTGCTTGCCGTTTGCGCGTTCACGGGCGCGCGCGGCGTCATCGGCCCGACCGAGGAAATCGTACGACTGCGCGAGGAGCATCCAGTCGTCGCGACTGCCGCCGTCGCGCTCGAGCCGTGCCGCGAGCGTGGCGGCCGCTTGTTCGATCGGCTGCGGTTTGCCGCCGGCCATCGCTCCCGCGGCGCCAAGATGTGGCGCGCCAGACGATGCCGCGGACGTCGCGATTGCATCGGGCCTTCCAACCTGGCGGTAAAGCAGTACGATACCGACGCCGATGACGGCGGTTGCCGCCACTGCAATCGCGGCACGCAACGCTGGTCTCGGTATGCGCCGCTCAAGCGACAGCCAGATCGGGCGCACGATGATCCACGCGGCCGTGCCGCTCAGCATCCCCGCGAAGTACCAGAACCAGGATTGCGTAATTGCCATTTCACTTCCCGTCGCCCGTGGCAACGAATATCGACAGCGAGTCCGCGGTCATGAGGGCGCACACCGCAAGTGGACGGACTCTATTTAGACGCGGCTCGCACGGACTCTCAACCGTCGCGATTTCAAGACATAAAGCCGTCGTCGATAAGCGACAAAGTTCTCGGAAAAACAAGCACAAAACACACTGGACGACTGCGTGGTAGCCTCCGTTCGCGTGACTCCCATGGCAAGTAGGGAAAGCCCCCATTTCGACGAAGTGTGCGCGGACGATAATTCCTCCGCGCCACCGCAATTCGCATGGACTATCTGACCTACATTATTTACGGGCTGCCGCTCGCATTCGTGATCCTGTGGTTCGCGCGCAAGCGCGGATCGCTCGAAAAAAAGAGCGTCGAGGTGCAGACCACCGCTGTTTCCGCGGGTTTGCTGGAGCCTGCATCGCTCCATCCGTATATCGATCCCGCGCGCTGCATCGGCTGCGGCAACTGCATACGTGCCTGCCCCGAACAGGCCGAGCACCATGTACTCGGCCTCATCGACGGCCGCGCCGAGCTCGTGGGTCCGACGGACTGCATCGGCCATGGCGCCTGCAAATCTGTCTGTCCTGTGAACGCCATCACACTTGTGTTCGGCACGGAACGACGCGGTATCGATATTCCGCTGCTGACTCCCCGGTTCGAGAGCACCGTGCCTGGCATCTTCGTCGCCGGCGAACTGGGCGGGATGGGGCTTATCCGTAACTCCCTCGAACAGGGCCGGCAAGCCGTCGAGGCGATCCGCAGCGATCGAAAGGCGACTGGCAAGGCGCTCGATCTCGTGATTGTCGGGGCTGGACCTGCGGGTTTTTCCGCGTCACTCACCGCCCTGTCGCGCAAGATGAGTTTTGTGACGCTCGAACAGGAGGCGCTAGGCGGCTGTGTATTCCAGTACCCGCGCGGCAAGGTCGTGATGACTTCGCCGGCGGAGCTGCCGCTCGTCGGCAAGATGCGCTTTCGCGAGGCGAGCAAGGAGCAGCTGCTCGAATTCTGGAAGGATGTCGAGCGCAAGACCGGCGTGAAGATCAACTACCAGGAGCGCGTCGAGGCGATCGAGCGGGAAGGGGAGGGCTTCGTCGTCAAAAGCAGCAAGGGGGAATACCGCGCCCATAGCGTGCTCTTGACGATCGGCCGGCGGGGAACGCCGCGCAAGCTCGGAGCTCCGGGCGAGGACCTGCCGAAGGTTGTCTATCGCCTGATCGATCCCGAGCAATACGCGGGCCAGCGGGTGCTGGTCGTTGGCGGCGGCGACAGCGCGCTTGAAGCTGCGGCCAGCATAGCCGACGTGAAAGGCACCGAGGTCGTATTATCGCATCGGGGCGACGCGTTCGATCGGGCGAAACCGAAGAACCGTGCGCGCATCGAAGCAGCCGCAAAGGCCGGGCGTCTCGAAGTGCTGCTCAAGTCGAACGTCAAGCAAATCACGGCGGAGCGCGTGGATATCGACTGCGCCGGCACGTTGCGCTCCTTCGCGAACAATGGCGTCATCGTGAGCGTCGGCGGTGTGCTTCCGACCGAATTTCTCAAGAAGGTCGGCATTAATTTCGAGACGAAGTATGGGACTGCGTAATCCCCTGCGGGTCCTTGCGCTGGCCATTTTCGTCACGTGCTTGCTGCCGCTCGGCCTTGCGGCTGCGCCAACTCACCGTCCAGCGGCGGACCCGCTCGAGGCTGCCAAGCAGGCGATCCGGGTTCGCGATTACCGCAAGGCCCTTACTGAACTCGAACGTCTGGCATCCGCTGGCAACGTCGACGCCGAGTATCTCCTTGCTGTTCTTTATCTCAACGGGCTTGGCGTCGCGCCGGATGCCGCTCGCGCGCGTACCTTACTGGAGCAGTCTGCCTCGCACGGTAATGCGCGCGCGGCATACAGCCTCTCGACGCTCCTCGCGTCCTCGGATCCTCCGGATGCGACAGGCGCGAGCCACTGGTTTCAGGAAGCCCGCCGGCTCGGTTCGGTGGCGGCCGAGGATGCGGTCAAGCGCGGTACGCAGACGTCCACAACCCGTTTGCAGATCGATCTGAAGGATTCCACGACCCGTCGCGAAGCGCTCTGGCTCGCAGCCGCTGAGGGCGATCGGGCGACACTCGAAGCGCTCGCCGATCGAGCGCTTGTCGCGACGCAAGATGAATTCGGACGCGGTGCACTCGCACGCGCAGCGCAAGGTGGGCATGCCGATGCCGTTGCCTTCCTTCTCAAGCAGGGAGCGGCTGCGGATGCGGCGGACCAGTTCGGCATCACTCCACTGATGCTCGCGGCCGAAGCAGCCGAGGCCGGCGCGCTGCGCCTGCTTCTCGATGCACATGCTGCGGTCAATACCCGGGATGGAGCCGGTAACACGCCGTTGATGCATGCCGCACGCACCGCGCGCGTGCACAGCGTTGAGAGTCTGCTGCGCGCAGGCGCCGATGCGAAGTCGCGCAATCTTCAGGACTGGTCGGCGCTCGATTTTGCGTTGCAAGCGGATGCCGTCGAAGCGGCCAGCGCGCTGCAGGCGAGCGGTGCGACAGCGATTCGCCGCGCACCGCCAACGTCCACATCGATCACGGATGTGCGCAGGGCGCCGGCCGATTCCGATCTCTATAAAGGCTGGCCTGACATCGCCGTTGCCGCGACTCGCCAGGATCCATCGCTCCTGAAGCTGCTGCTGGCGCGTGGCGCGAGCGCGAATACCCGTGCAGGCGATGGCAGTCCTATCCTGACCATCGCGACACTCGCCGACGCGCCGCGAGTTGTCGATGTGCTGCTCACAGCCGGCGCCAATACCGCTCTCACCGATCGACGCGGCAACACCGCGCTTGTGCTGGCGGCGCGCGCTGGCCGCACTGAAATCGTGAGGACGCTGCTGGCCCATGGCGTGCGCGTCGACGCGCATGGCGCCACTGAAGAACCTGCCGCCATCGCTGCGGCAAAGGCGCGACGTGCAGAGGTCCTGCAGGTACTTCTCGACGCGCACGCGAATCCCAACGAACCCGCAGCGGACGGGACGACGCTCCTGATGCTCGCGGCTGTCTTGACCGGCGATGCTTTGGCGCTGCGCGCGCTCGATGGTGGCGCGGATGTGAATGCGCGCGACCGGGCCGGCCGCACGGCGCTCTGGCATGCGGCGCGTGCCGGCAATGCATCTGTCGTGGAACTCCTCGTCAAACGAGGAGCGTCGGTCGACTCTGCGGACGAAGATGGTCTTGCACCACTAGCGGCGGCGGCTGGCGCCGGCCAGGCGGATGCCGTGGCCGCACTGCTCGCGAGCGGCGCGAAGGGCGACCGGCGCACCAAACGCAAGGACACGGCCCTGCTCATCGCCTCCGCCGCGGGCAGCACTCCCGTCGTCGAGAATTTGCTCGCTGCCGGTGTCGACCGCGATCTTCAGAACGTCTACGGCGATACCGCGCTCATTGTCGCGAGTCGCGCAGGCAACATCGATATCGTGCGCACGCTGCTCGCGGCCGGCGCCAGCACAACGTTGCGCAATTCTGACCGGTTCACGGCACGCGACATCGCCGAGTCGCGCGGGACGCCGGATATCAGCCGCCTGTTCGGGGCGGACTGAAGTGGCGATTAGGGGATTTACCTACCTGACACGTCGTTCGCGGACGGCATACTCTCGCGCCAAACAAGAACGCGGCTGCGCCGGCCCAAGGGCCGGACGGCCGACCGCGAGTACCATGACCGGGAACAAGCGAGTTGCCGTCTGCGATCCGTTCGACATCAGTCGCAGCGGCATCATCGCCATTCTTGGCGCGGCGGGCTTCAGCGCGGCGGCCATCGGCGCGGTCGAGATGTTGCGCCCGGACTCGGCGGAGCGGGCATTCGACGTTCTGCTGTTCGATCTCGATTCCGACGACGAGCGCGTTGTCACGCGGTGGGTAAGCCGGCTCAGACGCCGGCGGCCGCATCTGCGCATCGTGCTGGTGACCCGGCATCGCACGGCCCGCTTCATCGGTGCTGCGCTCGACAGCGGTATTCACGGCTGCGTCCTGCAGGGCGAGGATCGCAAGGAACTCCTGCACGCGATCGACGTCGCCGCCGGCGGGGAAACCTATGTCAGCCCGGGAACGGCCGATGCACTGCTCGCCCAGCAGCGCCAGGTTCGCCAGCGCACTGTCAATCTGCCGGGCCGGCAGGCGCAGCTCACGCAGCGCGAGTATCAGGTGATGTGCCACGTCGCACGCGGCATGCGTACCCGCGACATCGCGCGGGCGCTCTCGCTCAGCGTGAAGACCATCGAAAAATACCGCGGGAGCCTGCGTGCCAAGATCGGAGCGCGCAATGTTGCCGCCGTGACAGCGTTCGCGATCGCGCATGCCGGTCTCGATCCGGCGGATCTCGCAAGGCCCGCTCGGCGCGGCAGTGAGCCGGCCTGAGCAACACGCGCGCCAAAGCGTGCCCTGAAGTGTGCGCTAGAGCGTGTGATATCCGTTGGCGATTGCATAGGCGGCAACAGCGGTCGCCGTCTTAAGCCCGAGCTTGCGCATCAGGTTCGTGCGGTGCTTTTCCACGGTCTTGTGGCTGAGCGACAGCTGCTGGGCGATCTCACGGGTTCGCTGCCCGGCGGCGATGAACCGGATGACCTCGCGCTCGCGAGGGGTGAGCTGCGGTGAGGTCGAACGCCGTGAGCCGGGCTGACCCTTCGTATGCACGAAGCCGTTGACCACGCGTTCGTAAACGATCGGACTCAGATACGGTTTGCCGTCGGTGAGCGCGCGCAGCGCCGTGAATAGCTCGGCCCGGTTGTCGTTCTTGAGCAGATAGCCGTCGGCCCCCGCGCGCAGCGCCGCCTCGATGCAGACATCCTCCTTGCGAAACGTCAGCACGAGCACCCGCACCTCGGGCCAGCGCCGCTTCACTGCCACGATCGTTTCGATGCCGGCCGAACCGGAAGGTCCGATCTCGATGATCAGCAGGTCCGGCTCACTCTCCTCGATCTGACTCAGTGCCTGGGGGCCGCTGGCGACCGCGCCTGCGACCTCGACGCTGCCATCGGATTCGAGCAGACCGCAAAGGCCGTCGCGCATGATCCCCGGATCATCCGCGATCAACACCTTGCATGGGTCTGGCATGCCTGCAACCTGGCGGGGTCAGGCCCCGCTTCTTTTACTTTGGCAGCAACCGCTTGATGGCTGCCACGAGATCGTTCTTGTCGAATGGCTTCGTCAGGATTTCGTCGGCGCCCGCCTGCTTGGCCGCCGCGAGGTAGGCGGATGTCGTGATCGCCTCCGGTTCGTAGGCGAGCGGCCCGAAGTTGCCGCCCCCCGACATGGCGATGATGCGCGTCGTCGCGTGCTTAGCGCGAATCGCACGGATTACGTCAATACCGTGCGTCTTCGGCATGATGATATCGGTGATGACGACATCCGCCGGAGCGCTTTCGAAGGCGCGAACTCCATCCGGTCCGCCGCCCGCGACGGTTACGGTAAAGCCCTCGCGCTCCAATACGCGGCGCATGGCTTCGCCGACCGCCGGTTCATCATCGATCACCAGGACCGTGGGCATGAATCGCCTCCCGTTCATTGGATGATAGGTTTTCACGCAGTGGAAAGTACACTTTGAAGACGGCCCCGGCGTCCGGGGCGCTGTCCACCACAATAGTGGCGCCGATTGACGTGCTGATTCCGTGTGCCACCGAAAGCCCGAGCCCCGTGCCTTCGCCCACCTCCCTGGTTGTGAAGAACGGCTCGAATATGCGCTCCATCGTCCGCGTGTCCATGCCGTGGCCGGTATCGGCGACCTCCAGGAGCACGTACTCGCCCGCGGACACCCGGTCGTCCGCAACGGTCGCTGCGTGCGTGACCGAGACCGTCAGGCGTCCGCCGGCGGATCGCATGGCCTGGCAGGCGTTCGTGCAGAGGTTCATGACCAGCTGATGGATAAGGCTCGCGTCGCCGAGAATCGGCGGCACGTCGGGTTCGGTGTGGCCGATGATCTCGACGTTCGGCTGGATGGTGGCGCGCAGCAGCGCGAGAACTTCCTCGACGATGGGTGCGAGGTTGACCTGGGTGGTGTCGCCACTTTCGATCTGGCGGCTGAACGTGAGCACGCGGTTCACGAGCGCCCGTGCCCGATGCGCCGCTGTGATGACGCGACGCAGATCCTCGGCGACGGGGTTCGTCGATCCAACCTCATCAAGTGCCGTCTGGGCGTAGAGCAGGATCGGCGTCATGATGTTGTTGAACTCGTGTGCGATGCCGCCGGCGAGTGTGCCGACCGTCGCAATTCGTTCGCGCCGCCATAACCTCTGTTCCAGAGCGCGTTGTTGCGCCTGGGCCGCCGCACGTTCGGTCATCTCGCGTGCCAGCCGCGCGCTCGTGCCGACGAGCTCGCTGCGCATCGATTCGAGGTGGTGCGCGAGCTCCTTCACTTCGTAGATGCTGCTCGTTGCTTCCAGGTGCGCGTCGACTTTGCCGGTCGCGATGCTGCGGGCCGATTTCTGCAGGTCGATCATCGGACGTGCGATGCGCGCCGCGAGCCAGATTGCAAGTCCGACGGATACCACCGTGAAGGCGAGGAGGGCCATGATGATGCGATTACGCGCAGCCTGGATCTGATCGAGCGTCGGCGTTTCATCGAAGCCGAGGCGCAGCACCGCTGCCCGGTCGGCCCGGGCAACCGGCACGGACAGGAAATAGGTGTGATCGCCGTGCGCGTCGAACTGGAAATCGTCACCCGGAAAACCGCCAAAGCCCGGATCGATGAGCGTGCTGCGCGTCGAAGATTGTCCGTCGACGAGCTCCGCGTACACGCCCTGGCCGCTCAGGATGATGCTGTCGAGCAGGGCAACCGTGCGCTCCGGGCGGGCGAGGGCATCGCCAAGCTCGAGTTCGTCGGCGAGGAGGCGTCCGTAGTTGCGCACCTGGCCGACGAAATTGTCCGCGTGGCTGCGTTCCACGATGAAGGTGAGGCCGAAATAGAGCACGGGCAGGAGGACCGCGTGAATGACGAGCACATTCGATGCGACGCGAACCCACAGCCGATTGGTTAGTCGGTCCATAGCACCCGCAGAACTCGTAATGCGTGGATTGCCGACGACATCGCTCAGCCACGCATAGCTGACAGCGTAGTGATCGTGGTAAAGGGCTGCTAGCACCGCGTCGTGCGAGCTCAGCACGAGCGGTCGCGGCTTGCCCTGGCGCAGGACGAGCCCGAGCACGTGCCGGTCGTAGGACGACTGCGACATCGCGACGATGTCCTGCAGGAAGACCTGCTCGAGCTCGCTGTTGCTGCCGTTCAGGATCGGATGCAGCGCGCGCGAGAATCGCATCACCGGGAGCCCCAGGAATACCTTGCGGACCTCGATCGGATCGAGCTTCGTGACCGGTCCGTCGGCGCTCACGATGAGCACGACCTGCCGCGAGCCGGCCGAGGCCGGCACGGCCAGTGCGAGCGCGACGACGATTGGCAGGAGCCAGCGCATGGTCAGAACAGGGCTCCGCTCCACTGCAGTCGGTATTCGAAGTAGCTGCTGTCGCTCAATGATTTCGAATTGGCGATCTGAAGCGTCAGGGCCTGGCGACGGTGATAGTCCCAGCGCAGGCCGAGCAAGGTGCGGGTCTCGACGAAATTCGGAAAGAGCGTGAGGTAGGTCGAGTCGCCGGCGTTGACCGAATCCTCGCGACGACCGAATAGAACCACGCCGTGAGGGAAGCTCCGTTCTGCCTGCAGGTAGCCGGTAACGAACGAGTCGTAATGGCTCGGCGTGACTTCGTTCACCGGCTCCATGTCGACGAAGTACCAGGCGGTCGACACGCGCCAGGGATCTTTGACGTAGTCGCCAAAGAGGCCGACGACGGTCTGGTCGAAGTGCGTGACGTTCGCGAGCGCCGGCGGCGGCTCGTCCTCCCAGTTGAGTTCGTTGTGCGCGAGGAGGAGCCCAAATCCGCTCTCGCCGAGTTCGTCCGGCAGGAAGCCGATGCGCGCCTGGTAGCCGAACTGGTGCTCGTGTGCGTTCGGATGAGTTACGTCGAAGGGTTCGAGTCCTTCCGATGTCAGCAGCGGCGCCATGCCGCCGCCGATGGCGGTGCGCAGACCGCTGTTGCCCGCAAGGTGCCAGCTCGACTCCACCAGCATGCCGGTAAAGTGCTGCGGCAGTATTCCGCCCTGGTCCTCCCATTCTTCGCTGGCCGGCCGGCTGATGGACGTTTGCAGGAACTGGCCGTGATGATGTTCGTGATTCCACACGCTCGACGCCTGGTGAAACCGGCCAAACCAGATCACCGTGTCCTCGGTCGGCTCCCAGCCGATCTGGAAGCGCTCGAGGTCGGATTCGTGGTTCGTCACGAGCTGTTCGCCGAAGAGACGAAAGTGGCCCTTCTGCAGGCTGAAAATGACGTCGGCCGCGATCAGCTGATCGCTGACGTAGACGTCGTGGAGGTTATCGCTCACCGGCGCATCGAAGCCCGACGACTCGAAGAGTTCGCCGCTGCCGAATACGAGCAGGTCGTACTCGAGGTCCGACGCCATGGCAGTGGTTGCGCCAGCTGCGAGGAGCAGGGCGGCGATGGATGTGCTTCGTAGCTTCATGGACCGAACCTCGAGAGAGATACGGGCGGTATGGTTTCAGACCGCGGCGGTCTTGACTGTGGACCGGTTGCGCAAATTCCCTTGCGCGCCGGCGACTTGCTTGTTATTCGCGGCATGGCCGTCGCTGCGCCCGACGTACTCGCATAGTGGGAGAATCCCTCCCTGCTTGCGATGGGGTATAAACCCTACCTTTGATTTCGGCCACGAGGCGTTTAACTTAATGCGTCGTTGCGGATGATGGGTCGATCTCCTACCTGAGCGGCGGGTCTTCATGGCAGAGACTCCCCGTGGCCTTCCGGGTAGCGTGATTCGCAAGAATTCAAAGTAGACCTTGCCGTCTCAAGCGAGGCAGATATGTGGTGGATCATCGGCGTCAGCTACCTCGCACTCTCGGGGATTCTGCTGTGGTTTCTCTGCCGCGCTGGAAAGCTTTCGGCAGCTTTGGCCGCCGACGAGACGAATGATCTGGACGACTCGCCGGCCGCGCAGCGTCCGCTGCGATACTGAATTGACGCACGACGCAGGCGCAACGTCTACCTAGTAACCCTACCTGGATCTACAGCCTTTCGCCTCGGGTAGGTAAAGCACCCGCCCACTGTGTCGTAGGCGGGCTTTCATCGACCCTAGCTCGCATGAGATTGGCTATCAGTCGGCGGAACGCGTACTTACTCGCCTCAACTGCGCTCGTCGCCGGATTCATGCCGCTCGTCGGCGGATCCCGTTCAATTTCGAGCCGACCGCGAGAACTGGTCGCGCCCAGCACCTGCAGCGATCAAGCGACCTGCGGCTACATCGAACGTCCGGCCGCAGCACCATGCGGGCGATCTCACGCCCGCGCAGGCGAAGTTCCTCTTCGCGCTCGCGCATCGCACCTCTGACGCGTCGAATGCGAACGATCTGTTCGCACCGAAATCCTGGTACGTGGCGCCTCCGCCGCCGCCACCGCCTCCACCTGCGGCGCCGGTCGAGCCGACGGCGCCTGCCGCTGCCGTATGTCTTCGTCGGCAGCTACAACGACGGCAGTCAGCCGACGGTCTATTTCCTCACGCGCGGCGATCGCGTTTACGACGTGCACGTCGGCGACACGCTCGACGGCATCTACAGCGTCGACAGCGTGCAGAACGGCGCGCTCGTCTTCACCTACAAGCCGCTCAATACGCAGCAGACGCTTGAACTCGGAGGCGGTACGTGAGGCGAATCGCGCTGCGCTTGATGGTCCTCGTGTCGGCCGCCGTGCTCGCGGCCTGCGCGACGGACCGGGTGCATGAGGACGGCCTGATGGCCATGGAGAGCGGGCACTACGAGGAAGGCCTCGCGATGCTCGAGCAGGCGACTCACGACGATCCGGCCAACATGACCTATCGGCTCGACCTGAAGACACAGCGCGACGCCGCGGTCACGCGCCTCCTCGGCTGCGGCGGACGTCGCGCGACGTACCGGCAAGCTCGATGACGCGGAACACCTTTACGAGCGCGTGCTGGCGATCATCGCAACGGCGACCAGTCGCGCGCAGCGCGGCCTCGAAAGCGTGGCCGACGATCGCCGCCATGGCGAGCTCATCGAGCAGGGCGCGAAGGACCTGAAGGCCGGCGCGATCGAACAGGCCGACGCCAAAGTGCGCGCCGTGCTCGCGGAAGATCCCGGTTTCGCTTCGGCCATTACGCTGCGTGAAGAGATCGAGCAGCGCGCGCGGCCCCGTGAACGTCGTGCCGAAGGTGCATGCGCGCGACAACGTCCGGTGACGCTGCAGTTCCGCGACGCGAATACCAAGATGGTGTTCGAGGTGCTGTCGCGCCAGTCCGGCATCAACTTCGTGTTCGACAAGGACGTGAGGAGCGACGGCAAGACCACCATCTTCGTGCAGCAGGTGCCGGTCGAGCAGGCCATCGAGCTCGTACTCGGCCAGAACCAGCTCGCGCGCCAGGTGCTCTCCGAGAACATGGTGCTCATCTACCCGAACACGGCGCAGAAGCAGAAGGACTACCAGGACCAGATCGTCAAGGCGATCTACCTCACGAATGCGGATACGAAGCAGGCGCAGAGCCTCCTGAAGACGATGTTGAATGCCAAGACGACCTTCATCGACGACCGCGCGAGCGTGATCGTCATCCGCGACACGCCCGAAGTCGTGCACATGGCGGAAAAACTCCTCGCCTCGCTCGACCTGCCGGAGGCGGAAGTGATGATGGAAGTGGAGGTGCTCGAGATCACGCGCTCGAAGCTCCAGGAGCTCGGCATCGCCTATCCGACGGCCGCGACGGTCAGCACGCCGGATGACCAGAGTCTGTACGACCTGTTTCACGACACTCGATTCGCACAACCTGTCGGTGACGCCACTCTCGGCGACGGTCAATCTGCTGAAGCAGGTCGGGCCTCAGCAATATCCTCGCGAGTCCGCGCATCCGGGCGCGCAATCATGAGAAGGCGAAGATCCTGATCGGATCGCGCGTGCCGGTGATCACGAATTCAACGGTGCTGGTCGGCGGCGGTACCTCTGCGGCGAGCAGCGTGCAGTACCTCGACGTCGGCCTCACGCTCGAAGTCGAGCCGACGATCTATCTCGACAGCGATGTGGCCATCAAGGTCAATCTCGAAGTGAGCAACATCATCAAGGAAGTGCAGGTGGGCGGGAGCGATGGCAGCGGCTCGCTCGCGTATCAGATCGGCACCCGCAATGCGAACACGACGCTGCGCCTGAAGGACGGCGAGACGCAGATTCTCGCCGGACTCATCAACGATCAGGACACCCAGCAGCTCGAATCACGTCCCGGGTCTCGGGGACATCCCGATACTCGGCCGCTTGTTCGGCACGAACCGCGACTCCGCCGACAAGAGCGAGATCGTCTTGTCCATCACGCCGCGCATCATCCGGTCGCAGCCGCGGCCCGCGGCCGACACGACGGAGTTCTGGTACGGCACGGAATCGAGCGTTCGCAGCGCCCCCATGGGCGCCGCGAGCGCGGCAGGCGGAACCGGCAGTGGCGCCCCAGCAAACACCGGTTCCAACGGCGGTGCCGTCGACTTGAGTGCAGCGAGCACCGCGCCCGAATCCGCGCCGGCGTCCGCGCCTGACGCCGCCGCGGCGACCGCGCCCATCGAGTTGCCGCCGCCGCCACCGCCGAATCCGGTGCGCATGCCGCCGAGCGTTTCGGGTGCACCGAACGTGATCGTGGGACGCGCCAGGTCAAGCCAACGTCGGCCAGGATGTCGACGTCACGCTCCACCTTGAAGGCGGCGCGGACATGAAAAACCTGCGCGCGCAGGTGCACTACGACCCGGCAGTTCTGCAACTCAAATCTGCAGATCCGGGTGACATCGTGCCGTCAGCGCTCGTGTCGACGACGCTTCCGCGAATCAATCAGATGGCGGGCATCGTGCAGTTTGTCGTGAACGCTTCTCCCGAAGAACCCGCGCGCGGGACTGGCAGCGTGATGGTGCTGCATTTCAAGGCGATCACGCCCAATCCCGGCTCCAAAGTGACGCTGCAACTCGCGGCCGTGCAGGCAAGTGGCGCGACGATGGCGCCGGCTGCCCAGCAGCCTTTGACGATCGTCGTGATGCCGTAGGGCGACTGTTCGAGCGGAGCACGCCGCTCTACAGTGTTTCCCCCCATACCGCTGAAGTCTTTTCCCCCTGCCCGGGAAGTATCACCCCAATTGTTGGGGCGCCCGAATTTCACGACTCTTTCACTGCGGGATTTCCGCAACCGATTCATCGGTTGAGCAGTAGGAGGACCACCGGCGATCAAACGACGCCGGGGGATCGAACGATAAGAACGAACGGGCAAGTGGGCGATTTGCGGTGCACTCGGACCGACATGGAAACGCGGTCCGGTGCCCGCTCGTTTTACGGATATCTCCAATCGAATTCGAATCACGGCGTGCAAGCGAGGCCGGAGGTCACATGATCAGCACACAACTTTTGCGTCGGGGCTTGGCGGCTCTCCTGTTCGTTGGGTTCGCACTGCCTGCGAGCGCGCAGTCGTTCCAGGTGCAATGTCCTGAGAGCACCATCACGCACCCGAACGCGGACGACAATAATTCCGAACCTGCCTACACCAGCCGCCAATGGAGTGAACGGCGCCATCAAGTGCCAGCAGATTTCCGGTGGCGACGGTTTCGCGACGATGGGTGACGGCACGCAGACGTACCTGTTCTCTTTCGGGCCGCTGTCGGGCTTGTCTGACATGACGAACGGCAAGCCTGGCACTCAGTTCCCGAATGTCTTCAACACCGTTGCTCCGGTCTCACTGGTGCCCGGTGATCCCGCCACAACTGCCGGCGCAAGTCGATGACCCCGGGTACGTGCAAGGCGACTACACGAATGCCAGCCTCATTGGCTACAACGGCGCCGTCGGCCTGGCTCCCGACTCGGATGCCATCGCGAGCGGTGCTTGCGCGCCGCCGTGTCTCAACGGCCACGTCGATCCCCGCCCGATCATGGATGTCGGCGTGATGAACGGCAACATGCCGGCGCCGCTGATGGCGATCGACGAGGACGATGAGTTCTTCCTGACGCTCACCAACGTCGGCCAGGTCATGCGGCCGGACCTGTTCGAGCAGCACACGGTTCACTTCCACGGTTATCCGAATGCTTCGGCGTTCTACGACGGCGTGCCGGACGCCTCGGTCGCCATCAACATCGGCGGCAGCTTCACGTACTACTACCTGGCGCCCGATGCCGGCACCTACTTCTGGCACTGCCACATCACGCCGCCCGAGCACCTGCAGATGGGCATGGTCGGGCAGATCTACGTGCGGCCGCGGCAGAATCGGGTCCCAGCTGGCGACGCACCTCTATCAGCGCGCTCAGTAGCGCAGCAGAGCGAGATCTGCGCACGAAGTGCGATTCCAACGACATCCTGTGCAGCAATCCACTGCCGGCCGCGGCGACAACGATCAACCGCGGCAGTGCTACGACCGACGCGGCGCACCAAGACTATGCCTACAACGACGGTGACGGCTCGACCGCCTACGACGTCGAGTATCCGATCCAGATGCACGGCTTCGATCCCGAACTTCCACTTCGTCGGCATGACCTTCAACCCGGAAAACTTCACGGACATGAAGGACAAGTACTTCCTGCTGAACGGCCGCAGCTATCCGGACACGGTGACGCGCGGGCCCGCTCGCGACGCAGACGACGGATGGCAGCGATGCACTACTCGCAGCCGCTGCCCTCGATCATCAACATTCCGGCCGGGCCAGAAGGCGCTGCTGCGCATCTCCGACCTCGACATCACGGAGTTTCAGACGCTGGCCTCGCTCGGGATTCCGATGAAGGTGATCGGGATCAACGCCAAGCTGCTGCGCGATCAGGCGGGAAACAACCTCTACTACAACACCAACTCGATCACGTTGGGTGGCGGCGAGTCGGTCGACGTGATCCTGGATCAGCACCGGCGATTCCGCCGGGCAGGTCTTCTACCTCTACACGCCCAATCTCGACCACCTGTCGAACGACGCCGAGAACTTCGGCGGGCTGATGACCGAAGTCCGGGTCACTCATTAAGGAGAGCAGCAATGAGCGCGACTGAACATGAAGCAAGACGATTTCCGTGAGACACGCACTGCTTCCGGTCGCGATGGTAGCGGTGACGTTGCTGCTGGCGTCTGCCGCGCATGCTGCGGCTCCCGGCATCACCGGCCCGACGTTCAGCCTTGACCGCGCAGCCGGCTTTCATCAGCCAGCCCGACGGGAACTGGTCTACTCGTGGGGATACGGCTGTGTCACCGGCCCCGCCGCAAGCGCGTTTGCTCCCGCCATGGCGCATGCGACTGCCGAGCTGCAGCACCATGCAGGTACCCGGGCCCACACTGATCGTCACGGCGCCTACACGGGGACAACGACGGTCACCGTAACTCTGACGAATAATCTCCCCGCCGCCGCCGGCAACACCTCGATCCTGTTTCCCGGCTTCCAGGTGACAGCGACGCGGCGGCGTAACCGGGCTGCTGACGCAGGAGGCGGCGCCCGGCGGTACAGTGACCTACACACTTACGATTCCCAGCACTGCGGCAGGAACTCACTCCTACTACAGCGGAACGCAAGGCGATCTGCAGGTCGAGATGGGCCTGTACGGGGCACATCATCGTGCTCCCGAATCCCGCCAACATACCGGCGGTCTGCACGGCTGGCTTGCCCGCCGCGAATCCCGGCGCCAACGCCGATGCGAAGGACGCGTGGGGTGAAGATCGACTTCCGGCTGGCCGCCGCCGCGTACAACCACCCGGGCGCCTGCTACGACCGGGAATACCTGTTCCAGTTCTCCGAGATGGATCCCAGGATTCACCGCGAGGCGGAGGAGCAGTCAACGCAGGACGCTGCACGGGTTGCATGAACGTCGCGACGGAGCCCTACGTTCCCGCTTACTTCATGATCAACGGGCGCTCGATGCCCGACGACATGGATCCCAACTACGCTTCGGAATATCCGCACCAGCCCTACAACGGCAATCCGCACATGCATCCGGGCGAGCTGATGCTGTTGCGGATCATCGGCCAGGACGCTGGCAGCATCCGTTCCACGAGCACGGCAACCACGTGCGCGTTCTGGCACGCGACGGCAATCTGATTCTCAGCGCGACCAATCCAGCGATCAATCTCGCCGGCCCGCTGCTCTTCACCACGACCACCACTCCCGGGCAGGCGATGGATGGGATCTTCTACTGGACCGGCAAGGGGCTGAACTGGGATGCGTATGGACACAATCCCGCGTCCACGAGGCACGCCAAGCTTGCCTGTACTCCGGATGCCAACGGCTACAACACGGGTGCACCCACGGCGATCAACTACTTCGAATGGTGCCAGGATCACAACAAGCCACTGCAGAAGAGTCCGTTCGGTGATGTCGCGAGCTGGCGGTCCGGTAACTCTGCCCGATCCCAACATTCTCGCGAACGGGCCGTGGTACGGCGGCAGCCCGTATCTCGGGCCGGATGCGACCGTCGCGCGCCGTCGGCCCCACCGGCACCACGCCGCCGTCCGGCACGGTCGCGAATCCGCCCGATTCAGAAGCTGGCTTTGCCTTCATGTGGCACTCGCACAACGAGCGCGAGATCACGACCAACAATATTTTCCCGGGCGGAATGATGATGATGATGCTCGTCGATTCCCGGGAATTCGTCATCGACGAGTCGAACTAGGGACAGGAGAAGAGCAATGCGATCCAACATCTCAAGGCGATCCTCGGCAACTCCGGAATCGCTGGCTGTCACTGTTCTCCTGCTGGGAGCGGCGCGTCGTTCGCCCAGACAGCAGGTCAATCTGACCGCGGCGTCAGCCAACGCATACCCTGCCCGACGGCTCGGCAGTGCCGATGTGGGGCTACAGCTGCGGCACGGTGGTGGATGGCTCGACCGCCACATGCGCCAAGCTGAATCCGAATGCGCCGGTAGCGACAGCGACGACACCGGCCGGCTGGTCGCCTGTCGTCATCACGGTTCCCACCGGAACGTCGCTGACGATCAACCTGACCAACAATCTGCCGGGCCGTACCGACCTCGCTGACGATCGTGGGCCAGTTGGGCGGTGGACTTGGAGCCGGAACGCACAGGTGCCGAGTCCGACACACGGCCCGCAGGGGGCCACGTGGCCTGTCGCAGACACCACCGTTGATGAACAACCCGCCGACGCAGGAAGACCGCGTGCAGTCGTTCGCGACGGAAGTGGCGGCAGGGGCGACGCGCGAGTCTCACGTGGACGGCACCGCGGGCCGGTACGTATCTGCTTGAGTCCGGCACGCACCCGTCGATTCAGGGGCCAATGGGCCTGTACGGAATCGTGGTCGTTACTGACGCGTCAACCGGCACGGCTTATCCCGGCGTGACCTACAACGCCGACATCTCGCTCCTTTTCAGTGAAATCGACCCGGTTCAGAACAGCTGCGGTTGCCAACGGCCGTCAACACTGCCTGGCTTCAGCGAGACGACGGTTTGGTCCGGCCAACCTGGCGGCTGCGGAAATCCTGCGACGCCCAACTCCGGCAACTGCTATCCGCCGGCCGTGAACTATCAGCCGCTGTACTACCTGGTCAACGGCAGTCGCGTTCGACAAGGCAAGCAACACTCCGGCATCCACGGTCAAGCCGTCACTGTTCCCGGTGACGCCAGCGACTGACGTGTCCGGCACGGTCCTGGTCCGCATGGTCAACGCTGGCCTGCGCATGCACGTGCCGTCGATCGTCGGATCGCTAACCGGCACACCCGCGGTGCCAGGCATCGGGCTGATTGCGGAAGACGGCAATCCGCTTGCCGGGCGTAACCCGAGTGCAGAACGAAGTATTCCTGGCCGCAGGCAAGACTTACGACGTCACAATCAACGTACCCGCTGCAGGGGCCGGCTCTTCCGATCTTCGACCGCGCATTGGGCCTGTCCGGCAACGCGACCGCGCGCGACGCCGGCATGCTGGCTTACATCAGCGTCAACGGCGCAGGTCTGCCTGGTGCCACTGCAGCCTTCGGAGCCGCGGCAGCGGTGGCGGATACCTATAACTCCGTGATTTCGGGCAAGACGCTCGTTGTCTCGGATCCAGCCAAGGGCGTGATCACGAACGACGTCAATGTCTCCGGCGTCAAGGTCGTGACGGGAACAGTGACCGGAGGAACCCTCACCCTCAACACGAACGGTACGTTTACCTTCGCCGCCACAGCGGCCTCGGGCAGCTTCAGCTATTGCGGCAATGGCGCGACTTCAGGAGCGGCTTGCGCGACGGTGACACTGGGCGCGGCGCCGATTGCAGCCGCCTCCGGAATCGCTGTTGGCGACGACGCGTACACATCGACGGTAGCGACATCGCTGAGCATCAAGTCGCCTGGCGTACTGATCAACGACAAGGACGGCTCGGGCTATCCGCTGACGGTCAACGCCGCGAGTGTCGCGCCGTCAGTCGGATTGACCGTGACTGTCGATTCGACCGGCGCGTTCAACGCCTCGGTCGCGGCGCCGGGAACCTACACGTTCACCTATCACGCGCAGAACTCGCAGGGGACGCTTAGCGCTGCAGCCGCGACTGCGACGCTGGTCTTCCCGGCCGCGAGCAATCTGGCGGTGTCGGTCGTGGACGGCATAGACCAGTACAACTCCGATCACCGACTATCGCTGGATCATTGAGGAAGACCGCACCTTCTATGTCGATCCCAACTGCACCCGCAATCCGCTGCCGGCGGGCTGCCCGACGGTAACTCCAGCGGGAGCTCCGGCAGTCTTTGGAACGAATTTCCACACCAGCTACATGCCGGTCGTGGCGCAGGGCTGCGTTGGGCCCGCGGGCACTGCTATCTCCTGCGAAGCGGGCCAGACATGATGCTCGTCGGCGGGGCGCACGTGAATGCGGTCTGCGACGTCGGCAATGGCATCTGCCAGTCCCGGCGCGGCCAAGGCGCCCGTGCATCCCAGCCAGGTCGTATCTGGATCCGACCAAGCATTACTACATCTCGGTTCTGCCCGGCGACGCGATGGACCCGGGGCATGCCATGGGCGGCGCCCAGATCGCCCCGGGACAGACCTCGCGTAACGGTCCTCGCTCTAGCCTCAAGAGCCGCAGCCGGCCAAGATTTCGGTGTTTGTGTTCGAGGACGACCACCCGCTCAACGGCGAGCATGATGCGGGCGGCAGAACTTCGACCAGCCAGTTCCAAACGAACCGGGCCTGGGCGGGTTCAACCTCACCATCTTCGACCTGGTGGGCGGCACGGGCGACTCTGCCGGACAGCTGACCTATGACGAGTTCAACCAGCCGTTGTCGAACGCCTTGGCGGGAACCATCGATCCGGCTCACGGGCACGGATGCGTGCCCGATTGCGAAGGACTCAAGGTCCGGTGTCTACACGGGTGAATGATCGCCTCCTGCCGACGGGACCGTCAGTCCCACGGGCATCACGGGCGTGATCCCCGTCTGCCCGAGGTACGAGTCGGACGGCGTCAACTGCTCTCCCCGCTGGCGGGCCAGGCGATCGTTGCAAACATGCCGCCCGGAAGGTACGGCGTCGTCGCCACGCCGGGAGCCGACC
This sequence comes from uncultured Gammaproteobacteria bacterium, assembly GCA_963826145.1. Lineage (GTDB taxonomy): Bacteria > Pseudomonadota > Gammaproteobacteria > Steroidobacterales > Steroidobacteraceae > JBGPLJ01. The sequence goes on from CAWGVW010000002.1 coordinate 1,253,254, forward strand.
GGATTGCGCGCGGTGAGGAGTGGCTGCAGACCAACACTCTGGATGGCGGCAAGGACCACGATACCTTCATCAAGGTCAACGAGCCCGCTTACTTCCAGGAGTTCGGGCCGGCCGGTTACCACGTGTCCATCGGCTTTGCCAATCCGCAGTTCATCAATGACTGCAGGAGCATGCACTCTGCACCGGCCCCGGCGCCCCTGCGTGCACCAGCACCGTGACAGGCACGGTCACGGGCGTCCACATGAGCCGGACGCCGGATGAGAGACTCTACGGCACCGGTACACGCGATACCTTTGGTTACACCCAGTGCTACGTGAGCCTGGGAAGCCCGGATGGCGCTGACATCGCGTTCGCAAAGTGCGACCGCCGATGGGACGTTTACCCTGACAGACGATCCCCGCCGGTGACTGGAGAGTCACCGTCTTCGACCAGTGGAACGATCAGATCGTGGACGGCATTTCGACGCCGGTCCGCGTGAGCACGCAGCCAGCAATACCCTTGCACTGGCAACGCTGCTTCGGCTCACCTGCAACATGGGAGAAATTGCGGTCCACGCCTGGAAGAACAACCTCTCCACCCGGACGTTCTTCGACGCCAACGGCAATGGCGTCTCCAGGATCCGAACGAACAGGGACTCGCGCTGGTACCGACCAACATCCGGTTCCGCGACGGCAGTCTCTCCAACTTCAACAGCACCGACCTGAACGGCTTCGCCGGCTTCAACGAGGTCTTCCCGATCTTCAACTGGTACGTGCTCGAAACGGATTCGACCCGTTACAAGAACACGGGGACGCACGTGGTCAACGACGCGGGCGGCCCGGTCGACGGCTCCACCGGTCCCTACGCGTGCGGCCAGGCCGGCTACCCGGCTTGCGGCAACTCCAGCCTTCTGCTGAATCTGGCGCAGGACCAATGAGGACTTCCCGCTGCCTCCGGCCTTGCGGGTTCCGGGCGCGAGGTATTGCGCCGATGCCGATTGTCCTGCCCGGCGACTACCGCTGGCGGCTCCACCGGCCGAGTCGATCCGTCCTGGGTGACCAGTTACGGCTGGCAGGGCTTCGCCGGACAGAACCAGTTTCTGGAATTCGGCAAGACGCCATTCGCCGACGGCGAGAACGGCGGCATCCACGGCCATGTCGTGTACGCCTCGACCCGCCCGTTTGACGACCCGGCGCTGCTGCTGCAGCTGACGTGGGAGCCCCAGGTTCCGCACGTCACGATCAATCTCTACCAGGAGGGTACGGCGCCCGACGGCAGCCAGTCCCTGACCAATGGTGGACACGACCGCAGACCAGCAGCTGGGACGATTGGGCGCAGGGCTTCCGCCCGGATGGCAATCCCAACATGAACTGCCCGGGCCAGAGCACCAGCGACCCGTTCTTCTACACGCTGTTCAGAACCAGCCGAACTACCTGGATTGGTACAACTCGCAGCACGGCGGGGACGCTGCGACGCGCTGCCGAACAACTCCCAGTACAAGTGCTATGACGGCATGCACAACTGGAACCAGCTGCAGCCGGCACCTTACGACGGCATGTACCAGTTCCCCAGCATCACCGGCAGAAATCCGCACGACCGGAGTGCCTTCACTGGGCACCGAACTGCACCGGTTCGAACTGCACGATCTGCGTGGCCGACCCGACCGACGGCAGCCCCGATGCTGCCGGCCGGCAAGTACGTGGTCGAAATGATTGTTCCTCCGGGCTACGAACTGGTGAAGGAAGAGGACAAGAACATCCTGCTCGGCGACACCTACACGCGCCGGTGACCCAGCAGTTCGCCGGCTTCGGCAACATCTTCATCATGCCCGACCAGGCCGCGGTCGCCGCGACCTACAACCCCAACAATCCCCTGAATCCGACCACGGATCTGGGCGCAGCGCCCCGCCATGAGGGCGACACCGGAAGCGTGAAGACCTTCTGGCCTTGCGTGGGCGCAGCCCGCATCGTTCCCGACTTCATGAGCCTGTTCCCGCAGTCGGGGCAGAACGCGCCGTTCGCCGGAGCTACGCGCCGACTTTGCGATCGCAAGGAAGTCACGCTCGAGGACCAGATGTCGGTGCTGGCGAAGTTCTACGTCTTCAGCTCGACCCACGTCGCCGGCCACTTCACCGGCGTGATCACGGACGATTTCACCTCGGAGTTCGACCCGTTCTCGCCGGAGTTCGGCGAGAAGTTCTCGCCGGCCTAACCTGCCGGTATCCGATCAAGGATTGGGCCGGAAACGAAGTCTCCCGCATCTATTCCGACCAGCATGGAATCTACAACGGTCTGAATTACTCGACCTTCTCGGTGAACCCGCCCGACCCGAGCGGATATATCCCGACGATGATGGTCATGTGCATGAACGATCGCGGCAGCGGGCGCGACCGCCGGATCCTTTCTACCAGTCGGCCTACAGCCAGTTCTGCTACGAACTGCCGTTCATGCCGGGGCAGACCGGATACTTCGACACGCCGGTTATACCGACGGCCGCCTTCGCGGCGGAGCTACAACCATCCCGACTGCGCTTACCCGGATGCCACGCCCGGCGATCAGCGAAGTGGATGGTGACGGAGTTGGACCCTGGATGAGCGCGTCGCGGGACCACCCACCCCATCACGATCCATGCGCTTGGGCGACCAGGACGTCAACAACTACGGCTACTCCGGACCCTCGCACACGACGACTCCTTACAATGCAGAAGACCATCACCCGCCACTATGGCTTCGGCGACTACGCAGGGCACGGGAAGCGTCAACGATCGGCGGCGTGACACGGCTAACGTCGTACAGCTGGAGCGACAGCCACGATCGTTGTCACTGTGCCCAGCACCGGAACGCAGGTGCCGCTGTGCTCCGTCCAGCAGCGCAGGTGCAGGTAACGGCGGCTCGCCGCGTTGCGGTGAATTGGTCATCACGGCCGGCAACGGCAAGAAATCGGTCGACACCGTGACCGTCACGATCGGCGGCAAAGCTCCGACACGGCTCGCCGCCGGACAGACGATTCAGTCGGCGATTGACGCCGCCACGCCGGGCGACCTGATCATCGTGCCTCCCGGCACCTACCATGAACTGTTGCTCATGTGGAAGCCGGTCCGGCTGCAAGGCGTCGGAGCCGCCTCGAGCATCATCGACGCCAATGCGCATCCCGCCGGCAAGTTCTGGATGCCTGGCGCCTGCGGATGGTTTGCCTGTTCGGGTTGGCGCCCGACGGCACGCCGAGCGGCTACGATCCGTGCTTGCGGATCGGCACTGTTCGGCTCGAACTGGTCGGCTTCAACCCCGACGGCCAACAATCCGCAGGTGGATCGGTTGCCGCTGGAAGCCACGGTCGGCTGGGATGCCACGCTGAACGGCAACCTGGCGGAACAGCTGCAGGAACCAACCCTGATGGGAGCCTATGAAGGAGCGGGAATCACGGTGCTGGCGAAGGGCGTGAGACTTCCCGATCGGATCCGTTCGCACGCGCGGACGGACGGTTCCCGGCCGGCACCACGCTGCTGACACGGCCGCCAACGCCAACGGTGCGACAATCTGCAACTGCCCAATCCGTTCCCGAGCAACTTCAACTGCAACCCGTCGCGCATCGACGGCTTGACGATCACCAACAGTTCCCAGGGCGGCGGCGGCATCTTCGTGCACGCCTGGGCGCCACAACCTGGAAATCGCCAACAACCGCGTCCACAACAACCAGGGAACGCTGTCGGGCGGCATCACGATCGGCCAGGGGGAACATCCGGACGGCTACATCGTAGGCGGAGTCATCGCGGCTCCTGGCTCTTGCCAGAACAGCAACGTCACGAACCTGCAGCTGCCGTACTGCTTCGACCGGTTCGTGAACGTCCACCACAACGCGGTCACGCACGAACGCGTCGGAGGGCGACGAATTGTTCTCGGCCACGCCGTCCGGCGCGGGCGGCGTCGCCTTCTGCACCGGCGCCGACAACTACCAGTTCAACTACAACTGGGTGTGCGGGAACATGAGCACCGGCGACGGCGCCGGAGTGTCTCACCTCGGGTTCATCTGGAACGGCAACATCCAGCACAACACGATCCTGTTCAACCAGAGCGACCAACCCGACGACGCCCAGCAACGGCGGCGGCCTGCTCATCATGAGCGCTCCGGATACGGATCCGACCTGTCCCGGTGAGCCCGACGCGGATTGCAGCCACGCGTTTGGCACGGTGGGCGACGGCATCGGTCGCAACCTGGTGATCAATGCCAACCTGATCATGGGTAACGCTGCGGAAGCCGGCAGCGGCGGCGGCATCCGCTTCCAGGGCGTGAACGGCATCGGAAGTGGGCACGTTCCCCACCGACTCCGTCGCGTTGGTACTCGCGTCAACGTCACCAACAACATCATCGCCAACAACGTCGCCGGCTGGGACGGCGGCGGCGTGTCGCTGCAGGACTCGCTGGCGGTGAACCTGATCAACAACACGATCGTCGTCCAACGATTCCACCGCGTCGTCGGGGACGCTCTTCGGCGCCTTCTTTGCTCGATCAGGCAAGCGCGCCAACGCCCTGCCCACGTGACGCGTCAGGTGCCAACATTCCCTGCGTGCCGCTGTCGGACCCCACAGCCGGCCGGGCGTCTCGAGCGCCGGGCACACAGCGGAGTTCCTGGCCTCTCTCCCGGCGAACGATCACCTGTCCGCCAGGGCATCGGGACGACCAACACGACCGGAAATCGAATAACGGCGCTTGCAGGACGTGTCTCCAACCCGATTCTGTACAACGACGTGCTCTGGCAGAACCGTGCGTTCAACATCGTGGTGACGCAGCCCGACTTCAGGAGCCCAGCAGGCTACGCGTCGCGTTGGTTCCGCAGCTCAATCAGATCGCACCGGCGCTTGCGTTCACCGCCAGTGCGACTCTATTGGGACATCGGCCTGCGTGGCGACACGGGACCGACTAACCATCTTCGGGCTTCACGTTCACGCCGCACGCATCGGTGCTGACCAGCATCACCGGCTATGCCGGCGGCGGCGCAACGGGCTTCCGGGCCAACACGGCGGCCAACCCGACCGTTGTCCAGCAGTACTGCAACGGCTCGAAGATACCGCCAGAGGCGGGCGCCACGGGCTGGTACCAGGTGCCGCCGGGCACCAACGAAGGGAACGTGCCGGTGCCGATCTTCAACCTGACCGCGGGCGCGACCGTGGACGAGGGCAACAACTGGATCAATATCAGCTGGGGCCCGTTGTCACTGACTCACCCGCAGACGGGTGCCGTGCTCGGCAACTACGGCTTGCAGCCACTCTCGCCGGCCATCAACTACGACTCGCAAGCGCTCTCGAGCGCGACCTTCGCGGCGGCACCGGCCAACGACTTCTTCGAGAATGCGAGGAAGGCGAACAATGCTGTCGACGTCGGCGCAATTGAGGCTGGAGCGGGGCCGGCAACGCCGGGTGCCTCGGTATTCCCGAGCCCGCTGGACTTCGGTAATTGGGCGGTGGGCACGACCAGCAACGTACGCAACCTGACGGTCAGCAACACGGGCAACGTTGCCCTTGCTGGTGGCACGCAGGCCGTCGCTGGCGCTGGGTTCACGCGGGTCACGACCGGGACCTTCCCGGGTGGTGCTCCCAATTGCGGTGCGACGTTGGCGCTCGGTGCTTCGTGCACGATCAAGATCCAGTTCGCGCCAGGGGCGACAGGGCCGCTCAGCGGATCCGTGACCGTGGCCTACGCAGGTGGTGCGGTGGTCACGCCAACACCGGCCATACTCACCGGTACGGGCGTGGCGACGCGGGCGCCGGTGGCAGTTACTCCGCCGACGCTGACGATCACTTTTGCGACACCGATCGGCAACCTAGGTACTGGAACGGGCACCGTCACATTGACGAACAATGCGGCCCCCGGTGGGTCCCAGGTGGCGATCACCAATGTCGGGCTGACACAAGCCGGTGCATCGATCTTCACTTGGTTCTACAACACCGAGAATGACACCTGTACGGGAGCGGCCATCGCGCCGGGATTGAGTTGCACGGTATCGGTGAGGTTCACGAACGTGACTTCTGCCGTTAACGTAAACCGGCTGGGTACGATCAGCTTCACGGATACTGGCTTGCCCAACCCGACGACGGGTAATCTCATCGGGCATGCCAATCCGTAGGAAACGGATGCGATTGGAGGCGTGACGTCGATGCTGCTCGCGGGATTTCTCGCGAGCAGCATCGCCTCATCAGCCAGGAATCGAAAGCAATTGGCAATCTGTGCCGGCGCTTGCTGGCGCAAGACCCGGTCTTCCTCGCACCGCGTGTTGCGACCAGACTCTAGACACGAATTCGTGCTGCATTTCAGTGAGTCAGTCACTGAACCAATGTGTGCGCGACGTGTCTTGCAATTCCGAGGCGCATTGCGCGGGATCAAGCTGCACAAAGACAGCGCGACCAATTTCAGGAGACCTCGATGAAGTCACGTATTGTTCTTCCAGGTACGGCGTTGCTGGCCGCGCTCGCTGTTGTGGCGCTTGCGGTACCAGCGGCCTCGACGATCACCATCACTTTGGGAAACAGCGGCACGGTGTCCGGCGATACCGGCACCGGATCGGTCGTGTCCACTGCTGAGGGTCTCAAGATTGCCAGTCTTCAGGTCAGCAGTGGTCCTGCCGGCGAGGTCACGTTCGCTGCTGGCCCGGTCACGAGCAACATCCGAGGCGGCAGGTTTCAGTTCACATCGGGCGGCACCGTGCTGTTTGCAACCCGCTTCGACGGTACATGGACGAAGCTCAAGGACGGCCGCTACCAGCTGGAGGGCAAATTCTCTGGCGTTCAGAATGGAGTCCGCTTTACCGGTGTCACGACGCAGCTATTTGGCTCTAAGGATGATGATCACAGTCGAGGGGAGGATGTCCTCGTTGGCCTCCACGGTGCGACGACAATCACCGCGACGCCGAGCTAGGACCATGCTGTGTCAGATACCTCCGGAGGCGAATCTGGCGCAGCAGCAGGTCGAGCTGTCCGCGTAATCGTCGGTCAGTTCCGCGCCAAAGACCTCCTCGTGCAGTAGCATTCCCCCAGGTCCCTAACCCACGCGCGACAACACAGAGAGAATTCATCAATGTCCCGAGCAACGTTAGTAATCGGCAGCGCACTGGCCCTGGCTCTGTCCCTTTCTCTGGGCGTGGATCGGGCATCCGCGGCGGCCAAGCTGACCGCAGAGCAGATCATTGAGAAGAACATTGCGGCACGGGGCGGACTACAGGCGTGGCGGGCCGTGAACGCCCTTTCCATGAGCGGCAAGATGGATGCCGGTGGGAACGAGAGCCCGACGCGGCTTGCCGCGGCGCCAGGGGTGCAGACCGCTGGTGTGCAATTGCCAAAGCGGCCGGCGGAGCAGACGCAGTTGCCGTTTCGCCTCGAGCTAAAGCGCGAGCGCAAGTCACGCCTGGAACTCGACTTTCGTGGAGAGACTGCAATCCAGGTCTACGACGGTACCAACGGCTGGAAATTGCGTCCGTTCCTCAATCGACACGAAGTCGAGCCGTTCACGGCAGATGAGATGAAAGTGGTCGCGATGCAGTCGGACCTGGATGGTCCACTGGTGGACTACGCGGCAAAAGGAACCAAGATTGCCCTGGACGGCAGCGATCAGGTCGAGGGCAAAGATACCTATCGACTGTTGCTGACGTTCAAGACCGGTCAGACACAACGCGTGTGGATCGATGCGACGACATTCCTCGAGACCAAGATTGAAGGTACGGCCCGACGCCTGGACGGCAAGGAACACGCGGTGGAGGTCTACTACCGTGACTACCGGTCAGTGAGCGGGTTGATGATGCCCTACGTCATGGAAACGAAGGTGCAGGGCGTCAAGCAGACAGAGAAGATCGTGATTGAAAAGCTGGTCGTCAATCCGCCCATGGAGGACGCGCGCTTTGCCAAGCTGCAATAGGACATCGGCCGCGAAGCTGCGGCGCTGCGGCGCCGCTGCTCTGGCCATGGCTTTGCTGTCGCCGATCCTTCTGTCGGGCGAACCCGTCGTCACGGCGGCGGCCGGCGCTGAGAGCCCGGCACCGCAGGCACCTGCGGCGCATCAGGCTCGCGGACGCCAGATTCTTGATGAGCGGGTCAGGCAGTTTGCCAAGAACTTCAACCTGGATGAGGCGCAACAGGCGGCCGTAAAAACGATCCTGGAGCAACGGCAGGAGGAAACCCTGCGGATCCGGCTCGATCCTGCACTGTCGGGTAGTGCCCGGATCGAGCGGTTTCGAGCACTTCAGGACGCCACGATCGCGCGAATTCGCGCCGTGCTCAACGAGGAACAAAGGCAGAAATACAATCCTCTTGCGCCGCGGGCGACACCGCAGGATCAGCGCACTGTGGAAGATTGGCTCAAGCTCACTACGCCGCAATAGCGGAATCGGCTCGCAGCATGACGCAGGCACCAAACATGAACTCCACGGCAATCCGTCTGGCGGCAACGATCTTGCTGGGTCTAATTGCGCTGGTATGCGAGGCGCAGGATTTCTCGGCTGACGTGTTGTATCTCGCCTCCACCAGGCCGGGCGCGTCATCCGCGGGAGCCGCGGCTTTACCCGATCAGTCCGCAAAGGTCTACGTCAGCAAGGACCATGTGCGTCTGGAGACGCGCGGATACACCGGCATTGTCTTGTTGGTGAACGGAGCGGAGCGCACCGCGTTCGCCATGTTCCCGGCGGAGAAGTCTTATCAACCCCTGGCGAGCGGTCCCTCGGAGCTTTTTCGGGTGAAGTCCGCGGAGGATGCCTGTCGCGACTGGCAAAAGGCCGCAGATCGGAAGATCGCCTGCGAAAAAGTGGGACCTGAACTCGTGAATGGGCGCCAAGCGGTGAAATACCAGAACAAGCTTGCCTCGGACGCTGCGACCGCTGCCGTCTGGATCGATGTAGCCCTCAATTTCGTAGTCAAATGGGAGGGTTCGAACAGCGGCGCCGAGCTGCGCAATATCAAGGAAGCTCAGCAACCGGCGGACTTGTTTGTCGTGCCGTCGGACTACGAAATTCTTAAACCCCAGAAGGCGAAGTCCACAGGCTTCGGGCAGCAATCGCAATAGCAAAACACGTGGGTTGCGGGAATATGAAGAATCTCTTGATCGTCCTCGGGCTCCTGGCAAGCACGACGTGGTATGCAGCCGCACCGGCGGAGGCTCCCACGGCCCCCGCGAGTCCCCCGGCGAAGCAGAGCACGACGCATCGGGCGGCCGGCATGCCTCAGAGCGCGCGGCAGTATTACGCCATGCTCTGGGGGGTAGATCAGCTCTCCGCGAAGCTCGTCGAATCCGGGGCGCTGGTGCGCTTCGACTACCGGGTGGTGGATGCCAGAAAGGCGGCACCGCTCAATGATCGGGCTTCGAGCCCGCAGATGATCGACGAAAAAGCGCGCGTGGCGCTGCAGGTGCCGGTCATGGAGAAGGTCGGCCCCTTGCGCCAGACGATGGCGCCGGAAAGCGGCAAGTCGTACTGGATGGCGTTCTCGAACAAAGGCAACTACGTCAAGACAGGTCATCGGGTGAGTGTCGTGATCGGCCAGGTCCGGCTCGATGGGCTGGTGGTGCAGTGAAGGAAGGGACAGAGGAATGAGCCAATGACCAAAAGACCATGGACCCACGTCATCGCCGTCCTCGGAGCGAGCGCGCTGGCTTTGGGCGCGGTCTGCGCCAGCGCAGATGACACGTCCGACATGACATCCCGCGATCAACAGGCGGGCCCGCGGATAACCTCATCGACCGCCGAGTACGTGGTGCCCGCGGTGACACTTGTTCGCGACGACGGCAAGGTCGTCTCGCTGCCCGCCGAGATGAACGATGGCCGGCCCGTCATGCTCAACTTCATCTTCACGAGCTGTGGCTCGATCTGCCCGCTCATGAGCCAGGTATTCGCGCAGGTTCAAAGCAAGCTCGGGCCCGAGAGCGAAAAGATTCACCTGATGTCGATCTCCACCGACCCGGAGCAGGACACCCCGGCACGACTGACCGAATACGCCCAGAAATTCCACGCCGGTCCCGAGTGGCAGCACTACACGGGGACCCTGGATGCGAGCCTTGCGGCACAACAGGCATTCAATGTTTACCGCGGCGACAAGATGAGCCACACACCGGTAACCTTGCTGCGCGCGGCGCCCGGCCAACCGTGGCTTCGCATCGACGGCTTCGCGACGCCGGACGAACTCATTCACGAGTATCGCCGGCTGCTCGCTTCGCAGTGATTGCACCCCGGACTGCGCGCCTGCTTCGCGGCCTCGTAGCTTTCCTCGCATTCTGTTTACCGGCGCTGGCGTGCGCCGGCACCGCAACCATCGGCGAGGCAATTTATCGCAACGGGGTGCTACCCTCGGGCGCGACGCTGCGCGGCCAGCGTGAAGGAGGCGTGCCGGTTGCAGGTGCCACCGCGGCGTGCGTCAACTGTCACAGGCGCAGCGGCCTCGGCATGAAGGAAGGACGCCGGACCATTCCGCCGGTCGCCGGCATCTATCTATTTCATCCTCGCGCAGCCACCGCCGATCTACTGGACCTGCCGTACGTCGAAGGCATGCGCGCCGATCGCGACCCGTATACCGACGCGACGCTCGCGCGCGCAATCCGCGAAGGGATCGCTGTGGACGGCAAGCCCTTGAGCTACCTGATGCCGCGTTACACGCTTGGCGACGCCGAGATGGCCGAGGTCATCGCGTATCTCAAGGAACTTTCCCCCGGAGCGGTGCCTGGCGTCACCAAGTCGGTCCTGCACTTTGCCACCATCGTCACGCCCGATGCAGACCCGGTGAAGCGCAAGGGCGTGCTCGATGTGCTCGAGAAGTTCTTCGACGACAAGAATCATTATGTGCGGGCCGAAAGTCCGCGCCTGCATTCCACGCGGCGCATGATGTTCAAGGTCAATCGCCACTGGGAGTTGCATGTGTGGCAGCTCACGGGCGCGCCCGAGACCTGGGAAAAGCAGCTGCACGCGAAACTTGCCGCGCAACCGGTGTTCGCCGTGATTTCCGGAATAGGGGGCAGGACCTGGGCGCCCGTACATCGCTTCTGCGAGGAAGCCGCGCTCCCCTGCATCTTTCCCAATGTGGATCTGCCGGTCGTCGCAGAGAACGATTTTGACAACCTCTATCTTTCCAAGGGCGTCCTGCTCGAAGCCGAGCTGATCGCCCATGGGCTCAAGGCACAACGTGACAAGCTACCAGTGCATCGCGTGGTGCAGGTGTTTCGCGCGGGTGATGTCGGTGAGGAAGCGGCCGCCGCTTTGGCCGCGGCGCCACCCGATAATGGCCTCACGTTTCTCGATCGAGTTCTCCCGGCCGGCGCGCACGCGCGCGAGCTCGCGGCGGCGCTGCGCAAAACGGAGCCGGGCGATGCGCTGATTCTGTGGCTACGACCCGATGATCTTGCTGCGCTTGGTGAGGTGCCCAAGGGACTCTCGCAGGTGTTCCTCTCCGGACGCATGGGCGGTCTCGAGCAAGCACCGCTTCCGGCGGCTTGGCGTGCCATCGCCCGGCTCGCGTATCCATTCGATCTGCCGGACCGGCGCCGGGTGCGCATCGATTTTCCGCTCGGCTGGTTTCGGATCAGACAGGTCCCGGTCGTGGCTCTGCAGGAGCAGGCCGACACCTATCTCGCTTGTGGCATCGTGTCCGAGACCATCAACCACATGGTCGATACATTTGTGCGCGACTATCTCGTCGAGCGCATCGAGGAAATGCTCGAGCACCGCATCATTACCGGTTATTACCCAAGACTTGCGCTCGCGCCCGGCCAGCGCTTCGCTTCCAAGGGCGGCTATCTCGTGCACTTCGCCGGCCCGACTGGCAACGGCGTCGTTGCCGACGGCGACTGGATCGTACCCTAGTCCTTTGGCGGCGGATCCGTGCGCGGCTGCGGTACCGGCGGGTGGCCATTGGATTTGACGCAGTCGCCTTCGCGCTTCGCAACGAGCGATTCTCGGCGGACCTGGCTGTTGGTCTTCGATTCGGTGTCGACCCGGTAGGCGGCGTCGCTCTCCATCGTGATGACCGCCCTGAGGCTTAGCTCCATGCCATTCTTCTGACAGGACGAGGTATAGGAGTAGCGATTACCGTCGCGCTTGATCGGGGAGAACTTGCAGGTCTCGACTGCCAGCGCCTGCCACTTCTTGCGGATTTCGGCGGTCGGGTCGGAGCAGCGCCGCACGCTCTGCGTGTGCGGTTGCATCGATCCGGGCGTTTCGATGTTCATCGAGTAGTTCCACATGCCCGGCTTGAACGCAGGCAGGTCATCGGCACCGAAAGTGTTGACGGCGAAGAGCATCGCGGCGGCCAGCCAGGCGAGCGCTGCTCCGGTTTGACTATGCAGGGTCGTTTCCGCCCGCGATCGATTCATTCAGCGAGGCTACGGCCGCGGTGGCGAGCCGGTCAACAGCGCGATCCCTTAGGTCGATCACTCCCGACGAACTACGGTGTTCCCCCACCTAGCGCAGCAGCGGCCAGCGGCGTTAATTGCTTGCAATGATGCGCAGGTCATTTGCTTTGTGCGCGCTCGTCGCCGGCCTTGCCGCCGGCGTTGCAAGCGCCGACATCTATTCCTTCGTCGACGCCGCCGGTGTCACGCATTTCACGAACGTTCCGTCCGATCCCCGTTACCAGTTTCTGCTTAAGACGCCGGCGGAACGAACGCAGAGCGGCGACGCCTACAACGCGGTGTTGCTCGCGAAGTCCGTGCAATTCGATCCGATCATCGAGAAGGCCGCGGCGGCGGCCAAGGTCGAGCCCGATCTCCTCAGGGCCGTCATCGTGGTCGAGTCCGGATTCAATGCCCGTGCCGTATCCAAGAGCGGTGCCGCCGGCCTCATGCAGCTCATGCCGGAAACGGCACGCCGGTACGGCGCTCACGACCGCTTCGACCCGATGCAGAACATCCACGCCGGCGCCCGGTACCTCAAGTCGCTCATCCGGCGTTATGACAACGATATCCAGCTGGCGCTGGCCGCCTATAACGCCGGCGAAGAGGCGGTCGACCGTTGCGGGCGGTGCATTCCTCACTACCGCGAAACGCAGGCCTACGTTCCGAAAGTCTGGCAGGTCTATCAGACGCTCCTCGGCCAGGCCGAGGCGACCTGAGCTACAGCAAAACCCTACTTCGATCTACAGAACCTGCGGGACTGTATCTATGGACCGGTAGCTATAGCCTGTCTGTCAGGCCCGTGGAGGACGCGTGCTATGGCTGACGAAAGGCCGACCGCCGCGGGATGCATGAGCCCCGAGCCGGCCGCCAAGAACAAAGAGTTGCAGAGCCCAGTCGTGCAAGCCGCGATCGGCCGTGCCAAGCAGGAATGGGAATGCACTGTCGATGCGCTCCCGCAGCTCGTCTGCGTGATCGACGGCGGCCGCAATATCGTCCGCACGAATCGCGCCGTCGAAACCTGGGCGCTCGGCAAGGTGCGCGAGGTGCAGGGGAAAGACCTCCACGAGCTGTTGCATCCCGCATGCGCAGGCAGCAACTGTGCGCTGCTTGGACGGCTCGATGAGTCATGGAGTTCGCTGGCCGAAAACCGCACGGCAAATTTCGAACTGCACGACCCGATCCTCGGGCGCTATCTCAACGTGACGCTCCGGCCGATGTCGGGAGGAGGCACGGATGAAGCGCGTACGGGCGGCAATCTCGTTGTCATCGTGCTTTCCGACATCACGGAGCTCAACAACATCCAGGCGACACTCAAGGCGATGAACGACGAGCTCGAATCGCGCATCGAGGCGCGCACGCACGAATTGAACGCCTCGCGCGACGAGCTTTCGATGCTGTCGGCGCGGCTGATGACGACCCAGGAAAACGAGCGCAAGCGCATCGCGCAGGAATTGCACGACAGCATCGGTCAGTCGCTGAGCGCCATCAAGTACTCGCTCGAGCGCGCAGTCGAGATGACGCAGGGCGAGGACCCGAGCGCGCCACGTCACATACTTATGACCACGATCTCGAGGGTGCAGGAGACCGTCGAGTCGATCCGCTCGATCGCAATGAACTTGCGGCCCTCGATGCTCGACGATCTCGGCGCGGTGTCGGCCGTACGCTGGTTCTGCCGCGAGTTCGGGGAAATCTACTCATCGCTCCGCGTGCACACCGACCTTGGCGTGACGGACAGCCGGGTTCCCGAACACCTGGTGACGCCAATCTTCCGCACGCTGCAGGAATCGCTCAACAACGTCGCGCGCCACGCGCAGGCGACGAATGTTTTTGTCTCGATGCGCAGCGACCGCTCGACGCTCACGCTGGAGGTGCGCGACGACGGTGTCGGATTCGACCCGAAGGAGGTCAGCATGACGATCAAGGGAGGTCACGGCCTCAGCGGATTGCGCGAACGCGCCACCAAGACGGGGGGCACATTCTCGCTGCAATCAAAACGGCGCGGCGGGACAGTTGTTCGCGTCGGGTGGCCCATCGCTCCAACGACTCCCAACGTGGAGATCGCGAGTCGCGGCTTCACGCTTCTCGAACTCCTGGTCGTGATGGTCATCATCGGCCTGCTCGCCGGATTCGTTGCGCCACGCTACTTCGCGCAGGTCGGAAAGTCGCAGGTCAAGGCGGCGCGCGCGCAGATCGACGCGCTCGACAAGGCGCTCGACCAGTATCGCGTCGATATGGGCCGCTATCCGACGACCGAGGAGGGTCTCGAGGGACTCATGACGCCGCCGGCAGGCGAGCCCGCCTGGGGCGGGCCGTATCTCAAGAAGGCGGTGCCGCTCGATCCCTGGGGTCATCCCTATGTTTTCACGTCGCCCGGCACGCATAACGATGTCGACCTCCTTTCCTTCGGCAAGGACGGGCAGCCAGGCGGCAACGGCGAGAACGCCGACATTACGAACTGGTGAATGCATTGCATTTTCGCGTGAAAGCACACGATCCCGGCAGCGGCATTCTCGTTTACGCCGTGGATGCGGTTGACGAGAGCGATGCGCGGCGGCAGGTGCTCGCCGCTGGCCGGCAGGTCATCTCGATCGCGCGGCACTGGATGCCGAGCGAAGGGCGGTCCCGGCGCATACCGCTCGTCGCCTTCAGCCAGGAACTCGTCGCGCTGCTCGAGGCCGGCCTCACGCTCGTCGAATCGATCGACACACTCACCGAGAAGGAAGCAGTGCCGACCGCCCGGCGAGCCCTGGAGCACATCCGTTCGCGGCTCTTCGAAGGTCGGCCGTTGTCCGCGGCGCTCGAGGAGCTGCCGCAGTCCTTCCCGCCGCTCTATATCGCGACCGTGCGGGCGAGCGAACGCACCGGCTCGATTCGCGAGGCGCTGCTGCGCTTCGTCGCGTACCAGCAGCAGATCGACCTGCTGCGCAAGAAGCTCGTCAGTGCGTCGATCTATCCGCTGGTGCTCTGCGGAGCAGGGCTTCTCGTCACCGTGTTTCTGCTCGGCTATGTCGTGCCGCGCTTCAGCGCGATCTACGCGGATCTCGGCAACCAGCTGCCGTTTGCCTCGCGCATGCTGATGCAGTGGGGCCAGATGATGCATGACCATGGCCTTGCGGTGCTCATGGGGCTCATTGTCGCGGGCGTCTTACTCGCCCGGCTCGCAAGCCGGCCCGCGGTGCGTGCGGCGATCGGGCGCAAGCTTGCGCGCCTGCCGATGGTCGGCCGCCAGATGCACATTTATCAGCTAGCCCGCCTTTATCGCACAGTCGGCATGCTGCTGCGCGGCGGCATGCCTGCCGTAACGTCCTTCGAAATGTCGGCCGGGCTTCTGAGTCCGGGCCTGCGACCGGCGCTCGCGCAGGCGACACAGGCCGTGCGCGAGGGACAGTCGCTTGCGAATTCGATGGAACACTTCGCACTGACGACGCCGGTCGCCACCCGCATGCTTCGCGTCGGCGAGCGCAGCGGCAACATGGGCGAGATGATGGAGCGCATCGCGGCTTTCTACGACGATGAGCTCGCGCGCATGGTCGACGTGCTCACGCGGATCATCGAACCGGCGCTAATGACCCTCGTCGGCGTGATCATCGGCGTCATCGTCGTGCTCATGTACTTCCCGATCTTCGAACTCGCCGGGAGCATTCAGTGAACGCTGTGCCGGACATCGTGTCTGCGGTTGTGCTGGATGACGCGATGCTCGCCGCCGCGGCCGCCGAGGCGCAGCGGCAGCGCAAGCCCGCGCTCGAGATCCTGCAGGAGATGACCGGCCTCGATTCAGCCAGCATCGCCGCAGCGGTCGCCGCGGCATTTCATTTCGACTACATCAGTGGCGGGGAGCTGATGCGCCTCGAGCCGGCATTCGATCTCCTGCCCTCGGCGGAGGGTCTGCGCCGCGGCAGCATCCTGGTGCGCGATGGCGAACGGGTGATTGCCCTCATCGCCGATCCATTCGATGAGGACCTGAGGCCCTGGCTCGAGGCACGAGTGTCCTGTGTGCTCGAGTGGGCCATCGCGTCGCGCGCGGATATTGCGTCCTATGTCGGCGCCCGCGAACAGACGCTGCGTGCCATCGATTCCGCGGTCGAAGGCGCGCAGAAGAATCCGGGCAATATCAAATCGCTCGAGAATCTGTCGCTGGCTTCGATCAGCGAGGATGCGAGCCCGATCGTCAAGCTCGTGCACTCCACCGTGTTCGATGCATTGCGTACCGGGGCGAGCGATGTGCACCTCGAGACGACGGCATCCGGCCTTGTGATCCGCTACCGCATCGACGGCGTGCTCGTGCAGATCGCGACGGTGTCCGGAGCGGACGTGTCCGAGCAGGTGCTTTCGCGCATCAAGGTGATGTCGGAACTCGACATCTCCGAACGACGCGTCCCGCAGGACGGACGTTTCAAGATCGCCATCGAGAACCGTCCGATCGACTTTCGCGTTTCGATCATGCCAAGCGTATTCGGCGAGGACGCCGTGCTGCGCGTGCTCGACAAGCGCGCCGTGACCGATCAGCTGCAGTCGCTCCACCTCGAGGTGCTCGGCTTCGATCCGCGCATCGTGAGCCAACTACGGCGGCTCTCGGCCTTGCCGCACGGTATGTTGCTCGTCACCGGCCCGACCGGCAGCGGCAAGACGACGACTCTCTATGCCGCGCTCTCCGAAACCAATACCGGCAACGACAAGATCGTGACCATCGAGGACCCGGTCGAGTACCAGCTCGCGGGGGTTCTGCAGATTCCGGTGAACGAAAAGAAGGGACTTACCTTCGCCCGCGGTCTGCGCTCGATCCTGCGGCACGATCCCGACAAGATCATGGTCGGCGAAATACGCGACCCGGAGACGGCACAGATCGCCATTCAGTCCGCGCTCACCGGCCACCTCGTATTCACCACTGTGCACGCGAACAACGTGTTCGACGTGCTCGGTCGTTTCCTGCACATGGGCGTCGACACTTACAGCTTCGTGGCTGCGCTCAACGGGATCCTTGCGCAGCGGCTCCTCAGGGTCGTCTGCGGCCAGTGCGCGGAGGCCGTCGTACCGGCGTCCAATCTACTTGAGGAGTCCGGTGTCCCTGCGATTGAATTCGCGAGCTATCGGTTTCGCATGGGGCAGGGCTGCAGGCATTGCCGCGGTACGGGTTATCGCGGGCGAGTGGCCGTCGGAGAGCTCTTGGTACTCAACGATGAGTTGCGCGAAGCGATCATCGACCGGGCGCCGGTCCGGCAGCTGAAGGAATTGGCCCATCGCAGCGGTTCGCGTTTCCTTCGGACCGCGGCACTTGACCTGGTCCGTCTGGGCCGCACCACGCTTGAGGAGGTGAATCGTGTCACCACTATGGCGTGACGAGATCGCGGTTCTCATTGCTCCGCGCCGCCTGGCGCTGACGCGCATGCGGCGCGGACTGCGTCCGCAGTGCATCGCCGACACCCGGCGTCAGCTCGAGGAAGGCGCGCCGACCGACTGGCGGCCGGCGCTTGCCGCATTGCGCATCTGCCTCTCGGAGGCCGGCTGGCAGGGAGCAAACGTGCGTGCGGTGCTTTCAAATCACTGGGCGCGCTACGCAATCGTTCCGTGGGCTGCAGACGTCGCAAGCGATGATGAACAGCTTGCGCACGCACGCATCTGCCTCGGCAATATCTACGGCAGCATCGCCGATCAATGGCGCATCGGGATCAGCGATTCGCCGCCCGGCAAGGCGCGGGTCGCCTGTGCGATGGAAGCGGCGCTCCTCGATGAGCTGACAAGTCTCATCGCAGCCTGCGGCTCGCGGCTGACTTCGGTCCAGCCTCAGCTCGTCGCGTCCTACAACGGCTGGCGACGGCAGCTCGGCGAGACTTCCGGTTGGTTCGTGAACATCGACGAGGGATCGCTCGCCGCTGCGCGGCTCGTCGCGGATGGCTGGGATCGCGTCTACTCGGCGCGCATCGGCTCGGACTGGTCGGTCGAATTACAGCGGTTGCGCACTTTCGGGCGGCTTGCGGCTCGAGACTCGTGGAACGGCCGGGTCTTCGTCGCCGCACCGGCCTGGCTGCGCAAGCTCGCGAGCGCGGACGATGTCGGGATCGAATGGCTCGAGGATTCTGAGGGCGGCGAACCGCAGGACGAAGGCCTGTCGGTCCTCAAGAGGTTGTACGCATGACGCGCCGGCTGATCGAGCTCGATTTCACGCGCAGCCGCAAGCGGCCTTCGCGCCGCGGGTTTGCAATTCTGGCCGCGGGTCTCGTCGCGGCGGTACTCGTGTTGGTCGACTACCGAAGCGTTGCCGCGCGGACCGCAGGCCTCGAGTATCGGGTTGCGGCGCTTCGCAACGAGTCGCGTCCCGCGAAAATGGACAAGGCAGCATTGCGCGCCGAACAGGATGCCGACGTCGCCATCAGTGATCTCACCACACCCTGGTCGGATCTCCTGCGCGAACTCGAACTTGCAAGTGTGGACAGCAACGGCACCGTTGCCGTTCTCGGCGTCGAACCGGATCGCGAGAAGAAGGAAGTTCGCGTGCTGGCGGAAGCGCACACGCTCGACCTCGCGCTCGCGTACGTCGAACGTCTGCAGAAGAGCCAGGCGCTGCGCTACCCGATGCTGGCGAGCCATGAAATTCAGCTCAAGGATCCCGAACGTCCCGTGCGCTTTGAAATCAAGGCCGAATGGAAGGCAGCGCCATGAACGCGATTCCTGGCGAAGGATCATCAGTGTCGCTGCCGGCTCCGGCCGAGGCGGGTGCGGCGCCCGCGACATTGCCGGCCGCCCATGACGGATCGCCTGCGGCTCCTGTTGTTCGCGCTGGCGGCAGGGGTCGATTTCCGGAACTCGTTTCGCGGCACGTCGTCCCTTATATCTCCCATCAGTTGCACTACGTCGGTCGCACGGGTGTGATCGGCATTGCCCTGCTGCTCTCGGCGGTAGTCTGCTTCCTGAGCGCCAATGTGGCGCTTCGCAGCCAGATTTCGCAGCTTGAGACCGATCTTGCAGGCGCACGGCAACTGCATGGCGCCAATGCTTCGATGGGCGACCTCTCGCCGGCTGCCCGCCTGAAAACGCTGATGACAAAGCTGCCCCTGCGCAGCGAATTGCCCGCCGTCACGGAGGCCATCGTGGCGCAGGCCGCTACCGCTGGGCTTGCGCTCGAGCGTGGAAGTTACGAGGTCAACGTCGTGCGCTCCGGGCAAATCGTGCGGGCGCGGCTCACATTTCCCGTGCACGGCACCTACCCGGCCATCCGCAAGTTCATCGACGGCACGCTGGCGACTGTCACAGGCGCCGCGGTCGATGGGCTGCGCCTCGAGCGCAAGGAGATTGGTGCCGCTGAAATCGACGCGGACATTCGCTTTGCGGTCTACCTGCGGAATGGCCCATGAAGCGCGCCTGCGGATTCACGCTCATCGAGCTCGTCATCACCGTCGCAATCGTCGGGCTGCTCGCGACCGTGGCCATGCCTCTGGTCGAGATCACCGTCAAGCGCGGCAAGGAACAGGAGTTGCGAGCCGCATTGCGTGAGGTGCGAACCGCCATCGATGCCTACAAGGAGGCCGCCAACCGTGGACGGATTGAAGTGGAAGCCGACACCTCCGGTTATCCGCCTACGCTCGATGTTCTCTATACCGGCGTGCCGGATGTTTCCACGCCGGAGCAGACACCGATCTACTTCCTGAGGCGACTGCCGCGGGACCCATTCTTCCCCGATCCGAGCGTGCCGGCCGCCCAGACCTGGGGCGTCAGGAGCTCCGCCAGCCCGCCCGAAAGCCCTGAGTCGGGCGATGACGTCTACGACCTGTTCTCGCTTTCCACCGGAACCGCTCTCAATGGCACCGCGTATCGCGACTGGTAGCGTCGGGCCGGATGGGCGGCGGGCCTTCACGCTTATCGAGCTGCTCGTCGTCATGTCCATCATCGCGACCTTGCTCCTCATCGCGGTACCGCGTTACTTCCACAGCGTCGAACATTCCAAGGAAGTCGTGCTCCGCCAGGATCTTTCGGTCATGCGAGACGCGCTAGACAAGCATTTCGCCGATCTCGCGCGCTATCCCGATGTGCTCTCGGAACTCGTGGATCGCCACTACCTCAGGAGCATTCCGGTCGACCCGGAAACGAAAACCAGCGAGAGCTGGGTGACCATCCTCAGCGAAGACGAGAACGCACCGGGGATCCGCGACGTCCACAGCGGGTCACAGGCCACGGCCAGCGATGGCACGCCGTTCGCCGCCTGGTAGCCGAGCCCGCGCGGGCGGCTTCACCTACCTCGCCGTGCTGCTTGCGGTCGCACTTCTCGGCGTGGCGCTCGCCGCTGTCGGCACTGTCTGGTCGACCGAAGCCCAGCGCGACCGCGAAGCGCAGCTCCTGTTCGTCGGTGAGGCGTATCGGTCAGCCATCGAAAGCTACTACCGGCAAGGCCCGATCGTCGGGCAGCTACCGAAGGATTTGAACGAACTGCTTGAAGATTCCCGCACCTTGAAACCGACGCGGCATCTGCGTCGGCTGTATGCGGATCCAATGACGGGCCACGCCGACTGGCAGTTGATCCGCGCCGCCGATGACAGTATCTACGGCGTCTACAGCAGTTCGCTGAAAGCTCCAATCAAGCGCGCGAACTTTCCTCCCAACGAAGCGCAGTTTGCCGATGCAGAGTGCTATTGCGCCTGGCGATTCGAATTCACGCCGCCACGCTTGCGGCGTGTCCAGCAGCAACAGCAGCAACATTGAGTGCGCGAAGCTCATGGTAGGGAAAACCCCACCATCGGCAGCGCACGCAGCGGCGAAAACATGGCTGGATCTGTGAGATCGTTAGCATCTCTGCGTGTGCGCCTTCGTTTATGTTAGATGGCGAAATCAGGCGCGTGCCGCCGGGTATATTGATGGCATAAGAACAATTGACTAAGCTTCTTCTACGGGATTTACCCAAGTTGACTTCCGCGAGCTCAATGCCGAACGGCAGTCCTTCCACCGCAGCAACATCGCCCAGGGAAGCGCGACTGCGGCTCGTATTGGTCGATGATCACGCGATCCTGCGCGAAGGATTGCGCGCGCTCCTCGCGCTCGAGAACGACCTCGAAGTAGTCGGCGAAGCCGACAACGGCGACGACGCTGTCGCGATTGTCGAACGCGAACAACCGGACGTCGTCATCACCGACCTCGCCATGCCGCAGCGTACCGGCATCCAGGTCATCTCACGCGTGCGGCGTGTGGCGCCCGCAGTGCGAGTGCTGGTGCTCACCGTGCACAACGGCGAGGAATACATCAAGGCCGCGCTCGCGGCTGGCGCAGACGGCTATGTGCTCAAGGACTCGAGCCGCGCCGACCTGCTGCAGGCGATCCACACAATCGTGCGCGGCCAGCGCTATCTGTGCGCGCCCGTGTCCGCGAAGATCGTGTCCGGGTTCCTCGGCGACAGCGATCCGCGTCCGGCGGCGTCGGTGCAGCACCTCACGGATCGCGAGCGGGAAATCCTGACTTTGATAGCGCTCGGTAAATCCAACAAGCGCATCGCGCTGCAACTCGTTCTCAGTGTGAAGACGATCGAGAAGCACCGCTCGAATTTCATGCGCAAGCTCGAGCTCCACAACACCGCGGGCGTGACCATGTTCGCAATCTGCAATGGTCTCGTGTCGCCCGACCAGGTGGCGCTGCATGAGGGCCCCGAACCGATGCGGCGCGATTTCACCGGCGCGGAAAAATCGCCCGCCTGAGTCGCACTGCGGCGTACCGCGCGCCGTTACGGCTGACCGCGCAATTCCACGTATCGCAACTCGTGTTCGCCGACGAGAATCTTGTCGCCGTCGCGCAGGCGGTGGGCGCGCACGCGTCGCTCGTTCACGAATAGGCCGTTCGTGCTGCGCACGTCCTCGATCATCGACATCTCGTCGCTCGTCAG
The DNA here is from genome assembly GCA_963826145.1 of uncultured Gammaproteobacteria bacterium. Classification (GTDB taxonomy): domain Bacteria; phylum Pseudomonadota; class Gammaproteobacteria; order Steroidobacterales; family Steroidobacteraceae; genus JBGPLJ01. Next base: position 1,275,445 of record CAWGVW010000002.1, read on the forward strand.
GATCTGGCAGTGATGGCGGCTGACGAAGTGACTGTCGATCTGCAGGTCGCACCCGGGCGCGCGCCCGATCTGCAGGCGTCCGCGGCTCAATTCACGCTCGAGAACCGGCACACCTTTATGGGTGAGCTGAAGCCGTGCCAGGATCACCGGTGGCGGATTCGACGCCCCGGATTCACTGCTCTGCAGAGTCGCCGAGATCAGCCGCCCGACATCCTCGAGTGCGCGCTGAACCTCCGACGGCCGCACCTGGTGCAACTCGCGCTCGCATGCTATGTCGAGCGCCGCGTCGCAGAGCGCATTCACCACCCGCGGATTGCCTTTGCTCTGCCGCGCGATCTCGACGTAGCTATCCTCGTGGAAGAGGCGTTGACCCGACGAGCCGCTGATTGCGAGCCGATGTTCCACATAGGCGGACACCTCCGCCGCGGTGAGCGGTTGCAACTCGAGGTGTTCGGTCGCACCTGGCGTCCGGCTCGCAATCGGTGGACGCCCGAAGAGCACGATGCGCACCTGCGCAGGTGGTGCGGCGGGTGCGGCGGAGAGCAGCGCCAGTCGAATGGGATCGCTCAACAAGTGCGCATTGTCGACGCAGAGCATGACCCGCCTGCCCGGTATGCGCCATTCCGACAACGACCGGAGCAGATCGTCCCCCGTGCGTAGCGGAGCCTTCGGGTCGAAAGGCGCGTTGAGTTGTTTCGCCACAATCTCGACGAGTTCGCCGAACGATCGGGGCGGGTAGTCGAGGCGTGCGACGATGGTGTCAGGCGACGCTTCGGTCACCAAGCGCTCCAGCAGGAGCGTCTTGCCCATGCCGCAATCCCCGCCGACGACGAGGAGACTGAAGTCGGCCGCAGTCTCGCCGCGAAGGCGCTTGAGCGCGAGCGCGTGGCTGGCCGCAGGAAAGTAGAGCGCAGGGTCGGGGCTCAGCGCGAACGGCAGGCGGTTCAGGTGGAAAAACTTGAGGTACATCGGCTGTTGTTCCGGTTTTTTGCACCGCAGCAGCGCGTCAGATGGTATCGCGTCGGCCGGAGCCCGGCGCTGGCCTTGGGATGATGGCATGGCTGAGGTATTGAGTGCCGGTCGGGGTACTCCTTATATATAGCGCTAGGTTATGGCTGGAGGGCCTCGCCGACACGGGCCATGACGAGGTCGGTCGGCTCTTGGGACAACCCTAAAACCTTGATTCGCCTCTTGATCGCCGTTGACTCTCTGTCAATCGGAAATCAGAATACGCGGCTCGCATTTCGGGGGAGGGGTACCCAAGCGGCCAAAGGGAGCAGACTGTAAATCTGCCGGCTCATGCCTTCGAAGGTTCGAATCCTTCCCCCTCCACCAGAGGTTGTGAGGCGCGAGATTCATTCGGGCGGAGGAGTCTGCACCCCGCCGCAGGCCAGTGCGGGTGTAGTTCAATGGTAGAACCTCAGCCTTCCAAGCTGATGACGTGGGTTCGATTCCCACTACCCGCTCCATCCCGGATCCGGGCGGTGGTCGGCGGCATGAGCATCGAGGGCACAGACGAACGCTCACGTAGCTCAGTCGGTAGAGCACGTCCTTGGTAAGGACGAGGTCACCGGTTCGATTCCGGTCGTGAGCTCCAAAAAAGATTACGAGGAGAGAGAGTCGTGTCGAAAGAGAAATTTGAGCGCACCAAGCCGCACGTGAACGTGGGGACGATTGGTCATGTGGACCATGGGAAGACGACGCTGACGGCGGCGCTGACGAAGGTGATGGCGGAGACCTTCGGGGGCACGTTCATGGCGTACGACCAGATCGACAAGGCGCCGGAAGAGAAGGCACGCGGGATCACGATTTCGACGGCGCATGTGGAGTACCAGTCGAAGAACCGCCACTACGCGCACGTGGATTGTCCGGGGCACGCGGACTACATCAAGAACATGATCACGGGCGCGGCGCAGATGGACGGGGCGATTCTGGTGGTGTCGGCGGCGGATGGTCCGATGCCCCAGACGCGCGAGCATATTCTCCTGGCCCGCCAGGTGGGGGTGCCGTATATCGTCGTGTACCTGAACAAGGCGGACATGGTCGATGACGCGGAGCTCTTGGAGCTGGTGGAGCTTGAGGTGCGGGATCTCCTGACGCTGTATCAGTTCCCCGGGGATAAGACCCCGATCATCACGGGCTCGGCGCTGAAGGCGCTCGAGGGGGACAAGGGGGAGTTGGGCGTGCCCTCGGTGATCAAGCTCGTGGATGCGCTGGATGAGTACATTCCGGTACCGAAGCGGGCGATCGATGGTCCGTTTCTGATGCCGGTGGAAGACGTATTTTCGATCTCGGGCCGGGGCACGGTGGTGACGGGTCGTATCGAGCGCGGGATCGTGAAGGTGAACGACGAAGTGGAGATCGTGGGGCTGAAGGCGACCACGAAGACGATCTGCACGGGGGTGGAGATGTTCCGCAAGCTCCTCGATCAGGGGCAGGCGGGGGACAACGTCGGAGTGCTCCTTCGGGGCACGAAGCGCGAAGAGGTCGAGCGCGGGCAGGTGCTGTGTAAGCCCGGTTCGATTACCCCGCACACGAAGTTCGAGTGCGAGGTGTACGTGCTGACGAAGGAGGAGGGCGGACGGCATACGCCGTTCTTCAAGGGCTACCGGCCGCAGTTTTACTTTCGCACGACGGACGTGACGGGGAACGTGGAGCTGCCGGCGGGGACCGAGATGGTCATGCCGGGCGACAACATCAAGATGGTGGTGGAGCTGATCAGCCCGATCGCGATGGAGCAGGGCCTGCGCTTTGCGATCCGCGAGGGCGGCAAGACGGTCGGAGCAGGCGTCGTAGCAAAGGTAATCGCGTAGTCAACGAAACCGGTACCGGGACTGGGATTACTGGGGATTTGGCCGCAGCACTTGGCGCCCAAATTCCCAGTAACCCCAGTCCCGGTACCTTCAGCAACAGGCCAGTAGCTCAATTGGCAGAGCGGCGGTCTCCAAAACCGCAGGTTGGGGGTTCGATTCCCTCCTGGCCTGCCACGGTGTGCACGGAATGATGGAGAAGAGCGAGCAACAAGGGGCAGTCGAGCGCGACACCAACGCACTCGACATCGTGCTGATGGCAGTCGCCGCGGGCGCGCTGGTCGCGGGCCTGTGGGCGTTCTATCACTACGAAGACGTCGAGGCGGCGTGGCTGCGCTGGCTGATCGTGCTCGGCGCGCTCGTCGCATCGGTGCTGATCGCCCTCACGTCGCAGATCGGCCGCAATCTCTGGGGCTTCGTCCAGGGTTCGCGCGTCGAGTTGCGCAAGGTCGTCTGGCCGAGCCGCGACGAAACGGTGAAGACGACGGCGGTCGTATTTCTGTTCGTGACAGTGGCGGGACTGTTCTTCTGGGGGCTCGACGTTTTCCTGTCGTGGCTCGCCAAGAAGCTGACGGGCGCCGAGTAAAGGTCCTGATATGTCGGTAGCGGAGGGGATGCAGGTGAGTTTGCGCTGGTACGTCGTGCACGCCTACTCGAATTTCGAGCACAAGGTCGCCGAGTCGCTGAGGGAGCGCGTCAAGCGCCAGGGACTCGATGCAAAGTTTGGCGAGATCCTGGTGCCTACCGAGGAAGTGGTCGAGATGCGCGACGGTCAGAAGCGCAAGAGCGACCGCAAGTTCTTCCCGGGCTACGTGCTCGTGCAGATGGAAATGGACGAAGACACCTGGCACCTCGTGAAGGACGTGCCGAAGGTGCTCGGTTTCATCGGTGGCACCAGCGACAAGCCGGCGCCGATCACGGAGAAGGAGGCCATGGCCATCCTTCGCAGGGTCGAGGAAGGCGTCGACAAGCCGAAGCCGAAGGTGCTGTTCGAGCCCGGCGAGGTGGTGCGCGTGATCGACGGCCCGTTCAACGATTTCAATGGCGTGGTTGAGTCCGTCAACTACGACAAGAGCCGCCTGCAGGTGGCGGTGCAGATCCTCGGGCGTTCGACGCCCGTGGAGCTGGAGTTCAGTCAGGTCGAAAAGGCTTAAGCGGCGAATTCGACCCAAACCGGGGAGCTCGACAACGAGCGTTTGCACCCACTCGAGGTGATCGATGGCTAAGAAAGTTACCGGCTACATCAAGCTGCAGATTCCCGCCGGCCAGGCGAATCCGAGTCCCCCCGTGGGCCCGGCGCTCGGCCAGCAGGGTGTGAACATCATGGAGTTCTGCAAGGCGTTCAACGCGCAGACCCAGCAGATGGAAAAGGGGCTGCCGACCCCCGTCGTGATCACGGTCTACAGCGACCGCAGTTTCACATTCATCATGAAGACGCCGCCGGCGTCGGTGCTCATTCGCAAGGCCCTTGGCATTGAAAAGGGCAGCGGCACCCCCAACACGGCGAAGGTCGGCAAGATCACCCGCAAGCAGCTCGAAGAGATCGCCAGGAAGAAGTTGCCGGACCTGACGGCAGCCGATCTCGATGCCGCGGTACGCACCATCGCGGGCAGCGCCCGCAGCATGGGCGTCGATGTGGAGGGGGTCTGACATGCCGTTCGTAGCGAAGAGAGTCAAGGCCTGGAAGGACAAGATCGTTCCGGGCAAGCCCTATGCGATCGACGATGCGCTGGCGCTCGTGAAGGAATTTTCCAAGGCCAAGTTCGCGGAGTCGCTCGACGTCGCCGTGAATCTCGGCATCGATGCGAGCAAATCGGACCAGCAGGTGCGCGGTTCGACGGTCATGCCGAACGGCACGGGCAAGTCCGTGCGCGTTGCGGTATTCACGTCCGGGAAGAACGCGGACGCGGCAAAGGGCGCGGGCGCCGATATCGTCGGACTCGAGGACCTCGCGGAGCAGGTGAAGAAGGGCGAGCTCAATTTCGACGTCGTCATCGCGAGCCCGGATGCAATGCGCATCGTCGGCCAGCTCGGCCAGATCCTGGGGCCTCGCGGCCTGATGCCGAATCCGAAGGTCGGCACCGTGACGCCGAATGTTGCAGATGCGGTGAAGAACGCGAAAGCCGGGCAGGTGCGCTATCGCACCGACAAGGCGGGCATCGTGCATTGCCCGATCGGCAAGTCGACGTTCGACGCACCGAAGCTCAAGGAGAATTTACTGGCCCTGCTGAACGATCTGCAGAAGGTGAAGCCGGCTTCGTCGAAGGGCGTGTTTCTGAAAAAGATCACGCTCTCCTCGACGATGGGCCCGGGCGTCATCGTGGATCAGGCAAGCCTGGGGCTGTAGTTGATTTCAGGTTGAAGCAATCGAAGACCGCAGGAGGGTTTTGGACCCTTAATACCCTGCGCAGATGGCGTTACCCGCAACACCGACTGGTGGTGAAGGTAGCCATCGTAAAGATGGGCCGGCAGGCAAGGATACGCGCCGGGGTTCGTTCTACTTCTCACCAGGAGGCGAGATAGATGACATTGAAACTGGAAGACAAGCAGGCGCTGGTGGCCGAAGTCAACGCGGTGGCGGCAAGCGCCCACTCCGTGGTGGCGGCGGAGTACCGCGGTCTGTCCCTTCCCCAGATGACCGATCTTCGGGCGAAGGCACGGGCGAGCGGCGTGTATATGCGTGTGGTCAAGAACACGCTCGCGCGCAAGGCTGTGGCCGGCACTCCTTTCGAGTGCATCGGCGATGCGCTCAAGGGCCCGCTCGTCCTGGCCTTCTCGAAGAACGACCCGGGGGCTGCGGCCCGCGTGGTCAAAGCCTTCGCGAAGGACCACGACAAGCTCGTGGCGAAGCTCGTCTCGATGGGAGGGAAGCTCCTCAGCTCCAAGGATCTCGATCGGGTTGCAAGCCTGCCCACCAAGGAACAGGCGCTCGCGCAGCTGATGGGACTCCTCAAGGCGCCGATTTCGAAGCTCGTACGCACGCTCGCAGAGCCGCAAGCCAAGCTTGTGCGCACCCTCGCGGCCGTCAAAGAGCAGAAAGCGGCCGCCGGCTGAACCGCGACAGACATTCAACGGGTAACTGATCAAAACGCATTTTTCTGGAGATCATCATGGCTGTTAGTAAAGAAGACGTGCTCGACGCAATTTCCAAGATGACCGTCATGGAAGTCGTCGACCTCATCTCCGACATGGAGAAGAAGTTCGGCGTGACGGCCGCTGCGCCGGTCGCGATGGCTGCCGCCGGTGGCGCCGCCGCCGCCGCACCTGCTGCCGAAGCACAGACCGAGTTCACGGTGACCATGAGCGAGTTCGGCGCCAACAAAGTGGGCGTCATCAAGGTCATCCGCGAGATCACCGGTCTTGGCCTGAAAGAAGCCAAGGACCTGGTGGAAGGCGTTCCCTCGACCGTCAAGGAAGGCGTATCGAAGGCCGATGCCGACGCAATCAAGAAGAAGATCGATGACGCGGGTGGCAAGGCTGCGGTCAAGTGACGCGGGTCCTGACCCGTTGTCCGTTGAGTTGATCCGACGCATGCAACCAGACCGGCCGACCGGCCGGTCTGGTCCTGTGCGCTCGTGGCCTCTTGTTCGATTGCGACTGCTGTAGAGGGCGACACCGATGGCATATTCCTTCACCGAGAAGAAGCGCATCCGCAAGGATTTCGGCAAGCGTCAGAGCATTCTTGACGTTCCGTACCTGCTCGCGATTCAGATCGATTCCTACCGTCGTTTTCTGCAGGCCGAAGTGCCTGAGGAGAGCCGCGATGAAGTGGGGTTGCACTCGGCATTCAAGAGCGTGTTCCCGATCTCGAGCTACTCGGGCAATGCGTATCTTGAGTACGTGAGCTACCGGCTCGGTGAGCCGGTGTTCGACGTCAAGGAGTGCCAGCTTCGCGGCCTCACCTACGCGGCGCCGCTGCGCGTGAAGGTGCGCCTCGTTGTCCTCGACAAGGAAGCGACGGGACCGAAGAAGCCGGTGAAGGACGTGCGCGAGCAGGAGGTCTACCTCGGTGAGCTCCCGCTCATGACCGACAACGGCACGTTCGTGATCAACGGCACGGAGCGCGTCATCGTGTCGCAGCTCCATCGCAGCCCCGGCGTCTTCTTCGACCACGACAAGGGCAAGACGCACTCGTCGGGCAAGCTCCTGTTCTCCGCGCGCATCATTCCCTACCGCGGCTCCTGGCTCGACTTCGAATTTGACCCGAAGGACTGCGTGTTCGCGCGCATCGACCGGCGTCGCAAGCTCCCGGTCTCGATCATCCTGCGCGCCCTCGGCATGACCGAGGAGGAGATGCTGGATACCTTCTTCGAGAAGAATACGTTCTATCTCTCGGCCACCGAAATCTCGCTCGGCCTCGTGCCGCAGCGCCTGCGCGGCGAGACGGCGATGTTCGAAATCCGCGTCGGCAAGAAAGTCGTTGTGGAAGAAGGCCGCCGCATCACGGCGCGCCACGTGCGCGAGCTCGAGGAAGCGGGCGTCAAGCAGCTGCCGGTTCCGACGGAATACCTGCACGGCAAGGTTCTCGCGCACAGCGTCGTCAACAAGGAGACGGGCGAGATCCTCGCGAAGGCAAACGAAGCGCTCACGGCAGTGACCGTGCAGAAGCTCATCGAAGCCGGTATCACCGAGGTCAACACGCTTTATGTGAACGATCTCGACCGCGGTCCCTACATTTCGGACACGCTTCGGGTCGATCCGACGCGTACGCGCCTCGAGGCGCTCGTAGAGATCTACCGCATGATGCGCCCGGGCGAACCGCCGACCAAGGACGCCGCGGAAAACCTTTTCCAGAACCTCTTCTTCAACGACGAGCGCTACGACCTCTCGGCCGTCGGCCGCATGAAGTTCAACCGGCGCGTCGGGCGTTCGGAGATCACGGGTTCCGGCATTCTTTCGCGCGAAGACATCACCCTCGTGCTGAAGACCCTCATTGACATCCGTAACGGCAACGGAACGGTGGACGACATCGACCACCTCGGCAACCGTCGTGTCCGCAGCGTCGGTGAAATGGCCGAGAACGCCTTCCGCATCGGCCTCGTGCGCGTCGAGCGCGCGGTGAAGGAGCGCCTGACGCTCGCCGAGACCGAAGGCCTCATGCCGCAGGAGATGATCAACGCGAAGCCGGTGGCGGCCGCGGTGAAGGAGTTCTTCGGCTCCTCGCAGCTCTCGCAGTTCATGGACCAGAACAACCCGCTCTCGGAAGTGACGCACAAGCGTCGCGTTTCGGCGCTTGGCCCCGGCGGCCTCACGCGCGAACGGGCCGGATTCGAGGTGCGCGACGTGCACCCGACGCACTACGGGCGCGTCTGCCCGATCGAAACGCCGGAAGGTCCGAACATCGGCCTCATCAATTCGCTGTCCGTCTACGCGCGCACGAATGCCTACGGCTTCCTCGAGACGCCGTACCGGAAGATGAACGCGGGACGCGTCACCGACCAGATCGATTACCTGTCGGCGATCGAGGAAGGCCAGTTCGTCATCGCGCAGGCGAATGCCACCCTCGATGAGAAGGGTGCACTTGTCGACGAGCTCGTCTCCTGCCGTCATCAGAACGAGTTCACGCTGATGCCGCGCGAGCGCATCGAGTACATGGACGTGAGTCCGAAGCAGATCGTCTCGGTCGCCGCTTCCCTCATTCCGTTCCTCGAGCACGACGACGCGAACCGCGCGCTCATGGGTTCGAACATGCAGCGCCAGGCGGTGCCGACGCTGCGTTCCGAAACGCCGCTGGTCGGCACGGGCATGGAGCGGGCGGTGGCCACCGATTCGGGCGTCACGGTCGTCGCGAAGCGCGGCGGCATCGTCGACTCGGTGGACGCGGGCCGTATTGTCGTTCGCGTGCACGACAGCGAGACGACCTCCGCGGAGCCGGGCGTCGACATCTACGGCCTCACGAAGTACACGCGTTCCAACCAGAACACGTGCATCAACCAGCGCCCGCTGGTGAATGCGGGCGACCGCATCGCGCGCGGCGATGTGCTCGCGGACGGTCCGTCGACCCACCTCGGCGAGCTCGCGCTCGGCCAGAACCTGCTGGTCGCGTTCATGCCCTGGAACGGCTACAACTTCGAAGACTCGATCCTCATCTCCGAGAACGTCGTGGTCGAGGACCGCTTCACCACGATCCACATCGAGGAACTCACTTGCGTCGCGCGCGACACGAAGCTGGGACCCGAGGAAATCACGGCGGACATCCCGAACGTCGGCGATGCGGCCCTCGCGAAGCTCGATGAGGCCGGTATTGCCTTCATCGGAGCCGAGGTGCGTGCGGGCGACATTCTGGTCGGCAAGGTCACGCCGAAGGGCGAGACGCAGCTGACGCCGGAAGAGAAGCTCTTGAGGGCGATCTTCGGCGAGAAGGCTTCCGACGTTAAGGACACGTCGCTCCGCGTTCCGCCCGGCATGGACGGAACGGTCATCGACGTGCGTGTCTTTACGCGCGACGGCGTGGAGAAGGACTCGCGTGCGCTTTCGATCGAGAAAGCGGAACTCGAGCGCGTGCGCAAGGACCTTGGCGACCAGCAGCGCATTCTCGAGGACGATCTTTTCAGCCGCATCCAGACGCTCATCGTCGGCAAGCGCGCGGAAGGCGCCCCGCAGATGAAGTCTGGCGGCGAACTCACGGATGAATACCTCGCGGGACTGCCGCACGAGCAGTGGTTCGAGATCCGTATGCAGGACGAGGAGCTGAACGCTCAGCTCGAGCGGACGGCCGAGCGCCTGCAGGCGCAGCGCAAGAACTTCGAGAAACGCTTCGATGAGAAGCGGGCCAAGATCACCGCGGGCGATGACCTCGCTCCGGGCGTCCTCAAGATGGTCAAGGTTTATCTCGCGGTGAAGCGCCGCGTGCAGCCAGGCGACAAGATGGCGGGACGCCACGGGAACAAGGGCGTCATCTCGACCATTGTCCCTGTGGAAGACATGCCTTATGCGGCCGATGGCAGGCCGATCGACATCGTGCTGAATCCGCTCGGCGTGCCTTCGCGCATGAACATCGGGCAGATCCTCGAGACTCACCTTGGCTGGGCCGCGAAGGGCCTCGGGGTCAAGATCGGCCAGATGCTCGAGCTTGAGAACGCGCTCGCTGAGCTGCGCTCGTTCCTGACGACGGTCTACAACACGACCGGCGGCAAGAAGGAAGACATCGCGAGCTTCACCGACGCCGAGATCCTCGAACTCGCGAGGAACCTCAAGGAAGGTGTCCCGATGGCAACGCCGGTGTTCGACGGCGCGAGTGAAGAGGAGATCAAGAATCTCCTGAAGCTCGCGGACCTGCCGACGAGCGGCCAGACGACGCTTTACGACGGACGCACCGGCGAGAAGTTCGAGCGCCAGATCACCGTCGGCTACATGTACATGCTGAAGCTGAACCATCTCGTCGACGACAAGATGCATGCGCGCTCGACCGGGCCTTACAGCCTCGTCACGCAGCAGCCCCTTGGCGGCAAGGCGCAGTTCGGCGGCCAGCGCTTCGGTGAAATGGAAGTGTGGGCGCTCGAGGCCTACGGCGCTTCCTACACCCTGCAGGAAATGCTGACGGTCAAGTCCGACGACGTGAATGGCCGGACCAAGATGTACAAGAACATCGTGGACGGCAATCACCAGATGGATGCAGGCATGCCGGAATCCTTCAACGTGCTCGTGAAGGAAATCCGCTCGCTCGGCATCAACATGGAACTGGAGGCGGAGTAATGAAAGACCTACTGAAACTCTTCAAGCAGCAGAGCCCGGTCGAGAATTTCGACTCGATCCGGATCGGCCTTGCGTCTCCGGAAATGATCCGTTCCTGGTCCTACGGCGAAGTGAAGAAGCCGGAGACCATCAACTACCGCACGTTCAAGCCGGAACGCGACGGCCTTTTCTGCGCGAAGATCTTCGGACCCGTGAAGGACTACGAGTGTCTTTGCGGCAAGTACAAGCGCCTGAAGCATCGCGGCGTCGTTTGCGAGAAGTGCGGCGTCGAGGTCACGCAGTCGAAGGTGCGCCGCGAGCGCATGGGCCACATCGAGCTCGCGAGCCCGACCGCGCACATCTGGTTCCTGAAATCGCTCCCGTCCCGCATCGGCCTCATGCTCGACATGACGCTGCGCGAAATCGAGCGCGTGCTCTATTTCGAAGCCTTCGTCGTCATCGAGCCGGGCATGACGACGCTCCAGCGCGGCCAGCTCCTCACCGACGAGATGTACCTCGAGGCGATCGAGGAGCACGGCGATGAGTTCGACGCCCGCATGGGCGCCGAAGCGGTGTTCGAGCTCCTGAAAACAATAGACCTGCAGGCCGAAAGCCTGAAGGTGCGCGAGGAAATCGCGGGCACGAACTCCGAGACCAAGATCAAGCGCCTGTCGAAGCGCCTGAAGCTCCTCGAGTCCTTCATCGAGTCGGGCAACAAGCCCGAGTGGATGGTGCTCACGGTCCTCCCCGTGCTGCCGCCGGACCTGCGTCCGCTCGTGCCGCTCGATGGCGGCCGCTTCGCGACGTCCGATCTCAACGATCTGTATCGCCGCGTCATCAACCGCAACAACCGCCTGCGCCGGCTCCTCGAGCTGAACGCGCCGGATATCATTGTCCGGAACGAGAAGCGCATGCTGCAGGAAGCGGTCGACGCGCTCCTCGACAACGGCCGCCGCGGCCGTGCGATCACGGGCACGAACAAGCGTCCGCTCAAGTCACTCGCCGACATGATCAAGGGCAAGCAGGGCCGGTTCCGTCAGAACCTCCTCGGCAAGCGCGTCGACTACTCCGGCCGTTCGGTCATTGTCGTCGGTCCGACACTGCGTCTGCATCAGTGCGGGCTCCCGAAGAAGATGGCGCTCGAACTCTTCAAGCCCTTCATCTTCTCGAAGCTGCAGCTGCGCGGTGAAGCTTCGACCATCAAGGCGGCCAAGCGCCTCGTCGAGCGGGAAGGACCGGAAGTGTGGGACATCCTCGAGGAAGTCATCCGCGAACATCCGGTGCTCCTGAATCGCGCACCGACGTTGCATCGCCTCGGCATCCAGGCATTCGAGCCGGTGCTGATCGAAGGCAAGGCCATTCAGCTCCATCCGCTCGTCTGCACCGCGTTCAACGCGGACTTCGACGGTGACCAGATGGCCGTGCACGTGCCGCTCTCGCTCGAGGCTCAGCTCGAAGCACGGGCGCTCATGATGTCGTCGAACAATATCCTGTCCCCGGCGAACGGTGACCCGATCATCGTGCCGTCGCAGGACGTGGTGCTGGGTCTTTACTTCATGACCCGCGAGCGTGTGAACGCCCGTGGTGAAGGCATCGCCTTCAGCGACGTGCACGAAGCGCATCGCGCCTACGAAGGGCGCCAGGTTGATCTGCAGGCGAAGGTCAAAGTGCGCCTGACCGACCACGTGCGCGACGAATCGGGGGAGCTCAAGAGCCGCACGCGCGTCGTGCAGACGACTGTCGGCCGGGCGCTCCTCTCGGAGATCCTGCCGCGCGGGCTCTCGTTCGACACGGTGAACCAGGACATGACGAAAAAGGCCATCTCCGCGGTGATCAACGCGTGCTACCGCACCGTCGGTCTCAAGGAGACGGTCGTGTTCGCCGACCAGCTCATGTACACGGGCTTTCACTATGCGACGCGCGCCGGTGTTTCGATCGGCGTGGACGACATGGTGGTGCCGCAGCAGAAGGCGAAGATTCTCGCGACCGCCGAAAACGAAGTGAAGGAGATCCAGGACCAGTACGCCTCGGGTCTCGTCACGAACGGCGAGCGCAAGAACAAGGTCATCGACATCTGGTCGCGCACGAACGACCAGGTCGCGAAGGCGATGATGGAAAAGCTCGGCTCCGAGGAGACGACCGACGCGAAGGGCAAGAAGACCTCGCAGAAGTCGTTCAACTCGATCTTCATGATGGCGGACTCCGGCGCGAGAGGCTCGGCGGCCCAGATCCGTCAGCTCGCGGGCATGCGCGGCCTCATGGCGAAGCCCGACGGCTCGATCATCGAGACGCCCATCCAGGCGAATTTCCGTGAGGGCCTCAACGTCCTGCAGTACTTCATCTCGACGCACGGCGCCCGCAAGGGTCTTGCCGACACGGCGCTCAAGACCGCGAACTCGGGTTATCTCACGCGCCGCCTCGTCGACGTCGCGCAGGATCTCGTGGTCACGGAGACGGACTGCGGCACGTCGTTCGGCCTCGCCATGGCGCCTATCGTTGAAGGTAGCGACGTCGTCGAGGGCCTGGGAGAACGCGTCCTCGGGCGCGTGCTGTCGGAGGACGTGCTCAAGCCCGGCACCAAGAATGAAGTGCTGGTTGCGGCGAATACCGTCATCGACGAAAAGCTCGTGAAGCGAATCGAGCAGATGGGTGTCGATCACGTGCAGGTCCGCTCGCCGATCACCTGCGAGACGCGCTACGGCGTGTGCTCCATGTGCTACGGCCGTGACCTTGCGCGCGGGCGCCTCATCAACATCGGCGAAGCGGTGGGTGTCATTGCGGCGCAGTCGATCGGTGAACCGGGCACACAGCTCACGATGCGTACCTTCCACATCGGTGGCGCCGCCTCGCGGGCGGCGGCCATCAACAGTGTCGAGATCAAGAGCAAGGGCACGGTACGCCTGCACAACGTCAAGACCGTGCACCATGAAAAGGGCCACTGGGTCGCGGTTTCGCGTTCCGGCGAGCTTGGCGTGGTGGACGAGTTCGGCCGCGAGCGCGAGCGCTACAAGATTCCGTACGGCGCAATCCTCACGGTGAGCGACGGCGACGCCGCTGCCGCGGGCCAAGGCGTTGCGAACTGGGATCCGCATACGCATCCGGTCGTCACGGAAGTCGCGGGATACATGAAATTCCAGGACTTCGTCGACGGACTCACGGTCACGACCCAGATCGACGAGATCACGGGCCTCTCGAGCACGGTGGTGCTCGACCCGAAGCAGCGCGGCTCAAGCGGCAAGGACCTGCGTCCGATCGTGAAGCTCGTGAACGGCAAGGGCAAGGAAGTCACGTTCGCGAACACCGACATTCCGGCTTCGTATTCGCTGCCGGCAGGCGCGATTGTCAGCCTCGAGGACGGCGCCAAGGTATCCGTCGGCGACGTCATCGCGCGTATCCCGCAGGAAACGTCGAAGACCCGCGACATCACGGGGGGTCTCCCGCGCGTGGCCGACCTCTTCGAAGCCCGCAAGCCCAAGGACTCCGCCATTCTTGCGGAGCACACGGGCACGGTGAGCTTCGGCAAGGAAACCAAGGGCAAGCGGCGCCTCGTCATCACGCCGGAAGAGGGCGACAAGTACGAGGAGCTGATCCCGAAGTGGCGGCACCTCAACGTGTTCGAAGGCGAACAGGTCGAGCGCGGCGAAGTCATCGCGGACGGCGAGCAGAACCCGCACGACATCCTGCGCCTGCAGGGCGTCGAGGCGCTCGCGAACTACCTCGTGCGCGAGATCCAGGACGTCTACCGCCTGCAGGGCGTCAAGATCAACGACAAGCACATCGAAGTGATCATTCGCCAGATGCTGCGCAAGTGCGAGGTCAAGGAAACGGGTGATACCGGGTTCCTGAAGGGCGAGCAGCTCGACCGCGCGCGCATTCTCGACGCGAACGATCGCGCGAAGTCCGAAGGCAAGAAGCCCGGCCGGTTCGAACCGAACCTGCTCGGCATCACCAAGGCTTCGCTCGCGACCGAGTCCTTCATCTCGGCGGCCTCGTTCCAGGAGACCACCCGCGTGCTGACGGAAGCCGCGGTGCGTGGCCTCAAGGACGACCTGCGGGGCCTGAAGGAGAACGTCATCGTCGGGCGCCTCATTCCGGCCGGCACAGGCTTCGCATATCACGCGCGGCGGCGTCGCAAGACCGATGACGGCACGCGGCGCAGCTTCATGGACGTCGGCGCGAGCCTCCCTGACACGGAAGAAAGCGGCAGCGGCGTCAGCGAAGAGCACGAGGCTCACGCGGGCTGAGCGAAAAGGGGGACAGAGCCAATTTCCCGCCACCGGGGAATCGACTCCACCGGGAAATTGGCTCTGTCCCCTTTTTCGCCATCCCGAGGGTCGTCATGGAACAGACCATTCGGTTCGTGAATGGCGCTGACGGCGTCAAGCTCGCGTACGCGAGATCGGGTCAAGGGCCGGTGCTCGTCAAGAGCGGCACCTGGCTTACGCATGTCGAATACGACCTGGAAAGCCCGGTCTGGCGTCCCTGGTTCAATTTTCTCACCGCCAACCGCACGTTGCTACGCTACGATCCGCGCGGCTGCGGACTCTCCGACTGGGCTGCCGCGGATCTCTCCTTCGACAAGCAGGTGGAAGACTTCGAGCGCGTCGTCGATGCGGCGGGCCTCGAGAAATTCGCCGTGCTCGGCATGTCGCAGGGCGTGCCCATCAGCATCGAATACGCCGCCCGCCACCCCGAGCGCGTGTCGCACCTGATCCTCTACGGCGGCTATGCAATCGGGTGGATGCACCGCGGACCTGACAGCGTCCGGCTCGGACGTGCACTCGTCGAGACCATCCGCATCGGTTGGGAGCAGGACACGCCGGCCTTCCGCAAGCTCTTTGCGTCGCTCTTCGTACCGGATGCCTCTGAAGAGCAGGCGGAGTGGTATGGGGAGCTGATGCGTCGTACAACGCGGCCCGAGGTTGCCGCGCGGCTGGTGGAGGCCTTCGGTGCGATCGACGTCTCGCACCGGCTCGCGAACGTGCGCGCACCGACGCTCGTCATCCATGCGCGGGACGACAAGCGAATTCCATTCGAACAGGGCCGCATCGTCGCGGCAGGCATTCCGGGCGCGCGCTTCGTCGAGCTCGAGGGCCGCAACCATATCCTGGTGGAGCACGAACCGGCCTGGGCGCGATTCAAGTCGGCGATCAGCGATTTTCTCGGATTTCCGCTCGCGGCCACCCGCCCTGCGCCGGACCGCGCTGCCGCAGCCAGGCTGCGCGAGCTGACCGTGCGTGAGCGCGAGATCCTTGCGCTGCTCGCGACGGGGCAAAACAACCAGGCGATTGCAGCGAGCCTGAGCCTCAGCGAGAAGACGATCCGCAATCACCTGACGCGCATCTTCGAGAAGCTCGAGGTCAACTCCCGCGCACAGGCCATCGTGCTGGCGCGCGATCACGCGGTGGTGCCCGGCGTCCACTAGCGGGTGCGCCGGGACTTTTGTCCCGCCACGGCCGCTCAAATAGAGTCGTTTGCCTCATGCGCGACGCCGCACTCTCGCAGCACACTCACGCTGCGAAATCACTATCCGAAGGGAGTCTGATCCATGCTGCGACGAGCGCTCATCTTCATCTATGGCCTGGCGAGCTACGCCGTGTTCTTCGCCACTTTCCTGTATGCCATCGGCTTCATCGGTAATTTTCTCGTGCCGCGCTCGATCGACGGCGCGCCGCGGATGGGCCTCGCGCCCGCTATCCTCGTCGACCTCGGATTGCTGCTGCTCTTTGCGATCCAGCACAGCGTGATGGCGCGCCCGGCGTTCAAGCGCTGGTTCACGCGCTTCATCCCGGAAGCGGCCGAGCGCAGCACCTACGTGCTCGCCTCAAGCCTCGCGCTCATCGCGCTCTTCTACCACTGGCAGCCGCTCGGCGGTCAGATCTGGAACGTCACCGACCCGACGGGCCGTGGTGTCCTCTACGGGGTCTTTGCGTTCGGCTGGTTGCTGCTGCTTTACGTGACCTTCCTCATCGATCACTTCGACCTCTTCGGCCTGAGGCAGGTGTGGTTCGAGCTCACCGAGCGGCCGTACACGGACATCGGCTTCCGTATGCCGGCGCTCTATCGCCTCGTGCGTCACCCGCTCTATGTCGGGTGGCTCACGATCTTCTGGGCGACGCCGTCGATGACCGCGACGCACCTGTTGTTTGCGATCGCGACGACCGGCTACATCCTGATCGCGATCCAGTTCGAGGAGCGCGATCTCGAGGACCAGCTCGGCGCCGACTATCGGGAATACAAGCGGCGCGTGCCGATGCTGATCCCCTTCACCAAGCGCAGCGCCGACCTCAATCGAGGAAAGCGGGAAATTTCGGCAGCGAATTGAAATCACCGAGGTCGTGCTCGACGACGAGCCGCGCCTTGAGATTGACGATGAGCCGGTCGACACGATCCATGGAAGCGAGCGTGTCGGCCCGGTTCACGTTGACGACCGGCATGTGGTGCCCGCCGACGCTTTCCCGCAGGTGATAGAGGTCGCCGGACAGGATGACGTTGCCCGCCTTTCGGAACTTGAGTACGAGGATCTGGTGGCCCGGTGTGTGACCGGGAGCGCGCAGGATCCGCACTGTGCCGTCGCCGAAAACGTCGTAGTCTCCGTCGATTAGCTGCTGTTTCGCCTGCGCGTAGCCACTGAACGACGCTGCGTTCACGCTGAAAGGCGCCGGTACGTTGAGCGCCGCTGCAAGCTCCGTCTTGTTGATGATCCATGTCGCCGCCGGGAAGAGATTCGCATTGCCGGTGTGATCGGCATGAAAGTGTGAAAACGCTACGTGCGTGAAGTCCGCGGGCGTGAGGCCGATCTCCCTGAGCTCATCGACCAACGACCTGCTGACAGTCACGGTTACGCCTGGTGCAAGCGTGCCGGGTTTGCCGACATAGCTGTCGCCGAGTCCCGCATCCCACAGCATGGTTCCCTTGGGATGGCGTATGACGTAGCACGGCACGACGAGCTTGCCCGAACGTCCGTCGTAGTCGCCCGTGTCGGAGAAGAAGCTGAGATTCTCAAACGCGATCTCGCCGCAATTAGCCGCGTACAGGCGAAGGTCAGTGACCGCGGGCGGTGCTCCCAGCGCGGAATCGGCAAGGGTGAGCAGTGCGGTAAGCAGGAAATAGCGCATGGCGGCCTCCCGGATTTGTGATGCCGCGCTATCGTCGCCGAGCCGCGGATGCATGTCTGTACCTCACAGCGAAATGCCAGTAGATTCTGAGCGCAGCAATGATCCGACGGCACCTACACGCGATCGCTTCCTGCGCAGTCCTTCTGCTTGCGAGCGCGTGGGCGTCCGGCGCCGATACGGCGCCGGAAACCGTCGGACACATCACGCGCTGGGACGGCGCGATCAATCGTCTCATCGCGCCCAGCGCGAAGATCGAACGACTGGCCGGCGGATTCACCTGGTCCGAAGGTCCCCTCTGGATCGAAAACGGTGGCTATCTGCTTTTCAGCGATGTGCCGGCGAATGCGATGTACCGCTGGTCGCCGGCCGATGGGCTGATCGACGTTTCTCAAGCCATCCGGCTACGCGGGCAAGGACACGGCCGGCCTGCGCGAGGCGGGTTCGAATGGCCTCTTCGCGGATGGCCCCGATGCGATCCTGCTCGCGGATTCGGGCAACCGGTCCATCGTGCGTCTCGAGCTCTCCAGCCGGCGCCGAACGACCGTGGTTGCCGCGTTTGACGGCAAGCGGTTCAACAGCCCGAACGATGTCATCCGGTCGACGACCGGCGTGATTTTCTTTACCGACCCGCCGTATGGCCTCAAGGACATCGACGCGTCGCCCCTCAAGGAGCAGGCGTTCAACGGCGTCTATCGTCTGGATGCCGCAGGAAAGGTGACGGTCGTCGACGCGGAGCTGAGCTTTCCGAATGGCATTGCGCTCTCGCCGGACGAGAGCACGCTCTATGTCGCGAATTCCGATCCCAAGCGCCCGATCTGGATGGCCTACGAGCTGAATGCCGATCGCAGTGTCACCGGCAAACGGCAGCTGGCCGATGCATCGGATCTTGCTGTCAACGGGGTAGCCGGCCTGCCGGACGGGCTGAAAGTTGGCCCGGACGGCACGCTCTTCGCGTCCGCCCCAGGGGGAATACTCCTGATGACGCCTGTCGGTCATCGGCTGGGACGTATCGAAACCGGGGATGCCATCTCTAACTGCGGTTTCGGGGAGGGTGGCCGGTGGCTATACCTGACCTCCCATGGCTTCATCGCCCGGGTAGCCCTGATCAAACGATAGGAGCCGGCTCGATACGGGCTTTCGTCGGCCTCCTGCACTGCATCAAATTCTTGACAGGCAAGGGGTACGTTCCTAGAATCGCCGGCCTTTCGTACCGGCCCTGAAGCGTGCCGGTGCCAAAGCCACGATAAGTGACCGGGCCGCCCCAGCGGGCGGCCCGGTGCTTCTTGTGCGAGGCCATTTCGCACGCAAATAACAGGACCGCCATGTCGACCACGAGTCAGTTGATCCGCAGAGGGCGCCGCGCCGACACCTACAAGAGCAAGGTGCCGGCACTCGCAGCGTCGCCGCAGAAGCGCGGCGTGTGCACGCGCGTGTACACCACGACGCCGAAAAAGCCGAACTCGGCGCTGCGCAAGGTCGCTCGCGTGCGCCTGACGAATGGTTATGAAGTCACGAGTTACATCGGCGGCGAAGGTCACAACCTGCAGGAGCACTCGGTCGTGCTGATTCGCGGCGGCCGCGTCAAGGATCTGCCTGGCGTGCGCTACCACACGGTGCGCGGCACGCTCGATTGCGCCGGCGTTGCCGATCGCAAGCAGAGTCGCTCGAAGTACGGCGCCAAGCGCGCCAAGAAATAAAGCCCAAGAAAGACAACCAGGAAACTAAAGAGAGAAGCCTCCGTATGTCGCGTCGCGCCCAAGCCCCCGTCCGTACCATCCTGCCGGACCCGAAGTATCACAACGACATGCTGGCGAAGTTCATCAACGTGGTGATGCGCAAAGGCAAGAAGTCGGCCGCAGAGAAGATCATCTACGGCGCGATCGACCGCATCACGGAGAAGACCAACCAGGCGGGTGGCGAAGCGATCGTGCTGCTGACGAAGGCGCTCGACAACGTGAAACCCGTGGTCGAAGTGAAATCACGCCGCGTCGGCGGCGCCACCTACCAGGTGCCCGTCGAAGTTCGCGCTTCGCGCCGCCAGACACTGGCAATGCGCTGGGTGATCGACGCGGCGCGTGCCCGCACCGAGAAGTCGATGGCGCACCGCCTCGCACACGAATTGATGGACGCCGCCGAGAACCGCGGTTCCGCCGTGCGCAAGCGCGAAGACACGCACCGCATGGCGGAGGCCAACAAGGCTTTCGCGCATTACCGCTGGTAGACGCACCGTGCCCCGTACGACCCCCATCGAGCGCTATCGCAACATCGGTATTTCCGCGCACATCGATGCCGGAAAGACGACCGCGACCGAACGCATCCTTTTCTATACGGGCGTTTCGCACAAGATCGGCGAAGTGCACGACGGCGCCGCCGTCATGGACTACATGGAGCAGGAACAGGAGCGCGGCATCACGATCACCGCCGCGGCGACGACCTGCTTCTGGAAGGGAATGGACAATACCTACCCCGAGCATCGCATCAACATCATCGACACGCCGGGGCACGTCGACTTCACCATCGAAGTCGAGCGGAGCCTGCGCGTGCTCGATTCGGCGCTCGCCGTGTACTGCGCGGTCTCGGGCGTGCAGCCGCAGTCGGAAACTGTGTGGCGGCAGATGAACAAGTACGGCGTGCCGCGCCTCGCGTTCGTCAACAAGATGGACCGCGCGGGCGCGGACTTCCTGCGCTGCGTCGACCAGATCCGCACGAAGCTGCGTGGCAACGCGGTCGTGCTGCAGCTGCCGATCGGCGCCGAAGAGAAATTCGAAGGCGTGGTCGACCTCGTGAAGATGAAGTCGATCTACTGGGACGACAGCACCCAGGGCATGAAATTCGAGTATCGCGACGTGCCCGAAAGCATGAAGGCGCAGTGCGAAGAATACCGCGCCAAGCTCATCGAGGCCGCGGCGGAAGGCAACGAGACGCTGCTTAACAAGTACCTCGAAGATCACGGCCTCACGGAAGCCGAGATCAAGCAGGGCCTGCGCGCGCGCGCGATCAAGAACGAGATTTGCCTCGTGACTTGCGGCTCGGCTTTCAAGAACAAGGGCATCCAGGCGGCGCTCGATGCCATCATCGATTACATGCCCTCGCCCGTCGAAGTGCCCGACGTGAAGGGCGCCAGCGAAGGCGGCGTGCCGATGACGCGCAAGGCCAATGACAGCGAGCCGTTCGCCGCGCTTGCCTTCAAGATTTTGAACGATCCCTTCGTCGGAAATCTGACGTTCTTCCGCGTTTACTCGGGCACTTTGAAATCCGGCGATCAGATCTACGTGCCAAATCGCAGCCGCAAGGAGCGCATCGGCCGGCTGCTGCAGATGCACGCGTCCGATCGCACGGAAATCAAGGAAGTGCTCGCGGGCGACATCGCCGCGGCGGTGGGGCTCAAGGACGTCACCACGGGCGACACGCTCGCGGATCCGGAAAAGGTGATCGTGCTCGAGAAGATGATCTTCCCGGAGCCGGTCATTTCGGTCGCCGTGGAGCCGAAGACCAAGGTCGACCAGGAAAAAATGGGCCTCGCGCTGCAGCGCCTGGCCAAGGAAGACCCGTCATTCCGAGTCGCGACCGATCAGGAATCGGGCCAGACGATCATCAGCGGCATGGGCGAGCTGCACCTCGAAATTATTGTTGACCGCATGAAGCGCGAGTTCAAAGTCGAAGCGAACGTGGGCAAGCCCCAGGTCGCATATCGCGAGACGATCCGCGGCAAGGTCGAATCCGAAGGCAAGCACGTCAAGCAGTCGGGCGGCCGCGGCCAGTACGGCCACGTGTGGCTCAAGCTCGAGCCGAACGAGTCCGGCAAGGGCAACGAGTTCGTCAATGGAATCACCGGCGGTTCGGTGCCGCGTGAATTCATTCCGGCGGTCGACAAGGGCATCAAGGAAGCCTGCGAGACAGGCGTCATCGCGGGTTATCCCGTCGTTGACGTCAAGGTCACGTTGTTCGACGGCTCCTACCACGACGTCGACTCGGACGAAATTTCGTTCCGCATGGCGGCGATCTTCGGTTTCAAGGATGGCTTCCGTAAGGCAAAGCCCGTCCTGCTCGAGCCGATCATGAAGGTCGAAGTCGTGACGCCCGAGGACTACATGGGCGACGTGATCGGCGACCTGAACCGCCGGCGCGGGCAGATCATGTCGATGGAAGAGTCGCCGTCGGGCAAGGTCATCACCGCCGACGTGCCGCTGTCGGAGATGTTCCAGTACGCGACCTCCGTGCGCTCGATGAGCCAGGGCCGCGCGACCTTCACGATGGAATTTGCGAAGTACGTCGAAGTGCCCGGCAACGTAGCCGAAGCCATTCTCAAGAAATAACCGCTGCCTCGAGGAGAGCCGCCGTGTCGAAAGAGAAATTTGAGCGCACCAAGCCGCACGTGAACGTGGGGACGATTGGTCATGTGGACCATGGGAAGACGACGCTGACGGCGGCGCTGACGAAGGTGATGGCGGAGACCTTCGGGGGCACGTTCATGGCGTACGACCAGATCGACAAGGCGCCGGAAGAGAAGGCACGCGGGATCACGATTTCGACGGCGCATGTGGAGTACCAGTCGAAGAACCGCCACTACGCGCACGTGGATTGTCCGGGGCACGCGGACTACATCAAGAACATGATCACGGGCGCGGCGCAGATGGACGGGGCGATTCTGGTGGTGTCGGCGGCGGATGGTCCGATGCCCCAGACGCGCGAGCATATTCTCCTGGCCCGCCAGGTGGGGGTGCCGTATATCGTCGTGTACCTGAACAAGGCGGACATGGTCGATGACGCGGAGCTCTTGGAGCTGGTGGAGCTTGAGGTGCGGGATCTCCTGACGCTGTATCAGTTCCCCGGGGATAAGACCCCGATCATCACGGGCTCGGCGCTGAAGGCGCTCGAGGGGGACAAGGGGGAGTTGGGCGTGCCCTCGGTGATCAAGCTCGTGGATGCGCTGGATGAGTACATTCCGGTACCGAAGCGGGCGATCGATGGTCCGTTTCTGATGCCGGTGGAAGACGTATTTTCGATCTCGGGCCGGGGCACGGTGGTGACGGGTCGTATCGAGCGCGGGATCGTGAAGGTGAACGACGAAGTGGAGATCGTGGGGCTGAAGGCGACCACGAAGACGATCTGCACGGGGGTGGAGATGTTCCGCAAGCTCCTCGATCAGGGGCAGGCGGGGGACAACGTCGGAGTGCTCCTTCGGGGCACGAAGCGCGAAGAGGTCGAGCGCGGGCAGGTGCTGTGTAAGCCCGGTTCGATTACCCCGCACACGAAGTTCGAGTGCGAGGTGTACGTGCTGACGAAGGAGGAGGGCGGACGGCATACGCCGTTCTTCAAGGGCTACCGGCCGCAGTTTTACTTTCGCACGACGGACGTGACGGGGAACGTGGAGCTGCCGGCGGGGACCGAGATGGTCATGCCGGGCGACAACATCAAGATGGTGGTGGAGCTGATCAGCCCGATCGCGATGGAGCAGGGCCTGCGCTTTGCGATCCGCGAGGGCGGCAAGACGGTCGGAGCAGGCGTCGTAGCAAAGGTAATCGCATAAATGGCCAATCAGAACATCCGCATCCGCCTCAAGGCCTTCGATCATCGTCTGATCGATACCTCGGCGCGGGAGATCGTCGAAACGGCCAAGCGCACGGGCGCCACCGTCCGGGGACCCGTGCCGCTGCCGACCAAAATGGAGCGCTTCACCGTGCTGGTCTCCCCGCATGCCGACAAGGATGCACGCGACCAGTACGAGATCCGCACTCATAAGCGCTTGATGGACATACTGAATCCGACCGACAAGACGGTCGATGCCCTGATGAAGCTGGAATTGCCCGCCGGGGTCGACGTCCAGATCAAGCTGAACTAGGAGGTACCGGGATTGGATAACTGGGAATTTGCGCCGCGGCCGAAAAGCAAATCCCCAGTTATCCAATCCCGGTACCGGTTTGAAAGTTGAAGTTGTTGAATTCGCTGATATACTTGCGCGCCTTTTTTCCCGGTCGGAACGCGTAGACGGCTGCGCCAGGCGCCTCCCAAAAGGGGCACTCGGGGCAGCTGACTAGACCGCCGGCCTAGTTGAATCAGCGCCAGCCAATCGAAGCTGTGCGCGGTGTTGAACGAGGACATCCAATGAGTATCGGTCTGGTTGGCCGCAAGTGCGGCATGACCCGCGTTTTCACTGACGCCGGCGAAACACTGCCGGTGACGGTCATCGAGGTTCTTCCGAACCGCGTGACACAGGTGAAGAACGCCGACACGGACGGTTACCGCGCAGTGCAGGTGACGTTCGGCAAACGCAAGCAATCCCGTCTCTCGAAACCCGTCGCCGGACACTACGCCAAGGCCAGTGTCGAGCCGGGTCTCGATCTCGTCGAATTCCGTCTCGCCGACGGCGAAGGTGCGGACTACAAAGCCGGCAGCGAAATCAAAGCGGATCTTTTCAGCGCCGGACAGATCGTCGACGTCACCGGCACGACCAAGGGCAAGGGCTTTGCCGGCACGATGAAGCGCCACAACTTCGCGGGCGGCTACAAATCGCACGGCAACTCGGTGTCGCATCGCGCGCCGGGCTCCATCGGCCAGCGCCAGACGCCAGGGCGTGTGTTCCTTGGCAAGCGCATGTCGGGCCACATGGGCGTCGACAACATCACCACCGAGAATCTGCGAGTGGTCGAGGTGGATCTCGAAAGGAACCTTCTTCTCATCCGCGGCGCGGTGCCGGGCTCCGAGGGCGGCAACGTCTTCGTGCGTCCTTCGGTGCGTGCGGCCCGCAAGGCGAAGCGCGTCAAGCTCGCGCCCAACAAGAAGTAAGCGCCCATGAAACTGAAACTCGTCGGCGGCGCAGGCACGGGCCTGCAGGTTTCCGAAGCTACCTTCGGACGCGATTTCAACGAAGCGCTGGTGCACCAGGTCGTCAAGGCGTACCGCAATGCCGGCCGCTCCGGCACCAAGGCGCAGAAGACCAAGGCCGAAGTGCGCGGCGGCGGCAAGAAGCCGCATGCGCAGAAGGGCACCGGCCAGGCGCGCGCGGGATCGAGCCGCAGCCCCATTTGGGTCGGTGGTGGCGTCACCTTCGCCGCAAAGCCCCGCAGCTTCGAGCAAAAAGTGAATCGGAAGATGTACCAGGGCGCCATCCGCTCGATGCTCTCCGAGCTCGTGCGTCAGGATCGGCTCGTCGTCGCCGACAAGATCGAGCTCGACGCGCCGAAGACGAAGCTCCTCACGACGAAGCTCAAGAGCTGGGCGCTCGAGGAAAACGTGCTGATCGTGGTCGACGCCATCGACGAGAAGCTCGTGCTCGCCTCGCGGAACCTTCCTTACGTCAAGGTCGTGACCGCGGCCGCGGTCGACCCCGTTTCGCTTGCCCGGCACGACAAGGTGCTGGTCACTGTCGGCGCGATCAAGCAGCTGGAAGAGAGACTGGCATGACGAGCAAGGAATACCTGACGAATCTCCTCATCGCGCCGCACGTCTCGGAGAAGACCGCGCGCGCGACCGAGCGCGCCAACCAGTACGTCTTTCGTGTGCGCCATGAGGCGACCAAGACGGAAGTGCGCCAGGCGGTGGAGCTCATGTTCTCCGTCAAGGTCGAGTCGGTGCAGACCGTGAATCGCGCGGGCAAGGCAACCGTGTTCAAGCAGAAGCGCGGCCGCCGTAACGGCATCAAGAAGGCCTATGTGCGTCTCGCGGCCGGCCAGACGATCGATTTCACCCAGTCTTCAGATAAATAAGGCCGAGAAGTAGTCATGGCTCTCATCAAAATGCGGCCGACGTCCCCGGGGACGCGCTTTGTAATCAAGGTCGATCGCTCGCACCTGCACAAGGGCGGGCCGCACAAGTCGCTCACGGCGAGCCAGAGCAGGACCGGTGCGCGCAACCACTTCGGCCGGCAGACAGTGCGCCACATCGGCGGCGGCAGCCGGCAGAAGTACCGCGTCATCGACTTCAAGCGCGACAAGGACGGCATCGTCGGCGTGGTCGAGCGGCTCGAATACGATCCGAACCGCACGGCGCACCTCGCACTTGTCCTCTACAAAGATGGCGAGCGGCGCTACATCCTCGCGCCGAAGGGCGTGAAGGCCGGCGATGAAATCCGGGCGGGCTCGGAAGCGCCGATCAAGCCGGGCAATGCGATGGCGCTGCGCCACATTCCCGTCGGTTCGATCGTGCACAACGTCGAGATGAAGCCGGGCAAGGGCGGCCAGATCGCGAGGAGCGCGGGCAGCTCCGTTTCCTACACCTCGCGCGAAGGCATTTTCGCGATGCTGCGCCTGAAGTCGGGCGAGCAGCGCAAGGTCCACGTCGACTGCCGTGCGACCATCGGCGAAGTCGGCAACGACGAACATAACCTGCGCGTCTACGGCAAGGCCGGCGCAAAGCGCTGGCGCGGCATCCGCCCGACGGTACGCGGGGCGGCGATGAATCCGGTCGACCATCCGCACGGCGGCGGCGAAGGCAAGGCCGGCCAGGGCAATCCGCACCCCGTCAGCCCATGGGGCTGGAACACGAAGGGCAAGAAGACCCGCCGTAACAAGCGGACCGACAACATGATGATTCAGCGCCGGAACTGAAGGAGACCGATCAGTGCCACGTTCATTGAAGAAAGGCCCGTTCCTCGACCTGCACCTGGCAGCCAAGGTGCGCGTGGCGGCGGCCAAGAACGATCGCCGGCCGATCAAGACCTGGTCGCGCCGCTCGATGATCAATCCGGACATGGTCGGGCTCACGCTCGCCGTGCACAACGGGCGCCAGCACGTGCCGGTGCTCGTCTCGGAGAACATGGTCGGCCACAAGCTCGGCGAATTCGCACCGACGCGCACTTTCAAAGCGCACTCGGGCGACAAGAAGGTCGAGACGTCGGAAGCGTCCACCTAGAGAGAATCCCATGCAGGTCAAAGCACAGCTTCGCTACGCCCGCATCAGCCCGCAGAAATGCCGGCTGGTCGCCGACGTCATCCGCGGCAAACCCGTGGGCAACGCCAAGAACACCCTGAAGTTCATGCCGAAGAAAGGCGCGGACCTGGTGCTGAAGGTGCTCGAGTCCGCGATCTCGAACGCCGAGCAGAACCACGGCCTCGACATCGACGAGCTCAAAGTGTCGAGCATCTGCATCGACGCGGCGCCGATGTTCAAGCGCTTCCATGCGCGCGCGAAGGGGCGTGGCAACCGCATCCTCAAGCGCAACAGCCACATCACCATCCACGTCGGCGACGGCAAGTAGGAATCGACTCCATGGGTCAGAAAGTCAATCCGATCGGCATCCGCCTTGGCATCACGCGCGACTGGACCTCGAAGTGGTACGCGGGCACGAAGAGCTTTCCCGCGCACCTCGCCACCGATCACATGGTGCGCGAGTTCCTGCAGAAGCGCCTCGTCGAAGCGTCGGTGAGCCGCATCCACATCGAGCGCGCCGCCAAGAAGGCGAACATCACGATCTCGACGGCCCGCCCCGGCATCGTGATCGGCAAGAAGGGCGAGGACATCGAAAAGCTCCGCCTCGAAGTCGCCAAGATGATGAAGATGCCGGTGCACGATGTGCGCATCAACATCGCCGAGATCAGAAAGCCGGAGCTCGACGCGCAGCTCGTCGCCGACGGCATTGCGCAGCAGCTCGAGAAGCGCGTGATGTTCCGCCGCGCCATGAAGCGCGCCGTGACCAACACGATGCGAAGCGGTGCCCTCGGCATCAAGGTGCGCCTCTCCGGACGGCTGAATGGCGCGGAAATCGCGCGCACCGAGTGGTATCGCGAAGGACGCATTCCGCTCCATACCTTCCGCGCGGACATTGATTACGGCCTCGGCCAGGCGTTCACGACCTATGGCGTCATCGGCGTCAAGGTGTGGATCTTCAAGGGCGAAGTGTTCGAGAAGGAAAAGGAAGTCATCGAGGCGAAGGAAGGCGAGGGCGCGCCCGAAGCCGCCGCCGCGAGCGCGCCGGCAGCGGCGCCGAGCGCTTAAAGACATTCTGGAAACGACGTCATGATGCAACCGAAGCGGACCAAGTACCGCAAACAGTTCAAGGGGCGCAATGCCGGCTTAGCGCAGCGGGGCAGCAGCGTCGCGTTCGGCGAGTTTGGCCTGAAGACCACTGACCGCGGCCGCATGACGGCGCGCGAGATCGAAGCCGCGCGCCGCGCGATCAGCCGCTACATCAAGCGCGGCGGCAACCTCTGGATCCGCGTCTTCCCGGACGTGCCGATCACGAAGAAGCCGCTCGAAGTGCGCATGGGGAGCGGCAAGGGCAACGTCGAGTACTACGTTGCGCGCGTGCAGCCCGGCAAGGTGCTGTTTGAAATCGAAGGGCTCGCCGAAGAGACCGCCCGCGAAGCGTTCCGCCTCGCGTCCGCCAAGCTCTCGGTGTCAACCATGTTCGTGAAACGTCAGGTGCGTTGATGAAAGCGAAAGACCTGCGCTCGCACAAGCGCACCGATCTCAACGAGGAGCTGCAGAAGCTGCGCAAAGAGCAGTTCAACCTGCGCATGTCGGCCGCGGCGGGCTCGCCCGCGCGTCCCGACCAGTGGAGCAAGGTCCGCCGCAACATCGCGCGCATCAAGACCGTGCTCGGCGAGCAGCAGCGCAGCGGAGGTGTGAAGTGAGCCCCGAAGTGAAGAGCGAATCGAAGACCGAACCCGGCACGCGCACCCTTACGGGTCGCGTGGTGAGCAGCAAGATGGACAAGACCGTCGCGGTTGCCATCGAGCGCCTGATCAAGCACGAGAAGTACGGCAAGTACATCCGCCGCACGACGAAGCTCCTCGCTCATGACGAGGCGAACGAGTGCAAGGAAGGCGATCTCGTGGACATCACGCCCTGCCGGCCGCTGTCGCGCCGCAAGTCGTGGAAGCTCCTGCGCGTCGTCGAACGCGCCCCGAGCTGACCGAACGATCGCTGACTGAAACGTCATTGAACCGAAGAATTCGAGAGTACTGCCATGATCCAGATGCGAACCATGTTGAACGCCGCCGACAACAGCGGCGCTCGGACGTTGATGTGCATCAAGGTGCTCGGCGGCTCGCGCCGCCGCTACGCGACGGTCGGGGATGTCATCAAGGTGAGCATCAAGGACGCGATTCCGCGCGGCAAAGTGAAGAAGGGCGAGGTTTACGACGCGGTGGTCGTGCGCACGAGGCGCGGCGTGCGGCGCCCCGACGGCTCGCTCATCCGCTTCGACGGCAACGCCGCGGTGCTCCTGACGCAGAAGCTCGAGCCGATCGGCACCCGCATCTTCGGACCCGTGACGCGCGAATTGAGAACCGAACGATTCATGAAGATCATCTCGCTGGCACCGGAAGTTCTTTAAATGCAGAAGATCAAGAAAGGCGACGAAGTCATCGTCATCTCCGGCAAGGACAAGGGCCGGCGCGGCAAGGTCGTACGGATCGATGAAGGCCGCGTCGTGGTCGAGAATGTGAACATCGCGCAGAAGCACCAGCGGCCGAGCGGGCAGCCCGGTTCGCCGAACGCGAAGGTCGGCGGCATCGTGAAGCGCGAAATGCCGCTCTCGATCTCGAACGTTCTTATCTACAACCCGGCCACGAAGAAAGGCGACCGGGTGGGCGTTCGGGAACTGAAGGACGGACGGCGCGTGCGTTTCTTCAAGTCCAACAAAGAACAGGTGGACGTGTAATGGCACGGTTACAGAAGACCTATCGCGAAAAGATCGTGCCCGAGCTCAAGAAGACGCTCGAGCTCAAGAACGTCATGCAGGTACCGAAGATCACCAAGATCACGGTCAACATGGGCGTCGGCGAGGCCGTGGCCGACAAGAAGATTATTGATAATGCGGTCGGCGATCTCACGAAGATCACCGGCCAGAAGCCGCAGGTGTCCAAGGCCCGCAAGGCGATGGCGTCGTTCAAGGTGCGCGCGGGCCAGCCGATCGGCTGCTACGTGACGCTGCGCGGCGCGCGCATGTACGAGTTCCTGGACCGGCTGATCAGCATCGCGATGCCGCGCATCCGCGACTTCCGCGGCCTCTCGACACGATCCTTCGACGGCCGCGGCAACTACAGCCTCGGCGTCAAGGAACAGATCATTTTCCCGGAAATCCAGTACGACCAGATCGACCAGCTCCGTGGGATGGACATCACGATCACGACCACGGCGCGCGACAACAAGCAGGGCAAGGCCCTGCTCGAAGCTTTCAACTTTCCCTTCAGGAAGTAAGGATAAGGATCGATGGCCAAGACCAGCATGGTCGAGCGCGAGAAACGGCGCGCCCGAGTCGTAAAAAAGTACGCCGCCAAACGCGCGGACCTCAGGGAGACGATTCGCAATCCCAGAGCGTCCGCCGAAGTGCGCGCCGCCGCGCAGGCGAAGCTGCAGACGCTGCCGCGCGACGCGAGCCCGACCCGCAAGCGCAACCGCTGCGCGATCACGGGCCGTTCGCGGGGCGTGTACCGCAAGTTCGGACTCTCGCGCGTGAAACTGCGCGAGGCGTTCAACCGCGGCGACATCCCGGGTTTGACCAAGGCGAGCTGGTGAGGTGACGCATGAGCATGACTGACCCGATAGCCGATCTCCTCACGCGCATCCGCAACGGCCAGAAAGCGGGCAAGCCCGAAATTTCGGTCGGCGCGTCGAAACTGAAGGATTCGGTGCTGAAGGTGCTGAAGGACGAAGGTTTCATCGGCGGCTTCTCGACCGCGCGCGAAGGCGTGAAGGGCACGATCACGATCGAGCTCAAGTATCACGACGGGCGCCCGGTGATCGACAAGCTCGAGCGTGTGAGCCGTCCCGGCCTTCGCATCTACCGCGGCAAGGACGCGCTGCCGAAGGTGCTCGGCGGGCTCGGCGTCGCGATCGTCTCGACGCCGAAGGGCGTGATGACGGACAAGCAGGCGCGCGCGGCCGGCCAGGGCGGCGAAGTGCTCTGTGTCGTCTATTAAGGAAGGAACATCGAGGAATTCATGTCGCGAGTAGCAAAGAAACCGGTCGAGCTCCCGCAGGGAGTCACCGCCACGCTCGCCGCCGGCAGCATCACGCTGAAGGGCGCGAAGGGCACGGTGTCGCTCGCGTTGAAGCACGGCATCACGATCGTCGCCGACAAGCAGACGCTCTCGGTCGAAGCCGACGAGAAGATCGAAGGCATCGTCCCGATCGCGGGATCGACGCGCGCACACCTTGCAAACATGGTCGTCGGCGTCACCAAGGGCTACGAGCGCAAGCTCGAGCTGCAGGGCGTCGGTTACCGCGCCGCGATGCAGGGCAAGACGTTGAATCTCACGCTCGGCTTCTCGCACCCGGTCAACTACCCGGTGCCCGAAGGCATCAGCATCGAGACGCCGAGCCAGACGGAAATCGTCGTCAAGGGGAGCGACCGGCAGAAGGTCGGCCAGGTCGCCGCTGAAATCCGCCACTTCCGGCCGCCGGAGCCCTACAAGGGCAAGGGTGTGCGGTACTCGGGCGAGCAGATCACCCTGAAAGAGACCAAGAAAAAGTAGTCCGCCATGCAGAACAGTATCGACAAGAAGTCAAAGCGGCTGCGCCGCGCCGTCAAGACGCGCGCGGTCATCCGGGGTCTTGCGGTTGCACGTCTATCGGTGCATCGCACGCCCCAGCACATCTATGCGCAAGTGCTTGCGCCGGGCGGTGGCAAGGTCATCGCGGCTGCATCGACCGTGCAGGAAGCTGTGCGCCAGGGACTGAAGTCGACCGGCAATGTCGAGGCGGCCCAGGCGGTCGGCAAAGCGATCGCGGAGCGCGCACAGGCGGCAGGCGTCAAGGATGTTGCATTCGATCGCTCAGGATTCCGGTATCACGGGCGTATCAAGGCCCTCGCCGACGCGGCACGCGCGGCGGGACTCAAGTTCTAACCCCTACACGTACTTCAAGCGAAGGTTCGCGATATGGCGAGAGTCGACAAGCCGCAAAGTGGAGACGATCTTCTCGAGAAGCTCGTAGCGGTCAACCGCGTGGCCAAGGTCGTCAAGGGCGGCCGGCAGTTCGGGTTCACCGCGCTCACCGTCGTCGGCGACGGTGCAGGCCGCGTGGGTTTCGGTTACGGCAAGGCGCGTGAGGTGCCGGTCGCGATCGCGAAGGCTATGCAGGCGGCGCGCAAGAACATGATCAACGTGGCGTTGCGCAACGACACGCTCTGGTACGCGATCAAGGGCGCGCATGGCGCGACGCGCGTCTACATGCAACCGGCCGCGGACGGCACGGGCGTGATCGCCGGCGGCGGCATGCGTGCGGTGTTCGAGTGCGCGGGCGTGCGCAACGTGCTCGCCAAGAGCTACGGTTCGCGCAACCCCATCAACGTGGTGCGCGCGACGCTCGAGGCGCTGGCACGCGTGCGTTCGCCGGACCAGATCGCTGCCAAGCGCGGCAAGACCGTCGAGGAACTCGCGAGTTAGCGTCATGGCCAAAGAGAGAACCAGAGATAACGCATCCATGGGCAAGCTCAAGATCACGATGATCAGGAGCCGCCATGGGCAGCTCAAGAACATCGCCGCGTCCGCGCAGGGCCTCGGCCTGCGCCGCATCGGCCAGTCGGTCGTGGTCACGGATACTCCCGAGAATCGCGGGATGATCTACGCCGCGAGCCATATGCTGAAGGTGGAGAACGCATGAAGCTCAACACGATGAGCCCGGCACCGGGTTCGAGGCGCCTGCGCCTGCGCGTCGGTCGGGGCGCGTCGGCGGGCCAGGGCAAGACCTGCGGCCGCGGCACCAAGGGCCAGCGCGCGCGCAAGGGCGGCTACCACAAGGTCGGCTTCGAAGGCGGCCAGATGCCGCTGCAGCGGCGTATGCCGAAGACGGGCTTCCGTTCGAAGATGAAGTCCTCGCGTGCGGAAGTGACGCTCGGCGCGCTCGCGCGCATGGCGGCATCGCCGATCGACCTCGCCTCGCTGATCGCGGCGAACGTCGTGCCCGTGGACACCGAGAAGGCGAAGGTCATTCTCTCCGGCAAGATCGAAAAGGCCGTGATGCTGAAGGGCATCCAGGTCACCAAGGGCGCGCGCGCGGCGATCGAAGCCGCCGGCGGCAAGATCGAAGAGTAAGCAGCGAAGGACCATGGCAGATCTCAGCAACAATCTGACGGCGGCTCTCGGCCAGGCAACGCGCCTCGCCGACATGCGCCGGCGTCTGTTGTTCCTGCTCGGGGGCCTCATCGTGTTCCGCGTCGGGAGCTATCTCCCGGTGCCGGGCATCGATCCGCAGCGCGTTGCCGACTTCTTCACCAAGCAGCAGGGAACGATCCTCGGGCTCGCGAACATGTTCACGGGCGGGGCCCTCTCGCGCCTCTCGATCTTCGCGATGGGCGTGATGCCCTACATTTCCGCTTCCATCATCGTGCAGATGATGTCGATGGTGATCCCCTCGCTCCAGGCGCTGCGCAAGGAAGGCGAGTCGGGCCGGCGCAAGATCACGCAGTACACGCGCTATCTCACGGTGCCGCTCGCCATGTTCCAGGCGTATGGCGCAGCGCTCGCGCTCGAGAGCGGCAAGCTCGTCTTTGCGCCGGGCTTCCAGTTCCTGTTCGTCGCGACGGCTACGATGACGGCGGGGACGGTGTTTCTAATGTGGCTCGGCGAGCAGATCACCGAGCGCGGCATGGGCAACGGCATCTCGATGATCATTCTGACGGGCATCGTCGCGAACATTCCGCTCGCTATCGGCAACACGCTCGACCGCGTGTCGACGGGCGAGATGGGCGCGCCGTTCTTCATTCTCCTGATCGCCGTCATCGTGATGGTCACAGGCTTCTGCGTTTTCATGGAGCGCGCGCAGCGGCGCATCGCCGTGAACTATGCGAAGCGCCAGGTGGGCCGGCGTGTCTTCCAGGGCCAGGTGAGCCACCTGCCGTTCAAGCTCAATATGTCGGGCGTCATTCCTCCGATCTTCGCCTCGAGCATTCTCGTGTTTCCGGCGACGATCGCGCAGTTCTTCGCGCAGAGCCCGAATCCGACCTGGTGGCAGACGGCGCTCCTCAACGTCTCGAGCGCGCTCAACTCCGGCCAGCCGCTGCACATCATGCTGTACGCGGCACTCATCATCTTTTTCTGCTTCTTCTATACCGCGCTCATGATCAATTCGCGCGAGACAGCGGAGAACCTGCAGAAGTCGGGTGCCTTCATCCCGGGCATCCGGCCGGGCCAGCAGACCGCGAACTACATCGACAAGGTGCTGACGCGCCTCACCATGTGGGGCGGCTTCTACGTGATGTCCGTGTGCATTCTGCCCGAGATCCTGCGCGCATCGAGCAACGTCCCCTTCGCCTTCGGCGGCACGTCGCTCCTCATCGTCGTGGTCGTGATCATGGACTTCATGGCACAGATGTCCGCCCACCTGATGTCGCACCAGTACGATAGCCTCCTCAAGAAGGCAAACCTGAGCGGGCGCAAGAGCTAATGAGGAAACGGCAATGAAAGTTCGACCGTCGGTCAAGAAGATCTGCAAGGACTGCAAGGTGGTGCGGCGCCGTCGCGTCGTCTACATCATCTGCAAGGACCAGCGGCACAAACAGAGGCAGGGCTAGAGACATGGCGCGTATTGCTGGTATCAACATTCCGATGAACAAGCACGTGGTCATCGGCCTCACGAGCATCTACGGACTTGGACGTTCCCGTGCAGCGCGCGTTGTCGCGGCTGCGGGCATCGCGCCGACGACGCTCGTGAAGAACCTGACGGAACCCGAAGTCGCGGCGCTGCGCTCGCAGGTCGCGAAGTTCGTGGTCGAAGGGGACCTGCGCCGTGAAGTGTCGATGAGCATCAAGCGCCTGATGGATCTCGGCTGCCATCGCGGCATCCGCCATCGCAAGGGGCTTCCGGTCCGCGGCCAGCGCACGCGCACCAATGCGCGCACCCGCAAGGGCCCGCGCAAGGCGGCGGTCAAGCTGAATGCGCCGCCGGGCAAGATCTAAGACGTACTAAAGGAACGATCGAATGGCAGAACAGAAACCCGCGGCCCCCGCAGCAGCAACACCCGCTGCCGCTCCCGGCGCCGCTGCCGGAGCCGCCGCCGCCCCGGCGAAGCGCCCGAAGAAGGCGCGTCGCCAGGTCACGGATGCGGTCGCGCACGTGCACGCCTCCTTCAACAACACGATCGTCACGATCACCGACCGCCAGGGCAACACCTTGTCCTGGGCGACGTCAGGCGGTTGCGGCTTTCGCGGATCGCGCAAGTCGACGCCCTTTGCCGCGCAGGTCGCGGCGGAGAAGGCGGGCGTCGCGGCGCAGGAATACGGCGTGAAGAGCGTGGAGGTCAAGGTCATGGGCCCGGGACCCGGCCGCGAGTCCGCGGTGCGCGCCCTGAACGCCTGCGGCCTCAAGATCACGAACATCGCGGATGTGACGCCCATTCCGCACAACGGCTGCCGCCCGCCCAAAAAGCGGCGCGTCTAGACCGAACAGAGACCCTCAGGACTTGAACGGAGCACACAGTGGCTCGATATCTTGGACCTAAATGCAAACTGTCCCGCCGCGAGGGGACGGACCTGTTTCTGAAGTCGAGCACCAAGTCGCTCGAGACGAAGTGCAAGCTCGAAGTGCCGCCGGGCGGCATCAAGGGCGAGCGCCGGAGCCGCCTGTCGGATTACGGCCTGCAGCTGCGCGAGAAGCAGAAGCTGCGCCGCATGTACGGAGTGCTCGAGCGCCAGTTCTCGAACTACTACAAGCGCGCCGCGGGCCGCCCGGGCGCGACCGGCGAGACGCTCTTGAAGCTGCTCGAATGCCGGCTCGACAACGTTGTCTACCGCATGGGCTTCGCGGTCACGCGCGCGGAAGCGCGCCAGCTCGTGAGCCACAAGGCGGTTGAGGTGAACGGCGAAACGGTGAACGTGCCCTCGTACCAGGTGCGTGCCGGCGACAAGGTGGAGATTCGCGAAGTTTCGAAGAAGCAGACACGCATCGCTGCCGCGCTTGCGGTCGCTGCTCAGGTTGGATTTCCGGACTGGGTCGAGGTGGACGACAAGAAGTTCGCCGGCCTTTTCAAGTCGGTGCCGGACCGCGACGAGATCCTCCCGGACATCAACGAGAGCCTCGTCGTCGAACTGTATTCGAAGTAATTTCTCTTTTTTGAAGGCCGTTTACGGCCTTAAGGTAAGTGCCCATGCAGGGATCAGTGACGGAATTCTTGAAGCCCCGCGTCGTCAAGGTGCAGCCGGTGTCGCCGCGCCATGCGCGCATCGTCATCGAACCGTTCGAGCGCGGCTTCGGCCACACGCTCGGCAACGCACTGCGCCGCGTGCTGCTCTCGTCCATGCCGGGCGCGGCGGTGACGGAAGTGGAGATCGACGGCGTGCTTCACGAGTACACCAGCATCGAAGGTGTGCAGGAAGACGTGGTCGACATCCTCTTGAACCTCAAACTCCTCGCGATCCGCATGCATGCTCGCGACACCGCCGAGGTGCGCCTGCAGAAGAAGGGTCCGGGCCCCGTGACGGCGGGTGACATCCAGGGCGATCACGACGTCGAGGTGCTGAACCCCGATCTCGTCATCGCGAACCTCACGAAGGCAGGCGAGCTCAGCATGCTGCTCAAGATCGAGCGCGGCCGCGGCTACCGTCCGGCTGTGCAGCGTGCGGCGTTCGAGGAGCAGAGCCGTCCGATCGGACGCCTGCAGCTCGATGCCTCTTTCTCGCCGGTCCGCCGCGTCACGTACAACGTGGAAAGCGCGCGCGTCGAGCAGCGCACCGACCTCGACAAGCTCATCATCGACATCGAGACGAACGGCACGATCGATCCGGAAGAAGCCATCCGCCGCGCGGGTGGCATCCTCAAGGACCAGCTGTCGGTGTTCGTCGACCTGCAAGGTCAGGACGAGGCGGTCACGAAGACGGCCGAAGCCCAGTTCGATCCGATATTGCTGCGTCCGGTCGACGAGCTCGAGCTCACGGTGCGTAGCGCCAACTGCCTGAAGGCCGAGAACATCCACTACATCGGCGACCTCGTGCAGCGCACGGAAGTCGAGCTCCTTCGCACGCCCAATCTTGGCAAGAAGTCGCTCACCGAAATCAAGGAAGTCCTCGAGAGCCACGGGCTCACGCTCGGCATGCGCCTCGACAACTGGCCACCTGCGGGCCTGAAGCGCGACGACGAGCGCGAACTGGTTTAGAGCTTCAGAGGTCTTAGAGACAAGTCATGCGTCATCATCTTTCCGGACGGCAACTGAGCCGCAACAGCTCGCACCGCCACGCCATGTTGAAGAACATGGCGGCCTCGCTCCTGCGCCACGAAACGATCCGCACCACGGTCGAGAAGGCGAAGGAACTGCGGCGCGTGGTCGAACCGCTCATCACGCTCGCGAAAGACGATACGCAGGCGCACCGCCGGCTCGCTTTTGCGCGCCTGCGCGATGCGGAAGTCGTCGAGAAGCTCTTCGGTGACCTTGGGCCCCGCTTCAAGACGCGGCCGGGCGGCTACACGCGGATCCTGCGTATGATGCCGCGGCCGGGCGACAACGCCGACATGGCGCTGATGCAGCTCGTCGAGCTCGCGGCTCCGGTGACGGCAGAAAAGGCGGCACCCGCCGACGCAGGCAAGGCCCAGGACAAGGACAAGAACAAGGACAAGAAGGCGGCCAAGCGCGCCAAGGCCGAGGCGGCCGAAGCGGCCGCGAAGCCGGCGAAGGAAAAGAAGCCCGCCAAGAAGAAGGCGGCCGACAAGGACGACAAGGCCGAAAAGCCGGCCAAGAAGTCCGCGTCGAAAGCAGACGGCGCCAGAGAAACGAAAAAGAAGGCTGCGAAGAAGTCGCGCGACTGATTCGCGCTTCGCGTGGCCGGAGGCCTCTCATGCCCCTCGAGCACACTGTGCGCTGGTGGGCCGCTACCGCTTTGAGCCTGGCTGTCGCGAGCGGAACGCTTGCGCGCGCGGGCGCCCTCGAGCCCGAATCGCTGAACGGCTGGCAGTTCGTCAGCGATCCGGAGATTTCCCCTGACGGCTCGCGAATCGTCTACGTTCTTTCCCGATTTGATATCGAACGAGACGACTACGAGAGCGACCTCTGGGCGATCGATGGCAACGGCGAGCCGCGCCCGTTCGTCACGACGGCGGGGCCGGATCTGAGCCCCCGCTGGTCGACGGACGGGAAGCGCCTGGCGTTCCTCTCCGCCCGTTCCGGAAAGCCCCAGATCTTCGTTCTGGAAATGACGGGTGGCGAAGCGTGGCAGCTCACGAAGGAAGCCGAGGGCGTTTCCGGATTCTCGTGGTCTCCCGATGGCGCGCGTATTGCCTATCTCGCGAAAGCGCACCTCGATCAGCCTGCGCCGCCTGCTTCCGGCCGCGCACGCGTTACGGAGAAGCTCGTCTACCGTAACGATGGCGCTCCGGGTTTCGCGTCCGAAGTGCGCGCGCAGATCTGGGTCGTCGAAGCGCGCAACGATCACGGTGCCGCCGTCGGCCCGCTGACTGATGGCAGCGTCGACGTGTCGACGCCCGCCTGGTCGGCGGACGGCAAGACTCTCTACTACAGCGCCGCCTCGCAACCGGACGCGGGCGATCTCGGCGAATCGACCGACGTGTTCCGCGTCGCGGCGGCCACTGGCGCGAAAGCCGAGCCCGTGACTCGACGCGAGGGCCCGGACGACGGTCCGGTGGTCGCATCGCCGGGCGGCATGCTCGCCTGGACGGGCTACGACCTTGCCTCGCCACCGCGAAGCTCGACCTCCCGGCGCCTCTATACGCTCGGTGCAAACGCTACGAAGCCGGTGCTCATGACTGCCGCCTTCGACCGCAATGTCGGCGAGCAGGTGATGACGGACGTCGGCGGACCGCGGGGGAGCGGTGCGCAGGTTGCGTTCGCACCGAACAGCAAGGAGATCCTGTTCGTGGCCGCGGACAACGGCCGAACGCGCCTCTACGCCGTACCGGTGCGCGGCGGCGCCGTGGTATCGCTCTCCGAGCAGCTCGCCGGCGACCTGCGGGAGTTCTCGGTAGCAAAGAACGGACGCATTGCCGCCGTGTTCAGCTCGCCGACCGCGCCCTACGACATCTGGATCCTCGATCGCGCCGGCGCGAAGTGGCGCCAGGCTTCGCATCACGGCCAGAAGTGCCTGAACGGCTTCGTTCCCGCACCGTACGAAGAAATGCGGGTGGATTCGTTCGACGGCCAGAAAATTGAGGCCTGGCTCCTGAAGCCGCCCGGTTTCGATGCGGCGAAGAAATACCCGCTGCTGCTCTATATCCATGGCGGACCGCACGCGCTCTACGGCGAGAGCTTCTTTCACGAGATGCAGGTGCATGCATCGCATGGCTTTCTCGTCCTGCTCGCGAATCCGCGCGGCAGCACGGGCTACGGCGAAGCGTTCGCGAACTCCGTGCAGTATCGCTACCCTGGCGACGATTTCCGCGATCTCACCGCGGTGCTCGACAGCGTGATCGCGCGCGGCTACGTCGACGACAAACGACTCGGCGTCGGCGGCGGCAGCGGTGGCGGGCTCCTCACGAGCTGGATCGTCGGTCACACGACGCGCTTCGCCGCGGCACTCGTCGAACGGCCGGTCGTCAACTGGATCACGGAAGCAACGGTCGCTGACATCCACAGCTACGTCGCGACTCGCTGGTTCCGCGATTACCCGTGGCGCGACCCGAACGACTACATCGCGCGCTCGCCGATCTTTTTCGTCGACAAGGTCGAAACGCCGGTGCTCGTCATCCAGAGCGAGCAGGACTACCGCACGCCCTTCGACCAGGGCATCCAGTTCTATACCGCACTCAGGATGCTCGGGAAACCGGCGAAGCTCGCACTCTTTCCGACGTCATCGCACGGCCTGTCACGCAACGGCCCGCCCGCACAGCGGGTCGAGCGCCTGAAAATCATCCTCGACTGGTTCCAGACAAAGCTTGAAGGAGTTTCCCAATGAAGATCTCGATGCATGCGCTCTCCGCGGGACAGTTTCTGCCGATGCTGGCGAACCTCAAAGTGTTCATCGAGAAGGCCGAGGCAAACGCCAAGGCGCGCAACTTCGACGTGAGCGTGCTGATGACAGCCCGGCTCGCGCCCGACATGTTCGCCTTCAATCGCCAGGTGCAGCTCACCTGCGACTTCGCCAAGAATTCCTGTGCCCGTCTCGCGGGTCTGGAGGCGCCACGCTTCGAGGACACCGAGACAACCGCGGAAGAGCTCAAGGCGCGGATCGACAAGACCATCGCGTACGTCAAAACTGTTCCCGCGAGTGCCATCGATGGCCAGGAAGAGCGTGACATCAAGATTCCGCTGCGCGACCGCACGCTCGAGATGAAAGGCCTGCCTTTCCTGCAGAACTGGGCGCTCACCAATTTCTACTTCCACGCGACCACCGCCTACAACATCCTGCGGCTCAACGGCGTCGATCTCGGCAAGCGCGACTTTCTCGGCACCTGAGCCTCTTCCTCCACATCAATCCAAAGACACCAAAGGGTCAACCATGAGTATCGCGTCGGAATTCAAAGAATTTGCGATGAAGGGCAACGTGGTCGACATGGCCGTCGGCGTCGTGATCGGCGCTGCCTTCGGCAAGATCGTGTCCTCGCTCGTCGAGAATGTGATCATGCCGCTCCTCGGCAAGGTCATCGGCAATCTCAATTTCACCGAATTTGCCGTGGTGCTCGGCACGGGCGCGGACGGCAAAGACCTTCTCCTCAAGTACGGCGTCTTCATCCAGGCAATCATCGACTTCACGATCATCGCGTTCGTGTTGTTCCTCGCGCTGAAAGGCATCAACAAGCTGAAGAAGCCGCCGGCCGCCGCTGCACCGGCAACGCCGCCGCGCCAGGAAGTGCTGCTCCAGGAAATCCGCGACCTGCTCGCGAAGCGCTAGCGGTAGCGCATCCGCGTCCCGCTTGCCCGGGACAGCGCGATCTCTTCCGGCGCGAGCTCCTTTGGAAAGAAGACGCCGGCGATATTCGCGTCGTGCAGGCTCGCGCCTTCGAGCCGGCAGGTCGTGAGATTGAGCCCGCGCAGGTCCGTCTGGCGGAAATAGCAGTTCGAAAGATCGAGCCCGGTGAGGTCGAGCTTTCTCAGGTCGAGTCCTCGGAAATTGTGGCCGCGCAGGTCGCACTTCTCGCCCGTGCTCTTGCGCTTGTTGAATTCGTCGTACTTCTCGTTGCGGATGAGCTGATAGAGCGCGTCGTTCGAAATCTTCGGGGTTTCGTTCACCATGTCGGACCTCTAGTGCTTGAGCGCGGCGAAAGCGCCGCGCGTGAGATTGTCCCGCCCGTCCGCCGTCACGGCGACGTTGTCCTCGATCCGGATGCCGCCGAACTTGCGGCAGGCGTCGACGCGGGGCCAGTTGATCTGGCCCGCGAAGCCGCTGCTGTGGGTGCTT
Source organism: uncultured Gammaproteobacteria bacterium (assembly GCA_963826145.1). GTDB lineage: Bacteria > Pseudomonadota > Gammaproteobacteria > Steroidobacterales > Steroidobacteraceae > JBGPLJ01. Next base: position 1,316,269 of record CAWGVW010000002.1, read on the forward strand.
TCGAGCAGCGAATCGATGAAATAGATGCCGGGTTCAATGGTCAGTACGAAGCCCGGTTCGAGCGCGCGCGTCAACCTCAGATACGGATGTCCGGCGGGCTTCTCGATCACCGCGCCGGACGCATCGCGCATGAAGCCACCGGTATCGTGCACCTGCAGGCCGAGGAGGTGCCCGATGCCGTGCGGAAAGAAGACGCCTGACAGCCCGCTTGCCACCGCATCCTCCGCCGGAGCGGAAATGAAATCCGCGTCCTTCAGGAGCGTCGCCATCTTTCGATGCGCGAGCAGGTGAATCTCCTTGTAGTCGACCCCCGGACCGACGGCCTGGCAGATCTCCTGCTGTGCGCGATCGAGGCGTGCGATCAGTTCCGCGAAATCGCGATCGCGAAAGGCGTAGGTGCGCGTGATGTCGGCGGCGTAGCCGTTGTACGCGGCGCCTGCGTCGATGAGGAGCGAATGCCTTTCGGTGTCGATGGGCGGCCGGCGATCGAGAAACTGGTAATGCAGCACCGCCGCGTGGCGGTTGAATGCGACGATATTGTTGTAGGGGAGTTCCTCCTCGCGCTGCGCGATCGCGCGGCAGTACTCGATGTGCACTTCGTATTCCGACGCGCCCGCCCGATAGGCGCGCTCCGCGGCAAGGTGCGCGGTCGCGCCGAGCGCGTTCGCGCGGCGCATGCACTCGATCTCGTAAGGGGTCTTGATCGCACGGGGGAAATCGAGCGAGTTGAGGAGCGCCGCGGGATTTACCTGCAGGAGGCCCCAGCCGCCGAACTCCGTGCGCCATTCCCCGATGAAAGCCGTGCGATCGAGCTTTGCGGGCAGGAGATCCCGCGCCGCATCGACGCTCGCCACGGGGCGCACATCGAAGTGCTCGACCCAGTAGCCGCTCGGTGCTTCCGGCGGCTTGTACCAGTAATCGGCCGGTTGAAAGTAGACCAGACGCGGCTTCGAGCCGGTGCTGTAGATGAGGAAACATTCCGGAACGTCGAGGAGCGGCAGCCAGGCCTTGAACTGCGGATTCACCTTGAAGGGATAGTGGTGATCGTCCAGGAACATAAGATGCTGGCCGCCGGAATAGATCACGACGTGCTCGAAGTCAGCGGCCGCCAGCGCGTTTTCGGTGCGCCGGACGAGCGCGGCCACGTGCGCTGGATAGAGGGGTGCAATGGGATCAGACATATGCTGCTCGAGCTCCGGGCGGCCCGTAGCGGCCGTCTAAACCGGAGTGTAGCCGGTCGCTGAGCGTAGCCGCCGCTCCGTCCATGTTCGGGAGACCGGCCAATAGGCGGTGCCAGTCCCGGATCGTCGCGGCGACTCTGCCGAGGCGTCGGCCGGCTGACTGGCGGCGTCCGCAGGTGCTTGTTTGCAAAGCATTAAGAGGCTGGCGGGGTCTCGCGATCGCGCTGCTCTCGGGCGCGGCTTCGGGCCGCTCACCGCGCCAGACTCCGTACCGTTCGACAGGAGCCACTTGCATCGACGATGGAGGCAGACGCTCGCCCATTCGATTTCGAGCCCGGCAACTTGCAATTTGTACCCGCACTGCCCCCAATCTGTCGCGAACCGCCGACGGTTTGCCGCCCACAAAAAACTCCGGCTAATACAGGGGTTTCGCCGCCGCGATCCAGTTTGAAATCGCGCGGAAACACTCTAGAATCGCGCCCCGCGATAAGGTGAATTACCGAGACAAACTAGTTTGCCTGAGTCGTTTCGATCTCATAAATCCTTCACTTTTCTGGGGTATCGATGATGAAGACCAAACTTGCTCTGAGCGCCCTGCTCGCAGCGCTGGTTCTGAGCGCGTGCGGTGGTGGAAGCAGTGAACCGGCTGCTCCGGCTGCCGACGCTGCTGCTCCTGCTGCTGACGCTGCTGCTCCGGCTGCTCCGGCTGCTGACGCTGCTGCTCCGGCTGCTGACGCTGCCGCTGCTCCGGCTGCGGACGCTGCTGCTGCGCCGGCTGAACCGCCGAAGCAGTAACAGGCTGCTATTGCTCCTGATGCGCTCCGGACGGACCGGTTTCGGTCCGTCCGGTTGCGTTTAGGGCAACTCAGGACGAAGCACCGACTGGAGAGCTGAAACGAGGACGGTCAGTGACTGTAACGATTCGCGATGCCAAAGGGTCGGCCGCCGACCGCCAATGGATCGAGTCCGCTTACAGCGACTACCTTGAAGACCTCGCGCATCTCAACACCGGGGTCTTTCCGGTGTTCGGTGAATTCGGTGATCGTGAACCGGACCTCATGGCCCGCTGGTTCGCCGACGACAAATCTCATCCGTTGATCGTGCTGCAGTCCGCGAAACCCGTGGGCTTTGCCCTGGTCGTGCGCGTCACTCACCAGCCACCCGGGCTGCCGCCAGTCGACTATCACATGTCGGAATTCTTCGTGACCCGCAAGAGCCGCAAGCTCGGCATCGGGCGTGACGCGGCGATCCTGATGTTCAATCGCTTTGCCGGCGAGTGGGAAGTCACCGAATACCTGCGCAATCCGGGCGCGGTGCAGTTCTGGCGCCGCGTGATCGCCGCCTACACGCGCGGCCAGTACCTGGAGCGCGTGCTGAACGGCGAAGTCCGGCAACGCTTTCGCACCTACAACAATCCGTTGCAGCGTCCCCGCCCGTAAAGAGGGGTCAGAACCAATTAAGTTTCGGTCGCTGTCGCCCGTTATGTCGGCGCAATGAGCCCACGCGAAACTTAATTGGTTCTGACCCCTTTTCGATACGCCGTTCACACTCGGCGCCTCAAGGACCCCTGCGCGAAGCCGATTACCGGGCGGTAGCGCGGCCGTGGGCCGTGCAATCACGAGTCAGAGGATAACAATGGTCGGAGTACGCGCCACACCCACCGAACTGCCCGTGGATCCGAACGCGATGGCGTTCGAGTTCGTCAAGCAGCTCGCTGCCGAGCTGTCGACGGGCAAGGTCGATCTGCCGTCATTTCCGGATATTGCGGTACGAGTGCGACGCGTATTGTCGGACGAAAAGACGACGATCGATCAGGTCGTGCGCGTCGTCGGCTCGGAGGCCGCGCTCGCGGCGCGTCTTCTGAAGATGGCGAACTCCGCGGCCCTCAACCGCTCGGGCAAGGCGCTCACGGACCTGAGGACGGCCATCAATCGCATGGGCTACAACATGGTGCGCAGCGCCGCCATCACGTTCGCCATGGCGCAGATCCGTCTCGCCAACACGCTGAAGGGCCTCGAGCCGCAGCTCGAGCAGCTTTGGAAGCACAGCTCGAACGTCGCGGCGACTTCGTTCACGATCGCGCGCAAGTTCACGAAGATCAACCCCGACGAGGCGCTCCTCACGGGGCTCCTGCACAACATCGGCAAGCTCTACATCCTGACGCGGGCCGGCAAGCATCCGGAGCTCTTCCAGAACCCGGCGGCGCTCGAGCAGGTGATGCGCGACTGGCATGCGAGCATCGGCAAGGCGATCCTCGAGAACTGGGAATTCGCCGAAGAGGTTTCGAATGCGGTGGCGGAGCACGAGGACATCACGCGCGATCACGCCGGCGCGATCGATCTCACGGACGTGGTCACGGTCGCGAACATGATGGCCGCGTTCACCGACAATCCGCAGAATCTCGAACTCAACATGCAAGGCATCCGCGCCTTCGAGCGCATGAAGCTCGACGGGCCGAAGTGCGTCGACGTGATGGGCGAGTCCCGGGAAGAGATCAGCGCGCTGCGCCAGGCGCTCGGTTCCTAGCCGCTTTGCGCAGGTACTCGCCGGTGTAAGAGGTGGGGTGCGCCGCGATGTCCTCGGGCGTGCCGGCCGCGATGATCTCGCCGCCGCCGTCGCCACCTTCCGGGCCGAGATCGATCACCCAGTCGGCCGTCCTGATCACTTCCAGATTGTGCTCGATGACAACGACTGTATTGCCCTGGCCGCGCAGCCGATGCAGCACGCCGAGGAGCTGCGCGATGTCGTGGAAGTGCAGCCCCGTCGTCGGCTCATCGAGAATGTAGAGCGTGCGCCCGGTTGCGCGCTTCGACAGCTCCCGCCCGAGCTTCACCCGCTGCGCTTCGCCGCCCGAGAGCGTCGTCGCATTCTGTCCGAGCCGGACATACGTGAGTCCCACTTCGATCAGCGTCTTGAGCTTCGTGGAGACGATGGGCACATTCCTGAGGAACGCGTACGCGTCCTCGATCGTAAGCTCCAGCACCTCGTGGATGTTCAGTCCCTTGTAGCGGACCTCGAGGGTCTCGCGGTTGTAGCGCTTGCCCTTGCAGACGTCGCAGGGCACGTAGATGTCAGGCAGGAAATGCATCTCCACCTTGATGACGCCGTCGCCCTGGCAGGCCTCGCAGCGTCCGCCCTTGACGTTGAAGCTGAAGCGGCCGGGCCCATAGCCACGGGCGCGTGCCTCCGAAGTCTGTGCGAAGAGTTCGCGCAGCGGCGTGAAGAGTCCCGTGTAGGTCGCGGGATTGGACCGTGGCGTGCGGCCGATCGGACTTTGATCGATGTCGATCACCCGGTCGATGTGCTCAAGCCCGTCAATGCGTGCTGCCGGCGACGCTTCTTCCGCGCTGCCATTCAAATGCTGCGCGACGTGCCGGTAGAGCGTGTCGTTGACGAGCGTCGACTTGCCGGATCCGGATACGCCGGTGACGCAGGTCATGACGCCGATGGGAAAGGACGCCGTGATGCTCTTCAGGTTGTTGCCGCGCGCCTCGACGACGCGCAGCCACCGCTCATGTGGCACGAGGGCGCGCTCGGTCGGCAGCTCGATGACGCGCGCGCCGGTCAGGTACTGGCCCGTGAGCGATTCGGCGGAGCGCTCAATGTCCGCCGGCGTGCCCTGAGCGACGATCGCGCCGCCATGGACGCCCGCGCCCGGGCCGAGGTCGACGACGTAATCCGCGCGGCGAATCGCATCCTCGTCGTGTTCGACAACAATCACCGTGTTGCCGATGTCGCGCAGATGTTCGAGTGTCTTCAGGAGCCGCACGTTGTCACGCTGGTGCAGCCCGATCGAGGGCTCATCGAGGATGTACATCACGCCGACGAGGCCCGAGCCAATCTGGCTCGCAAGGCGGATGCGCTGCGCCTCGCCGCCGGAGAGTGTGTCGGCGCTGCGCTCGAGCGTCAGGTAATTGAGCCCGACGTCGACCAGAAAGCGCAGCCGGTCGCCGATCTCCTTCACGATCTTGGCCGCGATTTCCCCGCGCCAGCCTTCAAGCTTCAGCTCGCCGAAGAACACAAGCGCATTCGCGACCGACAGCCGCGTGATCGAGGGCAGCGGGCGTCCGGCGACGAATACGTGGCGCGCGGCGCGGTTGAGGCGCGTGCCCTCGCATTCGGGGCAGGCCCGGCTCGATAGATATTTCGCCAGCTCCTCGCGCACGGTGACCGATTCGGTTTCCCGATAGCGGCGCTCCAGATTCGGGAGGATCCCTTCGAAGCTGTGTTTGCGGCGGGTCGTGCCGCTCTGGCTGTCGAAGTAGCGGAATTCAATTTCCTCTTCACCGCTCCCCTCAAGCAGCATCGACCGCACGTGCTGCGGGAGCTCTTCGAAAGGCGTCTCGATGTCGAAGTCGTAGTGGCTCGCGAGCGCCTGGATCATCTGGAAGTAATAAGCGTTGCGACGGTCCCAGCCGCGAATCGCGCCGCCCGCGAGGCTCAAGTGCGGATGGTTGACGACCCGCTGCGGATCGAAGAACTGCTTGACGCCCAGGCCATCGCAGGCCGGGCAGGCGCCGGCCGGGTTGTTGAATGAAAAAAGCCGCGGCTCAAGCTCGGGCAGGCTGTAGCCGCAGAGCGCGCATGCGAACTTGTTGGAGAAGACGAGCTCCTCGCGATTGTCCTTATGGTGGGGTTGATCGAGCAGCGCAACGCGCGCCACGCCGTCGCCGACGCGCAAGGCCGTTTCGAAGGATTCCGCGAGACGCTGCGCAGCGTCAGCGCGCACCTTGATGCGGTCGACAACCGCTTCGATCGTATGCTTGCGGCGCGCATCGAGCTTCGGCGGATCGTCGAGCTCGATGACGCGGCCGTCGACGCGGCCGCGGATGAATCCCTGCCCGCGCAATTCCTCGAAGATCTCCGCGTGCTCGCCCTTGCGCTCCGTAATCACGGGGGCGAGCAGCATGAGCGCCGTCCCCTCGGGAAACTTGAGTGCCTGGTCGACCATCTGGCTTACCGTCTGCGCGGCAAGATCAAGGCCATGGTCGGGGCAGCGCGGGATACCCGCACGCGCATAGAGCAGGCGCAGGTAGTCGTAGATCTCGGTGACGGTACCGACCGTCGAGCGCGGGTTATGCGAGGTCGACTTTTGTTCGATGGAGATCGCCGGCGACAGCCCTTCGATCGTGTCGACGTCGGGCTTTTCCATGATGGACAGGAACTGCCGCGCGTATGCCGAGAGAGATTCAACGTAACGCCGCTGGCCTTCCGCATAGATGGTGTCGAAGGCGAGGGAGGACTTGCCTGAGCCCGAAAGTCCCGTGAACACGATCAGCCGCTCCCGCGGCAGGTCGAGGTCGAGGTTCTTGAGATTGTGGGTACGCGCTCCGCGTATCCGGATGGTCTGCATGGCTCCGGGCCGTGAAAATCAAAGGAACCGGATAATATAGCCGTGCGCGGCGACTCACCGCAAAGACCAGGATTGTCGCGTTTCATCAATCGAGTGAGGGGCTATCCTCGGAGCGAAGCTTAACTTTGCCGTGCAATGCGCCAGGCAAATCGCGATGCACAGGCCACTATTCCGCGGGCATCGGTGAGCCTCCTCCCTTAGAATAGCCGCCCACAAAAACGTCGATCACGGGGAAGCGTTCCATGGCCAGCAGAGGCGTCAATAAAGTCATTCTGATCGGTCATCTCGGTGCAGATCCCGAGACCCGGGCGATGCCAAGCGGGATGACGGTGGCCAACATCCGCATGGCGACCACCGATTCCTTCAAGGATAAGAGCGGCGAGTGGCAGGAGCGCACCGAGTGGCACAACGTCGCGCTCTTCGGCCGCATGGGTGAAGTCGCCGGCGAGTACCTGCGCAAGGGCTCGCAGGTCTACGTCGAGGGACGGTTGCGCACCCGCAAGTGGCAGGACAAACAGGGCAACGACCGCTACACTACCGAAATCGTCGCGAACGACATGCAGATGCTGGGCGGACGCGGCGGCGGCGCCAACCGCGAGGGTGGCGAGCCGCGCGAAGCTCGCGAACCCCGCGAACCCCGAGAGCCTGCCGAGGCGGTTACCTCGAGCACGGAGCGCGACGGCTTCGACGACGATATTCCGTTCTAGAGCCGACGGGACCTTGTCGTTCCGGCAGGCGCGGAATCCGTCCTGCGGCGCAAAAATGCCGCATCCGCAAATTCGCTGCATCCATTCGCCGACGGTTTTCGTAATTGTTTGGTGAATGCTCCGGTCTATCATGCGTACGTCGCAACTCGACTCGAAACACCAGTAACTTTTTCTAGGGGGAATGACATGTCTCTGAATCGACGTGACTTCAGCAAAGTGTTGCTCGGCGTTGCCGGCGGCGTCATCGCAGGCACGCAGCTCCAGTCGACTGCATTTGCCGGCGACGAAGCTGCGGGCGGCGAAAAGCACGCTTGCAAGGGATTGAACTCGTGTCATGCCAAGGGCGGTTGCAAGGCCGGAGACGGCGGCTGCGCCGGCAAGAACTCCTGCAAGGGCAAAGGCGGCTGCGCCACGGCCAAGCACGACTGCAAGGGCCACAACGAGTGCAAGGCCCAGGGCGGCTGCAAGACCGGTGACGGCGGTTGCGCCGGCAAGAACTCCTGCAAGGGCAAGGGTGGCTGCAAGTCGCCTGTCCAGCCGATGTAATTGAGCCGAACCCCCTCACTCCGGCCGGAGTGAGGGGGTTTTTGCGCATGCGACAGCCGAGCCCCAATCGCTGGAACCTTCCGGACCTCGGACTCGGCGTGGGCCTGAGGACGGCGCACTTTCGCCACATCGTCGAGAAGTGGCCGCGCATGGACTGGTTCGAAATCCTCTCGGAAAACTTCATCGACACCGAGGGCCGCCCGCTTCATTTCCTCGACCAGATCGCCGAGCGCTATCCCATCGTGATGCATGGCGTATCGCTCTCGATCGGCAGCACCGATCCCGTCGACTTCGAATTTCTCGGCAAGCTCAAGGCGCTCGCCGCACGCGTGCGCGCCGTGTGGATGGGCGATCACATCTGCTGGACCGGCGTCGCGGGACTCAACGGCCACGACCTCTATCCGGTGCCCTACACCGAAGAGAGCCTGAAACACCTCGTCGAGCGGGTGCGCATCGCGCAGGACTTTCTCGAGCGACCGCTGGTACTCGAAAATCCGTCGACCTATCTCACCTTCCGCTCGTCCAGCATGCCGGAGGAGGAATTCATCGCACGCCTTGCGCAGGAGGCCGACTGCGCGCTCCTCCTCGATGTCAACAACGTCTACGTTACCTGCCGCAATCACGATCTCGATCCGCACGAATACCTGAAGGCGATTCCCTACGATCGCGTCGTGCAGATTCATCTCGCGGGCCACACGGACCACGGTTCGCATTGCATCGACACGCATAACGGTCGCGTCATCGATCCCGTCTGGGATCTCTACGCAGACGTGCAGCGCTGCCGCGGCAATACCGCGACGCTCCTCGAATGGGACGCGGACATTCCGAAGTTCGAGGTTCTCGCGCGCGAGGTCGGAAGGGCGAACCGTTTCCGCGACGAACGGCGCGTCGCGAACGGTTGATATGGCGGATGCGACCGGTCTCGATCGTCTCGAACGCTGGATGCTGGCGGTGGTGATGCATCCGCGCGGCGCGGCAAGCGGCATCGGTGCATCGGGCGCCCGGGGTCTTCTGCCCGAAGCTGCGCGCGACATCGAAGCGGTAGTGACGCGATCGCGACAACTCACAGCGCTTGATCGCCTCGGCATCTACGCCGAAATGTACTACCTGCGCCTCGTCGAAGTGTTGACGGCCGAATATCCAACCACACGCACGCTGCTGGGCGAGGCGGCCTTCGATCGTGCCTGCCGCGCCTTCCTCGCCCGTCATCCCTCGACCGAGCGGACGCTGCAATCCCTGAGCGCCCGCTTTCCACAGTTTCTCAGGCGGCATCTAAAAGGCCGCAGGAACGCGCGGCTTGCGGTTGACGTCGCGCGCATCGAACGGGCGATGGAGGAGGTATTCGATGCACCGCGCGCGGAGCCCGTGCGATTCGAGGTCCTGAAAAGGATCCCGGCGGATCACTGGGGCGCAGTGAATCTCGCGCTCACACCCGCACTGCGGCTGCTCGCGCTCGAGTGCGACACGGACAGTTACATGACGGCTGTGCGCTCGAGTCGCGCCAAGCCGTCCGCTCGCTTGCGGCCGACGTTCGTGATCGTCTACCGCAAGGACCTTCGCGCGTGGCGCCGCGCGGTCAGCCGCGAGCAATTCAAGCTGCTCGAGGGGCTTGGCAAGGGTTGGCCAATCGGCCGAGCCGTTTACGTGAGCTGCCGGACCCTGCGTGTCCGGCCGGAGCGACTGGCCGCTCTGCTTTCGAGTTGGTTCCGCGAGTGGGCCGCGGAGGGCCTGTTCGTCGGCGTCACGGATCGCACGCAATCGTAAGTTGTTGATACTGAATATTTTTTCATTAGCGCCGCCGCGATCTGGCTTCATGTTCGGGGGGAAAAACTGTACCTTAGGCGCCCCCTGATGGAGCCCTCATAAAGGCGCATGGCCGGCCACCTCTATATCCGCACGTTCGGCTGTCAAATGAACGAGTACGACTCGGCCCGCGTGGCCGATGTCCTGCGGGAGGCCGGCGGCTACGAACCGACCGACGACCCGGAGGCGGCCGACCTGCTCCTCGTCAACACTTGCTCGGTGCGCGAGAAGGCGCAGGAGAAGGTGTTCTCGCTGCTGGGCGAATGGCGGATGCTGAAGGAGCAGCGGCCGGGTGTGATCATCGCCGTGGGCGGCTGCGTCGCGAGCCAGGAAGGCGACGGCATCACGAAGCGCGCGCCGTTCGTCGATCTCGTCTTCGGGCCGCAGACGCTGCATCGGGTCCCGCAAATGCTGGCGGAGCTGCGCAAGACCGGCCGTGCCGTCGTCGATGTGAGTTTTCCGGAAATCGAAAAATTCGATCGCCTGCCGGAGCCCCGGGCGCACGGTTCGACCGCATTCGTTTCCATCATGGAAGGCTGCAGCAAGTTCTGCACTTTCTGCGTGGTTCCTTACACGCGCGGCGAGGAAGTCAGCCGGCCGTTCGAGCAGGTCATGACGGAAGTCGAATCGCTCGCGCGGCAGGGCGTGCGCGAAGTGACGCTGCTCGGCCAGAACGTGAATGCTTACGACGGAGCCCGCGCCGACGGGTCGTCCGCCGATCTTGCCGATCTCATACGCGAGATCGCCAGGCTCGATGCCATCGAGCGCATCCGCTTCACGACCTCGCATCCGCGCGAGTTCAGCGACAGCCTGATCGCGGCGTTCGCGGACGTGCCGAAGCTCGCGAACCACCTGCACCTGCCGGTGCAGAGCGGTTCCGACCGCGTGCTCGCGCTCATGGGCCGAGGCTACACCGCGCTCGAATACAAGGCCCGCATCCGCAAGCTCCGCGAGGCGCGGCCCGACATCAGCCTGTCGACCGATTTCATCATCGGCTTTCCCGGCGAGACAGACCGCGATTTCGAGGCGACGATGCGGCTCATCGAGGACGTCGGTTTCGACCAGTCGTTCAGCTTCCTCTACAGCCGCCGCCCCGGCACGCCCGCCGCTTCTCTTCCGGATGAAGTGCCGCACGCCATCAAGCAGCGTCGACTCGAGATTCTGCAGGAGCGGATCAACCGCGAGGCCCGCTCGATCAGCGCCCGCATGGTCGGTCGCGTCGAGCGCGTGCTCGTCGAGCGGCCGTCGCGCAGAGACGCGCGCCAGCTCGCCGGGCGCACCGAGAACAACCGTTGGGTGAATTTCGACGGGCCGCCGGCCCTCATCGATGAATTCGCCCACGTCGTGATCACCGAAGCCATGCCGAATTCGCTGCGCGGACGCCTGGTCGCGCCGGCGCCGGGACCGACGTGAACGCATCGGTCGCGACGCGCGAGCTGACGCTCGAACCGAATGACAACGCGCGCCTCGCGAAGCTCTGCGGCCCCATGGACTCGAACCTGAAGCTCATCGAGGAGCGGCTCGGCGTCGAGCTGCGTCACCGCGGGCACCAGTTCTCGATCCTCGGCAATGAAAGCGCGACGGCGCTCGCCGCCGACGTGATCGGCAGTCTCTACGACGCCTCGGTCCGCGACGCGCTGTCCGCGGAGCAGGTCCACCTCGTGCTCCAGGAAGCGAAGGCGCAGAACGGCACGGGCGGCAGCGGCGATGAGCTCCGCGTGCAGACGCAGCGCGGGGGCATCCGCGCGCGCGGCGCCAATCAACGCGAATATCTGGAGAATATCCGCAAGCTCGACCTGACTTTCGGTATCGGGCCTGCAGGCACCGGCAAGACGTTTCTCGCCATCGCTTGCGCGGTCGAGGCGCTGCAGACGGACCGGGTGCGCCGTCTCGTGCTGGTGCGGCCGGCGGTCGAAGCGGGTGAGCGGCTGGGGTTCCTTCCCGGCGACATGCAGCAGAAGGTCGATCCGTACCTGCGTCCGATGTTCGATGCGCTCTACGAAATGATGGGCTTCGAGAAGGTCGCGCGCCTCATCGAACGCAACGTCATCGAGGTCGCGCCGCTCGCGTTCATGCGCGGGCGCACTTTGAACGATTCCTTCGTCGTGCTCGACGAGGCGCAGAACACCACGGTCGAGCAGATGAAGATGTTCCTCACGCGCATCGGCTTCGGCTCCAAAGCCGTCGTGACGGGCGACATCACGCAGACGGACCTGCCGGGGCATAAGCAGTCGGGCCTCAATCAGGCGATCGACGTGCTCCGCGGAGTCACGGGCGTTGCGTTCACTTTTTTCAGTGCACGCGACGTCGTGAGACATCCGCTCGTCCAGCGCATCGTGCAGGCATACGAATCGCACGGTGACGGGGAGCGCCCGGCATGACGAGCGGCCGCCGCCTGCAATTGCAGGTTGACCTCCAGGTCGCGAGCCGATCGCGTCGCCTGCCGACGCTCGGCAAGGTTCGCCGCTGGATTCGCTCGACGCTCAGCGCGACGCGCGGCAAGCGCAGCATCGGCGTGCGGCTCGTCGATCGCGCCGAGAGCCGCCGACTCAACGCGACCTATCGTTCGCGCAACCACGAGACGAACGTACTGTCGTTTCCGGCGCCGGAACGTCAGCCGGCCGGCGAACGCCTCCTCGGCGATCTCGTGATCTGCGCTCCGGTAGTTGCCGCCGAGGCGCGCGAACAGGGCAAGGCGATCGATGCGCACTGGGCGCACCTTGTCGTGCACGGGACGCTGCACCTTCTCGGGCACGACCATGAACGTCCGAAAGCGGCGCGAGCCATGGAAGCGCGCGAGGTCCGCATTCTCGCGAGTCTCGGTTACGCGAATCCCTACGTGATCTGAAGGACCCATGGCCGAAGACGCACCAAGTACCACCGGCCGCTGGTTGAAGCGCCTCGCACAGGGCATCGGCGGCGAACCCGCGAATCGCCCCGAACTCGTCAAAGTGCTGCGTGAGGCGGCCGAGCGCGGCCTCCTCGACGCGGATGCGCTTTCGATGATCGAGGGCGTGCTCGCGGTTGCGGATTTGCTCGTGCGCGACATCATGGTGCCGCGCTCGCAGATGGCGATCATCGAACGCGAAGCGACACTCGATGACATCGTGCCGATGGTGGTCGAATCGGGACACTCGCGCTTTCCGGTGATCGGCGATGACCGCGACCGCGTCGCCGGCATCTTGCTCGCGAAGGACCTCTTGAAGTACACGGCGCGCGATGACAAGCCGGAATTCGATATCCGCGAACTCATGCGGCCGACGGTCTTCGTGCCCGAGAGCAAACGCCTGGACGTCTTGCTCAGGGAATTCCGCGCGAGCCGCAATCACATGGCCATTGTCGTTGACGAGTATGGCGGTGTCGCCGGACTCGTGACGCTCGAGGACGTGATCGAGCAGATCATCGGCGACATCGACGATGAGTACGACATCGAGGACGACCAGCCGATCAAGCGCGAGACGGAACGTCAGTTCATCGTGCTCGCAGTGACGCGCCTCGAGGAATTCAACCACTACTTCAGCACCGGGTTCGAAGGCGACGGGTTCGATACCGTCGCCGGGCTCGTCATGCACGAGCTCGGGCGGCTCCCGCGCAAGGGCGATACCTTCAAGGTGAAGGATCTCGAGTTTCGCGTGCTGCGTGCCGACCGCCGGCGGGTGGAGGCGCTGCGGGTGACGACGCCGCACGACATCGTGCCGCAGGATCCCGATCACGCTGCGACCGTGATCATGGAGCCGCCAAAAGCCAAGGCGAAAAAGTTACGCAAGAAGAAAGAAGCGGCGCCCTGAGCTTGTCCCGCAGACGCCAGTCCCTGATCTCCTTCATTGCCGGCGCGGCGCTGACGCTCGCGTTCGCGCCTTTCGACCTATGGCCGATGGCGGTGGCTTGTCCCGCTGTGCTCTTTTCGCTCTGGCAGGGAGCGACGCCGCGGCGCGCCGCCTGGCTCGGCTTCCTCTTCAGCTCCGCAACCTTTCTCGCGGGAACCTACTGGCTCTACATCAGCATCCACGGCTTCGGCAAGGCGCCGATTCCGATCGCGCTCATCTTGATGCTCGGGCTCGTCGTGATCATGGGCGCGTACTGTGCGCTCATCGGTCACATCGCCGCCCGCTGGCTGCCGCCGTCGGGCGCGCTGCGCTGGTTGATCGGCCTGCCGTGTCTCTGGGTCTTCATCGAATGGTTCCGCGGCTGGTTCCTGAGCGGATTTCCGTGGCTCTCGCTCGGTTACGCCGGCGTCGATTCGTGGCTCGCGGGTTTCGCGCCGATCGCGGGCGTGTATGGCCTGAGTCTGCTGCTGGCGGCTACCGCTGGCGCGCTGGTCGCCGCCGCCTTCGGCGACCTCAAGGTGCGCAGGGCTGCCGGCGCGCTCGTCGTCGTCGTCTGGCTCTCGGGCTGGGCGCTCGATCATGTCGCGTGGACAGAGCCGAGCGGCGGGCCGGTATCCGTCGCTCTCGTGCAGGGCGCGGTTCCGCAGGACGAGAAGTGGCAACTCGACGAGCGACTGCGCACCTTGAAGCTCTATCGCGAACTCAGCGAGCGGGGTTTCGGCGCGAATTTGATCGTGCTGCCCGAGGCATCGCTCCCGCTTCTCGCTCACGAGCTCGGTCCATTTCTCGAACCGCTCGAGCACGACGCCGAGGCGCGCGGCGGCACCGTGGTCGTTGGTCTCCTGCGCTACGACCCGGCCAGCGGACACTACTTCAATTCGCTGTTTGCCCTCGCGACGCCGGGGGCTATCTACGACAAGCGTCGCCTGGTTCCCTTCGGCGAATTCTTCCCGGTGCCGGCAGGCGTGCGCGAGTGGATGCGGCTGATGAGCCTGCCGTACATCGACATGACACCAGGCGCCGATCTGCAGCCGCCACTCGATGCCGCTGGAACGAAACTCGCGGCGACCATTTGTTACGAGGATGCGTGGGGCAGCATCGGGCTTGCCGCACTGCGCGACGCTCATCTCATGGTGAACGTCACCAACGACGCCTGGTTCGGCGATTCGACGGCAGCGCACCAGCACCTCGAGATCGCGCGCATGCGTTCCCTCGAAGCGGGACGCTACCAGGTGCGGGTCGCGAATGACGGGATCACGGCGATCATCGATGCCCGTGGCAACGTCCTCGACCGCATCCCGCGCTTCAAGCCCGCCGTGCTCAAGGGCACGGTGGTTCCTTACAAGGGCGTCACACCGTACGCGCGCGTCGGGAACTGGCCGGTAGTGGCGCTCGTGGTGCTCCTCGCCGCGCTCGCCGTCATCCTGCGAAGGAGAAAACATCCATGACGAAGATTTCCGCTGCGCTCCTCGCGCTTTTCGCCTGCCTCGCCGCAGCGGCGCCGGCCAGGTTCTCCACGACGACGCGCCACGACTACGCCATAGGTGGCGGCGTTCTCAAGCTCGACGTCCCCGACGAGTGGCAGGGAGGCCTTGCGGTGGGCGCTACCTCCGATGCGCCGACCGTTCAATTCGGCAACGAGGAAGGCGCGCGGTTTCAGATTCTGCCCGTTCCATGGTGCTCAAGGTCCGGGCTGGTATTTCTTCGCGACCGACAAGCAATACGCAGATCCGAAAGTCGCGCCCGGCCCGGGCGAATATAAATTCCTCACTCAAGGGTCGCTCTTGCTCAAGAATGCCGCCGTCGTCTTCACCATCCTGACGAACGAGGATAGCCGCGACGTGGAGACGCCGGCCCTCGCCATGTTGAAGCGGGCGACTTTCGAGTCCGCCGCGACGACCTGAAAACGGGCACGCCAGCGTCTGGGCGACGTGTCGGAATGGTCCTGCAACACCTCAGGCTGACCAGGCGCTGTCAGCAAGCAGCGTTCTCCCTAGGATGGCTGCAATCTGAGGAGGACTATCGATGAACACATCCAGTTTGACGGCCATTGCGGTCGGGGGCGTGCTGGCGACCGGGCTCGCGGCGTTCGCGGGCTACCAGGTCGTTGCCGGCGGCAAGGGCGCTGAAGTGCTCGAAGCCAAACCAATCACTCATGTCGTCAAGACCTCACGTCAGGAATGCAGCGATCAGGTCGTGACCAAGCAGAAGCCGATCAAGGACGAGAAGCGGGTCGCGGGTACTGTCACGGGCGCCCTCGTTGGCGCCGTGATCGGCCACCAGATCGGGAGCGGTACCGGCCAGGACATCGCGACCGTCGCAGGTGCTGCTGCCGGTGGCTACGCCGGCAACAAGACCCAGAAGCACATCCAGGAGAACAACACCTACCAGACGACCGAAAACGTCTGCAAGACGGTGTACGACTCGCATACCGAGGAAACAGGCAGGTACCGTGTGCGTTACCTCCTCAAGGGCAAGGAAGGCGTGGTCACGATGGATCACGATCCGGGCAGGCGCATTCCCGTGAAGGACGGCGCGCTCGTTCTCGGTGACGCTTAAGCGGCCGCCGCCGCCCGTTCCTAGATGCTGATCGAGCCCGTGAGATAGGACGCGGCGAATCCGGCGATTGTTACCCGCTCGCCGCGATCCTCACACCAGAGTTCGCCGCCGCGCGCCGAGAGTTGGCGCGCGTGCAGGCGGGTCTTTCCGAGCCGCTTGCTCCAGTAAGGAATCAGTGTGCAATGCGCGGATCCGGTGACGGGATCCTCCGGCACGCCTGACTGCGGAGCGAAGAACCGCGAAACGAAATCGCAGTCGTTGCCCGGCGCCGTGACAATGAGCCCGTAGCCCGCGAGTTTCGCGACGGCCCTCATGTCCGGCTGCAGGGCGCGAATATCCTTCTCAGTCTCGTAGACGGCCATCTGCGCTTTCGCGATGTGCGATTCGAGCGGCATGGCACCGAGCGCGGCTCCGAGTTCGCTTTCCGACCGCGTGCGCGTTGGCGGCAGTGACGGAAAGTCGAGTGCGAGACGCTTGCCGTCGCGCGCGACGCTCAGCATGCCGCCGCCGTAGGTGAAGTCGATGCGGTCGCCGCTCGCGTAGCCATGCTCGAAGAGCGCGTGGGCGCTCGCGAGCGTCGCGTGGCCGCAGAGGTCGATTTCCACTGTCGGCGTGAACCAGCGGATGCCCCAGCGAACACCCGATAGCTCGCCCGCGCGCACAACGAAGGCGGTCTCGGCGAGGTTATTCTCCGCGGCGATGGCCTGCATGACATCGACCGCGAGCCACTCCTCGCTGATGACGACTGCGGCCGGGTTGCCGTGGAAGCGCCGGTCGGTGAACGCGTCAATCTGGTAAATCGGGTATTCCATGCGTCGGACATTCTCCGGCGGCGCGAACCGCCCGCAAGAGCCACCTCCTTGCAAGTGGTCCCCTGCGGCATATAGATAAGGTATCCTCGTTCGCCGTCTCCATGATGCAAGAACGCTACGAACCCGCTGCCGTCGAGGCCGCTGCCCAGCGCTATTGGGAAGAACATCGCTCGTTCGCGGTTCGCGAAGACCCGGCGAAGGAGAAGTACTACTGCCTCTGCATGTTCCCGTATCCAAGCGGCTGGCTGCATATGGGGCACGTGCGCAACTACACCATCGGGGACGTGATCACGCGCTACATGCGCATGATGGGCAGGAACGTGCTGCAGCCGATGGGCTGGGACGCGTTCGGTCTGCCGGCGGAAAACGCCGCGATGAAAAACGGCGTCGCTCCCGCGCGCTGGACCTACGACAACATCGCGCACATGAAAGGGCAGTTGCAGTCGCTCGGTTTCGCGCTCGACTGGAGCCGCGAGATCGCGACCTGCAAGCCCGACTACTACCGCTGGAACCAGTGGTTCTTCCTGCGCATGCTCGAGCGCGGTCTTGCCTACAAGAAGACCGGCGTCGTGAACTGGGACCCGGTCGACCAGACCGTGCTCGCCAACGAGCAGGTGATTGAAGGCCGCGGCTGGCGCACGGGCGCGCTCATCGAGAAGCGCGAGATCCCGATGTACTACCTGAACATCACGCGCTACGCCGAGGAGCTGCTCGGCGCGCTCGACCGGCTGCCGAACTGGCCCGAGCGCGTGAAGGCGATGCAGGCCAACTGGATCGGCAAGAGCCACGGCGTCAACATCGGCTTTCCCTACGAGCTCGAAGGCGTTGAGCGGGTACTCAATGTTTTTACGACACGCGCAGACACGCTCATGGGCGCTACTTTCTGCGCCGTCGCGGCGGAGCACCCGCTCGCCGCATATGCGGCGAAGTCGAGCGCAAAACTCGCGGCCTTCGTCGAGGAATGCAAGCGCGGCCCTGCGATGGAAGCGGAGCTTGCGACGCAGGAGAAGAAGGGCTTGCCGACGGGGCTCTACGTGCGCCATCCGGTCACGAGTGCGCCCGTCGAGGTCTGGGTCGGCAACTACGTGCTCATGGCCTACGGCGAGGGCGCGGTGATGGGCGTGCCGGGCCACGACGAGCGCGATTTCGCATTCGCGAAGAAATACGGCCTCGAGATCAAGCCGGTGATCGACGTCGATGGCCGGACGTATTCAATGGGCGCGTGGCAGGCCTGGTATTCCGACCATGGCCGCTGCATCAACTCGGGCGCCTATGACGGTCTCGACTATCGGGCCGCCGTCGACACGATCGCCAGCGATCTCGCGCAGAAGGGTCTCGGCGAGAAGCGCGTGACCTGGCGCTTGCGCGATTGGGGCATTTCACGCCAGCGCTACTGGGGTTGCCCGATTCCGCTCATTCATTGTCCGGCCTGTGGCGACGTGCCCGTGCCGGACAAGGATCTGCCCGTCGTGCTGCCCGAGGGCCTCGTGCCGGACGGCAGCGGCAATCCACTCGCGAAGCTCGAATCGTTCGTCAATTGCGCCTGCCCCAAGTGCGGCAAGCCTGCGAAGCGCGAGACGGACACGATGGACACCTTCGTCGATTCGTCCTGGTATTTCCTGCGCTATGCGTGCACGGATCAGAATGCAGCGATGGTCGATGAGCGCGTGCGCTACTGGCTGCCGGTCGATCAATACATCGGTGGCATCGAGCACGCGATCCTGCATCTGCTCTATTCGCGCTTCTGGACGCGAGCCATGCGCGATTGCGGGCTCGTGACGTTCGATGAACCATTCTCGCAGCTCCTGACGCAGGGCATGGTGCTGAACGACATCTACTCGCGCAAGACTGCCGACGGACGCATCACGTACTTCAGTCCCGCAGACGTCGACGTGAAGGTCGATGGCCACGGCACTCGCACGGGCGCCGTGCTGATGAGTGACGGCCAACGCGGTGACCTGGGAAGGCGTCAAGGTGATGTCGAAGTCGAAGAATAACGGCGTCGACCCGCAGACACTGATCCAGGCCTACGGCGCGGACACCGCGCGGCTCTTTGCGATCTCGAATACACCGCCCGATCAGACGCTCGAATGGTCGGACGAAGGCGTGCAAGGCGCCTTCCGTTTCATCAAGCGCGTATGGAAGGCGGTGCATGCGCATGTCTCCCTCTCCCCGGTTTCCGGGGAGAGGGCTGGGGTGAGGGGTCTCGACAAGGGCGCTCTAACTATGCAGCAGCGTGCGCTCAGGACCGCCGCTCACCAGACGCTCGCGAAGGTCGGCGATGACATCGGCCGCCGGCGCACCTTCAACACCGCGATCGCCGCGGTGATGGAGCTCATGAATACACTGCAGAAGTTTGACCAGAAATTCGACAATACATCGCCCCAAGACCGCGCCGTCACGCAGGAAGCGCTCGAGATCATCGTGCTTGTGCTTGCGCCGATGGTGCCGCACGTCTGCCACGAGCTCTGGCGGGAGCTCGGCCACGCACGGGCGGTCATCGACGAACGCTGGCCCGAGGTCGACGCCTCGGCGCTCACGCGTGATTCGATCGAACTCGTGGTGCAGGTGAATGGGAAGCTGCGCGGACGCATCAACGTGCCTGCGAACGCGGACGAGGAAACCGTCAAGGCGGCCGCGCTCGCCGACGAGCACGTGCGCAGGTTCGTCGGCTCGAATGCCGTCAAGATGATCAAGGTCATTCCGGGCCGTCTTGTAACCGTGGTGGTGTGATGGCGCGTTCACTGTCGCTCCTGCTCGCCGCCGCCGCTATGCTCGGCGGTTGCGGATTTCACCTGCAGGGGGCCGCGAAGCTCTCGCCGGTGATGTCCGTGACCTATGTCGAGGCCGAGGACACGCACACGGACTTCCATCGCTCGTTCCTCGACGCGCTCGATGCCGCGGGGGTGCGTGTGTCATCGGAGCGTGACCAGGCGACGACCGTGGTCACCATCAAGAAGGACGAAAGCGGCCAGCGCGTCCTTTCGGTGTCGGCGCAGAACACCCCGCGCGAGTACGAGGTGTTCTACACGGTGACGTTCACCGTGAATGCCGGCGACAAGATCCTGCTGGCGCCGCAGACCGTCACCCTCACGCGCGACTACAGCTTCGACGAGCGCGCCTTGCTCGCCAAGGGCCACGAGCAGGAGCTGCTGCGTACCGCGCTTGCCAATGACATCGTTGGCATCGTCATGCGCCGCCTTGCCAGCCTCTGAAGTCATCCGGCTGCGATCCGTCGCACGCCTCGAGGTCGCGATCCTTCTCGACCGCTACGGCCTGGAGCTGCGCCTCGTCGCGGACGACGAAACGCTGCCGGGATCCTACTGGGGCGACAGCGAGGCGGGTCTTCGCGGACAGCAGCTTTTCGCGAGGCTCGATACACCGCTGCACTCGATCCTGCATGAGGCAAGCCATTTCGTCTGCGCCATGCCGGAGCGACGGGTCGGCATCGACACGGATGCGGGCGGCGACTTCGACGAGGAAAGTGGCGTCTGTTTCCTGCAGATCCTGCTTGCCGATTTCGTGCCGCGCGTGGGGCGCGATCGCATGCTCGCCGACATGGACGCCTGGGGTTATACGTTTCGCCTGGGCTCGGCCCGCGCGTGGTTCGAAAACGATGCCGCAGATACCCGCGAGTGGCTGCTGCAGCGCGACCTGATCAGCGAGCGCGGCGAACCCACCTGGAAGCTGCGCGAGCGGTGAGCCTGAAAATCGCCAGGCCCCTGATCCTGATCGCGGCGATGACGCTGCTGCTGGCGGCTTGCAGTCGTTTGCAATTCGCGGCTGCCAATGTCGCCGCGAGCGGAAAGGCCGCGCACCGCGCGACCGATATTGCGTACGGGCCCGAATCCATGCAGCGGCTCGATGTCTATTCGCCGGGCCCACAGCAGGGTTCTGCGCCCGTGATTGTCTACGTGCACGGCGGCGGCTGGACTTCCGGGTCGAAGGACCTCTACCGCTTTGTCGGCGAGACGCTCGCGGCCCGCGGCTACGTGACAGTGATGGCTGGTTATCGGCTCTATCCTGACGTGCGATTTCCGACATTCGTCGAGGATGCCGCGCACGCTGTCGCGTGGACGCGTGCGCACGCCGGCGAATTCGGCGGCGATCCGCAGCGCATCTTTCTGATGGGCCACTCGGCCGGCGCACACATCGTCATGCTGCTCGCGCTCGATGCGCACTACCTGCACGATGCCGGCATTGAGACGAGTGAGCTCGGCGGCGTCATCGGCCTTTCCGGTCCCTATGATTTCCTGCCGTTCGGCAGCGGCTTTGACCACAGGGTGTTCGATTCCGGGGGCGATCCCGTCCTCACGCAGCCGATCCATTTCGTCCGCGCCGACGCGCCGCCAGTGCTCCTTCTCTATGGATCAGCCGATCGGACCGTGGCACCCGGAAATTCGGAACACCTCGCGGCCGCGCTTTCGGCCTTGGGGGCGTCCGTGACGCTGAAGCGTTATGAGGGGAAGTCGCACGGCGACACGGTGGCCGCGTTCAGCAATCTCAGGTCGAATCCGCCTCCCGTGCTCGATGATATCGATGCATTCGTGACGCGCGCTAATCGGTACCGGGACTGGGGATATTGGGGATTTGGCCTGTGAAAGGCCGACGCCAAATCCCCAATATCCCCAGTCCCGGTACCGGTCAGCGGAAGCGGTCGGTAGCGCTCACGAGTTCGTGCGTCATGCCGGGCTCAAGGGCGGCGTGGCCGGCGTCGGGGACCACCCTGAAGTGCGCTTCCGGCCAGACCTGGTGCAGTTCCCAGGCGCTCGCCATCGGGCAAACGATGTCGTAGCGGCCCTGCACGATCACACCCGGGATGTGGCGCAGCCGCTCGGCGTTCCGGAGGAGCTGGTCTTCGGTATAGAAGAAGCCCTTGTTCACGAAGTAGTGGCATTCGATGCGCGCGATCGCCGTCGCGAACTTGTCCGCGCTCCAGCTTTTCACGTTCTCCTCGTTCGGCCTCAGGTAACTCGTTGACGCTTCCCAGACCGACCAGGCGCGCGCGGCGCGTTTCGCTACCTTCACATCGGAGCCGGTGACGCGCCGGTAGTACGCCTGCAGCAGGTCGCCGCGCTCGGCAGGCGGGATCGGCGCGAGGAAGTGCTGCCAGCGCTCCGGGTACAGGTAGCTCGCGCCCGCCTGATAGAACCAGTCAAGTTCCCAGCGGCGCAGGAGAAAGATGCCGCGTACGACGAGCTCGCTCACGCGATCCGGATGGGCTTGCGTGTATGCGAGACCGAGCGTACTGCCCCACGACCCGCCGAATACCTGCCAGCGTTCGATCCCGAGCCGCTCGCGCAGTTTCTCCATGTCGGCGACCAGGTGCCAGGTCGTGTTCTCGACGAGACTCGCGTGCGGGCGACTGCGGCCGCAGCCACGCTGATCGAAGAGGACGATCCGGTAGTGCTTCGGATCGAAGAAGCAGCGCGATTTCTCGCCAGCGCCTGCGCCCGGACCGCCATGCACGAAGACAACAGGCTTGCCTTTCGGATTCCCGCACTCCTCGTAGTACAGGTCGTGGAGCTCCGACACCTTCAGGCGCCCGCGGCGATAGGGCTGGATCGCCGGGTACAGCGTTCTCATTGCCGGCTTGCGGTTCGCTTTGCGGGACTTGCGGACTTCTTTCTTCATCCGGTTTTTTCCTGTCGCACGACCATCGGGCCGAGCGGCCGGCCGCCAATGAGATGCAGGTGCAGGTGATAGACCTCCTGTCCGCCATGCGCATTGCAATTGACGATGAGGCGGTAGCCGTTCGCCGCGATGCCTTCCTTCTTCGCGAGATCGCGTGCAACGATTATCAGGTGGCCAAGGAGGGCCTCGTCTGCATCGGCGACGTCGTTCGCCGTCGGGATCGGCTTGTTCGGTACGATCAGGATATGGGTCGGCGCAGCCGGCCGGATATCCCGGAACGCGGTTACGCGATCATCCCGGTGGACAATCGCGGCGGGTAGCTCGCCCGAGATGATTCTTTCGAAGAGGGTGGGCATGAGCGGCGCTCCAGAACTCGACGCCGCCCACTATACCTTGACTCGATCGGGCTCACGACGGTGTGGGAAACTCGCCGCTCGCGCGCAGGATCGCTTTTCGGATGCGGTCGTAAGTCCCGCAGCGGCAAAGGTTGGTGATCGTGTCGATATCCGCGCGCTGTGGTTTCGGAACGCGCGCGAGCAGGTCGATCGCGGCGAGGATCTGGCCGGTCTGGCAATACCCGCACTGGGCGACTTCCTCGTCGATCCAGGCCTGCTGTACCGGATGCAGGCCGTTGCGGCCGATACCCTCGATGGTAACGATCCTGCGCCCGGCGAGCGCGCGGACAGGCACGACGCATGAGCGCGTCGCGCGGCCATCGATCAATACCGTGCAGGCCCCGCAGAGACCCGCACCGCAGCCGTACTTGGTGCCGGTGAGTCCCGCGTGGTCGCGCAGGTACCAGAGGAGCGGCATCCCGGGATCGCCGTCGAAGCTGCGTTCCTCGCCGTTAATGTTGAGTGCGACTGCCATGCCGTGCGCACGATACTCCCGGGCGCGTCGCCCGCTGAATCGGTTCGCCGTGCGCGCAAGTCCGTTCGACGCTTGCGCGCCGCGGCCTCATAATCGGCCAACCCATGAAGATCCGCACCGATCAGCTGCAGGAAAAGCTGGCAGGGAAGCTGCTGCCAGCGTATCTCGTTGCGGGCAGCGAACCGCTTCTGGTTGCGGAGGCGGCCGATGCCATCCGCCTCGAGGCCCGCCAGGAGGGCTTTGCCGAGCGCGACGTGTTTTTCGTTGAACGAAGCTTTGACTGGAACTTGTTGCGTACGGCAGGCCAGTCGCTGTCGCTCTTCTCCTCGCGCCGCATCCTCGAGGTGAAGATGCCGAGCGGCAAGGCGGGGGTCGACGGCTCGAAAGTGCTGGTGGAACTCATCGAGAATCCGCCGCCCGATACGCTTCTCCTCGTCATCGCCGATCAGCTGGACCGCGATGCGCTCAAGTCCGCCTGGGTGGCGGCCATGGAGGCGCACGGAGTCTGGGTGCAGGTCTGGCCCGTCAAGATCGGCGAATTGCCGCGCTGGATTGCGGCGCGCATGGCACGACACGGATTGCAGCCGAGCGCGGACGCGGCGGCGCTCCTTGCCGAACGGGTCGAGGGAAATCTGCTTGCCGCGAATCAGGAGATCGAGAAACTCGCGCTCCTCAATGCGCGAGGCGCAATCGACGAAGCCGCGGTTGCGGAGGCGGTCGCAAACAGTGCCCGCTACGATATCTTTCAGCTGAGCGATGCGGCCCTCGACGGCGATGCGCCGCGCGCGCTTCGAATCCTCGCGGGCCTGAAGAGCGAAGGCACCGAGCCACCGCTCGTGCTGTGGGCGCTCGCGAAGGATGTGCGGGCGCTGTGGCAGGGCGAGATGCGTGCGCGTTCCGGCGGCGCCGGCCGCCGCGGCACCGGCGTGGCTGCGGCCATCGCCGGCCCTCGAACGGGCGCGACGACGCGCCGGCCGCTTGCCGCTCGATCAACTGCTGCGCGACTGCAGTCAGATCGATCGCATCATCAAGGGCCACGCTGCGGGCGATCCCTGGGATGCGCTTGCACGCATGGCGACACAATTGGCGGGAGTGGATGCGTCTTAAGAGGGGACAGACTTAAGTCTGTCCCCTGGCTAACGGGAGTCATTGCGATGTCACTGAAATTGCCTGCGCTCGACCCGAAGTCCGTCGAGGCGCACAACCGAACCGGCTACCCGGAGCCCTACGCGTCGCAAGTGGTACCGCGCGAGAAGCGCCGCCTCGGCGATGCCTGCGGACTCACGAAGATCGGCGTCAACCTGACAACGCTCCATCCCGGCAAGGTTTCGTCGATGCGCCACTGGCATTCCCATGAAGATGAGTTCATCTACCTTCTCGAAGGCGAAGTCGTGCTGAGAACCGATGCGGGCGAGCAAGTGCTGACGGCCGGCATGTGCGCGGGCTTCAAGGCGGGCACGACGGATGGGCATCAACTCTTGAATCGCGGCACCAGGCCCGCGACGTATCTCGAAATCAGCAACCGCGACAGCGCAGATGTCGGGGACTATTCGGAAGCCGACCTGCGCTGGAATGCGCCAGGGCATCGTGGCCGGTTCACCCGCAAGGATGGGACGCCTTACTAGATGGCGGCTCTCTTCGCATTCCTGCATCACGTCGCGGCGTTCGTGCTGTTTGCGGCGCTCTTCACGGAGCTCGTGCTTATCAAGGGCGAGCTTACGGCGTGGAGCGCGCGGAAGATCCTGCGCTTCGACCTCGTCTACGGGATCGCCGCGAGCGTCGTCGTGATCGTTGGTTTCCTGCGGGTCACGCAATTCGAGAAGGGCGCCCACTATTACTTTCACAGCACTCCGTTCCTCGTGAAGATTGCGACCTTCGCGCTCGTCGGCCTCGTGTCGATCTATCCGACGACGCATTACATGCGCTGGCGCGCGCTGTTGAAGCGGGGCGAAGTCCCCGTGATCGACGCAAACCTGCGCCGGCGGATCGCCTCGCTCATTCACCTGCAGCTCACGGGACTTGCCGTCATCCTGCTGTGCGCGGCCCTGATGGCACGCGGTGTCGGGTATTTCGGCTGAGTTTCCCGGCCGAAAGGCGTGCAACGCTTTGCATTGCAAGAAGTTTTCGGGCAGGGTTACGGCATGCATCCGATCGGCATCTTCGGCGGGACTTTCGACCCGATTCACTACGGGCACCTGCGTACCGCCTTCGAACTTCTGCAGGCGCTGCGCTTGACGGAGGTCCGTTTCATGCCGGCCGGTAATCCCCCGCATCGGGAACAGCCGGTCGCCCCGGCGGATGCGCGTCTTGCCATGGTGAAGGCCGCAACCGAAGGGCAACACGGATTCCTGGTCGATGACCGGGAGATGCGGCGCGACGGACCGTCATATTCGGTCGATACACTGGCGTCGTTACGTGCGGAGAATCCCGATCGCTCGCTCTGTCTCATCGTCGGCATGGACGCATTTCTCGGCCTTCCCAAGTGGTATCAGTGGCGCGAGCTCCTGCAACTGGCGCACGTAGTTGTCGCGCATCGGCCAGGCTGGCGGGCGCCCGGCATGGGCCCGCTCGGCGAACTGCTCGTCGACCGCGGCACCGGGCGTATCGGGGACTTGCATGAATCACGCGCCGGGTGCATATACATACATGCCGTAACGCAACTGGAAATCTCCTCGACCGAAGTGCGCAACCTCATTTCCGCCGGACGCGATCCCCGCTTCCTCATGCCCGACCCGGTACGCAAGGTCATCCAGGATTCGGGCGTGTACGCCCGGAAAGACTGACAAGAAGTCTTGAGCGCAGCGCGTCGGAAGTCCCCGCACAAGAAGACGGCACCCCGCCTGAACGGGACGCCGCGCGCGCCCGTGGCATCGTCGCTCGACATTGTCATCGCCGGCGCGCTCGACGACATGAAGGCCGTCAACATCAAGGTGCTCGACGTGCGCAAGCTGTCCGACATCTTCGACACGTTGGTGATCGCGAGCGGCAATTCCGATCGCCACGTGCGTTCGATCGCCGACCGGCTCGTGCAGAAGGCGAAATCCGCCGGCTTCCGTCCGCTCGGCGTCGAAGGCGGGCAGAGCGGCGAGTGGGTGCTGGTCGATCTCGGCGACGTCGTCGTGCACGTCATGCTGCCGCGCGTGCGCGAGTTCTACGGCCTCGAGAAGCTTTGGAGCGTCTCGTAGGCGAGTTGGGGTCTGACCCCGCATGAAATTTCGTGTCCTTGCCGCCGGCACGCGCCTTCCCGACTGGGTCAACGATGCGTGCTCCGACTACGCGAAGCGTTTCGGTTCCGATCTGCGCTTCGAGCTCGTCGAAATTGCAGTTGCGCAACGCGGTCCCGGCGCCGACGTCGCGCGCGCAATTGCACGCGAAGGGGAAAGGATGCTCGCCGCGATTCGTGAGGGCGATTTCGTCGTGGCGCTCGAAGTCGGCGGCAAGGCAATTAGCACCGCGGAGCTCGCGCGCTGGCTCGGCGGACGGATGCAGGAGGGCAGGGATCTGGTGTTCCTGATCGGCGGACCAGACGGCCTCGCGCGTGCCTGTCAGGACCGCGCGGATTTCAAATGGTCGCTCTCAACGCTGACCTTTCCGCATGGACTCGCCCGGGTCGTCCTTATCGAGCAGCTTTACCGGGCACTAAGTCTCAAGAAGGGACACCCCTACCATCGGGCCTGACGGAATCGGGCTCGAAATTGCCCGGTTCGGCCAAATCCAACGGTGCCTTGGGCCTCAAGCCGGTGCTATCCTCCGGCGGCTTCGGCTTGGTTCGCGGGTTATCGTGCAATCGATTGAAACTTAAGACGTAAACCCGGCTTCGGCCGGCCGCCCCAAGATTTCCAAGACAATGATCATGGTAGCCCAGTCCGTCTTACTAGCCTCTGCTTCGCCGCGACGCCGCGACCTCCTGCGCCAGATGGGTATCGAACCGCAAATCGTTCCCGCTGAGGTGGATGAAACGCGTCTGCCAGCCGAGCCGCCGCGCGACTATGTGCACCGCATCGCGCAGCTCAAGGCGGAAGCGGCCTGGCAGAAGCTACCGACGGACCGTCGCACCGCTCTCATCGCCGCGGACACGGCGGTTGTCCTTGGGAATGAGATTTTCGGCAAGCCTCGCGACCGTGAGTCGGGACTCGAAATGCTCGCACGGCTGAGCGGCCGCACGCATGAAGTCATGACCGGCGTCGCGCTCAGAACCGCCGAGCGCGTGGACGTGAGGATCAATGTCAGCCGCGTGACATTTCGCGCGTTGCAGCGACACGAGTGCGAGGCGTACTGGGAGTCCGGCGAGCCGCGCGACAAGGCGGGCGGCTACGCCGTTCAGGGACTCGCGGCGACGTTCATCCGCGAACTCGAAGGGAGTTTCTCGGGTGTGATGGGTCTGCCCCTCTTTGAGACCGCGGAACTTCTGCGCGCCGCGGGGATCGACCCACTCAGCGCCTCGCGAGCCGGCCGATGAGCGCGGAAATCCTCGTCAACGTGATGCCGCGCGAGACGCGCGCCGCACTCATCGAGAACGGCATCCTGCAGGAGATCTTCGTCGAGCGTGCGAATCGCGTGGGTATTACCAGCAACATCTACAAGGGCCGGGTATCGCGGGTGCTGCCCGGCATGCAGGCCGCATTCGTCGACGTGGGACTCGAGCGCACGGCGTTCCTGCACGTTTCCGATGTCGCCTATGCGCACGAAGAGGAAGCGGAAGTTCCCGAGCAACGGAGCGACGACATCCGCGAGCACATGCGCGAGGGCGATGAGATCCTCGTGCAGGTCCTGAAAGACCCGCTCGGCACGAAGGGCGCGCGCCTCACGACCTTCGTCAGCATTCCGTCCCGCTACCTCGTGTATCTGCCGAAGGGCAAGGGCATCGGCGTGTCGACGCGCATCGAGGATGAAGGCGAACGCGGACGCCTGCGCGAATCCGTGACGGGCGCCGTGCCGACCGGAACGAACGGCGGCTACATCGTGCGCACCGTCGCGGAAGGTGTGGAGTCGAATGCCCTGAGGGAGGACCTCCTCTTCCTGCATCGTCTGTGGAGCGTCGTGCGGGAGAGGGGCATGCGCGCGAGCGCCGGCGAACTCGTGCACGAAGACCTGCCGTTGCCCCTGCGGCTGCTGCGCGACCAGCTCGGCACCGGCATCGGCCGGATCTCGGTCGACAGTCCGGGCGTACACGCCCGCATGCTCGAGTTCGCGGGCGCATTCATGCCGGACAGCGCCTCCAAGATCGAGCTCTACAGTGGCGTGCGCCCGATCTTCGATCTGCACGCCATCGAGGATGAGATCGGGCGCGCACTCGACAAGAAGGTGCCGCTCAAGTCGGGCGGCTACCTCGTCATCGATCAGACCGAGGCGATGACGACGATCGACGTCAACACCGGCGCCTACGTCGGCCATCGAAATCTCGAGGAGACGATCTACCGTACGAATCTGGAGGCGGCCGTCAGCATCGCCCGGCAGCTGCGCCTCAGGAATCTCGGCGGCATCATCATCATCGACTTCATCGACATGCAGGAGGAGGAGCACCGGCGCCAGGTGCTGCAGGCGCTCGAAAAGGGTCTCGCCGCCGATCACGCGAAGACCCAGATCTCCTCCGTTTCGCCGCTCGGCCTCGTCGAAATGACGCGCAAGCGTACGCGCGAGAGTCTCGAGCATCTGTTGTGCGAACCCTGCAGCGCATGCCTCGGCCGCGGTTTCGTGAAGACCGCGGAAACCGTGTGCTACGAGATATTCCGGGAGGTGCTGCGCCAGTCGCGACAGTTCGACTGCCAACAGTTCATGGTGCTCGCCCACCAGGACGTGATCGAGCGGCTCCTCGATGAGGAATCGGCGCCGCTCGGCGAGCTCGAAGTCGTGACGGGCAAGCCCATTCGCCTGCAGACCGAGGCGCTTTATGGCCCCGATCAGTACGATGTCGTGCTGATGTAGCGCCCGATGGCCGTCATGCGAATCCCCTGGCGCCGAATTCTGAAGTGGACTGCCGCGATCCTCGGATCGTTGGTCATCCTGCTCGCCCTTGGGATCGGTGCGCTGCGCATTGCCCTCCAGCAGGTGCCGGAATATCGCGAGGACATCCGCGTCTGGATCAACGACGCGACCGGGCTCGAGGTGAAGTTCCGGGAGCTCAAGCCGCGCTGGCGCCTTTATGGCCCGGAAATCTATTTCACCGCGGCAAAGCTCGAAGCGCCGCTCACGGGCGCCGTGCTCGTCGAGGCGCGGGCGGGCAGTGTCGGCATCGATCTCTGGCATCTCATCTTCCGGGCGGAGCTGCTGCCCGGCCGCATCACGCTCGAGAGGCCGGAGTTCAATTTCATCCGCACGCCAACGGGACGCATCGAACTTGTCGGTCAGGAAGCCATCCGGCCGCGCGATCCTTCGAAGCCGCCGATGTCGGCCGACGACCTGCCGACCGGCAAGCTCCACATCGAGGACGCGACGGTCACTTACACCGACCAGATGCAGAATCGCCCGAAGTGGCGCCTGTCGGACATCAGCCTCGAGATCGAGCGCGGCCGCAACAACTTGTCGCTTACGGGCCGCATCGACCTGCCGGAGAATCTCGGACGCACGCTCGATTTCAGCGCAAGCGCCGAGGGTCACCTCGGCCAGCCGGATGCGCTCACGTGGCGGTTCGAAGTCGTTGCAAGCGATCTCAAGTTCGCGGGTTGGGTGCCGCTCGTACGCGATGCGCTCGGGGACGACCTCAGGCTCCCATCGGCCGGCCGCGGAGGATTGCGTCTCGCGGGACGCTTCGCCGGCCGCGATCTCGAGCAAGCGCAGCTCAGGCTTCAGCTCGCGGACGTGGTGATCGGCGACGGCAGCGCCGAGTGGCCGCAAGCGCGCTACGACGTCATGGCGGGCGATTTTCTGCTGCGTGAGACGCAGGGCGCGTGGCACGTGGAAGGCAAGGATGTCGAACTCAGCCAGCCGACGCGTCCCTGGAGCACGTCGCGTTTCTCCGCGGATTGGCGCATCGCCGATCGCCGCCTTGCAGCATTCACCGCGCAAGCGCCGTACCTGCGCCTCGACAATCTGACGCCGCTTGCCGGGCTCCTGCCGCCGGGGGCGCTGCGCACCAGGCTCATCGAATTGAGCCCGGAAGGCCAGATCCACGACCTCAGCGTCGAATTTGCGCACGCCGACGGCCAGGCGCCCGAGTTGCGTTCGCTCGATGCGAATCTTACGGGTGTCGGATTCGGTCCCTCCGGACGGGCGCCAGGTATTCGCGGCGTGAGCGCGCAATTGAGCGGCCGCTCCAATCATTTGAGCGCCGATCTCGACACCACCCAGCTTTCGGTGCTGGCGCCGATCGTATTTCGGGTGCCGATCGTGGCCGACCGCGTCAAGGCACGCCTCGAAGCGGATTATCGTGCGACGGGAGTGCGCATCGAGGCCCACAACGTTGCGGTCGCAAGTCCACATGTGCAGGCGACCGCGGAACTTTCGATCTGGATTCCCGCCGACGGCAGCTCGCCAGTGCTCGACCTCGAAGCGCATGCGAAAAATGCGGACGCGAGCAAAGCCTGGCAATACATGCCGATCAACAAGCTCACGGAGAAGCCGCTCGCGTGGCTCGATCAGGCGTTCGTCTCAGGCCGGGTGCCGGAAGCAGAAGTCGTCTATCGCGGCCCGACGCGCAGCTTTCCGTTTCGCGACGGCGAAGGGCTCTTTCGCATCACGGGCCGCACCGAGGATCTGACGCTGAGCTATCAGCCGGGCTGGCCGGTGCTCACGGGGCTTGCCGTCGATTTCGAATTCCTCAACGAGGGCCTCACGACCTCGACGAGTCGCGGCACGGTCTCGGGCCTCGTCATCGACAAGGGGACCGCCGTGTTCCCGGATCTGAAGCTCGGCGAGCTGACGGTGGAAGCCGAGGCGCACGGCGATCTCGGCGGCGCGCTCAAGTACCTGCAGGCGACCCCGCTCGGTCCGAAGTTCGGCGAAACCTTCATGCGGCTCGCCGGTTCCGGTGCGACCCGAGCCTCGGTGAAGCTGTACCTGCCCATCCGGGAGCTCAGCAATCGCCGGATCGACGTCGACGTCTCGCTGACCGATGACCGCGTCCGCATTGCCGATACGCTGCACGCGGCGGACGAGGTCAATGGCGTCCTGCGGGTCCACAACACCGAACTTATCTCGCAGGGTCTGACGGGAAGCTACCTCGGCGGATCCGTGCGTATCGATCTCGCGACCGAGCCGACAGCGACACCGGCCGTGTTCGACACCGTGGTGCGCGCGTCCGGCCGCACGCAGGCCGCGCCGCTCGCCGCAGCGTTCGGCGTGCCGGATAAGATTCAACTGGACGGCGCATTCGACTGGCGCGCCACAGCGCGGATCGCGCGCAATGTCGAGGAGTCGCCGCGCGCTTCGCGGTTGCGTTTCGATTCGCCGCTCCGTGGCGTTGAAATCGGGTTGCCGCAGCCGATGAAGCGCGCGGCCAATGAGAATCGGGGCCTGCACGTCGACGCGCAGTGGGACGCCGCGCAAGCCACGGCCCGCGTCATCTATGGCGACACGACCCGCGCCGCACTGAAATTCGTGAACGCAACGGATGGCTGGCAGCTCGACCGCGGCGCCGCGCGCTTCGGCGGAGGTGAGCCCCAGATGCCGAAGGAGCCGGGACTGTGGCTCGCCGGCACGGTGCCGGCGCTCAACCTTTCGGAGTGGCTCGACCTCAAATCCGACAAACCGGCAAAGCGCCAGCTGCACGAATACCTGAAGGGAGCCGACCTCCTGGTGCGCGATTTCGGTATCTTCGGATACGAATTCGCCAATATCGATGCGACGCTGTCGACCGACCCGGACGCATGGCGCGTTCGGGTGGCGAGCGATGCCGCCCAGGGGACCGTGGTAGTGCCATTCGACCTTGAGGGCGACCTGCCGCTTGAGCTCGACATGGATCGCCTGACCCTCGGCGCGCATCAGGGTGGGCGGAACTCGAATCCCGATCCGTCGCATTTTCCCTCGATGCGCATCGCCGCGGATGCGTTCACCGCCCTCGGCAAGCGGTTCGGTACTTTGCGGGCACAGCTGGTGCGCGAGGACGCGGGCCTGAGGCTTAAATCCTTCACGACGACGAGCCACAGTTTCTCATCGAAGGGGAGCGGCTCCTGGCTCAATACGCCTGCCGGCCAGCAGTCGACGCTCGAATTCGCGCTCGAGACAGAGGACGTCCTCGAAACGCTGAAGGACCTGGGCTATGGAGCCTCGCTCAGTGGCAAGCAGGGCATGGCCCGGGCAAATCTCGCGTGGACCGGGGCTCCCGATTCCGAGCTCTTCGCGCGGCTAAGCGGCACGGCGCGCATCGAGATCACCAGCGGGCAGCTCCTCACGGTGCAACCCGGCGCGGGCCGCGTATTCGGGCTCATGAGCATCGGCGCCTTGCCGCGGCGGCTGGCGCTCGATTTCAGCGACCTTACGGACAAGGGACTCGCGTTCGATTCCATCCGCGGTGATTTCCGTCTCAAGGACGGCAACGCGTTCACGTCGAACCTGCTGCTCAAGGGTCCGGCGGCTGAAATCGGTGTCGTCGGACGCACGGGCCTCGATGCCCGCGACTACGACCAGACGGCGGTCGTCACGGGCAGCGTCGGACAATCGCTGCCGGCCGTGGGCACACTCGCTGGCGGACCTGTCGTCGGCGCCGCGCTCCTCGTCTTCTCGCAGCTATTCAAGGAACCGCTCAAGGGCATCGCACGCGGCTACTACAAGATCACGGGAAACTGGGATAATCCCAACGTGCAGCGGCTCGAGGGCGGCGAGGTGAAGGAAGCACGCGCAGCGACCGAGCAGGTGCGCGAAGAGGCCAAAGCGCCGAATCCGCCACCCGCTTCGACGCCGCACTGACGAACCCCGGCCGCGCAGCTGAAACGCGCGCCACATCTCTCGAGAAAGGCCAGCCGACCATGGCGCGCGTCGCCGCAGTACAGATGACTTCGACACCCGATGTGAGCGTCAATCTCCTTGCGGCGGGCGAATTGCTCGCGCGTGCCGCGGACGCAGGCGCCGACATCGCGGCGTTGCCGGAGAACTTTGCCTGGATGGGACGCGACGGCGGCCCGCAACAAGATGACCGCCGCGCCGTCATCGAAAAGGACGGGCAGGGGCCGATCCAGGATTTTCTGGCGAATGCGGCCGCGCGGCTCAAGATCTGGATCATCGGCGGCACGGTGCCGATCGAGTCGGGACGCGATGCGCGCGCCGGCGCTGCCAGCATCGTCTTCGATGCGAACGGCAAGCGCATCGCACGCTACGACAAGATCCACCTTTTCGATGTGCACGTGCCGGACAAGGACGAGCACTATCGCGAGTCGGCGAATGTCTCGCCGGGAACGACACCGGTCGTCGTCGACACGCCCGCCGGCAAGCTCGGTCTCAGCGTCTGCTACGACATGCGCTTTCCGGAACTATTCCGGCGCATGAGCGCCGCAGGCGCCGAGTGGTTCTGCGTGCCGTCGGCATTCACCACGCCGACCGGCCGCGCGCACTGGGAAACGCTGCTGCGCGCCCGGGCCATCGAGAATCTCGCGTACCTGGTGGCGCCAGCGCAGGCGGGCTTTCATGTGAACGGCCGCGAGACCTACGGCGATACGCTGATCGTCGACTTCTGGGGAAGGGTGCTGAAGCGGCTGCCACGTGGGACAGGCGTCGTGACGGCGGACTTCGATCCGCGGCGCCAGGCGGATGCCCGCCTGCGATTCCCAGCGCTTTCGCATCGCGTGATGTAAGCCGATCGCTTGAAATGGCGTGCGTGCGGCTCGACATCCCGCAGGGCGTGCCTGACGTGCCGTATGATAGAGCGACCATTTCGTCGCAATGCGCTTGCCATCCATGACCGATATTTCCCGATCACTCGCCCTCGCCGAGGACCTGATGCTGCGGCCTGCGGGCCTTGACGAAGGGCGCCTCACCCAGGTGCTCGGCACTGTCATGGGCCACGCTGTCGACTATGCAGATCTCTACTTCCAGTGGTCGCGCGAGGAGTCCTGGGCGCTCGAGGACGGCATCGTCAAGGAAGGCCACCACAGCATCGAGCAGGGTGTCGGCGTGCGGGCGCTCTCCGGCGAGAAAACCGGATTCGCGTATTCCGATGAGATCGCGCTGCCGGCGCTGGAAGAGGCATCGCGCGCCGCGCGCGCGATCGCGCGGCAAGGCACGAGCGGTGCCGTTCAAGCCTGGCACGCTCCCGCAGCTCGCACCCTCTATCAGGCGACCGATCCGCTGGTCGCCGTGTCCGACAATGACAAGGTCGCGCTCCTCAACCGCCTCGATGCCGAGGCGCGCCGTATCGATCCGCGAGTCAAGCAGGTCATGGCGAGCGTCGTCGGTGTGCATGAGGTCGTCCTCATCGCGACGAGCGATGGCACTCTGGCTGCGGATGTGCGGCCGCTCGTTCGCTGCAACGTCACGGTCATCGTCGAAGACAAGGGCCGGCGTGAACAGGGTTATTGCGGCGGCGGCGGGCGCTTCGGCCTCGATGAACTCCTCGCGGGCGACCGGACGCTCGGGTTCGTGCGCGAGGCCGTAAGGCAGGCCCTCGTGAACCTGGATGCGGTCGCGGCGCCGGCTGGAACCATGACAGTCGTCCTCGGACCCGGTTGGCCGGGCGTTCTGCTGCACGAGGCCATCGGTCACGGACTTGAAGGCGATTTCAACCGCAAGGGGACCTCCGCATTCACGAATCGCATCGGTCAGCGCGTGGCGTCCGAGCTCTGCACGGTCGTGGATGACGGCACCATCGAGCGCCGCCGCGGATCGCTCAACATCGACGATGAAGGGACGCCGACCCAGTGCACGACGATGATCGAGAACGGCGTGCTGCGCGGCTACATCCAGGACCGGTTGAATGCGCGCCTGATGGGTGTGCCGCCAACGGGTAACGGCCGGCGGGAATCCTTCGCGCACGTCGTCCTCCCGCGCATGACCAACACCTACATGCTGCCCGGCCCGCACGACCCGCAGGAGATCATCGGCTCGGTGCGCAAGGGCCTCTATGCGGTCAATTTCGGTGGCGGGCAGGTCGACATCACTTCGGGCAAGTTCGTGTTCTCGGCGAGCGAGGCGTACCTCATCGAGAACGGGAAGATTGGGCCACCAGTGCGCGGCGCGACCCTGATCGGCAATGGTCCCGACGTCCTGACCAAGGTGTCGATGGTCGGCCGAGACCTGAAGCTCGACGAGGGCGTCGGCACTTGTGGCAAGGACGGCCAGAGCGTACCCGTGGGCGTCGGCCAGCCAACACTCAAGATCGACAGCCTGACGGTCGGCGGCACCGGCTGACGCGGGGTCGATTCAAACCCTCGCGGGGGCCCCTCCATCAAACCCGCCGTCCAGCAATTGGGAGACGCTCATGTCCAATGCCCCCTGGTTCGGTGCGCTTGTTGCCGTGCCTTTTGTCGCGGCCGCAGCCAGCGCCACCGACGATTTCCTGCAGCAGCTCGAGGCCCGGGTGCCGGCGAGCGAGCACAGCATCGTCATCGAGAACCTGGCGGGTGACGCCCGGGTCCTGCCGGCGACAGGGTCCGAGACCCAGGTGACCGCGACGGTTCACGTTGCGGGCGGCAACGAGGCGCTGGCGCGCCAGACTGCGCAAGGCATTCACCTCGAATCGGACGGCGGACGGCTCGTCGTTCGCTATCCCGACGCCCGGGAAATCTGCGCGCTGCCGGGTCGCTCGAAATCCTCGACCCGCACGCACACAGACTATCTTGGCCGTCGCGTATTCGTGGAAACGGGGACGACTCCCGGCAAGTGTGTGCGCGTCGACCTCGAAGTACGGCTCGCCGCCGACCGCAGCCTCACGCTCAAGACA
This sequence comes from uncultured Gammaproteobacteria bacterium, assembly GCA_963826145.1. Classification (GTDB taxonomy): domain Bacteria; phylum Pseudomonadota; class Gammaproteobacteria; order Steroidobacterales; family Steroidobacteraceae; genus JBGPLJ01. The sequence goes on from CAWGVW010000002.1 coordinate 1,352,369, forward strand.
AAGCTCGGCGAAATCGAAACCTCGGACCTGAAGAATGATCTCGTCCTCGATACGGGCAGCGGCGACGTCACCGTGTCGAAGCAAGTCGGCTCGCTCGACATCGACACCGGCTCCGGCGACGTCACGGTTTCGACCGCGCAGGGCAAGATCCACGTGGATACCGGTTCCGGCGACGTGACGGTGACGGACGGCCGCGGCCGCATCAATGCCGACACCGGTTCGGGTGACGTACACCTGATCCGCAATCGCGGCGACGTACGCGCCGATACCGGGTCCGGCGACGTTCACATGGAAGATTTCGGTGACGGTGCGGATCTCGACATCGACACGGGCAGCGGCGATGTCGATATCGATGGCGACCTGTCCCAGATCCGTCGCTTGCGGGTCGACACAGGCAATGGCGACATCAAGGTCGTCACGCGCACGGTCGTCTCTCTCGACCTGGTCGCGGATAGCGGCTCCGGACGTGTGACCGTGGATGTGCCGGGTGCGCGTGTCGTGCAGACGGAACGCAGTCACGCGGAAGCGTCGATCGGCGGCGGCGCCGGCACGGGCAAGCTCGATGCGGGCTCCGGCGACATTGAGTTCCGTCAGACCGCAGCGCACTGAGCGCGCACTTCGCGGCATTTCTCGTTGTAGCCGGCACGTATCTTCGTAGCGAGCCCGGCGCTCGACGAGGAAACTTGCGCCCGCGGCAGGCCATGGATGGCCGGGCGATGCGAAGTGAAGGACCACGCCGCAGGGCCTCGGGCTCGCACCGGACGGTTGTCGGCACGCCGGCCGGGCGGGCCCGGCCCCTTCGCAAATGAGGCGTCGGCTGCGGCTAAAATGCCGCGATGCCTCGCGATACCCATCCTGCCGCTGCAATTGTTGCCGCTGCCGACGGGCAGGCGATCTCGGCGAGATTCTTCCATCCGGGCGGAGCGGCCCAAGGGTCCGTCCTGATCGTTCCCGCGATGGGCGTCGCGCAGGACTACTACGAACCCCTCGCGCGCTGGCTCGCCACGCAGGGATTTCACACGGTGACCTTCGACTATCGCGGCATCGGCTATTCGCGGCCGCCACGCCTGCGCGGATTTCGCGCCGACCTCCTCGACTGGGCCCGGCTCGATTGCTGCGCGATGATCGACGCGGCGGCGGCGCGCGCGCCGGAAAAGCCGCTCTACTGGATCGGCCACAGCCTCGGCGGCCAGATTCTCGCGTTCGTGCCGAACCGCGAGCGCGTCCGCAAAGTCGTGACGGTTGCGAGCGGCAGCGGCTACTGGCGCGAGAATGCGCCACCCCTGAAACGCTACGTGCTGTGGCTGTGGTTCGTGGCTGTGCCGCTTGGCACGGCGCTCTGCGGATTTTTTCCAGGCAAGCGACTGCGCAAGATCGGCGACCTGCCGAAGGGTGTCATCGAGCAGTGGCGCCGCTGGTGTCTCGACGCGCACTACGCGGCCGGAGCTGAGGGCGAGTGGGCGCGCAATGCGTATGCGGCCGTGAAAACACCGATCGTTTCGCTCTCGTTCACGGACGATGAATTCATGTCGCTCGCGAGCATCGAGTCGCTCCATGCGCTATACAGCGGCGCGCCGCGCACGATGAAGCGCATCGCGCCCGCCGATGCCAACGTACGCCGCATCGGACACTTCGGCTTCTTTCGCAGTATTTTCGCCGACTCGCTCTGGGCGGGTTTGCTCGTGACGGAACTCACCTGATCTGCCGCGAATGTGCAAGCCGTCGCGCCCGCAATGTGCGGCCACTCAACATAGGTCCGTCGCTGTTTCGCGACCTTTGTCCGACTGTGATGTGGTCGACGGAGTGCTATCCTCGGTGCCGGTAACTTCTCGCCCGGTTCAAAATAAATCAATCTGAGGAGAGCGTATGTCGGGCGATAGCGCAGCCACCGGGACGTTTCAGTTGAACATCCCCTCGGATCTGATGGACGAGATCAAGCGCAATCGCGTTGCGCGCCCGAGCCCCCTGAAGGTCGAAGGCATGAAGCCATCGCTCCTCGACCGCCTTTTCGGGCGCCTCGACGACGAAAAGCATTCGCGCCGCTGAACCGGTCGGACAATGACGGAAAAGGCCGTAGGAGCGATCCCACGGCCTTTTTCATTCTTATGTCAAAACGCGTGTTTCAGCCTTACCGTTCAGGCGCTTGACTGCTCACCCCTGTCCCGGGCGCAGGACGCTTGCGGTGATAGGTAAAGCTGCGTCTTTCCATCTGCGCGCAGATTTCCTAGGATCGTTGGCATGGGGATCCGCGCCGTCTATCTGGCCAGGCCAGTGTATGAATGCATGCCGTATGCCTACGCGTTCGCGGGCATCACGCTCATGTTGCTGTCGTATTTTGACGGGCGCGGTATCTGGTCGACGCTCGCGGGCGTCGCGGGCCTGGTCGCGGTGGTGGGCGGTGTCGTGATCTTCCTGAAGCGCCGCGACTACCGCATCAATCACGCTCACTACGACTACAGACCGCTCGACTAGTCAGTCCAACTGGCCCGGATTGGTCTGCGCCCCGATTTCGTCGAGCTCCGGAACGTCGCTCGTGTCGGCCGTCGATCTGTGCTTGTGCGAACGCTCATCGATGTACATGAGCTCGTGCTTGCCGACGAGCACCACGTCACCATCGTTCAGGTTGTGCTTGCGCACGCGCTTCTGCTTCACGTAGATGCCGTTGGTCGAATTGAGGTCCTCGATGACGGATCCGTCCTCCGTCGAGATGATCTGGCAGTGGTGCCGGCTCACGTATTTGCTGTCGATCTGCAGGTCGTTGTCGGTCGTGCGGCCGATGATGAAGCGGCCGTTCAGCAGTTGCCGTTCGGCGATCGTCTGGCCTTCATGCGCAATCAGCACCCGGCCGATGACGTCTGGCTTCTCGCCGCCGCTGGACGCTGACTCTACGACCGCCGAGGGTTCCACAGCCGGTGGCACCAGGAGGCTGGTGCGTGTCGCGTAGTCCGTCCACTGCAGTTCCTTGATCGCCGCTTCGACGTCCTCGACCGTTACCACGCTCGAATCGCGGCCGTAGGCCGACATCATCGACGTGTCGCAGAGCGTGTTGACGAGGCGCGGCACGCCGCCTGTGTACTGGAAGATGAGCGGGAAGGTCCCGTCTTCGAAGATCTGGCGCCCCTGGCAGCCCGCCACCTCGAGCCGATGCTCGATGTAGTTGCGGGTTTCCGGGCGGCTCAGCTGCGTCAGGTGAAACCGCAGGCGCACGCGCTGCGTAAGCTGCACCAGCTCCGGCGCATTCAGCTTCTCGTTGAGCTCCGGCTGGCCCGCCAGGATGATGCGCAGCACCTTTTCTTTGGTCGTCTCGACGCCGGAAAGCATGCGCACTTCCTCGAGCACCCGGTGCGACAGGTTCTGCGCCTCGTCGATGATGAGCACGACCTTGCGGCCGCTCGCGTACTGCTCGATGAGGAAGTTGTTGATGGTCGCAAGGAGCTCGGCCTTCTTCATCTTGAAAGGCGTGAAGCCGAACTGCACGAGCACCGACTGCAGGAATTCGGTGGGCGAGACCTGCGTCTGGTTGACCTGTGCGACGACCACATCCTTGCCGAGTTCGCGCAGGAAAGTCTCGATCAGCGTCGTCTTGCCGGAACCGATCTCGCCGGTGAGCACCACGAAGCCATCCGTGAACCAGATGGTCGATTCCATGTAGGCCTTGGCCCGGGCATGGTGCTTCGAGAGGTAGAGGAACGCCGGGTCCGGACTAAGCCGGAAGGGCAGCTCCGTCAGCTTGAAGAGTTCCAAGTACATCTGGAGCCATTCTAGCCGAGGTTTAGCCGCAGATTCGCGGCGCGAGGCCTGCTGCGCCTGCAGGAAGTCACAATTCCGCGCCCTGGCGGCGGAATTTCCTGAGGAGCGCGCGCAGACGCGCGTCGCGGCGGGCGGCCGTGGGGGCGATGAGCGTGCAATGGCCGAGCTTTCGGCCTGCTCGCGGAGTCTTGCCGTAATCGTGAAAGTGCAGGTCCGATTCCACGAGAGCGTTGGCCATGGGGGGCAGGCGACCGATGAAATTGATCATGGCCGAGTGGCCGCGAGCGGCCGTCACGCCAAGCTTGAGGCCCGTGATCGCCCGCAGATGATTCTCGAACTGGCTGGTCGCTGCGCCTTCGATGGTCCAATGGCCGGAATTGTGGACGCGAGGCGCCATCTCGTTCGCGATGAGACGCCCGCGCACGACGAAGAATTCGATCGCGAGCACGCCGACGTATTCGAAGTGGCCGAGCACCTCGCGCAAGTGGCGCTCCGCGAGGCGCTGCAGGGAGGCATTCCCGTAGGGCGCGCGGCTGTAGCGCAGGATGCCGCTGCTATGCACGTTCTCGGCGAGCGGGTAGAACGCGACCTCGCCATTGAGTCCGCGTACGCCGATCAGCGAGACCTCGCGTTCGAACGGAATGAAGTCTTCCAGGATGAGTGGGCCGCCTTCGAGTTTGCGCCACGCGGCATCGACGTCGCTGCGGGTCCGCAGCACCGCCTGGCCCTTGCCGTCGTAGCCGAGCCGCCGCGTTTTCAGGACAGCCGGCAATCCGATGTCGGTGAGCGCGCGTTCGAGGTCCGCGCGCGAGTCCACAGCCGCGAATTCCGCCGCCGGTACGTCGAGCAGGCGGAAGAGGGTCTTTTCGTGCACGCGATCCTGGGAGACCTCGAGCGCGCGTGCACAAGGCCGGATCTTCGCGGCGGGAACGCGCGCAAGCGCGCTCGATGGAACGTTTTCCCAGTCAAACGTGACGACATCCACCTGTGCACCGAGCTCCGCGATCTTCGCCGCGTCGGTAATGTCGCCGACGAGACTTTCGCCGACCTGGGCGCCCGGCGTGTCGTTCGTGCGGTCGAGGAAGAGCGGCCTGATGCCAAGTGGATAGCCGGCGAGCGCCAGCATCCGCCCGAGCTGGCCCGCACCGATGATGCCGACCTTCATGATCCTGGATTGCGCGGATCGGGCTTCGCCAGCACTTCGTCAGTCTGTTGGCGGCGAAACTTCTTCACGGCCTGATCCACGTTCGGATACTTGTTCGCGAGAATCGAGGCCGCGAGGAGCGCAGCGTTGCGAGCGCCCGCGGGTCCGATGGCAAGCGTGCCGACGGGCACGCCGCCCGGCATCTGTACGATCGAGAGAAGCGAGTCGAGTCCGTTGAGCATTTTCGAGACGACCGGAACGCCAAGCACCGGCAAGGTGGTTTTCGCGGCCATCATCCCCGGCAGGTGAGCAGCGCCGCCTGCTCCGGCGATGATGACTTCGAGACCGCGACCCTGGGCGCTCGATGCGTATTCGAACAGCAGGTCGGGTGTGCGGTGAGCGGAGACGACCTTGACTTCGTGTGCGATGCCGAGCTTTTCGAGCTCGGTTGCGGCGTGGCTCAGGGTTTCCCAATCGGAGGAGGAGCCCATCACGATGCCGACCAGCGGTTTCATCGGCGCATTGTACCGAAAATGGGGACGTACCCCATTTTCGCGGGGCTGAACGCCGCATTAGGCCGGAAACCGACCGTCGAGGTAGCGAAAGAGTGCGCGCGCGGCGGTTCGCCGGGCCTGATCGTCGTGCGCGCGCTGTATGGCCTCGAGCAGTGGCGCTACTTCGGTGGTTTCGACCGTCGCTGCCACGGTTCGCAGCGCGGGAATCGCTGCTGCGCCTTCGCTCACGAGGCGGTCGCGCCACGCTTCGACCTGGCGAAATCGCAGGCCGGAACTGCGCTGGCGCGTCTGGTGCTGGTCGATGACCGCGCGAATCGGCGCAGCATCGATCGCACGCATGAGCCTGCCGATATACTGTCGTTGGCGAAGGAGTGCTCCGTGGCTGGTGATGCGGCGAGCGGCGAGGATCGCCTCGCGCAGGTTCTCGGGAAGCTCGACAGCGTCGAACACCGAGTCCGGCAGACCGATCAGCTCTTCGCCGAGTTCCTGCAGCTCCTGGGACTCGCGTTTGCGCGCACTCTTGCTCGGCCGCTCGCGGGCCGCGTCATCCGTTCCGGTCATGGCCGCAAGCCTAGCACGCATGGCAGAATCTCGACCCCAACCGCCCCGCTCGAACATGAACCCTCGAAAATGAATACCGCACCCGCCGTCGTTGCCGTCGATGACAAGTCCGTGCTGGAGACAGTGGTCCAGGAGTCGCTCAAACTCGCCCGCGCACGGGGCGCGAGCGATGCGGAGGTCGGTGCCAGCACGCAGACCGGACTCTCGGTGACCGTGCGCCTCGGCGAGGTTGAGACGCTCGAGTACCAGCGCGATCGCGGGGTCGGCGTCACGGTGTACTTCGGCAAGCGCAAGGGCTCAGCGAGCACCTCGGACCTGAGCCACGCCGCCGTCGCGGACACCGTGGAGAAGGCGTGCAGCATCGCGCGTTTCACGGCGGAGGACGATTGTGCGGGCCTGCCCGACGACAAGCAGCTCGCGCGCTCCTACCCGGACCTCGACCTTTCGCACCCCTGGGACATCGCACCCGAGCGCGCCATCGAGCTCGCACGCGCGTGCGAATCCGCGGCGCTCGCGGTCGACAAGCGGGTGACGAATTCCGAAGGAGCGATGCTCTCCTCGCACCGGGGACTGCGCGTCTTTGGCAACAGCCGCGGGTTTCTCGGCGGCTATCCGAGCACCTCGCACAGCCTGTCCTGCGCGGTGCTCGCCTCACAGGGCGAGGAGATGCAGCGCGACTACTGGTACACGGCCGCGCGCGACTGGAAGACGCTCGAACCTGCCGATGGCGTCGGGCGTGCGAGCGCCATCCGCGCGGTGGAACGGCTCGGATCCCGCAAGATTCCGACCTGCAAGGCGCCGGTGCTCTACGTTCCGGAACTCGCGCGCGGACTCATTCGCAGCTTCGTCGGCGCGGTAAGCGGCGGCAGCCAGTATCGCAAGTCGACGTTCCTGCTCGATGCCGCGGGCCGGACGGTGCTGCCCCGCTTCGTGCAGCTCCGCGAGCGGCCGCACATTCCCGCGGCCCTTGGCAGCAGCCCGTTCGATTCCGAAGGGGTCGCGACGCGTGATCGCAATCTTGTGGAGGACGGAGTGCTGCAGGGCTACGTGCTCGACACCTACTCTGCACGCAAGCTCGGCCTCGCAACGACAGGCAATGCCGGCGGCATCCACAACCTCATCGTCGAGTCCGGACCCGAGGACTACGACGCGCTGCTACGCAGGATGCATCGTGGATTTGTCGTGACCGAGCTGATGGGGCAGGGCGTCAATCTCGTGACCGGCGACTACTCGCGCGGCGCGGCCGGGTTCTGGGTCGAAGACGGCAGTGCGACGTATCCGGTGCACGAAGTGACGATCGCCGGCAATCTGCGAGAGATGCTGCTCAACATCGTCGCGGTCGGCAAGGATGTCGACCTGCGCGGGTCGATTCGTACGGGGTCTGTGCTCGTAAGTGAAATGACCATCGCCGGCGAATAGCCAGCGTCAGGTTTCCTTCGTCAGGTCCACGAGCGTGCGATTCGCGATGCGCTCGTTCATGGCCTTCTCTATGCCCTCGGCGAGGTGATCGATGGCCGGATCGGTGCGCGCCGTTGCATGCGGTCCGGAGCCGCTGCGACTGCGCACAGCGTCCAGGATCTCGGCGAGGCGAATCTCATGCATGTCGCGGCCCGGAAACAGAAATTCGTCTTCCGTCGCGACGAGCAGGCCCGCGTGCTCGAGCGCGTGCACGACGCCCGCGAGCGTGATGCTCGGCATGTCGAAGTGCTGCGCGAGCAGGTTCGTCGTCCAGACGCGCTCGCCTTTCTGGTAGGCCTTGCCGATGAGATACATCACGTTGAAGGCGAGCCGCTCCGCGACCGAACTCGATATGTGTACCTGCTCGTGCCCGCGCCTGAGGTACTGCGGATTCTGCACATAGAAGGAGAGCTGCGCGCCGATCAGGAGGATGAGCCAGCTGAGATAGACCCAGATGATCGCGGTGATGACGACGGCAAAGCCCGTGTACACGGCGAGGAGCTGCGTCGAGTAGTGAACGAACGCGGAGAATGCAGCGCCGATCGCGGCCCAGAGGACCCCGGCCGTCGCGCCGCCGATAAGAGCGGACGCAAACCGCACCCGCGCGTTCGGGATAAAGCTGAAAAGGAACGTAAAGATGCCCGTCAACATGACATAGGGTACGAGCTTGCCAATGCCCGTTGCGAGCGGTGCAATGATCGGCAGCGCCATCAGGCCGTGCGCCCAGCTGCTTTTGCTGGTGCTAGCAATGAGGCCAAAGGCGGTCACCAGCACGACAGGCCCGATCACGAGCATGCTGAGGTATTCCATCACACGGCGCGCGAAGCTGCGCGGCCGCTCCACTCGCCAGACGAAGTTCAGGCTCTCCTCGACCTTCTGGATGGTCGAGAGCACGGTGAATACGAGGAACGCAAGCCCGAGCGATCCGACGACGGTGCCGCGGATGTTGTCCGCGAATTCGAGGACACGCGTCGTGAGCTGGCCCGCATCCTCGCCCATGGGCCTCAGGAACTCCTGGATCACCGGTTCGAGCGTCGCGCTCATGCCGAGACCCTTGATCAGCGAGAAACTGAAGGCGATGAGCGGCACGACCGAGAGCAGCGTCGTGTACACGAGGCTCATCGCCCGCATGTTGAGTTCGCCGCGAATGAGATCGCGGATGAGCGCGTAAGGGTAGCGCAGGGCGCGCGCCAGCCAGCCGATCGGGCTGCGGGCGTGCAGCTGCGCATCGTCGAAAAGCAACGCCGTCAATCGCTTGTCGATGTCGAACATGGCGCGCCAGAGACTTGCACGACGGCCCGCGACTAGCAAGCAGCGCAACGCATGGCTACATTGATTGCCTCACCCGACTGGAGGGTTCGTGAGCGCTCGCTATCCGCAACGCATCGTGTGCCTGACCGAAGAGACCACGGAGATCCTGTATCTCCTTGGCGAGGAGCGGCGCATCGTCGGCATTTCGGGTTTTACGGTGCGCCCGCCGCGCGCGCGCAAGGAGAAGCCACGCGTGTCGGCCTTCACCAGCGCGAAGTTCGACAGGATCCTCGAGCTCGAACCGGACCTCGTGCTCGGCTTCTCCGATCTGCAGGCGGACATTGCCGCCGAACTCATTCGCAAGGGCGTCGAAGTGCACGTCTTCAACCAGCGCTCGGTAGCGGAGATTCTCCGGGTCGTTCGCACGCTCGCCGGGATGATTGGCTGTGAGGACAAGGGCATCGCACTCGCGGCTCGCCTAGAGCGGAACGTCGAAGATGTCCGGCTGCAGGCCGCGGCGCTCGGCCGCCGTCCGCGCGTTTATTTCGAAGAATGGGATGAGCCGCAGATCGCCGCGATCCGCTGGGTTGCGGAGGTCATCGAGATCGCGGGCGGCGACAACTGTTTTCCGGAACTTGCGCTCAAGTCACTTGGCAAGGACCGCATCATCGCGGATCCGCTCGAAGTGCCGCGGCGCCAGCCCGATGTGATTTTCGGATCCTGGTGCGGGAAGAAATTCAATCCGCAGGCCGTCGCTGCGCGGCCCGGCTGGGAATCGGTGCCCGCGGTGAAGACCGGCGAACTGCACGAGATCAAGTCGGCGATCATCCTGCAGCCGGGGCCAGCTGCCCTGACGGACGGCATCGCGGCGATCCAGCGGGTCATCGCGAAATGGGCCGCTAGTCGGTCGTGAGCAGGCGCAGGGCTTCGCGGTATTTCTCGCTCGTCTTCGCGATGATCTCGGCCGGCAGTTTCGGTCCCGGCGCTTTCTTGTTCCAGTTGAGCGTCTCGAGGTAGTCGCGCACGAACTGCTTGTCGAAACTCGGCGGGCTGACGCCGGGCTTGTAGCTTGCGACGGGCCAGAAGCGCGATGAATCCGGTGTGATGACTTCATCGATCAGCACGAGCTGGCCGCGCGAGTTCGTGCCGAACTCGAATTTGGTGTCAGCAATAATGATGCCGCGTTCGAGCGCATGCTCCGCCGCGAATCGATAGAGCCTGAGCGCCGTATCGCGGAGCTTCGCCGCGAGCGGCTTGCCGATCCGGTCCACGACCTCCTCGAAGCCCACGTTTTCGTCGTGCTGACCGGCCGGCGCCTTGGTCGCGGGCGTGAAGATCGGCTCCGGCAGTCGCGCGGCGAGCTTGAGTCCCTTTGGCAGCGCGATGCCGGAAACCTCGCCCGTCTTCTCATAGTCCTTCCAGCCCGACCCGATGAGATAGCCGCGCACCACCGCTTCGAACGGCAGCGCATTCAGGCGGCGCACCACCACCGCTCGATCGCGCAGCATCGCGACGTCTTCGCGGCGCTTCACGATGTCACCGAGCGGAATGTCCGCCAGATGATTGCGCACGATCGCGCCGGTGCGGCCGAACCAGTAGTTTGAAATCTGCGTGAGCACGCGGCCCTTGTCCGGGATCGGATCGGGCAGCACGACGTCGAAAGCGGACAGCCGATCCGTCGTGACGATGAGCATGTGCTTGTCATCGACCCGATAGATGTCGCGCACCTTGCCTTCGTGGATGCGCTCGAGTCCCTCGAGATTGGAACGGAAGAGCGTGCCGGCGGGCTGCGCGGAAGAATCGACCCGATCCATGAAAGTGAATGACTCCGACTGCTACGATTGGGAGCCGGAGAAATCGGTCGATCCGGCTTAGGTGAACGGGGACGATTAGGAATCTTGCGGCTGGGGGCTGGACGGGTCAAGAAATGTCGATGAAATGGCTGGGAAAAGCCGTAGGCGCCGCTCTCGGGTACGTCGCGTTCGGACCGGTTGGCTCGCTCCTTGGCGTCGTGGTCGGGCATCAGTTCGATCGCGACATCAACTTCGGCTCGACGGGGCCGGCGAACGCGCGGCTGTACGAGATCAGCACGGTCTTCTTCCGCACCACGTTCTACGTGATGGGGCATCTTGCGAAATCCGATGGCCGTGTCACCGAGAGCGAGATCCAGGCCGCGCGGCTCGTGATGCAGCAGCTGCGCCTCTCGGCCTCCGAGGTGCAGTTCGCGATCGAATGCTTCACGCGCGGCAAGGACACGGCCTTTCCGCTCGAACGCGCGCTCACGGAACTGCGCGACGCTTGCGAAGGCCGTCCCGACCTGCTGCGGTTCTTCGTCGAAATCGAGATGCGCGCGGCGCTCTTCGGGAACGGCCTACAGGGACCCGTGCGCCAACGCCTCGCCGACATCGCCCAGCGGGTCGGTATTTCCGGACTCGAGCTCGCGCACATGGAGGCGATCATTCGCGCCTACGGGCGGCAGCAGCAGTCGAGCGCACCGCCGCCGGCGGCCGAGCGGCTCGCCGATGCGTACGAAGTGCTGGAGGTGCCGCGCGAGGCATCGGATGCGGAAGTCACAAAAGCATATCGCCGGCAGATGAGCCGCAATCATCCGGACAAGCTCAAGGCGAACGGACTGCCGGAGTCCATGCTCGAAATGGCGAAGGAAAAGACGCAACAGATCCAGCAGGCCTACGAGGCCATCAAGGAAGTGAGAGGCATGCGCTGAAGTGAGGGGACAGTCCCTAGGAAGGGACAGTCCCCCACTGTTACAGTAAGTGCCTTCAGTGGATCTTAAGGATTCGCCATGCAGCAGCCGTTTATCGCACCGTCCATTCTGTCCGCGGATTTCGCGCGCCTCGGCGAGGACGTGAGTGCGGTGATCGCGGCCGGCGCGGATCTCGTGCACTTCGACGTGATGGATAACCACTACGTGCCGAATCTCACCATCGGTCCGCTCGTGTGCGAGGCGCTGCGCAAGCACGGCGTCAAAGCTCCGATCGACGTGCACCTGATGGTCAAGCCGGTCGACCGCATCGTGCCGGACTTTGCCAAAGCCGGCGCCACCTACATCACGTTTCATCCGGAAGCGAGCGAGCACGTCGACCGTACGATCGAGCTCATCCGCGAGCATGGTGCGAAGCCCGGCATCGTTCTGAATCCCGCGAGCCCTCTCGACTGGCTCGATCACGTGCTCGACAAGATCGACATGGTTCTCCTGATGTCGGTGAACCCGGGATTCGGTGGCCAGAAATTCATTCCGGGCGTGCTGGCGAAGCTTACCGAGGTGCGCCGTCGTATCGATGCCGGCCGTCGCCCGGTGCGCCTCGAAATCGACGGGGGAGTGAAAGTCGAGAATATTGCCGAGATCGCCGCAGCCGGCGCCGACACGTTCGTATCGGGCTCCGCGATCTTTGGCAGTGGGGACTATCGGGCGACGATTCTCGCCATGCGCAAGGAGATTGCGCGCGGCGCAAAAAAGGGGTCAGATTTATTTTCCGGCCAGCCGCGTAGTGGCGTTTCGACCGGAAAATAAATCTGACCCCTTTTTTGCTTACCAGTCGTCGTCTTCGCTTTCGTCGGCCGCGGCGACTTCCGGACGCACCATCTTGCTGCCGGGGCCGTCTTTCGCGCCTTTCGGCGGCACGGCGACCGGCCGCGGCCGCAACTTCGGCCGCGCGTTGAAGACGACAATGGTCTTGCCGCTCGCTTTGAGCAGGCCCTGTTCTTCCAGGACTTTCAGCACGCGGCCCGCCATTTCGCGCGAGCAGCCGACGAGCCGCGAGAGCTCCTGGCGACTCACCTTGATCTGCATGCCTTCCGGATGCGTCATCGCATCGGGTTCGCCGCACAGATCCATGATGGCGTGGGCGACGCGGCCGGTGACGTCGACGAACGCGAGGTCGCCGAGCTTGCGGTTCGTGCGGTCGAGGCGCGTCGCGAGCTGGGTCGCGAGTTCGAATACGAGACCCGGGCTTTCCGCGGCGATCTGCCGGAAGCGCGGATAGGTCATTTCGGCGAGTTCGCATTGCTGGCGCGTGCGCACCCAGGCGCTGCGCGTTGGCTGTTCGTAGAAGAGGCCCATCTCGCCGAAGAACTGGCCCTTGTTGAGATAGGCCAGCACCATCTCGTTGCCGTCCTCGTCCTCGATCATCACCTCGACCGAGCCGCTGATGATGTAGTAGAGGATGTCGGGCAGGTCGCCCGCGTGAATCACGACCGTTTTCGACGGAACCGTGCGGATGCGGCAGTAGCTTAAGAAACGATTGATGGCGGGCAGGTCGGTGAGGGGTTTGACGGCGACTTCTTCCATACGCTCTCCCGAGGGGCCTTCTAGCCCCGCGTTTTTATTACATAAACCCCAAAGCCGCAAGCGGAATCGTCAAATCCAGTATGCCGCGCGCGTCATGACACGCGCTGTCATCTTCATTGCTAATCGTACGAATGCCGGAAGCGGCGCGCCGCCGGCCGCCGTCGCGGTTTGTCCGTGGCGAATCTCGTCGGCTTTCATGGATTGAAGAATCCGCCGGCTCCGTTCATCGTCCGGCGGCAGCTTCGCAAGATGCTCGTCGAGGTGACCTTCGACCTGCCGTTCGGTCTCCGCGACGAAGCCGAGGCTCACGCGATCGTTGAGTGCGCCGGCCGCGAGTCCGATGGCGAACGAGCCGGCGTACCAGAGCGGCGCGAGCCGGCTCGGGCCCGCATCGAGTTCGCGCAGGCGCGTTTCACACCAGGCAAGATGGTCCTGTTCCTCGCGCGCCGCTTCCAGGAGTTGCGCCCGTGTCGCCGGATTGCGGGCCGTTACCGACTGGCCCCGGTAGAGCGCCTGCGCCGCGATCTCGCCGCTATGGTTGACGCGCATGAGGCCCGCCGCGTGGCGCCTCTCGCCGTCATCGAGAGCGCCGGCCGCGGCACCTGCGGCCGGGTAGGGCCGGCCGGCCGCGGAGGTCGCCGCAAGCGTCCTAAGTGCTTGATCAACTGAACTAATCAGGTGATCCAGGGGGGTCAGTTCGAGGGCTTTCACGCACACATTATATATGCCTCCGAAAGCCCGCCTCGGGGCTTCGGCGGGGGCCGTCCGGGCGACCCGCCAGCAGGCGTTTCCAGCTTTGCAAACAAGGAGTTGCTTCAGTAGACTTGCCGCCCTTTCGCGAGCGGCCCCGAAGCCGCCGAAACCTGAGAGTGTCATGACCACGGAATTCGCCAAAGCCGGCACCGTACGCGCCGACTGGTACATCGTTGACGCCAGCGGCAAGACGCTCGGCCGTCTCGCCTCGAAGCTGGCGCATCGCCTGCGCGGCAAGCACAAGGCCCAGTACACGCCGCACGTCGACACCGGCGACTATCTCATCGTGATCAACGCCGAGAAGATCAAGGTCACGGGCGCGAAGCTCACCGACAAGTTCTATCACCACCACACCGGCCACATCGGCAATCTCAAGTCGATTGCGCTCGGCAAGCTCCTCGCGACGAAGCCGGAGCGTGTGATCCAGTACGCGGTGAAAGGCATGCTGCCGAAGAACACGCTGGGCCGTAACATGTTCAAGAAGCTGCACGTGTTCGCGGGCGAGAAGCACCCGCACCAGGCACAGCAGCCGAAAGCACTCGAGCTGTAATCAACTTTTCATTCGAGAGATCCGCGATGCCCGCAACTACGTATTACGGAACTGGACGCCGCAAGACTTCAACCGCGCGCGTATGGCTCAAGGCCGGCAAAGGCGAAATCACGGTGAACGCACGTTCGCTCGATGAATTCTTCGGCCGCGAGACGGGCCGCATGATCGTGCGCCAGCCGCTCGAGGTCGCACAGCTCGCGGACAAATTCGACATCTCCGTGATCGTCGCCGGGGGCGGCATCACCGGACAGGCCGGCGCCGTGCGCCACGGCATCACGCGCGCGCTCATGAAGTACGACGAAGCGCTGCGCAAGACATTGCGCAAGGCCGGGTTCGTCACGCGCGATGCGCGCGAAGTCGAACGCAAGAAGGTCGGGCGCCGCAAAGCCCGCCGCGGAACTCAGTACTCGAAGCGCTAAGCAAAGAGGCCGCCGCCGGTTCTGCCGCTCCTCATCCGATTTTGGGGGATCGTCTAGTGGTAGGACTACGGACTCTGACTCCGTCAACCTAGGTTCGAATCCTAGTCCCCCAGCCAAAACGAACGAGGCCCGCACCAGCGGGCCTCATTCGTTTTGGCTGGGGGACTAGGATGTCGAACGGAAGACCGCGCGTCAGCGTGGTCGACCGTTCGACAATCCTTCTTTGCTCTTTCCAGTCCTTCTCCTTGCATTAAACTGCAGCGCTTCAAAAGAGAAACAACGAAGGAGTCCCCATGCTCCGCCACCGAATTCTTCTCCTTGCCCTCGGTTTCCTCACCGCCTGCGCCGCCCAGCCGGCGAAGCCGACGAAGTCCGAGGCTGTCCCGCCCATTGCGATCGTCGCCAATCCCTATCCCTCGACCTATCACGCCGCGCCCAGCGCGCCGACGCTGATCCAGCACGCGACGGTGCTCACCGGCACGGGCGAGCGGCTCGACGATGCGGACGTGCTGCTCGTCGACGGCAAGATCAGCGCGGTCGGGAAGGAACTTGAGGCCCCTGCCGGCGCACTCGTCATCGACGGTCACGACAAATGGGTGACACCGGGAATCATCGACGTGCATTCACACCTCGGCGTGTATCCGAGCCCGTCGGTGCGCGGCAATGACGACGGGAACGAAGCGACGAGCCCGTCGACGGCGAATGTCTGGGCCGAGCACTCGGTATGGCCGCAGGATCCGGGCTTCACGACCGCGCTCATCGGAGGGATCACCACGCTCCAGATTCTGCCGGGTTCGGCGAACCTCATCGGCGGCCGCTCCGTCGTGCTGAAGAACGTGCCGTCGGCGACCTACCAGGGCATGAAATTCCCCGACGCGCCGCAGGGCCTCAAGATGGCCTGCGGCGAGAATCCGAAGCGAGTCTACGGCGTCGGCAAGAAGCAGTTTCCCTCGACGCGGATGGGCGACATGGCCGGCTACCGCGCGCAGTGGATCGAGGCGCAGGAGTATCTGCGCGACGTCGAAGCCTACGAGCGCAAGGTGAAGGCGGGCGACAAGGACGCGAAGCCCGTGAAGCGCGACCTGAGGCTCGACACGCTCGCCGCGGCACTGAAAGGCAACATCATCGTCCACATGCACTGCTACCGCGCCGATGAAATGGCGACGGTCATCGACATGTCGAAGGAGTTCGGCTACCACGTCGCAGCGTTCCATCACGCAGTCGAGGCGTACAAGATCGCGAACCTGCTCGCGGACAACCATGTCTGCGGCGCAATGTGGGCCGACTGGTGGGGCTTCAAGATGGAGTCCTACGACGGCATCCAGGAGAACATCGCGATGGTCGACGCGGCGCCCGGCGGCTGTGCCATCGTGCATTCGGATTCGGACGAAGGTATCCAGCGGCTCAATCAGGAGGCAGCCAAAGCGATGACGATGGGCGCGCGCGCCGGATTGAAGGAGTCACCCGAACACGCCATCGCGTGGATCACCGCGAATCCGGCAATGGCGCTCGGCATCATCGACCGCACCGGCACGCTCGAAGCCGGCAAGATGGCGGACCTCGTCGTGTGGACTCACGATCCTTTCAGCGTGTACGCGCTCACGGACTATGTGTTCATCGACGGCGTCGTCCAGTACGACCGCGCGCATCCGCCGGCGAAAGCGCGATCGGATTTCTATCTTGGCCAGCCTGCGGCACCGGGGGTCACGCCATGAAGCGCAGCACACTGATATTCACGCTGCTGGCTGCGGCGTCGTTGACCGCGAATTTCGCCGACGGCGCGAGCGTCCTCATCCGCAATGCCACCGTGCATACGATGGCCGCTGACGGCTCGCTGGACGGCGCGGATGTTCTCATCACCGACGGCAAGGTCGTGAGCATCGGCAAGGCGCTCACGGCGCCGGCCGGCGCAGCGACGATCGATGGCACCGGCAAGATCGTGACGCCCGGCCTCTTCGGCGGACTGACGTACCTCGGACTTGATGAGATCGGCCTCGAGCCGACGCTTGACGACCCCGAAGTCAAGCTTGGTCAGATGCGTCCGGAATTCGACGTGACGCCCGCCTTCGATCCCGATGCGACCTCGATCGGCGTCAATCGCGCGGGCGGTGTCACGTTTGCGGCCGTGACACCCACATCGGCCGGCAAGGAGGGTTCGATCATCTCGGGGCAGGGACCGATCGTGACGCTCGACGGCGCCGTGCTGCCCGGCTCGCGCGCCCTCTACATCGATCTCGGTGCGGACATCAGTGAACTGACCGGCGGCAGCCGGGCCGTGCAGTACATGCTGCTGTCGCAGGCGTTCACGGAAGCACGCACACCGAACCTGGTGCTGAACGATGACCAGCGTCTGCTGACGCCCGCCGGACGCCAGACGCTCATCGCATATGCCAAGGGCACCGCGCCCTGGGTGTTCGATGTCGATCGCGCCTCGGATATTCGCCAGGTACTTGCACTTGCGGTACGCGAGAAACTGCGCGTCGTGATCAGCGGCGGAGCTGAGGCCTGGCGCGTCGCGCCGGAGCTCGCCGCTGCGGGGGTGCCGGTCATTCTCGATCCGCTGGAAGACCTGCCGGCGAACTTCGATGGTGTCGGTGCCACGCTCGAGAACGCGGCGCGGCTCGACAAGGCGGGCGTCAGCGTCGCCTTCAGCTTCGTCGATCCGGAATCCCACAATATCCGCAAGATCCGCCAGGCCGCTGGCATTGCCGTCGCTCACGGCTTGCCCTGGGAAGCCGGTCTCGCGGCGATCACGAGAGTCCCCGCGGAAATCTTCGGGGTCGCGGATCGCGTGGGGTCGATCGAAGCCGGCCGGTCGGCCAATCTCGTCGTCTGGAGCGCGGATCCGCTCGAGGTCACAAGCGTCGCCGAACAGGTGTTCATCGGCGGCAAGCTCCAGCCGCAGACGTCACGGCAGACCGAGCTGCGCGACCGCTATCTTGAGAAGCTCCGACATAACGCCGCCCGCTAACGGGGTTTTGGCGTCCAGGCGCTTGAAACGACTATACTTAGTGCCAACCCCATCCCAAAGCCACGCGGCTCGAGGCGTTACCCTAGGCGGTCCGTCTGCGAATGGTCTGCGCGGCATGCATGGGAACCATGTGTGGAACCGACGAACACCGCGAACCCTGATTATTTTCATCGCGTCGTAGATTGCCAGTGGGCCTGTCCGGCCCACACGGATGTACCGGGCTATATCCGCCTGATTGCGCAGGGGCGGTATGGCGACGCGTACATGCTGAACCGCGAATCGAACGTGTTCCCGGGCATTCTCGGGCGCGTGTGCGATCGTCCTTGCGAGCCGGCTTGCCGGCGCGGCCGCATCGAGGAAACGCCGGTCGCGATCTGCCGCCTGAAGCGGGTCGCCGCGGACCTCCGCGAAGACATCACCGCACGACTGCCACGAGCACCAACCCTCAAGAACGGCAAACGCATTGCCTGCATCGGCGCCGGCACCGCCTCCCTCACGGTCGCGAACGACCTGATGCCGCTTGGTTACGAGGTGACGATATTCGAGGCGCTGTCGAAACCGGGCGGCCTCATGCTCTCGAACATTCCCGCGTTCCGACTGCCGGAACAGGTCATCGCCGATGAAATCGGCTACATCACCGGCATGGGCGTCAATCTCAAGCTCAACACGCGCGTCGATAGCCTGAAGAAGCTTCTCGACAGCAAGAAATATGACGCCGTCTTCGTCGGTTCCGGTGCGCCCAAGGGCAAGGAGCTGAACTTGCCGGGCCGCAAGGACACCGACCGCATCCACATCGGCATCACCTGGCTCGAGTCCGTCGCCTTCGATCACATCAAGACGATCGGCAAGCGCGTCCTCATCATTGGTGTTGGCAATACGGCGATGGATTGCTGCCGCACCTCGCTGCGTCTCGGCGCGAACGACGTGAAGGTCATGGCGCGCAAGCCCCGCGGCTTCTTCAAGGCTTCTGACTGGGAGCTCGAGGACGCCGAGGCGGAGAATGTCGAGATCGTCATCAATCACGCGCCGACCTCATTCGTCATCAGGAACGGCAAGCTCGCCGGCATGATGTTCGACCGGATGGAGTACGACATACAGAAGGGCAAGATCCTCTCCGAGAAGGTCGTCGAGCAGGTGTTCATCCCCTGCGACGACGTGATCCTCGCCATCGGACAGGAGAACGCCTTCCCCTGGATCGAACGCGATCTCGGCATCGAATTCGACAAGTGGGATGTGCCCAAGGTTGACAGCCTGACGATGCAATCGACGCGTGCTGGCGTGTTCTTCGGGGGCGATGCCGCCTTCGGCCCGAAGAACATCATCTGGGCCGTCGCGCACGGTCACGATGCGGCGATCTCGATCGACAACTACTGCCACGGCGCCCCCGTCACGGATCGCAAGAAGCCGACCGTCGGGCTCGAAAGCACCAAGATGAGCATCCACGAGTGGGCCTACAAGAACGACTACAACGCGGCGGGTCGCCGGCTGATGCCGCACGTGAGCCTCAAGGAGCGCTTCAAGAAGCTCAACATCGAGGTCGAGCTCGGTTTTACGCCTGAGCAGTTCGCGACCGAAGTGGAGCGCTGCCTCAATTGCGATGTGCAGACGGTGTTCGCGGCGAAGCTTTGCATCGAGTGCGACGCCTGCATCGACATCTGCCCGGTCAATTGCCTCACGATCGCACCGAACGGGCCTGAGGAGGACCTGCGCAAGCGCCTGTCCGCGCCCGCCAAGAACCTTTCTCAGCCTCTCTATGTCTCAGAGGCGCTGCCGCAGACGAAGCGCGTCATGGTGAAGGACGAGGACCTGTGCGTGCATTGCGGCCTGTGCGCCGAACGCTGCCCGACCGCCGCCTGGGACATGCAGAAATCCACCATCAATCTCCCCCTCGCGGGGGATCACGCTCCATGCAAGAAACCCAGCCAAGCCGCATAAACGACTTCGTCGTCAAGCTCGCCAACGTCAACGGGACGGGTTCCGCGAGCGCGAATGGCCTGCTGATGAAGGCCATCTTCCGCATGGGCGTGCCCGTCATGGGCAAGAATTTCTTCCCGTCGAACATCCAGGGCCTGCCGACCTGGTACGAGATCCGCGTGAGCAAGGATGGCTACGTCTCGCGCTCGGGCTTCGTCGACGTGATGGTCGCCATGAACGCGGAAACCTATGCGAAGGACGTCGCCGAGGTGCGCAACGGCGGCTATCTCCTCTATGACTCGACCTGGCCGCGCGACAAGGCGCTGGCGCGCGAAGGCGTGACGGTCTTCGGCATTCCGCTCGCAAAGCTCTGCAACGAGCACTTCCCGGTCGCGCGCACGCGCATCCTGATGAAGAACGTCGCCTACGTCGGCGCCATCGCGGCGCTCATCGATATTGACCTCGGCATCATCGAGCAGCTGCTGCGGGAGGAGTTCGCCTCGAAGCCAAAGCTCATCGATTCGAACCTGCAGGCGATCAAGCTCGGCTACGACTATGCAAAGCAGCATTTCCCCTGTCCGCTACCGCTGAAGCTCGAGAAGATGGACCGCACCTCCGGTCACATCATGATCGACGGCAACACAGCAGCGGCGCTGGGCTGCGTTTACGCGGGGGCGACCGTGGGTGCCTGGTATCCGATCACGCCCTCCACGTCGCTCATGGACGCATTCAAGATGTTCTGCGAGCAGTACCGCAAGGATCCGGACACCGGTCAGCGCAATTTCTGCATTGTGCAGGCTGAAGACGAGCTCGCCGCCATCGGCATGGTGATCGGCGCGAACTGGGCGGGTGCACGCGCCTTCACACCGACGAGCGGTCCGGGCATCTCGCTCATGAACGAGTTCCTCGGCTTCGCGTACTATGCGGAGATCCCGAGCGTCATCTTCGACGTGCAGCGCACCGGTCCCTCGACGGGCATGCCGACCCGCACGCAACAGTGCGACCTCATGCTTTGCGCATACGCCTCGCACGGCGACACCCGGCACGTGTGCCTGTATCCGTCGAATCCGGAAGAGTGCTTCTACATGTCGGTCGAAGCTTTCGACCTCGCCGAGCGCCTGCAGACGCCGGTCTTCGTCATGACGGACATCGACATCGGCATGAACGACTGGATGTGCCGCGAGCTCAAGTGGAACGACAGCTACCGGCCGGACCGCGGCAAGGTGCTCAATCGCGAGCAGATCATCGCGCTCAAGGGGCCCCTGCAGCGCTACCTGGACGTCGATGGCGATGGCATCACGTACCGCACGCTCCCTGGCGTCCATGCCAAGGGCGCGTATTTCACGCGCGGCTCGGGCCACGCGACGAGCGGCAAGTACACCGAGGACGAGGTCGAATACCAGGAAGTCGTCGACAGGCTGCTCGTGAAGTGGGACACAGCCAAGAAGCTCGTGCCAAAGCCCGTGCTCACGGGGAGCGGTCGCAACAAGCTCGGCATCCTCTCGCTCGGCAGCTGCGACGGCGCAGTGCGCGAAGCGACGGATCAGCTGGCCCGACGCGGGCTGCAGTTCGATTACCTGCGCGTCAAGGCTTTCCCGTTCGGCGTCGAGGTGCAGTCCTTCCTCGACTCGCACGAACGGGTATTCGTCGTCGAACAGAATCGCGATGCCCAGCTCCTGGGACTGCTCAAGCTCGAGACCGACGTGAATCCCGAGAAGCTGGTGTCGATCCGTCAGTACAGCGGCTTGCCGATCGATTGCCGCGTGATCGTCGACGGAGTGTCGGAATCGCTCAGGAAAGTGGTGGCCGCATGAGTTTCATTGCCAAGCCCAAGATCAACCATCCGGACATGCCGAAGAATGCCCTCGGGCTCACGGCGCGCCAGTACGAAGGCGCGATGTCGACGCTCTGCGCGGGTTGCGGGCACGATTCCATCACAGCGGCGATTACCCAGGCGATCTGGGAGCTGGCGATACCGCCGGAGCGCATCGCCAAGATGAGCGGCATCGGCTGTTCGTCGAAGACCACGGCCTATTTCGTCGGCAACGCGCATGGCATCAATTCGGTCCATGGCCGCATGCCGGCGGTCGCGACCGGCGCCAACGTCGCGAACCGGGAGCTCTATTACATCGGCGTATCGGGCGACGGCGATACGCTCTCGATCGGCCTCGGCCAGTTCGCACACACGATCCGCCGCAATCTGGACATGCTCTACGTGATCGAGAACAACGGCGTGTACGGCCTCACCAAGGGCCAGTTCTCGGCGTCCGCGGACCTTGGCAGCAAGGCGAAGCGGGGCGAGGTGAATGCCTTTGCGCCGATCGATCCGGTGCTCTTCGGAATGAGTCTTGGGGCAAGTTTTGTTGCCCGCGGGTTCTCAGGCGACAAGGCGCAGCTGGTGCCGCTCCTGAAGGCCGGCCTCATGCACGAAGGCTTCGCGCTCATCGATGTGATTTCGCCCTGCGTCACCTTCAATGACCACGAGGGCTCGACCAAGAGCTACGCTCATACGCGCAAGTACTCGACGCAAGTCATCAGCGCCGACTATGTGCCAAGGGCGGAAGCCATCACCGTTACTTATGAGCCCGGCACGGCAATCCCGGTCCAGATGCACGATGGCAGCACGGTGGTGCTCCACAAGGTCGCCGCCGACTACGATCCGACCGATCGCAGCAAGGCGCTCGGGTATCTGCAGGAACATCGCGCAAAAGGCGAGATCGTTACCGGCCTCCTCTATATGGAGGAGAACCGCCCGGACTTTCACGGCACGGTCAACTCGGCGGCGACGCCGCTCGTCAATCTGCCGATGGAAAAGCTGATCCCGGGCGACGCCGTGTTGAGAGATCTGCAGAAGAGACTACGCCTGAGAAATGGGGACATTGCTGACTTCGCGACGCAGAAGCGCGATATCAGGAATGTCCCCATTTCTTACCTCGTCAGGGTCGTAATGCCGCTATCGGTCGACACGAGCAATACGTCCGCCGGTCGCCGCGCGAAGAGACCTACCGAGACCACACCTGCGATCTGATTGATCGCGGTCTCGAGTGCCGGTGGGTCCGTGATCCTCAAGCCCCGGACATCGAGGATCTGATTGCCGTTGTCGGTGGTGATGCCTTCGCGCCACAACGGCGTCCCGCCGAGCTTCACGAGCTCGCGGGCGACGTAGCTGCGCGCCATCGGGATGACTTCGACCGGGAGTGCAAAACGGCCCAGGACGTCGACGACCTTCGAGTCATCGACGATGCATATGAAGCGTTTGGCGACGGCGGCGACGATTTTTTCACGGGTGAGCGCGGCGCCACCGCCCTTGATGAGGCACAGGCGCCGGTCCGCTTCATCGGCGCCGTCGACATAGCAGTCGAAACCGTCCACGGCATTCAAATCGAGCACTTCGATGCCGGCGGCGCGCAATCGGGCAGTGGAGGCTTCGGAGCTCGAGACGGCACCCGCCAAGTGCATCCTGCTCGCGGCGAGCGCCTCGATGAAGAAGTTGACGGTCGATCCGGTGCCGACTCCGATGATGGAATCGCTCTTGATCTCGGCGAGCGCAGCGGCGGCGACTCGCTTTTTCTTCTCGTCCTGGTTCACGCTGGCGGCCCCGGTAATTACAGCGTCAAACGCAACTCGCGGACTGCAGAAACAACTGTGCCCGCTTGCGCGGGCACAGAGTTATCAGATCGGACGAGCTTCAGTTTTGACCGAAGTCGGAACCGTTGCCGGTCCGATTACTGAAGGGCGACTACTTCTTTTTCGAAGCCTTCTTCTTGCCCTTCTTCTTTGCCTTAGCCATGTGAATCTCCATGTCGGGTTAGTCCGGTATCGATATATACATAAATCAAAACTTGGAAGCAATAGCGCGCGCGAAGATTTTCATGCGCCGACACTCTCGCGGATGCGCGAATCGACACTCACATCACGATGCGAGACCCAAAATAAATTGCCATTCGCTCTTCGTGACGGGCATGACGGAGAGCCGACTGCCCTTGCGCAACAGGATCATGTCCTTCAATGGTCCGCCGGCATACGCACGCAGTTCATCGAGTGTGACGGCGCGCGCGAACACGCGCTCGAGGCGCACGTCGACCATGAACCAGCGCGGATTCTTCGGATCGCTGTCGCCGTCGTAGTGATGATGGCCGCGCTGGAACGCAGTCGTGTCCGGATACCCGCCCTTCACAACGGTCACGATGCCGACGATGCCCGGCACCTCGCAGCTCGAGTGATAGAAGAACGCCTGATCGCCCTTCTTCATGTCATCGCGCAGCATGTTGCGGGCCTGGTAGTTGCGCACGCCGTCCCATGCGGCGGTCTTGCGGGGCGCTTTCGCCAGGTGTTCGATGCCGAACGTGTCCGGTTCGGACTTCAGCAGCCAGTAATTCATGAGTCGGCCCTGTAGATGCGGCGATCCGTGACGATGACGTGCATGGGTACGTCCCAGCGCTTGCGCTCGAGCGATTCCACGCGTTGAAAATCATAGGCGAAGCCGACGACGAGCGGCCGACGCCATTCGTTTCGCAATGCCAGATGCGCCAGTGCGCGGTCGTAGTAGCCCGCGCCGGATCCGAGCCGCGTACCCGAGGCATCGAACGCGACGAGCGGCACGATGACGACGTCCATCCAGCGGGCCGGGAGTGCGCCGTTGAGCCCGACCGGTTCTGGAATGCCATAGGGGTTCGATCGGTACGGCTCGCGCAGCGGAACGAAGGTCATGCGAAAAGCCCGAGTGTGCGTAACTCGCGGCACGAACAACTGGCAGCCGCGGCTTTCGGCAATTCGACGCAACGATTCGGTTGGAAGCTCGCCGCGAACCGCCGTATAGAGTGCAATACGAGTGCCGCCGCGCAGGATGCCGAGCAGGGACAGTCGCCGAGCCGCCTGGCGTGCGAGCCGCTCGCGCACGTTCGGGGACAGATCGCGGCATGCCTGGCGCATTCGCCGGCGAATGAGCGCGGGGGTGTCGCTCATGTGGCTCACGGGGCGTTGCTTTCGATGCGGGAAGAGAGTGGCGCCACCCACCTGTGCCGGTGCAGACCGTTGCTCTCGAACCAGAGCAACAAGTGGGACAGGTCGCGGCACTTAAGGCTTTCCGCTCGAGGCGGACTTGCACAATGCTGCCGACATACCTGACGTCCCATGGGTTTCAAAATTAGGGTCGAGAGGTATCCCGATCCGCTGTCGAACACCGCAGGTGGCGCCGAGTCCGATTGTAACGGAACGGGGACGGTGCCAGGCACGTGCTTTCGGGCTTAATGTGAGGCGCAGCGCAAAGGGGGAAAAAGGGGGACAGATCTATTTTTGTGCCATGCGCAGCCGTGCCGCCTGCGCCGTTGGCAAAAATAAATCTGTCCTCTTTTTCCCTACAGTTCCAGCTGCTGGCCTTTCTGCAGCGCGGATTCGACACGTTCGCGCAAGGATTTCAAACGCGCACCGACATCGCTCGCCATTGCGCCATCGGCCTGGCGGAACTTCAGCACTTCGTTCGCGAGATTGAGCGCCGCCATGACGGCGATACGGTCGAGTCCCACGACTTTACCGCTGTCACGGATCTCGCGCATCTTGGCATTGAGAAGCTCCGCACTGTCCAGCAGGTCCGAACGTTCGCTCGGAGGGCAGGCGACGTGGTATTCCTTCTCGAGGATACGGACGCTCACCCGCGCGGACTCCGTCACGCGCCGTGCTCCATCGCCTTCAGGCGACCGATCATTGCCTCGACCCGGGCGCGCACCTGCTCGTTCTTCTGCAGGAGGTTCGCGCGGTCGGACGTCAGGGCGTCCTGGCGCTGATGCAGGGCCCGATTTTCTTCTTTGAGCTGCGTGACGATCGTGACCAGGTCATCGACACGTCGTTCGAGCTTTTTGAGTTCGTTATCCACTGGTATTTTTGCCGACGATTCCCCCATGGACCGTCAATATAGAGCCGGCCCCCGGGATGGTCAATTACGGCTACGATAGCTTTATGTTCAGCGTTGGCTTCGACGAATTCGAGCGCGTGCTGTCGGACGCCGGCTCCTACACGGCCGCGGGCGAAGCGCACGGCTCGCTGTGCGGTGCCCTGTCCGCTATGGCCAACTACCGGCTTGAAGACTGGATGGGAGAGCTGCTGCCGAACGGCCGGGAAACGGCCGAATCGTCCGCGGAACTGTTCGCACTCATCTTCACGGAAACCTCGCGCTCCCTTGCTGGTCTCGCCATGGAGTTCGAACCGCTCTTGCCTGACGATGACGCGCCGCTATCCGTGCGTGCCGCGTCGCTCGGCGGCTGGTGCCAGGGCTTTCTGTACGGAATCGGCGCCGGCAAGCTCGCTTCGGTCGAGGAACTGCCGGGGGACCTGCCGGAAGTCATCCGCGACTTCACCGAAATCAGCCGCGCGGCGGTCGATGAGAAGGATTCGGTCGAAACGAACGAGCAGGCCTACACGGAGCTCGTGGAATTCGTGCGGGTGAGCGCCCAGCTCGTATTCGACGAGCTTGCACCCCTGCGCGAGGACATGCTCTCGCGGCTCGAGGCGCTGCACTGATGGTGCCCCGCAGCCCCGTCCGGCGCGACGAATTCGCGCAGCGGCGCCGGCAGCTCATGCGCATGATGGGGAAGGGCGCAATCGCCATCCTGCCGGCCGCGCCGGTGCGCATGCGCAACAACGACGTCGAATACGCGTACCGGCAGGACAGCGATTTTTTCTACCTGACCGGATTTTCGGAGCCGGAGGCTGTGGCCGTCCTCATCCCGGGGCGGGTACAGGGCGAGTACATCCTGTTTGTGCGCGATCGCGACCCGCAGCGCGAGACCTGGGACGGCGCCCGCGCGGGCACGGAGGGCGCGACGCGCCAGTACGGCGCGGACGATGCCTTCCCGATCGCCGACATCGACGAAATCCTGCCCGGCCTCCTTGAGGATCGGAGCCGCGTCCTCTACACGATGGGCATTCACCAGGATTTCGACCAGCGGGTGGTCGGTTGGGTGAATGGTCTCAGGGCGCTCGGCAAGCAGGGCACGCAGACGCCGCATGAATTCGTCGCACTCGATCACCTGCTGCACGACATGCGGCTCTACAAGAGCCGCGGCGAGCTCGACACGCTGCGCCGCTCGGCGCGCATCGCGGTTACGGCGCACCGGCGGGCCATGAGCTTTTGCCGGCCGGGACGCTGGGAATACGAGGTGATGGCCGAGATCATCCACGAGTTCCGGCGCAACGATGCGGAAACGTCGTATCAGCCGATCGTCGGCTCCGGCCGCAACTCCTGCGTACTGCACTACCGGGACAACAATGCAGAGCTCAAGGACGGCGATCTGCTCCTGATCGATGCGGGCTGCGAATTTCGTTACTACGCGTCCGACATCACGCGCACGCTTCCGGTGAGCGGCCGCTATTCGGCCGAGCAACGCGCGGTCTACGAAGTGGTGCTCGAGGCGCAGCGCGCGGCGATCGCAAAAGTGCGGGCGGGCAACCACTGGAACGAACCGCACGACGCCGCAGTGCGCGCCATCACGCAGGGCCTCGTGAAGCTCGGGCTCCTCAAGGGCAAGCCCGCGGCGCTCATCAAGGAGGCCGCCTATAAACCCTTCTTCATGCATCGCACCGGTCACTGGATCGGCATGGACGTGCACGACGTCGGCGACTACAAAGTCGACGGCGAATGGCGCGTGCTCGAGCCCGGCATGGTGACGACCGTCGAGCCGGGCATCTACATCCCCGCAGGCATGCCGAAGGTGGCGCGCAAGTGGTGGAATATCGGCATACGCATCGAAGACGACGTCGCCGTGACGCGCGGCGCGCCCGAGGTGCTGACCGGCGAGCTGCCGGTCGAACCCGACGACATCGAACGCGCGATGCACGGGTGACGCATGCACGCTGACGTCGTCATCGCGGGCGGGGGGATGATCGGGGCGAGCCTCGCGGTCGCGCTTGCGCCGCTTGGGCTCAAGGTGACGCTCGTCGAGGCGGCGCCGCTCGGATCTGAATCGCAGCCGAGTTTCGATGAGCGGACGACGGCGCTCTCGAACGGGAGCCGTCGCATCTACGAAAGCATCGGGATCTGGCGATCGGTGGCGCAGGAGGCGACTTCGATCCGCCGCATTCACATCTCCGATCGCGGCCGATTCGGTTTCGCGCGCATCGATGCCGGGGAACAGGGCGTCGCGGCGCTCGGCTACGTGCTTGCGAATCGCGCGCTTGGCGCAGCGCTTTGGGAGCGGCTCGCCGCGGATGCCAACCTCACCGTGCGCTGCCCGGCGACGGCGACCGGCCTCGCGACGGCTCCCGACGAATTGCACCTCGAGGTCGAGCAGGCGGGCGAGACCATCCGCATCGGCTGCAAGTTGCTGGTTGCCGCCGACGGCGCGCACTCGTCGATCCGGCAGGCGCTCGGCATCGAAGCGACGACCTGGGACTACGATCAGGTCGCCGTTATCACCAATGTGCTCGCACAGAAATTTCACGATCACATCGCCTACGAGCGCTTCACGCCGACCGGGCCGATCGCGATGCTGCCCATGAGCGAGGGGCGTTGCACAGTCGTCTGGACGCTCTCACCGGACCGCGCCGAGCACGTGATGGCGCTGCCCGATGCGGATTTTCTGCGGGAGTTGCAGAGCGCTTTCGGCATGCGGCTCGGACGGCTCACGCGGGTGGGACGCCGCCACTCCTATCCGCTCGCGCTTACGCGTGCCGACGAGCAGGTCGCCGATCGGGTGGTGATCATCGGCAACGCGGCGCAGGGGCTGCACCCGATCGCGGGCCAGGGATTCAATCTGGGGCTTCGCGATGTCGCGACACTCGCCGAGCTCATCGCCGAATATCGAGCGGATCTCGGCGCGCCAGCGATGCTCGAGCGTTACCGCGAATGGCGGCGCTCGGACCGCCGCTCGGTGGTTGCATTCACGGATGGCCTGGTGCGGCTCTTCGGCAATCCGCTTGCGGGTGTCAAGGTGGCACGCAACCTCGGGCTCCTCGCATTTGATCTGATGCCGCCGGCGAAAGACGCGCTCAGCCGGCTCAGCATGGGCGTCAGTGGACGGCTGCCGAAACTCGCGCGTGGGCTGCCGCTCCTGTGAAGACCGATTTCGACATCGTCATCGCCGGTGCTGGCATGGTGGGCGCGTGTGTGGCGACACTCCTCGCAAGATCCTCGCTCTGCCCGCCAACGCGTATCGCCCTTATCGATGCGAAGCCGCCCGCGCCGGCGCGCACGGATGTCGACATCGACTTGCGCGTATCCGCCATCTCGCGCGGCTCCGAACGCATCCTTGCGACGTGTGGCATCTGGGATGCTGTTCGCGCAAACCGCATCCATCCGTACCAGCGCATGCAGGTTTGGGACGCGAGCTCCGCGCCGGATGGCGGCGGTGTCCTGCGATTCGACGCCGCGGAAGTCGGCGAGCCGAATCTCGGCTACATCGCCGAGAACCGCTGGCTGCAATGGCACCTGTTCGAGGCCGCGGTCCGATCGGGTGTTGCGGTATTTCGCCAGGCCGTAACGGCGCTTGACCTCGCCGCTGCGAGCGCCAGCGTAACCCTGGCGGAGGGCCGCACCGTATCCGCGGCGCTAGCGATAGCGGCCGACGGCGCCGATTCGCCTCTGCGCGATTTCGCGGGTATCGCGACCAGGGGCTGGGGCTACGAGCAGGAAGCCCTCGTCACGCACATCCGCACCGAGATCGCGCACGAGGACACCGCTCGCCAGCGGTTCCTCGAGACGGGCCCGATCGCTCTGCTGCCGCTCGCGGATGGCCGCTCGTCGATCGTCTGGTCGACGACGCCGGAACAGGCGCAGGCGATGCGCGAGATCGACGCCGACGACTTTGCGCGGGCGGTCGAGCGGGCGACCGATCACGTCCTCGGATCGGTGACGCTCGCGGCGCCGCGGGCGAGCTTTCCGTTGCGGCTCATTCACGCGGTCGACTACACGAGACCGCGGCTCGTGCTCATCGGCGATGCGGCGCACGCGGTGCACCCGCTCGCGGGACTTGGCGTGAACCTTGGATTTCTCGATGCGGCGGCCCTGACCGAAACGCTCGTCGACGCACGCGCCGCAGGAAGCGAGCTGGGCGACCTGAAACCCCTGCGCCGCTACGAGCGCTGGCGCAAGAGCGAGAACCTGGCCGCGATGGGGATGCTCGACGGGATCAACCGGCTCTTCTCGAACGACAACTCGGCGCTATCCGGCTTGCGCCGCGCCGGCCTAGGCGCCGTCAATCAGCTGGGACCTCTCAAGAACTTCTTCATCCGCCGCGCCCTCGGCACGGCGGGTGAGCTGCCTCGCGCCGCGAAGGTGTCAGGAGCTGCGGGCGGGTAACTCTGTCGCGTTCATTGCAAACGCCGATGCGCGAACGTAGGCGAACAGACCTGCATGGCCGGAAGGCACTGCGATAGCACATCGTCTGTTCGCCCGGTCGCGCGAGGTTCGCAAGAAATTCCGAGCGGTCCTCCGCCGGAATTTCTTATGCGCGTTTGCGTCATGAACGCGACAGAGTTACCCGCCCGCAGCTCCCCGGTGCGACTGCGCGATCAGGCGCCGAGCGTGTCGATCTTCGCGGCGCAGATGAAGTCGTTCTCGGAGAGGCCCTTGATCGCGTGCGTCGAGTAGCGGATGCGACAGTAGTTGTAGCCGACCTCGAGATCCGGATGGTGATCCTCGCGGTTCGCGATGTGCGCCACCGCGTTCACGAACGACATCGTCCGGTAGAAATCCTTGAAGCTGAACTCGCGCAGGATTTCCGTATTCGCGGGGTTGATCGACCAGCCGTCCTTCAGCTGCCTGAGAAGGCCGTGCGCCGTGCCCGCCGAAAGGGCCGGCACGCCGCCTTCACAGGGAACGCATTTCTTCGAGCTGAGATCGCTCATGGCGGGGTCCTCCGCGTGTAGGTCTTTGCGACATAGTCTTCGACGAGCTGCTGGAATTCCTCGGCGATGCGCCCACCCTTCAGAGTCACGGCTTTCTCGCCATCGATGTAGACGGGCGCCACCGGCCGCTCGCCCGTGCCCGGCAGGCTGATGCCGAGATTCGCGTGCTTGCTCTCGCCGGGCCCGTTCACGACGCACCCCATCACCGCGACGGTCATGTCTTCGACACCCGAGAAGCGCTTGCGCCATTCAGGCATCTGCTGGCGGATGTGCGACTGGATTTTCTGTGCGAGCTCCTGGAAATAGGTGCTCGTCGTGCGGCCGCAGCCGGGACAGGCGATGACCATCGGGAGGAACGCGCGCAGGCCCATGGTCTGCAGGATCTCCTGCGCCACGATGACTTCCTGAGTACGGTCGCCGTTCGGCTCCGGCGTCAGCGAAACTCGAACCGTGTCGCCGATGCCTTCCTGCAAGAGCACGGCCATGGCGGCGGTGGACGCCACGATGCCCTTGGAACCCATGCCGGCTTCGGTGAGGCCGAGATGCAGCGGGTAGTCGCAGCGGCCGGCGAGACTGCGGTACACCGCGATGAGATCCTGCACGCCCGAAACCTTCGCGCTGACGATGATCCGGTCATGCGTGAGCCCAAGTTCTTCCGCCCGGCGCGCACTCGCGACGCCTGACTCAACGATTGCCGCGCGCGTGACGTCGTTCGCGTCAAGCGGTTCGGCGGATCTCGAGTTCTCGTCCATCATCGTCGTCAGCAGATCCTGATCGAGGCTCCCCCAGTTGACGCCGATACGCACCGGCTTCTGGAAGCGGCAGGCGACCTCGATCATTTCCGCGAACTGGGGATCGCGTTTGCTGCCGCGGCCGACGTTGCCCGGATTGATGCGGTACTTGGCGAGCGCTTCGGCGCAGGCAGGGTGCGCTTTGAGGAGCTTGTGCCCGTTGAAGTGAAAATCGCCGATCAACGGCACGTTGACGCCTGCTTTGTCCAGCCGTTCCCGGATTGCCGGCACCGCAGCCGCCGCTTCATCGGTGTTCACCGTGATGCGCACGAGTTCGGAACCTGCCCGCGCCAGCGCCTTCACCTGGTTCGCCGTCGCTTCGGCGTCCGCCGTATCCGTGTTCGTCATCGACTGCACGACGATCGGTGCGCCGCCGCCCACCGTGACGTGGGCGACGCGAACAGCAACAGTCTTGCGACGGCAGCTCCGCATGAACGGATCCTACTGCTTCGACGCGATCCAGGCGTGCACGGTGCGCTCGAGCACATCGAGCGGCACGGCGCCGGTCGCGAGAACGGTGTCGTGGAATTCGCGGATGTCGAACTTGTCGCCGAGCTTCGCCTGCGCTTCCTGGCGCAGGCCCAGGATCCTGAGCTGGCCGATCTTGTAGGCAAGCGCCTGGCCGGGCGTGCCGATGTAGCGATCGATCTCATTCACGATGTCGGTCTCGGTCTTCGCGGCGTTCGCCTTGAAGTAGTCGATGGCCTGCTGGCGTGTCCAGTGCTTCGAGTGCAGGCCCGTATCGACGACCAGGCGCACGGCGCGCCACATCTCGTAGGTCAGCTGGCCGAACTTCGAGTACGGGTCCGTGTAGAGGCCGAGCTGATAGCCGAGGCTCTCGGAGTAAAGGCCCCAGCCCTCGACATAGGCCGTGTAGCTGGCGTTCTTGCGGAACTGCGGCATGTCACCCATCTCGAGCTGCAAGGCGAGCTGCAGGTGATGGCCAGGCACCGCTTCGTGCGCGGTGAGGACTTCCATTTCGTACTTTGGCCGCACTTCCGGCCGGTACAGGTTGACGTAGAAATAGCCGGCGCGCCGGCCGTCGTCAGAGGGCTGATTGTAGTAAGCCGTGGTCGTGTTCGGCGCCGAGGTCATCGGAATCGGCCGCACACCGTAGGGCGTGCGCGGGAGCTTCCCGAAAAGCTTTGTGAGGTTCGGGTCGATGCGCTTCGCAGTCTCGAGGTACCCATTGAAGAGTTCGTCGCCCGTCTTGTAGTAGAACTGCGGGTCGGTGCGCAGGAAGTTCAGGAACTCGTCGAACGATCCCTTGAAGCCGACCTCCGCAATCACCTTCTCCATCTCGCCGTGGATGCGTGCGACCTCCTTTAGGCCGATCTCGTGGATCTCATCCGGCGTGAGATCGGTCGTTGTGTAGTACTTCGCGAGCGCGCGGTAATACTCATCGCCCTTCGGCGTATCCCAGATGCCGACCGAAGCGCGGCAGGCGGGGAGGTAGGACTTTTCGAAAGCCGTGCGGAAGCGATGGATGGCGGGCAGCACCGTGCCCTTGATCGTCGTGCGCGCGGCGGTTGTCAGGCGTTCGCGCGTCGCTCCGTCGAAATCGTCCGGGAACTTGCGGAAGGGGTCGAAATACGGGCTCTTCTCGGGATCGGCGACGTCCTGCTGAGCAATCTGCGGCTGCATGCGTTCGCACAGGATGCGCGGCAGCACGCGCTTCTCCTTGGCGGCGAGCTGCCAGTTCGCGATGTGCTGGTCAATGAGCGTGCCGTACTTGGCGAGGCGCGCGAGCCAGTCGTCGTAGTCCTGTGGCTTCTGGAAGGGCAGGAAGTCGGTGAACTCATTGAGCGTGTGCACGCCGCCGCGGTGGTCGTCGGCGTACAGGAAACCCTTGAAGGGGTAGAGCGTTATGCGGTCGCGGTATTCGTGCTGGAACAGGTCGTAATTCAGCTGATCGGCGGGCGTCAGAGCGGTGCGGGGAACGCCCTCGAGATCCTTGAGCACCGCGAGGTCCGCCTGATGACTCTTCTCCGCGAACGCGGGCGAGTCGTCCGGCAGCTCCCGGCTGTAGCGGTTGTCGCCTGCGAAGGACGCGTTGAGCGGACCCTCGCGATGGTCGCGCTCGTACTCGCGATCGAAGAGGGCATGCAGGTCGCCGGCCGCATCCGCTAAGGCGGGGGCCGGTACGAACCCCGGCAGCGCAAGAAAGAGGAGCGGGAACAGGGGTCGCAGCATGCGCGTTCGCATAACGATCAATGCCTTATGAGCAAGTGCGGGGCGGGGACAATAGCGCACACCGCTTTGGGCCGCTATCATCCGCGCACCCGTCACAAGGCTCGACCGGAGAGAGCTGATTCGGACCCTGAAGTCCGCGCCAGCCGCCGAAGGCGCAACCCGCCCGGAAACGCTCAGGCAAAGAGAACGGCGAGATCTGACGGTCTCTGGAGAGCGGCTCGAAAGGGCCCACCGAAGGGGAGTTAATCTCTCAGGTTTGAAGGACAGAGGGGCGGCCGATGCCAGCTTGAGGCATCGGCCGCCCCTTTTGTCTTTCTGACGGCAGGTATCGATGGGATTGCGCACACCTCTCTATCAGACGCACGTGAGCTTAAGCGCCCGCATGGTCAACTTCGGCGGCTGGGACATGCCGGTCCATTACGGATCGCAGATCGAGGAACATCACGCGGTGCGGCGCGACGCCGGCATGTTCGATGTCTCGCACATGTGCGTCATCGATCTCGAAGGCGCGGGTGTGCGGGCGCTCCTTGAGCGGCTCGTCGCGAACGACGTTGCCAAGCTCAAGGCGCACGGCAAGGCGCTCTACACCTGCATGCTGCTCGAGTCGGGCGGCATCATCGACGATCTCATCGTCTACTACCTGGGAGAGAGCTGGTTTCGCCTGGTTGTCAACGCTGGCACCCGCGACAAGGACATTGCCTGGATCCGCGCACAGTCCCGCGCGTCAGGCGTGAGCGTGCGCGAACGGAAAGACCTCGCGATGATCGCCGTGCAGGGTCCGAAGGCGCGCGCAAAGGTCGCATCGCTTCTTGGCACCGCTGACGCCCCGCTTGCGATGGGTCTCGAGCCTTTCTTCGGCGCAGACCTCAGTACGATGTTCGTCGGGCGCACCGGCTATACGGGCGAAGATGGTTTCGAGCTTGTGATCTCAGCCGGCCATATCGTCGACTGGTGGCAGAGGCTGCGCGCGGCGGGCGTCGCCTGCTGCGGCCTCGGTGCCCGCGATACGCTGCGGCTCGAAGCCGGCATGAATCTCTACGGCAGTGACATGGACGAATCGACGTCGCCGCTCGAATCGGGACTCGCCTGGACGGTCGCCCTCGAGCGTAAGGATCGCGCGTTCATCGGCCGTCCTGCGCTTGAAGCGCAGCGGGCCCGAGGTATCGGCCGCAAGCTCGTCGGCCTCGTGCTCGAGGATCGCGGCGTGCTCCGTGGACACCAAAAGGTCCTGGTCGCGGGCGCCGGCGAAGGCGAGATCACGAGCGGCACGTATTCACCGACACTCGAGCGTTCCATCGCGCTGGCCCGCGTGCCGTCGGCCGCCGGCGAGCGC
This sequence comes from uncultured Gammaproteobacteria bacterium, assembly GCA_963826145.1. Taxonomy (GTDB): domain Bacteria; phylum Pseudomonadota; class Gammaproteobacteria; order Steroidobacterales; family Steroidobacteraceae; genus JBGPLJ01. Next base: position 1,387,120 of record CAWGVW010000002.1, read on the forward strand.
GTGCAGGTCGACATCCGTGGAAAACTCCTCGGCGCCCGTGTCGTGCGGCCGCCCTTCGTGCGTAACGGCAAGAGCCTGCTCGCTTTTTAGCATTTCACTGACGCGAGGCCCCTCATGAGCAATGTTCCGTCCGACCTCAAGTACACCAAGTCCCACGAGTGGATCCGCGCGCTGCCCGAAGGCATCGCCGAAATCGGCATCACCGAACATGCGCAGCAGGCGCTTGGCGATCTCGTGTTCGTCGAGGTCCCCGAATCGGGCAGGGCGGTGACAGCCGGCGACGCTTGCGCCGTGGTCGAATCGGTGAAGGCGGCGTCCGATGTGTACGCGCCGGTGTCGGGCGAGGTCATCGAAGGCAATGCGGCACTTACGGAGACGCCAGAACTCATCAACCAGGATGCCTACGGGTCCGGCTGGCTGATGCGCATTCGCCTTTCCAACTCGGCCGAACTCGATTCGCTCCTCGACGCCCGGGGGTACGAAGAGCAACTCGCGGGCGAAGCGCACTGACCACAGCCAGGAACGCAACCTCATGCCGTTCATACCGCACACCGAGGCCGACACCCGCGCCATGCTCGATGCCATCGGCGCGCGCAGCATCGACGATCTCTTCGAGGAGATTCCTGTCGAACTGCGCGCGCAAGCGCTCACCGGGCTTCCGGATGCGCTCAACGAAATGGAAATCGGGCGACTGATGACGGAGCGCGCCGCGCGAGGACGGTCGCGCGCTCTCCTTCATCGGCGCCGGCGCGTACGAGCACCACATCCCCTCGGCGGTGTGGGCGATCATCTCGCGCGGCGAGTTCTACAGCGCCTACACGCCCTATCAGGCCGAAGCGAGCCAGGGCACGCTGCAGATGATCTACGAATACCAGACGATGATTGCGAGCCTCACGGGGCTCGAAGTCTCGAACGCATCGCTCTACGACGGCGCGTCGGCACTCGCCGAAGCGGCTCTCATGGCCGTGCGCGCCAACCGCAAGTCGAAGTCCGCGCGCATTCTCGTGCCGCGCACGGTGAATCCTACGTATACGCGCGTTGCGCGCGCGATCGCCGGCAATCAGAAGCTCGTGTTCGAGGACTTGCCCTATTGTACGGCGGGCGGGCACACGATCGTTGATTCGCTGCAACGATACGAAGGCCAGGACATCACGGCGCTCGTCATCCAGCAGCCGAATTTCTTCGGCACGCTCGAGGACGTGGATGAGCTCACCGACTGGGCGCACCGGCAGAACGCGCTAGTCATCGCTGTCGTCAATCCAGTCTCGCTCGGCATCCTGAAGGCGCCGGGCCGCTGGGGCGCGGCGGGCGTCGACATCGCCTGCGGCGAGGGCCAGCCGCTTGGCGTGCCGCTCTCCTCGGGCGGTCCTTACTTCGGGTTCATGACGACGCGCATGCAACATGTGCGACAAATGCCGGGGCGTATTGTGGGACGCACGGTTGACCGGGACGGCACGCAGGGCTTCACGCTGACGCTGCAAGCACGTGAGCAGCATATCCGTCGCGGCAAGGCGACGTCGAACATCTGCACGAATCAGGGCCTCCTGATGATGGCGGGGACGATCTATCTCGCGCTCATCGGGCCGGCGGGCCTGGCGCACGTCGCGTCTGCCTGCGTGACGCATACCCATGCGCTCGTCGACGCGCTCTGCATCCATCACGGGCGTGCGCGTCGTTTTCGAACGGCCGCGTTTTCACGAGGCTGTGCTTGAGCTCGACCGGCCCGCCGCGACGGTGCTCAAAGAGCTGGCCGCGCGCGACATCCTCGGCGGCTACGACCTGTCGGAACATTTCCCCGAGCTCGGTTCCGCGATACTCGTCTGCGCGACCGAAACGAAGACGCAGAGCGATATCGATGCATATGTCCGCGCCTTGAGCGATGCGATGAAGAGCGCGCGGGCGGCCTGAAGAACCCTGACCCTCACCCTAGCCCTCTCCCAGTGGGAGAGGGGATAAGAGAAGAGCGATGACCGAGAAACTCATATTCGAGTACAGCCATCCGGGCCGCGGCGCCACGGCTCAGCATCCGAATACGCAGGATGTTCACGGCCTGCCGGCGAAATTCCTGCGTACCGATGCGCCGCTCCTGCCGGAGGTGTCGGAACTGCAGGCCGTGCGGCACTTCACGCGGCTTTCGCAGCTCAACTTCTCCATCGATACGCACTTCTATCCGCTCGGCTCCTGCACGATGAAATACAACCCAAAGGCCTGCAACCAGTACGCGCTGCTGCCCGGGTTCGTGAACCGCCATCCGCTCGGCGCGGAGTCGCATGGCCAGGGATTTCTCGCCTGCATGTTCGAGCTGCAGGAAATGCTTAAAGAGGTCACCGGCATGCAGGGCGTTTCGCTGACGCCAATGGCGGGCGCGCAGGGCGAATTCGCCGGCGTCGCGATGATCCGCGCCTACCATCGCGCGCGCGGCGATCACGAGCGGACGGAAATCATCGTTCCGGACGCGGCGCATGGCACGAATCCCGCAACCGCGGCGATGTGTGGGTGCACGGTGAAAGAGATTCCTTCGACCGCGGAAGGTGACGTCGATCTCGACGCGCTCGGCGCCGCGGTCGGTCCGCATACCGCTGGCATCATGCTCACCAATCCGTCGACGCTCGGCGTGTTCGAGCGGCGCATCAGCCAGGTCGCGCGCATCGTGCACGACGCAGGCGGGCTCCTTTACTACGACGGCGCGAACCTCAACGCGATTCTCGGCAAGGTGCGGCCCGGCGACATGGGGTTCGATGTCATCCACATGAACCTGCACAAGACCTTCTCGACGCCGCACGGCGGCGGCGGGCCGGGTTCCGGTGCGGTGGGGGTGAGTGCGCGGCTGCTGCCGTTCATGCCCGTTCCGATCGTCGGCCGGGACGGCGATGAGTTCCGATGGCTCGCGGAGAAGGACCTGCCGCAATCGATCGGGCGCCTGTCCGCATTCATGGGCAATGCCGGCGTGCTGCTGCGTGCCTACATCTACATGCGTATGCTGGGGCGCGAAGGCATGCCGCGAGTCGCGGACTACGCGACGCTCAATGCGAACTACCTGCTGAAGCGCCTTGTCGCGGCCGGTTTCGATGCCGCGTACCCGAGCCGGCGCGCGAGCCATGAATTCATTCTCACCTTGAAACGCCAGGCGCGAACGCTCAATGTCACCGCGATGGACTTCGCGAAACGTCTTCTCGACCACGGCGCTCACGCACCAACGACCTATTTTCCGCTGCTCGTGCCGGAGTGCCTCCTGATCGAGCCGACGGAAACGGAGGCGAAGGAAGACCTCGACGCCTTCATCGACGCCATGATCGCCATCCAGCGCGAGGCCGAGACGACGCCGGATATGCTCAAGAGCGCTCCGCACACCTTGCCGGTGCGCCGGCTCGACGACCTGCGGGCCAACAAGCAGCTCGATCTCACCTGGAAGCCGCAGGCGGCATGACCGAACGCGAAAAGCCCCAGGGGCTCGTCCGGCTTATGCGGGCCTTCGGCAATTCCTTCAAAGGATTCGCGGGAGCGTTCCGCGAGGAGGCGGCATTCCGGCAGGAACTGGCGCTTGCCGTCGTGGTCGTACCACTCGGCCTGTGGCTCGGTCACACAGGCGTCGAGAAGGCGCTGCTGGTGGCGCCGATGCTCCTGATCCTCATCGTGGAACTCCTGAACAGTGCGATCGAAGCGGCCATCGATCGCATCGGCTTCGAACATCACCAGCTCTCGGGGCTTGCGAAGGACATCGGTTCCGCGGCGGTGTTTCTCTCGATCCTGCTGCTCATCATCGTCTGGGCGCTGGTGCTCGCGTATCACTGAAATGGTAGCCTTCAAGTCTTCATGAGCGCCCTCATCTGCGGTTCGATTGCCTTCGATACGGTCATGGCTTTTCCCGGCCGGTTCCGCGATCACATCCTGCCCGACAAGATCCACATGCTGAACGTGTCGTTTCTCGCTCCCGAGATGCGGCGCAATTTCGGCGGCTGTGCCGGCAATATCGCCTTCAACCTCAAGATGCTCGGCGGCGAAGGCTACATCATGGCGACCGCCGGCCATGACTTCGGGCCGTACCGCAAGTGGCTGCATCAGTGCGGCCTCGACCTGCGCTACGTCAAGGAAGTGATCTCCGAGTTCACCGCGCAGGCCTACATCACGACGGACGACGACAACAACCAGATCACGGCTTTCCACCCGGGCGCGATGAATCACTCGCACCAGAACCAAGTGCCGGCGAACGCCGGCATCACGATCGGCATTGTCGCTCCCGACGGGCGCGAGGGCATGATCCAGCACGCCGCGCAGTTCGCCGCCGCGGCCATCCCTTTCATTTTTGATCCGGGCCAGGGCCTGCCGATGTTCAGTGGGCCAGAGCTCGCCGAATTCGTGCGGCAGGCGAGCTGGGTCACGGTGAATGACTACGAGGGGCAGCTTCTGCAGGATCGCATCGGCCGCAAGCTCGAGGACATCGCGCGCGAGGTGCAAGCGCTCATCGTCACCCGCGGCGGCGAAGGCTCGACGATTCATGCCGGCGGCAGGACGATCGAGGTGCCTGTCGCCAAAGTCGCGACGCTGAGCGACCCTACGGGCTGCGGCGACGCCTATCGCGCGGGGCTTCTCCACGGACTCATGAAGGGCTACGACTGGTCGGTCACCGGCCGGATCGCTTCCCTCATGGGTGCGATCAAGATCGAATCGCACGGAACCCAGAACCACCGATTCACCGCAACCGACTTTCGCAATCGTTACCTTGAGACTTTCGGCGCCGCTCTGCCCTGAATCCATGCAGAACCCGCCGATCGCCGATCCACCTCACGCTCGCCCCAAGGACCTCGCCGGATGCGCCTGCCTATCGCCATCGCAACTTTCATGGCAACTGCCATCGCAGGAACTTTCCTGCCCGCCCTGTCGCTCGCAGCGAATCTCCCCGTGCCCGCCCCGACAGTGGCGCCAACTGCGGCGCCGCTCGTCGAGTCTGCCAACTGGGCTTCGACACTCGAGCGTGTCGCGACGGGCGTCGTCGCGATCCAGATCGATGCCACGCGCGCCTTCGACACCGAATGGAGCACCTCCGCCCAGGCCACGGGTTTCGTCGTCGATGCGAAACGCGGCTATATCCTTACGAATCGTCACGTCGTCACGCCGGGCCCGGTCACCGCGCAGGCGACATTCCTGAATCGCGAGGAAGTGCAGCTCTATCCGGTGTACCGCGACCCGGTGCACGATTTCGGCATCTATCGCTACGATCCGTCGAAACTGCGCTTCATCCAGCCTGCGGAGCTACCGCTCTATCCGAAGGGCGCGCAGGTCGGTCGTGAAATTCGCGTCATCGGCAATGACGCGGGTGAGCAGATCTCGATTCTCGCCGGCACCCTCGCGCGGCTGGATCGCGAGGCGCCGGACTACGGAGTCGGCAAGTACAACGACTTCAATACCTTTTACTACCAGGCGGCATCGGGCACCTCGGGCGGTTCTTCCGGGTCACCGGTTGTCGACATCGAAGGCCGGGTGGTCGCGCTCAATGCCGGCGGCAGCAATGCGGCGGCGTCGAGCTTCTATCTGCCGCTCACGCATGTCACGCGGGCGCTTGCGCTCATCGAGGCCGGCAAGCCCGTTACGCGTGGCACGCTCGAAGTCGTCTTCAAGTACACGCCGTTCGATGAATTGCGACGCCTGGGCCTGCGCGATGTCACCGAGGTTGCCGTCCGCAAGGTCTTTGCGCGCCAGATCGGCATGCTCGTCGTCGCGGAAACCCAGGCAGGCTCCGCAGCAGCGGATGTGCTCGAGCCGGGCGACATCCTGGTGCGGGTGAACGGCCAGCTCCTCACGGAATTCGATCCGCTCGAAACGATTCTCGACGAGAGCGTGGGCAACAATGTGCAGCTCGAGATCGAGCGCGGCGGCCAGGTGCTGAACCTCAAGCTCAAGGTCGAGGACCTGCAGGCGATCACGCCGGCCGAGTACCTCGAATTCGGCGACGCCGTCGTGCACAAGCTCTCCTACCAGCAGGCACGCCATTTCAACGTGCCGATCCGCGGCGTATTCGTCGCCAACCCCGGTTATTCGCTCGGCGCCGCCGGCATTCCGCGGGGCGCGGTCATCACCACGCTCGGCAGCCACCGCATCGACAATCTGGACGACTTCGACAATGCGCTCGGCGAACTCGCGGACGGCGACAAAGCGACAATCCGCTTTTTCACGATCGACGATACGCAGTCCATGCAGGTGCGCGTCATGCACATGGACCGGCGCTGGTTCCCCGCGCGCCGCTGCCATCGCGACGATGCCGAGGGCATCTGGCCCTGCGCGGCGCTTGCGGCGTGGCCGTCGCCGAAGCCGCTTGTCCCCGCCAGCACGAGTTTCTCGAAGTCGGAGGATCCGAGGATCGGCAAGCTCCTGCCTTCGCTCGTCATGATCACCTACGATATGCCTTACTCGATCTCGGGCGTGACCGAGCGCAACTATCACGGCACGGGCCTCGTCGTCGACGCCGGCCGCGGCTGGGTGGTCACCGATCGCAACACCGTACCGGTCGCGGTCGGCGATGTCAGGATCACTTTCGCGGGCACACTCGAGGTGCCGGCGCGCGTCGTCTACGTGCACCCGCTCCACAATCTTGCACTCATCGCCTACGACCCTGCGCTGATCGGCAAGACGCCGGTGCAGAGCGCGAAGCTCGCGACCCGGCCGATGCGCGAAGGTGATGAGGTCTGGGCCATCGGCCTGCGCGCGGACGAGACCATTGCCTCGCGTCACACGGAAATCGCATCCATCGACCCCGCGCAGTACGGATTGAGCTTCCAGTTCCGCGAGACCAATCTCGAGACCGCAAGCCTCGTGAATCCGCCGGACGACTTCGACGGCGTGCTCACGGATCGGAGCGGCGACGTCGTCGCACTCTGGTCGAGCTTTGCCTTCCAGGCCGGTCGCGACGTGAGCCAGGAGAGCAAGGGCGTGCCGGTCGAACTCGTGCGCGGGCTCATCGACCTCGCGGCGAGCGGGCGTCCGCTCTATTCGCTCGAAGCAGAGCTGCAGCTGCTGCCGCTCGCCACGGCGCGCAAGCTCGGCTTGCCGGACGAGCGCGTGCACGAGATCGAGGCGAATGCGGACGGGCGGCGCCAGGTGCTTGTCGTCGCGCGCGTGGTCGCAGGCTCGCCCGCCGCCCAGCTCCTGAAGACAGGCGATCTCATCCTGGCGGTGGACGGCAAGGTCGTCACACGTTTTCGGGAGGTCGAGCAGGCGATGCAGAAGCCGCACGTCGCGGTGACTGTCTGGCGGGGCGAAAGCGAACTGACCGTCGATGTGCAGACGGCGGTGCTCAACGGCCAGGACGTCGATCGTTTCGTGATCTGGGGCGGTGCGACGCTGCAGCCGCCGTACCGTGCGATTGTTGCCCAGCGCGGCATCGAGCCGAAGGGTGTCATGGTTTCCTACTTCTATTACGGTTCGCCCGCTTCGCGCACACCGCTCCTGCCGCTACGCCGCATCGTGGAGGTCGATGGCGTGCCGACGCCGGATCTCGACGCCTTCATCCAGGCCGTGTCGAACCGGCCGGACCGGTCATCGCTGCGCCTGAAAACCGTCAACTGGAACGAAGCCGTCGAGGTGCTCACCCTGAAGCTCGACAAGCACTACTGGCCGACCTATGAGCTCAAGCGCACGCCGACAGGCTGGCAACGGATTACCCTCGACTAGGCGAACAGGTACCGGGATTGGATTACTGGGGATTTGCCTCGCGACCGGATGACAGGTCCGCAAATCCCCAGTAATCCAATCCCGGTACCTCCTGAGTTGCATTGCTATCATTGGCAGATGGTTCGAAACGTCCGCGCCAGTCAGACCGATATCGAGGCGGCAGTAGAAGAGCTGCGCGCCGGCGAGCTCGTCGCCTTTCCGACCGAGACCGTCTATGGACTCGGTGCCAATGCTTCAAATCCGGCGGCCGTCCGCAAGATCTTCGAAGCGAAGGGGCGGCCCGCGAATCACCCGGTGATCGTCCATCTCGATTCGGTGCGCTACCTGCATCGCTGGGTGAGCGCAGTGCCGGCGGCGGCGCAGCAGCTCGCCGAGCGCTTCTGGCCGGGACCGCTGACGCTCGTGATGCCGCGCGGCCCCAACGTGCACGATGTGGTGACCGGCGGACAGTCGACTATTGCGGTACGCGTTCCCGCGCATCCGATGGCACAGCAGCTCCTGACGGCGTTCGGTGGCGGCATCGCCGCGCCGTCCGCGAACCGCTACGGCAGGTTGAGTCCAACGCGCCCGGAACACGTGCGTGAAGAGCTCGGCAGCGCGGTGAAGATCGTGCTCGACGGCGGCGAGTGCTCCATCGGCCTCGAGTCGACGATTGTCGCGTGCCTCGATGGTGGCGTGCGTCTGCTGCGGCCGGGCGGCGTGACGCTTGCGCAGCTCCGCTCGCTCGTCGGTGACGTCGATGTCGGGCCTGCAGCGGATTCGCCGCGCGTGCCGGGCAGTACGCCGGCCCATTACGCGCCGCTCACCCCACTCGAAATCGTGCCGATCGAGGAGCTCGAAGCAACAGTTGCGAATCTCGCCGCGACGGGCTTCAAGGCGGCCGTGCTCGCGATGCGGCCACCGCTCCGTGCGCACCGCAATGCCACCTGGATCAACGCCGGCAAGAAGCTCGAGACCTTCGCGCACAATCTGTATGCGCACCTGCGCACTCTCGACAAGACCGGTGCGCACCGGATCCTGGTGCAGCAGGTGCCGGCGGATGACCGCTGGGACGCCGTGCGCGACCGGCTGACGCGCGCCGCGGCGAGCAGCCTCACCGCGCCGCCCGAGGACGGTACGGGCGGCGTCTTGCCGTAGCACGAACATGGCGTCCGTCGCACCCCATGTGCTCGCACTGGACGACGATCCGGACGTGCGAGCGGTGCTCGTCGACTACCTCAAGGCGAACGACCTGCGCATAACCGCGACGGCGAGCGGCAAGGAAATGCTGGCCGTGCTCGCCGACGAACCGGTCGACGTATTGTTGCTCGACCTGCGCTTGCCGGGAGAGGACGGGCTCGCGATCGCACGACGCGTCCGCGCAGCGTCGAGCGTGCCGATCATCATCCTGAGCGGCCGTACCGACGAGGCGGACCGCGTGATGAGCCTCGAACTCGCGGCGGACGATTACGTGACGAAACCCTTCAGCCCACGGGAACTCCTGGCAAGGATCCGCGCCGTGCTGCGTCGGGCACAGAGCGGCGAGCCCCAGGCACGGGCGGAGGATTCGGTGCGCGCGTATCGCTGCGGCGGCTGGGAACTCAACACGCGGCTGCGTCGCCTTACGGCCGCCGACGGTAGACGGGTAGCGTTGACGAACGGTGAATTCAGCCTGCTGTGCGCTTTCCTTTCTGCGCCGCAGCGTGTGCTGTCGCGCGATCAGCTCCTTGAAATGTCGCGGCTCCACAGCCTCGAGGTCTACGACCGGTCGATCGATGTGACGATCCTGCGACTGCGCCGGAAAATCGAAACCGACCCGCGCAATCCCGAACTCATCCGCACCGAGCGCGGCGCGGGCTACATGCTGACAGCGCCAGTCAGCGTCCTGCGCGGTGTCTGATTTCATCTGAAATCATGGCGCGACTGGCCGCAACCGGCTCGTAATCGGCGTCGCGCACGTTGACTCCCTCGCGGATCCATCGGTCCGCTGTGTCGAGGAGTCAGTGTCATGCTGTTCAGTGCACGTGCTCTCGGTGTCGTCGCATCGGTCGCGATCGTCGCGGCGATCGTGCTCGGCTTTCGTCTTGCGGATGCGCGGGTGCTTTCGGGCTCCGTCATTCCCGCCCAGGATGCGCTCGTGCAGAGCGTCGATCTGTCGCAGATCGCCCATTTCCGTTACGTCGACGATCGCACGCTCGAAGTGACCGATGGCGCGGGCAAGCGCTTCAAGATGGAGTTGACCGAGGCCTGCCCGGGCCTGAAGGAAGCCCGGGACTTTTCGCTGGTCACCGAAAGTTTCCGCGATCTGGATCGATTCACGGCGATCGCGGTCGAAGGCCGAATCTGCACGTTCAAGGATTTCGCACCTAAACCATGACAGGGGCCATGATCGCGGCCATGACCGGCGCGTCCGGGACTAGCTTTACGGCCGGCTTTCGCCGCCGCATCACCTGGGCCGGGATCGCGTTCATCGTACTCATCATCGCGGCCGACGCGTATGAGGCCTGGCAGGACTACGCCGCCGCCGTTGCGCGCAGCCAGCGCACCCTCGCGGGCTTGAGCCGTGCGCTCGCTGGCCAGACCGCGCGCATGATCGAGGAAATCGACGTCGCGCTTGAGGACTATTCGGCCTGGAGCGCATCGGCTGCGGGACAGGCCGCAACGCCCGATGAGCGCCGCACGCGCTTGCGCCGGCGAGTCGCTGCCTTCCCCTTCGTGCATTCCGCAGCGGTTTTCGGGAGCGATGGCGCAATCCGCCTGACTAGCCGCAACGGCGAGCCGGCCGACCTCAACGTCAGCAAGGCGCCTGCATTTGCCATGCACCAGCGCGGCGGGGCCGACCTTTTGTACATCAGCACGCCCGCGATCGGCCGGGCCGATCGTTACCTCACCTTCGCCTTGAGCCGGCGCCTCGAGGATCCCCAAGGACGGTTTGCAGGCGTCGTGGCGGCGCGCATGGCCTTCGAGTACCTCACCCGCTTCTACGCCACGATCGACATTGGCACGGACGCCTCGATTCGCCTCTTTCGCGATGACGGCGTGACGCTTGCGGAGTACCCGGAACGGGCGGCTGGCCGGTCGCTCCTTGCGCGGCAGCGGATAGAAGGCTATCCGCTCGCAGTCGAGATGTCGTGGCCGCTCGCGAGCGCGTTGCGCCCCTGGGTGGCCGAGGAGGAGGCGAGCGCGCTGCGCACGGCCACACTCGCCGCGCTCGCGATCCTGCTGCTGGTCGGCCTCAATCGGGCGCTGCGGCGCCGCGACCTCGCCGACCTCAGGCGCCGCAACCTCGAACGGCGGATCAGCGACCTGCGCAAGCACCAGGCCCTCGGATCGCTCGCGGCGGCGACCGCTCATGACTTCAACAACGTGCTGAGCGCCATTGTCGGCAATGCGGAACTCGCCCGCTCATCGTGTCGCGACAGCGCCGAAGCGCAGGCGCTGCTCGACCGGCTGCTGGGCGCGGCGGAGCGCGCGCGACAGCTTGTGCGCCGTGTTCTCACCTTCGACCGCAATCGGAGCGTCGCCTACGTGCCGACGAACCTCGCGACGATTGTCGGCGAAGTGCTCGACCAGGTGCGAGCGACGCTCCCCCGGTCCATCAGGTTGCTTGCGCCGCCGGCCTCGGAGCACGCCTGGATCATGGGCGACGCCACGGAGATCTATCAGGTCGCCGTGAACCTCTGCACAAACGCAGTGCAGGCCATGCCCGCGGGCGGCGAGCTCGAGGTGCGCATCGAGACTGTCGACGTGCGTGAGGAACGCGCTCTACGAGCCGGGCGGCTCCGGCCCGGCCGCTGGTTGAGGCTCGCCGTAGCGGATGCCGGCGCCGGACTCGACCCCGCGCAGCTCGAGCGCATCTTCGAGCCCTTCTTCACGACCAAGCGCGACAGTGCGGGCACCGGGATTGGGCTCGCGGTCGTACGCAACATCGTAAGCCGCATGGGTGGCGCACTGGATGTCGAGAGCGAGCCAGGGGCCGGCGCTCGCTTCCTCATCTACTGGCCGCAGATCGTCGAAGCGCCGTCGTCCGGCCGGACCCCGCGTGCGGCCACGCGCGGCAATGGCGAAACCGTCCTCGTCGTCGACGACGATCCGGAGCTTGTGACGCTCGCGGAAGACATGCTCGCGATGCTCGGCTACGAGCCGGTCGGCTTCAGCGATGGGCGCGGTGCGCTCGAGGCCTTTCGCAAGGATCAGGACCGGTTCGATGCCGTCATCACCGATGAACGCATGCCGGCGCTGCGCGGAACGGCCCTCGCGCGCGCAATCCACAGCTTGCGCAGCGATGTGCCCGTCATTCTGCTGACCGGCCATCGCGAATCCGATCTCGACGAGCGAGCGAGCGCAGCCGGTGTTACGCAGGTCATCGAAAAGCCGCTGCGCGCGCACGATCTCGAAGCGGCTCTCGACCGCGCGTTGCGCCGCGGCGGCATCGCTGCCGCCGCGGGCTGACCCCTTCTAATTGCTCGCGCCGTCCGTCTGCGACTGCATGCCGTGGTGGTGCGTCTTGCGCTCTGCGGCCGCCTGTTTCATGAGTTCGGGCAGACGGGCCTTCTGCTCGGGTGTCAGCACGGAATACACCCGGGTTCGCAGGGAACTTGCTTCCTGCACCATCGATGCGGCGAGTGCCTGGCTGTCCTTGCTCGCCTTCGCGACGGCCGCCGCGTATTTGGGATCGTCGGGCATCGTGTTCTGAAAGGTATCGATCACGTCGCGCAGGCTCTCGTGCATCTTCTGCATCTGGGGCCGTGCGTCCGTGAAGATGTCGTGCACGCTCTTCTTCTGCTCGTCGGTCAGGTCAAGCTGGTGCAGCGCCGGGCCGAAGCCGCCGTCCATGCCCATCCCGAACGCGTCGTCGTGGTGGCCGAAGCTGCCGCCGTGCTCGCCCCAATGGCGATGCGATTGATCCTGCGGTGGCGTGGCAGGGTCTGTCTGGCTCAAGGCCGAGGTTTCATAGGTGACGAGCACGCCGGCGCTCAGCAGCACGCCAAGCACGCCGTTGCGCACCAGTTTCATACGGGGACTCATGACGGTTCTCCTTGCAGGGCACATGGATCGAGGGATGCGAGAGGCGGTGGACCGGTCGCAGCGATTTTGGTTCAAGGCGGCCGGCGGCGCCGTTTCATCTGTAATGAAATGACACTCAGCGGAAACACGGCTGTAGCCGGCAGAGGCGAGCATGGCTCCACGGTCAAAACACGAGGAGTCGCCCCCATGCTGAAGAAATTCGCCCTGCCGATGACCCTTGCCGGATTCTGCGCGACGCATGCCGCCACCGCCACGGCGGCCGACGACGGCCGCTGGTCGACGACGATCTGGGCCGGCGCGCTCTTCAATCAGACCGGCACGATGCAGTTCGCCACCACCGGATCGATTGCCGACCTTGGCTCGCTCGATCCGGCGCTCGCCGACGACTCGGGCTCGACGACCATCAAGCGCCTGTCGTTTCCCGACGTCTTTCGCGGTGGCGCGACGCTCGGCGCCGAGCTCACCTACCACACGGGCGAGAGCTTGGAGCCGTTCGCAAGTGTGAGCATCTCGCGCTTGAGCGGAGGTGCGATGACCATCGGTGAGATCACATCCGATGCACTCACGAACCCGGCCGCGATTCGCGTCAACTACGACGATGCGCAATCCACGGCACTTAGTTTCGGCGCGAACTACCTCTTCCTCCAATCCGGCATCGTGCAGCCGTTCGTCACGGGCTTCGTCGGCGCCGAGCACGCGGATGCATTGCGCGCGAATGTCGACCTGGAAGTCCTCGAACGGCGCTTCGAGCATCAGACGGTCATTCCGAACAACACGCGATTCCTGGCGGGACTTGAGGGAGGTGTCAGCTGTCGGCTGGGACAGAGCTCGGACCTCAAATTCGCGATCGGAGCCGAACACGTATCCGCCGACGATCTGCAGTCGGCTTTTCTCTCGCCAGCCGGCGTCAGCGCGGTGCGGATCAACCAGAGCCAGTGGTCGTTTCCCGCGGAGATCGGCCTGAACTATCGATTCTGACTTTGTCGTACTGACTTTGTCCGGCATGCGCGGCGCTGAAAACCTGGGTGCTCCCCCTCCCAGCTCGTTGATCTCCGCCAGCGCCCGCGTGCCGGACAACCCTCACAGGGAGTGCACCATTCATGACGATTCCAATGACGACGGACAGCGGTGCCATCAGCGATGTCGGCTGGCGCGCGGCGGTGCTCGAAGTGCACCAGGCGCAGACGCGCTATCTCGCCCTGCTCCAGGCGGAAGTGGCGGACGATCGCGATCTTGAACTCGCCTGGCTCGCCCTCTGGCGCGCCGAACAGCGCCGCGACAGCATGCTATAGCGCGGCCTCGATGGCGCGCAGCTCGTCGGCGGTGAAGGCAGGGGCGGCGAGGGCGCCGACGGCGTCCTCGATCTGCGAAACGCGGCTCGCGCCGATGAGCGCAGAGGTCATCTGCGGATGACGCAGTACCCATGCGAGTGCAAGTTGCGCAAGCGTCTGCCCGCGCTCCTTCGCGAGTTCATTGAGCTTCCGCACTCGCGTGAGTTTCTCCTCTGTGATGTGCGCGGCCTTCAGGAACCCGTGATCCTTCGATGCGCGCGATCCTGCAGGGATGCCGCGCAGGTACTTGTCGGTGAGCAAACCCTGCCCGAGCGGGGAAAACGCAATGCAGCCAATCCCTTCCTCGCCGAGCACATCGAGGAGACCGCTCTCGATCCAGCGATTGAAAAGGCTGTACGAGGGCTGGTGGATGAGGCACGGCGTGCCGAGTCCGCGTAGCAATGCTGCGGCCTGGCGCGCTTCCTCCGGCCGGTAGTTCGAGATCCCTGCGTAAAGCGCGCGGCCGCTGCGCACAGCGTAATCGAGCGCGCCCATCGTTTCCGCGAGCGGCGTCTGCGGGTCCGGGCGGTGGTGATAGAAGATGTCGACGTACTCGAGCCCCATGCGCTCAAGACTCTGGTCGAGGCTTGCGATCAGGTATTTTCGGGAGCCCCACTCGCCGTACGGCCCGGGCCACATCAGATAGCCCGCCTTGGAGGAGATGACGACTTCGTCGCGATGGCTCGCGAGGTCCATCGCGAGGATCTTGCCGAAGTTCGACTCCGCTGAGCCGGGCGGCGGGCCGTAGTTGTTCGCGAGATCGAAATGCGTGATGCCGAGATCGAAGGCGCGCCGCACGAGCGAGCGGCCGTTGTCGAAATCATCCACACCGCCGAAGTTATGCCACAGGCCGAGCGAAATCGCCGGGAGCTTGAGGCCGCTGCGTCCGCAGCGGTTGTAGCGCAGGGTGGCGTAGCGGGAGTCGGCCGGAACGTAACGCATCAGGGGAGTGACCCTAGCATACGATCCGCGACCGCCGCGCACGTCGTTTTGACAGCGGCGCGACTGCGCCGTGACAATGGCTGCCCCTTGGGTTTCCCGCGTGTGTGCTTCAATGAAAATTCCCGTCCTGTGCTTCCTTTGCGTCGCTGCGTCAATCGGCAGCATGAACGCTTCGGCCGACGAGCCCGCGACCAAACCGGCGACCCCTGCCGCGGCAACCGCTCCGGCGCCGGCGGCGAAGCCCGCGGCGCCTGCCGCTGCGGTGCCGTCGACCGGGCCGCTCACCGACGCTCAGGCAAGCTACCGAATCGGTGTATCGCTCGGCGAACAGCTGTCGCAGGTCGGCATTTCGCCGGATGGCGTCAAGACCGAGGAACTCTCGCGCGGCGTGCGTGATGCGCTGAAGGGTTCGCGGCTGTCGCCGGAGGAAGGCAAGCAGCTCAATGACTGGGTGCTCGCCGCGCGCGATGCGGTGGGCAAGCGCAATGCCGCAGCGGCCGACAAGTTTCTGGCCGAGAACACGAAAGCCGCGGGCGTCGTGACGACCGCGTCGGGCCTCCAATATAAGGTGGTCACGCCCGGCAACGGCGCGTCGCCCAAGCCGACCGATACCGTCAAGGTGAACTACCGCGGGACACTCCTTAACGGCACGGAGTTCGACAGCTCCTACAAGCGTGGCCAACCTGCGGAGTTTCCGGTGAATGGCGTCATCAAGGGCTGGCAGGAAGCGCTCGTTCTCATGAAGCCGGGTGCGAAGTGGAAGCTGTTCGTTCCGCCCGCCCTCGGCTATGGGATGAATCAGAGCGGCCCGATACCGCCGGGCTCGGCGCTCGTTTTCGACGTCGAGCTGCTTACCGTTACGCCGAAACCATAGCGGTCGTCGATCGCCTGAGCTCCGCCGCGTCGAGAGTCGATTTAACAGAACGCAAGCGCACCCGCAGAAAAGAACCTACCGCCCGTGCGGGTTTTCCTGCATCATGCGTGCGCGGAAGGCATCGACAGAATGCCGGCTCAGGGGACGCAGGGAAAAGCGAATGGCTCGGTTACAGAGTCTCACGTTCAAGCGGTTGATGGACGAGTCCGAGCGGGCGCTCTGGCGGGCGGATTGCCTGCCGGACTACTACCGCCTGCCGATTCGCCAGGTGCTCCACGATTGCGCGCGCTATCACAGCTGGGAGGTGAGCCATGCGCGACTGATGCGGCACGTTGCGCGCGAAGGTCAACCGATCGGCCAGGCATTTTCGCTGCGTGAGGCGACCGTGCGCATGATCCATCGGCGCGGCCTCTTCGACTACCTGCGCACTCACAATGTCCGCGGCGCTGCGCGGGAGCGTCTCTTTGAAGTCTTCTACGGCCCCATGGATTTTAGCGAGGCCGTACTCTGCGAACACCGGCAGTACCTGCTCGCGGCTTCCAGCGGCTACTGCGGGGAAATGCTGGTCGAGGCGATTCACGACAGCCACGGACTGGGTCTCCTCGACCGCTACGAGGAGGTCTATCGGGACTATTTCGAGGTCTTCGGCCGCTTTGTGACCGCCGACGTGACCGGCGAACGCGATCTCGTCCCGGTGTTGCGGTCCGCCATGCTGAAGCAGCGCATGGCGAGCGACCGCTTGCGCGCGCAGATGCTGACGCACGGCCACGCCAGGCAGCTTGGGAATCAATCCGGGGCGCGCCCTCATCGCACTCTTATGAGCGCGTAAGCCGTGACCTGAACGGCTATTCCGCCGGCACCGCTCGTTCCGCGGCCCAGGCCCGGAGCGAATCGACCTGCTCGGCCATGATCACCGACAGCGGCCTGGTCGCCGCGAGTTCCGCCCCGACATGGCGCGCGCCGGCGTCTTCCTTGCGTGCCCTGGCCGAATAGAGCGCGGCGACGACCGCCTGTTCGAGTTCGGCGCCCGAAAAGCCCTCCGAGCGTGCCACGAGCGGGCCGATTTCGGCAGGCTCAAGCGGCAGTCCGCGCTTGTCGGCATGGAGCTTCAGGATCCGGGCGCGCGCCTCCGCGGTCGGCAGGTCGACAAAGAAGATCTCATCGAAACGGCCTTTGCGGATCAGTTCGGGCGGGAGTGCCGCGATGTCGTTCGCGGTGGCGACGACGAAGACGTGACTCTTCTTGTCGGCGAGCCAGGTGAGGAGCGTACCGAGTACGCGTTTGGAGGTGCCGCTGTCGCCTTCGCCCGCCGCGACGCCCTTTTCGATCTCATCGAGCCACAGCACACAGGGCGCCATGGCATCGGCGGTCGTCAGCGTGTCGCGCAGATTCCGTTCCGATTCGCCGTGCCACTTCGTGTACAGGGCGCCGAAATCGAGGCGCAGCAGCGGAACCCTGTAGGCGCCTGCCGCGGCGCGCGCCACGAGACTCTTGCCGCAACCCTGCACGCCCAGAAGGAGGATGCCCTTCGGCGCGTCGAGACCGCTCGAACGGCCCTCGAAAGCGGCACGCCGATCCTCGAGCCATTGCTTGAGCCGGGCGAGGCCACCGACGTCGGCGAACGCCGCCGTGTCATGCTCGAAAGTCACTGCGCCGTTGCGATTGAGTACGCGGTACTTTGCTTCCATGAGCGCCGGGAGATCCGCTTGCGAGAGCATGCCGTCGTCGAAAATGGCCTTTCGCACGAGCCGGCGCGTGTCGCTCGTATTGAGTCCGGAGAGATTCTCGACGATGAGTTCGAGCGACTTCGGGTCCGCGGTCACCTTGGCGTCGCGATTCGCCGCGCGCCACTCATCGGCGACCGACTGCACGATCCTGCGCCGCTCGTCGCGGGTGGGCACGGAGATCTCGAAGTAGGCACTGAAGTGCTCGAGTTCCGCGGGGAGCTTCACCTCGTAGCTGACGAGCATGATGGTGCGGGCGACGCGGTCGTAGCCGAGGCAGACGTCCTTGATCAGCCGGACATTCGACGGATCGTCGAGATAGGGGTGGAAGTCGAGCAGCACGAAGACGCCCGCCTTGTCGACGGCCCGGATGTGCTTGAGCACCTCCTGGGGAGGAGCATTCATGTGCTGTGGACCGCCGAGGTTCATGTCGATGCGCTCGAGGCCGTCGGTTACGGTCCACTTGTAGATCGGCATCACCTGCGGGCGCGCGAGCCGCGGCGCGAGCGGCTTGAGGATGTCGAGCAGACGCAATTCGTCGCGGCTCTCGACCACGATGAGCGGAATGCGTGACCGCAGGACGATTTCGAGCTCGTGCGCGGTGTCGGTCGCCGGAGGTATCGGCAGGGTGGCAGCCATGCGGGAGCGAACTCTACCATCTACCCATGCGCGCCGCGTTTTCCTAGAATGCCGACCGCTCCATGAGCGCAAACCCCAAAGCGGTCCGCAAGCCATCCACGGGCTGGATCGACCCTTTCACAGCCGTGGAAATCAAGCGGCTGGTCGCGACCTTCGGTTCGCCGCTCCTGGTCCTCGATTGCGAGCGCGTCCGCTCGCAGTATCGCCGCCTGGCGGCCGCGCTGCCCGGAGTCGACCTGCACTACGCGCTGAAGCCGTTGCCAGCGCCGCCCGTGGTCGAGGCGCTCGACGCCCTCGGCGCCTGGTTCGACCTCGCGACAAGTGGCGAGATCGACGTCGTGCGCGGCTTGCACATCGCGCCGGCACGCTGCATCCATACGCACCCCATCAAGCGCGAGCGCGACATTCGCGACGCGCTCGACTACGGCATCACGACCTTCGTCGCCGATAATCCGGACGAAATCCGCAAGTTCACCAAGTTCCGCGAGCGGGCGTCGCTCCTCCTGCGCGTGTCGTTTCGAAGTCCCGACGCGATCGTCGATCTGTCGCGCAAATTCGGCTGCGAGGCGGACGCGGTGCCGGTTCTTCTCAAGCTCGCGCGGGACCTCGACGTGCGCGTGCGCGGGCTTTCCTTTCACGTGGGCTCCCAGGCGGCGGATCCGGCAAAGTATGTGGAGGCGATCCGGGTCTGCCGGGAGCTGCTCGCGAGCGCGACCAGTGCGGGCCTCGGCAAGTTCGACACGCTCGACATCGGCGGCGGCTTTCCGGTCGACTACATCGAGCCTGTAATGCCGATCGAGGACTTCTGCGTGCCGATCGAGAAGGAACTGGCAGCGCTGCCGAAGGGCGTACGCGTAATCGCGGAGCCCGGCAGGTTCATCGTCGCTACGGCAGGTATTGCCATTGCGACGGTCATGGGCCGCGCCGAGCGCGAAGGGCGCTGGTGGTACTACCTCGATGACGGGCTCTATGGGAATTTCAGCGGCCAGCTCTACGAACATGCGCACTATCGGATCGAGACGCTGCGCAAGGGCGAGTTGCGCCCGTCGGTCCTTGCGGGGCCGACCTGCGACAGTATCGATGTCATCAACGATTCGCTCGACCTGCCGGAGCTCGAGATCGGCGATGTGCTCTATGGCAAGTCCATGGGCGCCTATACCTGGGCGAGCGCCACCGATTTCAATTTCTTTCCGAAGCCGCGTATCGTCGCAGTGAATCTCACGCCCGGTGACGGCGGTTCGCTCGTCGAGTTCAATCGCTAGGCGGCGTCGGCGAGGTGTACTTCGTTTTCCGCCGGCCGTAGCAACCATGTCCACAACCATTCACCGGAGGGTCGACCGGCTGCGCGCCGGCGAAGACCCGACCTTCATCGAGCGACTTCCCTCCGGATGGGCGGTCATGGGCGAGCAGCAGGTGTTGATCGGCTATTGCCTGCTGCTGCCCGACCCGGTCGTGCCGAGCCTCAATGCGCTCGACCGCAAGGAGCGCGCCGCGTTTCTCGACGACATGGCTGCGCTCGGCGACGCCGTGCTTGCGGCCACCGGAGCATTGCGAATCAACTACGCGATCCTCGGCAATCTCGACCCTGCGCTGCACGCTCACGTACTGCCGCGCTATGCGAACGAGCCGGCGGAGAACCGCACGGCGCATCCCTGGACCTACGACTGGAGCCTTGCGCCACGATTTGATGCGACCGCCCAGGCGCCGCTCGTGGCCGCGATCCGCCGGCGTCTCGCGAAGGCCTGAAGGCGCATGACAGCCGGCTGGCTGCATCACATCGACCTCACCGTGAGCGACATTGCGCAATCGCTCGCTTTCTACGATCGCGTGCTGCCCCTGATGGGATTTCGGCGAATTGACGATTGCGATGAGGGTCCGCTCTGGGCGGGCCAAAGCATGGAGATCGGCTTGCAGCCGGCGCGTCCGGGCAGCAGCACCGTGCGGCACGACCGCTATGCGCCGGGCCTGCACCATGTCGCGTTTGGCGCACCCTCGACGGCGGAAGTCGACCGCGTGCACGGCGAACTCGTGACGCTTGGCGTGGAGATCCTCGATCCGCCGGCGCTCTACGATCGCTACGCCCCAGGTTACTACGCGGTGTTCTTCGCGGACCCCGATGGCCTCAAGCTCGAATACGTCTATACGTCGGCGTGGCCGGCGTGAGGTGGCTGCTGCCGCTATTGATGATGTCCGGGGCGACGCTCGGCGCAATTCCCGGACCATCGGCCACCGAGGCATCGTTCTATCGCTACAAGGATGGGAACGGCAACTGGGTCTATACGGACAAGCGGCCCGCGGATCAGCGTGACGTCGAGCAGGTCCTGCGTTCGCCCGAACAATCCTCGCCCCCCGTGCGGCTCGCGAAGCGCCCGTCGGCCACCGGCGTCGACCTCGTCGTCGAGAACACCTGCTTCTGTCCTGCATTCGTCAAGGCGGCGGTCGAGAGTCCGAACGGCATTGCGCCACTCGCGAGTCCCATTGCGGAGCGGCTCATTGCCGCGCGGTCGACGCAGACGCTGATGGCGCTCACGTATGACGGGGACCCGGCGCAAGCGACGTTCGGCTACCGCTACGCTGTCATTCTCGGTGACCCCAAGGCCGAGCACCG
This sequence comes from uncultured Gammaproteobacteria bacterium, assembly GCA_963826145.1. GTDB lineage: Bacteria > Pseudomonadota > Gammaproteobacteria > Steroidobacterales > Steroidobacteraceae > JBGPLJ01. Next base: position 1,407,910 of record CAWGVW010000002.1, read on the forward strand.
GCCGCCGCGGCCCTATCGGGCCCCGTTTGCCGTCGCGCGGCGCTTCCGCGTGACACAGGCTTTCCCGACGCGCCGCACGCACGTGGATGAGGGGAGCTATTACGCGGTCGACATCGCCATGCCGGTGGGTACACAGGTCTATGCCGCCCGCGAAGGGACCGTGATCGAGGTGGCGACGCGCTTCTTCGAAGGCGGCGCCAATCCGAAGAACGCTTCACAGGCGAATCTCGTGCGCATCCTGCACCCGGACGGAACGATGGCGATCTATGCCCATCTGCAGTGGGATTCGATCCGCGTGCGGCCGGGCCAGATCGTGAAGCGCGGCGAATATATCGCCAATTCCGGCAATACCGGCTTCACCACGGGCCCGCACCTGCACTTTGCCGTGCAGCGGAACACCGGCCTTACGCTCGCCTCGGTGCCGGTGGAATTTCAGAATGCCACGGGGCAGGGGGTCGCGGCGAAGGATGGCGATCTGCTCGCGGCCTACTAGGCGGTAGAATCCAGCCATCGAACGACCGCGGGAGCGGAGTCCATCATGTGGAAGTGGGTTGCCATTGTCATTGGCCTCGTGTGCGCGGGCCTTCTCGCGCTCGGCATCAGCAAGCCGGAAATCTCGATCCACTCGAGCACCGTCATTCAACGCAGTCCCGAAGTCGTTTGGAAGGTCTTCACGGACACCGCGCGCACGCCGGAATGGATGACCGGCCTCAAGAGCATGAAAACGATTTCCGGCGCGCACCTCGAGCCCGGCAGCCGTCACAAACTCGTCTTCAACGAGGGCGGCGACCTCGTCGAGCTCGAGGAGGTCGTGACGGCGGTGGAACCGAACAAGCTCTACGCGTTCGACTCGAGCATGAATCGGCTGACCGGCACCACTGTCGTGCGCCTCACGCCGAAGGACGGGGGTACGGAGCTCTCCTTCGAGAGCGTCTACCGCGGGCGGACGCTCTGGTGGCGCTCGATGATGGCCGTCATGCAGCCCGTCATCTCGAAGACCGACGAGGAGTACCTGCTGAAGCTCAAGGCGCTCATCGAAAAGGAACCCGCGGGCTGATCCCGTGACTGTCTCCGCCGACTATCTCGCGTACATCCTCGATCAGCTGACGCCGCTCGGCGGCATCACCTCGCGGCGCATGTTCGGCGGCGTCGGACTCTATTGCGACGGTCTTTTCTTCGCGCTCATCGATGACGACGTGCTCTATTTCAAGGCGGACGATTCGAACCGCGCCGATTACGAAACCGCCGGCATGCAGCGCTTCTGTCCGTTTCCGGGCGAACCGCAGTACGAGATGGGCTACTACGAAGTGCCGGCGGACGCGCTCGAAGACCCCGAGGAACTCACCGTGTGGGCGCGCAAGGCGCTTGCGGTCGCGGCAAAACCGAAGGCAAAGCGGCCACGGCCGCGCAAATCCCCGCCGCGCGCGAAGAAGGGAAAGCGCTGAAGGCTACGGGACGCCGTCGAAGAATTCGACGACGCCCGTATCGAGCGAGTACTCGGCGCCGACCACGAGCAGGTCCTCGGTCTCAATGAGCTGCTCGAGAACCTCCGATCCGCGCCGCAAGTGATTGACGGACGCACGGATGTTGGCGCGGACCGCGTGCGACACCAGTGCATCGGTATCGTGGCGAATGGGCGATGCGAGGAGTCCGGCGACGGACGGCCGGATGCGATCGACGATCGAGCGCAAATTCCGTGACTGGTCTTCGGACCGGCGGCCGAGCTCTTCCAGAGTTGCGAGAATGGCGCCGCAGTTCGAGTGCCCGAGCACGACGACCAGGCGCACGTGATAGCGCTCCGCCGCGAATTCGACGCTGCCGACCTGGGACGGCGCGACGATGTTGCCGGCAACACGGATGACGAAAAGATCACCGAGGCCCTGGTCGAATACGATTTCCGCCGGCACGCGCGAGTCGGAACAGCCGAGAATGATGGCGAACGGCTCCTGGCCGGCGGCCACCTGCGTGCGGCGCTGGCCCGTCAAGGTGTCGGAGCCGCGCGTCTCGGATATGAACCGCAGGTTACCCTCGCGCAGCCGCTCGAGCGCTTCTCTTGCCGGGATCATGGGTGCCTCATTTTGCCGGCCGCAACTTTACGCCATCGCGCAACCGCCGGACCAGCGCGGAAAGGGACGCAATGGGCGCGTCGCAGGTCGTTCCGGTACAGACATAGGCAAGCGTAACCGCGCCCGGCTTCTTCTCGGCGAGCGCCGGCGGGAGATCCGTCGCATTGGATGCAATCGCAAACACCTGCCGATTCGGTGCGTAGAGCGCCGCGAGCTCACTTTGCCATTGCGCCACGTCGGCCGCGGTTCCACGGATGATCACGGTCTCGATCGGCGCCAGCATTTCATCGAGTGCGTTGAGGAGCGTCGTGTGCGCCTGGGGATACTTCGTGAGCGGCGCCCAGCCCGCGCGCAGCGTGCGCTCCGCGGCGTCGAGATAGCGCGTCTCACCGAGGAGGAGGCCGAGGCGATTCAAGACAAGTGCCGCAATGCCGTTGCCCGCGGGGGTTGCGTCGTCGCCGAAGGTCTTCGACCGGTGCAGCAACGCTTCGTGATCGTCAGCCGTGAAATAGAAACCGCCGTCCTTGGGGTCGGTGAAGTGTGTGAGCACTGCATCGATCAGCGCGCGCGCGAAGTCGAGGTCCGACGTCCGCCACCGGACCTGCAGCAATTCAAGTATCGCTTCGGCCAGGAACACGTAGTCGTCGAGATACGCAGCGAGATGGGCCTTGCCGTCCTTGTAGGTCGCTCGCAGGCGGCCGTCGATCCACATGCGGCTGCGGATGAAATCGACGGCGCGGGTCGCCGAATCGGCGATTTCCGGCCGGCGCAGGTGGCGCGCGGCGATGGCCATGCCTCGAACCATGAGACCGTTCCAGGCGACCAGGATCTTTTCATCGCGACCCGGCCAGACTCGCCGCTCACGAACGACGCGCAGCTTCTCGCGCGCGCTATCGAGGATGCGCGCGACATCACCGGTGGACTGTCCGGATTCGGTCGCCAGCGTCTCGAGCGACTCGAAAACGTGCAGGTGCCAGTGGACGTCCTCGAAGTTCGGTTCGCGGTCGAGCCCGAACCGGCGCGCAAAGAGGGCGAACTCGGCGGGCGTGAGAATGCGCTCGACCTCGGCGCGATCCCACACGTAGAACTTGCCCTCGTGGCCTTCCGAATCCGCATCGAGCGTCGAGTAGTAGCCACCCTCCGGGGACTGCATGTCGCGTATGACCCAGCCGGCCGTTTCGAGCGCGATCCGTCGATAGAGGGCATCGCCCGTAGCGGTTGCCGCCTGCGCATAGAGCGCGAGCAGCGGTCCGTTGTCGTACAGCATCTTTTCGAAGTGCGGGATCATCCACCAGGTATCGACCGAATAGCGGCTGAAGCCGCCGGCCAGCTGATCGTAGATGCCGCCTTCGGCCATCGAACGGAGCGTGCGCGTCGCCATGTAGAGCGCTTCGAGATCGGGTTCCGGCCGCTGGGCGCTTGCGCGCCAGTCGCGCAGAAGCCGCTCGATGTTGGTCGGATGGGGAAACTTGGGCGCGCTGCCGAATCCGCCGAATTGCGAATCGAAACTGCCTGCGAGCTGCCGCCGCGCCTCGGCGATGGGCGCGCGATCAAGCGTCGCCGAAGCAACGGCGGGCGGATTCAGCGTCCCGAAGGCTTCGTGCAGGAGGTCGCTGCGGCTGCGGATTTCGTCGCGCCCCGTGCGGAAGTAGTCTTCGACGCGGACCAGCAGGTCCTTGAAGCCGATCAGACCGTACCGCGATTCCTTCGGAAAATAGGTGCCACCGACGAAGGGCGTGTGGTCATCGGGTGTCAGGAACATCGTGAGCGGCCAGCCACCGCCGCGCTGGGAAAGCATCTGGTGCGCGATCTGGTAGATGCGGTCGAGGTCCGGCCGCTCTTCGCGGTCGACCTTGATGTTGACGAAAAGTTTATTCATGAGCGCCGCCGTCTCGTCGTCCTCGAACGACTCGTGCGCCATGACATGGCACCAATGGCAGGCCGAATAGCCGATCGAGAGCAAAATGGGCTTCCCTTCGGCCCGTGCGCGCTCGAGCGCCTCGGGGCCCCACGGATACCAGTCCACGGGATTTCCCGCGTGCTGCTGAAGGTAGGGGCTGGTCGCGCTCGCCAGGGCGTTGCGCGGGGCCGCCGAAGCGGTTTTTTCCATAGGATGGCGACGGGTTTTGGCTAGAATGCGCGCCCACTATATGCCAGCCCAGAACCCAGAATCACTGCCGGAACTCAGATTGAAGCGCGGCGAAGACCGGCGCCTCGCCGCCGGGCACCTTTGGGTCTTCAGCAACGAAGTCGATGTCGAGAAGTCGCCGCTCACGGCGTTCCAGCCGGGCGATGCGGTGCGGATCGTGAACGACCGCGACAAGTTCATCGGCTACGGCTACGTCAATCCGCGCTCCCTCATCGCCGCCCGGATCCTGAGCCGGGATGAATCGTTGCCGCCGGGCCGCGACCTCCTCGTCAAACGGCTGCAGAGTGCGCTCGCTTTGCGGCGGCGCCTCTCCGAGGAGCCGAACTACCGGCTTGTCTTCGGCGAATCCGATCTCCTCCCGGGTCTCGTGGTCGATCGCTACGGCGATGTGCTCGTGGCCGAGATCGGCACGGCAGGCATGGAGCGCATGAAGGACGACATCGTCGCCGCGCTTCGAAAAGTGGTGGAGCCGGCGGCGCTCCTTTGGAAGAACGACAGCGGGGCCCGCGAACTCGAGGGCCTGCCGAGCTCTGTCGAAACCGCGTTCGGTGTGGTGCCGGAATCGGTGACCGTTCGCGAGAACGGCGCTTCATACGTAGTGCCGCTCGCTGGCGGACAGAAGACCGGCTGGTTTTTCGACCAGGCGCAGAACCGCACGAGTTTTCTGCGTTACGTTGGCGGCGCCCGGGTCCTCGACGTCTTCTGCTACCTCGGAGCCTGGGCCATCGGCGCGCTGAAGCACGGCGCCTCGGATGCCACTTGTGTCGATGCCTCGGCGAATGCGCTTGCCGCCGTCGAGCGCAACGGCGCCGCGAATGAGGTGAAGCTGCGTACGATCAAGGGCGACGCGTTCGATGTGCTCGCGGACCTGCACGCGAAGCGCGAGGAATTCGACGTGGTCGTGCTCGATCCGCCGGCCTTCATCAAGCGCCGTAAGGACATTCCGAAGGGCGAGGCCGCGTACCGCAAGCTCAATCTCCTGGGGATGCAGCTCCTTGCGCGCGATGGCCTCCTCGTGAGTTCGTCCTGTTCCTACCATCTGCCGGCGGACGATCTGCTGGGTGCCATCGCGCGCGCCGGGCGCAATCTCAATCGCCATGTCGAAGTGCTGGAAATCAGCGGCCAGGCGCCGGATCATCCGATTCACCCGGCGATACCGGAGACGCGGTACCTCAAGTCTTTTTTCTGCCGGGTCGTTCGCGAGTAGACTAAACGCATGCTCGAATACCCGTTCACGCCCGCCGACAAGATCGCGTTTTCCATCGGACCCTTCCATCTCGGCGGCTGGACCCTCGGGCCGATCGAGGTTCATTGGTACGGCATCATGTATCTCCTCGGCTTCATCGCCGGGGTGGTGCTCGCCCGTATCCGTGCCCGGCAGCCGGGTTCGACGTGGAAGGCGGTCGACGTCGAGGACCTGATTTTCTTCTGCGCGCTCGGCGTTATTCTTGGTGGCCGCGTCGGCTGGCTCATCGTCTACGGACACGAAACCATCGCGGAAGACTGGCGCAACATCTACCGTATCTGGAACGGCGGCATGTCGTTTCACGGTGCGCTCGTTGCGGTGCTGCTCGCGACGTGGCTCTTTGCCAAGCTGCGTGGCCGCCGTGTTGCCGATGTCTTCGATTTCACGGCACCGCTCCCGTGCCTCGGCCTCTTCTTCGGCCGCATCGGCAACTTCATCAACGGCGAACTTTGGGGGAAGCCCACCGACTTGCCCTGGGGGTTCAAGGTCCACGACCAGGTCCTGCACCCGACGCAGCTTTACGAGGCGATTCTCGAGGGGCTGCTCCTCTTCGCGATCCTCTGGATCTATACGGCGAAGCCGCGGCCGCGGCTCGCGCCGACCGGGCTCTTTCTCCTGCTGTACGGAGCCTTCCGCGCGCTAGTCGAATTCGTGCGCGTGCCGGACGAGAACATGGGCGATCACGGCTACGTTGCCTGGGGCTGGCTCACCACCGGCCAGATCCTCTCGCTGCCGATGGTCCTCGCCGGAGCTGCGATCCTCATCGTCGCGTACCGTCGGAATCTCCCCTCGGGCAACTACGCGTCCTGAGCTTGAGCGCACGATGAAGGCGTATCTCGATCTGGTGCGACAGGTCCTCGAGCACGGCGCCGAGAAGGCGGATCGCACCGGCACCGGCACGCTCTCGCTCTTCGGTCCACAGATGCGCTTCGACCTGAAGCGTGGTTTTCCCCTCGTCACTACCAAGAAGATCCACACGCGCTCGGTGATCGGGGAGCTCCTCTGGTTCCTGCGGGGCGACACCAACGTGCGCTTCCTCAATGAAAACGGCATCACCATCTGGAATGAGTGGGCGGACGAAAACGGCGAGCTCGGCCCGGTGTACGGCAAGCAGTGGCGCTCATGGCCGAAGCCGGACGGCGGCGCGGTCGATCAGATTGCGCGGTTGATCGATGAGCTCAAACGCAATCCCGATTCACGCCGCCTGATCGTGAGTGCGTGGAATGTCGGTGAGCTCGAGAAAATGGCCCTTGCTCCCTGCCATTTGCTCTTCCAGTTCTACGTGGCACAGGGCAGGCTCTCCTGCCAGCTCTATCAGCGCAGCGCGGATCTTTTTCTGGGTGTGCCCTTCAATATCGCCTCCTACGCCCTCCTTACTCACATGGTCGCGCAGCAGACCGGTCTCGAAGTCGGCGAATTCATCTGGACGGGCGGCGACACGCACCTGTACCTGAATCATCTCGAGCAGGCGCGCCTGCAGCTCGCGCGCGAGCCGTTCCCGCTGGCGACGCTCGCTCTCAAGCGCAAGCCTTCATCCATAGTCGAGTACGGCTTCGACGACTTCGAGATACTGAATTACCAGAGCCATCCGGCGATCAAGGCGCCGGTCGCCGTCTGACAACAAGAAATCGGGGGACCCGTGGCTGACACGAATTCCATTGCCGCACCCGCGGCGCCGACGAACACGAACGCTGAGGACTGGCCGACGCCATTGCAGGTGTGGGGGGGCGTTGCCCTGTTCGGCACCACGGTGTTTTTCCTGTTCGCCAACAACACCGTCGTCGGCCTGCTGCTGACCATGATCAAGAAGGATTTCGGCCTTACCGACACGGGCGTGAGCTGGATCGTGGGAATGGCGGGAGTGCTGTTCGCGGCGGGCGTTTCACTCCCGATCGCGAGACTCGTCGATCGCACGAGTCGCAAGAACAATAATCGGAGTCGGCCTGCTGGTGGCGGGCATCGGCACCGTCGTCTGCGGCCTTTCGCGCGGATTCTGGGGGCTCCTGATCGGCCGGCTCATCGGCGGCGGCGGCGCTTCGGGCAATGGCCCGGCGGTGTACTCGATGCTCGCGGATTCGCTTCCGCCCGAGAAACTGCCGCGTGCACTCGCATTCATGAACATCGGCTTCGCGCTGAGCCGTCCGGCGGCGCTCGTTTTCGGCGGGGCGCTGATCGCTCTCGTCGTGTCCATGCCGGAGTGGAATCTGCCGGGGATAGGGACGCTTCATCGCTGGCAAGTCGTATTCCTGTGCCTTGCGATTCCGGAGATCCTGCTCGGCATCCTCGCGCTGACGTTCCTGCACGAGCCGCGACGCCGCGGCTTGCCGAGCGCCGATGTCATTCCGCTGCCCGATGTCTTCCGCTACCTGTGGGAACACCGCCGGGCGTTTGGGCCGATGTTCGGGGGGCTCCTCCTCAATTCCCTCGCCTACGGGGCGGCCACGTGGGAGCCGGCGTTCTATCAGCGGACCTACGGCTGGTCGCCGGCGCAGTACGGCGTGATTGCGGGCGCGATCCAGTTCTTCCTGGCGCCTGCGTTCATGCTTGCGATCGGATTCCTGGCGGAATGGTACGCAAAGCGGGGCCATAACGACGCCAACATGCGCATCGTTTACTACGGCATGCTGCTGCACCTGCCGTTCGCCTTCGTGTATCCGCTCCTGCCCGACCCGACGTGGGCGGTGGTGATCGCCTCGATCAATGCCTGCATCTCGGGTTCGCTCGGGATCCCGCAGAATGCGGCGCTCCAGGTCATCCTGCCGAACCGGATGCGCGGTATCATCACGGCGCTCTACCTCCTCGTCTTCACACTGGTGGGTTTCGGGCTGGGACCGACCGTGGTGGCGCTCATCACGGACTACGTGGTACGTGATGAGAGCAAGATCCGCTATTCGCTCGTGATCCTGCAGGTGCTCGTCGGGCCGCTCGCCGCTTACATTTTCTGGCGCGGCATCCGGCCGTATGGCGAGGAGTACGCGCGATTCAAACGACTGAGCACATGAAACTTGCTTCTGGACGATCCGTCCCGCTCGTTGAGGTTCGCGATTCGGCGATCCACGGGCGCGGCGTCTTCGCGCTGCGGCGCATCGACAAGGGCACGCGCATCATCGAGTACGTCGGTGAGCGCATTTCCCACGCGGAAGCGGACCGGCGCTACGAGGACCGGCCGGACTCGGACAATCACACATTCCTCTTCATCGTTGACAAGCGCACGGTGATCGATGCGGGCGTCGGCGGCAACGAGGCGCGCTACATCAATCATGCCTGCGATCCGAACTGCGAGACGGTGATCGAGCACCGCCGCATCTTCATCGAGGCGGTGCGCGACATCGAGCCGGGCGAAGAACTCAATTACGACTACCAGATCCAGCGCGAAGACGACGACCCGCCGAACGTCGACGAGATCTGGGCTTGCCACTGCGGCACGCAGGCCTGCCGCGGCACGATGCTTGGGGAGGCCTGATGACCCGACGGGCGGCCGTCGTCCTCACGATCGTCGGCGCCGCGCTCCTGTCGGCGACGCTTGCACTGTCGGCCGACAACTGGGAAGCGCTCAATCGAGCGGCGCGCGAAGCCGTCAAGGCGGGTGACTATGCGAAGCTACGTGCGACGCTGGTCGCGTTGAACCCGCTCATGCCGGGCAATGTGCGGATCGTCTATAACCTCGCCGCAAGCAATTCCATGCTGCAGGATCCGGAGCAGGCACTCGCAGGCATCGAGCGCCTCTGCGGGATGGGCGTGATCTTCGACCTCGCGGCGGATTCCGATTTCGGACCGCTCAAGTCCTCACCCCGATTCGCCGATGCGCTCGCCTGCATGGCAAGGAACGGCGAGCCGGTCACGCGCGCGCGCCTTGCCGTCATGCTGCCGGGCACGGATCTCCTGCCGGAGGATCTCGCATACGACGCCCAGAGGCGGCGGTTTCTCGTGAGCAGCATCCGCGAGAACCGCATTCTCGATTCCACGGGAAAGACCTTCGCGACTTCCGATTGGCCAGTGCTCGCGCTCGCCGTCGACACCAAGCGGCGGACGCTCTGGGCGACCACCGGCTGGCTGCCTCAATGCGATGCCTGTCGGGCGGAAGACCGGGACAGGAGCGCGCTCGTCGGCTTCAATCTCGATACCGGCGCCGAGGTTAGGCGCGTTCCGTCGCCGGTGCCGGGCCTGCTCGGCGACATCACCATCGGTCGCGGCGGGGATCTGTTCGTGTCGGAAGGCGCGCACGGTGCGATTTTCCAGTCTGCGCCCGGGCAGCCTTGCGCTCGAGCGGCTCGATGTGCAAGGGGAGTTCGCGTCGCCCCAGCAACCGGCGCTCTCGGCGGACGAACAGACGCTCTATGTCGCCGACTACTTGCGCGGCATTGCGGCCATCAACCTCGCGACGAAGGCAGTGACCTGGCTGCAACCGGGCCCGAATGTCGCTTTGAGTGGAATCGACGGCCTGCAGGTGTTCGGCAATTCATTCATCGCCGTGCAGAACGGAACGAACCCCGCGCGGATCGTCCGCATGCCGCTCGATCTCAAGAGCCAGGAAGTCCTCGAGGCGAACTGGGCGGGCCTCGGCGAGCCGACGCACGGAATCGTCGTCGGCCACGAGTATTTCTTCCTCGCCAACTCCGGCTGGAATGCGTACGAGGAGAGCGGGCGCAAGCGGGCGGGGAGCGCGCCTGTCGATTCGTCCATCTGGAAGCTGCCGCTCGACTAGGGCGCGACTTCCATGTCGACCCGGTGCATGCCCGGCCCCCAGCCGTCGGGTGTGGTCTTGACTTCCTTCGCGCCGAACTTGGCGAAGAAGGGCGCGGACTTCTGGCTGGCGGCGATCGCAAGCCTCGCCTTGAGCTTCTTAACGCCGTTCAGCGTACGCGTCATGATCACATGACCGATGCCGTGACGCTGCGCATCGCGCGCGATCAGGATCCAGCGCAGGCTCATCACGCCCTTGCCTTCGAGGCACAGGGCATAGCCACCGGACACGCGTCCGTTCAACACGCACACGCAGTAGTCGTCGGCCGATCGATCGAGGAACGCCGCGAATTCCGCGCGTTCGTTCGGCGCGAAGAACTCCGGGCAGTTGTCGTCGAAGATCGCAAGGCACCGATCACGGTCGGCGGCCTCGTAGGGACGAAAGCTGGCGGGTGGCAACGTCACTTCACTTTCCATCCCGGGCCGGGGCAAAATTCCGGCCGCGGGCCGCTACTATAGAACCAAAAGCGACCCTCGACATGCCCAAGGGAATTGGCAAGGGAGGTTCGATGGGTAAGAGAATCACGCGCCGCGATTTTCTCGACGGCGTCGCACTCAGCATTGTCGCCGGGCTCGCGCCCAGGGATATTTTCGCGGCTGCCGCGGCCTCGTACCCGCCCGTCCCTCGGCGGCGATCGCGGTAGTACGCCCTCAGCGTATTTCATCGCGCACTCCGTGCGCGACGGCAAGCGCTTCGATCCGTCGAAGCAGGCGGTGGACGAGACCGTGGACCTGGTCGTCGTCGGTTCCGGCATCAGCGGCCTCGCGGCCGCGCATTTCTATCGCGCGACGCATCCCAAGGCACGCGTCCTCATTCTCGAGAATCACGACGAATTCGGCGGCCACGCCCGGCGCAACGAATTCACGGTCGGCGGCCGGCAGCTGATCGGCTATGGCGGGAGCGAGGCGATCCAGTCGCCGAAGACCCAGTGGAGCAAGACGGCGCGTGGCGTCCTGACGGCGCTCGGCATCAACATCGATCGCTTCAATACGGCATTCGACCGCACGCTCTATCCGGGCCTCGGACTTTCGCGGGCACTCTTCTTCAAGAAGGAGACGTTTGGCGCCGACAAGCTCGTCAACGGCGATCCCACCCGCATGGTCGCTGACGACATACCGGCGGGCCACATGAACGCGCGCAGCGTCGCCGCGTTCGTCGCAGATTTTCCGCTGCCCGCCGAGCAGAAACAGAAGATCGTCGCGCTCTACACGGAAAAGCGCGATGTCCTCAAGGGGAAGAAAGCCGAAGAGAAGGAGGACTTTCTCTGGACGCTGAGCTACCGCGATTTCATCATGCAGCATTGGGGCCTCGGCGATCTCGCGGCCAAGGCCTTCCAGGGACGGAGCCTTGATTTCTGGGCGGTCGGAGTCGACGCGTTGTCCGCGCACGATGCGATGGACACGGGCTTTCCAGGATTCCAGGGGCTCGGCCTTGGAATGAGCGACGCCGCGAAGGCCGAACTCGACGACCCGTACATCTATCACTTCCCGGACGGCAACGCCTCGATTGCGCGCTCGCTCGTGCGCAAGCTCATTCCCGGCGTCGCGCCGGGATCGACGATGGAAGACATCGTCACCGCGAAGTTCGACTACTCGAAGCTCGATGAGCCGAATGCGCCCGTGCGGCTGCGGCTCAACAGCACCGTCGTAAGCTTGAGGAACCTTCCCTCAGGGCAGGTCGATGTCGGCTACGTCGCGGGTGCGAATCTGCATCGCGTGCAGGGTACGCGCGCGATCTACGCGGGCTACGGCATGATGTTGCCCTATATCTGTCCCGAGATCGGCGCGAAGCAGCACGAGGCTCTGTCGGCGGGCGTGAAGGCGCCGCTCGTCTACGTGAACGTTGCGGTGAACAACTGGCAACCGTGGGCGAAGCTCAAGGCGCACGAGATCACGAACCCGATGGGCTTCTTCTCGCGCCTCAAGCTCGATTATCCGGTGAGCCTCGGCAACTACAGGTGCTCGTCAAAGCCCGAGGATCCGATTCTTCTGCACCTCGTGCACGTGCCGACGGTGCCATTCGCCGGGCTCGATCAGCGCGCCGCCTGGCGCGCGGCGCGTGCGCTCCTCTACGCAATGCCGTTCGCGGAATTCGAGAAGCAGGTGCGCGACGAGCTCACGCGCATGCTCGGACCCGGCGGCTTCAACGCCGATCGCGACATCGCGGCGATCACCGTCAATCGCTGGGGTCACGGTTACGCCTACGGCATCAATTCGCTCTTCGACGAGGAGCCGGAACCACCGGTCAACGTCGTCGGCCGCAAGAAGATCGGCCACCTCGCGATCGCGGGCTCGGATGCCGCGTGGGATGCGTATGCCCACGCAGCGATCGACGAGGCGCATCGTGCCGTCGGCGAGATCTCGACCTAGGTCGCGCGCGGTGCTCACTGAGTGGCAGGCGCCTCGGCGCTCGCGAGGTCCGCGCGCTGACCGGTCAGCTGCCAGCGTATGAGCGCGACGGGAATCACGCCGGCGACGTTGAACTCGTCGAAAAAGCGCCGCATCGTGAAGTCCTTGCCGAGCTGGTGCGAGCGCACGCGGATCAGCTCCTCGATCATCGCCTTACCGGTCACGTAGCTCGTGCCGTAGGTTGGCTGGCGCAGGTAGAGCTGCTGCTCGAAACCGAGGAGGTCGAGTTCGGGATGCATCCAGCCGCGTGGCGTCCATTCCACCTGGAAAGCCTTTGCCTGCTGAATGTCGAATTCGTTCGCCTGGCTGTAGAGCGAGGCGAGGCCGCGTGCGCAGCGCTGCGCCAGCATGATCCAGACGACTTCGCGCGCTCGCGGATTGTCGTCGTAGTAACCCATGTGCAGGATCAGTTCCTCCATCGCCGTCGCCATGCCCTCGGCGCGGTTGTCCCACACGTTGAAGAGCAGGGTGCCGCGGCGGATCGGGCTCGGATTGGGCTTCGTGCTTCATCCACGCGTGATCGAACCAGTGATAGAAGTGCGCATAGAGCGCCATCGGTTCGTAGTGACTCGCGATCGCAAAGAAATTGCGCTTCGCCGGCTCGACGTACGGATCGATGTGCACGCGCATCGCCGGGTCCAGGTAGTCATCGACCGTCAGGATGTCCTTCACCTTGAGCCAGGCCATGTACTTCGTGACGGCGGCCTCGCCGTGCGCGCGATGCTCCTCGGCATTCGCATCGGCTTTCAGCTCGGGCAAGCCGCGATTGCGTTCCTCTTCGAGGCGGAGCGACGCATGCGCACGCGCGAGCTCGCGATTGAGGAGCGTCACCTCTTCGTCCCAGGTCATCGGAACGAGGAAGACGTTCTGCAGGGCCCAGGTGTAGTTCTCCTTGCCGACGCCCGACGGGCCGGTCTTCGACGGCGCCTGGCTGTCGAGCCAGCCGATGAAGTCGTGCGTCGCCGCTGTCGCCGCCTGGATCGAAGCCTTGAGCTCGGGACCCGACTTCGCGGTGGTCTCTGCGAGGGTCGTGAGGTCCGAGACCTGCGTCTTCATCGTGCCGGTGCCTGTGATCCAAAGGTCGTGCGCATTGCCGGTGAGGTTGAGCCGCGCCTGCTTGAGGAGCGGCGGAATGATCGCGATCGCTTTCGCGAGCTTCTTCTCGTCGGCGTGCGAGAGCGGAAACGAATACATCCAGAGCTCCACGACGTCGTGATGCGTCGGCCCCTCGTGCGCGGGCGTGTCGCTCTGCTCGGTCCAGATCGTCTTGTAATACGCCGGGTCGCGCTCCCAGGGCCTCAACACGCGAAAATCGAACTCCATGCCGTTGAGATCCGCGCGCACGAGGGCGTAGTCGACCTGCTGGTCAACCGGCCATAGTGCCCGGGTCGATCGCGGCGAGCCGCGCCTGAAAAGTCTTGAGCTCCGCGAAGCGCTTGGCAACCGTAGCCGCCGTGTAGTCGGGCGCGCCGTCGCGCAGAGGCGGATGCTCGAACGCCTGCCACTCGGCGAAGAGCGCGGTGAGATCCTGGTAGCGTGCCGGCGGCGCGGCGTCGGCGGCGAGTGAGAACGTGTTTGCCATGAGTAGCATCCCGATCAAAGTCGTTCATGTGGAGCACGGTCCGCTTCAAGGATCGCGCGTGAAAGCGACGGCGGGCGTGTCGGCTTCGTTCACGACGAGCCGGAAGACGTCCGGCCGCGCGTAGTGTCCGACGACATCCATGTCGAACTTGCCGCGTGCCAGCGCTCCGCGATCTATTTCGCGCCGTCAGCAGGCATTCGCCCTCGTAGTTCGGCCCCGCCAGGACATTGCCGAGCGGATCGACGATGCAGCTTCCGCCGCGCGAAACGACCTCGTCGTCTTTGGCTGCGACCGCGCCGTGGACTTCCGGATAGTGGCTGCGTCTCGCGAAGAGGTTCGCCGAGAGCACGAAGCAGCGCCCTTCGGTCGCGATGTGACGCATGCTCGCATGCCAGCTCTCGCGTCCGTCGGCTGTCGGCGCGCAATAGAGCTCGATGCCTTTCGCGTAGTAGGCGGCGCGCAGGAGCGGCATGTAGTTTTCCCAGCAGATGGCCGCACCGATCTTGCCGAGCGGTGTGTCGAAGACGGGTAACGTCGAGCCGTTGCCGAATCCCCAGATGAGCCGCTCGGCCGCGGTCGGCATGAGCTTGCGATGCTTGCCGAGAAGCGCGCCGGTCGGCGCGAAGAATACGACGGTGCAGTAGAGCGTGCCGCCATCGCGCTCGATGACGCCGACGACGAGGTGTTGACTGTGTCCGGCGGCAATCTCGCCAAGCCGGGCGCACTCGGGGCCCGGCAGGTCGATGGCGGCATCGTAGTAGCGCCGAAAGGCCTCGCGGCCGTCCGCCGATCTCGAACCGACCACGGTGCCGAAGTCGCTGCCGCGCGGATAGCCGCCGATCAGCGCCTCCGGGAACAGCACCAGGCGCGCGCCGGCGGCAGCGGCCTGTGCGGTGAATGCAGCGACCTTGTCGACCGCGGCCGCGGTGTCTCTCGCCGGAGAGACCTGCGCAACGGCAACCGTGAAGGTCGGAGACATGTGCGGTGCTACTGCGTGCGTGCGTCGAATTTTCCGGCCTGCGCGTTCACGAGCGCAGTCGCCTGGTCGAGCCGGTCGCAATAGACGCCGAGCGCCTTTGCCGTGATCTTCGCGTACTCGGTTGCCTCGTCCCAGCGCTGACCTTCAAGGGCCTCGCGAACGCCGGGCAGCGTCTTCACGCCGTAGCCGGTGAGGAGGCCCGGTGCATAAATCAGGTGCCGGAACCACGATCGGCCCGGCAGGCCTGCGTCCGTCGTGAGTTCCTGTTCCATTCCCTGAAGGAGGGCATTGAGCTGGCCGCGCACCGGCTGCGTCAGCCGGATTTCGCCGCTCGCGATCTTCGCATAAGCGGTGTCGTAGCCGCCGGCGCTCTGCTTGAGCCGCGTGACAGCGGCATCGAGCGGCGTGAGGTCGATGGCCGGCACGGTCTTCAGGCGTTCGGGGGCGAGCACCGGCCGTGTCGGGTCGGCCGCGAGACCGAACGCATTTGCGTCGATGAGCTTGCCGAGGTCATCGCTCTTCTTGCGTTTGTCGTCGGCAAGCTTGCGGACTTCCGCAAGGTAGCGGTCGACCGTTTCCGCCATGCCGCGGAACTGCATCGGGAGCACCGGCGCATTCGCCATGCGCAGCACGACGCGGCCCATGGTCTTTGCTTCCGCGACGCCGTAGGCGAAACCCGGATCGCCGAAGCGCACATAGTGATCGTAGGAATCGTAGATCGAGTGATAGACGCCGTCCTGATCGTCTTCGCCGTCGTAGGCGATGTCGAGCGTCGTCACGCCAAGGTGCTGCAGGAAGGGCGTGTAGTCGGAGCCCGATCCGAGGGCGTCGCGACCGGCAGGTCGCCACCTTCAGCGGCAATCTTCGCGGTCGACTTGTCGTCTTCGTCCGCGCACTTCTCGTAGCCCTTGACCAGCATGCGCGCCCGCAGCCGCGCCTGCACCGACGTGCCCGTTTCCGGATCCTTCACGTCTGCGGCGATTTCGTTGACGAAGTGCTGCAGCGAGTGGCTGCCGTTGAGATTGAGGAAGCCGCGCGTGTTCGTGTCCGAGTTGAGGTAAAGGACGGCCTTGTGCGCGAGCTCAGCCGCATGTTGCTCGACCCATTCGGTCGAGCCGAGGAGGCCGACTTCCTCGCCGTCCCAGCTTGCAAAGATGATCGTGCGTTGCGGCTTCCAGCCGTTCTTGAGGAGCGCCCCGATCGATTTCGCCTCCGCCATCATGGCGACGGTGCCGGAGAGCGGATCCCACGCACCCTGCACCCAGCCGTCACGATGATTGCCGCGGATGACCCAGGCATCCGGCTTCGGCCGATCCCGGAATGCGCGCGATGACGTTGTAGAGCGGCTTCAGGCTCCAGTCCGATTCGATCCTGAGTCGCACCTTCGCGGCGCCCGGGCCGATGTGATAGGTGATCGGGAGCGAGCCGCGCCAGGACTTCGGCGCAACCTGGCCCGATATCGATTCGAGCAGCGGCCGGGCATCCGCGTAGGAGATCGGCATCACCGGAATCTTGAGGATCGTCACCGCGTCCGCGATGGCGAGGCGTCTCGCATCCTTCGTCGCCCCCACACCCGGCGTCAACGGATCGCCCGGATAGATCGGCGTATCGAGCACCGATCCACGCTGAACGCCGTACTCGGGCCGCCAGCCGCCCTTGGGATAGACGTCGCCCATCGCGTAGCCGTCGTCCTGGGGGTCGGAGTAGATGAGGCAGCCGATTGCGCCGTGCTCGTAGGCGAGCTTCGGCTTCAGGCCGCGCCAACCCGCGCCGTAACGGACGATGGCGATCTTGCCCTTGACGTCGACGCCATGGCGCGCGAGTTCGATGTAGTCGTCCGGCATGCCGTAGTTGACGTAGACGAGTTCGCCCGTCACGTCACCGTCCGCGCCGTAGGCGTTGTAGGGCGGAAGGCCATCCGTGCGGCCGGAGGTCGAGTCGCCCTCGACGGCCGGTTCGTGCAGTTTCGCGGTAAATGTCACCGGCGCGATCATCTCGAGCGAGGTGTGCTTGGGCGTCGGGTAGAGCACATAGAAGGTTTCGATTTCCGCTTTCCAGCCCCAGCTGCGGAACTGCTTCTGCAGGTATTCGGCATTCGATTTGTCGTGCGGCGTACCGACGTGATTGGCTTCGGCCGCGAGGAGCTTGAGCCAGGGGCCGAAGTCGGCGGCATTGATCCCTGCATCGAAGCGCTGTTCGAGCGTCCGCTGCCCATCGGAGCCGGCCTGCGAGAATCCGAGGAGCGGCGGTGTCGCAGGGTCGGCGGCGCTCGACGCCTCAAGAGCGGCGAGAGACAGGGACGCGGATATCAGGAACGGAGCGAAGACGGGTTGCGAGCTGCATTGTTGGTATTTTCCGGGCGGCGAAAGACCGTGGATTCTGCCACAGCAGCGGCTTGCGGCTAGTATTGCCCGGCTAGCTATTGCGAGTAGACGGTTTCCAAGGGGGCGATCAATGCGAACCATAAAGACCCTGCTGGTCGCTGGAATGGCGCTCTTTCTGACTCTGGCGGCATTCGGCAACATCACCATGCCCGACGTCGGCTTTGGAGCCGTCAAGACAGCGGTCGGAATGCATGGGACCTTTGCTGGATCGGAGCCGCAAGGATGTGGGCCGGGCGCGCCTCGGCTGAGGCCTTCGCGTCGGCCATGCTCATCGGTCTGTGGTTGAATACGGATGACTGAAACTGCGAGCGAACCATGACAAAGATCGTCGGTATCTCCGGGAGCCTTCGCGCCAAGTCGTTCAACAGCTCGCTGCTGCGCGCGGCGGCCGAGCTGATGCCGGCGGGCGCGACGCTCGAAGTCGCGTCGATTGCGGGCATTCCGCTCTATAACTTCGACGTAGAGGCGAGCGACGGCATTCCCGCCGCAGTGACTGTGCTCAAGGAGAAGATCGCGGCGTCGGACGGCCTCCTGATCGTGACGCCCGAGTACAACAACTCGATGCCGGGCGTGTTGAAGAACGCGATCGACTGGATGTCGCGTCCGCCGGCCGACGTGCCGAAGGTCTTCGTCGGCCGGCCGGTTGCCGTTATCGGCGCATCGCCCGGGCCCTTCGGTACCATCCTGTCGCAGAACGCCTGGCTGTCAGTCATTCGCACCTTGCGCATGCGTCCCTGGTTCGGCGCGCGGCTTCTCGTTTCGCATGCGGACAAGGTCTTCAACGAAGCGGGTGCGCTCGTCGACGAAGGCGTGCGCAAGCAATTGCAGACCTTCCTGCAGGGCTACACCGAGTTCGTCAAAGTGCCGCACTGACTGTCCGCAGCGCCGTCCAGTGTCCGCGCGCGGACACCTGCGAAGCACGCCGCGACGACTGCATTTCCGATAAGCGTCAACCACTTGTCCCGGCCGCGACCTTTGGCACGCCGCGTGCTTACGTCCGAAGTACCGAGGCACTTTGAACACGAGGTGGCTCAAATGGACACGGAGAATTCGATGAACAAATTCTGGGCCGGGCTCCTGATCGTCATCCTTGCGCTCTTCTCGGGCAATCCGATCGTCCTGCGCGCGGATGAGCTGACCGGCGATCTCCAGCAGACGATCGCGAAGCTCGACGCCGATTTCTTCGACGCCTACAACCGGTGCGATCTCGAGAAGTTCGCGACGTACATGGATGAGAACGTCGAGTTCTATCACGACAAGGGCGGTGTCACCTGGAAGCGGCAGGACGTGATCGACGGCGTGCGCAAGAACATCTGCGGCAAGGTGCGGCGTGAGCTCGTCGAAGGTTCGCTCTTCGTGTCACCGATCAAGGATTTCGGCGCATTCGAGACCGCCGATCACCGCTTCTGCGAGCTCGCCACCAGCAAGTGCGTCGGTATTGCAAAGACTGCGATGCTCTGGCGGCTGAAGGACGGCAAGTGGCAGATCACACGCATCTTCAGCTACGACCACCGGTCGCTTGCACCCGCATCAGCGAACTGAATTCTCCGCGGCCCGGCGCTAAACTGTGCGCCTCTCATTGCGAGCGTGCAGGGCCGTTGTCATGAAGCATCGAGGCTTGAGTGTCGCGGCCATTGTCGCCGCAGGCCTGTCGATCGGTGCGGCCTCGGCCCGGGACGTGGTCATTCACGCGGGCACACTCATCGATGGTGTCTCCGCAGCTCCGCGCAGGGAAGTCTCGATCTTCGTGCGCGATGAGCGGATCGTAAAAGTCGAACCGGGTTTCTCCACGCCGGCCGGTGCCGAGGTTATCGACCTGTCGAAGGCGACGGTGCTGCCCGGATTCATCGATTGTCACGTGCATATCTCCGCGAAGCTGCCGAGTCGCACCAACGCTACGGAAGACTGGCTCACGCATACCGCGATCGACCGCGCCTTCGATGCCACGGTCTACATGCGCGAAATGCTGATGCAGGGTTTTACGAGTGCACGTGATGTCGGGGGTGGCGATGAGACGGTCGCAGTCCGCAATGCCATCGACTCCGGAAAGATTCCGGGACCGCGGCTCTGGGTTTCGCTCGAACCGCTCGGCCCGACGGCCGGTCATGCCGATCCGCGCAGCGGCCTCGACCCGCAGCTTTCTCACCCGGGCTGGGACAACGGCATCGTCGACACGCCGGAAGAGGCACGCCTGCGCGTGCGCGAGCACAAACGGCGCGGCGCGGACCTCATCAAACTCGTGCCCTCGGGCGGCATTGCATCGAACGGTGACGATCCGCGCCAGCAACTCATGACGAACGAGGAGATGCAGGTGGCGGTCGAAACGGCGCATGCACTCGGCATGAAGGTCGCGGCGCACCTTTACCCGGCCGGTGCCATCGAGAATGCCGTGCGCGCCGGCGTCGATTCGGTCGAACACGGCTCCTTCGCGACGGCGGAGACCTTTGCCTTGATGAAATCTCATGGCACTTACCTCGTGCCGACGCTTTCGGTCTTCGACGTGTTCTATGCGGCGGCGCGCGATCATCCGGAGCTGCTGACGCCCGGAACCGCGGCGAAGGAACTCGCCAACGACCTGCTGCCGAAGAAGAACTTTCCGCTCGCGGTGAAATCGGGCGTCCGCATCGCGTATGGCACGGATCTCGGCGACGGCGATCACGCGATGGAGTTCCGCCTCATGATCGAGAACGGACTGAGTCCGATGGATGCAGTATTCGCTGCGACCCGCAATGCGGCGGATCTGATCGGTGCCTCGGATCGTATCGGCTCGGTCCAGGCGGGCCGCTACGCAGACATCGTTGCGGCCGATGGCGACCCGCTCAAAGACACGGCCGCGTTCGAGCACATCACGTTCGTGATGAAGGGCGGTGTCGTCTACAAAGCCGGCAGCGGGAGCGATGCCTGGCCGAAGACGTAGCGCCAACCCTTCGGCGTGCGGACGTACGTGTCGCTGAACCAAAGGCGGCGCGTGAAGGTCTTGCCCTCGCTCACACCCTTGAGGGAAAGCAGTGCCGTGACGACCGCCGTGTCGCCGAAAACGCGCACGGTCTGCGTTCCCGGCTCTTCATCCTGAAGCTCGTAGGCAATGTGGGCGCTGCTGGCCGAATCGAGGAGCTCCGCGCGCGTGTACGCCTTGCCGCTGCCGAGCACGAGGACGAAGCGCTCGTCGAGAATCTTCGCCATCGTCCCGGCGTCGTTGCGCTTGACGGCTGCCTGGTATTCGACGTCGAGGGCGGCAACGACCTGACGATCGTCCAACTCCGCTCCGGCCGCGATGCCGGCGACGATCAAGGCACTGGCGACTCCGGCTATTCCACGTCGCTCGATGATCATGTGGTCCCTCCTGCTTGCAATTCGCCCAGTTTGCCCGCCCGCCAAGCCGGAAACTTGGAGAATATTGCGCCCCGCAACGCGGCAGCGGCCCCTTTCGCGGGCGCTTGTCGGCTTGGGGCATACTCGTTCGTCCTTGCAGGAGGAGACCGATTCCCATGCTTTACGCCGCCCTTTGCTACAACTCCGAGAAAACCGTCTTTTCCTGGACCAAGGATGAGGACGACGCCGTCATGGCGAAGCTCAATGTCGTGCACGAGCGCCTGCAGCGCGAGAAGAAGCTCGGCCCGTCCTTACGACTTATGCCGACCACGGCGGCGACGACGCTCCGCAAGGACAGTGATCCGCCGCTCGTGATCGACGGCCCCTTCGCCGAAACGAAGGAACAGCTGCTCGGCTTCTATGTGCTCGACTGCGCCTCGCTCGATGAGGCGCTCGACATCGTCCGGGAATTGGCAAAGGCGAATCCGGGTGGTGCTTACGAAGTGCGACCCGTACGGCTCTTCCTGCCGGGAAGCGGGGTTCGGTGACCGAAGTCGAGTGGATCGAAACAGCGATCGTTTCGGCCCGTCCGCAGGCGCTTGCGGCGCTGCTGCGCTACTTCCGCGATCTCGACACGGCGGAGGAGGCTTTTCAGGACGCGTGCCTGCGAGCGCTCAAGACCTGGCCGGAGAAAGGGCCGCCGCGGGATCCTGCTGCATGGCTCATCTTCGTGGGAAGAAATTTTGCGGTCGACGCCGCGCGGCGGCGCCAACGCGAGGAGCCGCTACCGGATGAGGAACTGCTGTCAGATATCGATGACGCGGAAGCTGCGCTCGCCGATCGGCTCGACAGCGCGCACTACCGGGATGACATATTGCGACTCTTATTTATCTGCTGTCATCCCGATCTGCCGGCGACCCAGCAGGTCGCACTGGCGCTCAGGATTGTCTCGGGTCTGACGGTAAAGCAGATCGCGCGCGCGTTCCTCGTGACCGAGAGCGCAATGGAACAGCGGATCACGCGGGCGAAACATCGCGTCATGGCGGCCGGGGTGCCTTTCGAAACGCCTGGCGCCGTGGAACGCGCTGAGAGGCTCGCCGCGGTTGCCGCGATGATCTATCTCGTTTTCAACGAAGGCTACTCGGCTGGCGCAGAGTCGCAGGACGCGCGCGGTCCGTTTTGCGACGAGGCGATCCGGCTGGCGCGGCTCTTGCTCGGACTCTTCCCGGCGGAACCAGAGATCATGGGACTCCTGGCGTTGATGCTCATTCAGCATTCGCGCGCGACCGCGCGATTCGATGTGAATGGGTCGCTGATTCTGCTCGAAGAGCAGGACCGCAGCCGCTGGGATCGAAACCTCATCGACGAGGGCCTCGCCCTCATCGACAAGGCGCTGCGTCATCGCCGGCCCGGGCCGTACCAGGTGCAGTCAGCCATTGCCGCGCTGCATGCGCGCGCGGCCCGGGCCGAGGACACGGACTGGAACGAAATCGATCAGCTGTATACGACGCTCGAGCGAATGCAGCCATCGCCGGTGGTTACGCTCAATCGCGCCGTTGCGGTGTCGAAGCTTCGCGGACCGGCCGTTGCGCTCGCGATGATCGAGCCGCTCGCCGGCAAACTCGACAGCTACTTCTATTTCCATGGAGTGAAGGGAGCCTTGCTACAGCAGCTGGGACGCGTCAACGAAGCGCGCGATGCCTTCAATCAGGCGATCGCGATCGCGCAGTCCGCACCGGAGGCCGCCCATATCCGCAAGCATCTCGATCAACTGAGCAGCGACAGGAGAGCATCATGAATCAGGTGCAATCGTGATCAAGACCATCGCAATTGTCATTGCCGTAGCGCTGGCGGCGTTTCTGACGTACGCGTCGTTCAAGCCGGACACTTTTCACATCGATCGCAGCGTAACCATCAACGCGCCCGCCGGGAAGATCTTTCCCCTGATCGACGACTTTCATCGCTGGACCGCCTGGTCCGCTTACGAAACGCGCGACCCGCAGATGAAGCGCACGTTCAGCGGTGCCGCGGCGGGCGCCGGAGCGGTCTACGAGTACGACGGCAACAGCGACGTCGGCGCCGGCCGGCTCGAGATCGTCGAGTCGACGTTGCCCTCGAAGCTTCGCATCGAGCTCCATTTCCTGAAGCCGATGGAGGCGCACAACGTTGCGACCTTCACGCTGGTGCCGCAAGGCGATGCGACGCAGGTGACTGGGCGATGGACGGGCCCTCACCGTACGCGGCGAAGGTCATGCAGAGCATCTTCGACATGGACAAGATGATCGGGACGGATTTCCAGACAGGTCTCAACAATCTCAAGACCGTAGCGGAGAAGTGACATGCGATTCATGATGCTGATGATCCCGAAGGGCTACGAATCGGCCGAGCCCGGCACGATGCCGGACGCGAAGGCCGTCGAGGCGATGATGAAATACAACGAGGCCCTCGCGAAGGCGGGTGTGCTGCTCGCGCTCGATGGCCTGCATCCGCCTTCGATGGGCGCACGCGTGTCGTTCAAGGGCGGCAAGCCCATGGTGACGGATGGGCCGTTCGCAGAGGCGAAGGAAGTCCTCGGCGGTTACTGGATGATCCAGGTGAAGTCGCGGGCGGAGGCGATCGAGTGGGCGAGGCGCTGTCCGGCCGGCGACAACGAAGTGATCGAAATCCGCCAGGTGCAGGAGATGTCCGACTTTCCCGCGGACGTGCGCGAGGCCGCGGCAGGATTCGCTGAAATGCAGCAGCAGGCGGGCCGGCAGCGGACCTGACGCACCCGGGGGTTGACTGCCTGCCCGGAGCGTTGTACTTTACCAATTAGTTAAATAACCGCACGGTAAAGTCCAATGACCGCCGACAGCCTGAGCGCCACGTTCGCGGCGCTCGCCGATCCCACGCGGCGCGCGATTCTCTCGCGCCTCGCGACCGGAGAGACCTCGGTCACGCAGCTCGCCGAACCGTTTCACATGACCATGCCCGCGGTCACGAAACACCTGAAGGTGCTCGAGCGGGCAGGGCTCGTTACGCGCAGCCGCGATGCGCAGTGGCGGCCGTGCCGGCTGAACGCGGAACCCCTCAAGGATGTCTCGGGCTGGGTCGAGCAATACCGGCGGCACTGGGAGGCCAAGCTCGATCGCCTCGAGGACTACCTCAAGAAGCTGCAAGCGAAGGAGAAGAAGCATGGCCGCAAGAAACACTGAGGCGCTGGCGTCCATGAGCTTGGCACCGGCAGCGGATGAGCGTGACGTCGTCATCACGCGGGTCGTCGATGCGCCGCAGGCGCTCGTTTACCAGGCATGGACCACCCGCGAGCATGTCGAGCACTGGTGGCGTCCCGGAAGGCTTCGTCAGCATCGACTGTGATGAATTCGATGCGAGAAGCGGCGGGCGTTTTGGTTTCACGATGAAGCTCGCCGACGGCACCCGTTACGTCAGCCGCTGCGTATTCTCGGAGCTGGCGCCGACGGACCGCCTGGGCTACGACGAGGAATGCTTCGAGAACGGCAAGCTGTTCCACCGTGCACACCAGGACGTGACTTTCGAGACGGTCGGCGGCAAAACACTGATCACCCTCAAGGGGCGGCTCGCATGGGTCGCCGATCGCGACGCGCGCTGGACGATCGCAGTCATGCGCGAGGGCTGGACCGCCGGCTGGAATCAAAACCTCGACAAACTCGAGAAATACCTGGATCGGTCGGCCGTCCATGCAACCGGGCCGGCTGCGCCAGACGAGTTCCTGCTGCAGCGGCTGATCGACGCGCCGCCGGCAGTCGTGTTCGACGCGTGGACGGATCCGAAGCAGCTCGCGCAGTGGTGGGGGCCACGGATCATGAAGACACCGGTGTGCATAATCGACCTGCGTATCGGCGGCGCCTATCGCGTCGTGATGCGCGCACCGGACGGCACGGACTATCCGATGACTGGCGTCTATCGCGAGATCGAGCGGCCGCGGCGACTGGTGATGACGATGGACTGCGCCGAGCATCCACCGGCGTGGCACGACATGGTGAGGCCGAACCGCGCGCCAGGCGATGACAATCCGGCCGGCATCATGCTGGGTACCTTCACCTTCGAGCAGCAGGGCGACAAGACGCTGCTCACGATCCGCATGCGCATGGCGTCGGCCGTCATTCGCGATTCAATGGTGAAGATGGGCATGAATGAGGGCTGGAGCGAGAGTCTCGAGCGACTGGCCGAACTCACACGAGGTGTCCAATGAAAACCAGAATCCTTGCCGGCGTCGCGGCACTCGTCGCATCGCCCGTGTTCGCGGACGAGGTCGCGTACCGGATCGACCCTACGCACACCTATCCGAGCTTCGAGGCGGATCATCTCGGTCTTTCCGTTTGGCGGGGAAAGTTCGACCGCAATTCGGGGCTGCTCACCTTCGACAAGGCGCGCGGCACCGGGACCGTCACCGTGGCGGTCGACATGTCGAGCGTCGACTTCGGGCTCGACGTCCTGAATCGCTGGGCTCAAGGTGCCGAGTTCTTCAACGTAATGAAGTTCTCCCAGACGATCTACCAGGGCCGCTTCTCCGGATTCAAGCCGGGGGAGGAACCGCGCGTGACGGGCGAACTCACGCTGCACGGAATTACCCGTGCCGCTCGATCTCAAGGTGAATTTCTTCAAGTGCATGCTGCACCCGATCGAGAAGCGGGACTGGTGCGGGGCGGACGCGCTCGCAACGATCAACCGCGAGGAGTTCGGTCTCGGCGTCGGCAAGGAATACGGGCTCAGCATGCAGGTGACGCTGCGCCTGCAGATCGAGGCGATCGCGGTCCGCTAGCGCGCGAGCGCTTCGCGCAGTTTCACGCGGGCGAGTCGGGCGTCGACGCTGCGCGCGAGCTCGTCGTCATTGAGCTGGCGCGCACATTCCGCGAGACCAATAAGCGACTGGCCGCGTCCCGGTGCGATGACCTGCGCCGCTTCAAATGCAGCACGCGCTTCCTGCGCACGACCAAGGCCGCGCAGGATTTCGCCGAGCAGTTCGTTGGCCGGCTTGTCGAGGGAGGGCGGGCCGAATTCCATCGGCGATTGCCGCTCGGCGTCTGCAGCCTTCTGCAACAGCGTGACCGCGCCCGCTTTGTCGCCGCGCTTCAGCATCAGCAGCGCATTCAATTCATCCTGCTCGATGAGCGGCAAGCGACGCGCCGGATGGGCCGCAGGCACTCCCACGTCGACCGCAAGCGCGATGTAGCGCGCGCCGGAGTCCTGCGCGCGCTTGACAGCTGCCTGCGCCGCGTCGAGCGTGCCCGACCGGGCCGCATGATACGCATCGGCGAAGTCGCGCGAGAATTCCGCGCCAACTACACCCTTGATGTCGACGCTCAATGCGGCCACCGCACCTGACCAGTCATCGGTATCGATGAGGTAGCGTGTCCGCATGTTGCTGAAGGATCCAGCCGAGGTGCCGTCGGTATCGAGCAGGTCTGCGCCCGTCGCAGTCGTCGGACGTGTTCGCATTTCCTCACTGCATTGCTGCACGAGGCGCCCGGCGTCGGCGAACCGGCCCTGCTGCAGGTAACCGTATTCGAGCCAGGTCGTCGCGTGCCCGCAGCCCGGAAGCGGTGCATCCGGATTCGCCGCGCGCCTTTTCGCGTCCGCGAGCCGGATCGTTGCCTCGTTCGCCCGCACCACATCGTCCCAAAGCCC
This sequence comes from uncultured Gammaproteobacteria bacterium, assembly GCA_963826145.1. GTDB lineage: Bacteria > Pseudomonadota > Gammaproteobacteria > Steroidobacterales > Steroidobacteraceae > JBGPLJ01. The sequence goes on from CAWGVW010000002.1 coordinate 1,434,429, forward strand.
GAGCGCAAGGAAAATGTGGGAGGTCATGTGCATGGCGTGCGGGGAGTCCGGCGCGATGCTCGCGTACGCGCGCGCGGCACGCAGACCGAGCGGTGCGTGTACGGAATCGTCGACCGAGTGAATGAGGTAGTGCGCGGCGCCCGGATGGTTCGGGTACTGCTGGAACGCATCCTCCATCAGCGCCGCCGCTTTCATGTACGTCGGCACATCCCGGCCGGCGTGCGAGGTGCCAAGCAGTGCCAGTGCATAGAAGCAGGTTGCGTCGATGTCGTCCGGGAAGTCCGCGTGCAGCTGCTCCATGACGAGGGCGTAGCGGTCGTCGCGCGCATACTTATCGCCATCGCCGTAGAGAACCTCGACGGCGTGAAGATACGCCTTCTCACGCGGCGTTGGCGCCTTGGCCGCACGTGCTTGCGCAGTCGCGCCGAGTTTTGCGAGCGCGGTGCGAGCCGCATCCCGATCCTGCTGAGCCCACACCGGATGGTTGTAGGTCATTGCTTCGCCCCAGTACGCCATGGCAAAGGACGGATCGGTCTTCTGCGCAGAGCGAAAGGAGCGTGCGGCCTCCGGATACTGAAAGTTGTGCAGCTGGGCTAGCCCGAGGAGAAAGTCCGCTTGCGCTTGAGCGGCACCGGAGTTCTCGAAGGCGACGACACCATTGCTGGTGTTGGCCGCGCGGGTCTGCATGCCGATCGCGACGAGGGTCAGGACACCGACGATTGCCGCAAATCGGGAACTGTGGCTCCGATGATTCATGGGGTTCCTCGCCGTCATTGAAGTACGTTGATTTTCTTGAGCGCCTGCAGATACTCGACAACCAGGTCAAGCGGCACTGTCCCGTATTCCGCCGACAGCTCGTCGCAGATCTGCTGCGCGTCGCGCTTGCCGTCTGCGAAGTTCAGCGCCTCGTACGCGTATTCGTCGCCGCTCCCCCAGGCGCCTTCATAGTCGAGGAGCTTCGGCTTCGTCACGCCGGCGGCCTTGATGTGGTCCTCGAAATAGTCGTAGCCGAAGACGGCCATCGGGCCGCGCGGTTCCCTGGCGCGATGAAAAACCAGCTTGCCGTCGCCGCTCGCGGTGTCGGATGGCTTCGTCGAGGCGGGCACCGAGCCGTCGAGCGCGCCAAGGACACCGCGTTCATATGCCTCGGCCGATTGCGTGGGCGTATGTCGCTCTATCGCCTGCGCCGTGCGAAGCAGCCGTCCGGCGGCGACCGCTCGGTCCGCTGCCGCAACATCGCGCGGCGAGAAGTTGGCGAGGAAGTAGCCGCTCGCCGCGCCGATGAGCGCCACGCGCTTGAGTTTCGTCGGATCGATGTTCGCGGGCGTGTCGAAGTTCGTATGGATGTAGCGGTCCGGCCAGTCATTGAGATAAATCGCGGGAATGCCGAACGAGGAGTCCTGGTAAACGTCGTGGTCGCTTCCCATCGTGTAGGCCGAGTAATCCGCACGCAGCGGCTCCTTGCCGCCCTCGGGAGCCACGAGCGGATAGTCCGCGGCAAGACCCGCGGCGAATCGATACGACTCGACGTTGATCCACTCCGCAAAAGCCCACGCAACGTCATGGACATAGGACGGCAGGCTCATCGGCCCGCGTGTGACATGAAAGACCGCCTTCGTCTCCGGTCCGCCGCCGACCATGTCCATGTGAATCGCAGTCTTGATGCGCCTTGCGAATTCCGGCCTCGCGTTGAGCAGCGTGACGGTGCCTTCGACTTCCGGCGGCCAGATGAAGCGAATCGTGCGGGCGGGCCTCGCGAGTTTGCCGTTGTCGATCAGCCGCGCCAGCGTTCGGGCCACTTCGAGAATGGTCACGCAGCCGCTCGCATTGTCGTTGGCGCCCGGACGCTGGTGATCCAGGTGACAGGAGAACGCGATCTCCTCGTTCTTTAGCTTGGGATCGGCACCTGCAATGACGCCCGTAACGACTTCGTAGGCCGCTGCATGCTGCCCGGCCTTCACCTTCGCGTGCAGGCGGATCGTGTCGCCCGAACGCAGCCGCATCTGCATTGCGCGCGCCGTCCGCAGCGAAACCATGAAAGCAAATGTCTTGTTGGGTGAAAAGGAATCGAGATGGCCCCAGCGAATGAGATTGTCGTTCTCGCCGGACCAGGCTGTCTTCTGATTCTGGGCGTAGCTCACGAAGCCTGCCGCCCCGAACTTGCCGGTGCCGAGATCCTGTGCGGCTCCGGCTTGTGAGGACACCAGGATGATCTTGCCCTTGACGTCCTTGCCCGCGTAGTCACTTTCCTTCTCGCCGCTGCCGACATCGACGAGATCCGCCGTGACATCGGCCGACTCGCTGTCTTCCGCGAGCACGATGGGTTGCGCCGCATAGCTCGCAATCTTCGTTTCGGTGCCGTCCTTGACCTCGGAGAGCTCTGCATCCTCCGCGTCCCACGCCATCCGCGCCCGCTGCGTGCCGTACATGAGCTTGCCGTCCGCTGGAAACTCGAGGATCTCGACGCCGCTCAATCCATACGCCCGTGCGCGCTCGGCGATCAGCTCAGCGGCAGCGTGGAATCCCTGCGAGCCGCGCTGGCGGTGAAAGCGCGCGAGCCCTTCGAGATTGCGCTTGGCGGTCTCGCCGCTCAGCTCATTCGCCATGGCAGCCACGTCCTTCTCCGGCAGAAGGGGCGGCGCCTGCGCCAGAAGAGGTGCGCTGAAGCCGACCGACGCCAGGCCGATGAAGAGAAGATGTCGCACGGGAGCCTCTGCGGGACGTTAGTGTTCTTGTTTCGCTGTCCGGGCCAGCAGCGCCGCGAGCGCCTCGGGCGCGGACCACTGGGCATTGTGGTTGGCCGTCAGGATCAGCACCGGCCAGCCAAACGACTTCGCACGCAGCGACTGCGGATAGAACTCGTCCTCTTCGGGCTGCTTGCCATGCTCGACCGTGAGGATGTAGGTCGCAGCAAGCGAGCGTGCGGCCGGGTTCTTGAGGACGATCGAATCCGTGATGGTCTTGAGCGATTGCGGTTCGTCGTGCGGCGGCGGATCATCGGGCCCAACCCACTTCGGCACGATGAAGCCATCCTTCACCATCGCGCTCAGGTCGGCGGCGCGGGCGCCGACGAGTCCCATCATGCTTTCGCCGTCACGTGGAATGAACGCGTCCAGATAGACGAGCCGGCGGATCCGGTCGGGCACGCGGTCGGCGACTCCGGTGATCACCATGCCGCCGTAGCTGTGGCCGACGAGGATGATGTCGTGCAGGTCTTCGTAGAGGATCGTGTTGACGACATCCTCGATGTGCGTATCGAGGCCGATGTCGGGCCGCGCAAGGTGCACGCGCTCGCCTTCGCCCGTGAGCTGCGGACGATAGACCTTGAAGCCCTTCTTCGTCAGCAATTCGTCGACGCGGCGAAAGGCCCAGGATCCGCCCCACGCGCCATGCACGATGACGATCGTCGGCGGGTGCCCGAGCGGCGCTCCTTTGTTCTGGGCTTGCGCTGTGACGGCGGCGGTCAGCGCCAGCAACAGCCAGAGGCAGAGGATCGTGCGTCTCACGGTGGGAACTGGCAACCCGTCAATTCCGAGGGACCGCAGGGCTCTTGACGATGAGCGCCCCGAGCACTGTCAGCGGGAAAAGGGAAAGCAGGAAAGTCAGGTGATACCAGAGCGGAAACGCATCCCGCAGCTGGTAATGCACGGGAATGAAGAGCACCACGAGCAAGGTGCCGAGGACCATGGCCATCGTGCGGTTGCCCCGCGCGACGAGTCCCGTGGTGAGGCCGGCCACGAGTGATGCAACTGCGCCTTCCACAAGCCGTGCAATCTGCATCGTCAGCGTGAAGGCCATCGTCGGCTCGGCTACGTGATAGCCGGGCACGGCCAGCCGGAGAATGAAGTTGAGGAGGGTCGCGACGATGAACCACGCGACGAGACCGGCGACGATGCCCAGGATGTTGCGGCCCATGGCGGCGCATCTTACACCAGGGTCCAAACCTCTATCGGCGCCGCCCGGACCTGTATATAAGAGAGTCCAAAATCGTACAGCTTCCATTCAGGTTGGCGACCATGACCGATCTTTCCGATTTCCCGGTCACCCGGAAGTGGCCGGCCCGGCATCCTGACCGAATCCAGCTCTATTCACTGCCGACGCCGAACGGCGTGAAGGCATCGCTCATGCTGGAAGAGACCGGGCTCGCGTACGAGCCGCATCTCGTCGATTTCGACAGCAATGATCAGCAGTCGCTGGAGTTCCGCTCGCTCAATCCATACGGGAAGATCCCGGCCATTATCGATCCCGACGGCCCGGGCGGTAAACCGATGGCCCTGTTCGAATCCGGCGCCATCCTGATCTACCTCGCCGAGAAGTCGGGAAAGTTCCTGCCGCGCGATGCCACTGCCCGCTACGAGACGTTCCAGTGGCTGATGTTCCAGATGGCCGGTGTCGGACCGATGTTCGGTCAGGTCGGTTTCTTCCACAAGTTCGCCGGCAAGGCATACGAAGACAAACGTCCGCGCGATCGCTACGCGACGGAAGCGAAGCGCCTCCTCGGCGTGCTCGACGCCCGGCTCGAGGGACGCCCGTGGATCATGGGTGACGCCTACACCATTGCGGACATCGCCACTTTTCCGTGGGTCCGAAATCTCATTGGCTACTATGACGCGGGCGAGCTGGTGGGATTCCCGGGGTACCCGAATGTGAAGCGAGTGCTCGACGTTTTCCTCGCTCGCCCCACCGTCGACCGTGCAATCAAGGTCCCGGCGCGCCCTGCATGACCGGCACCTCTCATCTTCATCGAGGTTTCCCATGAAGTTCATGGCCATTGTTGTCCTTGCCGCTGCGACCGGTGTTCCAATCGCGCATGCCGATGAAACGGCGCAGCCACCCCAGAAGGCGGTGCTCGTGACCGGCGCCAGTACCGGCATCGGCCGCAAGATCACCGAGCGGCTCGCCGCCGACGGCTACTTTGTCTACGCCGGGGCGCGCAAGGACAAGGACCTCGCCGAGCTCAATGGGATCAAGAACGTGCAGGGCGTTCGCCTCGATGTCACGAAGCCGCAAGACATCGCCGCCGCGGTCGACACCGTAACCAAGGGCGGGCGGGGCCTTTATGGCCTGGTCAACAACGCGGGCGTCGCGGTTGCAGGGCCCCTCATGCAGACCGACGAGAGCGATGTTCACTACCTGATGGACATCAACACCTTCGGCGTCTTTCGCGTGACGCGCGCCTTCATGCCGCTCATCCTGAAAGAGAAGGGCCGTGTCGTGAACATGGGTTCGATCTCGGGAATCCTCGCGCGGCCGCTCCTCGGCGTCTACAGCATGAGCAAGCACTCCATCGAGGCGTATACGGATGCGCTGGCCGGAGAGGTTGCGGCCGACGGCGTCAGCGTCAGTGTCGTCGAGCCCGGCAACTATCGTTCGGAAATCAACGCGAACCTGCTGAAGCACCTCACGGAGAACTCCGATCCCCGCAATCCGCCGAACCCGGAAGTCGTGAAACGGCTCGGCACGGGCAGCCGAGCCGAATACAAGGAGCCGGACGAAGTGGCGGACGCCGTGAAGCGCGCGCTCTTCGACGCGAAGCCACAGCGCCGCTACATGGTGGTGCCGAACCAGCGCGAGGCGGAGATCACGATCAAGAAGCAGATCGAGCAGCTCGTGCAGCTCAATGAGAACCAGCCCTACAGCTACAGCCGCGATGCGCTCGTCGCGCTGATCGACGCGGCGCTCGCGGAGGCGAAAGCCGCGCAGTAACCCACCGCCGGGCCGCTGCGATGCGGCCCTGATAAGTACCTCTACGGATTGTTGGCCCCTGCGCAGCGAATAAAATCGCCGCGGCTTGTGCGTGTTCGTCGTCTGCACGGGCAAAAGGGGGGGGGCGATGAGCGACTACAGCCAGGTTTTCACGGTGCGGCGGCTCTGGATAATTCTCGCCGCCGGCATGATTTTCATGTTCGGCACGCTGCTCTATTTCGGCGGCGAGATCTATCACATGGCCCCGCCCATTCCGGATGCCGTGCGAACGACGTCGGGCGCGACGCTCCTTACGCGCGCAGACATCGAGCGCGGGCAGAACGTCTGGCAGTCCATGGGTGGTATGCAGCAGGGCTCGATCTGGGGCCACGGTAGCTATCTCGCGCCCGACTGGAGCGCGGACTGGCTGCATCGCGAGGCAACGGCCCTCAAGGATCTGCGACACGCGGATGTGCAGCTCGAGATGCGCACGAACACCTTTGACGTAGCAACCCGCACGATCACCGTGAGCGAGGAGCGGGCGCAGGCGATCCGCACGGTCGGCGAACACTACCGCGATCTCTTTCAGGCGCGCGGCGCCGCGGATCAGCATCTGCGCGAGCAGTACGCACTGCCGGTGAAGACGCGCCTCACCGATGAGAACGCAGCTGCGCTCAATGCATTTTTCTTCTGGACCGCCTGGGCGGCGACGACGAACCGGCCGGGTGAGTCAATCACCTACACGAGCAACTGGCCGCACGAGCCGCTGGTCGGCAACGTGCCCACAGCGCCGGTGTTCATCTGGACGTTCATTTCCATCCTCGTGCTGCTTGGCGGCATCGGTGCCATCGTCTGGTACTACGCGCGCATGTTCGATGTCTGGCGGCGCGACCTCGAGCCCGAGTCGGGCCTGGCGAAGGTCGACTTCATGGAGTCGGTGACGGTCACACCATCGATGAAAGCGACGGCGAAATATTTCTGGGTTGTGGCGGCGCTCTTTCTCGTGCAGATGCTGCTCGGAGTGGTCACAGCGCACTACGCCGTGGAAGGGCAGGGCCTCTACGGACTGCCGATGTCGGACGAGCTGCCTTACGTCATCACTCGCACCTGGCATACGCAGCTCGCCGTGCTCTGGATTGCAACGGCGTGGCTTGCGACGGGACTCTACGTGGCGCCGCTCCTCTCCGGCCACGAGCCGAGGTTCCAGCGGTTCGGAGTCAACTTCCTTTTCGTCTGCCTGCTGGTGATCGTCGTCGGCGCATTCGCCGGGCAGTGGCTCGCGGTCATGGGCCGCATGCCCGATCTCACGCGCAATTTCTGGTTCGGCCACCAGGGCTATGAATACGTCGACCTCGGCCGCTTCTGGCAGATATTCCTCTTTGTCGGGCTCCTGGTGTGGATGCTCCTCGTGCTGCGCGCTCTGGCGCCATTGTTGAAGCGCGGAGAGAAAAGCCGCTCGCTCGTCTTTCTCGTCGCGATCTCGACTGTCTCGATCGGACTCCTGTTCGGCGCGGGCCTGCTCTATGGGCAGCACACGCACATCTCGATCATGGAGTACTGGCGCTGGTGGGTCGTGCACCTCTGGGTCGAGGGTGTCTTCGAGGTGTTCGCGACGGCGATCGTTTCGGCGCTGCTCGTGCGCATGGGACTCGTGCGCATGTCGGTTGCGACAATCTCGGTCCTCTTCGCGACGCTCATCTTCCTCGGCGGCGGCGTGCTCGGCACGTTCCATCATCTTTATTGGGCAGGCACGCCGATCAGCGTGATCGCGCTCGGCAGCGTCTTCTCGGCCCTCGAGGTGGTGCCGCTGATGGTGGTCGGCTTCGAGGCCTACAACCGCGCCAAGGTCGAAGGGAAATCGGCCTGGGAAGATCCCTACCACTGGCCGTTCAAGTTCTTTGCGGCCGTGCTGGTATGGAACATGGTGGGCGCGGGGCTCCTTGGCTTCCTGATCAATCCGCCGCTCGCGCTCTATTACATGCAGGGCCTGAACACCACCGCGACGCATGGACACGCGGCACTCTTCGGCGTCTACGGCATGCTGGGACTCGGGCTCATGCTCTACTGCATGCGCGGCCTTACAAATCCCGCCACGTGGAACCGCAAGCTCCTCAAGACCTCGTTCTGGTGTCTCAACATCGGACTCGCGATGATGGTGTTCCTGTCGCTGCTGCCATCGGGTCTCTTGCAGAGCTATGCAAGCTTCGCGGAGTACTACGCCTACGCGCGCACGGCCGAGTTCATGCATCAGCCCGTGATGCTGGCGCTCGTCTGGGTGCGGGTTCCGGGCGATCTGGTCTTTGGAGTCGGTGTCGTCGCGTTCGTGCTGTTCGTGGTGCAGGCGTTTCGGCGGCGCTAGGGACGCCGGATCACCCGGCGTCCCAATTCCCGATTGCCCTCGCCGCGCTACTGATTCATCACCAGCACGCGCAGCGCCTCTAGCGCAACGATGCGATGTCCCTGGGTCGTAGGATGCAGGCCATCCCAGAAGAGATATTCGCGCGGCGCGTCGCAGACCGCATCCTCGGCGACGCCGAACTTGAGGCACGGGTCGATGACGTCGTCGAAGCGAAACAGGCGGGGTCTCGCGACGATTGAGTCGATCAGCTTGAAGTCATCCATGACCACGATGCGTACGTTCGGCAGCTGACGAAGCTGAGTGACCGCCTGCGCAAGGCCTGCGTTGTAGGCGGCGATCAGCTGCGAGGTGGCGCCGACTGCTTGCGGTCCGAGCGATTGAATCACCGGAGTAACCGACAGGTCCGGCATGTTCGGTATGAGAAACTTCCGGGCGCCTGTCGCCCACAGCACGCCCACGTTGTCAGCGACGCTGTGAATGGCCGCACCGAGGATCGCCTGGCTCGTCACCGCCGTCGGATCGACGGAAAGCGCAACCAGCGCATCGCGCAGATCGTTGCCGCCGATCCACACGACGTGAATGGCGTCCGGTCGCGCATGTCCCTGGAAGTTCGACAGGTACAAGCCGACCTGCGTGGTCAGATCGTAGCTCGCGAATTCTTCCGCATTGGCTCGAGCGCGCGCGCCGCCGACGGCGTAGTTCGTGTTGACGCCCGGGCGCGCCAGCGCTGGCCGCGAGCTTTCGGGCGTTCCGAGCGCGGTGGCGAGCTGCTCGATCCAGGTCGGGCCGTTGCTGAAGTGATGGCCCGAGATCGAGTACGGTGCCGACGGAATCGGTGCGTACGGCGCTTCCGATGTCTGGCCAAAGGCGAGGTAGAAGTTTCCCGGATCGGAGAGACTGTCGCCGAACACGACGAAGCGCGGATGCGCGTCGTGTGCGAAGGCAGCAGATGTCAGGCTGAGGACGAGCGCGAGACAGAACAAACGCACTCGACTCTTGCGTTGAAAAAACATGATGGGTCTCCCTGTGTTTTGGTCGTCGGGAGACAAGCTACCAAGGGGGACGGGGCCGTCCGGCTACATCACGCTGACCCGGCGGTTACAGGCGAGTTACAGCAGCGGGTGAGCTGCGCTCCCGTTCGACCGTCGTGAGGCCCATCCAGATCGCGGTCATCGTGCGCAGGTCCTGGCCGGAGTCCGTCATTAAAGACGGATTGCCGAAGCTCAAGGATTTCCCGGCCGAGATGGGCGGCTCAGGCGTGGCAGTGGCGGAGTAGGTTCGGGCTCGCGCGGCTGCAAAGCCGCGCGCTTTCGTGCATCGTGACGGTCGCATGAATGCGCGCGGCAAGCTTCGGCTCGTCAAGATCCTGCACACGGTCGTCTGGGCCCTGTTCGCCGGGTGCATCCTCACGATCCCGGTGTGCGTCCTCGGGCATCGATTCGACTGGGCATTCGCCCTGATCGCGCTGGTTTTCATCGAAGTGGCAGTGCTCGTCGTGAATTCCTGGCGCTGCCCGCTCACCGCGGTGGCTGCTCGCTACACCGACGACCGGCGGGACAATTTCGATATCTACCTGCCGGTCTGGCTGGCGCGCCATAACAAGCTCATCTTTGGGTTATTCTTCGCCGCCGGAGTGGCATTTGCGCTCATCCGGTGGTACTCCATATAGCCCTAAGGGCGTACCGCGCTGGGGCGAGCGAAGCGCTAGACTTCGCCGGTTCGGGCTGGTAATTGCAGGGATAAAACAATGACTCAAGTACCGCGCGACCAGGTGTTTCGCGAACAGCAGGCGGATATTTCGGACTTCAAGTTCGACCGCAAGGTGGCCTCCGTCTTCGACGACATGGTCACCCGCTCGGTGCCGTTCTACGTCGAGATTCAGCGGATGGTTCGCGAGCTTGCGGCGGATTTCGCGACCCCGGGCTCGGCCATCTATGATCTCGGCTGCTCCACCGGCACGACTTTCCTCGCGATGCATGACGCAGTCGATCCGGGCGTGCGGTTCGTCGGAATCGACAATTCGAACGAGATGCTCGAAAAGTGCAAGCTGAAATTCGAGGAGTTCGGTCTCGAACGGCCCTATGAGCTGCGCTTTGCCGACCTCAATCAGGGCATCGCGATCGATAACGCCTCGGTCGCCATGATGGTCCTCACGCTGCAGTTCATCCGGCCCCTGCACCGCGAGAAGCTGCTTGCCGATATCTACCGGGGACTCAATTCGAATGGCTGCTTCATAGCCGTCGAGAAGGTGCTCGCCGAGGATTCGTTGTTCAATCGCCTTTTCATCAAGTACTACTACGACATGAAGCGGCGTAACGGCTACAGTGAACTCGAGATCACGCAGAAGCGCGAGGCGCTCGAGAATGTTCTCATTCCATACAAGCTGATGGAGAACCGGGAGCTCTTCCTGCGCACCGGATTCCGTTACGTCGACGTGTTCTTCAAGTGGTACAACTTCTGCGGCCTGATCGCGGTGAAGTAAGCGGGTAGTGAGAGCCATGGTAGCCATCGGCAATTTCTTCTTTCATTTCCGCAACGCGCTCTTCCCCGTTGCGTTTCTCCTGGTGTTGCTGCCCGGCCAGCGCCTGTTCGGCGACTCGCTGCACGCGGCCGCGGCCGGGCTTCTCGTCGCGTTCGCGGGCCAGTTCGTGCGAGCCGCAACGATCGGTCTGCGCTACATCATCCGCGGCGGCAAGAATCGGCGCGTGTACGCAGAGGACCTCGTCACCGAAGGAATCTATTCGCACAGCCGCAATCCCATGTACGTCGGGAATCTCCTCATTCTCGCCGGCGTTGCCATCGCATCGAACTCCTGGACATGCGTCGCCGTCGCGGTGCCGCTGTTCGTATTCATATATCTCGCCATCGTCGCCGCCGAGGAGGCGTATCTCAGGCAGAAGTTCGGACCGGCGTTCGATGCCTACACCCGGGACGTTCCCCGCTGGCTCCTGCGAATTCGGGGCCTTGGCGCAACGCTCGCCGAATCCGAGTTCCACTGGCGGCGCGTGCTTGTGAAGGAATATGGCACGCCGACCGGATGGCTGATGGGAATCGGTGTGATCGCGCTGTGGAACCTGTGGCGGGAGAATGCTATTGCCGAAAGGCAAGGCGCTGTGCGAGCAGTCATCGCGTCGATGATCGTCGTGGCAGTATTCTGGGGCGTTGCCCGTTTCATGAAGAAGAGCCGGACCATTGTCGCAGACTGAACATGCTGCCCAGGCGATCGCCGAACAGCGGGCTGTCATCGATCGGCTCAATCGGGAACTCCTCGTACTGCTCGAGGCACGCGGCCGCGCCGTCGAATCGATCATGCGGATCAAGGAGGAGTCGGGTCTGGCGGTATTGGACCCCGGGCGCGAGCAGCGAATGATCGCGGAGCTGCGTGCGGCGGTGAAGGGTCCCTATTCTGCGGACCAGATCGAGCGCGTGTATCGCTGCATCCTCGAAATCTCCCGTGAACTCGGTGAGCGGCGGCGCCGGTCGCCTTGAGTGAGCCGCGGCGCGCAACGGCCGCATTGTCGCAATGAGTCTGCACGAGCTGCTGGGAACCGAGCTACCACTCATCCAGGCGCCGATGGCCGGTTCGCAGGGCAGCGCCCTCGCGATTGCGGTGTCGAATGCGGGCGGACTTGGATCCTTGCCCTGCGCGCTTCTCTCGATCGAAGCCATGCGCACCGAAGCAGCCGCGATCAAGGCGGGCAGTGGCAAACCGTTTCTCGTGAACTTCTTCTGCTACCCGACGCCGGTGTCAAATGCGACGCGGGAAGCCGGCTGGCGGGAATTGCTGTCCCCTTATTACCGGCAATATGGAATCGACGCGACAAACATTCCGCCGGGACCGGCGCGCGCGTCTTTCAACAACGAGTATGCCGATGCGATCGAGGAGTTTGCGCCGGCGGTGGTCAGCTTCCACTTCGGCTTGCCGTCCACAACGTTGTTGGCGCGGGTCCGCTCCTGGGGCTCGAAGATTCTCTCTTCCGCCACGACTGTCGAGGAGGCGCGCTGGCTCGAAGAGCGGGGAGTCGATGGGATCATCGCGCAGGGACTCGAGGCCGGCGGTCATCGGGGACACTTCCTGTCGCACGACCTGACGGCACAGCTCGGCACATTCGCACTGCTACCGCAGACGGCGCTCACGAATCTCTTCACCGGCCGGCCTGCGCGTGGCATCGTCAATCGCGTCATGCGCGAGCTCGGCCCAATGAATGACGCCGCTCCGGAGTTTCCGCTGGCCGCTACGGCCATCGCGCCGCTGCGTGCACGGGCCGAGGGCAGAGGCTCCGGAGATTTCTCGCCTCTATGGAGCGGTCAGAACGCGAGCGGCTGCAGCGAGGATTCGGCGGCCGCTGTCACGCAGAGACTGGCGGGTGGATTGTGAGTCGCCCCGCGTCGTCGTCAATCGACGGGCACGATGTTGTGCTTGCCGTCGCGACACCGCGCGATGCGCCGATCCTGTCGAATCTCCTCGAGCTCTACTGCCATGACCTCAGCGATGTCTTCGCGCTCGAGCTCGGAGCCGATGGCCGCTTCGGCTACGACAAGCTGCCGCTCTACTGGTCGGAGCCGCAGCGGCGGTTCCCGTTCCTCATTCGCTGCAGCAGCCAGATCGCAGGCTTTGCGCTGGTCACGCGGGGTGTGCCGGGCTCCGACGACCCCGATGCTTTCGACGTCGCGGAGTTCTTCGTCGTTCGTCGCCATCGCCGATCCGGGGTGGGACGTCGGGCGGCTTTCCTCCTCTGGAATCGCTTCCCCGGCCGCTGGGTCGTGCGGGTGTCGGAGGGGAATACCGGCGCTTGCCGCTTCTGGGAAGGCGTCATCACCGCATTCACGGGTGGCACTTTCGCGCGAGCGGCGCGCCCCGGTAATCTGCACGCGTGGCGGGTGTTCTCGTTTAACAGCAGCGCGACCGATCAATAGCATTCTGGAGGGGTCCATGAAACGTCCAAATAATTGCGTCATGGCCCTGGTCGGTGTCGCGCTATTCACGGCTGCGAGCGCACAGGAGGTCAAGCCCATGGCAGGTGCAGAGGTACTCAAGTCGTTAATCGGGAAGTGGGAAGGCAATTGCCGGACCTGGTTCGAGCCGGGGAAGCTCGCGGACGAGTCGAAGATCTCGGGCGAGTTCGCCGCAGTAATGGATGGCAGATACGTTCGGCACACGTACGTCGGCTCGATGAAAGGCAAGCCCCGGCGCGGTGAAGACCTGCTCGTATTCAATCCGGGGTCGAAAGCGTTTCAGTCATCCTGGGTCGATGACTTTCATACGCAGGGAATGATCCTTTTCTCCGAAGGTGCACCCACCGAGCGAGGATTCTCGGTACGAGGCGACTACTACGCTGGCGCGAATCAACCGAAGTGGGGGTGGCGCACGGAATACACACTGGCGGACAAGGATCACCTGACCATCACGGCGTACAACATCGTTCCGCAAGGGTCGCAGTACAAGGCGGGCGAGTACAAGGCGGTCGAGGTCACCTACCAGCGCGTCACGCGGGAGTGAGACATGAGCCTCAAGCTCTACCTGCATCCACTCTCGTCGTATTGCCACAAGGCACTCATCGCCTTTTACGAGAACGACATTCCGTTCGAACCGAAGCGCATCGATGACGCAAGCGTTGCGGCCGAATTCAGGAAACTCTGGCCGGTCGGGCGCTTTCCGCTGCTGCGTGACGACAGTCGCGATGCGACGGTTCCAGAATCCAGCATCATCATCGAGTACCTCGCGCTTCACTATCCGGGCAAGACCAAACTGCTGCCAGACGACCCGGATGCCGCGCGCAAGGTGCGCATGCGGGATCGGTTCTTCGACAACTACATGCACACGCCCATGCAGAAGTTCGCATTCGACCGGCTGCGGCCCGAAGACAAGCGCGATGCCTACGGAGTCGAGGAAGCGAAGGCGATGTACCGGACGGCGCTCGACATGGTCGAGACCGCCATGGCTGGCAGCACCTGGGTGATGGGCGAGGAATTCACGATGGCGGATTGCGCCGCCGCGCCGCCGCTCTTCTATGGAAGCAGATTCTTTGGATCGTTCCGCTCGACTCACAAGAACGCCGCAGCGTATCTCGATCGCCTCATGGCGCGTCCTTCGTATGCTCGAGCGTTGCAGGAAGCCGAGCCGTTCATGCACTTGCTGCCGAAGTGACAGCCGTCATGAGTCGCATCCTTGCGCTCGCCATGCTTTGGCTCTCGTTCGTGCCCGTCTGTGGAATTGCCGCGACGCTTCCCGCGGATCAGATCGCGGGCATCGAGCGGCTGGTGTCCAGCTACATGGCCGATCACCAGATCCCGGCGCTCGCGATGGCGATCGTGGTGGATGGCAAGATGGCGTGGTCGAAGGCCTATGGCACGGCCGACCGCGAGCATTCCGTGCCGGCCACGCTGGCAACGAGGTTTCGCACGGCATCGATCGGCAAGACGATGACCGCAACGGCCGCGATGACGCTCGTCGAGCAGCACGAGCTCGACCTCGATGCCGACATTCGCAGCTATTGTCCACAATTCCCGGTCAAGGAATGGACGATCACGGTGCGCCAGCTCCTCTCGCACCTGGGCGGCATCCGTCACTACGGTGGCCCGCACGACAAGGAGGAACAGACGAGCACGATTCACTACAGGAACATCGTCGATGCGATGGCGCCCTTCAAGGATGACGCGCTCCTCTTCGAGCCCGGCACGAAGTTTCTCTACACCACTTATGGTTATGACGTACTCGGCTGCGTGATCGAGGGCGCCGCGAAGGCACCATTCCTCGCCTACATGCGACGAGCCGTGTGGCTGCCCGCGGGAATGAAGTCGATCCGCGACGATGATCCCTCGGCAAGCATTCCTCATCGCGCTGCCGGTTACCGGCTGCTCGACGGCAAGGTCGAGAAGGCGATTCCGATCGACATGAGCAATCGCATGGCCGCTGGCGGCTTCGTGACGACGATCGACGATCTGGCGCGTTTCATCGCTGCCGTGCTTTCCGATCGGCTGGTGTCACACGAAACGCAGGAACAGATGTTCACGTCCGCTACCTTGAAGAACGGCGAGAAGACCGGCTACGGATTCGGCTGGTCGATGGAGCTCGAGGAGTGGCACGACGACACGTGGGTCTACCATGGCGGCTCAACGCCCGGATTCAGCGGCATCGTTACGCTCATGCCGCGACACAGATTCGCGGTCGCCTTCCTGACGAACATGGAGGAGCTGCCCGGCCGCAGCGAGCTGGCGGAGGGCGTCACACGGATCGTGCTCGGTTTCAAGGCGGCTCAATAGGGTTGGTGCTTCAGATCACAGGCCAAAAGCTCCGAGGTGCATATGCGCAGCTATTTCCTGGTATCCGGCGTCCTCTTCAGCGTGATCGCTGTCGTGCAGGCGCTCAGACTCGCTCGCGGCTGGACGGCCGTCATCGCAGGCTGGGACGTGCCGATGGCGTTCTCAATGATCGCGGTGCTCGTTACGGCCAGCCTCGCGATCTGGGCGTTTCGCTTGCTGGGGGCAAAGCGCGCTTGAAGTAGGCTTCGGCGAAGTCGACCAGCTCGCGGGTCGAGAAGAGCAGCGCGTCCGCGTTACCGACTCGCCCGGATCGAATCGCGCGATTCCTGACGAACTCGGCACCGACAACGGGAAAGTGCACTCCGTTGTCGGTTGCCATGTCCGGCACTTCCATCCAGATGCGTTTGCCGTCCTGCATCAGCGCGAAGCGGCTCACGGCCGTGCGTCTTGAAGGCACGAGCGATTCCGCATAGTGCAAGGACGTGCATCTGTCGAAGCCGACTCCGAGCAGCAGCGTGAACGCGTTCAGTTCGTAGAGTTGTTCAAACGGCGTGTCCTTGCCTTCGCAGAATGCCAGCGAATGTTGGCGCGTGATTTCGCTGGCTTCTCGGCCGTTGGCACAAACGGAAACCAGCGGATGATTGCTCCGCAGCGTTCCAGGAAAAGTCCGGAATGCTTCGGGAATGGCGCCCATCGTCGTCGGAGTTGTCCGCGGATCGAACACGAGCTGCTGCGGATCTGGTTGGGCGGGTGACTCCGCCGGCATGACCAGCGTGCCCTGGAGCCCGAGCGTTTCGAGAAGCGCGCGAATCACGGTGACAGGACCGCCCTCGGTCCACCCGATTTTCCCGAGCGAGGAATGGACCATCACCGTCATGCCGCTCGCGACGCCCAGTTCGGCGAAGTCGCGAACCAGTGACTCGAGTGTGTTGGCGTCGGAGTTATGTGTTGCCATTAGTCCTCGCACGCGCATTGATTATCGCAGTCATTGCGTGACTCAGCGGAGTAAAATCGCACGCACACCATCTCAATCCTCCGGAGATGTCCATGGACGGCAGCACCGCCCCGCTTTCCTCGTATGAAATGAATCGCGCGCTCGAAGCGCAGATCACGGAACTCGCCGGGCACCTCAATGCCGCCACCTATCGCTTTCTGTCGCTGATCGCGGAATACGATCGCCGCGGCGGCTGGTCGGGCTCGCAATCGTGCGCGCATTGGCTCAACTGGAAATGCGGCATCAACCTCGGCGCCGCGCGCGAGCAAGTGCGAACGGCGCATGCGCTCGAAAAGCTCCCGCTGATTTCATCGGCAATGGCGCGGGGCGAAATCAGCTACTCGAAGGTGCGGGCCATCACGCGGGCGGCGTGCCCCGCCACGGAGGAATACTTCCTGATGATCGCGCGGCACGGCACGGCCCAGCACACCGAGAAGCTCGTGAAGTACTACCGCCGCGAGACGGAACGCGAAGAGCTCTCTCGCGAACAGCAGCAGCACGCGAACCGGGCGCTGACGTATTGGTATGACTACGACGGATCGCTGGTCGTGAAGGGCAGGCTGCCCGCGAGTGTGGGCGCCATGCTGGTGAAGGCAATCGAAGCGGCGCAGGAGCAGCTCGACGCCGAGCAGGTTTCCGCGGAAACGCCGGATCATCGATCGACCTTTGCCGCCCGGCGTGCCGATGCGGTTGCGATCGTGGCACAGAGCTTTCTTAAAGGAGGCAGCAGTGCGGGGCCGAGATCGTGGTGCATGTCGATGAACGCACGCTCCGCGAGCGCGCATCGGGAGGCTGCCGGCTCGAAGACGGACCGTCCCTGCCGGCCGAGACCGCGCGGCGTCTTGCTTGCGATGCGAGCGTTATCACGTTGATCGAAGACGGGAAGCAGCAGCCGCTCAGCGTTGGGCGCAAGACCCGCACAATACCGCCCGCCATCAAGCGGGCGCTCAAGGCGCGCGACGGGGGTTGCCGTTTCCCGGGATGTCCGAACAAGCGCTACATCGACGGTCACCACATCAATCACTGGGTCAACGGTGGCGAAACGAAGCTTTCGAACCTGGTGGCGCTCTGCCACTTCCATCACCGGCGCGTTCATGAAGGCGGCGTGAAGATAGTGGTGCTTGACGATGGCGCCGTACGGTTCAGTCAACCGAATGGAGAATGCCTCGAAGCGCCGGGTCCAGCACCGTCCGACTGGACAAGAATCGTCGATCAGAACGCGGAGCTGGGCATCGTGATCAACCGGCACACTGCCGAATCCCGCTGGACAGGCGAGTCGATGGACTACTCGACGGCGATCAAATGGCTGATGGGAAGGCGCCGCCGCGTTTCTGCGGAAACGTCGCGGCCGCTCCCTCCTTCGAGGGATTGCCCACCGCGGGCCAACGCCGCAGAGTGTCGCGATGAAGGTGCTCGGTAGTAAACCCGACGGCAAACGGCTCGAACGCATGCAGGGCTCGCTCGCATGGGTGGGCAATGGGTTTCGCAATTTCCACCCGATACTGCCGGGTTTGCGCGACGCGACTGTGTCGATGCCGAAGCTCAGCGAGTTTCTCTGCGGGGGTGAGCGGCGCGTACCTGTCGGACCGCTGCCTTCGATGAACCCGCTCGATGGCTGGGTCAAGGCGCCTGGCAGCGGGTTACGTGCTACGTGGCTCGGCCATTCGACCGTCCTGATCGAGATCGAGGGAGTACGAGTACTCACCGATCCCGTCTGGGGGAAGCGCGCGTCACCCGCGCAGTTCGCAGGGCCAAAACGCTTTCAACCGGTCCCTGTTGCGATCAAGGCGCTGCCGCCCATCGATATCGTCGTGGTATCGCACGATCACTACGATCACCTCGACTATCCAAGTATCCGCGAGCTGCGCAAGCGCGATGTGCCGTTCGTGACGTCACTCGGTGTCGGCGCGCATCTCGAAGCCTGGGGCGTGCCGGCTCATCGCATCACGGAACTCGATTGGTGGGAGTCGCACAGCGTCGGCAATCTCACGCTGACAGCCGCGCCGTCGCAGCACTTTTCCGGGCGCGGCCTGAAGGATCGAAACGCAACGCTCTGGTCCTCGTTCGTGATCCGTTCGCCGCGTCATGCCGTCTTCTTCAGTGGCGACACGGGCCTCACGACGGAGTACCAGAGCATCCGCGAGCGGCTTGGGCCGTTCGATCTCGTGATGCTCGAAGTCGGCGCCTTTCACCCCGCTTGGGGCGACATCCATTTCGGTCCCGAGAATGCATTGAAGGCATTGGCGTTGCTTGGCAACGCTCCATTTCTGCCGGTGCACTGGGGCACCTTCAATCTCGCGCTGCACGCGTGGGATCAGCCCGCGGAATATCTGTTGAAGCACGACGCCGGTGCGCAGCTCGTCATGCCAAAGCTCGGGGAGCCCGTCGAGCCGAGCCACGGCAAGCGCGTCGAGCCCTGGTGGCGGGTCGTGGATGCGATTCCTGTGAAGCGCGCCGAGCCGGTCGAAACTTCGTTGCCGCAAGGGATGGCGTGGCCGATCGACTGAGCGGGCTCGCTGTATCGCCTTGCACAAAGACTCCGGTGGTCGTCTAATTCGCGCCACCTCTTTTGGAGTTTCGCATGAAGTACTTCCTTGCCCTCGCGGCCACGATGATCGCCTCCTTTGTGCTGGCCGCGGCGCCCAAAGACTCGCCCGCCGGCGAGCAGCGCTTCCGCGAGCTTTACAAGGAGCTGGTCGAGACGAATACGCAGTTGTCGAACGGGAACTGCACGCTGGCCGCCGAGCGCATGGCGGCGCGGTTGAAGGCCGCGGGCATCCCGGAGAGCGACATTCATCTGATCGTGCCGCCCGGACATGAAAAGGAAGGCGGGCTCGTCGCCATCTATCCGGGCCGGGACTCAAAGCAGAAGGCGATTCTTCTGCTCGCGCACATCGATGTCGTCGAAGCCAAGCGCGAGGACTGGACACGCGACCCCTTCACGCTCGTCGAGGAGAACGGCTCGTTCTACGCGCGCGGCGCGATGGACGACAAGGCGGAAGCAGCGATCTGGACTGACCTGCTGATCCGCTATCGCACCGAGAATTATCGCCCGCGGCGCACGCTGAAGGTCGCGCTGACCTGCGGCGAGGAGGGCGCTCCCTTCAACCTCGCCCAATGGCTGACCGAAAACCAGCGCGAGCTCATCGACGCCGAGTTCGCTCTCAACGAAGGCGCATGGGGAGAGTTCGACGCGAACGGCAACCGGGTTTCCCACAACATCGAGGCGGGCGAGAAGTTTCCGCAGAACTACCGGCTCGAGGTGACGAACCCGGGCGGGCACAGCTCGCGGCCGGTAAAGGACAATGCGATCTATCGCCTCGCGGCTGCGTTGATCAAGATAGGCGCGTACGAGTTCCCGTATGAATTCAACGATGCCAATCGGGCGTATTTCGCCGGCATGGCAAAGATCAAGGCGGCGAAAGGCGAGACCGAAGTCGCGAACGCGATGAACGCGTTCCTGCGCGACCCCGGCGATGCGCAAGCGCTTGCGCTCGTCGCGAACAAGGACCCGAGCTGGAACGCCACGCTGCGCACCACCTGTGTCGCAACGATGCTCGACGCCGGCCACGCGACGAACGCGCTGCCGCAGCGCGCGCGGGCGAATGTCAACTGCCGAATCTTCCCGGGCACGACGCCGGAAACGGTCCGAGCGAAGCTCGAGGAACTGGGGTCGGACCCGAAGGTAACAGTGACCGCTCTTGAAACGCGCGGCCCGGTGTCCAAATCACCGCCGCTCACGCCCGCGATCATGGGACCGATCGAAAAGCTGACCGCCGAATTCTGGCCGGGCGTGCCCGTGCTGCCGATCCTGCAAGCAGGCGCAACGGACGGCGAGTTCACGAACGCGGTTGGAATCCCGACCTACGGCGTCGAGCCGGTGTTCGTCGGCCCCGACCTCGGCCACATTCACGGCCTCAACGAATACGTCGGCGTGCAGTCGCTCCTCGAAGGGCGCGAGTTCCTGTATCGACTGGTGAAGATCTACGCGGACCGAAAGTAGATCAGTGCGATCCCGCCGAGCCCAGCGCTCCGCCGTCGATCGCAAGCACCGTTCGCAGGAGCACGTTGGCACCGTTCGCAATCGGCTTGCGGCGGCGTGTATTCCCTGGGTGAATGACTGATGCCGCCGATGCTCGGCACGAAGATCATGCCGGTCGGCGCCAGGTAGGTCATGTGCTGCGCATCGTGCGCGGCGCCGCTCGGCATGAATCTACTCGAGAGGCCGAGCGATTTCGCTGAGTTGGCAACGATTTGCCGGACGGATTCATTGGTCGGCGCCGGCTCGATCCCGAGCGGAATTTCGACGAGGTCGATCGGCGTGTCGACGAGCGGTCGCGATTTCGCCGCCTTCGAACGAATCGCGTCGAAGACCTGCTGCATCTTCGCGCCGTCGAGATCGCGAATCTCGAGCGTCATCGTGACCTTGCCGGGAATGACATTGGGCGCACCCGGTTCCGCCCGTATCACGCCGACTGTTGCGACCTGCCGGCCAGGCATCTGTCGTCGCGACGCGGTTGACGGCGAGAACGAAGTCGGCGGCGCTCACGAGCGCGTCGTGGCGACGGTTCATCGGTGTGGTTCCCGCGTGGTTGGCGAAGCCATGGACGGTGACATCCCAGCGGCGAATGCCGACGATGCCTTCGACGACGCCGATGTCGATCTTGCTCTCTTCGAGAATCGCGCCCTGTTCGATATGGAGTTCGACGTAGGCGGCCAGTTCGCCTGCGTGGCGCTGAGCGCTCGGCAGCTGCTCCGGATCCCCGCCGACCGTGCGAACGCCGTCGGCGACAGTCTTGCCGCTATGACTCACCTGATCGAGCGTGCCCGGCTTGACGCGGCCCGCCATCGAGAGACTCCCGATCATGCTGCCTTCCTCGTCGGTGAAGATCACGATCTCAAGGGGATGTCGCAGGGCAACGCCGGCCTCGTGCAACCGTTGAGCGACTTCAATCGCGCCGAGCACGCCGACGTCACCGTCGTAGTTACCACCGCTCGGGACCGAGTCCGTGTGCGAACCGAGCATGATCGCCGGCAGCTTCGGATTCCGCCCTTCGCGCCGGCCGATGATATTTCCGGCGGCATCGACATGCACCGCGAGCCCGGCGTCCTTCATCAGCTCGGTGACATAGGCGCGGCCGGCCAGGTCGAAGTCGCTGTACGCGACGCGACTCACACCGCCTTCGGGGTTCGCGCCGAATTTCGAGAGTGAAGCGAGATGTGCATTCAAGCGCTCGGCGTTCACCGTTGGCGCCGGCGGCTTTGCATTCGCGGACAGCGGCAGGGCGAGAATGATTGCAAAGGTGGAAGCCAGAAGTCGAATGCATGTAGCGTGCATATAGTCAGGCCTCGTAGGCCCAGCGGCCGCCGATCATCGTGCGCTCGGGCTTCACGCTGGTGAGGTTCATCGGATCGATCGTCATGAGGTCCTGATCCCACACGACAAGGTCAGCGAGCTGGCCCGGCTCGAGCGCACCTTTGATATCTTCCTCGAAAGTGGCGTACGCGCCGTTCACCGTCGAGCAGCGGATCGCTTCCTCGACCGTGATGCGCTGGTTCGCACCCCACACGTGGCCCGTCGCATCGGTGCGCGTCACCTCCGAGCGCAGCCACAGCATCGGCTCGGCCGGGCTCGCGGTGTAATCGGATCCCGGCGCCGCTTTGATGCCGGCGTCGATGAAGTCGCGCATCGCGAACATGTGCTTCAGGCGCTCCTCGCCGTAGAAATGCATCTTCTCGCCATGGAAGAGCACGTAGCACGCGAATGGCAGGGGAATCACGTCGGCCGCTTTGATTCGACGGACAAGGTCCGCGTTCACGACCGTGCAATGCTCGATCCTCAGGCGCGGGTCGCGCCTTGGGAATTCGCGCTGCAGCTGTTCGTAGACGCCAAGCACGGTATCGATCGCGACATCGCCGTTCGCATGAATGCCGACCTGCCACCCAGCAAGGCAGGCCTTGCGCGCTTTTTCGTACAGCTCTTCGCGGGTCGCTCGGCTGACGCCCCTGAAGTCACCGAGGCCATCGTAGGGCTCCGAGAGCAGGGCGGTGCGTTCGGAGATGGAGCCGTCGCTGTAGAGCTTGATGGCGCCGACCCGCACCCATTCGTCGCCGAAGCCCGTGTGCACGCCGGCGGCGATCATCTTGTCGAGATCGTCGTAGTTGATGTGCGTGTAGAAGCGGCCAAGGAGTTCGCCCGCTCCGCGCGCATCCTGGTAGGCCTGCAGCGTCTGCGGATGGCCATCTGCCTCGCAGGACGAAGTGATGCCGCGGCTCGCAAACATCTTCGAGATCAGCGCTGCGCCTTTGCGATAGTCCTCGCGAGTCGGCGGTTTGACGGCGAGCGCGAGAATGCTCACCACGGCGTCTTCCGCCACCCGTCCGTTGTGACGTCCGGCGGCATCGCGGAAGAACTGGCTGTGCGGCGGATCCGGAGTGTCTTCGTCAACCTTGATGACGGCGAGCGCGCGCGAATTCACAAACGCGGTGTGGCCGCCCCGGTGTCGCACGATCACGGGATGCCCGGGAGCTGCGGCGTCGAGGTCGGCGCGATCGAGTGGACGCGGCGTCTTGGTGTCGTCGTACAGGAAGCCAATCACCCACTCGCCGGGTGGCGTCGTCGCCGCCTTGGCGCGGATCGCAGCCAGGACTGCATCGATCGAATCCATCTCGAGGGGCACCTGCGTCACCAGTTCCAGGCCGCTTTCGCAGGGGTGTGAATGCGCATCATTGAACCCGGGCGTGACTCGCTTGCCGCCGAGATCGATGCGGCGCGTATTCGGTCCCGCCAGCGCGAGCATTTCCTTGCTGGTGCCAAAGGCGAGCACGCGGCTGCCGGCGAGTGCAAGCGCCTGAACTTCGCGCTCCCGTGCGCCCATCGTCAGGACCTTGCCGTTGTGCAGGATTGTGTCGGGGCGGGCATCCCAGCGGGCGAAGGCGGCGGCACTCGCGGTGAGCCCGGCGGCGATGAAAGTGCGGCGGCTGAGGCGCTTCATGTCGTTTCCCGTTCTTATTCTTGATGCGGGCATTTAAGCATGTTCCGGCTTACATCTGTCGGAAGAGGTGCAGATAACTCCGACTCACCGGCAGCACTTCGGCGCGGCCCTTCAGGTGAATATCCGCCGTCTCGTTCGGCCCGCGCGTGACATGCGCAATCGAACGCAGGTTCACGACAACGGAACGATGCACCTGCGCGAACTGTGAGGTATCGAGTTGAGTCGTGATTTCCCTGAGCGGCGTACGAATGACGGCTTCGCGCGGCTCACCTGCGTCATCGCGCCAGGCGATGAGCGTGTATTTTTCCTCGGAGCGCAGGAAGTCGATGTCGTCCACGGCGATCAGGCGAACGGTCTGACCGACCGATGCGCGGATCCAGCGCAGCGCCTGCGATGTCGTCCCCTTTTGCAGTTGCGCCGCGAGCTGCTGAAGGAGCGCCTCCGTGTTGAGCGCGGGCTGCGACGCGCGCAGTCGTTTCTTCAAACGCGTCACCGTCTCAGCCAACCGCGCGGGCTCCACCGGCTTCACCAGATAGTCGAGCACCCCTTGCGCGAATGCCTGCACGGCATAGTGGTCGTACGCGGTGACGAAGACGAGATGCGCGTGGTGGCCGATGTGGCGCGCGGCTTCGACGCCCGTCGTGCCCGGCATCTGCACATCGAGGAAGCAAACATCGGGGCGGTGCGCCTCGAAGAGATCGATTGCCTCGCGACCGTTACGTGCCTTTGCCACCACATGAAGCTCCGGCCATGCATCAGCGAGCAGCCGCTCGAGCGCATCGCGCAGGAGCGGTTCGTCGTCGGCGATCAATGCGGTCGGGCCCTGCGACGTCATGGAGTGGCTCTCTGCGCAGGGAAGTCGAGTTCGGCACACACTCCGTGCGGCTCGTTCTCTGCCAGGCGCAATCGTGCGTCGCCGCGGAAGGATAGCTGCAAGCGCTCGCGCAATGTCGAGAGTCCCGTGCCCGACCCGTGGCCTGCAGACTTGAGACCGATGCCGGTGTCGGTCACGCGCACGAAGCAACGTCCGTCGCGCAACGACGCTGCGACTTCGATGTGTCCGCCTTTCTCGCCGGGATCGATGCCGTGACGAACGGCATTCTCGACCAGCGTCAACACTGTCAACGGCGGGCAGCGCAGTTCCGCCGCGCCAGAGTCAATGTGCAGTGTGAACTGCAATCGATCCGGGATCCGCATGTGCATCAGCTCAAGATACGCGCGCACCAACTGTAGTTCCTGACCGAGCGTTGTCGTTGCCTCATGCAGGCGCGGCACTGCCGCTCGAAGGTATGCAATGAGGCTCTTCAACACATTCGATGCCTGCGGTGAGCGGGCATCGACGAGCTCCTGCACGTTGGCGAGTGTATTGAACAGAAAATGAGGTTCCACCTGCGCCTGCAACAACCGTAGCCGCGCGTCGAGCGCTTGGCGCTCGAGTTCACTGCGCTCAAGCTCGAACGCGAGGGCCTGCTCGCGCGCGAAGGTTTCGCGCTGTCTCACGATGGCGCCGAGCGCGATCCATGGTCCGAACAGCACGCCTTCGAACGCTAACTGTCCGAAGCCGACGAGCCTCAACGGGTTGTGTGAGAAGTCGGGATTCGCACCAGTCGTTACGTAGTACGCGAGCCACGCCGAGAACGGCGCCGAGACCACCACGCCGATCAGCTGCAAAGCCCAGCGCCCCAGCCAGCGAGGCAGGCGCTGGGGCCACTGTTCGAAGAGCGCGAAGGCCGCGAGCGCGAAGAGACCCACGATGACCGTGCGCCCGACCACGATCGGGGTAGCCGTCGTGTTGGAGACCTTGTTCAGGAGCCCGAAGAGTACCGAGACGCCAATCACGAGCAGCACTCTGCGCCAGTTGAAGGCGAGCTTGAGACCGTGCGGTTTCAAGGAAGCTGCGATGGCATGCATGGGGTCACTATAGCCGGTGATTTCTCTGGCTGCCGGCGACAAGCCGGGTTCGAAGCCCTTGGAACCCGCCGACCATCCGTCTCCCGCGTATTTCGTCCGCGACAGGCCGTCGCCGGTCGCACGGGCTGGCCTCCACGGCGCCACTCGGTGATAGTGACACTCGTTGCAGGGCGCGACCTAAGGGTGCAAGAACATGAAACTGCGTTACAAGATTGCCGGCGGCGTTTTATTGTTCCTGGGCATTGCTGTGGCGGCACTCGCGATCACCATCAGCCACGATTCTCCCTGTGGAGCGGCACCTGTGGTCCCTGGCGATGCAAAAATGATGAAGGCTGCCGTCAATCGGTGTTACGGCTCGCCCGATGTCGTCAAAGTGGAGGACATCGAAAAGCCCACGCCCGCGGACCACGAAATCCTCGTCAAGGTGCATGCGGCGTCGGTCAATCCGCTCGACTGGCATCTGCTGCGCGGTCAGCCGTACATCATGCGGGCAGAGGCGGGCATCGGTGCGCCGGGGAACGCGCGTCTCGGCGTCGACTATGCGGGCACCGTCGAAGCGGTGGGCAAGGACGTCACGCGATTCAAGGTTGGCGATGAGATCTTCGGCTCGAAGCGTGGAGCGTTTGCCGAGTACGTCAGCGTTCCCGACGAACGCGCGATTGCGCTGAAGCCTGCCAACGTGACGTTCGAGGAAGCGGCAGCCGTGCCCGTCGCGGCGGTCACCGCGCTACAGGCGCTTCGCGACCAGGGCAAGGTGCAGGCGGGACAGAAAGTGTTGATCAACGGCGCCTCAGGAGGCGTCGGCACTTACGCGGTGCAGATCGCGAAATCACTCGGCGCTGAAGTGACCGCCGTCTGCAGCACGAAGAACGTGCCGATGGTCCAGTCGCTCGGCGCCGATCGCGTCATCGACTACAAGAGCGAGGACTACACGCAGGGCGCCGGGCGTTACGACGTCATCATCGACACGGTCGGCAACCGATCGCTCCTCGAGAACAAGCGCGTGATGACGGACAAGGGGATTTTCGTCATTGTCGGCGGGCCGAGCGACGGCAAGTTCATCGGCGCCATGTGGAGCCCGATCAAGGCCTGGATGCTGTCACCGTTCGTGAGCCAGCAGTTCGGCTTCTTCCTCGCGGACGTCAATCAGAAGGACCTGGACCTGCTGCACGACATGATGCAGGCCGGCAAGCTCACGTCGGTCATCGATCGGAGTTACAAGTTGAGCGAGACCGCTGAGGCGATCCGGTATCTCGAAGCGGGGCACGCTCGAGGGAAGGTAGTCATCAGTCTAGAATAGAGGGATGACACGACACTCGACGCCCGACCTGCTGCCAAGCCAACGGCACCTGTTCGACATCCCGGTTGGCATCACCTATCTCAATTGCGCGAACATGGGCCCTCAGCTTCGCGCGGGCACCGTCGCCGGTCTCGAAGCCGTGCGCGCCAACTCATCGCCGTGGAAGCGGACATCGGCGAATTGGTTCACCGAAGCGAATGAATTGCGTGCCCTCGCGGCGCGCGTGATGAACACGAGCGCAGAGTCAGTGGCGCTGGTGCCGGCGGCGAGCTATGGCATAGCGATTGCGGCCGCCAACGTTTCCGTCAAGTCCGGCCAGTCGATCGTGCTCCTCGATCAGCAGTTTCCATCGAATGTGTACGCGTGGCGTGCGCTCGCGAAGCGTTCCGGCGCGCAGATTCGCACCGTGAAGCGCGGACCCGATGGTGCATGGACAGATGCGGTGCTTGCGGCCGTCGACCGCGACACTGCTGTCGTCGCCCTGCCGAACTGTCACTGGACGGACGGGAGCCTTGTGGATCTGCGCCGTGTGGCTGAACGGGCGCGCTCAGTCGGCGCCGCGTTCGTCATCGATGCAAGCCAGTCGCTCGGCGTCTACCCGCTGAGCCTCGAAGAGCTGCAACCGGACTTCCTCGTTTCCGTCGGCTACAAGTGGCTGCTCGGGCCGTATGGCCTTGGCTATCTCTACGCGGCGCCGCGCTGGCAGGCGGAAGGTGTGCCGCTCGAGCAGTCCTGGGTGACGCGCGCCGGTAGCGAGAACTTTGCGAAGCTGGTCGATTACACCGACGACTATCAGCCGGGTGCACGCCGCTTCGACATGGGCGAGCATTCCCAGTTCAACCTCGTGCCGATGGCGGCCGCGGGACTCGAGCAGATCCTCGCGTGGGGCATCGAGCGGATCCAGCGCTCCATCGCGCCCCTGACGCGAATGATTCAGGAGCGGGCGAAGGAGCTGGGCGGCACGGTGCTGCCCGAGAGCCACCGAGTTGGTCACCTCATCGGCATTCGATTGCCGCCTGGCGTCGCGGGATCCGTCGGCCAGAAGCTCGCGGCCGCTGGGATCTACGTCAGCGTTCGTGGTGATGCCATTCGCGTCGCGCCGCACCTTTACAACGACGAGTCCGATATCGAGACGTTGCTCTCGGCGCTGCGATAGATCTATCAGCTATCCCTTCACGCATACGACCTGCTTGAGCGTATACGCGATCTCAACAAGATCGCGTTGCGCTTGCATCACCGCATCGATGTCCTTGTAGGCGGCCGGCGTCTCGTCGATCACCTCTTTGTCTTTGCGGCACTCAACGCCTTCGGTAGCCGCGCGGTGATCCGCGAGCGTGAAGCGCTTACGCGCCGCCGTGCGCGACATCGTGCGGCCGGCGCCGTGGCTGCAGCTCTCGAAGCTCTGCGCGTTGCCGAGCCCGCGAACGATATACGAGCGGGCTCCCATGGAGCCCGGGATGATGCCGAGCTCTCCGAGACCCGCGCGCACCGCCCCCTTGCGCGTGACGAGCACGTCCTCGCCGAAGTGACGCTCACGAGTCGTGTAATTGTGGTGACAGTTCACGGCGATCTCGCCGAGCTGGAACTTCTGCACCTCTTCGCGCAGCACGCGCAACACCGCATCCATCATCGCGCGGCGGTTTTCTGCTGCGTAGTCCTGCGCCCACTGCATCGCCTCGACGTAGTCGTCGAAGTGCGTCGTTCCCTCGACGAGGTACGCGAGATCCGCATCCGGCAGGTTGATGAAGTGCTTCTTCATGTCCTTGCGCGCGACCTCGATGAAGTGCTGCCCGATGCGGTTGCCGATTCCGCGCGAGCCGGAGTGCAGCATCACCCACACGACGTTCTCCGTGTCGAGGCAGATTTCGATGAAGTGATTTCCGCCGCCCAGCGTTCCGAGCTGATCCTGCGGGTTTTTCGCGCTGACCTTCGGATGTTTCGCGACAATTGCGTCGAGACGCGCGGACAGGTTGCGCCAGCGCGTGATCACCGAGTTAGGAGCGATCAACCACGAACCGCGCTTCGAACGGCCGCGCGTGCTGATGAAGCCGTGCGGTACCGCGTGCTCGATACTCGTGCGCAGCGGAGCCAGGTTTTCCGGCAGATCGCGGGCGTTGAGCGTCGTCTGCACCGCCATCATGCCGCAGCCGATGTCGACGCCGACCGCCGCCGGAATGATCGCGCCCTTCGTCGCGATCACCGAGCCCACGGTCGAACCGCGGCCGAAATGTACGTCGGGCATTGCCGCGAGATGGCTGAAGACGAATGGCATCTTCGCCGTGTTGGCAAGTTGAGCGCGCGCCTCGTCTTCCACGGGCACGCCCCGCGTCCACATCTTCACGTGGGCGCCCTCCTTGACCTGCATGACGTCAAATTCTGGGCTACTCAAGCTTCGCCTGCCCTTGAGGGAGTCAGCCGCAGGAGCCGCGCGGCGAGCATTCCGAGAAGAGCACCTGCCGCTTGCGCAATGATAAAGCCTGCGACGTCACGCGGAGCAATTCCAGCGAAGGTGTCGCTCATCGCACGGGCGATCGTGATCGCAGGATTCGCGAAGGAAGTGGACGCGGTGAACCAGTACGCGGCGCCAATCCAGGCGGGCACCCGCCACGCGGCTTCCCTGATCGTGGACGATCCCAGCACAATCATGACGAGACCCGCAGTTGCGATGCCCTCGGAAAGCCACTGTGCGAAGCCCGAACGTGGATGCGTTGAGAGCTGAATGAGCGGCATTTCGAACATTGCATTGGCGAGCAGGGCACCCATGCAGCAACCGAGGATCTGCGCAATGGCATATGCCGCCGTGTCGCTCGTGGACAGCGAGCCGCGCATGCGCATGACAAGACTCACGGCCGGATTGAAATGTGCACCGCTCGTCGGACCAAGCAATGCAATCAGCGAGCCAAGAGCGGCGATGGAGGCGAAAGTATTCGCGAGCAGGGCGACCGCGAGATTACCGTTCGCCAGGCGCTCGGCCATGATGCCCGAGCCGATGACAGCAGCGGCCAACACCATCGATCCAAGAGCCTCGGCGAACCACGCGCGGCGCATCGCCTTAAGCTGGCTCGGTCCGGGTATTCTCGATTGCGCTCAGCCGCTCTTTCAGCTTGATTGGGTCGAGCGAACGGAGCGGAAGGCTCGTGAAAATCTTGATTCGGCTCTCGAGCTCGCGAAACGCAGTTCGAAAGGCGAGCCAGCGATCCGGCTCGGACCCCTGGACAGCGGCCGGGTCTTCAATGCCCCAATGTGCCGTGACCGGTTGGCCCGGCCAAACGGGGCAGAGCTCGCCCGCCGCGTTGTCACAGACGGTAAAGACGAAGTCGAGTTTCGGTGCGCCGGGTCGCGCAAACTCATCCCAGCTCTTGCTCCGTAACCCCCGAGTCGGCAATTTCATGTGCTCCAGCAATTGCAGTGCGATGGGATGCACGGTGCCCTTCGGGTGACTCCCTGCGCTGTAGGCGATGAAATGGCCCCGGCCCCAGGAATTGAGAAGGCTTTCGGCCAGGATGCTGCGCGCGGAATTGCCCGTGCACAGGAAGAGGACATTGAAGGGACTTTCCGACACGACGACGCGCTCAGGCAGCCTTGTTCGGCGTGCAGCAGGGCGCCGAAGGCGCGGCGGCGGGGTCCGCGGGAAGCCGTTTCATATGTGTTTCACCATGAGTGCGGAGCTCGCCGGACAGATGTCGGCGAACTCGCGTGTTGAACGAATAGTAGCTGGGGTTTGATCGCGGGCAATGCGCTGGTAGCCGCGTCGCTCGAAGAATGGCTCGGCTGTGGTCGTCAGCAGGTAAATGCGGCCGACACCCTGTGAGCGTGCGAAGGCCTCGGCATGGTCGACGAGAGCCGAACCCGCGCCTGTGCCTCGGGCGCTCGGCGAAACAACGAGTGAGCGGAGCAGGGCGTCCTCGCCAAATATCTCGAGGCCGACGAGACCCGAGGGCGAATCCTGCGGGCCACAGTAGAAGAAATGCCGGAGATGCCTGTCGGTGAGATCTTCGGTAGGCAACTGTGCCGACAGCAGCAGGGCCGTGGCGGCGGCGCGCGTCGGTCCCGGCAGAATGTCGAGGGAAGTCGATCGCATGGCGCTGCCTTCAGGCTGCCTTGATTCGCTTTGCGGCCCTGGCAGATCGCGCGGGTTTGCAGCCGGGGTCGCAAGCCCCGGAACCTGTCACGCAACACTTGTCGGTGAGGTAGCCGACGAGATCGTTCATGAGAGCGAAATCCGCGCTGTAGATCAGTTGCCGGCTGGCGCGAACGGGACTGACGAGCCCCGCGTGCTGAAGCGTCTGCAGGTGAAAGGTAAGGGACGAGGGCACCAGGCCAACCTTTTCGCCGATTGCGCCGGCCGGGAGGCCTTCCGGGCCGCGCTCGATCAGGAGGCGATAGATCGCGAGCCGGTATTCGTGAGCGAGGGCGCGGAGTGCCTCGATAACCTGGGGTGTCTTCACGGGGCGGTACGATAGTACGACTATTATCGTACTGTCAATGCATCGATGCCAATGCGACGTCTAGATCCTCACTTAGCGTCGCGGCAGCGCGAAGTCCTGCACCCAGTAGATCGCTCCGCGCTTCCTGCCGGAGGCGACGGCGATACCCATCTCGCGGTAGCGCGGTTCCATGATGTTGGCGCAGTGGCCGGGGCTCGAGAGCCAGCCGCTCACCACTTCTTCCGCCGACTCCGGTCCATAGGCAATGTTCTCGCCCGTCAGGTTCGAGCGATAATTGAGGCGTGCGAGGCGCTCCTTCGGAGTACTGCCGTCCCTGCCCGTGTGCTCAAAGTAGTTGTGGCGTGCCATATCGCGCGCATGATCCCGCGCCGCACGATTCAGCACGGACGAAGGAGTGAGCGGAGTCGTTGCCGAGAACCGCTCATCGCCACAGCGGCGTGAGCTCGAGCGCGCCAGGTTGACGAGTTCCAGCACGCGTTCGCGTACGGCCGAGCTCGACGCCTTGCCGACGACAACATCCGCGGCGACTTGCGTCACCGCCAATGCAAGTGCGAAAAGGAGCAGTGCGCTAGGACGCGTCAGGCAGGGCATGGAGATAACTGTAGAGCGCAGCGATCTCCGCGTCCGTGAAGTACGACAAATGATCGCGTGCCCACGGGCCCATCGTTGCAAGCTTCCGGCCGCCGAGCGGCACGCCCGTTCGCATCAATTCGGTGAATTGCTCTGGCGAGTAGGCAACGACCAGCTGCAGGCTCGGAGCGGTGAATTCCGGAAACTCGGCGCCGCGCAGACTCGTTCCATGGCACTGGGGGCAGCTGGTCCGCGCGAGGTAGCGTCCGTAAGTCGCCTCTTCACTCGTTGCGGCGGGAGGCGGAACCGTTTCGGCGACGAGCTGCGCTACGTTCTTGAATCTCCCGGTCGCGATGCCGATGCGACCCACAGGCCCGAGGCTGACGCTTGGTGCCGGCCCGTCGACCGCAGGCAATGACTTCAGAAACGCGATGATGCGGCCGAGGTCTTCGTCCGTCAGCAACACGAACTGTTCCGCCGGCATCACCGCCATGCTTCGGCCCCCCGGCCGCACGCCATGGCGGATGGCGTTGACGAGTTCCGCATTGCTGTACTTGCGGACAGCTGCCGTCAGATTGGGCGCGACGACGCGCGCGATCATCGGCAGGTCGATCATCACGACTCCGCCGGCCTCCTTCCCATGGCAACCGTTGAAGCAGCCGCGAGTGATCGCGAGCCGCCGGCCTTCGGCGATCGCTGCGGGATCCGTCGGAATCGCGAGGGCAACCGCCGGGAATTCGTACGTGCGGCGCAGGATCCATTCCGAGCGTGCGTACACGGCAGCGATCGCGACGACGATCAACGCCGCGACGCCTGCGAACGCATAGCCGATCCAGCGCAGGACTCGTTTCATCGTGTTGGGTTACTCGAGCGTCATGGCGACACGAAATTCTACCCGAGCGCCGCGGGAGACTGGGCGCGCCAGGATTGCGCCTGAACGGCTAGCTCTCGACTACTGCGAACGCCCGCACCGGAAACGTCCCGAAGCCCTTCACCTTGACCGGTACCGCGAAGAACTTCGCGCCGTGTTCCGGCACATCGCGAAGTCCACACAAGTGCTCGCAGATCGGAATGTCCGCGCCGAGCAGGGTCGAATGCACCGGCCGCTCGCCGGTATCGGTGCAGTCGATGTTGTGCGAGTCGATTCCAACCAGCGCGACGCCGGCGTCACGCAGCCATTGCGCAAGCCGTGCCGTCAGATGCGGGAAGCCTTCGAAGTATCGATCGGTGCGCCAATGGCGATCCCAGCCGCTGCGGATGAGCACCGCTTTGCCGCGGACGTCTGCGGGCGCGAACGGCAGTCGATCGATCGCGCGAGACTTGCCGGGCTCGATCGTCGCCACGACACAGGGAAGATTCGCGAGTGACTCGAGCGGCAGTTGCGCGAGATCCTTGCCATCGGCGTAGCGATGGAATGGACTGTCGACGTAGGTGCCGGTGTTCGCAACCATGTCGATTCGTCCGATCTGAAATTCCGTACCGGCCGAGTAGAGCTTGCGGGACGCTTCGCGCGAGAGATAGTCACAGATAATCGGCGCGGGCAGGCCCTTGTAGGTCACCATGCCGCCTTCGACTGTGTGGCTGACGTCGATGAGTTTCATGCACGGCCCCGCGCAATCGCCGATCAAGGTTCCAGGGAGGACGCCAGTATAGTAGCTCCCTCAACGCCACTCATTCGACTCCCTCAGGCGGATGTCGGATGATGGCGCGGCTGTCTTCCGCACCGAGGCCATGCGAAATATGCTGACCGTGTCCAAACGCTTCGCGCAGTATCTGGTGTTCGTCCTGCTGACCGGGGCCGGCGTCGGCACGAGCGGCGCACTGTTCGCACAGGAACCTGAAGAGGAGCCGGAAGCCGAGGCCCCGGCGTCCGCCGCCGAGGATGCCGACGCGACGGACAAGTCCGACAGCAACGACACCAACGACGCTAGTGACAACAACGACAGCGACGACAGCAACGACGCTGGCGACGCGGACAGTGACGACGAATACGCCGACGTCGAGCAGCCAGCCGACTACGCGGACGACGCCATCCCGACGGACACGCAACTGGATCCGACCCGCATTAGCTGGGATGTCGTCGACTTCGAAGACGACGGCGACAACCAGGAGGATGTCGAAGAGGCGCCGCATCCGGGCATTCGGGAGCCCGAGGACATGCCGACCGTGCGCCCGCACCAGCGCAAGGCGCCGCAAGTCCAAGGGCGAAGAGGAAGATTTCCTGCGCTCGGCGGGCGGCCGGCCGATTCCCGACAAGGGCGCGCCGTGGCAGGCGGAAATTTACGGCCCCTTCGAAGCGGAGCGATTTCCGGAGAAGTCCCGCGTCGGCAAGGCGCTGTGGCAGTTGCAGCACTACTGCGGCGGTTCTCTCATTGCGCACGATTGGGTGCTGACCGCGGCCCACTGTATCGATCAGGACATGGTGAACGCGGGCTATCGCGTTCGCCTCGGCGCAGAGGACATCTCCAAAGACAGCGGCATGACGTTCAAGATCGATCGCATCGTGCGGCACGCCAACTTTGACGCCAAGCCGCTGCCTGCGAACCCGAACATGTATTCGAACGACATTGCGCTCGTCCACATCGTGGACGACGGTCCGGCGCAGCACCGCGATCCCACGCAGATCCGTGAGATCGCTCTGCACAAGGGGCCGCCGCCGGCCGATGGGAACGGAGGTCACCGGAACAGGTTGGGGCAAGACGCTACCGGTCGAAGGCAATGCGCCGAACGCCGTCCTGCTGAAGGTGAACCTCAAGGTGATGGACCAGACGCAATGCACGAACCTGCCGGGCTACGGCCCACAGAAGATCCAGGGCAAGAGTCTTTTGCGCCGCGAATCCAAAGCGGTCGACCTGTCAGGGCGACAGCGGCGGTCCGATCATCTTCACGAACGGCGTCCCGACACTCGTCGGCATCATCAGCTGGGGCAAGAAGCGCTGCACCGGCGACGGGCAGCCCGGTGTCTACACGCGCGTCTCAGAGCCTACATCGACTGGATCAACCAGGCGATGAAGCTCGACCCGACGAAGAACTCGCTTCCCTGAAGGCTCAGCCCTGAGGCGGCGGATTGTCCGGCGCTTTCGGCGCGACCTTGTCGCCACTCGTCTGGGACGCGTCCTCATTGTTCGCCGGGGCTTCGGATGTTGCGGCGGGGGCTTCTGCTGCCGGCGCTGCCGGAGCCGCTGCGGCGGCTGGCGCTTCGGCGGGCGCCTCGCTCTCCTTCTTCTCGCATGCCGTCATCAGCATCGCGGCCAGGACCACGGCGACGGCCGTCGTTATCGTTTTCATTGTAAAGTCTTCCCTCTGTTTGGCTGACATTTCATGTCAGACGCTACGGACCCTGATCGAATCCGATGCCCTCGAGCAAGCGGGCGAACCGCGGCTCCTTGCGCAGTGGATCGAGCATCGGATCGTTGCGCATATAGATTAGACCGGAATCGCCCACGATGCGCGCCCGTTCGAGGTGGCCAAGGGCCGCAGTCCGTTCGCCCCATTGCGCAAGAATCTGCGCCTGCTGATACAGCACGCGGTCGCCGAGATCCGTCACGAGTTTCGTCATCGCCGCGCGGGCCGCCTGCGCGTTCCCGAGCTTGTCCTTCGACGATCGCCTGCCCGGTGAGACTGACGATCTTCGGCGGGTTCCGCTGCATACGCCTCGCGCGCTTCCTGGGCGCGGCCGAGCATCAGCAGAGCGTCGCCAATCGCCGCATGCGCCCGCGACATCTTCGGGTTCATCGCGAGCGCTTCCTTTACCAGTGGAATGAATGCGGCGTAATCGCGCGCGGCATACTGCAATGTTGCCGGCTGCGCGATGGATCAGCGGATTGAGCGGATCGAGCAGCAGCGCGCGCCGCATCGCATCTGCGGCTTCGTTCTTGCGACCAATGCGCGCGCTATAGAGCGCATAGCGGGCGAGCACATTGGCATCGCCCGGCGCCGAGCGCGCGCGAGCGCTCGAAGGGTTCGCGGGCCGCGCGTGCGTCGAGCCGGCCCTGGAAGAGTACGGAGGCAAGCGTCGAATGCGCGTCGGCGAAGTCGGGCGCGAGTTCGATCGCACGCCGGGCTGAAGCGATCGCCGCGTCATAGAGGCCGCCGAGTTCGTTTACCTCGCCGTATTGATTCGCGATTGCAGTGAGCGATCGCGATCGCGCCGCGTGAGCTGCGGCATAACTCGGATCGGCGGCAATCGCCGCATCGAACTGGGCGAGCGCGGCACGTTCGGAGGCTTCGTCGGAACTGAGGTCGTACAAGGCGCGCCCACGCAGGTACGCGTCATAGGCCGCGACGTTCGTCGTTCCACCGGACGCCGCCAATTCCTGATCTGCACCCGCAGGAGATCCCCCCGTCGCCGTCACCTGCGCGGCGAGTGCGCTGGCGACGGCGTTTGCGATCTCGCTCTGCACCGCGAAGATATCGTTCATGCTGCGGTCGAAGGTGCGTGTCCAGTGGCTGAAGCCGGTCTCGCCATCGATGAGATCGGCTGCCACCCGCACGAGATCGCCCGAGCGGCGTACGCTGCCATCGAGCAGGTACGCAACGCCCAGCTTCCCGGCGATGGTGATCGGCATCGTCTGCGCGATCCCGGAATTTTCCGGACGAGGTTTCGGCCATGACGAGCAGCAGGACATTGCGGGCGAGCGTTGCCCGTACTTCTTCAGAGAGGCCGTCCGAAAAGTAGGCCTGGTTCGGATCGCCGCTCAGGTTTTCAAACGGAAGAACCGCGACGGTGTTGCCGGAGGGTTTGATGTGGCGGCCAAAGAGGCCGCGCTCCCACGCGACAATTCCGAAGGCGGCCGCAATCGCGGTGCCGGCGGTCGCGGTCAACACGCCACGTCGAGTCAAGTGCAGTGAGCGTGACGCTGGCTTCGCCGCGGGGCGTGGCACGGGCGGTTCCCGACCCGTGACCGTCGCAACACCGCGGATGACGGCGGCGATCTCCGAGCCATCCGCGCCGTTGCGCCAACGCGTGAGATCGATCGAATGATACTGGCCGAAGCCGAGCGG
Source organism: uncultured Gammaproteobacteria bacterium (assembly GCA_963826145.1). Lineage (GTDB taxonomy): Bacteria > Pseudomonadota > Gammaproteobacteria > Steroidobacterales > Steroidobacteraceae > JBGPLJ01. The sequence goes on from CAWGVW010000002.1 coordinate 1,470,958, forward strand.
GGGCGGCGTCCCATCGAGCGATACCGGCACGAGCTTGCGCAGATCGCGACCCTTGGCCGCTTCATCGCGCACCCAGTCGGAGCCGACGGAGGTCGCCGACCACACGACGATGACGGCGTCGCAGCTGCGTGAGAGCATCTTCGATGGTCTTCGCGAATGCCGCGCCACCTTCTATCAGTGCGTCCCACCACACGTTGAGCCCGGCCTGCGCCAGGGCCTCGGCGAGCTGCGTCGCCCGCGTTTGATCGGTGCGCGAATAACTCAGGAAAACGGTCGGGCGAGCGGCCTCGGCACCCGCGTCATCGGCAGTCGACATATTTCCGGCTCCCCCTGATGCAGCACAGTGTAGGGCATGGGTCGGCCGAATCCGCGGGCAAGTACGTAGGAACTGTCTTACCATGTGGCAGTCACACCGCCCCTAGAGGCTGGAGCTCGCACACCACAACAATGCGAGCCAGGTACAAGAGTAAGGACACGAACAATGGACAGCGAGCGGCTGCAGGACCTGATCCTGCAATCCTTGGAACACAAGCGCAGAGGGGCTCAGCTTTACGAGAAGGCGCTCGAGTGCGGCCTGCATGAAGACCTGAAGCGGGATTGGGAAAGTGCGCGCAAGCATGCGCATGAACACGAGAAAATTCTCATCCAGGTCTGCGCCGAACTCGGAATTGACCCGGAGACTCCGACGCCTGCCCGGGCGCACATCGAAGAGACTGCGGCGTCGCTCGTCGGCGCGATGCAGGCCGGAATTGAGGCGGGCGATCCCGCCGGCGCCCAGCTCCTTGCCTGTGATTGCGTGATCGTCGCGGAGACCGAGGCTTATTTGACCTGGCAGCTGCTCGGCAATGCGGCGCGTGAGCTTACGGGCCCCGCAGCCAACGCCCTGCAGATTGTCATCGGCGACATTGACGGCAATGGGGGCCGGGGTTGGTACCGCTCGCTCTGGCGCAAGGTCCGCGGCGCGAAAGCCCTCTCGTCACCGACCGCAACTCACTGAGGCGCAAGCCTGCGCGCCCTGCGCAGCCACAAGTAAACGGGATAGCTCGCCGCGAGCATCGCGACCGCATAGAGGCTCGGTTCCGGATTCGCCAGGATGAAGCCGCCGAGCAGCACGAGCGACAGGACCGTAACCAATCCGGGCAACCACGGATAGCCGAAGGCCCGGTGTGGCCTCGGAAGATCGGGTTCGCGTCGCCGGAGTACAAAAAAGGTGATGTACACGGCTGCGTTCACCGCGACGGCGAGGAAGCCGGTGATCGAAAACAGCATCTCGAAAGAAATACCCGCGGCGAGCACGACGGCCGGGATGGTGCCGGCAATCAATGCCATCCCGGGCGTTGCCGCGCGGTTTACCCGGCTCACGCTGCGTGGCATCAGGCAATCGCGGGCCATCGCGAACGGAATGCGCGCCGTGAACATCACTGTGACGTTCAGGATCCCGACCAGTGAAACGATGGCGAGGAGCGTCACGATGCGATCGCTCGCGCCGCCGAACACGCTCCTCGCCGCCTCGGCGACCGGCAGGGGCGAGGCAATCAGCGTTTCGTACGGCACGACGAAGAGCACTGCCGCGTTGACGGCGACGTAAGTCACCGTGACCGCGAAAATTCCCCAGAAGAGCGCGCGCGGCACGTTGCGCGCGGAATCGTGATCCTCCTCCGCGAAGTACACCGACGAATTCCAGCCGGAATAGGTCTCGGAGACGATCTGCATGGCGATCATGAGCGGCACAAAGCCAAGGACCATCGCCGAGCCGAACCCATGCGTCGGCGAGTGCACGGCCGCGGTGGGGCTCGAGATCGAAAAGCAGCCGATGACGATGGCGAGCAACCCAAGGACTTTCGCGACGCTCAGGAACTGCTGCACGCCGGCGCCCACCTGCAGGCCGAACCAGTTGAGTACGGTGAGTCCCGCAAGCACGGCCATCGCAATGGCGTGCTCGAAACCTGCAGTCTGCGGGTAAAGCTTGGCGACGAATTCGCCAGTGGCGACGGCAAGGAAAGCGAGACCGCAGACGCTGGTCGCCCAGTCTCCCCAGCCGACGGCGAAGCCGGCGAACTCGCCGAGCGCGCGCCGCGCATAGACGTAGGGGCCGCCCGCTTTGGGCAACGCGGTTGCGAGTTCGGCGAAACAGCTCGCACCCATGGCCGCGAGCAAGCCGCCCGCGAGCCAGGCGCCGAGGATGAGGAACGGGTGCGCCAGCTGCGCAGCGACGAGGCCAGGGGTGCGCAGAATGCCGGCGCCGATCGTGCCGCCAACGACGATCGCCGCGCCGAGAAAGGCGCTGAGCACGCGACGCAGTTCCTGCGGGTGCGCGCGCACTTCCTGAGCCGCGCTCACTTTCACGACGGTCTGCCTGTAGACTTGAGAGACATCACGAATCGATCATAGGAGAAGCCGTGACGCTTTCAATCTATTCGATGGGAATCGATACCTTCGTGCCGCTGCTGCGTACCTTGTCGACGCTGCTCGACAAAGGCGCGGAACAGCTGCGCGCCAAGGGCAAGGACCCTGAATCGCTGGTTGGCGCGAAGCTCGCTCCCGACATGTTTCCTCTCTCGAGGCAGGTGCAGATCGCCTGCGATCATGCCAAGGGCGCCGCAGCGCGCCTCACCGGTCGCGAGCCGCCGAAATTCGAGGACAACGAGCAGACGCTCGACCAGTTGAAGTCCCGGATCAAGCGCACGCTCGAATACGTCGAAGGCATTTCAGCCAACGCGTACGAGGGTGCGGAGAAGCGCCACATAGAGTTTCCGCTGATCAACGACCTCGTGCTCGACGTCAACGGATTGCAGTACCTGCGCGACTGGGCCCTGCCCAATTTCTATTTTCACCTCGTGACGGCGTACGACATCCTGCGCAACCAGGGCGTCGACATCGGCAAGAAGGATTTCCTCGCGCACGCGGGCTACGCGATTCATCCGAAGGGCCAGAAATAGGATCGCGGCTCAGGGCAGGATCGCGAAAGCCCGCGCCGGAAATCCGAAGCCGTTCTCCACTTTCGGCCAGGTGACGACGATGACGGCGCCGGTCGCCGGCACCTTGTCGAGATTCGCCATCACTTCGATCTGGAAGTGATTCTGCTTCAGGATCCAGGACTCCGACTCCATCGCGTCCGTCGTGTCGGTGTCCATCGATTCGTGGCCAATCGCCGTCACCTTGCGCTCATTGACGAGGAACTGGATCGCGGCGAGCGACCAGGCCGGGAAGGGCGCACGCTTGAAGCGTTCCGGGTTCGTGTCCCAGTCCTTGTACATGTCCGTGCGCAGGGCCGCGAATGCGCCGGCGGGCACCGGGCCATGATCTTTCTCCCACGCCTTAATGTCGGCGACGCTCAGAGCATGATTCGGATCGGTCGCGATAATCGGCGTCATGTCGAGTACGACGAGCGGCAGGATCATGTTCTTCAGGGGAATCTGGTCCATCGTCAGGCCGTCGGGATTGAAATGCGCCGGCGCATCGACGTGCGTACCGTACTGGCCGACCATTGAGTAGAAGATCGAACGGAAGCCGTCCTTCTCAATGGTGTACGGCCGATGCGTCTTCGGATCGGAGGCCGCACTCATCGTGGCCTGGCCAAAGCCGCCCCACACGGGCGTCGTCGGGCTGAAGCTGTGCGTGAGGTCGACGTATTCCTTGCTTTGAATCACCTTGAGCGCGTCAGCGAGCGACGGCTCCTTCTTGTCCTTGGCCGACGCCGCTGTGATCGCGATGCAAAGACCGATCGCAATGGCGGAAATGAAAATGAGGGGAGTCTTGAGTTTCATGTTGTGCTCCTCAGTGCTTGATGACTCGCACGGCAGTTAGCGGAACGAAACCGCTTTCGCAGGCGTTGCAGGGGGACACATAATAGTAGGCTCCCGTCGTGCCCAGCAGCGCAACTTCTGTGTCGGCGCCATAGTGGGCGAGAACAGTCGCGTCCGGTGCGGGCGTTGCGAGCACGGCGGTATCCCCGGTGAGCGAATAGAGGCCATACGGTGAATCGCCGAACGTCACCTTGAAGCCGCGGACCTCGAGCCACTGGGGTTCGTAGGTCGCGCCGGTCCAGTGCAGGTGCGCGAATTCCACGCAGGGGTCACCGGTGCCGCAGCCGACGCGCAGGTCCCGATAACCCCCGGCGGCCCCGGTCTTCAGCAATTCAATCGCCTGAAGACCGCCGGACGATACCTGGCCGATCGCCCGCCAACCGCCCTGGAAGTTTTCGTAGAGCGTCACGGGACAACCGAGGCTTCCGCACGAGAAGACGCTCGGCGCACGGTCGCAGGAGACGTTGCCCTCGTACTCGAAGCTGTACTCCTTCTTATTGTCGCCATTCACGTCCAGTGTCCAGACGTTCGCGGGCGCGACCGGGAGGAGCGTGCCGCCCGCGTCGCGACAGGCCGCGAGGGCGTACTTCAATGGTTCGACGAGAAAGCCGGGACAGATGGCTGGCTTGCGCGTGATGCCGCGCGTCAGCACGTTGAGGCAGTGAGCGATTTCAATGTTGTTCGCGAGCTCGGGTGTCGCGGCCGGCGGAAGGTCAGCGGCAGCCGCAGTCACGCACACTGCCGCGACACCGAGCAGAAGCACTCTCTTGAACATCGATCCGCGGCGTCCGCCGGTCTACTTGCAGGCGGGTTGATAACCGAGACTGCAGGACTTCTTCAAGAGCTCGTCCGCCTTGGCTTTGTCGATCGGCACGCCTTTGCCATTCTGGTAGTAGGCGGCGAGGTTGAAGCAGCCTTCCTTACTGCCGCCATCGCAAGCCTTGCCGTAGTACTCGGCCGCCTTCGCTTTGTCCTGGGCCACGCCCTGGCCGTTATCGTAGAGCACGCCGAGATTCGCGCAGCCGGTCATGAGCCCGCCGTCGCACGACTTGCCGTACAGAACGCCGGCCTTCGTCAGGTCCTTGGGGAGCCCGGTGCCCGTCAGGTAAAGACTCCCTGCGTTGAAACAGGCGCTCGCGATTTTCCCGTCGCAGGCCTTCTCGTAGAGCTCCGCTGCTTTCACTTTGTCCTCGGGAACGCCCTGTCCGGTGGCGGTCAAAATGGCGAGATTCGCGCAAGCGGCCAGTTGCCCGCCGTCGCACGCCTTGCCATAGAGTTCGGCGGCTTTCGCCTTGTCCTCGGCAACGCCCCGGCCATTGTCGTAAAGGACCGCGAGATTCTGGCAGCCCGGCGCGTATTTGTTGTTGCAGGCCTTGAGATAGAAAGTGGACGCCTTCCCGGAATCCTGCGGCACGTGCTGCCCGGTGTCGTAGTAGATCCCGAGATTCGTGCAAGCTGCCCAGTTGCTATGCGCACACATATCCTTCAGATCGCCGATCGAAGGGCCCTGATCCGCAGCGAACGCGGAAGTTGCCACGAGCAACATTGCCGTGAGCCAGAATTTGCGCGCCTTCACGGGAACACCCGCATGACCAGGGCGATGCCGAGCGCGACGCCGCTGAGATACGTGCCCATCGCGCCGATCGCCCGCAGCGCATGTGGCCCGCGATTGAAATCCGTCGTGGCGAGCATGCCGATGGCATGTAGCACGCGTGACACGGTTGCGACGACGACCACCCCGATGATCCAGCCGCCGGCGCCGGATATCAGGAAATACAGGAAGAGAGTCACGAAGATCGGGACGAATTCGCCCGCGTTGCCGTGCGTACGTACCGCCTTGTTGAGGGGCCCGGAAGGGTCGGGGCCGGATCCGATGCCGATCTTGACCCGGCCGCGCGTGAGTGAAACGTTGAGCGCGAGCGCGAAGTACATGAGCACCAGGATCGCGGAGCAGATCAGGTAGACATTCATGTGAGGCCTCTACGGTTCCGTTTTGGTTCACGCGCACAAAGACTAGCACGCGGCACCTGCCGCCGCCGCCCACGTTGGTGCAGAATAGCGCGCCCCCGGACGCAGTGAAGGAATGCCATGGAACGCGACGAAGTTTCTAGACGCTCACTGCTGCAGGCGATCGCCGCAACGCTCGGTGTCGCCGCCGTTCCGCTCAGCTGGGCGGAGATTGCGAACGCCGCGCACGATGCGCACGCTGCTGCGCAATCGCCCGCGGTCACCGGCTTCACATTCTTCAGCGCCGCCGACGGCGCGGATGTCGAGGCGATCACTGCGCAGATCGTTCCCAGCGACGGCACGCCAGGCGCGCGCGAGGCAGGGGCCATCTACTTCATCGATCGCGCGCTTGGTTCGTTCTTCGCGCGCATGGCACCGCAGTTTCGGGCCCAGCTCGCCGAGTTTCAGTCTGCTTGTCGTGGCCGCTTTGGCGATGCTCACTCGTTCGCGGCTTTGCCGTCGAACGATCAGATCAAGTTCCTGAAGACCGTCGAGAACACGCCATTCTTTGATCGCGTCCGGCTCCTTACGCTGCTCGGCATGTTCACGAATCCTTCGTACGGCGGCAATCGTGACGGTGTGGGCTGGAAGCTCATCGGCTTCGAGGACCAGCACGTCTTCCAGCCGCCCTTCGGCTACTACGACCGTGATTATCCGGGCTTTGCCGTCGAACCGGTGAAGCCGGCATGAGCACAGGCAAGTTTGCCGATTCCGAGGCGGTCGATTTCGTCATTGTCGGCTCGGGTTCCGCGGGCGGAGTCATCGCCCGGGAGCTCGCGCAAGCCGGGCTTTCGGTCGTCGTGCTGGAACAGGGCCCGCGGCTGTCGCCCGCGGACTTCGAGCACGACGAACTCAAATACTGGTTCCAGGGCGGCATCACGAACGACGTCGAGAAGCATCCGCAGACGTTCCGCAAGGACGCGTCGCAGACAGCGGCGCGCGCCGAGATCCGGCCGCCGCTCTGGTACGGCCGCACGGTCGGCGGCGCAAGCGTGCACTACACGGCGAACTACTGGCGCTTTCACGAAATCGACTTCAACGAACGCAGCGTCCTCGGCCCGATTGCCGGCACCGGCTTCGACGATTGGCCGATCAGCTACGCCGATCTCGAGCCCTACTACACGAAAGTGGAGTGGGACATCGGCGTATCGGGCCTTGCCGGCGTGAGCCCATTCGATCCGCCACGCACGAAGCCTTATCCGATGCCGCCGCTCCCGGTGAAGTCCTCCGGAGTTCTCTTCGAACGCGGTGCGCGCAAGCTCGGGCTCCATCCGTTTCCTTCGCCGATGGTCATCAATTCGGTGCCGTACGGCGGCCGCCCCGGCTGCGTGCACTGCGGCTTCTGCCACGGCTTCGCCTGCGAGGTGATGGCGAAAGCGTCGACACTGACCACGGTGATTCCGCAGGCGGAGGCGACCGGTCGCTGCGAAGTGCGACCCGAGAGCTTCGTTACCCGCATCGAGACCGACAAGCGTGGCCGCGCTTCCGGCGTCGCCTACTTCGATCGCGAGGGACACGAGCATTTCCAGAAAGCTCGCGCCGTCGTCGTCAGCGCGAACGGCGGCGAAACGCCACGGCTCCTCCTCATGTCGGCAAGCCCGCAATTTCCGCAGGGCCTCGCCAACTCGAGCGGCCTTGTCGGCAAGTACCTCATGTTCAATTACGCGTCACGCGCGCTGGCTGTCTTCGAGCATGAGCTGAACGAGTTCAAGAGCGTCCAGGTCACCCGCATCCTGCACGACTTCTACCTGAGCGATCCGAAGCGCGGGCACTACGGCGGCGGTGGTCTCGATGCGCGCATCGGCCCGCAACCGACCATGTGGGCCGCGCGCACGGCGACGGAAGGCCCCGCTTGGGGAGCCGACTACAAGGCAAGGCTCGCCGAATTTCCACGATCGATGCAGGTCGCCTGCCACGGCACTTCTCTCGCCGTCGAGACGAACAACATCACGCTCGATCCGATGGTCAAGGACGCCTGGGGCATGCCCGCCATCCGTGTCACCTACAAAGATCATCCGGACGATCTCGCGAACGCGCGATTCCTGCAGGACCGGGGCGCCGAGATCATGGAAGCGGCGGGCGCGTTGCGTGTCACGAAGTCGCCGGTCACGGAACAGAACTTCTCGATGCACCTGCTCGGGACCTGCCGCATGGGCAGCGATCCAGCGCGTTCGGTGGTCGATAAGTACCATCGCTCCCACGACGTCCCGAATCTCTTCATCTGCGACGGCAGCAGTCTCGTGACCTCGGGCCGCGGCCAGCCGACGATGACCATACAGGCGCTCGCGTTTCGCGCCGGCGAGCACATTGCGCGCTTCGCGCGGCGCAATGAGATCTAGTGCGCCGACGCGGCGAGCACGCGCTGCGACAAGGCCATGATGTGCTCGTTCGCTTCGTCGACGGTCAGGCGGGCAGGCTCCGGGATCGCGACAATCGTCGCGCTCGGCGGCAAGCGGTATTGCACGTCTTTGCGCCACTCATTTCCGGCGTATAGCGTAGTGAGTTCCGTGAGCGGCATGCCGAACGCTTCCTTCACGGCGTCCTCTGCCGTCGCGCCCTGGCTCATGAGCAGCGCCAATTCGCGGAAATGCTGCTTGCGTTCGGGCGTCGTGAGGATGCCGTACGTCGCCCAGTCGCGTGCCCGAGCATAGAACTCCTGCCACTGCTGCTGCGTCCAGAATGAATCCGTGTGCATGGTGTCGAGGAGCTTCGGTAGGCTGAAGTCGGGGCGCGGCCCGCCACCCGGCGTGCCCTGGGGTGCGAAAGCCGACTTGCGGCTGAGGAGGACCGTGCCATCGTCCTTGATGACGAGGCCGTTCAGAAGATCCGACAGCCCGATCAGGTACCACGCGGGATAGCTTCGCGATGCGCCCGTGACCAGCAGCCGCTGTGCTCGCAGGAGGAAGAGCGATTGCATCCAGGTCTCGTAGACCTCCTCGTCCCGCATCGCGGCGATGTCGAAGTCCCGGCTGGAAAGGTACCTGCTGTAGACGCCGTTTCCCGTCTGTTCCAGCTTTTTCCGGTCGGCATCGTTCAGCAGGAGCATGCCGTCGCGCGGTGCGAGCAGATAGACCTTGACCGGCGGCAAGCGCTCATCCGCGTCCCAGCCGGCGATGTCACGCGCCAGCGCATCGAGGCGCAGGAACTGCGACGCGATCCGGCTGCAGCGCTTGGCGCTGGCGTCCGAGATGACAGTGACCTCATTCGCGGTGGTCAGGTAGTACGCGTCGCTCCACGCGCGAGTGACCGGCATGGCGATGGACGCGAGCATAAGGGCCAGCGCGTATCCCGGCCACAATCGAAGAATCATGCAGGCACCCTCGATGGAGACTGAAGGCGGAATTCTAGTCTGCCAGCGAGCCGCGCCGCGACGCCATGCGTCCATCGCTCGCTCACCGGCGCCGGGCGCCTCGTATAGAATGCCGGCCCTCATTCATGCGGAGACTCGCTAATGGCCCAGTTCAAGCCCGGCCACGCCGGAACGATTGTCCTTTTCGCAATACTCGCCGCCGCTTGCGCCGAGCAGCCCAAAGCCACCCTCATTCCCGAGGCGGTCGAGAAGGCAGGCAAGGAATCGATTACGCAGACCGCGCTCGAGGCGCCCATCCGCTACCTCGCCGATGATCTGCTTGAAGGCCGTGGTCCGTCGACGCGCGGCGATCAGCTCGCACGCCTGTACCTCGCCACCCAGTTGCAGGAGCTCGGCCTCGAGCCCGGCGGTCCGAACGGTTCCTACCAGCAGCCCTTCGACATCGTGTCCCTGCACGCGCGCATGCCGCAGAAGTGGACGTTCAAAACGGGGGGCAAGAACGTCGATCTCGCCTGGAATACGGACTACATCGCCGCGAGCGGCACGCAGACGAACCATACGGACGTCAAGGATGCCGAGCTCGTCTTCGTCGGCTACGGCATCGAAGCGCCCGAATACCAGTGGGATGATTTCAAGGGCGTCGACGTCAAGGGCAAGATGCTCGTCGTCCTCAACAACGATCCTGACTCGGATCCGAAACTCTTCGAGGGTAAGAAGCGGCTCTTCTACGGACGCTGGGTCTACAAGTACGAGAACGGCGGACGTCACGGCGCGGCGGGCGTCATCATCATCCACACGACGCCGTCGGCCGGCTATCCGTGGCAGGTCGTGCAGACGTCATGGGGCGGCGCGCAGTACGAACTGCCGGACGAGGGCGAACCGCGCGTTCAGGTGAAGGGATGGGCGACTGAAGATGCGACGCGCCGGCTATTCACTGCGGCCGGACAGGATCTCGACAAGCTGGTTGCCGCGGCGCACGAGCGCGATTTCAAGCCCGTGTCACTCGGTATCCGCACGTCGATCTCGTTCGACACGACGATGGCGAAAACCCAGACCGGCAACGTTGCCGGACTCCTGCGCGGGAGCGATGCGAAGCTTGCGAGCGAAATCGTCGTGTACTCGGCGCACCTCGACCATCTCGGCATCCGCGATCTCAACCCGGGGGAGGACCCCAAGGTCGACCGCATCTACAACGGCGCCGAGGACAATGCCGCCGGCTGCGCGCAGGTGCTCGCCATCGCGCGGGCGTACAAGGCACTTGCGCAGCCGCCACGCCGCTCGGTGCTGTTCCTCTTCGTCGGTATGGAGGAGCAGGGGCTCCTCGGTTCGCTCTACTACGCCGAGCACCCGACTTTCGCGCCGGGCAAGTTCGCCGCAAACATCAACATCGATGGCGGCAACTTCTTCGGCCGCACGCACGACGTGGCGCAGGTGGGCAAAGGCAAGTCATCGCTCGATGCCGTGGCCCAATCGGTGATCGACTGGCAGAAGCGCGTCCTGACGGACGATGAATTTCCGGACCGTGGTCACTTCTATCGCTCGGATCAGTTCAACTTCGCAAAGATCGGTGTGCCCGCTCTCTATTTCGACGGCGGCATCGACTACGTCGGCAAGCCGGCTGGCTGGGGTCGCGCGCGCAAGGAGGAGTGGGAAGCGAAGGACTATCACCAGCCGAGTGACCAGATCGATTCAAGCTGGATTTTCGACGGCGTGATCGAGGATGCGCAGTTCCTCTTTTATACCGGCTGGCTCGTCACGCAGGCGGATGCGATGCCGGTATGGAATGCCGGCGACGAATTCGAAGCGACGCGCAAGAAGGCGCTCGCTGCGAATTGACCGGCGTTGAATAGGGACAGACTGAAGTCTGTCCCTATTGTCCTATTCGCCAGCCGCGAACGCTGTAACAGCGCCGTTCTCGGTCAATTCAAACTGGTTGTCCTTGCGCTCGAGGACCATGGGCGCAGCGCCTGTCTTGATGGTGATACGCGTGCCGTCGACCTCGTAAAGGCCGAGGGCCGTCGTCATCTGGTTTCCGGCCCAATGGATGATGCTGATGCGACCGTCCGCGCTGAAAGTCAGCTGCTGGTCGCCGTCCTTGGTATAGAAACTTCCCGAAATCGTATTGACGACGGCTGGGGTCGGCGCACCCATCGTGACCGATCCGCTGCTCAGGTCGCCCTGTGACGTGGGATCGGCAGCTGGCTTGGCGCTGCCTTTGCAGTACGAACCCATCTGGATGCCGCCAAGGAGGCACCCCCGGCCGTTGATGACCATGTCATGCCGTTCGCCGGGCAGAGTCAGGGTCAGCACCACGCCTTTGACCAAATAACTGCCTTCGGCATCGGCGCCCATGCCGCTCAACACTGCCTTGCCGCCCGCTTTCAATTGGATCGCAGGTCTCGGGCCGGCATCTGGCGGCAAGTCTGCGGCGAACAGCACGTAGCTGCCAGTCAGGCCGTCGGCAGACTCGGGTTCGGCCGCTGTTTCTACTTTGCCGCCGCCGGGTCCAGAGCCGCCGCAGCCGACAAAAAGGGTGCAGGTGAGTATCGCCAGGGCTTCACGAGCCCGATTCGTTGTTCTTCGCATTTCGGGGTCTCCCTGAAGAGGGCGGTATCTATGCCTTGGCCAACCGACTGAGTCAAACGGGCTGCCCCAGGTCGTCCTACGGCGTTGCAGCAGCTTGTCCCAAGTACGTGCAAGTCCGTCACTGCCATGGCAGCATTCGTCCCCCGATTCGGACGGAGCGGATTCATGCGGTTGACCCTCTTTTTGGCTGTAGCTTTCCTTGCCGGCTGCGCGTCGCAGCCCGAGACTCCGACGCCTGCGGCCCCGGCGGCAGCGCCCGCACCGGCCGCGGCTCCCGCTGCCGCACCGGCCCCTCAAGCGGCGGTTGCGACTGCTCAGGCCGACCCGAAAGCTTACAAGCCGCCGTCCGGTTACCGTCCCAAGAAGCTCGGCGCCAACACCGTGTACTGCAAGAAGGACAAGGTGCTTGGGTCAATCTTTCCCGACCGAGATTTGCATGTCCGAGGACGAGCTGAAAGAGATGGAGCGTCGTGGGGATGACATGCGGCAAGACAAACTGAAGACTCAGGGACTTTGTGGCGGCGCGTCGACGGCCTGTGGCAACAGCGGCCTCTGATTTCGGTCGACGGCTGATTCTAGTCGGGGCGGTAACCCTGCTTGGCGGTTGCGCTTCGCAGCCGCAAGCTATGACGTCTGCGCCCCCGGTTGAATCTCCATCACCGGTCGTCGCGCCAGCGTCAGCACCAGCCGCTGCACCTGAGTCTCAGGCTGTGGCGACCGCCGCGCAGGCGGACGCGAGACCCTTCAAGCCTCCATCCGGCTATCGGGCCAAGAAGCTCGGCGCCGACACCGTCTATTGCAAGAAGGACAAGGTGCTCGGATCGATATTCCCCACCGAGATTTGCCTGTCCGAAGACGAACTGAAGGAAGTTGAGCGGCGCGGTGCGGACATGCGCGTCGACAAGCAGAGGGCGCAGGGCGTCTGCGGCGGGGCGGGCTCGTGCGGAAACTGACACTCCACGCCGCGCGAGCTACTGCACTCTTATCCGGAATTGAATGGTGAACTGTGGGGTCGTCGCGCCCGCGGCGGCGTTCATCACACCCGTCGGCGCGATACGGATGCCACGGACATTCGGATCGAAGCCGTTGGCATCCGGCACCGGTGTGTAATTGAACGGCGCGCCGCCGCCCACCTGATTTGAGTACGTGACGCTCGTCGCGTAGACGTAGACAAGCCCGCTCTGATTCGGCGCCGTGCCGTCGGTGAAGACCACCGGATTGCCGCTCACCGTGCTCACATAGATCGCGGAGTCCGTGCCGATCGGATCCGTGATCACGAGCGTGTTGCTGTCGACCGTGCCCGGTCCGGTATTGCGCACGAGTACGGTATAGAGCTGAATGCTGCCCGGGACTCGCAGCGGATTCGTGGCGCCGCGATATGGGTCCGACACGACCTGCGAAGTCTTGCTGATGACGAGCGTCGGCAGCGGCAGGTAGACGACGAATGAACCCACGCCGAGGTCTGTAACGGGAGTGCTCTCCGTGCCTTCCGTCGCGGTGACACGGATCGTCCAGCCGCCGAGCGCCGCAGCCGCGGGGATCGCGTACGCGTACTGATAGGTTTTCGTCGCGGCGCCCGAGTCGTTCACCATCGTCATCGCCGCGTTCGAGACCTGCGTCGTGCCGTTCGCATCGATGATCGTAATGGTGGCGCTCGTCACGTCGAAGCTGCCGAAAGGATCGCTCACGACGGCGCGGATGAAGTTGGTGCTGCTGCGCAGGAAGTTGGTTGCCGTGGTCGCCGCGGGGTAGGTGGCCGTGTAGTCAAGCACGCTGTCGACAGTGATGACGGTTGCGCTGTTCAACTCGATGCGCGAGATGTTGGCGCCCGAGATCGGCCAGACGTTCACAGTGCGGTTCGCATTCGTCGTCGTGTTATTGACCGTGAGGGAGAAGGTCGACCCGACAGGTGCCGTCACCGCAGCCGGCAGGTTGAGCGTGAAGACGTATGCTGCCGGAGTGCCGGTCGGCACCGCGGTGATGTTCTGGCTGACAGTGGCGAGCGTGCCGAGCGCGCTGTTGGCAAAGGTAATGGTCACGCCGCGTGTCGTGTTTGCGCTCGCTGCAGACCGATCGATCCAGAGCCGCACGGCGAAGTTGCCCGCCTGCAGCGTCGTTGCTTTCTGCAGCGTCGGCGTCAGGGTCCAGGTCGCCGAGCTCGAAGGGTTGATCACCACGCTCGGGTGCGCCCCTGTTGGCTGCACACGCGACAGGCGATTCGCCGGATTGCTCCAGAGGTAGAGCTGCTTAGTACCGTTTCCGGCGATCTGCGACTGCGAAACGATGACCTGTGGAGCGGACGGCGTCGCACCCGGTCCGTTGGGATTTGCCACGGTCGCCGTATTGTCGATCGTTGCGCCGGGGCCCACCGCGCCGACGATGACATCGAAAACCACGGTGACATTGCCGTTCGCCGGAACCGTGACGTTCGTGATGTTGACGCGACCGGTGTTGTTCGCCCCCGTCCCGGGGCCGGTCGAGGAATTGACGGCGCCGGCGGGAATCGAAACGATGCTGTAACTCGCGACGTTCGCAGGCACGTCGTCGGTCAGCGAGACGCCCGTCGCGGCAATACCGGCCGATTCGTTCAGCGTGATCGTGTAGCGCAGCGTGTCGCCAGGATTCGCGTCGCCGCCGTTCAGATCCGAGACTGTCTTGGTCGACGTCGAGAGAATCGGGCCGACCACGAGCGTGGCATCGGTCGCGGTGTTGTTGCCCGAATTGTTGTCGAAGCTGTTGCTGCTGACGGTCGCGGAATTCGTGACCGTACCGAGCGCTGCCAGGCCGACGCCGACGGTCAGTGTGATCGGCGGAAACGAAGCGCCGGCGGCGAGCGAAGCCGCGTGCGTGCAGGTGACGATCTGTGCTGCATTCGAGCAGCCCCAGCCCGTGCCCGTTCCTGAAACATACGTAAGTCCGGTGGGCAGCGTGTCCGTGACGGTGACGGCGTTGTCCTCGGGCTCGACGCCGGCGGCGTTGCTGACGGTGATCGTGTAGGCGCCATTGGTGCCGACGATGAAGTTGCCGCTGTGGATTTTGGTGATGCCAAGGTTCACTTCCGGGTCGCTGGTCACGCTCACGATCTGCGCGGTGAGGAAGACGCGGTCCTGGCCGGCGGAATAGGTGGTCGTCGCCGAGGTCGCGCCCGGCACGAGGAGCGAGGAGATATCGTAGGTGTCGATATCGGCGCCGTAGGAATTCTGCAGGCCGAGTCCGTTGATGGTGCTGTCGAACTGCTGGATCACCGGATCGCTGCCCGGCGGATTGATACCGTCGTCGAGCGTCGTCCCGTTGAAGCGCAGCGCTTCGCTGAAGCCGTTGAGCGGCGTCGAATTACCTGGATCGCCTTCCCAGGTGACAACAATAATCTTGCCGTCATTGCCACTCGGACGAATTCGATACCCATCGGGCGTCAGGTTGATCTGGCTGCCCTGGAACGCCTCGAGGCCGTCGAAAACGTTGATCGCGCGCAGCGGTTCTGCGGCGTTCTGGTAGATAACCACGAGCGACCAGCTGGCGAAAACCGTCTGGTTGCCACAGTACGTCCCGCTCGTGTCGACGGTCAGATTGCCGAAAGTGAAGGTGCCATTGCCCGCGACCCGGGCCGTGACATTCGCGAAGGCGCCGAAGGATGTCGCGCCGCCCGAGACAACCGTGAAAGTGCGGGAAGCGGTGACCGCCGTTGCGTTCAGCGTCACATTCGCGTCCACCGTGGCGCCGGACCCGCCCCAATAAAGGTAGGCCGCAACGATCGTCGAACCGGCGGGAATGCCGTTCAGCGCGTTGCTGCTGGGATTGTTCGCGAGCGAGCAAGCATTGCCCGTGTTCGGCTGATCACGCATCGCGCCGCCCGTCGCCACCGTATTGATATGGCCGACGAAGCGCGCAAACCGCGATATGGGCGCGGCCTGTGAAAACGCCGTCGTGCTGCTCAAACCAAGCAGCACGACGGCGAGGACTGCCAGTTTCCGCTTCATTGCAGGGACTGAAAGAGCCTTTCGAGGTCAGGAGGCGCTGGCCGTCCGGGCTTCCGCCATCATTGGCTTCCACCTGGGCGAAACAGCTGCGGCAGGATATAAGCCGGCCTCGCGCGGCGGCGTCGAACCAGTCACAATTTCAACCACTTATGTCAAGCAACGCCAACCCCATCACAGATCCCCGGACTGCCGTGCCGGTGCTGAATTCGGGGGATTTGAGGCTCGTGATCGTGGTGGCGGCAGCCGACAACGGCGTCATAGGGCGCGATGGACAATTGCCCTGGCATCTGCCCGACGATCTGAAGCACTTCAAGGCCCTCACGCTCGGCAAGCCTGTGCTCATGGGGCGCAAGACCTACGAATCGATCGGGAAACCGCTCATCAACCGGCCGAACATCGTGCTGACCCGCAATCTCTGCTGGGAAGCGCCACAGGTCATCGTCGTGCATACGCTCGACGATGCCTGCGCGCGTGCGCGCCCGGCCACCGACCTCATGGTAATCGGCGGCGCGGACATCTTCGAGCTTTGCCTGCCGCGTTGCTCCTTGATTCACCTGACGCGTGTCCACGCGAACATTCCCGGCGACACTCGCTTCGTCGCGTTGCCGCTGTCGCAATGGCGCGAAACAACCCGCGAAGACCATGCCGCGGACGCACGGCACGCGTATTCTTTCAGCTTCGTGACACTCGAGCGCATCGTGTGACGACATGCGGTTTGGTCTCATCGCCTGCACGTACTTCGGGCTGACGGCGCTCGCTCACGCGGAACCGCCACCGCCCTCGGCATTTGCGTCGCTCCCGGCAGTGAGCCACGTGGACATCAGCCCGAACGGAAAATATCTCGCCTGGGCCGACCGGACCGGCGCCCGCGAAGTCGCCGTGATATACGAGGTCGAGTTACAGAAGTCCGTGCAGCAGGTGGATTTCGACGCAACGACGAAACTTCGCGGCCTGCGGTGGGCCGACGATGACACGCTGCTCGTCGACTACAGTTCGACGGCGAAGGACGTACCAGGCAGTGCGCGCTTCGAGTTCTATCGCACGCTGTCGGTCGATGTGAAGGATGGAAGCCGGCGCATGCTGCTCATGAGCGGGGGCCAGCGACAGAGTGTGACGACCGCGGTTCTCGTGGCCTTGCACACGTCGCGACCGCGAACTGTAGTCATGTGGTCGAAGGACTTTTCAGCGGTCGCGGAACGACGTCAGATGGACACGCTCATCCCTAACAAGCGTGTCGATTCGGGCTGGGTATCAGTGCTTTTCGAAGTGGATACAACGAGCGGCCGCGGCACCCCCATCGACAAGGGCGACCAGTTCACCGGGGAATGGCTCGTCGACCGCGACGGCAACAGCGTGGCGCGCAGCGACTGGAAGGCCAAGACCAATCGGTACTCGATACTCGCCAAGCGCAGCTACGGCGGATGGCGCGAAGTCTACCGTCGTACCGACGGCGCGCAACCGGAACTGCAGGGCCTGACGGCTGATGAACAGTCGATCATCGCGGTCGGTCCGAACCGTGCTGGCCGTGAAGTCGCATGGGCCATTCCTCGGAATGGCGCATCCGCCAAAGTGTTCTTCGAGGACCACGGACAGGATGTCGAAGCGTTGCTTCGGGATCGCTACACCAGCGCGCCGCTCGGCGTGCGGCTCGGCGGCCTCGAGCAGGGGATGAAATGGATCGACGAGGCGGCGCAGGCACGCTACGACTCCGTGGCCACGGCATTTCCCGCCAAGAATGTCGATATCGTCGGCATCTCCGAGGATCACAAGCGCGCGATTGCGCGCGTCGACAGCCCGTCGGATCCGGCGACCTACTATTACGTCGATTTCACGACGAACAAGGCCGACATCGTCGGGGAGGAATACCCGCAGCTTGCGAAAGTCCCGCTTGGTCTCGTACGCACGATGCAATACAAGGCGCGTGACGGTACGATGATCCCGGCATATCTCACGCTGCCGCCGGGCGAGGATCCGCAGAATCTTCCGATGGTCGTGCTGCCGCACGGGGGACCTGAAGCGCGGGACGATTACGCATTCGACTGGTGGTCGCAGTTCCTCGCGACGCGCGGCTACGCGGTATTGCGGCCGCAGTTTCGCGGGTCGACCGGTTTTGGCGACGATTTCCGGCGCGCCGGCTATCGCCAGTGGGGCAGTCGCATGCAGGATGACCTGACCGATGGCGTGCTCGCGATGGTGCAGCTGGGGATCGCCGACGGGCACCGTGTCGCGATCGTAGGGGGTAGCTACGGCGGATACGCCGCGCTTGCCGGCGCAGCATTCACCCCGGATGTTTATCGTTGCGCGATCAGCATCAACGGAGTTTCCGACCTGCCGGAGATGCTCGGCAGCGTCAAGGTGCAGAACGGAGCGGAATCCGATTCGCTCGCGTACTGGCTCGACAACATCGGATCGCCGTTCAACAAGACGGTCATTGCGCGCTCACCGGCCCGCGCGGCGGACCGGATCCGCATTCCGATCCTCCTGATGCACGGAGTCGATGACACCGTGGTGCCGATCGGCCAGTCCGAATCGATGGCGCGTGCGCTTGCCGATCTCGGCAAGCCGGTTGAATTCATTCGCTTGCCGGGCGAAGACCACTGGCTGTCGCGCACCGAAACGCGCCTGCGAGTGCTGACGGAAATCGAGAAGTTTCTCGCCGCGAACTTATGACGCTGCGACTTCCGCGATCGGCGCCAGCCGCTCCCCAATGAGGATTGCGGCGCGCTTCAGATCCACGTCTTCGATCCGCGCGGCACCCGTCGTCAATTCGTCGAGCAGCCTCTGCTGAATCCTGCCTCGCGCGAGCGCGTCGGCATAGCCGATCTCGTGGTGGAACATGACCATCGAGTAGCGCGGCACGAAGCGTTCCGGAAAACGCCGCTCGAGCTCGAGCGATAGCGCCTTCTGCAGCTGGAATGTCGGATCGCGCACGGTGTCGCGCATCTCGACGTAGTTCTCGAGCGCCATTTCGGCAATAGCATCCGTGTTCGGACGCCGCATGCGCTCGAACTCCGCGAACACATCCGGCCATTCGTGGCCGGCAGCGAGGAGGTCATCGAAAACCACGCAGTCCTCGAGTGCGCAGTTCATGCCCTGTCCGTGGAAGGGCACGATGCCATGCGCCGCATCGCCGATGAGAAGCGCCGTGCGCCCGACCGACCAGGGCTCGCAATACACGGTGCCCATGCTGCCGGTCGGATTCCCGAAAAAGTCCTGCACGAGGTCCGGCATCAGCGCGAGCGCATCGGCGAAATAACTCCGGAAGAACGCCTGGAGCACTTCGCCATTCGCGAGAGTCTCGAAACTCTCGGCGCCTTTGCGCGCGAGGAATAGAGTCACCGTGAAACTGCCGTCGACGTTTGGCAGCGCAATGAGCATGAAGCCGCCGCGCGGCCAGATGTGCAGGCCTTGGCGCTCGATCCGGTGGCGACCGCTTGCGGTCGGCGGAATGCTGAGCTCCTTGTACTGATGAGCGAGGATCTCCTCGCGTGATGTCGCCACGCCGGTGGCAACCATCGCCGCCCGCAATACCGAACCCGATCCGTCGGCGCCGATGACTCGATCGCAGGCGACGGTTCCATCGGAACCAGTGACCGAGTTTCGCATTGCAAGCGTCACGCGCTCGAGGTCGACGCCGGTACACGTCTCGTCGAAGTGCACTTCGACGCCGAAGTCATCGATCGCCGCTTCGATGAGAAGCTGATTGAGCGCCGCGCGCGAAACGGAATAGATCACCTCCGACGGCCGTTGCCCGTATGGGAGCGTCGTCGTCGTGCCGTCGAGATCGTGAATGATCCGGCCTCGCATGGGGATGAGGAGCGGCTGTACGCGCTCCTCGAGTCCGGCACGGCGCAGCGCCTGCAGTCCACGCTCCGCCAGCGCGAGGTTGATGGAGCGGCCCGCGGCGACGAGGCCGCGTCTCGGATCCGCGCGCCGCTCGTAGACCGTGGTCGGAATGCCCCGGCGCGAGAGAATGATCGCGAGCAGCGCACCGGACGGCCCGGCGCCGACGACGGTCACGCCCTCGCGGCTCATCCGCCCTGTGCCCCCTCTGTCGCCGCGCGTTCGAGGTGTTCAACGAAGCGCAATACCTCACCAAAGGAATTGTAGAGCGGCGTCGGCGCTGCGCGGATGAGGTCGGGCTCGCGCCAGTCCGTGATCACGCCTGCGGCTTCGAGCTGCTCGAACACCCGCCGGCCATTCGAGGCTCCTCCGATGATGCGCAGCGAAAGCTGGTTGCCGCGAGCCGCGGGATCGCGCGGCGTGACGATCGAGACCCGTCCCGCGAGACGGCTCTCCACGAGTTCGGCGAAGTATCCGGTCAATTCCACGGACTTCGTGCGCAGGCGGCCCATGCCGGCTCGGCGAAAGATGTCGAGCGATGCAATGAGCGGCGCTGCCGAGAGAATCGGCGGATTGCTCACCTGCCAGCCCTCGGCACCTGGAATCGGGCGGAATTCCGGCCCCATCAGGAATCGCGTCGCCTTGTCGTGGCCCCACCAGCCGGCAAAGCGCGGTCGCTCGAAAGCTTCCGCATGACGCTCGTGGACAAAAGCACCCGCAAGCGCACCTGGCCCCGAATTAAGGTACTTGTAGCTGCACCACACGGCGAAGTCCGCCCCGCACGCATGCAGACCCAATTCCACGTTGCCAATGGCATGTGCGAGATCGAATCCCGCAATGGCGCCGACGCGGTGGGCAGCGGATGCGATCGGCTCGAGATCGAAGACCTGGCCAGTGAGGTACTGCACGCCCGGGAAGAGAACGAGCGCAAGACTTGAGCCCGCGCGTTCGATTGCGTGCAGGATGTCATCCGGTCTCAGCAAATCCTCCCCTTCGCGCGGTGCGAGCTCGATGAGCGCGCTCGCCGGATCGAGGCCGTGAAAGCGAATCTGGGATTCGACCGCATAGCGGTCCGAGGGAAACGAGCCGCGTTCGACGAGAATGCGAAAGCGGCCGGCGGTCGGCCGATAGAAACTGACCATCATCAGGTGCAGATTCACGGTGAGCGAATTCATGCTCACGACTT
This sequence comes from uncultured Gammaproteobacteria bacterium, assembly GCA_963826145.1. GTDB lineage: Bacteria > Pseudomonadota > Gammaproteobacteria > Steroidobacterales > Steroidobacteraceae > JBGPLJ01. The sequence continues at coordinate 1,491,673 of CAWGVW010000002.1, forward strand.
CGTGCGCCCCGGCGCCAGTGAGCTCTGCGGTGTGCGCCGTCAGCTCTTCGTGATAGCGCACCCAGGGCCGAAGCGCCGTGTAATGCCCGAGCACGCCATGGCGGCCCCAGTCGTTGAGCTCTTCCTGGATGTAGCGCGTCGCGGCCTTCGGCTGAAGACCGAGCGAGTGACCGGCGAAATAGATGAGCGGCCGGTCGCCTTCGCCGACCGGCAGGTGGAATTCGCCGCGAAAGCCGCGCAGCACATCGCCATAGTCGCGCTCGTCGGCAGTCGGCCGGCCCGCGGTGGCGCTCACGATGCGCGCGCTCCGCCGACGATCGGATAGATTACGGGGCGGCTCGGCGCCGCGTCGCTCGCAAATGGCGCGATCTGCAGATCGATCAGATACCAGCCGTCCTTTACCGCTGTCGGCACGAATGCGAGCTCCGTGATGGTGGCGTGCGGGCGCTTTGCCGCCTTCGCTTCCCGCGAACCCGCAGGCAGGCCCCAGAAAGTGCGATGCCCGGTGAGGCGGCCTTCGTCGTAGCTGCGATCGAGCGACGGCAAGTCGGTCACGAGATGCTCGATGCCGCGCGCGACGGCAAGTTCGATCGCCTCGCGCGAAAAGTACGGCGGCGGATTGTCCGCACGATAGCGACGACGTGGCTTGTCGGAGTAGTTCGGTTGCGTGCGGATGACCCACACCTCCGCCTTGCGCTCCGGCCAGCGCGCGAGCGCGGCTTCCAGGGATCTTGCGGTTACCAGGAGGTCTCCCGGCTTTGGTTCGGGCGCGGTGCGCTCCGCGCTCATCTCCACCGATTCCGGTTTCACGCTCATCAGCAAGGCAATGTGAAGGCCGGGCCGCAAGGCGTCGCGTACGCTCACGCGATCGTCCGTGACGTGACCGACGCACTCCGTGTGTGTGCCGTTGCAATGGGGAGTCAGATGATACTCACTGCAGTTGCAGCTTCCTCCCTCGCGGGTATCGCCGACGAAGCCCTCGACCTGCAAAGGAACCGCTCTTGCGGCCGGCGCACCGAAGTAGGAAGGCTGGGCGCCGCCGAACTCGAGCGCGATGGACAGGTCGCTCGGCCGCGCGAGGTCGGCCTTGATCTCCTCGCCATTGACCGACATCACGAGGGTTCTCACTGGAAGCGGTCCCGCGTGAGTCCGAGCCATTCGAGCGCCGTTCCGTGCAGGAGCTGCGCGGTCGTCGCCTCATCGAGGCCCATCGATTCGATCATCGTGCCCGGCCGCTCCTCGCCGAGCGGAAAGGGATAGTCGCTCCCGAGCGCAATGGTGCGCGCACCCATGAGCTTAAGCATGTAGCGCAGGAAATCCGGGTCGTGCACCAGCGAGTCGACGAAGAAGCGGCCGATGTAGGCGCTCGGGTTCGTCTTGTTATTGACTGCGACGAGATCGGGCCGGGCGTGAAACCCATGTTCGATGCGCCCGAGGCTCGAGGGAAACGCGCCGCCGCCGTGCGCGAAGCAGACGCGCAGGTTCGGCAGCCTTTCGAGGACGCCGCCGAAGATCATGCAGCAGATCGAGAGCGAGGTTTCCGCGGGCATGCCGACCAGCCACGGCAGCCAGTAGCGATCCATGCGCTCCCGACCGAGCATGTCCCAGGGGTGCACGAACACCGCCGCGCCGAGTTCCTGCGCCGCCTCGAACACCGCGACGACGCGTCGGTCGTCGAGATTGCGGCCGTTGATGTGCGAGCCGATTTCGATGCCGGCAAGCCCGAGCACCTTCACGCAGCGCTCGAGTTCGCGGATTGCGAGGTCCGAATCCTGCATCGGCACGGTGCCGAGCCCGATGAAGCGCTTGGGAAAGCGATGCACGAGGCCCGCAATGTGATCGTTCAGGAAGCGCGACAGGTCAAGCGCATCTTCCGCGCGCGCCCAGTAGCTGAACATCACCGGTACCGTCGAGAGCACCTGTACGCCGACGCCGTGGGCCTCGCAGTCCTTGAGGCGGACATCCGCGTCCCAGCAGTTCGCATCGACGCGACGGAAGAGTTTGCCTTCCTGGACCATGCGCGCGCAGCCCGGACCTGTGTGCTCGATCTGCACCCAGCCGCCATAACCGTAGCGCTCGGCGAGATTCGGCCAGTTCTCCGGAATGACGTGGGTGTGGATATCGATCTTGAACATGCGCCGCGCCGATCAACCCGGGGGTTGCATCACCGTTCCGCAATGGCGGCAGGTGCGCAGCGCGATGTCGCCGAAGAAGCGGGCGAATACCGGAGGAAACTCGGTCTCGATGTTCGTCAGTTCGAAATACTCTTCGTAGAGGAGCCTGTCGCACTTCTCGCAGTACCACTGCAGGCCATCGCGCTCGCCTGGCCGGCGCTTGCGTTCGATCACGAGGCCGATCGTGCCGGCATAGCGCTGCGGGGAATGCGGCATCTTCGCGGGCAACAGAAAAAGCTCGCCTTCGCGGATCGTGACATCGACGACGCGTCCGTGCTGGATGGTCTTCAGCAGCATGTCGCCGTCGAGCTGGTAGAAGAATTCCTCGGCCGGATCGAAGTGATAGTCCTTGCGCGAATTCGGGCCGCCGACCGCCATCACGATGAAGTCGCCCCCGTCATAGATCATCTTGTTGCCGACGGGCGGCTTCAGCAGCGCGCGGTTCTCTTCGATCCACCGCAGGAAGTTGATCGGCGACGGGGAGGTCATGACAGTCTTGGTTTGCGAGCGTTGAGTCGGGGAAGTCCTTTCGGGATCGTAAAAAACAGGACGTTTTTTCCGAAGCCTCCAGGGATGGATTTACGGCGGTCCCGAAAGGACTTCCCCGACTCAACGCTCCTGCCCACGTCAGTCCTCAACCGTCGCGATGCACTTGAGCTCGATCGAGATCGGTCCGGGCAGGCGTGAGACGCCGACCGTCGTGCGGCAGGGCGGAATGTCGCCGAAGTATTCCGCGTACACGCGGTTGTAGACGGCGAAGTCCCGTTCCAGATGCGTGAGGAATACCGTCACGTCGACGAGCTGCAGCCAGCTCGATCCCGCTTCCTCGAGGATGTAGCGCACGTTGTCGAAGACGGCATGGCATTGCGCTTCGATGTCGTGATCGGTGATGTGGCCATGCGCGTCGTGGATGAGACCCGGGATCGTCTTTTCGCCGCGGCGGCGCGGCCCGATGCCGGAGAGGAAGAGGAGATTGCCGACGCGCCGCGCATGCGGATAGGGGCCAAGCGGCTCCGGCGCCCGCGAGCTGGTGATGACGGAAGTAGTCATGTCGTGAGCTCCTTTTTCTCAAGCATACTGCACGCATACGTTCTTGGGTTCGGTGAAGAACCTGAGCGCCTCGAGGCCGCCTTCGCGGCCGAGGCCGGAGTGCTTGACGCCGCCGATCGGCGTACGCAGGTCGCGCATCAGCCAGGTGTTGATCCAGACAACGCCCGCCTCGAGCTGCTCGGCTACGCGGTGGCAGCGCGCAACGTCGCGGCTCCAGACCGAGGCGGCGAGGCCAAAACGCGTCGAGTTTGCGATCGCGAGGGCCTCGCTCTCACCCGTGAAAGGCAGGAGCGTTGCCACGGGGCCGAAGATCTCTTCCTGATTGACGGAGCAGTCGGCCGCAAGGCCGTCGATGAGCGTCGGCGCGATGAACCAGCCGCCCGCGCAGCGCTGCTCCCTCATCGTGACGCGCGTGCCGCCGCAGAGAATGCGGCCGTTGAGGCGCCGTGCCTCCTCGATGGCCGCGAGCACCTTTTTCATGTGTGGTTCGGACACGATGGCGCCCTGGTCGGTGGCCGGATCGAGCGGATCGCCGATGCGAAGCCCCTTGACGCGGGCGACCAGCGCGTCGCGGAAGCGCTCGTAGATCGAGGCTTCGATCAGGATGCGCGATCCGCACAGGCAGATCTCGCCCTGGTTCGTGAATGCGGAGCGTACGCATCCGTTGACCGCGGTGTCGAAATCGGCGTCCGCGAAGACAAGCGTCGCATTCTTGCCGCCGAGCTCGAGCGTTACGCGCTTGAAGTCCCTGGCGGCGGCTGTCGCGATGGCGCGGCCAGTAGCGGTGCCGCCCGTGAAAGAGATAGCGCGTATCGCAGGATGGTCGATCAATGCCTGTCCGGTGCCGGCGCCGGATCCCTGCACGACATTAAGCACGCCCGCCGGCAGGGCGAGATCGGAACACAGCTCACCGAAGAGTGCGGCGGTGAGCGGCGTGAATTCCGATGGCTTGGCGATCACGCAGTTGCCGGTCGCGAGTGCCGGCGCCACTTTCCACGACAGGAGATAGAGCGGCAGATTCCAGGGTGAAATGCACGCGACCACGCCGAGCGGCTGGCGCAGCGTGTAGTTGATCGCCGTGCCCGGCATGGCGTGCGCCTCGGTCGCGAACTGCCCTGCGGCATCGGCGAAGAAGCGGAAGTTCGACACTGCCCGTGGGATGTCGAGGGAAGCCGCGAGCTTCAGGGGCTTCCCGGTGTCCTCGCTTTCCGCCCTGGCGAACTCGGCCGCCCGGTGTTCGATGGCGTCCGCGATTCGGTTGAGCCAGTGCTTGCGCTCTTCGGTCCTGAAAGAGCGCCAGGCGGGCCAGGCGGCGGCCGCGGCGGCGGCTGCGGCGCCGACATCGGCAGCATCCGACTCCGGGGCGAGCGCCAGGACGCCTCCCGTCGCGGGTTCGAAGATTTCGAAGGTCCGCCCACTGGCGGCTGGCAGATGGCGACCCCCGATATAGTTCTGTAACCGGCGCATCCGGGTCCGAAGGGTGCTGGCAGGGCGGCCAGTATAGCGGGGTTCCGGGGCCGGGCCGGATGCCCCGGAACTCAAAGTTGTCGGATGCGGTCGACGGGTGTACACCTAGTCCAAAGACTTGCCAGGAGCCCGAATCATGAATCGCTCAACAGTTTGGATGGCCGCGCTGCTCGCCGCAGCCGCTGCCAATGCCGAGCCCGGATCCGGGGCGGCCGCGCAGGCGGAGCCGCAGTCTGCGGTTGCTGCTGCCTGGGCCGAACACGACGTCGATTTCAATTTCTTCGGGCACGGCGGTTTCCAGCACATCTACTACAACTGCGACGCCGCGCAGTCAAAAATCGAGCAGCTGCTGAGGATGGCCGGCGCACGCAAGGATCTGCGCGTGCAGATGTCTGGATGTGCCGCGTCGCCGGAACGAATTTCTTCGTTCGTGCACGCGCAGTTGCACTTTCAGAGCCCGACGCTGAGTCCGCCCGCAGGCTCGGCGATACCGGCGGATGCGCCAATGTCCGTGTCCTCGCAGTGGAGGCCGGTGAAACTGCGGCTCGGCTGGACGAACGGCTTCGAACCAGGCGATTGCATGCTGGTGGAGCAGTTCCGCATTCAGGTCCTCAAGTACTTCGATTTGCGGAACCTTACGAGCGATCTGCCGTGTTCCATCCGGCTTGCGCCGGCGGGTAGCCATACGAGTCTAGCCTTCGAGGCGCTGACTGCGACGCCCGCGGCGGAAGCCGAAAGTCTGCAGGTCGAAAAGAAGCCGGAAAAGCACGACGACAAGTTGAAATCCGAGCGCAACTAGTCCTCGCCGACCGTCGCATTGCCCCGGCATCGAACGCTGACAGCCTGCGGGTTCGGGCCGAGCTTGAGTGCCGTGAGCCGTTCACCCCAGACGCAGCCCGTGTCGATGGACCAGACGTTCGCGGTCGCGGAGTAACCGAGCGTCGACCAGTGGCCGCAGACGATGCGATCGCCGGCGCTGCGGCGGCGCGGTGCATGGAACCATGGCATCCACGGCGGCGGCGCTTCGGACGGAGCGACCTTGAGCCGCAGATTCACCCGCCCGTTCTCATCGACGAAGCGCAGCCGCGTAAAGCAGTTGATGATGAACCGTAGCCGCTCGCTGCCGCGCAGCGATTCCTTCCACGAGTCGGGCCCGTCGCCGTACATCTCCCCGTAGAGATCCGCGGGCCGGCGGGCGAGCGCCGCTTCGACTTCCCGCGCGAGTTCGGCCGCCTGCGGGACCGACCATTGCGGCGGGAGGCCCGCGTGGACCATGGCAAATCCAAGCTCACGGTCCCGATGGACGAGTGGCCGGCTGCGCAGCCAGTCGAGCAGCTCATCGCGGTCCGGCGCATCGAGGACGTCGTGAATCGTGTCCTTGCGCTTCAAGTCCCGCCCACGGCCGGCGGCGACCGCGAGCAGGTGCAGGTCATGATTGCCGAGGACGACGACGGCGCTCGCCCCGAGATCGCGAACGAATCGCAGCACGCCAGCCGAGTCGGGTCCACGGTTAACGAGATCGCCCACGAACCAGAGGCGGTCACGCCTGCGATTGAACTCGATCTTCTTTAGCAGCGTCTCGAGCTCGTCGAGACAGCCCTGCACATCACTGATCGCGTACGTCGCCATGCGGATGGTGCCGGGTCGTGCTTTTCGTGCTTATTGGTAGACGCTACACAATAAGCACGAAAAGCACGACCCGGCAGCGTCTAGTGGAGGAGGCCGGGGATTGCGAGGCGGAAGGGCTGGATCGGCGCATCGAAGTGCTGGCCGTCATCGCCGACCATCTGGTAAGTGCCTTGCATCGCGCCGACCGGAGTTTCCAGGACCGTGCCGCTCGAATAGCGGAATCCCTGGCCGGGTTTCAGGTACGGCTGCTCGCCGACCACGCCGTCGCCGCGTACTTCCTGCACCTTGCCGTTCGAGTCGGTGATGATCCAGTGCCGGGCAAGGAGCCGCGCGGGTACCTGGCCTTCGTTGCGGATCGTGATCGTGTATGCGAACACGTAACGCCGCTCGCGCGGATCGGACTGGTCTTCGACGTAATTGGTCTCGACGACGACCTTGATCCGGTGACGATCCGCTTCGACGCTGGCGACGTTTGGTTCCACAGTTGCCATTCTAGCGGATCGCCGCCCGGTTTCACGTCAGTCGCGCAGCCGCACGGCGAGCACGTCGCAGGGCGCGGCATGCAGCACGGTGTCTTCGGTGAAATTGACCAGGATCGCGAGCCCATGCCGTTCGCGCGCGCCAATGACGATGAGATCGATCTGGTGCTCGGCTGCGGTGCGCAGGATCTCCGATTTGATATTGCCCGCCTCCACGTAACACGGCGCGTCCGTGAGTCCGAGCTTCTGCGCAAGCTCCGACAACCGCCGCCGCGCCCGCTCGATCAGCTCGTCTTCGATTTCGACGGCCGGCAGCAGCGTTTCGCCCATTGGTTCGACGGGTACGTACTCGAGCACATGCAGGAGCTCGAGGTCGGCGCCATTCGCTTCGGCTACCGCGCGGGCGCGGCGCCCCACGACTTCGCTGTGTTCCAGCAGGTCGACGACCAGCAAGACTCTCTGATAAGCGCCCATGATTGCCCTTATACCGCGCGGGCCCGCAACAATCGAGGCGAGCGGCCGTGGCCGCATTCCTGCGATCGTCAATTCAGCCGATTGGCGAGCGCTGCGAATTGCGCGGGCGCGATGCGTTCTGCCCGGTCATTGGGGTCAATGCCGACCGCAGCCAGGAGCTCGGCCGACGCGACCTCGTTCAAAGCATTGCTCAGTTTCTTGCGCCGCTGCGAAAACGCCGCGGCGACTACCCGCGCGAAGACCGTCGAATCGGCGATTGCGAACGGCGGGGCGGCATGCGGAACGATGCGCGCGACCGTCGAAGTGACCTGCGGCGGCGGGCGAAACGCGCCCGGTCCCACGTCGAACAGCGGTTCGACGCGGCAATAGGGTGCAAGCATCACGGTGAGCCGGCCGTAGATCTTGTTGCCGGGCAGGGCCGCCATGCGGGCGACGACTTCCTTCTGCAGCATGAAGTGCGCGTCGGCGATGGCGTCATGCTGGGAAAGCACGTGAAAGATGAGCGGCGTCGAGATGTTGTACGGAAGGTTGCCGACGAGCCGCAGCTTCGGTCCCGAGCCGCGCAGCGCGCGAAAATCCACCGACAGCACGTCGACCGGCAGGATTTCGAGTCGTCCTTGCGTACTCGGGTCCGCGCCAAGCTCCGCCGCAAGATCGCGATCGATCTCGATCGCGCGCAGCCGTTTCGTGCGCTCCAGGAGCGGATAGGTGAGCACGCCCCGACCAGGGCCGATCTCGATGAGCGCATCGTCCGGTTGCGGGTTGATCGCAGCCACGATGCGCGCGACAACGCCCGGGTCGCGGAGGAAATGCTGACCGAAGCGCTTTCGGGGCCGCATCCGCTTCCGTCAGGGCACGAGTTCGAGCGCGGCGTCGATCGCCGCGGCGAGGCTCGATGCATCCGCGCGGCCGGTCCCCGCGAGATCGAGCGCCGTGCCGTGATCGACCGACGTGCGTACGATCGGCAGCCCGAGCGTCACGTTGACGGCGTGGCCGAAGCCTTCGGCCTTGAGTACTGGCAGGCCCTGGTCGTGATACATCGCGACGACGGCATCAATCCCGCGGAGCGCGTTCGGCGTGAATGCCGTGTCTGCCGGCATCGGTCCCACGAGGTCGAAGCCTTCGGAGCGCAATGCTTGCATTGCCGGTCCGATGATCCTTATTTCTTCGTCGCCGACATGGCCCGATTCACCGGCGTGCGGGTTCAAGCCGCAGACGGCGATCCGCGGCCGCGCAATCTTCCAGCGCGCGCGCAGCTCGTTCACAACGGTGCGGATGGTTTCAGTAACCGCAGGGCCCGTGACCGCCGCCGGCACGCGCGCAAGCGGCAGATGCGTCGTCACCAGCGCGACGCGCAGCTTCCCGGCGATCAGCATCATTGTCGGGCGGGTAACGCCGAGGCGCGTGGCGAGATATTCCGTGTGACCGGTGAAAGGGATGCCGGCCTCGTTGATCACGCTCTTCTGCAGCGGCGCGGTGACCATCGCTTGAAATTCTCCGCTCCGGCAGCCATCGAGCGCGCGGTCGAGCAGTGCGAGCACATGGCGCGCGTTACGCGGGTCGAGCTTACCGGGAGCGACTGGCTGCGCCGTCGGTATGTCGAAGACGATCGCCTGGCCAGCGCGTTGAGCCTCGCGCGGCAGAGCGGCGTCATAGATCCTGAATTCGAGCTTCAGCTTGAGGGCGGCCGCGCGGGCTCTTAGCACTTCGCGTGAGCCAATGACGACGAGCTGGCAGGGCCAATCGCGGATGAGCGCGCCGAGACAGACATCGGGACCGATACCCGCGGGCTCGCCCGCCGTCAACGCGATGCGCAGGTCACATCTTGAGGTCGACGTAGGCCTCGTCCTTCAGGTGACGCAGCCAGATTTCAGTCTCTTCGTCGAGCTTCGAGTCACGCAGCGCCTCAAAGGCCATCTGCTGCTGCTGCTCCTTGGTGTTGTCGTGCACCCGGCGGCCGAGGAGCTGCACGATGTGCCAGCCGTACTGCGTGCGGAACGGTTCGCTGATCTCGTTTTCCTGCAGCGACTGCACCACCTTTTCGAATTCCGGCACGAAGGTACCCGGACCCGACCAGCCAAGATCGCCGCCATCGGTAGCAGAGCCCGGGTCTTCCGAGGTCGCTGATGCGATAGCCGCGAAGTCATCGCCCGCGAGGATCCTCGCGCGCAAGTCCGTCAGCTTCTGCCGCACCGTCTGATCGTCCTGGATCTCGTTCGGCTTCATGAGAATGTGGCGCACGTGCTCCTGGTTCACCATGACCTGCTCGGCGGCGCCGCGCTTGTCGTTCAATTTCACGATGTGATAGCCCGACGGTGTCCGCAGCGGTTCGCTCACGTCGCCGGGCTTCATGGCTATGACGATGTCCGCGAGGAACGACGGCAGCTGTGTCGATTTCTTCCAGCCGAGCTGGCCGCCATCGAGCGCCGTCTGGCTGTTCGAGTAAGCGATGGCAAGCTGGGAGAAGTCCTCGCCCTGCGCGGCCCGGTCGCGCACTTCCTTCGCACGCGCCGTGACCCTTTCGATCTGTTCGGGGGTCGCGCCGAGCGGCAGCGACAACAGGATGTGCGACACGTTGAATTCGAGGTTCTCGCCGCTCTTCGCCTGCTTCAGGAGATACTGATCGATCTCATGCGGCGTGACCACGATCTTGGTCACGACATCCCGCTGGCGCAGGATCGACAGCGCGATCTCGCGGCGCAGCGATTCTCGATAGGACGCGTAGTTGATGCCCTGCTGCTCGAGCACCTCGGGCAGCTGGCTCAAGGTCAGCTTGTTGCGCGTCGCCATATCCTGCAGCGCGTCGTTCACCATTTCATCCGATACCTTGATGCCGATGCGATTCGCGCGCTGCCACTGGATTTCCTGCAGCACCAGGCGATCGAGAATCTGCTGGCGCAGCACGCTCAACGGCGGCACCTCCTTGTTCTGCTGCTCGATGCGCTGGATGACGACGTTTGTCTGTTCGTCGACCTCGCTCTTGAGCACCACGCCGTCGTTGACGATCGCGGCGATACGGTCGAGCAGCACGCCGCGCGAGGCGAGTTCGCGTGTCTGCGCGCCGGCATTGCCGGCGATGAGAAAGATGAGTGCGGCGCAAGCGGCCGCGGCCAGGATCTTCGGCAGGCGCAAATTCATGAGTTCTTTTCGGGCCCCGGGGCCGGTCGTCTCCGCTTATGGGACTGCGGAGTATCCGCGAATGGAGTGTTCCAGGAAAGTGCCGGTGGGCACTCCGACACTCGACAATCCGTTAAGTTCAAGCTCGATGCCGATGGAGCGTTCGCGCTCGCCGGTCCGGCTGCTGACGTAGTCCCGGGCGAGCAGCCGGAATTTCCAGCAGCAGGCGCGGTATTCGAAGCCTGCAAAGCGGTCGATGGCGCTGTCGTCGCGGAGCGAATACACGTAGCGCCCGAATACGTGCCACCCCTTGCCTATCGGCCAGATGACCGACAGGTCCCCCTGCTCGATGCTGTCCCTGCGAAACCGGTAGCCGACATTCACGATGCTGTCGCCGGCCGGCTGATACTGCACGGATGCCTCGCTCTTGTCCGTGTGCGGGGATTGCGGATTCCACTGGTACCCGAGGTTGATGTTCCAGTCCTTGTATGCCGTCAGCGCGAGCTGCGCGATGAGATCCGAGCTGCTCGAGGTCACGGGTGTTTCGTCGGGCAGCGTGACCTTCGGCGTCTCGAAGTAGTAGGTCTGGCCGAGCGTCGCGCTCAGGAACTGCTTGCCGGTCTCGGCTTCGACGAGACGACTCGTGACGCCGACGCTCAGCTGATTCGCGTCGCTCAGGCGGTCCGCTCCCAAATAGCGATTCGTACGGAAGAGTTCGACCAGATTGAGATCCGGCAGGCCCGTGTCGAAGACCGGCAGGTCCGTCTGGTCGCGAAACGGCACGTAGACGTAAAGAATCCGCGGCTCGAAGGTCGTGATCCGCTCGCCACGCGAGCCCGAACTGCGTTCGAAAATGAGTCCCGTGTCGAGGCTCGCGATCGGTGCCATGCGTTGGGGATCGTTCGGCTCGCCGGGATTGCGGTCGTTCAGCATGTAGCCCGTGTAGCGCCAGCCGAGCGCGGGCTTAAGGAACATGCCCGGACGCATGAGCGGAAGGCTGACTTCGGGTTGCAGGTCGAAGCGCACGCCCTGTGCCCCTACGTCGCGCATGAAGTTCACCGCTTCGGCGTCGATCGAGTAGGCGAGCCCGAACCAGCCCCGCGGCCAGGCCCCATGCGCGGTGAAGCGCGGCACGCTCGAATAGGGACGCGCATCGTCCTCGATCGTCTGGTCGATCGTCTGATAGTTCTGCAGCTCCGCAAGCAGCGACCAGGTGCGGTCGAGATATTGGAATGACACCCTGCGCTCGACATACGTGATGCTGGTGCCCGCCGGGTCGTAGCCGAAGTCCTCGAAGTAATTGCTGTCGCTCGCGTAGCCTGCATCGACGTGGGCGCGCCAGGCTTCGGTGAAATCCGCAGTGTGCTTCCACTCAACATACAAACGGTCGCGATCCGCCACGCGGTCGTTCGGCAGGTAGTCGAATTTGACCTGTCCGTGCTGACGCTCGGTGAGGTAGCGGAATTCCGTCCCGAGCTGCACGCCGCGATCGGTCAGGAGCTTCGGCGTCTCCGTCAGGTCGTAGTTCGGCGCGAGATTGAAATAATAGGGCAGGCTGAACTCGATGCCGCTGCGCGATGAATGGCCTGCGCCCGGGAAGAGCAAGCCGGACTTGCGCTCGTTGCCGATCGGAAACGAAATGACCGGTGTGTAGAGGATTGGCACGCCCTTGAAGTCGAGGCGCACGTTCTTGCCGGTGCCCGTGTGCTTGGCGGTGTCGAGGTCGATGCTCGCGGCATTCAGGATCCAGTCGCTGTTGCCGAGAGGACAGGTCGTGAACTTCACATTTTCGAGCTCGGTGTGGGCGTTCGGCGTGACCAGAATCGTGTCTGCCACGCCACGTGCGGGTCGCGCCGGCAGTTCGAACGACGCTTCGCCGACCGTCGCGCCCTTCTCCGGGTCGTAGTTGCCGGTGGATCCGTGCAAGTGCATCGTGCCGTCGCGATAGTCGACGTTGCCGTGGACCGCGAAGTCATCGCTCTCCTTGTGATATTCAAGGTGATCGGCGCTCAACTCGCGGCCGCCCTGGCGCAGGATCACCCGGCCTTCGAGCGTGGCGTCGCCCGCGCGCGTGACCTGGGCGTCATCGCTTTCCACAACGACTTCCTCGTCGTCCTTCGCCTTCAGATCGGTTGTGGGCTTCGCGGGATTGGCCGGCGATGAGGCGTCGACGGTCGGACCGCAGTCCTCTGCCGTCGCGATCCCTGCGAGCCCCAGAAGAACGGTGCAAAGCATTGCGCCGAAGGCGCGCAGACGGGGGAAGAGGGCGGGCAAGCGGCGCAAAAAATACTTTGAGTGGAGGGCGCTTACGATGGCACAGTTTATAATTGCCGGCAAACGCCCAGAGCCCCGAGACGCCTCGCATTGTGACCCGAATTTCCCCAGCTGCCGACGCGCGACTTGCGGATCTGAAGGCATGGCTCACGAGAGACTTACGGCTCGAGTTCTCGAGCGTCGAGCCGGCGTCCGCCGATGCCAGCTTCCGTCGCTACTTTCGCGTAGCACGCGCGCAGGACTCGCTGATCGCGATGGACGCGCCGCCGGGCCGCGAGAATATCGAGCCCTTCATGCGCAAGTCCGCCATGTTGCTCGACATCGGTGTCAATGTCCCGAAGGTGCTCGAACACGACCGCGCGCGCGGATTCCTGTTGCTGACAGACCTCGGAACGAGACTCTATCTGCCCGCGCTCAAGGCCGGACGCGAAGTGGACCGGCTTTACGAGGATGCCTTCGCGGCGCTCATCCGGATCCAGGCACGTGGCGGGGACCATGCCCGGAGCCTTGCGCCCTACGATCGGGCCCGGCTCGAGCAGGAAATGCAGCTGCTGCCGGAGTGGTTCATCGCGCGCCATCTGGCGTTCGACATCGACGATGGACTTCGTTCAATACTGCGTGAAACTTTCGAATTCCTGCTCGCCGAAGTGCTCGCGCAGCCCGCCGTCTTCGTACATCGCGACTACCACTCGCGAAATCTCATGGTCTGCGACGGAGCGAATCCCGGCATCCTCGATTTCCAGGATGCCGTGCGCGGGGCAGTGGCCTACGATCTCGTCTCGCTCCTGCGCGATCTCTACATCGTCTGGCCGCCGGCGCGCGTCGAGGCATGGGTGCTCGCGTATCGCGCCCGGGCCGCGGCGGTCGGCATCGAAACTGGCAGTAGCGATGCCGAGTTCCTGCGGTGGTTCGATGTAGCGGGGCTGCAAAGGCACCTCAAGGTGCTCGGCATCTTTGCACGGCTCTGGCATCGCGACGGCAAACCCGTCTACCTCGACGATCTTCCGGCGACCCTCGACTACGTGCTGCAGGCGAGCGGCAGATATGCCGAGCTCGCGCCGCTGCGGGAATTCCTCGAGCGGGTTGCCAGCCCACGACTCGCGGCCGCGACCGCACGCGCGAAGGCGACGGTGCTGCCGGCATGAAGGCCGAAATGAAGGCAATGATTCTTGCGGCCGGCCGCGGCGAGCGCATGCGGCCGCTCACCGACCGGACGCCGAAGCCGCTGCTCGAAGTCGGCGGCGAGAAGCTCATCGAACGGCACCTGCGGCGCCTCGCCGCGGCGGGCTACACGCAGATCATCATCAATCTGTCCTGGCTCGGTTCGCAGATCCGCCAGGCCATCGGCAACGGTCAGCGCTACGGCGTCGAAGTTCGCTACAGCGATGAAGGGCCGACGGCGCTCGAAACCGCTGGCGGCATCTTCAAGGCGCTCTCCATGCTCGGGCGTGCGCCATTCCTGGTCGTGAACGGCGATATCTGGACCGACCATCCCTTTCTGCCTACGCCGCTCACCGCGGATAGTCATGCGCATCTCGTGCTGGTGCCGAATCCGCCGCAGCACCCGCGCGGCGACTTTTCGCTCGAGGGTGGCCTCGTCGCCGAATCAGCTCGCGAGCGCTACACGTATTCCGGCATCGGTTTGTATCGGCGCGAATTCTTCACGGGCTGCACGCCCGGAAAATTCCCGCTGCTGCCGCTGCTGCGTCGGGCCATCGAATCCGGGCACCTGACCGGCGAGGTCTACCGCGGGGGCTGGTACGACATCGGCACCCCCGATCGGCTCACGGTCCTCGACTCGGAATTGCGGGCAGCGGCCGGCGCGCCCCAGTAAAATGAGCGTCCCGCAGGCGGCACTCTCGCTATTCCGTGAGCGAATTCAAAGGCATACCGGTCATTGAGCGCGGCGAGGCCGTGCGCAGCGGCGACAAGTACCGCACGGCGCAAGGCTTCACCGCGATCAAGGACGGCATCAAATCTTCGTCTGAATCCGCGAGTCTTACCGTAGGAGGCAAGCCTCGGTGGCTCAGGGCTCCGCTCGCGGCGGGTTCCGGCTTCGATTCCGTCCGTCGCATCGTCAAGGACCATCGGCTCGCGACCGTCTGCGAAGAAGCGAAGTGCCCGAACATCGGCGAATGCTGGAATGCGGGCACGGCCACCATCATGCTGATGGGCGCCGTCTGCACCCGCGCGTGCCGTTTCTGCTCCGTCGATACGGGAAATCCGCGCGGCTGGCTTGACCTCGAGGAGCCGGCGAATGTTGCGCGCTCCGTCGAGCTGATGAAGCTCAAGTACATTGTGCTCACGTCCGTCAACCGGGACGACTTGCCGGACGGCGGCGCCGCGCACTACGCCGCCTGCATTCGCGCGATCAAGGAGTGCACACCGGAAGTGGCCGTGGAGGCGCTGACGCCCGATTTTCAGGGTGTGTTGTCGGATGTCGAAAAGGTCGTCGACTCGGGCGTCGAAGTGTTCGCGCAGAACGTCGAGACAGTCCGCCGCCTCACTCATCCCGTCCGCGACCCGCGCGCGGGCTACGAGCAGACGCTCGCCGTGCTCGCGCATGCGAAGCGCCATCGGCCGGGCGTGCTCACAAAGACGAGCCTCATGCTGGGGCTCGGGGAGACGGACGCGGAAATTCTCGAGACCATGGATGATCTCAGGGGTGCCTGCGTCGATCTCATGACGCTTGGGCAGTACCTGCGCCCGACGCGCAATCACCTTGCCGTCGAACGATTCGTGAGTCCCGAAGATTTCGATCGCTACCGGCGCGAGGCGCTCGCGCGCGGATTTCTCGAATGCGTTTCGGGCCCGCTCGTCCGTTCGAGCTATCGGGCCGAGCAGGCGCTCAAGCGCAACAATGTCGGGCTCGATAACCGGACGGCTTCGGGTACGCGGCCGTGATGGAACTCAAGGCAGCGCGGCGCGGGGCTTTAGCGCCCGTGCTCAAGTTTCTGGGCGCGCGCGCCTACGAGCCGACCTGGCGCGCCATGCAGCTCTTCACCGACGCGCGCGACGCGCAAACCCCGGACGAGATCTGGTTTCTCGAGCATCCGCCAGTCTTCACGCTCGGGCTCAACGGCAAGCGCGAACACCTGCTCGCACCGGGCGACATCCCGGTCGTCCAGATCGATCGCGGCGGCCAGGTGACCTATCACGGCCCGGGTCAGCTTGTGGTCTATCCACTCATCGATCTGCGCCGCCTGGGACTTGGCGTGCGCGAACTTGTGAGCGCGCTCGAAGACGCGGTCATTCGCACAGTTGCCTCGTGGGGAATCACAGCGGCCGCGCGCCGCGACGCGCCGGGCGTCTACGTGGAGGGGCGCAAGCTCGCGAGCCTCGGCCTTCGCATCCGCCGCGGCTCGAGCTATCACGGGCTCGCCTTCAACGTCGACATGGATCTCGAGCCATTCCGGCGGATCAATCCCTGCGGCTTCGCCAATCTCGAAGTGACGGACCTCAAGTCACTGGGCGCGCCATCGTCGGTGCGCGACGTCGCGCGACGCCTCGCGCCCGAGCTGCTCGCTGCGCTCGGGTGCGAGGCCCCGCAGGAAATCGACCTATAGCGCGACCAGGACTTCCGGGCAGCTCGTGAGCTCCCGGTACAGGGCGTCGAGCTGCTCACGGCTTTCCGCCGTGATCGAGAAGGTCAGTGCGAGAAAATTTCCCTCCGCACTTGCTCGCGAGCGCACGCCCTCCTCGGGCACGGGGCCCGCGTGGCGTTCAACGATCGTTCGGGCCGCAGTCCGGAATTCCGGGTTGTCGCGGCCCATCACTTTCAGCGGATACGCGCAGGGAAATTCGAGCGTGGGGTTATTCATGGTCGCCCTGATTTAAGGGAGAACCGGGCGGTTTTCAAGCTCCCGCTTGTACTGCTGGAAGAGGTCGTACACCCGCCGCCACAGGGGCCCCGGCCGGCCGTTGCCGACCGGCCGGCCGTCGATGCGCGTGACGGCGATGACTTCGCGTGTCGCAGCACCGAGCCACACTTCCTCGGCTGCGACGAGCTCCTCGCGGGAGATCTCCGCGACGCGCTCCCGGATGCCGGCGCGCTCGGCGAGCTCGAGTACGACGTTACGCGTGGTGCCGGGCAGTATCCGGCGGCTGTCCGGCGGGACGCATAGCGTGCCTGCGCTCACGACGTGGATCGTCGTTGACGATCCCTCCATGAGCTTGCCGTCGCGGATCAGGATGGCTTCGTTGGCGCCGGCGTCGGTCGCTTCCTGCTTTGCCAGCACATTCGGCAGGAGCGCCGTCGACTTGATGTCGCAGCGGCCCCAGCGCAGATCCTCGACCGTGATGGCCGTGAGGCCCTGCGTCAGGATTTCTTCAGTGTTGACGGGCAACGGCGCCGCGAATCCGAAGATCGTCGGAGCGACGCCCTTCGGAATGCTGTGATTGCGGCCGTACTCCGCGCCGCGCGTGACCTGAAAGTAGACGTAGAGGTCGCCGCCGCCGTTGCGCTCGGCGAGCCCCAAGATGATATCGGCCCACTGCGGGTCACTCAGCGGTGCCGCCATGCGGATTTCGGCGAGACTGCGATTGAGGCGCGCGCAATGCGCAGCGAGCCGGAACGGGCGGCCGCGATAGACGGGCAGCACTTCGTAGACGCTATCCGCGTAGAGGAAAGCGCGGTCGAGCGGCGAGACGCGCGCGTCTCTCAGCGGCAGGTATTCGCCGTTGAGGTAGCAGATCGGAAATGGGTCGGCCACGGTTACTGCGGGCTTGCTTTGAGTGATTCGTTCGGACTTGGAGTCGGATTCTGACGGGCATTCTGTGGCGCCGCATCGTCGTTCATCAACCGGTTCCACCAGCGGCCGCGTTCGACTTCCATCAGTGGATGGAGCGGTCGGGTCGCAACCGTGTCGCCATCGAGCGTGATCCGCACCTGACCGACCGCATCCGCGATCGCAAGCGGCGCGCTGAGGCCGTCGTTGATCTCCGCCGCCGATCTCAGGCGTTCCGATTCGCCCCGACGGACCGTGATGTATAGGTCATCGGTCAATCCGAGGGGCACGGTCGAGTGCGTCCCCTTGTTGATACCGGCCTCGACTACGGGCTCGCCGGCGGCATAGAGACGATGCGTTTCGAAGTTACTGTAGGCGTAGTCGAGAAGGCTTCGGGTCGCACGCGTGCGCTCGCCGGGCGTCGTGGACCCGAGCACGACCGCCATCACTCGCATGTCGCCGCGCTGCGCGGAGGCGACGATGCAGTAGCCGGCGCGCGCCGTGAAGCCCGTCTTCATGCCGTCGACGCCGTCGAAATGGCCGAGCAGGTGATTGCGGTTCCACTGCTTGATGTCGTTCCACTCGAACGAGCGTTGCGAGTAGTAGCTGTAGTACTCCGGATATTCCCTGAGAATCGCGCTCGCGAGGACGGCAAGATCGTGCGCGCTCGAAACGTGGCCGGCGCGCGGCAGGCCGGTGGCGGTGATGAAGTGCGTCGACGTCATGCCGAGCCTCTGCGCCGTCGCATTCATGACGTCGGCGAAAGCCCGTTCACTGCCGGCGACGCGCTCGGCGAGCGCAATTGAGGCATCGTTCCCGGACTGCACGATCATGCCCTGGATGAGGACGGATACGGGTACCAGCGAGCGTTCGCGCAGGAATGTCTGCGAGCCTGGAGCGCGCCAGGCCTGGTGGCTGATGCGCACTTCATCCGTGAGCTTGAGCGTGCCACTGCGCAACTGCTCGAAGACGACGTAGGCCGTCATCAGTTTCGTCAGGCTCGCGGGTTCGCGGGCCTCGCTCGCATTGCGATCGGCGAGTACCCGGCCGCTCCCGTGATCGATGACGATGAACGCAGGCGCCTCGACTCTCCCCAAAGGAGGTGCATCGGTGGCACCTGCGACGACGCATGCCAAAAGCATGGTGCAACAGACGAGCACCTGATGACCGGGGAGACTTGGAGCCTCCAGGGACGGATTCACGGCGGTCCTGAAAATACTTCCCCCCATGAAGCTCCCCAGACAGCGCGTCAGTCGAGTGCGAGACGAGCGTCGTCAACGTGCACGCCGTGCAGCTCTTCGACCAGACGGTCGAACTCGGCGACGTTCGGCACCGGGCCGACGCGCACGCGATAGAGGCGTCGCCCGTTCACCGTGACTTCACGGATGAACGCGGGCGCAATGCCCGCGGCGCGCAGGGTGGACAGCAGCTGACTTGCATTGTTCTCGTCGGCGAACGCGCCGGCGGCAATGTAGAGGTCGCCCTTCACCGGGGCCGGCGCGGGCAGCGGCGTCTCGGGGGAGTTGAGCGTACGCACCTCGACGAGCGTCGTCCCCTCGCGGAGCATGTCGAGCTTCGCTGCGGCGACGTACGAGAGGTCGATCAGCCGGTTCGCGACGAAGGGACCGCGGTCGTTGATGCGCACGACGACCGAGCGGCCGTTCTTGAGATTCGTGACCTCGGCGAAGCAGGGCAGCGGCAGAGTCTTGTGCGCGGCGGTCATCGCGTACATGTTGTACGACTCGCCGGATGACGTACGCCCGTTGTGAAATCCCGGTCCGTACCACGAAGCGACGCCGCGCTCGCGATAGCCGTCCGCGTTCGAGAGGATGTAATAGCGCTGACCCAGCGCATCGTAGAACACAGGATTCCCGTGCGCGCTACGCGGCTCGATGCGCGGCACCGCATCGGGAATCGAATGCGGATCCACTGGTGCCGATCGCGGCGGTGGCGGCGGTTGAACGACTTTGGGACCGCAGCCCGCGATTAGCAGGAAAGTCGTGCTCAAAGCCAGGGCGAGGAGTACCGGGCGGTTCATGGTTGCGTACTTTGCGCCGGCATCGTCGTACCGCGTTTCACGAGCTCGGCGCCGAGGTCCGTGACCGCCATGGAATAGAGAGGGCTGCGGTTGTAGCGCGTCAGCGTATAGAAGTTGCGAAAGCCGACGCGGAAACCGACATGGTCCGCCTGCTCGGCGACGATCAACATGGCGGGCGCGTTCGCTGCCAGGGTCGTTTCGAACTTCACGCCCTTCTCCCTGAGCGACGCGACCGTGTCATCGAGCGCCACTTTGGTGGACCCAAGGCTCGCGGCGCGCGATGGATCGACCTCGGCGTCCACCAGCACGGGTTCGCCGCTCGCCCAGCCGTGCACCTGCAGATAGTTGGCGATACTGCCGAAGATGTCCGCCCAGTCGTTCCAGAGATCGCGCTTGCCATCGGCCGTGGCGTCGATCGCGTAACGCCGATAGCTCGACGGCATGAATTGCGCCGAGCCCATCGCCCCCGCGTACGAGCCGACCACGGTGCGTGGATCAATGGCTTCCTCGCGCGCTAGCAGCAGCAACTGCTCAAGTTCGCTGCGGAAGAAGGGCGAGCGCGGCGGATAGTCGAACGCAAGCGTCGCGAGCGCATCGATCACGCGGTACTTGCCGATGATCCGGCCGAAGCTGGTCTCGACGCCGAGGATGCCGAGCACGATCTCCCCGGGCACGCCGCGCGCCTCGGCGACGCTGTCGAGGAGTTCGCGGTGCGCGGCCCAGAAGGCGATGCCTTCCTGCACACGCTGATCGTTGATGAATCGTGCCCGGTAGTCGTACCAGGTGAGCGCCTTCTCGGCGGGCCGGCTCATTGCATCGAGCGTTGACGGCTGAATCCGGATGTCGGCGAACTCGGCCGTGAGCGTGTCGATGTCGAAGCCATTGCGGTCGTGCATCTCCTGGATGAACGCGATGACGTCCGGACGATGTACGTCGAGCGGCACCGGATCGTCCACCCCGGCATGCGCAACGGAAGCGAACAGACCGCCGAGAATTACCACCAGCCTGGGGATGGTCGTCCGGGGAAGTCCTTTTGGGATCGTAAAAAACAGGACGTTTTTTCCGAAGCCTCCAGGGATGGATTTACGGCGGTCCCAAAAGGACTTCCCCGGATGGCCATCCCAAAATGGACGACGAAGGAACGTCATGACCCGACGAGCTTCCGGTGCGAGTGAAGCGACATCAGGATTCCGAAGCCGGCCATGAGCGTCACCATCGAGCTGCCGCCGTAGCTCACGAGCGGGAGCGGCACGCCAACGACGGGCAGGAGTCCGCTCACCATGCCGGTGTTCACGAACACGTACACGAAGAACGTGATGCTCAGGCTCCCGGCGACCAGCCGCGCGAACGTATCCTGCGCCTCGAAGGCCATGAAGAGCGTGCGGCCGATCACGAAGAGATAGAGACCGATCAGGAGCAGAAGGCCGAGGAGCCCGAACTCCTCGCCGATCACGGCAAAGATGAAGTCGGTGCTGCGTTCCGGCAGAAACTCGAGCTGCGCCTGGCTGCCGTTCATCCAGCCCTTGCCGAACACGCCGCCCGAGCCGATCGCGATCTGCGACTGGATGATGTGATAGCCCGAGCCGAGCGGATCGCTCTGGGGGTTCAGGAAGGTGAGAATTCTCTGACGCTGGTAGTCGTGCATGAATTCCCAGCCGATGTAGCCACCTACGACGACGAGCACGAGCGCCACCACAATCACCCAGATGCGCAGCCCCGCCATCAGGATGACGAGCGCGCCGGACGCAAGAATAAGGAGTGCCGTGCCGAGATCGGGCTGCTCGACGATGAGCGCCGTCGGCACCAGCACGAAGGCGAGCGGGAGGAGCAGGTTATTGAACCGTGGCGGCAACGGCCGCTCGTGCAGGTACCAGGCGCAGGCAAGCGGCACCGCAAGCTTCATGAGTTCCGAGGGTTGAAAGCGCATGAAGCCGAGATCGAGCCAGCGCTGTGCGCCCTTGCCGACGTGGCCGACCACCGCGACGACTATCAGGAGCAGCACGCCGATCGCCCAGCTCGGCACCGAGAACATGCGCAGATGCCGAGGATGCACATTGGCGACCACGATCATCGCGGCAAGCGCGAGCCCGAAGCGTAGTGCCTGCGCGCGGACCACCAGGATGTTCTGGCCGGACGCGCTGTAGAGGACGACGAGTCCGAAACAGATGATCGCGAGGAGTCCGAGCAGCAGTGGCTCGTCAATATGGAGCCGGCGCAGGAACGCTGTCGACACCGTGAAGGTGCGGCGGCTGCGGGAGGTGCCGAAGTCTTCGTATGCCATGGCTATTCCGTGACACCCGTGTCCGGTGCAGGCTCGGCGGCCGGCGCCGCAGGTGCGGCCTCCGGCATCTTGCCAAGGAGATACGCGTCCATCACTTTGCGCGCAACGGGTGCTGCGGTGCCGCTGCCGCTGCGGCCGTTTTCCACCAGCACCGCCACAGCGATGCGCGGCTTGTCCGCCGGAGCGAACGCGATGAAGACGCCGTGATCCCGCAAGCGCTCCTCGAGTGTCTTTTCATCGTACTTCTCGTTCTGCCCGAGGCTGAAGACCTGTGCCGTGCCGCTCTTGCCCGCGACCGAATATGGCGCGTCCTTCCAGGCCATGCGCGCCGTGCCGTGCGGAAAGCTCGTGACGCCGACCATCCCGCCGATGACGATGTCCCAGTGCGCCGGATCCGCTGTCACGACCGGCAGCGACCTCGGCGCGAGCGCGTCGGTCTTGCCGGTGCGGGTGTCCCGGATCGCCGTGACCATACGCGGCGCAAAAGTGTGTCCGCGCGCGCCGATCTTCGCCGCGACGGTCGCAAGCTGGAGCGGTGTTGCAAGGAGGAAGCCCTGGCCGATGCCCACGATCACGGTCTCGCCGGGAAACCAGGTTTGTGCCTCGCCTTTGGGAAACGTTCGCCGCTTCCACTCCGGGGAGGGCACAAGACCCGCCTTTTCGCCGCCGACGTCGATGCCCGTCAACTGGCCGAGACCAAAGCGTGTGAAGAGCTGCGACAGCCGCTCGATGCCAACGGTGTTCGCCACCTGGTAGAAATAGACGTCGCAAGACTGGGCGAGGGCCTCATGCATGTCGACCGATCCATGGCCTTCCTTTTTCCAGTCGCGGTAGCGATGGCTGCTGCCGGGCAGCGTGTAGAAGCCCTTGCAGTAGCGATGTTCGTTCGGATCGAAACCGGGCACCTCGAGCCCCGCGATCGCGACCAGCGGCTTCACCGTCGAGCCGGGAGGGTAGGCGCCGCGAATCGCGCGATTGAAAAGCGGGCGATCGATGCTGGTGGCGAGGTCGTTGTAGTCCTTCGATGAGATACCCTTGGCAAACTGGTTCGGGTCGTAATTCGGCGTGCTCACGAAGGCGATGACGTCGCCCGTTCCCGGATCGAGCGCCACTACCGCGCCGCGCTGGCCGGCGAGCGCGCTTTCCGCCGCGAGCTGGGCATTGATGTCCAGCGCGAGCGTCACGTCATCGCCCGCAAGTGGCGCACGCGTCTCGAGTTTCGGCGTGAAGGCGCCCTGGCGTTCGACGGCGCGCCCCTGGGCATTGACGAGCACCTGCCGGAAGCCCGCCTTGCCGCGCAGCTGCGATTCGTACGCGAGCTCGACGCCGAGTTTCCCGATCGTCGAAAGGCCCGCGTAGTCGCTGGGATCGATGCGGGTGATTTCCTGCTCATTGATCGCGCCGACGTAGCCGAGCGCATGCGAGGCGATGGACCCGTAGCGGTAGTTGCGGGTGAGGCGGGTCTGGATCTCGACGCCCGGAAACTCGTGTCGATGCACGGCGAAGCGCGCCACTTCCTCATCCGAAAGCCGCTGGCGGATCGGCACCCCTTCGAAACTGCGGCGCGAGCGGATGAGGCGCTTCAACGGCACGACGTTGTCCGGATCGATGGCCCGGATCGCCAGGAGGCGGGCGAGGGTGCCGTCGAGATCCGGCTTCTTGCGAGAGTCGAGCGGCAACTCCTCGAGCGTGAGCTCGAGCTGGAAGGCCGGCAGGTTGTCCGCGAGCACGACGCCGTTGCGGTCGCGAATGAGGCCGCGCGCGGGCGGGATCGGCTCGAGACGGACGCGATTGCCCTGCGAAAGCTCGAGGTAGTAGTCGTGCCGCAGGATCTGCAGCTGGAAGAGCTTGATCGTGAGCGCGAGCACAAGGCCCAGCATGACGATGCCTGCGACGAAGCCGCGGCGCAGGAAGATCTCCTGTTCGATGAAGGGATTCTTGATGCGGACCTGGTGACGCATGACGCGGTTGGTCCGTCAGAAGCGGTGATGAAGCTTGTCGAGAATTCCACTCACGAAAGGCCAGATGAGCGCGCCCGTGACCGCCGGGATCCAGCGTGCCGATGTCGTGACCGGATGGCCCGACCAGCCGTCGACGATCCAGAGTGTCAGGTGATAGAGGAAGAGCGCGGCGAACACGACGCCCGCCTGGTGCCAGATCGGATAGGCGCGAATGCGAAGGTTCAGATAAATGGCGGACGCGCCGATCATGGTCATCGCGAGCGCGAACTGGCCGAGCACGACGCCGCGGAACGCATCGAGCGCGAGCCCCGCGCACCACGCGAACGAGAGCCGCCCAGCCTGCGGAACATGGATCGCCCAGTACAGGACAACAAGCGCCAGGAAGTCGGGCCGCAGCAGGTCGAGCCACGTCGGCAGCGGAATGAGGCCGAGCACGAGCGCCACGAGTCCGCTCGCAAACAGCGGCCAGCGGGCGAAATGGTCCCCGCGGCTCATGACTTCGGCTTTGGTGCCGCGGCCGGCGCGGCCGGCGGCGCCGCCGGTTCCGCCGCCAGCTCCGGCGCAAAGACGAGCAGCACTTCGCGATCGCGATCGAGTGCGGCTGCCGGCGTCGCGATGATCGAGGCGAGTGTCTGCGCAACTTCGCGATCGATCTTCTTGACCGTGCCGACCGGGTAGCCGGCCGGAAAGACGCCGCCGAGTCCCGATGTGACGAGGAGGTCGCCTTCACGAATGTCGGCGTTCGATGCGAGATACGGAAGCGAGAGCTGGCTAAGGTTTCCGGTGCCGACCGCAATCGTGCGCAGGCCGTTGCGGTTCACCTGCACGGGAATCGCGTGCTCGGCGTCCGTGATCAGGATCGCTTCGGAGGAGAAGACGCCGACGCGCGTGATCTGGCCGACGACGCCCGCGGCGTCGAGGATCGGCTGACCCTGCTGCACGCCGTCGTGCGAGCCCTTGTTGATGCGCACGCGGTGCCGGTAGGGATCGAGATCGACCTGCATGATTTCGCCGACGAGGAACTTCTGCGCGATCTGCTCGGTGCTCATGCGCAGGCCGCGCAGGCGCAGGTTTTCCTGCTCGAGTGCGTCGAAGCGCTGCAGCTTCAGGTCCGTTTCGCGTTGATGCGAACGCAGCTCGTCGTTTTCCTTCAGGAGCCGTCCGCGCGTCGCGAAGTAGTCGGAGATTCCGCGCCAGGCGAGGAACGGCGTATTCACCGTGACCTCGACGCCGTAGCCCGCGATCGAGAGTCCTCGGCGCACGCCGGCGAGGTAGTCGTAGCGCTGGTCGAGCCACATGACGACGATCGAAAGGCCGGCGTAGAAGAGGAAGCCGCCGAGCGAAAGCGGTCCGCGGCTCAGGATGGGACGGTTGATCGGGGTTTGGAATACGGCCAAGGGCGCGGGGCCTCAGGCGAAGATGGGGTCAGTCCCCTGAGGGGACAGACCGCGGCGGGACAGTCCCGCGAAAAAGGGGACAGTCCCCTTTATTCCAAGGCGAACAGGCCAGGGCCGTGCTCTTCGGTGAGTTCGAGGATGCGGCCGCCGCCACGCGCGACGCAGGTGAGCGGATCGTCCGCAACCACCACCGGCAGACCCGTTTCCTCCATCAGGAGCTTGTCGATGTCACGCAGCAGCGCGCCGCCGCCGGTGAGCACGATGCCGCTTTCTGCGACGTCCGCACCGAGTTCGGGCGGCGTTTGTTCGAGCGCCTGTTTCACCGCGCCGACGATACCCTGCAGCGGTTCCTGCAGCGCTTCGAGAATTTCATTGCTGTTAAGCGTAAAGCTACGCGGCACGCCTTCCGAGAGATTGCGGCCCTTGACCGAAATCTCGCGCACCTGCTGGCCAGGATACGCCGAGCCGATTTCGATCTTCACGCGCTCCGCGGTCGCTTCGCCGATCAGAATTCCGTAGTTGCGGCGCACGTAGTTGATGATCGCCTCATCGAACCGGTCGCCACCGATGCGCACCGACGAGGCGTACACGATGCCGTTGAGCGAAATCACGGCAACTTCGGATGTGCCGCCGCCGACGTCGAGCACCATCGAACCGCGCGCTTCGGCCACCGGGAGTCCCGCACCAACGGCGGCAGCCATCGGTTCGAACACGACGTCGACGCTTCTTGCGCCGGCGCCTTCCGCCGATTCCTTGATCGCGCGCCGTTCGACCTGCGTCGAGCCGAACGGCACGCACACGAGCACGCGCGGGCTCGGTGAGAAGAATCGATTGCCGTGCACCTTGCGGATGAAGTACTGGAGCATCTTCTCCGTGTAGGTGAAGTCGGCGATGACGCCGTCCTTCATCGGACGCACGGCTGTGATGTGGCCGGGCGTGCGACCCAGCATGCCTTTCGCTTCCGCGCCGACCGCCGCGATGAATTTCGTGCCGCGGCCCGGTTCTTCCTGCACGGCGACGACGGAAGGTTCGTTCAACACGATGCCCTTGCCGCGGACGTAGATCAGCGTATTGGCGGTGCCGAGATCGATGGAGAGGTCATTGGAAAAATAACCCCTGAAGCTCTTGAGCATAGAGGGCGCCCGATCCTGAAAAATACCATCCGGGTGTGACGACGAGGGGGTCCCGAAAAGTGCCGGTACTCTAGCAACGGGTGGCGCAATAGGCAACGCCACATGTATGATTGTGCGCGACTTTTTTCGCGTCCCGCAGGCGCGAAAACCCCCAGCAAGAGACGCCCCGGACCATGTCTACCCTGACCCGTAAAGAGGTCGAGGCCATCGCACACCTCGCCCGGCTCGCCATCACCGAAAGCGAGATGCCGGTATACGTGAAAAGCCTCTCGAGCATCCTGTCGTTCGTCGATCAGCTCGAGGCGGCGAAGACCGCGGGCGTCGAACCGATGGCGCATCCCCTCGAAGGCCAGACTCAGCGCCTGCGCCCGGACGTGGTCACAGAGAAAGACGACCACGAGAAGTACCAGAAAAACGCTCCACAGGTCGAAGCGAGCCTCTATCTCGTGCCGAAGGTGATCGAATGAGCCTGCATACGCTCTCGATCGCGGAACTCGGACGCAAGCTACGCGCCCGCGAGGTCTCGAGCGAGGAATTGACACGCAGTTCCCTCAATCGCATCGAGGAACACAACAAGCCGCTCAACGCTTTCCTGACCGTGACGGCGGAGTCGGCGCTCGCTGCGGCGCGTGCTGCGGACCGGCGCCTAGCCGCCGGAGACGCCGGTCCACTCGTCGGGATTCCGATCGGGCACAAGGACTTGTTCTGCACCGACGGCGTACGCACGAGCTGCGGTTCACGCATCCTCGACAACTTCGTCGCGCCGTACGACGCGACGGTCGTCGCGCGCCTGAAGTCAGCGGGCATGGTCATGGTCGGCAAGCTCAATATGGACGAGTTCGCCATGGGCTCGTCTAACGAGACGAGCTACTACGGCCCGGTCGCCAACCCCTGGGACCGCACCAAAGTGCCCGGCGGATCTTCGGGAGGCTCAGCCGCGGCTGTCGCCGCAAGGCTGATCCCGGCGGCCACCGGCACGGACACGGGCGGTTCGATCCGCCAGCCGGCCGCGTTGACGGGTCTCACGGGTCTCAAGGCAACCTACGGTCGAGTTTCGCGCTACGGCATGGTGGCCTTCGCATCGAGCCTCGACCAGGCCGGCGTGCTGACCCGATCGGCCGAAGATGCGGCGCTGCTCCTGGAAGCCATCGCCGGCTTCGATCCGGCCGACTCGACGAGCGTCGACGAGCCGGTGCCGGCCTACTCGGCGCTCCTCGACAAACCGCTTCGCGGCGTGAAGATCGGGCTCTTGAAGGAATTCTTCGACACTGGCCTCGAAGAGGCGACTGGGGCCTGCGTGCGCGCAGGGCTCGAGGTGTTCCGCAAGCTTGGCGCCGAGCTGAAGGAGGTCAGCCTCCCGAACCTGCCGCTCTCCGTGCCGACGTACTACGTGGTCGCGCCCGCCGAGTGTTCGTCGAACCTGTCGCGCTTCGACGGCGTGCGCTTCGGCCATCGCTGCAAGGATCCGAGGGACCTGATGGATCTCTACAAGCGTTCGCGCGGCGAAGGCTTCGGCGCCGAGGTCAAGCGCCGCATCATGACGGGCACCTACGTGCTGTCGGCGGGTTACTACGACGCCTACTACATCAAGGCGCAGAAAGTGCGCGCGCTCATCAACGAGGATTTCCGTCGCGCATTCCGGGAAGTCGATGTGCTGCTCGGGCCGACGACACCGACGCCCGCGTTCGCGATCGGCGCGAAGGTCGATGACCCGATTACGATGTACCTGAACGACATCTACACGATCGGCGCGAATCTCGCGGGCCTGCCCGCCATGTCGGTGCCCTGTGGCCTCGTCGGCGGCCTGCCGGTCGGCCTGCAGATCATCGGTCCACACTTCGCCGAGGCGAAGATCCTGAGCGTCGGCCATCGCTATCAGCGCGAAACCGACTGGCACCGGCGCATCCCGAAGGGCTACGAATGACCGGCGAAGTCCACAAGGACTGGGAGCTCGTGATCGGGCTCGAAATCCACGCGCAGCTCGCGACGAAGAGCAAGATCTTCTCCGGCTCTGCGACGGCGTTCGGCGCTGCGCCGAATACGCAGGCGAATCTCGTCGATCTCGGTTACCCCGGCGTGCTGCCCGTGTTCAACCGGGAAGCGGCGCGCATGGCCGTGAAATTCGGGCTTGCCGTCGGCGCGCAGGTCGAGCGGCGCTCGATCTTTGCGCGCAAGAATTATTTCTATCCGGACCTGCCGAAGGGCTACCAGATCAGCCAGTACGAGAAGCCCATCGTCGCGAAGGGGGCCCTCGACGTCGAGCTCGAGGATGGCAGCCGCAAGCGCATCGGCATCACGCGCGCGCACCTCGAGGAAGACGCCGGCAAGTCGCTGCATGAAGGTCTGCCAGGCGTTTCCGGCATCGATCTCAACCGCGCCGGGACACCGCTCCTCGAGATCGTCTCAGAGCCCGACATGCGCAGCGCCAAGGAGGCGGTCGCGTATTTGAAGAAAGTGCACACGCTGGTGCGCTACCTCGAAATCTGCGACGGCAACATGCAGGAAGGATCGTTCCGGTGCGATGCGAACGTTTCCGTTCGCAAGGTCGGCGCGGAGAAGTTCGGGACCCGGGCGGAGCTCAAGAATCTCAATTCCTTCCGATTCATTGAGAAGGCGATCAATCACGAGGCGGGCCGCCAGATCGACATTCTCGAATCGGGCGGCACCATCGTGCAGGAGACGCGTCTCTACGACGCGGACCGCAACGAGACGCGCTCGATGCGCTCGAAGGAAGAAGCGAACGACTATCGCTATTTTCCGGACCCGGACCTGCTGCCGGTGGTGCTCGATGAGGCGTTCATCGAAGAGGTGCGCAGGAGCCTGCCGGAATTGCCCGACGAGAAGGCCGCGCGCTTCGAGCGCGAACACGGGCTTTCCACATACGACGCCGCAGTGCTGACGGCGAGCCGGGAACTCGCGGCCTATTACGAAGCTGTCGTGAAAGCGCTCGGCAGTGAACCGAAGCTCGCGGCGAACTGGGTCATGGGGGAGCTCTCCGGTGCGCTCAACCGCGACGGCCTCGAGTTTGGTGCGAGCAAGGTGGACGTCGGCCGTCTGACGGGGCTCCTGAAGCGTATCGTCGACAACACGATCTCCGGAAAGATTGCCAAGGAAGTTTTCGAGGCCATGTGGAACGAAGGCAAGGATGCAGACGCCGTCATTGCCGAGAAAGGTCTCAAGCAGATCACGGACACAGGCGCCATCGAGGCCGCGATCGACGCCGTCATGGCCGCGAATCCGGGCCAGCTTGCGGATTACCGTTCAGGCAAGGACAAGCTGTTCGGTTTCTTCGTCGGCCAGGTCATGAAGGCGACACAGGGCAAGGCGAATCCCGCGCAGCTGAATGAACTCCTGCGCAAGAAGCTCGGTACCGGGATTGGATAACTGGGGATTTGCGCGGCAACGCAAATTCCCAGTTTTCCAATCCCGGTACCTTATGCATTCTCCCGATTCCATCCGCAGGTTCATCTTCGAGCGCTATCCGGTGCGCGGCTTCATCGTGCATCTCGACAGCAGCTGGCGTGCGGTGCTCGAACGCGCGGACTATCCGCCGGCGGTGCGGGAGCTGCTCGGCGAAGCGATGGTGTCGGCGACACTGCTTGCCGCGACGCTCAAGTTCGAGGGCATGCTTACGTTGCAGCTTCAGGCACCGGGGCCGGTGCATCTGCTCGTTGCGCAGTGCACGGACCGCCATGCGATTCGCGGAGTCGCGAGATATCGCGACCTGCCCGAACAACTGAATGCCGCCGATGTGCTGCAGCAGCTGACCGGCGACGGACGGCTCAGCGTTAGCGTCGAGTCGTGTGACCAGGCGGCGCGCTACCAGGGGGTCGTGCCGCTCACGGGAAGTAGTTTCGCGACTTCCCTTGAAGCGTACTTCGGATCGTCAGAGCAGCTGCCGACGCGTATCTGGCTCACGGCGCAGGCCGACCGGGCCGCCGGCTTCCTGCTGCAGCGACTGCCGGCAGGCGAGCGCGACATGCCATCGCTCGAGGAGATCGATGAACTGTGGAATCGTGTCGGGCACCTGGCCGCGACACTCACGCCCGAGGAACTGCTGGCACTCGCCGAAGGCACGCTATTGCACCGCCTTTTTCCTGAGGACGACGTGCGGTTGTTCGCCCCCACACCCGCGTACTTTCAATGCCGTTGTTCGCGGGAACGGGTCGCCGGCATTCTGCGGTCGCTGGGAGAGCCGGAGATCCGGAGCATCCTCGCTGAGCGTGGCGCTGTCGAAGTACGCTGCGAATTCTGTAATCGCGCGTATGCCTTTGATGCTGTTGATTGCGCCGCCGTCTTCCGCCCGCCGGAAGGCACCCAGTCAAGCTCCCATCTGCAGTAGCTAACCCCGTCGGATAACGCCCACTGAGAACTGCCTCTCGGCGGAGGCAATCGCACGTGCTATATTGAATATAAGGATATCTTGATACATACAAGCCCATTATGACCCAGCATGCTTTCGATGACGCCGTGGCGGCGCTGCGCGCAGCTGCGGAACCGACGCGCTTGCGACTGCTCGCGCTGTGCGTGGACGGCGAACTGACGGTCGGCGAGATCAGCCACGTGCTTGGTCAGAGCCAGCCGCGAGTGTCGCGACACCTGAAGCTGCTTTGCGATGCGCATCTGCTCGAGCGCTTTCGCGAAGAGCACTGGGTGTATTACCGCGTCGCCGGGCTCGGCAAAGGCGCGGACCTCGCGCGGCAACTGCTCGGGCTCGTAGCGCCCACCGATCCCGTCGTGACGCGCGACCGCCAGCACGCGAATCAGGTCCGCGCTGCGCGGGCGGCGGCGGCTGCCGAGCACCTGCCGGATGACGAGACGTCGACAGCGCGCCGCGAGATGACGAGTGAATTGACTGCGAGTCTGCGCGCGGCTGTCTCCGGCGAACGTGTCGGGCAGTTGCTCGACATCGGCTCGGGGCTCGGCCGTGTGCTGCGCGTGCTCGCGCCGGAAGCCGACGAGGCAGTTGGCCTCGATATTTCCGTGGAAGCCCTGCGCTTTGCGCGCTCGACGCTGCATGCAGCCGGACTCAATCGCTGCACCCTGCGTTGCGGTGACATGTATCACCTGCCGTTTCCCGCGGCGTCGTTCGACACGGTCACGATGGACGCCGTCCTGCATGGTGCGAAGGATCCCGTTGCCGTGCTGCGCCAGGCGGCGCAGGCGCTGCGGCCCGCCGGTCGCGTGGTTCTCCTCGACGAGGTCGAGAAACTCAGCCAGCGCCTTGGTCACCCGATGATCGACGGCGTGCTGCGCGACTGGCTGGAGCGTGCAGGTTTTGCCATTCAAAGCGTGCAGCGAGTGCGCACGAACAGCGGCGAAATCGTCATCATCGTGGCGCGGCGCGCGACGCGCTTCGAAGCCGCCGCCTGACGGGAGCGTCCACGTGTACTTCAACAAGCAGAAGGATGCTGCAACTCCCCCGACCGGCAAGCGGGCGACCACAGGCCGTGCCCCGGTTGTTTCCTTCGAGTTCTTCCCGCCGGGCGATGAGCAGATGGAGCGGACACTGTGGCAATCCATCGAGCGCCTCGGTCCGCTTGGTCCGCGCTTCGTCTCGGTGACCTACGGGGCGGATGGGTCGACGCGGACCCGCACACACAACGTCGTTGCCCGTGTACAGCGGGAAACGAACCTGACCGGCGCACCGCATCTCACGTGTATCGGTGCGAGCAGAGCCGATGTGCTCGACATCGCGCGAGTCTACTGGGCGAGCGGCATCCGCCACATCGTTGCGTTGCGCGGCGACGCGCAGCAGGGAGAAGCGGGCTACACGCCACATGCCGGCGGCTTCCCCTATGCTGTCGATCTGGTCCGGGGTCTGAAGGACGTTGGCGACTTCGATATCTCGGTCGCTGCGTATCCGGAGACCCACCCGGAGGCGAAGAGCGCTGCCGCCGATCTCGACAATCTCAAGCGCAAGATCGACGCTGGCGCGAGCCGCGCGATCACGCAGTTCTTCTTCGACGTCGACGTGTATCTGCGGTTTCGCGACCGGTGCCACGCTGCCGGTATCGAAGTGAGCATCGTGCCAGGCATCCTGCCGATCACGCGCTTTCCACAGATCACGAAATTCGCCGCGCGTTGCGGCGCCACCATCCCGGCCTGGCTCGCGCGCCGCTTCGAAGGCCTCGAAGAGGATCCGGAGACGCGCCGATTGATCGCAGCGAGCGTCGCCATCGACCAGGTGCACACGCTCGAGCGGCACGGCGTCGAGGAATTTCATTTCTACACGCTGAATCGGGCGGAACTGACCTACGCGATCTGCCATGCCCTGGGCTTGCGCGAAAAAGGTGCGGAAAAGGGGACGGAATCATTATCGGCAAAGGCGACTGGGTAGAGCCGGATGATGGTGCGCGACGGCGAAAATAAATCTGTCCCCTTTTCTGCGCAGCTCGAGCGAGCGGCTGCGTTCAGGCGGCTGCTCGGCGAACGCATCGTGATCATGGACGGCGCGATGGGCACGATGATCCAGCGCCATAAACTGAGTGAAGACGCCTTTCGCGGCACGCGCTTTCGCGAACACGGGCGCGACCTGCGCGGCAACAACGATCTGCTCACGCTGACGCAGCCGCAGGTGATCGGCGACATCCATCGCGCTTACCTTGACGCCGGTGTCGATCTGATCGAGACCAACACCTTCAATTCCAACGCTCCATCGCAGGGCGACTACGGACTCGAATCCCTCGTGCACGAGCTGAACTTCGAGGCGGCGCGGCTTGCACGTCGCGTCGCGGACGAATTCAGCGCCCGGACCGGCGAGCCACGCTTCGTGGCAGGCGCGATCGGCCCGACCAACCGCACGGCTTCGCTCTCGCCGAGCGTCAACGATCCGGGCAGCCGCAATATTACGTTCGACGAGCTGGTGGCGACTTATGCGGTGTCCGTGCGCGCGCTCCTTGAAGGCGGCGTCGATGCGTTCCTGGTCGAGACCATTTTCGATACGCTGAATGCCAAGGCGGCGCTCTTTGCGCTGCGCACCGTGCTCGACGAGGCGGGCGCCGATCTGCCGATCGTGATCTCCGGCACGATCACCGATGCCTCGGGCCGCACGCTCTCCGGCCAGACCGTCGAGGCCTTCTGGAATTCGGTGCGGCACGCACGGCCGGCTGCAATCGGGCTCAACTGCGCGCTCGGAGCGCGGCAGCTCCGCCCGTATGTCGAAGAGCTCGCAAAACTCGCCGACACGCACGTCTGCGCGTATCCGAACGCGGGGCTCCCGAACGCCTTCGGCGAATACGACGAAACGCCGGCCGAGACGGCGGGCCTCCTCGGCGAGTTCGCCGAGAGCGGATTCGTGAATCTCGTCGGCGGCTGTTGCGGCACGACGCCGGAACACATTCGGCTCATCCGCCGGGCGGTGCTCAGGTTTCCGACGCGTGTCGTCGCCGAGGTTCCGGCTAAGCTCCGCCTGAGCGGCCTCGAGCCGGTCAACATCGGACCCGATTCGCTCTTCGTGAACGTCGGCGAGCGCACGAACGTCACGGGTTCCGCGAAGTTCCGCAAGCTCATCGAGGCGAACGACTATGTCGGCGGCCTTGAGGTCGCGCGCCAGCAGGTGGCGAGCGGCGCGCAGGTCATCGACGTCAACATGGACGAGGGCATGCTCGATTCGGAAGCCGCGATGACGCGGTTCCTGAATCTGATCGCGAGCGAACCCGACATCGCGCGCGTGCCGATCATGATCGATTCGTCTAAATGGACGGTGATCGAGGCGGGCCTGAAGTGCGTGCAGGGCAAGGCGATCGTGAACTCCATCAGCCTGAAGGAGGGCGAGGCGGTTTTCATCGAACACGCGCGCGCAGTGCGCCGCTATGGAGCCGCGGTCGTCGTGATGGCGTTCGATGAGAAGGGCCAGGCGGACAGTGTCGGACGCAAGGTGGACATCTGCAAAAGGTGCTTCCGCATCCTGACCGAGGAGGTCGGCTTTCCGCCCGAGGACATCATCTTCGACGTCAACGTCTTCGCCGTGGCGACCGGCATCGAAGAACACAACGGTTACGGCAAGGCTTTCATCGAGGGCACGCGGGGCGTGAAGGCGGCGTGTCCGGGCGCGCGCACCTCCGGCGGTATTTCCAACGTGTCGTTTTCATTCCGCGGCAACGAACCGGTGCGCGAGGCGATGCACTCGGTGTTCCTCTATTACGCGATCCAGGCAGGGCTCGACATGGGCATCGTGAATGCCGGGCAGCTCGCGATCTACGAGGAAATTCCGCGGGAACTGCGCGATCGCGTCGAAGACGTGATCCTCGATCGCCGGGCGGATGCGACAGAGCGCCTGCTTGAGATCGCGGCGAGCTTCAGGTCGACGGGTGGCGCGAAGCCGAAGGAGGACGCCGAGTGGCGGTCGCTCCCGGTGAATCAGCGTCTGTCGCATGCGCTGGTGAAAGGCATCGACGAATTCGTCCTCGCGGACACTGAAGAGGCACGCAAGGCGGCCGCACGCCCGCTCGATGTGATCGAAGGCCCGCTGATGGACGGCATGAACGTCGTCGGCGATCTCTTCGGCTCGGGCAAGATGTTCCTGCCGCAGGTCGTGAAATCCGCGCGCGTGATGAAGAAGGCGGTTGCCTACCTCGTACCGTACATCGAAGAGGAAAAGTCGGGTGCCAGGCGAGCGCAGGGCAAGATCGTGATGGCGACCGTCAAGGGTGACGTGCACGACATCGGCAAGAATATCGTCGGCGTCGTGCTCCAGTGCAACAACTTCGAGGTCATCGATCTCGGCGTGATGGTGCCCTGCGACCGCATCCTCGAAACTGCGAAGCGCGAAGGCGCCGATATCATCGGACTGTCCGGCCTCATTACCCCCTCGCTCGACGAGATGGTGCACGTGGCGCGCGAAATGAAGCGCCTCGGATTCAACTCGCCGCTCCTCATCGGCGGAGCGACGACATCGCCCGCCCACACGGCCGTCAAGATCGATCCCGAGTACGAGGGCCCCGTCGTCTATGTGAAGGACGCTTCGCGATCGGTCGGCATCTGCCAATCGCTCGTGACGCCTGACACCCGGCCGGAATTTCTCGCGAAGGTGAAGGGCGAGAACCGGCGACGCCGCGAACAGCACGCGGGCAAGCGGGCGAAAGGGCCGCAGGTCACGCTTGCCGAAGCGCGGGCGAACGGGCAAAAGCTCGACTGGACGGGCTATCAGCCGCCTGTGCCGCGCATTCTCGGCCTGCGCACGTTCGACGACTATCCGCTCGAAGAGCTCACGCGCTACATCGACTGGATGCCGTTCTTCCACGCATGGGAATTCGCCGGCAAGTTTCCGGACATTCTGACGGACCCCGTCATCGGCGAGGCGGCGAGCAATCTCTACGCCGATGCGCGCCGTATGCTGCGCGAGATCGTGCGGGACAAGTGGCTCACGGCCCGCGGAGTCATCGGCTTCTTCCCGGCGCAGACCGTGGGGCACGATGACATCGAGGTGTACACAGACGAGTCACGCAGTTCTGTTCTCGCGCGGCTGCATCACCTGCGACAACAGAAGGACAAGTCGCCCGGCCAGAGCCACGATTGCCTTGCCGACTACCTTGCGCCGAAGGGCAGCGGCATCAAGGACTATGTCGGCGCGTTCGCGGTCACGGCGGGCATCGGCATCGAATCGCACGTCGAGGGCTTCGAGCGCGCGCACGACGACTACAGCGCGATTCTCCTGAAGGCGCTCGCGGACCGGCTGGCGGAAGCCTTCGCCGAATGCCTGCATCAGCGCACGCGCCGCGAGTTCTGGGGCTATGCGGCCGACGAACAGCTGACGAGTGAGCAGCTGATTCGCGAAGAGTATCGCGGCATTCGTCCGGCGCCGGGCTATCCGGCCTGTCCCGAGCACACGGAGAAATCGACACTCTTCCGGCTGCTCGACGCCGAGCGCAATGCCGGCATCCGGCTCACGGACTCGTTCGCGATGTATCCAACCGCCGCGGTCTCCGGTTTCTACTTCTCGCATCCGGCAGCGCGCTACTTCGCGGTGGGCAAGATCGACCGTGACCAGGTCGTCGATTATGCGAAGCGCAAGGGCTGGTCGCTCGCCGAAGCCGAGCGCTGGCTCGGCCCGAACCTCGGCTACGATCCGCGCGACTCCCAAGCCGCTTAGTTCGCTCTTCACCCTCTCCCCAGCGGGGACAGGGTAGGGTGAGGGCTCTACCGCCGTCGCTTCTTGATCTGTGCGAGCTGCTCGGGGTGAGGGTTGCGCAGCTCGGCGAGATAGGCCGGGCCGCCGAGGCTTTCCATCTGATCCGCGATCCAGTCGCGCCGGCGCAGGACGTAGTTCGATGGGGCCTCGACGCGCAGGCGCTTGGGGTTGGGCAGCACGGCCGCGAGCAGTGCGGCCTGATCGCGATTGAGGCGTGCCGGCGGCATCCGGAAGAAATTCTTGCTTGCGGCACCGACGCCGTAAACCCCGCGGCCGAATTCCGCAATGTTGAGATAAACCTCGAGAATGCGCTCCTTCGGCCAGAGCCACTCGATCAGCAGCGTGAAATACGCCTCGAATCCCTTGCGGATGAAGCTGTGCCCCTGCCAGAGGAAGAGGTTCTTCGCGACCTGCTGTGTAATCGTGCTCGCGCCGCGCTGGCGCCCGCCGTCCTCAGCCTCATCGAGCGCGTTCTGGATCTGATCGAAGTCGAAGCCCGAGTGATAGGGAAACTTCTGGTCCTCGCTCGCGATTACCGCGACGCGCATCTGCGGTGAGATGGCCGCGCCTTGCGTCCATTCATGCCGGAACTTGAATCTTGAATCGCCGGATACGGTCGCCGCGATTCGATCCTCGAGTATCACGGCGCTCGTGACAGGATCGATCCAGCGCAGCGCGAGCACGGTGACAAGCGTACCCGCGAACCACGCGATCGCGGCCCACAGGAACCACTTGCCGAGTCGGCGGAGCCTGCGGCGGCCGGCCATGGGTCGGGGACGAGCGCCTGGAGAGGATCAGGTCGCCGGAATCCTGGCCGACTCGACGACGATGTCGTCCTTCGGCACGTCGTCGTGCCCCTTGCGCCGGCCCGTTTCGGTGGCCGCAATCTTGTCGATCACGTCCATGCCGACCGTGATCTTGCCGAAAACGGCATAGCCGAAGCTGCCCGGCTTGTGATCGAGGAAATCGTTGTCGACGAGATTGACGAAGAATTGCGAGGTCGCGCTGTCGACCTCGTTGGTGCGCGCCATCGAAAGTGTGCCGCGCTTGTTCTTCAGGCCGTTCTTCGCCTCGTTCCTGACTGGCGCGCGCGTCTTCTTCTGCTGCATGTCGCCTGTGAGCCCACCGCCCTGGATGACGAAGCCCGGGATCACGCGATGAAAGATGGTGCCGTCGAAGTGGCCGTCTTCGGCATATTTCAGGAAATTCTCGGTCGAGAGCGGAGCTTCGTTCGCAAAGAGTTCGATGGTGAACGAACCGAGCGAGGTCGTGAAGACGACGGTCGGAGCGGCGGGTTTCGTCATGGCGGCGTGGGTCCCTTCAGTTGTTTTCTCACGCGATCTGGCCGGCCGTCACGCGTTCGCGCCCGGCCAGGTCATCGAGGGTGCGTATGTTACTGAATCCCGCACGGGCGAACAGTCTTCTTGCGGCCGCGCCCTGGTCCGAGCCGTGCTCGACGAGCAGGTGGCCGGCCTGCCGCAGATGCACGGGGGCGTCGCGAATGATGACCTCAAGCGCTTCGATGCCGAGCGGACCGGGAACGAGCGCAGACCGCGGTTCGTAAGACAGCGCGGCGGCCGCAAGGGCGGGATCGGCAGCAGCAATGTATGGCGGGTTCGACACGATGACGTCGAATCGCTGCATGTCGAGAGGACCGTACCAGTCGCCGAGCACGAATTCGATGCGATCAAGTCCGAGGCGCAGGGCGTTCTGCCGCGCCACGGTCAAAGCGGCCTCGGAGACGTCCGTCGCCGTCACGCGCCAAGTGGGCCGTTCCTTCGCAAGTGCAAGGGCAATCGCGCCGCTGCCGGTGCCAAGATCCAGCACCTCGATTGGCCGACCTGCTTGGCCAGTGGCGAGCGCTGCCTCAACCAAGCCTTCGGTTTCCGGCCTCGGCACCAGCACGCTGGCATCCACCTTCAGCGGCAGCGACCAGAATTCCTTTGCGCCGGCGAGGTAGGCGAGGGGTTCGCCGGCTTCGAGCCGCTTCCACAGTTGCGCGAAGGACTGCGCCGCCGGCGCCGACACTGGAGCGTCCAGTCGGGCGAGAAGTTCGCCCCGGTTGATGCCAAGGCAATGGGCCAGCAGCAGCTCGCCATCACGGCGCAATTCGCGGCTACATGCCGACAAGGTGTCGGAAACGGTCAAAGGCTCTCGATTCATCTAGAATTGCGCGCCATTCACGGTTACCGACGTCCTCGGGATCCTCATGCAAGTCTTCGACAACGTCCTCGACATGATCGGGCATACGCCGATGCTCCGCCTGCGCAAGTTCAGCGCCGGACCCTGCGAACTCTACCTCAAGCTCGAATTCATGAATCCGGCGGGCTCGATCAAGGATCGCATCGGCGTCAGCATGATCGAGGAAGCCGAGCGGCGCGGCCAGATCAAACCGGGCGACACGCTCGTCGAAGCGACCGCCGGCAACACCGGGCTCGGCCTTGCCCTGGTCGCCGCCCAGCGGGGCTACAAGCTCATCCTCGTACTGCCCGACAAGATGAGCCAGGAGAAGATCTTCAACCTGCGCGCCATGGGCGCCGAGGTCGTGCTCACGCGGTCGGACGTCGCGAAGGGACATCCCGAGTATTACCAGGATCTCGGCGCGCGCATAGCGAAGGAAAAGGGCGCGTACTTCGTCAACCAGTTTGCGAATCCCGACAATTCGCTCGCTCACGAAAAGACGACCGGGCCCGAAATCTGGGAGCAGATGGGCGGCAAGCTTGATGCGGTTGTCGTCGGCGTCGGCTCGAGCGGCACGATCGCGGGGCTTGCGCACTATTTCCAGAAGATCGCGCCGCACGTCGAACTGGTGCTCGCCGATCCGCAGGGCTCGGTGCTCACGCACTACATCGAAACCGGGCAGCTCACCACGAAAGGCTCGTGGCTCGTCGAAGGCATCGGCGAGGACTTCATTCCGAGCATCTGCGATTTTTCGCTTACGAAGAAGGCCTACAGCATCGCCGACAGCGAGAGCTTCGCGACCGCGCGCGCACTCCTGAAAGAGGAAGGCATCCTCGCCGGCTCATCGACCGGGACGCTGCTCGCGGCCGCGCTCCGCTACTGCCGCGACCAGAAGTCACCGAAGCGCGTCGTGACTTTCGCCTGCGACACGGGCAGCCGCTACCTCTCCAAGCTCTTCAATGATTTCTGGATGGAGGATCAGGGTTTCATCCGGCGCGAGCACTACGGTGACCTGCGCGACATGATCGGCCGCCCGCACGACGAGCGCGCCACCATTACCGTTGGACCGAACGACGTTGTCACGACGGCGCACAACCGCCTGCGCAATTCCGGCATCTCGCAGCTGCCGGTGCTCGACAATGGGAGGCTCATCGGCGTGCTCACGGAAGAGGACATCATGCGCTTCGCCTTTGGCCATCCGGATCGCCTCGGGGCGCCGGTCAAGGAGGCGATGCAGACGGCCTTCATCAGCGTGCCGAAGGAAATGGCCCTGAAGAGCCTCGTCTCGATCCTGCAGGTTGCCCCGTACGCCGTGGTGCTCGACGAGGATCAATTCCTCGGACTCATAACGCGGGCGGATGTCCTCAATCACCTGCGCCGCGAGGTGCCGACATGAAGAAGAAAGGAGCGCTGGGCTTTGCGACGCGTGCGATCCATGCGGGCCAGAGCCCGGATCCGAGCACGGGCGCGGTGATGCCGCCGATCTACGCGACGTCCACTTACGCGCAGGAGAGCCCGGGCAAGCACAAGGGCTACGAATATTCGCGTACGCAGAACCCAACCCGCATGGCGTATGAGCGCTGCATCGCCGATCTCGAGGGCGGCATGCAGGGTTACGCATTCGCGTCGGGAATGGCGGCAACGGCGACGGTCCTCGAACTCTTGCCGGCCGGCAGCCACGTGGTCGCCATGGAGGACCTCTACGGCGGGACCTTCCGGCTCTTCGAGCGCGTGCGCCGCTCGACGGCCGGCATGGACATCGCCTTCGTCGATCTCGGCAAGACGGGCACGCTCGAGGCTGCCCTCAAGACGAACACCCGGATGGTCTGGATCGAAACACCGACGAATCCGACGCTGCGCCTCGTCGACATCGCGGCCGTGTCCGCAATCGCGCGGGCGCGCGGCATCCTCACGGTCGTCGACAATACATTTGCGACGCCCTGGAGCCAGCGGCCGCTTGAACTTGGCGCGGACATCGTCGTGCACTCGGCGACGAAGTACCTGAATGGCCACTCCGACATGGTCGGCGGTATTGCCGTGGTGCGCGACCCCGCGCTCGCCGAAAAGATGGCGTTCCTGCACAACGCGATCGGCGCGATCGCTGGACCCTTCGACAGCTTCCTCGCGCTCAGGGGCTTGAAGACCCTGCCGCTGCGCATGCAGCGCTCGAGTGAAAGCGCGCTCGGCATTGCGACCTGGCTCGAGGCGCACGCACGGGTGGAGCGGGTCCTTTATCCAGGGCTTGCGAGCCACCCGCAGCACGCACTCGCGAAACGCCAGCTGCAGAACGGGTTCAGCGGGATCGTCACCTTCTTCATCCGCGGCGGAATGGAGGAAGCCCGTCGCTTTCTCGAGCGCCTCGAAATCTTCGCGATTGCGGAAAGCCTGGGCGGCGTCGAGAGCCTCGTCGATCACCCGGCCAGCATGACGCACGCTTCGGTGCCGCCCGATATGCGCCGCGAGCTTGGGATCAGCGATGCCATGATCCGGCTGTCCGTCGGCATCGAGGATGTCGCCGACCTCGTGGCCGATCTGGAACAGGCGTTCGGCTGATGTACAGCTTGCCACGCCGGCCGGCGAGCATCGGGCAGGTGCTCGATGCGGCCGTGATGCTGTTCAAGTATTCATTCAGCGCCACGCTGGCCTTCACCGTCGTTGCGGGCGTCCTTGATCTCATCCCGAATATCGTGTTGCTGGTGACCGAGCCCGAGGATGTCGTCGCCGCCGCTTCCCGGACGCTATTTGCGCCGCGATCCGCTATCGACTGGTCGGTGGTCGCCGGCTGCCTGGCCCTGTGGTTCATCGTCAATGGAGCGGCCATGGCACGCGCGGAGTCGATCGCGCAGGGTGCCCGCGTCGGCATCGGCGCCGCTCTCGCTTTTGCCCTGCGCCGATCGCTCGCGCTGGTGCTCGGGACCGTCTGCTACTTCGTCGCGTGGTTGATCGGTCTCGTGTTTCTCGTCGTTCCTGGCGTGATCCTCATGGTGTCGCTGGTCGTTTACATGCCAGCCATTGTCGTCGACAACAGAAGTTTCGGCGACGCGCTCAGCCGCAGTCACACGCTGGTCTGGGGCAACTGGTGGCGGACCAGCACACTGCTCACGCTCGGGTTCATCGTCATCTACGTGTTGTTCGGGATCGTCGAGATCGGGCTTGCACTGCTGACGCAGTTCCTCGGATTCGACCTGGCGACGCAGCTCCTCGTGCAGTTCATCTCGGCCGCCATCATCACGATCTTCACGATGCCGTTCGCGAATGCGCTCATGCTCGAGATCTATCGGGATTTGAAGCTCCGCAAGGAAGGCGGCGACCTGGAGCAGCGTCTCGCGGCGCTCCGGCCCCAGTCCGTTTGACCGATCGACTTCCAATGCGCGTACCGGCAGCGATTCTCGCCTTGTGGCTCGCGGCCACCGGTTCCGCTTGGGCGGACGATGATCTTCAGGCGCTCGACGCGGCATTCGCCGCCTGTCTCGCAAATCCCGCCCTGGCAAAGCATGACAACGACCGGCAGGTACCTCGGGCGCCGCCGACCCGGTCAGGGAAGCCGGAGTCCGCAAACAAGGCACCGTCGAACAAGGCGCCGCCGCCGGGACTTGCACTGGTCTGCCCGGAACTCGTAAGCGCCGTGGCGCGGAGCGATTTCGGCGAGCTCGTTCCGTCAGACTGGGCCGATGTGATCTCTGAGGGCCGCGTGCGTGAGCTGCGGACGGCGCTCGCTGCAAGCCGGGAGTCGCAGCCGACGCGATCTCCGACGCTCGAGGCGCTGCGTCCCGTACTGAAACGCATCGAGTCGCAGCAGAAGACGGTGCCCCCGACACCCTGGGAAGAGTTCAAGGCCTGGGTCAAGTCGATCTTCGAGCGACGCGACAAACTGGACCAGAGCGACAGCTGGTTCTGGCGCATGCTGCGGCAACTCCACATCTCGCCGACAACCGGCAAGATCATCAACTATTCGCTGCTGGCGTTGCTGCTCGCAGGCGCAATCGTCATAGTCATCATCGAACTGCGGGCCGCGGGCTTTTTCGCGAACACGAAACCCGGCGGGCCGCTCAGGCGGCGGGCTACCGGCGTTTCAGAGACGGGCCGCGTCACGCTCGGCGATGTCGCCGCGGCGCCGCTCGCCGAACGGCCGGCGCTCCTCGTCGAAGTCCTGATCGGACGATTCGTGGCGACCGGGCGATTGCACGAGCGTCGCAGCTTCACGCACCGCGAACTCGATCGCGCCACGCGCCTCGACGAACCGCCGGATCGCGAAGCCTTCCGCGAGGTGCTGCTCGCCGCGGAGGCCGTGCGTTACGCGCATCGGCTGCCCGAGGAGGAGCAGCTCGAACGCGCCGTGCGCGATGGCGAAGCATTGCTGCTGCGCCTCTCGGGCGCGCGCGGGAGCGTGTAGTGAACGATCGATTGTTTACGCTCCTCTGTGCGATTGGCGCGTTCGCACTTTTCTACGGATTCTTCATCGGCGATTTCGCGGGCGGCGACGACAAGTCTCAGGTGTCGCGGCCGCTCAGCACGGAAGCGCGGCCGAACGGCTACCTGGGACTGCGGAACTGGCTTGCGGCCGAGAAGATTCCATACGAGTCGCTCCGCCATCGCTACGGCTGGCTTGCGAGCAATACCGGAAGCCTGCAACGCACCGGCAATTTGCTGATCGTGACGCTGCCGGCGCTGCGGCCGCAGCGCTCGCATGAATCCGCGGATCTCGTGGACTGGGTGCGGCGGGGCAATACGCTCGTCGCCGTCGCGGGGCTCTTCGATACGCCCGAGTGGGGCGCGGAGCCGGGCGGCGTACTGTCGGAACTGAAGGACATGACGCTGCTCGACTTCAAGGTCTATCGCCCAGACAAGAAGAATACGAAACCGCTGTCGGACGACGGTGAACCAACCGATGAGGCAGACGAGGAACAGACGAATGACGGTTCGCCAATTGCTCGGCCGCGCGGGTACACCGTCGATCGCCTGCCCGAACCCAAGGCGGAACGCATGTGGCCGCGCGGCACACACGCGCTCACGAAGGATATCGAATCGATCAGCGCGGTCTCGGAGTACTGGTCCTACAAGTTCACGACAGCGAGCCCGGAGCAGGGCGCGGTGCTCGAAGTGATGGATGACGTCGACACCGGCATTCCCGCGCTCTGGGCGGGCCCGCTCGGCGCAGGCACCGTGGTGGTCAGCGGCTATGGCAGCATCTTCACCAACAAGATGCTGGGCCGGGCCGACAACGCACGCCTCTTCTCGAATCTGATCGCGTGGCGTCTCGGGGCCGGTGGCGTCGTGATCTTCGACGACATGCACCAGGGCGCAAGCTCGTTCTATGACCCGGACGCCTTCTTCAAGGACCCCCGCCTGCATGAGACCTTCTGGTGGATCATGGGGCTCTGGCTCGCCTGGGCTGTGCTCTCGACGCGCCTGCGGGCGACGCGCCCGCAGATCACGGCTCCGCACGAGGCGGGATTCATCCGCTCGGTCGGCCAGTTCTTCGCGCGCACCGTGCCGGTCGGCGCAATCGGCGAGCGGCTGTGCGAGCATCTCTTCAACGATATCCGCCGCAGCCTCGGCTGGCCGCAGAACGGCGAACCGGTCTGGCCATGGCTGCGCTCGCTCACGGTCGTTCCCACGGCCGAAGTCGTCGAGTTCGAGCGGCTGCACGGCGCGCTCGCCGCGGGAAGCAAGGTCGACCTCACGAAGCTTCAGAACCTCATCCTCTCTATTCGAAAGCAGGTCTTATGAGCAATTCGGTCAGGGAAC
This sequence comes from uncultured Gammaproteobacteria bacterium, assembly GCA_963826145.1. GTDB lineage: Bacteria > Pseudomonadota > Gammaproteobacteria > Steroidobacterales > Steroidobacteraceae > JBGPLJ01. The sequence continues at coordinate 1,535,935 of CAWGVW010000002.1, forward strand.
TTGGAAGTTCACTCGAGCGCGAACTCGGCGCGGTGGTCATCGGCGTCGAACCGGTGATCCACGCGCTCGCCATCGCCGTGATCGCGCGCGGCCATGTGCTGCTTCAGGGAGCGCCGGGGCTCGGCAAGACGCTGCCTGTCGAAGTCGCTCGCGCGCTGCCTCGGCGGGAGTTTTCAGCGCATCCAGGGAACGGCGGACCTGATGCCGAGCGACATCATCGGCGTGCACGTCTACGACGCGGGCAAGCAGCACTTCGTTTTCCGTCCCGGGCCGCTCTTCGCCGACGTCGTGCTGATGGATGAGATCAACCGCGCTGGACCCAAGACGCAGTCGGCGGTGCTCGAGGCGATGGAGGAACGGCAGGTCACCGTCGAACGCGCACGACTGCAGCTCACCGACAAGTTTCTCGTCATCGCGACGCAGAATCCGCGTGAATTCGAAGGCACCTATCCGCTGCCCGAGTCGCAGCTCGACCGCTTCATGCTGCGCATCGATCTCGGCTATCCGCCGCGCGAGAGCGAGGCGGCGGTGATCGAACGGTATGGTGCGCGCATGGGAAATTTCGACATCGCCGAGGCGGCGCTCACGCCACTGCCGCCCGAGCTCATCGATGCGGCACGCACCGAAGCGCAGGCCGTGCATGTTTCGTCCGAACTTGCCGGCTACATGCTCGACGTCGCGCGCGCAACGCGCGAGCACACGCAGATCTCGCTCGGACTTTCGACCCGCGGCGTGCTTGCGTTGACACGTGCCGCCCGCATCGAGGCGGCGCTGCGCGGTGCCGATTTCGCGACGCCGGACGACGTGAAGGCGGTCGCAGGTCTCGTGACCGCGCATCGGCTGATCCTGACGCCGGAAGCGGCGCTCGAGGGCATCGGACAGTCGATGCTCGTCAGCCGGATCCTCGAGCAGGTCGCGGTACCGCGGTAGCAGTCATGATGAGCCTTTCATAATGAGTACATGGCGATGAGTCTCACCCGGCGGGCCTTGATCGCGATTGCGCTCATTGCGTTGCTTGCGATCGCGGGCCTGTGGAGCGAGGACGCCATGCTCGCGCAACTGTGGGAGATCCCTGGCGTCCTGCTGCTGCTCGGTCTCACCCTCGAGGGAATCCTGCGCCTGCGCTCGGCCGTGAAACTCGATGTCGACCTCTCGACCCAGGCGCATCTCGGGCGGGCCATGTCGCTCGAGTGGCGTCTTGCAAGCCTTCGTGGACCGCTGACTCTCGAATTCGCGCGTTGCGCGCCTGCGGGGGTGGATTTCGCCGAAGCGGTGGAACTCGTGCACGTCGCGCGGCACCAGGCCGTGCGCCTGCCGTTCGAAGTGACGCCGCTCGTCCTCGGGAAGCTCCCGTGGCCGCCCGCGTCGGCGCGAATTCGAGGACTCTTCGGGCTCGGCTGGTGGCCACGGCGGCTCGCCGTTGCGGGCGAACTTACCGTCGTTCCGGATCTCCTCAGGCGTTCGAACGCGAATCCAACGCTCACACGGCAGGGCGGCAACGCACGCACGGTTCGAGGCGCCGGCGCCGAAGTCCACGAACTGCGCGAGTACCAGCCCGGCGATCCGCTCCGCTCCATCGACTGGAAGGCGAGCGCCCGTGCGCAGCGTCTCATCGCCCGCGATTTCACCGAGGACCAGCATCTCGAAGTGATGCTCGCCATCGACGCGGGCAGGGCGAGCACGCTCTGGGCGGGACGCATGGACCGGCTCGGTACTTACGTCAATTTCGCTTGCCGCTTTGCCGAGCACGTGGTGAGCCGCGACGATCAGATCGGCGTGATCGCTTTCGCCGAGCAGCCGCTTGCCATCCTGCCGCCGGGCCGCGGCGCTCCGGCCGTCATGCGCCTGCGCAATGCACTTCGGGAATTGCGACCCGTGGCACGCGAGTCAAATCCGCTCATTGCGGCCGCGCGCCTGCGAACGCTTTGCCGCCAGCGTGCGCTCATCATTCTTCTCACTGACCTCGACGATGCGGGAGCCGCGAGCCAGCTCGCGCGAGCCGTGCGCCTGCTGAAACCGAAACATGTACCCGTTGTCGCGAGCATTTCCAATCCGCAGCTCGCCGAGCTCGAAAAGCAGCGCGCCGAACGCTGGGTCGATCCCTACGTGTCGCTCGCCGCGACGGAACAACTCGATCGCATTCGCGGCAACGCCTTTCTCCTGCGAAAGCTCGGTGTGCCGGTCGTGATCGCTCCGGCGGCCCTGCTCGAGGACTCGGTGTTCTCGCTCTACGGCGATCTCAAGGCGCGGCGGCAGGTGTGACGCGGCGCTTGCGCCAGAGCCATCCAGTGACGAGTCCCATCGCGAAGATCCAGTAGCCGCAGCCGATCACAGCGCGGGCCCAGAGCGGTACGTGGGGATTCGTCGAGATGGTGCCCTCGATGAGACCGCAGATGATGAGGAGCGGCACGCAGAGCACGAGGTATTTCGCCGCGCGGATCACCGCCGCCTGGAACGAAGCGAGCCGGGTCGCAAGCCGCGGTCGAATGAGCGCCTCACCGAGCATTACGCCCGCCGCGCTCGCGAGGCAGATTGTCGTGAGTTCCACCGGTCCGTGCGCGATGACCCACTCGAAGAGGCGCAGCCCGAGTCCGTGCTGCGCGGTGAACGAAAATACGCCGCCGATCGACAGGCCGTTCAGCACGACGATATAAAACGTGCCGAGGCCGAAGATCACGCCGAGCACGGTTGCCGTGCAAGCCACCACGATGTTGTTCGTGAAGATGCGGATGGCGAGATAGGAACCCGGAACAATATTGAGGGCGCTGTCGGTCCAGAGGCGCCCGCTCTCGACATCGTTGATCGCATCTTCCGGCAGGAAGAGCGATGCAAGTTCGGGCGCGTAGTTGACGAGCCACGCGCCGGCGGCGGCGCTCGCGATGAAGAGGGCGGTCACGGCGAACAGGGATCCGCGCATCTCGCGCGTGATCGACGGCACGTCATCGCGCACGATCGTGAAGAGGTCGGTGAAGAATCGGTGCGCGGGTCTCGTCAGCAGGCTATGCGTGCGCCGGTAGCTCGATTCGAGATAACGCGTGATGCGGCTCTCCGGCAGAAGGCGTCGCGCCATGGACAGATCGTGCGCGAGAGCGCGATATCCCGTTACCGCTTCGTTTGCCTCCGCAACCGAATGCCGGCGGCCGCGACCGAGCTCGGCAACGTGCGCTTCGATCTTCTGCCAGAGCGTCAGCCGCTGTGTGAGCCATGCGCGCAGTCCCGCATCGCTTGGCGACGCTGCGCTCATGCCGGATGAGGGGGCGCGACCGGGCGAAGGAGCGCCGACAGGCGCCGCAGCGCATCGTGCTCGCCGATGTAGAGCGTGTTCTCTTCGGTCGCACCCGGCTCGAACTGCAGGATCGCCTGCCTCGCAATCCGAAGGCGCGCGACCGGCTCGAGCGCATCCCAGCGTGCGAGCAGATCGTCCAGGAGTTCCGCCTGCTCCGCGCTCAGGCCCGCCGCAGTGCCCTGCATCGCGAGCAGGCCGACCGACTCCCGGCTAGGCCCTTCGTCGTAGATCAGCAAAGTGCCCGCCGCCATGTCGCCGACGCGCACCTGGCGGTCCGTCACGAAGCACGCGATGAGTCCCACGCAATAGGCGAAGGGCAGCGCATCGAGCAGTCGAAAGAGGTTGCGGATGAGGATTGCACCGGCGCCGGGTGGAGAGCCGTCCCGCATGACAACGTGAATGCCTGCGATGCGCTTGCCCGGCGACCTTCCGCCCATCATGAGCTCGACGATCGGGTGGTAGAGGAAATAGATGGCGGAAGCGGGCAGACCCACCCAGAGGAAGACCGCGCGCTGGGAGCCGCTGAAGGCGAGGGACACGACGAGTTGCGCAAGCAGCAGCCACAGGATCGCGCCGAGCGCCCGGATGTGGAAGTCGATCACGAAGGCGAAGCTGCGCCCGCCAATCCCGGCGATCGGCAGCGTGAAGTCGACGCCCGTGACGCTGCGTATCCTGAGTCCATCGTCGATCCCGGCAGGATCCATGCTGTCGACTCCCGTTGCGCGGCGGTTATTGTGCCGTTGCTTCCGCCAGCTGTTCGGCCTCGAACTCCTGCAGGAGCGGTGCAATCACGTCGTCGAGCCGGCCATCGATGACCTCGGCGAGCTGGTAGAGCGTCAGATTGATACGGTGGTCCGTAACGCGCCCCTGCGGGAAATTATACGTGCGGATGCGCTCCGAGCGGTCGCCGCTCCCCACCTGGAGCCTGCGCGAGGCGGCTTCTGCGGCCGCGCGCTTCTCCACCTCCGCGGCTTGGAGCTTTGCCTTGAGGAGCGACATCGCGCGCGCGCGGTTCTTGTGCTGCGAGCGTTCGTCCTGGCATTCGACCACGATGCCGGTCGGCAGGTGGGTGATACGGATCGCGGAGTCCGTCTTGTTGACGTGCTGGCCGCCGGCACCGGATGAGCGATAAGTGTCGATGCGCAGTTCCGCCGGGTTCAGCTCGACGGACTCGACCTCGTCGAGTTCCGGAAGGATTGCAACCGTCACGGCCGAAGTGTGGATACGCCCCTGCGCCTCCGTGGCCGGCACGCGCTGCACGCGGTGCGTGCCGGACTCGAACTTGAGCTTCGAAAAGGCTCCGGTGCCGACGACACGGCTGATGATCTCCTTGTACCCGCCGTGTTCGCCGGCGCTCTCGCTCAGCACCTCGACGCGCCAGCCCTGTGATTCCGCGTAGCGGGTGTACATGCGGAAAAGATCGCCCACGAAGATCGCCGCTTCGTCGCCGCCGGTTCCCGCTCGGATCTCGAGGAAGATGTTGCGCTCATCCCGTGGATCCTTCGGCAGCAGGAGCCGTGCGAGGTCGCGTTCGCCGGCGTCGAGCTTCGCCGCGAGGCTCTTCTTTTCCTCTTCGCCGAGTGCGCGCGTTTCGGCGTCCGGGTCGCCGGCCAGCTCTTCGGCCGCATCGAGATCGTTCCGGGCCTCGTTGTAGGCCCGGTATCGCTGCACCACGGGCTCGAGCCGGGAATACTCCATCGAGAGTTCCCGGTACCGCGCCGCGTCCGATGCGCTGGCCGCGTCCGCCAGCAGGTGGCTGACTTCTTCGAAGCGATCGGCAAGGCGGTCGAGCTTCTGTCGAATCGAGTCTTTCATGGCCTTTTCATGGCCCTTACATGGCAGATGGCCGTCAGAGCATGTCAGTATATTAGAGTCATGACGCTCCCCTCGATCTGCTTACTGGCCGCGATGCTGCTCGCCGGCTGCGCGCTCGAACCGCCGCGGGCCGCGGACGATCCGAACGCCCATATCATTCTCGCCGAGCTCGCGCTCGCGCGCGGCGAGAGCGAGATTGCGGCCGAGGAGTACCAGCGCGCGAGTGAAGGGAGCTCCGACGTCAAGCTCGCGGGGCGGGCAGCCCAGGTCGCGCTCGACAGCGGCCGCGACGACCTCGCTGAACTTGCGACGAACCGCTGGCTCGCGCTCGACCCGGAGAATTCGCTCGCGCGCAGGAGCGCGGGCCTTGCCGCGTTGCGCAGAAATCAGCTGCCGCGCGCCTTCGAGCTGCTCGAAGGCTCGCTGACCGCGACCGGCGCGGCGGGTGAGAAGGAACTCGCCGATCTTATCGCGACGCTCGCCAACGAATCGAACAGCTACGGGGTCTTCGTCATCGGACGCGGGCTCGCCGCGAAACACGCGGACTCCGCACAGGCGCAATACGCATCCGCCGCATTCGCGCTTGCCGCCTATAACTACTCCTTTGCCGCCGAGCAGGCCGAGCGCGCACTCGAACTCAAACCCGACTACGCCAATGCGAAACGACTCGAGGCGCGCGCGCTCGTCATGTCGGGCGCGACTGCCCGGGGCCTCGAGCTCGCGCGGCAGGCGTCGGCCGACGGCGATATCGAGGCGCGCCTGGAACTTGCCATGCTGAGCGAATTCGCCGGCGACAAGGGCGAGGCCCGCAAGCAATACCAGTCCTTGCTTGAATCCGAAGCGGGCCGAAGCGATGCGCTCTATGAACTCGCGCTCCTCGATTTCCGCGAACGCAAGTACGACGAGGCGGCGCGCGGCTTCACGGAACTCCTCACGATCGGCCGCCAGGTGGGCGCGGCCTTCTACTATCTCGGATCCATCGCCGAGCGGCGCGGCGATCACGAACGGGCAATCCGCTTCTACTCGCGGATCGTGTCCGGAGAATTTGCGGTGGACGCGCAGGTGCGGACGGCACGACTTCTCGGCGAGGGCGATCTCGTTGAGCAGGGCGAAGCGTCGCTCGACACTTTCGCGAGCGAGCATCCGGAATTCTCGATCGAACTCGCCATTGGCCGCTCGCGGCTCCTGAGCGAGCGCCTGCAGCATCGGGCAGCGCTCGACTGCGTGGATGCCGAGCTCGAGCGCTATCCGGGCAACCTCGATCTCATCATGCAGCGTGTCCTCGTGCTCGACCGCTCGGGTCGCGTGAGCGAAGCGGTGCGCACGCTCCGTGACCTCTCGCGCGAGCGGCCTGACGATCCGGTTACGCTCAATGCGCTCGGCTACACCCTGGTCGATCACAATCAGAGCCTCGGCGAAGGCGAAGCGCTCATCCACCGGGCGAACGCGATGATGCCGGACAGTCCGGCGATCCTGGACAGCCTCGGCTGGGCGCACTTTCGACGCGGCCGCTACGCAGAAGCCGCCGCTGCGCTGCGCAAGGCATATGACCAGGCCCAGGATCCGGAAATAGCCGCGCACCTCGGCGAAGCGCTCTGGAAGCTCGGCGAGCGCGAGAAGGCGCGCGATGTGTGGCAGGAAGCACTCGCCACATCGCCGACCGATCCGTATCTGAATTCGACGCTGCGCCGATATGCGAAGTGACGGGGCGGCGATCGGGCGCTACGTCATCGCGCTTGCGCTCCTCGCGTGCGCAGCCTGTCAGCCGCTGACGAAGCCGGCGTCGCGGCCCGCGGGATCCTGGGAGGAACGCAAGACCCAGCTGCTCGCCGCGAATCACTGGCGGTTCGATGGCCGCGTCGCCATCTCGGGCGTCGAATCCGGCGGTAGTGCCGGCATTCGCTGGCAACAGAGCCGTTCGCGTTCGGACGTCGCCGTGTTCGGTGCGCTCGGCGCGGGTGGACTCGATATCGCGGTGGACGACGAGCATGTGCGCGTGAAGACGAGCCGGGGCGAAGTGGTCGAGGACGACGACGCTCGCCGCATCATCGAGGAACGCCTCGGTGTTCCTCTGCCTCTTGCAGAGCTGCGGTACTGGCTCGTCGGCGTGGCCGCCCCCGACTCGGATGCGAATGAAGTGCTGGGCGACAACCAGCGCCTTGCGGCGCTTTCGCAGATCGGCTGGGACGTTCACTTTACGGAATATCAGCCGGTGGCCGGCGACTTGCTGCCATCACGACTTGATGCCAGCCACGAGGGCGTCAAGGTACGGCTTCGAATTTCACATTGGCAGTGGCAATGACTGCGGCAATTTCGGGGCCAGACCCCGTGGGGTCTGACCCGAGGCAACCCTGGCCGGCACCGGCCAAGCTCAACCTGTTCCTGCACGTTCTCGGCCGGCGCCCCGACGGCTATCACGAGCTGCAGACGGCGTTTCAGTTCCTCGATCTCGTGGACTCACTGCGATTCGAAGTGCGGGTGGACGGACGCATCGTTCGGACGGCTGGCCCCAAAGAGGTGCCCGAGGCCACCGATCTCGTCGTGCGGGCGGCCGAAGCCCTGCGGCGTGCGACGGGAACGGCTCTCGGCGCGGCGATTGCGGTTGAAAAGCGCATCCCGATCGGGGGCGGTCTTGGCGGCGGCAGCTCGGACGCCGCGACGACACTGGTGGCTTTGAACCGGCTCTGGGGCACGGGTCTCGCGCCGGCCGAACTCGCGGCCATTGGGCTTGCGCTCGGCGCGGATGTGCCTGTTTTCATACACGGAACAGCCGCGTTTGCCGAAGGCGTCGGCGAGCGGCTGACGCCGATCGAGCCCCCGGAATGCCATTTCGCGCTCGTCCATCCGGGGATCGGCGTCAGCACCGCCGAAGTGTTTCAGGCCTCTGAATTGACACGAAATTCTGCCCCTATCACAATACGCGCCCTTTTTGAGGGGGGTGGCCGGAATGATTGCGAGGCGGTGGTCCGCTCGCGCTATCCGGCGGTGGCTCAGGCGCTCGACTGGCTCGGCAAATTTGGCCGGGCACGAATGACGGGAACAGGCGCTTGCGTGTTCGTTGCGGTGGAGTCGCGCGCACGCGCCGAGGAAATCTGCGCGAAAGTTCCTCCGGCCTGGCGAGGCTTCGCCTGCCGCGGACGCAATCGCTCGCCGCTCATTGAGCGGTCCGCGATGTGAGGGCGTAACGGCCCGGGGGCGGTTCGTGCACGGTTGGGGTGTCGCCAAGTGGTAAGGCAGCGGGTTTTGATCCCGCCATCCGGAGGTTCGAATCCTTCCACCCCAGCCACTTCGAGTTCGAAGGGGCGAGTTTCGGAGTAGGGCATTGGATCAGACGTCGCTCGCGCTATTCACCGGCAACGCGAATCTGCCGCTCGCACAGGAAATCGCGCGGCATTTGACGACGCCGCTCGGGCGCGCGCATGTCGGGCGCTTCAGCGACGGCGAAGTGAACATCGAGCTGATGGAAGGCGTGCGCGGCAAGGCCGTGTTCATCGTGCAGCCGACGAGTCCGCCGGCGAACGACACGCTGATGGAACTGCTCGTGATGTGCGACGCGTGCCGGCGCGCATCGGCGGCAAGCATCACCGCGGTGGTGCCGTACTTCGGCTACAGCCGCCAGGACCGCAGGCCGCGTGCCACGCGCTCGGCGATCACGGCGAAGCTCGTGGCGAACATGATTTCGATTTCGGGCGTGAATCGGCTGCTGACGGTCGACCTGCACGCGGACCAGATCCAGGGCTTCTTCGACATACCTGTCGACAACGTCTATGCCTCGCCGGTGCTGCTCGGCGACGCGTGGAAGCAGAAGTACCAGGACATGGTGGTCGTGTCGCCGGACGTCGGCGGCGTGGTGCGGGCGCGGGCGCTTGCAAAACGACTCGACGACGCGGAACTCGCCATTATTGACAAGAGGCGTCCGCGGCCGAACGAATCGAAGGTGATGAACATCATCGGCGAGGTGGCCGGCAAGACCTGCGTGATGGTCGATGACCTGGTCGACACCGCAGGCACGCTCTGCCAGGCGGCCGAGGCGCTGAAGGAAGAGGGCGCGAAGAAGGTGGTGGCTTACATCACGCACGCAGTGCTTTCGGGCAACGCGGTCGAGAAGATCGAGAAATCGGTGCTCGATGAAATCGTGGTGACGGACACGATTCTGCTGCGCGAGGATGCGAAGAAATGCCGGAAGATCCGCCAGCTTTCCGTGGCGGGGCTCCTGGCGGAGACGATCCGGCGGATTCTCGACGAGGAGTCGGTGAGTAGTTTGTATATCGATTGACAGCCCTCACCGGGCCCTCACCCCGCCCCTCTCCCATAAATGGGAGAGGGTGGAAGAACGCCCCCTCTCCCGCTTGCGGGAGAGGGTCGGGGTGAGGGCCGGGGTGAGGGGGTATGGGGTCCCGCACTTCGGTGCGGAGCGATTCAGTAACCAATTGGAGTGGATGACATGAAGATTTCCTTTGAAGTACCCGCGGAATTCCGCGACGACCTCGGCAAGGGCGCGAGCCGGCGGCTGCGCAAGAGCGGCAAGGTCCCCGCGATTCTTTACGGCGGCCACCTCGAGCCGCGTGCGATGCTCGTTGATCACACGAGGCTGATGCTCCTGCTCGAGAACGAGAAGTTCTATTCGACCATCGTCAACCTCAAGGTGGGCGATAAGACGCAGGCGGCGATCCTGAAGGACATCCAGCGCCATCCTGCGAAGAACCAGGTGCTGCACATCGATCTGCAGCGCGTGCTCGACAACGAGAAGATTCGCCTGCGCATCCCCATCCACTTCAAGAACGAAGCGGCGTCGGTCGGCATCAAGTCCCAGGGCGGCGTAATGATGCACCTCCTGAGCGACGTGGAAGTGCAGTGCCTGCCGAAGGACCTGCCGGAATTCCTCGAGCTCGACGTGATCAACCTGGAACTCAACAAGTCGATGCACCTCTCCGACATCAAGTTGCCGGAAGGCGTTACGCTGACCCCGCTCCTGCACGGCCGCAACGAATCGGTCGTCGCCATCCACGCGCCACGCGCAGAGGAAGTCGAAGTCGTGGTCGCGGCCGCCGAAGCGGTTCCTGTGGAAGGTGCAGCGGCTGCCGTTGCTCCGCCCGGCGCACCCGGCGCACCCGGTGCTCCCGGCGCAGCACCGGCTACCGCCGCCGACGCGAAGAAGGGCGATGCCGCAGCGGCGAAACCCGCCGATGCGAAGGCCGCAGCCGCTCCGGCTGCGAAGAAGGAAGGCGGCAAGAAGTAAAGGTATCGGTACCGGGATTGGATTACTGGGGATTTGAGTCGCTGGCTGCGCACCTGCGGCACAGACACAAATCCCCAGTAATCCAATCCCGGTACCGGTTTCTATGGCTGGCACGCCGCTCAGTCTCATCGTCGGTCTCGGCAATCCGGGCGCCGAACACCAGAAGACCTGCCACAACGCGGGCTTCTGGTTCGTCGACGCGCTCGCGGATCTTGCCCGCGCGGAATTTCGCGGCGACGGCAAGTTTCACGGCGCGGTAGCGAATTGCGCGCTCGCGGGCCGCTCGGTGTGGCTCCTGAAGCCGACGACCTACATGAACCGCAGCGGTCTTGCGGTGAGCGCCTTCGTCAACTATTTCAAGATCGAGCCCGCCTCAGTCCTCGTCGTTTACGACGAACTCGACCTGCCGCCCGGCACCGCACGGCTCAAGTTCGGCGGCGGGCACGCAGGGCACAACGGCATGCGCGACGTCATCGCGCACCTGGGCGATGAGTTCTGGCGCCTGCGGCTCGGCATTGGCCACCCGGGCGACAAGAACCAGGTCATTGATCACGTACTCGACCGGCCGAAACCGGAAGAGGAGCGGGCGATCCGCGCGGCGATTGCGGACGGCCTTGATGCGCTCCCGGTGCTGATCGAGCAGGGCGGCGAACGAGCCATGAATCAACTGCATCGCCGCAGTCCCTCGGGCGATACGCCGGCAGCGCCGGCGGCCTCTAAGTAACGGAAATCTCATGGGCATCAAGTGCGGCATCGTCGGCCTGCCGAACGTCGGCAAGTCGACCCTTTTCAATGCGCTGACGCGTGCGCAGATCGCGGCGGAGAACTACCCGTTCTGCACGATCGATCCGAACGTCGGTGTCGTGCCGGTGCCGGATCCGCGCCTCGAGGTTCTCGCCGGCATCGCGCACCCGGAGAAGATCCTGCCGACGACGGTCGAATTCGTGGACATCGCGGGACTCGTCGCCGGCGCCTCGGAGGGCGAAGGCCTCGGCAACAAATTCCTGGCGCACATCCGCGAAGTCGATGCCATCGCGCACGTCGTGCGCTGTTTCATCAACGACGACATCGTGCACGTTGCGAACAGGATCGACCCGCTCTCCGACATCGAAGTCATCAACACGGAACTCGCGCTCGCGGACCTCGACGCGGTGGAGCGCGCACTCGCGAAGGCGGACAAGGCGGCGAAGGCCAATGACAAGGAGGGCATCAAGGCGCGCGACGTCCTGCAACGCGTGCGGACACAGCTCGATGCAGGAAAGCCCGTGCGTGCACTGAAGCTCGATGAGACGGAACGCCCGATCATCCGCGATCTGCACCTGCTCACGGCGAAGCCGCTGATGTATGTCGCGAACGTCAACGAAACCGGGTTCACCAACAATCCCTTTTTGACCGTGGTCGAGCAGCTCGCGGAGTCGGAGCATTCGCAGGTTGCCGCCGTCTGCGCCTCCATCGAAGCTGAAATCGCGCAGCTCGAGGAAGCGGATCGTGCGGAGTTCCTGAAGGAGCTGGGCCTTGCGGAACCCGGGCTCAACCGCGTCATTCGCGCCGCATATCGGCTGCTTGGGCTGCAGACCTATTTCACGGCGGGACCCAAGGAAGTGCGCGCCTGGACCGTGCGCTCCGGGGCAACGGCGCCGCAGGCGGCCGGGGTCATCCACACGGATTTCGAGCGCGGCTTCATCCGGGCCGAGGTCATCGCCTATGATGACTACGTCACCGGCCGCGGCGAGGCCGGCGCGCGCGATGCAGGGAAACTGCGGCTGGAAGGCAAGGAGTACATCGTGCGCGAAGGCGATGTCATGCATTTCCGCTTCAACGTATAGCGAGCAGGCAGGGACCGGCCATGACCGAAGCGACCACGATCACTGGCGAAGCTCGCTACCGTGCGGCGGTCGGTCCGCGCGCGAACTTCTATGTGCCGAAATTCCTGCGTTTCGATGCAGGCGAAAGCCGGGCTTCCTGGAACTGGCCGGCGTTCTTCCTCGGCGCTCTCTGGATGCTGTACCGGCGCATGTGGTCGACGGCCGTATACCTATTCCTCATCAGCATCGGAATCGGAATCGTCGAAGGCCTCATTTTCGAGCCGCTGCTCGGCAAGCAAACGTCGGACCGCATCAGTTACGCGACAACGCTCGGCTTGATGATCGTCGTGGGCATAGTCGCGAACATGCTGTATCACGGGCGCATCAAGCGCCGGATCGCGCAGGTGTCGCAGTCGGGGCTCGATGAATTGCAGGCGTTTCGTGCGCTCGAGCGCGGCCCGCATACGAGCTGGGTGGGCGTCATCATTGCGGCCGTCGTTTTTGGCGTGGCCGTTCTTGGCATTGTCGCGGCGATCGCAATTCCCGCGTACCAGGACTACACCGTTCGCGCCCAGGTGACGGAGGGTCTCAATCTCGCGGGCGCTGCGAAGGCGGCCGTCGCGGAGTCCTATGCGAGGGACCGCCACTGGCCGGCGGATCTGCAGGCAGCCGGGATGCCCGCGACGCTGTCGGGCAAGTACGTTTCCGCCGTCACGATCGATCGCGGCACGATCCAGATTACCTACGGCAATGCGGCGAATCGGGTGCTCGTTGCCCGGACGCTGAGCATCCGGCCGACCGTAACGGCGAATGAAGACGTGGTCTGGAGCTGCGGTTATTCCGAGAGCTACGAGAGCGAGCCGTCGACGGGCGAGGCGGGGCCGAACAAGACGAGCGTCCCCATGAAATACCTGCCGGTCAATTGCCGGCAGTAGCACAAAGGCCCTTTTCTTGACTCGCCCGGACCTCGTCCGGAGAATCGCGCGTCCCCTGGGGTGAGGTAGCTCAGCTGGTTAGAGCGTGGCACTCATAATGCCGAGGTCGAGGGTTCGAGTCCCTCCCTCACCACCACAAAAAGCGGTGCCCGCTGCAGGGCGCCGAGCCTAATCCACCACTTCGTCGATCTGGATCACCGGCATCGCGTTGGTGAAATTCTTCACGTCCGCGATGAGCTCGGGTGCGTGTTTCGCCTGGGCCGCATCGAATACCTCCTGCGAGCCCACCCAGATGCTGATCACGGCGAGGTGCGGCGGTGGTGAACCGTCGGGCGTCGTCACGCCGCGGCGCAGTTCGATTTTGCCGATGCCCTTGCCGTAGAGGCGGTGGATCAGCGCCACGTGTTTCGTCTTGTAGTAGTCGAAATCGAACTTGATGCCTGGCTTGTTGGCGTAAAGAACCGTTATGCAGCGCACGGCGAATACTCCGGTGGTAAGTTTGCCGCTGCATTGTCGCGTTCAGCCGGCGTTTAGGTCCACTGCCTCCGATGAAGCCCAAGCGGACACTCATTCTTATACCGGGGCTCCTGTGCGATGCCGCCGTCTGGGAGCCGCAGGCGGCTGCCCTTGCCGATCTCGCACAAATCGAAGTTCCAGATCCGGGCCTCATCGACACGCTCGGCGCAATGGCCGACGCCATTCTCGCGACGGCGCCACCGCGTTTCTCGGTGGCCGGCCACTCCATGGGTGGGCGCGTCGCTCTCGAAGTCGTCCGGCGTGCGCCGGAACGCGTGGAAGCGCTTGCACTCCTCGACACGGGCGCATCACCGCTCGCGCCGGGCGAGGCGGGCGAAAAGGAAACCGCGGGCCGATGGCGGCTCGCCGCCATAGCCCACGAACAGGGCATGCGTGCAATGGCCGCGGACTGGCTTAAGATCATGTTGTACCCGGCTCATGCCGCGAATCGGATGCTGCTCGAAACCATCTACGCGATGTTTGAGCGCAAGACACCGCAGACCTACGAAGCCCAGATCCGTGCACTCCTCGCGCGACCCGATGCGCGGCCGCTGCTGCCGCAGATTTCCTGCCCGACTCTCGTGCTCTGCGGGCGCGATGACCTTTGGGCGACGCCACCACAGCATCAGGAAATGGCCGCGACAATTCCGCAGAGCCGGCTGGTCGTCGTTGCCGGAGTGCGGACATATGTCAACGCTCGAACAGCCTGCGGCCGTGATCGCCGCCATGCGCGCGTGGCTCGGGCCATGAGCGTGCAAACCCGCAGTGTATCCAGCAAATCCGGGCATGAGCTGGATCTCATGCAGCTGCAGCCAGCCATCCGGCTTGGCGCTGCTCGCCGCATTCTTCATCACCCACTTCCTGCTCGTGACCATGGGCTACGGGCTCAAGGAAAACCTGCGCTCGCTGACGATCATCTGGCCGGCCGCAGGTCTCCTGCTAGCGGTGCTCTTCGTGCTGCCGGTGCGCCAATGGATCTGGGTCATTCCGTTGCAGATCGTCGCCGAAATCCTGGTCGGCTCGCTCAACATCCGGGCGCAGCCCCTCGCCTGGACCGCGTTCTTTCCGCTGGCCAATCTGATTGACGGCGCGACAGGTGCGCTAGTCGCCAAGAAGCTGATGGTGGAAGCGTCTGTGCCCCGAATCCGCCAGGTGCTGGGATTCATCGGGTCGGCGGCGATCGGAGCGGCCGTCGGAGCGCTCTTCGGTGCTTTCGGCGCCATCCATGTGCTGCCGGACGCGAGCTACCTCAATCAGTGGCAGCTCTGGTGGAGCGGAAACTGGCTGGGGTCGCTCGCAGTCGCGCCTGTGGTGTTCACCTGGGCGGTACGCCGGCGAATGCCGCCGAGTGCGGTGCTGCCGGCGAACCTGCTGGAATGCGCGGTACTCGCAGCACTGATCTGGGCGGCAACGGGCTGGATCTTCATGGCGCCTCCCGGCGGCGCGACGTCGCTCCTGCAACTGCCGTTCGTCGTGCTGGCGCTGCTCGTGGTTGCGAGCTTCCGGCTGCCACCGCGCTGGGCGGTGCTGATCTGCGCGGTCGCCATTCTCATCGCCGCGGAGGCCGCGAGCGCGGGGCGAGGTCCATTCGCAGCGGATCCCAATGCCTTCGGGCGGGTCCTCGCCCTGCAGACTTTCCTCGCGATTCTTGCGGTGCTCACGTTCATGCTGGCAACCGTGCTTGCGGAGAAGCATCGGGTCTTCAATGCGCTGCTCCTGAGCGATGAGCGCTACCGGAATTTTGTCGCGCGCAGCAGCGAGGCCGTCTGGCGGGTCGAGCTCGACGAGCCGATGTCGACCGACCTGCCGTTCGCAGAGCAGTTGCAGTGGCTGCGAGAGAATGCCTTCATCGCGGAGTGCAATCGTGAATTTCGGGGCCTTTATGCCCGGCAGGGCGTGGCCGGCGGCGAGCTCGGGCGGCTGCGCGGCGATGTGCCCTGGTCGGCGATTTACCTCGAGCATCTCGAGGAGGCCGCGCGCCGTGACTACTCGGTGGACGCATTGCGTTTCACGCTCCGCTCCGGCAACGAGCGCGAACACTGGCTCGCTTCGTTCAGCGGTGCGGTCGAAAACGGCAAGCTCGTACGCATCTGGGGCGTCGCCCGCAACATCACGGAACTGGTGCAGCTGACTGAGCGCCTGCGCAAGGAGCAGGAACGCCTGCAGGCCTATGCGCGCCAGCTCACCGGCGCCGAAGAGCGCGCCCGCCGCGCGACCGCCGTGGATCTGCACGATGGCATCGGCCAGATGCTGACAGGCCTCGGCATGTCGCTCGAGGCGGCCACGTCCCAGTCGCCGCCCGGTGTACGCGCACTCCTCGAGGAGATGCGCGCCACGATCCGCAACGTCCAGGAGACGACGCGGCGGGTAATCGCGGACCTGAGCCCGCCAGGGCTCTACGAACTCGGACTCGGGCCCGCGCTGCAATGGTTGTCACTCTACATGCGGGGCAAGGACGGCTTGCAGGTCGAGCTCGAGGTCGAGGTCGACGAAGGGTTGCTCGATCTGGAGCTACGCGTGCTCGTCTTCAAGATCGTGCGCGAACTGCTGCGCAATGTCGTGAAGCATGCGCGGGTGAATTCCGCGCGCGTTTCGGTCTCTACCGACGGCGACCAGCTCCACGTCGAAGTGCGCGATCAGGGCGTCGGTTTCGAATGGCAGCTCGACCTCTTTGGCGAATCGACCTTCGGCTTCGGGCTCTGGAGCATCGCGGACCGCGTCCGCGTGGCGCAAGGCGAATTCAGCGTCGACACAGCGCCGGGCAAGGGCTGCAACGTCCGCCTGGTGTTCCCGCTATCGATCGCAAACCGGGGCCGGGAAAGCGCGCGCGCCGGCTGACCTTCCCTGCATCGTAGGCTGAACCCGACACACGCGGCCGCAGTCCGATGGCTTGCGCCGCCGAATTGAAGCTTCTATGTTGCTATCCCCATGACCACCAAAGAAAAGCTGCTCTGGGTCGCCATTGTCATCGTCCTCGGGGGGCTCGGCTACGCGGGCTATCAATACCTTAAGGACTCGAAGGCGGAAACTGCGCCGCAGGTTGAGTCGCAGACACCACCGCCGCAGCCGCCGGTCGAACCGCGTATTCAGAATCCCGTGCCGGGCGAAGGTGAGGGCGAGGCGGGCAAACCGCTGCCTGCGCTTGGCGCGAGCGACAGCGAGTTTGCCGATGCGCTGACGCAAGTCGCCGGTCAGGGCCCGGTGGCGGCGTTTCTCGTGCGCGACAACATCATTCGCAATGTGGTCGTCACCGTCGATAACCTGCCACGCGCGAAAGTCGCGGTGGAAAGGCGGCCGGTGCAACCGACGCGAGGGGAAACGCTGACCGAGGGCGACGCTGACACTGGCGAGGTAGCGACGCTCAGCGTGCGGAATTACGCGCGCTACGCACCTTTCGTCAAAGCGGCCGAGGCCGCGGACACGAAAGAGCTCGTGGCGCTCTACTTCCACTGGTATCCGCTTTTCCAGAAGGCCTACGAAGATCTCGGTTACCCCGACAAGTATTTCAACGACCGCCTGGTCGCGACCCTCGATGACATGCTGAAGGCGCCGGAGGTCGAGGGGCCGGTGCGTCTTGTGCGCCCGCGGGTGTTTTTCGAGTTCGCGGATCCGACGCTCGAGGCGCGCTCTGCGGGTCAGAAGCTTCTGATCCGGATGGGCCCGGACAACGCGGCACGGCTGAAGGCCAAATTGCGCGAGCTCAGGGCCGCTGTCGCTGCCCGCAAGCCCTGACGTGTCAGCTCGCGCCGGTGAGGTCGAGCCAGCCCAGGGCGTCGTCAAAGTCCGTCGTGACCTTCACGGGTACGCCGCGGTTGGCCGCGACCGTTGCGCCAAACCGTTGCGGATCGATGAGGGGTTCATTGCCGACGACCGCGATGCGCACGACGCGGTCACCGCGCGCTTCATGGTAGTGGCGTGCAATGCTTTCGCCGAGGTCGAAGCGCTGCATCGTGCGTGGATTGCCAACGAGCCGCCGGCAGTCGACCAGTAATTTGCTGTGGCCGTTCTGAAGGGCGGAATCGATGGCGGCTTGCAGCACTTCCTTGGCTTCCGTGGCTTCGTAGTCGCCTGCCACGTCGACCCGGGTGTGGTCTTGCTCCGCCCGGGTTGAGTACCGGATTTTCATCTCGCGCGGATTCGCCCGATCGTCGTAAGCTTCCTGCGGCCAGTCTGAGCCTGCCTTGGAGCGTATTCAATGAGTGCTAAAGTATCCGAGTACCGGGCAATCCGGCATGAGCCACGCGCGTCGCCAGTTCCTCGGTCAGGCGGCGGCCGCAGTGGCAGTCGGAGCCGGCGGGGGCCTTTTGTCTGCAGCATCGGCGACCGCTTCGCCGGCCAAGGCGCCACCGCATCAGACACCGCTCGCGGACGTGAAGGAGAAGGTCGCGTTCGTCACGGGCGGGTCGAGCGGCATAGGCCTCGGTCTTGTTCGGGTGTTCGTCGCTGCGGGCATGAAGGTCGTCTTCACCTACCTCAACGCCGACCACCGGAATGAAACGCTGGCTTACTTCAAGGACAACCCGGAGCGCCTGCACGCGATCAGGCTCGACGTCACCGATCGCGATGCCATGGCGCGCGCGGCGGATGAGGCCGAACAGGTTTTCGGAAATGTTCATCTGCTGTGCAACAACGCGGGCATCGGTTTGCGCGCACCGGCCTCGTCTGCAACCTACAAGGACTGGGACTGGGGCCTGGGCGTGAATCTCGGCGGCGTCGTCAATGGCATCGCAACGTTCGTGCCTCGCATCCGCGCGCACGGCAAAGGCGGCCACGTGCTCACGACCGCATCCTCCGCCAGCCTCAATGCCGGGGGGAAGGTCGGTGTCTACGTCACGTCGAAATTCGCCGTCATGGGGCTGATGGAGTCGCTGCGCGAGGAGCTCGAGGGCGAGAACATCGGTGTGTCGGTCTTCTGTCCCGGCCTCGTGCGTTCCAACATCGTGCAATCCGAACGTAACCGGCCGCCCGAGCTCGCCAACGAGAACGCGAAGCCGCTGCCGCCCCCGTCGCCCGCCGACCAGGCCGGCTTTCAGCGCTTCATGGACCTCGCCATGGATCCTCTCGAGGCGGGCGCGCTCGTGCTGAAGGGCATCCGCGGCAACGACCTCTACATCTTCACGCACCAGGAATTCGAAGGCGTCGTGCGCGAGCGCTCCGAGGCGATGCTCGCGTCATTTCCCGTCGAGCCCGCCCCGCGCGCCCGCGCGGAGATCGTGAAGACCTATACGCCGGATATTTACCGGCTGGAACGCGACCGCAAGCTCGCGGAGCGGAAAAAGAAGAAGCCCTGAAGCGCCGCCGCTATTTCACGACCTCGCCGTTCAGTATCACCGGCTTCATGTTCGTGAAGTTCGGCACGTCGTCGATCAGCTCCTTCGCGTGTTTCGCGGTGGCGTCGTCGAACGCCTTGTCCGATCCGACCCAGATATTGATGACCGCGAGATAGGGGGCCGGCGATGCGTCCGGGGTCGAAACCGTGCGCCGGATTTCCATTTTGGCGACGCCCTTGCCATAGAGCCGCATGATCAGCGGGATGTGATGCGACTGGTAGTAGGCAAAGTCGAACTTCGCGTCGGGACCGCTCGGATACAGGACCGTGATGCAGCGCTTGGACGTTGCGCTGGACGCAAGGCCAAGCGTCGCAGCCAGCGCGAGTGCCAGCAGCACGACGAGGGACCGGAAGTAGCTGGAACGATTCATGCGAAAGCTCCTGGTGAGATCGGCGATTGCGGCGCCTACGCTACCGTGTTCGGGGATGCCGCAACAGCATGACTTGCGACCGCATTTGCATTGGACGCTTATTCCTTTCCGAGTAATCTCGGTCCAAAGTTTGACGAGTCGAACGACTTCAAGGAGACCAGAGTAGCTATAGAGCGTTGATAGATATGGGGGACACGGATATGTGCACCGGAAATTCGGCGAGCCGCGTTGCGGCGCTGATCGCTTTCTCATTGGCCCTGGCAGGCATCGCGGACGCACAGCAGACTGCCAGCGGGACGCTGGAGGAAGTCATCGTCACTGCACGCAAAGTGCAGGAAAACCAGCAGGACACCCCGATCGCAATTACCGCCCTGACGGGCGATGCGCTGATCGAGCGGCAGGTGTTCGATACGACGAAGCTCACCCAGGTCGTGCCGAACCTGCAATTCGCGAACAACGCGCCGCTTGCGGGCAACAATTCCTCCTCGCAGATCTTCATCCGCGGCATCGGCCAGACCGACCCGACCTCGACCGTCGATCCGGGCGTGGGCCTCTACATAGACGATGTGTATATCGGCAACGCCGTCGGCGGTTCCATGGGCCTCAGGGACATCGCGTCGGCGCAGGTGCTGCGCGGCCCGCAGGGCACGCTCTTCGGCCGCAACACGATTGGTGGCGCGATCCTGCTCTCGACCGTCGATCCGGGCGATGACTTCGGCGGTACGGCGCGCGTTGGCTTCGGTTCCGACAGCCTGATCGATGTCTTCGGCGCGCTCGATGCACCGATCTCCGAGCACTGGAAGGCGCGCTTCAGCGCCGGGCTTCGCAAGCAGGACGGCTACGTGACGCGCGCCGACGGCACCGACCTCGGCGACACCAACACCTACACGGTGCAGGCGAAGCTTCTCTGGAAGCCGACCGAGAAGGTGACAGGCCGCTTCCTCCTCGATTACACGAACTCGGACGAGAACGGGAGCCCCCTCGTCTTCTCCGCGATCAACGAAGCGGCGACCTTCCCGCGCGTCGCGAGCCAGGATGCCGGCTGCCCGGGGGTCGTCTTCCCGGCCTCGGGGCCCGTGCCGATGATCGACGATCCACGCTGTGCCAATGATTTTCAGGGAGCGGGCCCCTACCACAACAACGGCACCGATCCGCTCACCAGCCAGTTCGAGAACTGGGGCAGCTCGCTGACGTTCAGCTACCAGGCGACGGAAGCGGTCGCGCTCAAGTCGATCAGTTCCTATCGAGGCTTGAGCTGGGCGGGCAACCGCGACGCCGACAACACGCCGCTGCCGATCCTCGGCACGCAATACGACGTCGACGGCTGGCAATGGAGCCAGGAGCTGCAGCTCGTCTACCAGACCGAGGCGCTGACCGGCGTCGCGGGCGCTTACTACTTCGATCAGGGTTCGGACGACATCGTTACCGTCGCGCTCAATCCACCGCCGCCGGGCGTGCAACATGACAGCGACAACAACCAGGTGGCCAATTCGAGCTGGGCCGTATTCACGCAGTGGACGTTCAATTTCAACAAGATGTTCGCGCTCACGGCCGGCGGCCGGTATACGGAAGATCGCAAGGGCTCCTATCCCGACCAGTACGATCTCGCAACGCCGAACGTGAAGCAGGTGCCCGTGCAGTGGTATCGGGACACGTTCTCTTCGTTCACGCCCTCGGGCTCGCTGCGGCTGCGGTTTAACGACTCGGCGATGGTGTACCTGAGCTATTCGGAAGGCTTCAAGGGCGGCGGCTGGAACAGTCACTTCAATTCGGTGTTGACGCCGGCACAGCAGGCGGCGCTGCAGGAATTCAAGCAGGAAGAGGCGAACACGACCGAGCTCGGCTTCAAGCTCGACCTCGCGGGCAATACGCTGCGTCTGAACGGCGCGATCTTCACCTCCGACTACAAGGACATGCAGATCACCTATCGCGGCCCCTGCACGCCGCCGGCCGTTCCCGGGAACCCACCCGTGTGCGGTGTCGCGCCGTTCCTGACGAACGCCGGCAAGGCGAGCATCGACGGCGCGGAGCTCGAAGCCACCTGGGCGCCGACGAGCGACTGGCTCATCGAAGCAAGCTTCGGCTATCTCGACGCGACCCTCGACAAGTTGGTCACCCCGGTCGACGCGAACGGCGTGCCGGTCGTTGTCCTGCCGCCGGGACTCGTCGAAGGCAATGCCTTGCCGTTTGCACCGAAGTACCAGGGGCACTTCGGTATCGCGTGGACCGCGCATGCGGGCAGCTTCGCGCTGACGCCGCGACTCGACCTCTCCTACCAGGACACGACCTATTTCGACGCGACCGACACGGTGGAGATTGCACAGCTCGACAGCTACACGGTGCTCAACGCCTCGTTCGTCTTCGGGCCGGCGGAGGGCAAGTGGAACGTGACGCTCGGCGTGAATAACGCGACCGACGAGACCTACCCAATCGCCGGTAATTCCTCGCTCACGACGGGCAGCGGCTATGCGGAGATCGCGTACTCGCGACCGCGGGAGTACTTCGGGCTCTTCACGTACAAGTTCTGAGCGGCAGTCGATCAGCGCCGGACGCCGAAGCCCTGCTCCGCGAGCAGCGCCTCGATCTGGTCGAGCCGCGCATGATTGAAATCGCCGGCGATGGAATGCTTCAGGCTGGCCGCCGCGAGGCCGAAATCGAGCGTCGCCTGCGGATCGAGACCCTTGAGGTGGCCGTGCAGGACGCCGGCGGCAAAAGCATCGCCGCTGCCGATGCGGTCGACGATCGGCCGTAGTTCGTAGGTCCCTGTGCCGAGGTGACGCCCCGGCAGACACAACTGCGCCGACAGGGAGTTGTCGTCCGCGCTGCGCTCGGTGCGGACCGTGCCGTACATCGCCTTGACGCGCAGGAATCGCGCGAAGACCTGCCGGGCGGCCTGCTGTGCACGCTCTGCCGCCGGCACGGAGTCGAAATTCGTGCCAAGCAATGCTGCGATGTCGCGCTCGGACGCGAACAGGATCTCGCTGTGCTCCACCATCTCGCTGAGCACGGCGCGCGCATCCCCCTTCCAGGCGCTCCAGAGTTTCGCGCGGTGATTGCAGTCGAACGAGGTCGAAACGCCAAGCCGCACGGCCGCGCGCATTGCTGCGACCGCGGCTTGCGCCGCCGCGGCGCCGACCGCCGGCGTCACGCCTGAGATGTGCAGCCAGGTTACGCCGGCAAGTTCACGGTCCCAGTCGAAGCGCTCGGCCAGCGCGTTGGCAAAAGCCGACTGTGCCCGATCGTAGTGAATTTCAGATGCGCGCTGCAGGGCGCCTGTTTCGAGGAAGTAAAGTCCCATGCGGCCAGGGCCGCGCTGAACACGATCGGTGGCGACACCGTTGCGGCGTAGCTCCGCGAGCGCGGCATCGCCGAGCGGCGAATCCGGGAGGACCGTCAGGACCGAGGCCCGGTGTCCCCAGCGCGCGAGTCCAACCGCAACATTGGCTTCGGCGCCGGCAACGCAGACATCGAACCGCGGCGACTGGAGCAGAAGTTCCTTCCCGGGGGTGGAGAGGCGCAGCAGGATCTCGCCGAAGCACAAAACATGCTGGTTCATGGCTGCCTACCATACCTCACCGCGGCGCATCCTCGAAGCCGGGCGATGGCGCCGCCGGGCGCCGACATACCTCTTATCAGGAGGCCGGGGGCGGCAATCGCGAATCTTATGCGTAGAATGCTGGCCGGATTTCCCGTGGGGACTTCGGGCAGATCATGACGGAAGCTTTCATCTGCGACGCGCTGCGTACACCGATTGGCCGCTACGGCGGTGCGCTCGCTGCCGTGCGACCGGATGACCTCGCGGCAATTGCGGTTCGCGCGGTCCTCAAGCGCAACGCGGCCCTCGATCCCGCGGCCGTCGACGAGGTCCTCCTTGGCTGCGCCAATCAGGCGGGCGAGGACAACCGCAACGTCGCCCGCATGGCGGCGCTGCTTGCGGGACTGCCGGTGAGCGTTCCGGGCGCAACGATCAATCGCCTCTGCGGGTCGGGGCTCGATGCGGTAGCGATGGCGGCGCGCACGATCAAGACGGGCGAAGCCGATGTCGTCATTGCCGGCGGCGTGGAATCGATGTCGCGTGCGCCCTTTGTGATGCCGAAGCCCGAGTCTGCGTTCAGCCGCGACGCGCAGATCTTCGACACGACCATCGGCTGGCGCTTCGTGAATGCCCAGATGAAGGCGCTCTACGGCATCGACTCGATGCCGGAGACCGGCGAAAACGTCGCCAGCGAGTTCAAGGTTTCACGCGAGGACCAGGATCGATTCGCGCTCGGCAGCCAGCAGCGCACCGCCGCCGCGTATCAGCGGGGGTTCTTCCAGGCGGAGCTCATTCCCGTCGAGATTCCGGTCAAGCGCGGCGCGCCCACGATTGTTTCCCGCGACGAGCATCCGCGTGAGACGACAATCGAGCAGCTCGCGAAACTGCCGACGCCGTTTCGCGCAAACGGCAGCGTGACCGCGGGCAATTCCTCCGGCGTCAACGATGGCGCTTGCGCACTCATCATTGCGTCCGAGGCTGCAGCGAAGCGCTGGGGGCTCAGCCCGAAAGCACGCGTCGTCGCAGCTGCGACCGCCGGAGTGGAGCCGCGCATCATGGGCATGGGCCCGGCCCCGGCGACTCGCAAAGTGCTCGAGAAGGCGCGCCTCAAGCTCGACGCCATGACCGTGATTGAATTGAACGAGGCGTTTGCGGCGCAGGCGCTCGCCGTGCTGCGGGCTCTCGACCTGGCCGACGACGCGCCGCACGTGAATCCGAACGGTGGAGCCATCGCGCTTGGCCATCCGCTTGGCATGTCGGGCGCGCGGCTTGCGACCACGGCGACGTACCAGCTGCACGCGGTGAAGGGTCGCTACGCGCTCTGCACGATGTGCATCGGCGTGGGGCAGGGTATTGCCATGGTCCTCGAGCGGGTGTGATCGGCCATGACAAACGGCGCTGATGTTCCGATTCCCGCGGTGCTCGTGCGCACGGGCTTCTACGGATGGACGTTGCTGGGCGCGCTCTGGCTCGTGATGTGTTTCAACCTGGGATTTCCGGCGTACGGCCAATCCGTCATCAGCGCGGTGATGGGCAAGACGCTCGGCTTCGATCGCCAGACATTGGGCGTCATCTTTGCGGTCTATATCGCGATGTCCGGCGTGCCGGGTCCACTGGTCGCGATGTCGGTGAACCGTGTCGGTGCGCGCCGGACGCTGGTGCTCGGCAGCGCCATTCTGGTGACTGGTGCGCTGCTGATGGCTCTGTGGGTAACCGTGCGCTGGCAGGCGATTCTCTCACTCGGCATTCTGGTGGGCGCAGGCGTGGTGACGGGAGCTGCCATCCCCTCCCAGGCCGTCATCGCGCGGTGGTTCGTCCGGCGCCGCGCGCTCGCGCTCGCAATCCTTTATTCCGCGGGCGCGCTCGGCGGCGCGATCGCAGCGTGGGTGTTGACGCACGCCATCGAGTGGTACGGCGGCGATTGGCGGGTGGGCTGGTGGATCATCGCGGCGCTGTCGACGCTCGCGGCCGTCATCGCGATCATCTTCGTGCGCGAATCGCCGGAGGCTCTCGGACAATTCCCTGACGGACAGCCGCTCGATCCGGCAGCCCCGAAGGCGGCTCGCCGTGCCGGGTTCGTCACAACCGAGGAATGGTCTTTGCGCGAGGCGCTGACCAACCCGGCGTACTGGCTGATGGTGTTCTCACTCGTCGGCGGCAGCGGCGGCTACTCGCTGTACCTGTCGCAGGGGATTCCCCACCTGATCGATCTCGGGCATACGCTTGACGTCGCGAAGAACTCCATCATCGTGATGACGATTTCCGGACTAGGCGCGAAGGCAGTGCTGGCGCTGCTGGGCGATCGCATTGATCCGCGTTACCTCTGGGCGGTTTTTACTGCGGTCTTCGGGCTCGGCCTGGTGCTCATCGTCAACGCACGCAGCTACGAGATGCTGGTCACCTTCTCGATCTGTATTGGCATCGGCTTCGGCGGGGGCGTCGTCTGCATGATGACGGTGCTCAGTAATTACTTCGGCATGCGCGTGTTTGCGTCGCTGTCGGGCGGCGCCATTGCAATCAACACGGGCTTCAGCGTCATTGCGCCCTGGGTCGGCGGCTACCTCTTTGACAAGGGAGCGGGCTACGGCGGAACCTTCTACACCGTCGCGGTCTGGTGCTTCGTCGGTGCGATCGTGCTGTTCGTGCTCCGGCGTCCCCGCAGAAAGACTGTGGCACCGGGGAATCAGAACTAAAAGAGTCGAGAGGTCGGGGATGTCGGTCAACGAAGGGGATCTCTTGTGGACGCCGGGCGCGGAACGATTCGCGACTTCGCATCTGCCGCCGTACATGAACTGGCTCGCTGAGAAGCGCGGCCTCAAGTTCGGGAGCTACGATGAGCTCTGGCGCTGGTCGATCAAGGACATCGAAGGGTTCTGGCAGAGCATCTGGGATTACTTTCAGATCCAGTCCTCGGCGCCGGCCGAAAGAGTACTGGTGAGTCGCAAGATGCCCGGGGCCGAGTGGTTTCCGGGCGCCCGTCTGAACTACGCCGAACATGCCCTGCGCAACGAGCGACCGGACAAGGACGCGCTCCTTTATTTCTCCGAGCGCACGCGTCTCGCTGCGCTCTCGTGGACCGAACTCGGATCGAAAGTCCGCATATTGGCGAAAGAATTGCGCTCGCTCGGCGTGCAGCCCGGCGATCGCGTGGCGGCGTACCTGCCGAATGGACCGCACGCCGTGATTGCCCTGCTCGCGACGACGAGCATCGGCGCGATCTGGTCGGCATGCGGACCGGACTTCGGCCCGCGCGGCGTACTCGATCGGTTTTCGCAGCTGGCGCCGAAGGTGCTCTTCTGCGTCGACGGCTACCAGTACGGCGGCAAACCGTTCAGTCGCAAGGAAGAAGTCCGCTCGATCATCGCGGGACTGCCCTCGCTCGAGCGGGTTGTTTACGTCCCGTACCTCGATCCACAGGATCGCGACCCGCTGTCCCCGCACTGCGTGTTGTGGGACGACCTCCTCAACCGGCCAGCAGTTGCAGTCGAGGACTTTCGCTTCGAGCAGGTGCCCTTCAACCAGCCGCTGTGGATCCTGTTTTCGTCCGGCACGACGGGTCTGCCGAAGGCGATCGTGCACTCGCACGGCGGCATCCTCCTCGAGCAGCTGAAGCTTTTCCACTTTCACATGGACGTGCCGCATCGCGCGCGCATGTTCTTCTACACCACGACCGGCTGGATGATGTGGAACTTCCTCGTCAGTGCGCTGCTCGCCGACGTGGTGCCTGTGCTGTATGACGGCAATCCCGCCTGGCCCGATCCGGACGTGCTGTGGAAGACGGTCGAGGAGTCCGGCACAGCGTTCTTCGGCGCGAGTCCGACCTACCAGCAGATCCTCGAGAAGCAGAACATCGTCCCACGCGAGCGGTTCGATCTCTCGAAACTGAAAGCCATCATGCTCGCCGGATCGCCCGTTTCGCCCGAATGCATGCATTGGTTCTACGGCAACGTGAAGGAAGATCTGTGGGTGCTCACGGGGAGCGGCGGCACCGACGTCTGCAGCGGCTTCACCGGCGGCGTGCAAACTTTGCCAGTCTATGCTGGCGAGATGCAGGCGCGTTCGCTCGGCATCGCGGTCTTCGCGTTCAATGAAAAAGGCGAAAGCGTCGTCGACGAAGTGGGCGAGCTCGTCGTCACCGAGCCCATGCCCTCGATGCCGGTCTGCTTCTGGAACGATCCGGGCAACAAGAAGTACCTCGAGTCCTATTTTCAGGATTTTCCCGGGATCTGGCGGCACGGCGATTTCTTCCGCGTGAACAAGCGCGGCGGCTGCTTCGTGAGCGGGCGCTCGGACGCAACGCTCAATCGCCACGGCATCCGCATCGGCACTGCCGAGATCTACCGCTCGCTCGCGACCCTGCCGGGGGTCGACGATTCGCTGATCGTGAACCTGGACCTCCCGGGCGGGCACTTCTTCATGCCGCTTTTCGTGAAGCTCGCGGGCGGCACGAAGCTCGACGCGGAATTCGAAGAGCGCATCCGCAAGAAGCTCCGCACGGATTACTCGCCGCGGCACGTGCCGGACAAGATCTATCAGGTCGATGAGATACCGATGACGCTCACCGGCAAGAAACTGGAAGTACCGGTGCGCCGGATCCTCATGGGAGTTGCGCCCGAGAAGGCCGCGAACCGCGACGCCGTCGCAAATCCGCACTCGCTCGATTTCTTCGTAAACTACGCCGCCAGGCAGAGCGATTATTCACTCGCCGGCGGCTGACATTCCTCGAGGAGACTCCAATGGAAGAAATCCAACTGCTGATCGGCGACCGCGACGTGCCGGCCGCGAAGTCCGCCACTTTCGACCGCAAGAACCCGATGTCCGGCGAGACCGCTACGCGGGCCGCGGCTGCGTCCGTCGCCGACGCAATCGCTGTCGTGGAATCCGCCGCCAAGGCGTTCCCCAAGTGGGCGGCAATCGGCCCGAGCGAGCGGCGGGCGAAACTCATGAAGGCCGCGGATCTCCTCGAGCAGCGCGCCGCGCAGTTCGCGACGCTCGTGCTCGCCGAAACCGGCCAGACGCAAGGCTGGGGCCACTTCAATGTGCATTTCGGAGCCGCCTTGCTGCGCGAGGCCGCCGCGATGACGACGCAGGTGGCGGGCGAGGTCGTGCCGTCCGACGTGCCCGGCAGCCTTGCGATGGCAATCCGCCAGCCGGTCGGCGTGGTGCTCGGCATCGCGCCCTGGAATGCACCAATCATCCTCGGCGTACGCGCGATTGC
This sequence comes from uncultured Gammaproteobacteria bacterium, assembly GCA_963826145.1. Taxonomy (GTDB): domain Bacteria; phylum Pseudomonadota; class Gammaproteobacteria; order Steroidobacterales; family Steroidobacteraceae; genus JBGPLJ01. Next base: position 1,563,984 of record CAWGVW010000002.1, read on the forward strand.
GATGCCGCTCGCCTGCGGCAACACCGTGATCCTGAAGGCTTCGGAAGTCTGCCCCGCGACGCACCGGCTTATCGGAAGCGTGTTGCGCGAGGCGGGCCTCGGCGAGGGTGTCGTCAATGTCATCACGCACGATCCGAAGAATGCCGAGGAGATCGCGGACGCGATCATCGGTCATCCGGCCGTGCGTCGCGTCAATTTCACCGGTTCGACCCGGGTCGGCAAGATTCTCGCGGCGATCGCGGCCAAGTATCTGAAACCGATCCTGCTCGAGCTTGGCGGCAAGGCGCCGCTGGTCGTGCTCGACGACGCGGACATCGACGCGGCTGTGGATGCCACGGTCTTCGGCGCGTTCGCAAACCAGGGCCAGATCTGCATGTCGACCGAGCGCGTGATCATCGACGAGAAGGTTGCCGACCAGTTCGCGCAGAAGCTCGCGAAGCGCGTCGCGGCGCTGCCTTCCGGCGATCCGCGCAAGGGCGAAGTGGTGCTCGGGTCCGTCGTCGGCCAGCCGACGGTCGATCGCGTGAAGCGCCTCGTGAAGAGCGCAACCGACAAGGGCGCAAAGCTCCTGACCGGCGGCGAGGCGGACGGCACGCTGATGAAAGGCATCGTCGTCGATCACGTGACGCCGGACATGGAGCTCTTTCGCGAAGAATCCTTCGGGCCACAGGTGTCGATCACGCGCGTGAAGACGGTCGAGGATGCCATCCGGCTCGCAAACGACACGGAGTACGGGCTGTCGGCCGCCGTTTTTGGCCGTGATATTCCGCGCGCCCTTGGTGTCGCGCGGCGGATCGACACGGGCATCTGCCACGTGAACGGACCGACGGTGCACGATGAAGCCCAGATGCCGTTTGGCGGCACGAAGGCTTCGGGCTACGGGCGATTCGGTGGCCGCGCCGCGATCGATCAGTTCACGGAGCTGCGCTGGATCACGATCCAGACGACCCCACGCCACTATCCCTTCTAGGCGACGGTGCTCAATGCGTTTTCTGAGCGACGCTGATATCGACAAGCTGGCACCCGCGGATTGCGCGACGCCCGCGACGCCGATTCCGACCCAGGTGGTTTCGAACGGCGAGTTCACGCCGCTCCCGCAGTCGGCGGATCAGCGGCGCGTCGAAGCGCGCATTGCGGCGATGGCCGATGAGTACGGGCGCCGCCAGGACCTGAGCCGCCGGAAGTTCCTCGCCTCGAGCGCGGGCATGGCCGCCGCGTTCCTCGCGATGAACGAGGTGTTCGGTCCTGTATTCAACGTCGCCACGCGCGGAGGCCGCGACGCCCGGCGCCGCGGACGAACGGGCGCGGGCGCTCGCGAACCAGTTCATCATCGACGTGCAGACCCACTTCGTGCGCGACGACTACAAGAACGAGGTGCTGATCGGCCTCGCGGCCTTCGCGAGGCAGCACTGGAATCCCGCACTCGCGGGCAACGACAGCCTCACGCGCTTCAAGTTCGAGAACTACATCAAGGAGATCTACGTCGACAGCGATACGAAGGTGGCCCTGCATCTCCGGTACGCCGACGGACGATCCCGAGAACTTCTTCCTCACGAACGACCAGATCGACGCCGCGCGGATCGCCGTGAACGGTATCGCGGGTTCCCGGCGCATGCTTTCGCACGCGATCATCACACCGGGTGCGGCGGGCTGGCTCGAGGAAGTCGACCGCTGCATCGAGGTCGTGAAGCCCGAGAGCTGGAAGGGTTACACGATCGGCGACCCGGTCTTCCAGACAAAGCGGCACTCGAACTGGCGCATGGACGACGAGAAGCTCGTCTACCCATGGTACGAAAAGGCGGTGAAGGCGGGCATCACGACCATCTGCGTGCACAAGGGACTGATGCCGGCCGACTACAAGACGTCCTGGCCCGACCTCTGGCAATACGCGTCCCCATGGGACATCGGTAATGCGGCCAAGGATTGGCCGCAGTTGAAGTTCGTCATCTATCACTCGGCGCTGAGGCCCTTCATCGAGTTGCCCGATGCGGAGCTCGATCATTTCGAGAAGACAGGCCGCATCGACTGGGTGACGGACCTCGCGGAGATTCCCGCGAAGTTCGGCGTCACGAACGTCTATGCAGAGCTCGGAACCTGTTTCGCCAACACTTGCGTCACGCATCCGCGGCTCTCTGCGGCGCTCCTGGGCACCGTCATTCGCGATATGGGGCTCGATCACGTGCTGTGGGGCACGGATTCGGTGTGGTATGGCTCGCCGCAGTGGCAGATCGAAGCGCTGCGTCGCCTCGAGATTCCCGAAGACATGCAGAAGAAGCACCGCTTCACGCCGCTCGGGCCCGCCAATGGCGTCGTCAAGAACGCGATCTTCGCGGGCAATGCCGCGCGGCTCTACAACCTCGACGTCAATGTGGTGCAGAATTCGCTCGGCGCCGACCAGCTCGTCGCGATGAAGCAGCAATACGCCGCGCTTGGGGCCGACCGCAGCAACCTGCGCTACGGCTATGTCTCCAAGATGGGTGCCCGAACCTGAACGCGGACGGATCAATTCTCATGGATCGCAGAAGATTTCTCGGCAGCTCGGCAGCGTTCCTCTCGCTCGGTGCACTCGCGAGCTTGCCGCGCCAAAGCCGCGCCGAATTGCCCAAGCCCGAACTGCTCGGTTCCTACTGGACCTTCGCGGGCGGCGCTTTGCCGCACACCGACAAGGAATTTGCGACCTTCGATTTCCGCGATCGCGCCGAGGCCCTCTCGAAGGCGGGCTTCACGGGCATGGGCCTCTGGCACGCGGATCTCGAGAAGTGCCTCGAGAAATACACGCTGAAAGAAATGCGCAGCATCTTCCGCGACAACGGCTTGAAGAACGTTGAACTCGAGTTCCTCATCGATTGGTTCCAGGACGGGGAAAAGAAAAAGGAATCCGACAAGCGCAAGCGACTGCTGCTCGGCGCCGCCGAGGTCTTCGAAGCGCGCCACCTGAAGGTCGGCGACTTCGAGAACTCGAAGACAGAAATGCCGAAACTCATCGAATCCTGGGCGGCGCTCTGCAAGGACGGCGCGAACCACGGCACGCGCATTCTCTTCGAGCTGATGCCGTTCTCCATGCTGACCTCGCTCAAGGACACGCTGACAATGCTCGACGGCGCCGGCGCGAAGAACGGCGGCATCATGTTCGACTTCTGGCACATCGAGAAGCTCAAGATCACGCACGCTGAGCTTCAGGCCGTGCCGCTCAAGTACATCCTCGGCGTTGAGATGAACGACGGCTACAAGCACCCGCCGGCCGAGTGGAGCCTTTACGAAGAGACGATCAATCACCGCAAGTTCTGCGGCACCGGCGACTTCAACGTGCGCGGAATGATTTCCGCGCTCGCCGTCGCGGGTTACCACGGACCCTATGGCATCGAAGTGCTGGCGTCCGACGTGCGGCCGCTGCCGCTCGAGCAGGTGGTGCACACCGCATTCGCGACGACGATGGCCGAAATAGGCTGTGACTGCCGAGCGAGGCTGTAGGTACCGGGATTGGATTACTGGGGATTTGCTCCCCGTGACACGAGGTAAATGCTATGGCGCAAATCCCCAGTAATCCAATCCCGGTACCGGATCTGATTGCCTCCTACTGGACCCTGGCTGGCGGCGGATTGCCGCACACCGACAGGGAATACAGCACCTTCGAATTCAAAGAGCGCATCGAGGCGGCGGCGCGCGCGGGCTTCAAGGGCGTCGGCCTCTGGCACTCGGACCTCCTGCACGTAACGAAGACGAGAAGTCTCAAGGAGATGAAGAAGATCCTCGACGGCAACGGCATGAAGCACGTCGAGATCGAATTCCTGGCCGACTGGTTCGTTGACGGCGAGAAGCGCCGCGAGTCCGACGAGCGCAGGAAACTGCTGTTCGACGCCGCAGCCGAGCTCGGGGGCCGGCATGTCAAGGTCGGCGACTTCTTCAACACGCCGTTTGAGATGCCGCGTCTCGTCGACGAGTTCGGCAAGCTCTGCCGCGAGGCGGAGAAGATCGGCACGAAAATCGGCTACGAGATCATGCCGTTCAGTGAGATCAACACGCTCGAGAAGGCGAGGGCGCTCTGCGAAGGCGCGGCGCCGAAGAACGGCGGCATCATCTTCGACCTCTGGCACATCGTGAAGCTCAAGATCGCCTACGCCGACGTCTGGAAGTTTCCGCAGCAGTATTTCCTCGGGCTCGAAATCAACGACGGCTATCTGAACCCGCCGACGAAGGATATCGTCGAGGAGACGACGCAATACCGGCGGTTCTGCGGCTACGGAGAATTCGACGTGAAGGGCTTCACCTCGATGATGGCAGGTTCGTCCTACCGGGGACCCGTTGGCATTGAAGTGCTGTCGAAGGAGCTGCGCACGTGGCCGCTTGAGAAGGCGGTGAAGATCGCGTTCGAGTCGACGGCCGCGCAGTTCGACTGAAGACTACTATATGGGAGCCGCGGTCGATGCCCGGCGAAGCGCGGCCGTGAATTCTGCAACGAGGCTTGCGCGGCTTCGCGGACCGGCAAACCGGCGCAAAGACGTCACGGCGTCCGGATCGCAGTGCCGATCGCTCCCGGCTCGTTCATAGAACTTCTCCACGACCGACGTGAGCCGTTTCGGTTCGCCGTCGATGATCACAACCGCGTGCGAGAGGATCGCACCGCCGCCCGTGCGCGTGGTGCGCCGCTGCGCGGTGCCGGCGATCTTCTGTCCATTCACGAGCACGTTGTACTTGCCATCGCAGAACGAGCCGGGCGCCGGTCCCACGGTTGCCGTCACGCCGAATTCGGCGAGCGCAGCAACAATGGGTGCGCAAATTGCCTCGTACCCGCGGGCGAGCAAGGGCGGTGTGCCGGTGAAGGAACTCAGCATGGAGACGCAAAGGATACCCGGGCAGACGGGCACCGCCGAACCGCCACTCGACCGCAAGGCGACCGGCCAGCCGTCTGCGGCGGATGCATTCGCAGCGTTCGCGTAACGCGGCAGCTGCCTGTCCGAGGGCGAAACGACGAGCGCCGGCGCGCTCTCCCACACGATAGTCCGCGAAGGAAGCGCTTCGGCGGTGAATTCGGCGAGCAGGGACTGTTCGAGGGCGAGTGTCACGCCGGGGGGATCGTACCCGGGAATGGCCAATCTCGGGTAACTTATGGGCCGCAGGTCCCGCATGCTGAAACTACCGACTCGTCCCGAACCGATCGAAGTGGCGCCCGAGCAGTCGGCGATCGTCGTTGTCGACATGCAGAATGCCTTCGCAAGCCCGAAGGGCCTCCTCGATCTCGCAGGCATCGACATCCGCGGCGCGGCGGCCGTGGTGCGTACGATTGGCTCGACCCTGGACGCGGCACGCAAACGAAGTGTGCCGATTGTCTATCTGCAGACCGGTTACAAGCCTGACCTCAGCAATGGCGGCGGCGACGCCTCGCCGAATCCACGCAAGGAGACGGCTTTATGCCTCATGCGCGCGCGACCGGAACTCAAAGGACAGTTGCTCGTTGAAGGCACCTGGGATTTTCAGATCGTCGACGAACTCAAGCCGCGGCCCGAGGACGTGGTCGTCCTCAAGACGCGCTACAGCGGCTTTGCGGGCACGACGCTCGACTCGACGCTGCGCGTCCGCGGTATCCGCTATCTATTCTTCGTCGGCATCGCGACCAATGTCTGTGTCGAGTCGACGCTGCGCGATGCGTATTTCCACGAATACTGGCCGATCCTCGTGCGCGACGGCGCCATGCAGGCGGGTCCGCCTTCCATGCATGAGGCGACGATCTTCAACGTCGAATCATTCTTTGGCTGGACGTTGACGGCCGAGCAGCTAAAGTCAGCGCTTCGCTGACGAAATCGGTACCGGGATTGGATTATCGGGGATTTGGCGGGTGTCGCTTCATCAGCTGACACAAGGTCGACGGATCGCGGCCGAGGAAACGCGCGACTTCTGTAAGCGTTGCGATTTGCTGTTCGACGGCCGCACGCGCGATCTCGAGGCGAATCGGCGTGAGGCTTCGCAGCGCGGCGCGCGAGCGAATGATCGACGATGTGATTCCATGGCGAGCGCAGACACCATCGACCAGCTCTGCGAGGGTGGATGCCGCGCGAGGCGATTCACGCAGAGCTGGCCGTCTCGCGACAGACGCGCCGGTGCCAATGACATTTGAATCGCCATGCGAGTTGGCGATTGCATCTTCCGGCTCATCGTTGCCCACGGTAGCGCTCATGAATTGGGCGTAAGCGGTCCGCGCGCGACATTCGTCCGTTGAGAACAACGACAGACCGAAGCCGGTCGTCACCCAGGGCTGCAATTCCAGTCCCAGGTACGTCCGATGCGAACTCCACGGGTATTGCGCGGGGTCGGTCACCAGCGTGGCTTTGACCGGATTCAGGTGCACATAACGCAGCACAGCGAGAAAGTAACCGTCAACATCGACAAGCCGCGCACGATAGCGGCGCTCGAACAGGTGTCCCACGGTGTCGAGCGCGCGATGTCGGAAGCGCGAGTAGCGCACCGCAATTCGATGCATCAGGCCACCGAGCGGGCGATCGCCGATCTGCACGAGCGCGTGCAAATGATTGGTCATCCAACAGTAGGCGTGCACGCGGGCGCCCTGATCAGTCAGCGCGTCTGCCACGATGTCATCGAGCACGCGACGATCGCCAGCGGTCGAAAACAGGGCTTCGCGATGGTTGCCGCGCAGCACGACGTGATAGTGGCCGCCGGGCACGTGCAGTCGCGGAGGTCGCGGCATCCTTGCCTCTTGATTCCCTGGGCGTTACAGATGGCTGAACGCTAGTGTGTTCATTCCGCCCGTGCAAGCTCGGCTGGCCGCCGAAATCCTCAGAAATCCAATCCCGGTACCGGTTTCGGTCGGCTACCGCAGGCCGAGGAGCCGCACGGCGTTTTCCTTCATCACGAGCGGTCGCACCTCCGGCTTGATCGGCAGTTTCTCGAAATCCGCGATCCAGCGGTCCGGCGTGATGACCGGATAGTCCGAGCCGAACAGCATCCGGTCCTTCAGGAGGGTGTTCGTGTACTGCACCAGGTTCGCCGGAAAATACTTCGGCGACCAGCCAGAGAGGTCGATGTGCACCGTTGGCTTGTGCGTTGCGACCGCTAGTGCCTCGTCCTGCCATGGAAAGGACGGGTGCGCCAGGATGATCGGCATGTCCGGAAAGTCCACCGCGACGTCGTCAACGTACATCGGGTTCGAATACTTCAGCCGCACGCCAAGACCGCCGGGCACACCCGCGCCGACACCGGTCTGCCCCGTGTGAAAGAGGGCAGGGAGTTTCGCGGCAGCGATTTCCTCGTAGAGCACGTACGCCTTGCGGTCGTTCGGGTAGAAGCCCTGCTGCGAGGGGTGAAACTTGAAGCCGCGCACGCCGTAGTCCTCGATGAGCCGGCGCGCTTCACGCGCGCCGAGCTTCCCCTTGGCCGGATCGATGCTCGCGAACGGAATGAGCGCGTCGTTGTGCTCGGCGGCGACTTCCGCGACTTCCTCGTTGGCAATGCGCGTGATGCCCGCGTGGGCTTCGGCGTCCACCGTGAAGATCACCGCGGCCATCTTGCGCGAACGGTAGTAATCCGCGACTTCCGGGATCGTCGGGAACTTGGGCTTGCCCGACTTGAAGTACTTCGCCATCTGCTCATCGAGCAGCACGGAGCAAGGGTCCGGCGGATCGCGGCCCGAGATGTTCGCGTGCGTATGCACGTCGATGGCGACCAGCTGATCGACCTTGAGATTGTATTCGTAGCGGCTCATGTCTTAATTCCCGAGCGATTGCAGATAGAGGCGATGCAGTTCGCCCACATTGCGAACGGTGATGTGCGCGCGGCGAGCGCGCGGCACGCTGAGAAATTCCTTCGTGCCACTCACTCCGGAAGTGACGCCGATCGCGAGCGAGCGGCCGCGATGGGCCATCTCGACCTCGAGCGTCGGATCGTCGCCGAGCACGGCGAGTTGCGATGTCGGGATGCCAAGCTTGCGGCTCGCCGAGCGCAGCGCCGCGAGCGAAGGCTTGCCGAAAATGCGGGGCCGGGCGCCGGTGACACTCGTGATCATCGCGCAGATCGCACGCGAAGTGCCGATCGCCTTGCCATGCGCGGTCGCGAAATAGAGAGACATCGAAGCCGTGCAAAGACTTGCGCCCCGCCAGACCGCACTGCACGCGGCCTCCAGGTCGCTCATCGTGAATTCGCGGTACCAGCCGGCGAAGATCGCATCGACCCGGCGGTTGCCGAGCTTCGAGGGCGCAACCACCTCCAGGCCCGCGTCCGCGAGCGGACGCGATACGCCTTCGCCACCGAGGGCGAGGACGCTCCGATAGCCGGCTCGCGCGAGCGATTCGCCCGCGACGCTTGCCGGCGTGACGACGCAATCGCCGACGACAGGGAGGCCTGCAGCGATCAGCTTCTTCGCGAGCTCGCGCGGCGCGCGCACGGTACCGTTCGTGAGAATAGCGTAAGGAAAGCCGCGGCGATTGAGGTCATCGAGCATGCGCACGGCACCCGGAAGTGTGCGCAGGCCTTTGTTGTGCTTGTCGCCGAGCACGAGCGTGCCGTCGAGATCGAAGACGAAGCCGCGTGTCTCGGCGAGCCTGCGTCGAATGTCAGTGCTGAGTCGCATGGTTCTCCGGGCGTGCCAGCCACTTGCCTAGCCAGGCGGTGTCGACACCGCCGCGATGGAAGTCATCTTCGCGCATGAGCTCGGCGAGGAGCGCAATGTTGTTCGCAACGCCCGCTATCTCGCACCGTGCGAGCGCCGACGACATGCGTTCGAGCGCAGCTTCGCGTGTCGGACCGTGCGCGATCACTTTAGCGAGCAGCGAATCGTAGAATGGCGGCACGCGAGCCTGTGCTTCGACGTGAGTATCCACCCGGATGCCGGCGCCCGCCGGAAAGTTCGCTGAAATGATCGTTCCGGGACTCGGGCGAAAATCGTGCGCGGTATCCTCGGCGATGACACGGCATTCGATCGCATGGCCGGAGGCCCGCACGTCGCCTTGCGTGAGGCGAAGCGGCCAGCCCTCGGCGACGGCGAGCTGCTCCGCGACCAGATCGAGTCCCGTGATCATCTCCGTTACGGGGTGCTCTACCTGGATGCGCGCATTCATTTCCAGAAAGTAGAATTCACCGCCCGCGCTGTCGACCAGGAATTCCACGGTGCCGAGCCCCCGGTAGTGCAGATGCCGGCCGAACGCCACCGCCCCCGCCTGAATTCGCGCCCGCAGGTCATCCGACAAGGAGGGAGCGGGCGCTTCCTCGATGAGTTTTTGATAGCGGCGCTGGATGGAGCAGTCGCGGTCGCCAACGTGAATGACCGTCTCACCGTCACCGAGGAGCTGCACCTCCACGTGCCGGCCCGAGGCGACGAAGCGCTCGATATAAACACGCGCGTCGCCGAACGCGGCCTTCGCCTCCGACATCGCAAGATCGAGGGTCGCGGAAAGCTCGGCGAGCGATGCGACGAGTTTCATGCCGCGGCCACCGCCGCCCGCGACCGCTTTCACGAGGAGCGGTGCTCCGATCTTGCGACCCAGGGCTTGCGCCTGCGCGAGCGAATCGACCGCGCCGCCCGGCACCACGGGTAATCCTGCCGCCACCGCCTGGCGTCGCGCTTCGAGCTTGTCACCGACCGCGCGTAGCTGGGAGATTTCGGGACCCACAAAGATGAGGCCCGCGTTGCGGCAAGCGTCGGCGAAGAGTGCGTTCTCCGAGAGGAAGCCGTAACCCGGATGAATGGCATCGACGCGCGCTTCGATGGCGGCGCCGATCACGCTCTCGATGTTGAGATAGCTGCGCGCAGGGAGCGGCGCGCCGATGCAGACCGTGCGATCCGCGAGTCGAGCTGGCACCGAATCGAGATCCGCCTCCGACGCCGCCAGCACCGTTTCGATGCCGAGTTCGCGCGCGGTGCGGATGACGCGAACGGCAATTTCGCCGCGATTGGCAATGAGAAGGCGCCGGATCGGCTTCACCCGGGCGTCCTGATGCGCATGAGCACATGGTTTTGCTCGACGAATTCGCCGTCGGACGCGTCGATGGCCGCAATCACGCCGGCCGCGCCGGCATAAACGGAATTCATGAGCTTCATCGTCTCGACGATGCCGATGACGGTCTCCTTCGTCACCGGGGAGCCCACCTCGACGTAGGGAGGCGCACCGGGCTTCGGCGCTCGATAGAAAGTGCCGATGAGGGGAGCGCGCACGGCGGTCGTGCCGTCGTCGACTGGCGCTTGTGCCGTTGCCACCGGCGCAGCATGCGTCACGGTGGACTTCATCGTGGTCTTCGTTTCGCGCGTCTCGGTCCAGCCGCCGCCGGGCGCAGCGGCGCGCCGCAGGATTACCTTGAAGCGGTCGGTTTCGAGCTCGAGCTCGTCGAACGGAGCGGCGTCGAGGATCTTCAGGATCTCCTCGACGTCGGCGCGCGTGAGATTCATGCGCCGCGCTTTCCGCTCAGTGCGGCAAGCACGTGGTCGAAGGGGTTGGCGCGCGGCACGGCGACAGGCTGCACCTCGCGTGCGGACCATACGGTTTCCGGGCGGCTCTGCAGCAGGTACGTGACGCCGTCGCGTCCGATCGCCCACTCGATGTCCTGGGCGGCGCCGTAGTGCGCTTCGACGCGCCGTGCGAGTGCGACGAGTCCCGCGATCTCCGCGTCCGAAATGCAGGCAACATGCTGGCGCGACGCCGGGATTTCCGCCGCGACCACGCCGCCCGTCGCGGCCGGCACGTGCTCGTGAACCTTGTGCGCGATATCGCGCTTGCCGATCTCGCTCGTGACTTTGCTCGCAACGAACTTGTCCGGCGTGACTTCGCCGCTCACGATCGCGGAGCCGAGGCCCCAGCTGCCCTCGATGGTGATGACAGACGGATCGCCGGTGGTGGGGCTGCGCGTGAACATGACGCCCGAGGAACGCGAGTCGACCATGCGCTGAACGACGACACCCATCGCGACCTGCGACTCGCTCATCGCAAGACGCAGCCGGTAGGTTACCGATTCGACGCTGTATAGGCTCGCCCAGCACCTGCGCACGGCTTTGAGCACCTCGTCCGCGCCCTTCACCCAAAGGAGCGTGTCCTGGAGGCCGGCGAAACTTGCTTCCGCGCTGTCTTCGCTCGTCGCGCTCGAACGCACGGCGACGGGCGAGCGCGTGTCCGTGTCGCAGAGGCTCGCGTGCGCCTCGACGATGGCAAGCTCGACATGGCGCGGCAGCGGCACCGATTCGATGCGTTCGCGAATGGCTTTCGTAACTTCGCTGACGCGCGCGAGGTCGCTGCCATCGAGCTTCACGATCGCGCTGCGGATCGAGCCATCCGGATCGAGCGCCGCAAGATGCGCCTCGAACGCCGCGGTCGTCACGACGAATCCGGGCGGCACGTGTATGCCAGCGAACGTCAGCTCGCCGAGACTTGCGCCCTTGCCGCCGACGGTGGGTCGCGATGCCAGTCGAATGTCCTGGAACCACGCGATGCAGGTACCGGGATTGGATAACTGAGGATTTGTCGGTTTGCTCGCCATGGCGCTCGGTGAAATCCTCAGATATCCAATCCCGGTACCGGTTCAATCAAGCAGCGTGACGACGCCGCGGTCGCCGTCGACGCGTACGCGCTGGCCGGTGCGGATGCGCTTGGTCGCCTGGCCCGTGCCGACGACCGCCGGCATGCCGTATTCGCGCGCGACGATCGCGGCGTGCGACATCGTGCCGCCGATGTCCGAGACCGCCGCCTTGATCTTGCCGAACATCGGCGCCCAGCTCGGGTTCGTCACGGGCAGACCAGGATGTCGCCCTCGCGGACCTGCGCCGATGTCGTTCGACGCTCGTCAGCACGCGCGCGATGCCTTCGACGACGCCGGAGGACGCGCGCGAAGCCCCGGATTTCGTTCTTGTCCTTTTCATCAGGCACGCGCGACCAGGCCTCGAGCGTTTCCGAGGTGATGCCCCACAGCATCTGCACCGCCGGATCTTCGATGCTGTCGGGCATCGGGCCGATCGCGGCGGCGGCGCATCCACGCCTTCAGCTTCTCGAGAATCTCCTTGCGCCGCCGGACGATCGGCTTCCAGTGCGGACCGCCGCGCGCTGGCGCGCCCGACGCCCAGGCCATCATCACGTCGACCAGCGCCTGGTCGACCTCGGTGTGCTGCAGGTGGAAGATGTCCTCGCTCTCCTCGATCTGTCCCCAGCGCGCGAGCAGCGCGCCGAATTCGCGGATCTTGTTGAAGAAGCAGGTGGTGAACCAGTGCTCGCAGTAGAACTTGTGGTCCTCGACGTACGGAAACACGAGGTGGCAGAGCGCCAGCATCTGGTCGAACGCGCCACGCTCCTCGTCGGTCTTGAGCAGCTCACGGTATTCCGTCGTGATGCGCTCGCGTTCCACCTGGAGTCTTTCCGTCGGCCGGTCGAGCTTGTCGCCCTCCTTGACGAGCCGGATGTAGCGCGGCAGCGCGGAGAACGGCACCGACAGATCGTCGTTCCAGCTGCGGTGGTGATGATAGAAGCCGTCGCCGGTCGACGATGTTGAACCAGGGGTCGCGCGACTTTTCGAGCGCACTCAGCCAGCGCGCGCCCTGTCGCCGAGCTTGCGGCAGCGCGGACAGGATCTTGTCCGGGCTCGCGCCTTCGGCGAAGTTACCGTCGACGCCGAGCTCGACCGCCAGCCTCGCCAGGCGCTTCAGCTCGTCGTCCGGCCGGAACATCAGCACGTCGATGCCGGCGACCATGCGCGCAACGGTCTGGTCGCGGAATCTCCGGAAACGCCTTCTTGCAGAACTGGAAGAACACGACGTACGCGCCGTAGCCGAGCATCAGGAACTCGAAGTGGTGGTGCCACATCGTCGAGAACAGTTCGATGCGTGCGGTGGAAGGCCTCGCGCACGTAGTGGTTCTGCGCGACGCCGCGCGCTTCGGTCACCATCGATGCGTCTTCGAACTCGGGGAGCTCCGGCACTTTGATCGAGCCGATCGTCGTCGATCAGGCGCGTGCATGCGCTTCTTCCAGCCGTCGAAGAGCGCGTTCCAGTTCTCGTAGTAGTGGCCGGCGCGCGCTCCTGGAAGACCTCAGGCGCCGCTCGATCTCCTCCGGGTCGGTGACCGCGTTCGCGGTGATGTAGACGCGGCCGTTGATGATGCGGTAGTCGATGCCGAGCGCGGTCGGGAAGACGAAGACGCGCGTCGTGTTCGCGCCGATCGCGCGTGTACGGGATCTCGGCCGTGATCGTGTCGAAGGCCGGCATCGGCTCGGGGAAGTGCATCGAGTTGTAGAACCAGAAGCGCTTGTCGTCCTCCGGGCTGGAACCGCGTGAAGTACGGGTACATCTCCTCCCAGCCCTCCGCCCCCGGAACGGGCGCGATCTCGGAAGGCATCGGGAACGGATGTTTCTTGCTGTCACCGGCCATGGCGGACTCCGGAAATGGGATTGCATCTAGTTTCGCGCATTCTGGTCTCGCATTTTGGGCCAGAGGGTCGCACGAAGGCTGTGCTCTGCGCGAGACGGGGATGTTCCGCGAGAGCAGCTCCGGGCTATATTGTGACAATCGCGGCGCACGCGAAGGATGGATCGACCTGCCTGCTGCGGTGCCTGGGGGATCGTAATGGCGGAGCTGCAGACGTATTCGACGTCCGGAATCGAACCGCGCCGGCGCGTCGACTACTGGAACCATCTCGCCTGCAATGCGTTGACGCAGCTCGCGGCCAGCCCATTGAATCGACGGGATTTTTCAGGCCGCCTCGCGCGCACGGAAATCGGCCCGGTGCGGCTGGTGGACGTCGAGTCGGATCCAGCGATCGTGTATCACTCGCGCCTGCATATTGCGCGTGCGTCCGAGCCCGTGTTCCTGCTGTGCGTGCAGCTCTCCGGGGAAAGCCAGTTCCGGCAGAACGGCCGGGAGGCGTTGCTTCACGAGAGCGATTTCACTTTGTGCGACAGCACCTTGCCGTACGAAATGGCTTTCGACCATAACCGCATGCTGGTGCTCGGCATCAGCCAGCAGACGCTGCGCCGCTATATCGCCTGCCCCGAGGCGGTAATTGCCCTGCCCATGTCCGGCCGTGCGGGCCTAAGCGGGCTGTTGTCCTCGTTCGTGCGCAATTTCTGGCAGCATTATTCGACGAGCAACAATATTTCCTGCTCGGACCGCATTGGCGGCGCTCTGCTCGAACTCGCGGCGAGTGCCTATGCCGTCGTGCCGCGCGCCGAGACCGATGGGTCGACGCTCAAGACCGCCTGGCGCGTACGCATCCGCGACTACATCGAGACGCACCTGCACGATCCGGATATGACGCCGCAGCGCATCGCGGATGCCCTGCACATGTCGGCCCGCTACCTGCATCACCTCTTCTCGGACGCCGACGAGACCGCGGCGCGCTACATCCAGCGGCGCCGGCTCGACGAATGTGCCCGGGCCATGCTCGACATTTCGCGCCGCGACCGCTCGCTTCTCGATATCGCCATGAGCTACGGCTTCAACAACGCCTCGCACTTCGGCCGGGTGTTCCGCCAGCGCTTTCGCATGTCACCGAGCGAGTATCGGCGGCAAGGTGGCGCCGGCGCGCCGCCGCGCGACTAGTTTTTTTGCCACAACACGAGAACACCATGCGACCCATTCCGACGCTCCTCGGCGCCGCACTGTTGTCCATCGTTGCGACATCGCTGAGTGCCGCTGCGCTGGAAATCGAGGTGATCCAGACGGGTCCCGGCAGCCTCTACGCGAATATCACGCTGGTAAAGGGCGAGAAGGGTGCTGTGCTGATCGACGCGCCGTTCACGCGCGCCGACGCGCATCGCGTGCTCGGCGAGATCTACGACAGCGGCAAGACGCTCGAGACGATCTTCATCACCCACGATCACCCGGACCATTTCTTCAGCGTCGAGGTCATCAGCGATGCATTTCCCAATGCCCGGGTCATCGCGGCCCCGGAGGTCGTCGCCGACATCTGGAAGTCCATACCGATCAAGCTCAAGCGCTGGGGCCCGGGACTCGGCGCCAACGGACCGCGTCATCCCGTCGCGCCGGTCGCGCTCGATGGTGATCACTTCGAACTCGAGGGGCATCGCCTCGAGATGCTTGGCCCGATGCAGGGCGATCATCTGCACTCGACGGCCATCTGGATCCCG
The DNA here is from genome assembly GCA_963826145.1 of uncultured Gammaproteobacteria bacterium. Classification (GTDB taxonomy): domain Bacteria; phylum Pseudomonadota; class Gammaproteobacteria; order Steroidobacterales; family Steroidobacteraceae; genus JBGPLJ01. The sequence continues at coordinate 1,579,051 of CAWGVW010000002.1, forward strand.
GAGTCGAAAACCCTGGTCACGGGAGACCTGACTTTCAACGAGATGCATCTGTGGTCCGGTGAGTTTCTTGCGCCCGGACGGGCCGCTTGGTTGCAATCGCTCGATCGGTTGGCGGCACTTGGCGCGACGACGGTCGTCGCGGGACACAAGAAGCCGGGCTTGCCGGATGACGCAAGTGCCCTGGTCTACTCGCGGCGCTACCTGGAGGTATTCGAGCGGTCGGTGGCATCGTCGAAGAACTCCGCGGAGCTGGCCGCGAAAATGAAGGCGGCCTTTCCGCAGACGATCGACGTTTTCGGGGACTTTATCCTCGGCACCTCGTCGAAAGTCGCGATGGGCGAAATACCTCCCTGGCAGGAGTAATCGAGGGCAATTCGTTCGCGCAAAAGTGCCGGAAGTGCGGCGCACCGCCGGTTGCGTGCGGAAATGGGGACATTGCCGATTTCGTAAGCGCTTCCTGCAGAACGGAAATCAGGAATGTCCTCATTTCCCATCTCTGCACTGTCGGTCGAGTCTTGTATCCTTTGCAGTCGAGCCCGCGCGATGCGGCTCGCAAGAATGCTAGATCCAGCTACCAGTCACATAGTCGTGCTCTCATAGACGCGCATAGGAGTCTCCCGTGAACGCATCTCTGGCACCCGTGGCCATCGAGCCGCAACTCGCCCCTTCCGCAGCTATTGCGCAGTTTCTGAAGAAGAAACCACGGCTTCTCATCGGCGGCGAATGGGTGGACGCCAAGTCCTCGGAACGCGTCGCGGTCTACGATCCCGCGACCGGCAAGGAAATCGCCTCGATCGCCGACGCCGGCGCGGCGGACGTCGATCGCGCGGTCGCCGCCGCCCGCCAGGCCCTCGAGAAGGGACCCTGGGCCGACATGCTGCCGAACCAGCGCGAGGCGCTGATGTGGAAGCTGTCGGACCTCATCGACAAGAACGCCGCGGAGCTTGCCGAGCTCGAAAGCATCAACAACGGCAAGACGAAGTTCATGGCGAGCATCATCGATATACCCGGGACGCGCGACTACTTCCGCTACATGGCCGGCTGGGCGACCAAGATCGAAGGCACGACCTTCCAGAGTTCGATCTTCGCAGGGCCGGGCCCGAAGTTTCACACGTATACACAGCGCGAGCCGGTGGGCGTCGTTGCGCAGATCGTGCCGTGGAATTTCCCGCTCGCGATGGCCGCGTGGAAGCTCGGTCCGGCGCTCGCGGCCGGTTGCACCTGCATCCTCAAGCCCGCCGAACAGACGCCGCTCACCGCGCTGCGGCTCGGCGAGCTCATCCTCGAAGCCGGCTTCCCGCCGGGCGTCGTCAATATTCTCACGGGCCTCGGTGAATCGGCCGGCGCAGCGCTGGTTGCGCATCCGGGCGTCGACAAGATCGCGTTCACCGGTTCGACGGTCACCGGCAAGATCATCAACAAGTCCGCCACCGACACGATGAAACGCGTGTCGCTCGAGCTCGGCGGCAAGTCGCCGATGATCGTGTTTGCGGATGTCGACATCGGCGCCGCAGTCGGCGGCGCAGCGCAGGCGATCTTCTTCAACGCGGGGCAGGTCTGCACCGCCGGTTCGCGCCTGTTCGTCCATCGCAAGATCTTCGACAAGGTCGTCGACGGCATCAGCGGCGCGGCGGCGGGTATCAAGCTCGGACCCGGCCTCGATCCGAAGACGGAGATGGGCCCGCTGGTCTCGAAGGAGCAGCAGGATCGCGTGCTCGAGTACATCGACTCGGGCAGGAAGCAGGGCGCGACGATCACCGTGGGTGGCGAAGCGCCCTCCGGTTCCGGCTACTACGTGAAGCCGACCGTCATGGTGGACGTGAAACCCGAGATGCGCGTCGTGCGCGAAGAAATCTTCGGACCGGTGCTCGTGGCGCAGCGCTTCGATGACATCAATGAGATCGCCGCCGCGGCGAACGACACGCCGTATGGCCTGGGCGCGAGCGTGTGGTCGAACGACCTCAGCACCGTGCACCGGCTGGTGCCGAAGCTCAAGGCGGGCACCGTCTGGGTGAATTGCCACAACATGGTCGACCCCTCGATGCCGTTCGGCGGCTTCAAGCAATCCGGCATGGGTCGCGAGCACGGCCGGGGCGCGGTCGAGATGTACACCGAAGTGAAATCCGTCTGCATAGCCATCTGAAGGGTCCACTGTGCCGCTGCAGCGCTGGTCGATTGTCGGTCTGAGCCTGCTTGCCGCCGCCTGCGGCGGCGAGCCTCCGAAGCCCGCGGTGCCTCCGGCCGCAGCCGTCGACGCGGCGCGGCTCACGGCTGCCGATTCCGATGGCGGCAACTGGATGAGCTATGGGCGGACCTACGACGAACAGCGCTTCAGTCCGCTCAAGCAGGTCGACCGCCGAGAACGTCGGCCAGCTCGGACTCGCCTGGCGCTACGACCTCGATACAGCGCATCGGGCGCAGGAATCGACGCCGCTCGTGATCGACGGCGTCATGTACGTGACGAGCGCGTGGAGCAAGGTGTTCGCGCTCGATGCGCGCACGGGCAAGGAGCTCTGGCGCTTCGATCCGAAGGTGCCGGGCGAAGGGGGCGTGCAACGCCTGCTGTGACGTCGCCAATCGCGGCGTCGCGGCCTGGAAGGGCAGCTTTACCTCGGCACGCTCGATGGGCGCCTGATCGCGCTCGACGCGGCGACGGGCAAGCCCGCTGTGGGAAGTGCAGACGTACCGACAAGAGCCAGCCGCTACACCATCACGGGCGCGCCGCGCGTCATCAAGGGCAAGGTGATCATCGGCAACGGCGGCGCCGAAATCGGCGTGCGCGGCTACGTGACTGCGTACGACGCGGACACCGGCAAGCAGCTCTGGCGCTTCTACACGGTGCCCGGCGATCCCGGCGAAGCCCTTCGAGATCCCCGGCGCTCGAGAAGGCCGCCAAGACCTGGAACGGCGAGTGGTGGAAGCACGGCGGCGGCGGCACGGTCTGGGACTCGATGGCGTACGACCCGAAGCTCGATCTCCTCTACATCGGCGTTGGCAACGGTGCGCCCTGGAACCAGTCGATCCGCAGCCCTGGCGGCGGCGACAACCTTTACCTGTCGTCGATCGTGGCGCTCAAGGCCGATACCGGCGAGTACGTCTGGCACTACCAGACGACACCCGGAGAGACCTGGGACTTCACCGCCACGCAGCACCTGATCCTCGCGGACCTCGATGATCGACGGCAAGCCGCGCCAGGTGATCATGCAGGCGCCGAAGAACGGCTTCTTCTACGTGCTCGATCGCGTGACCGGCGAGTTCATCTCCGCGAGTAACTTCACGCGTCGTGAACTGGGCGACCGGCATCGACCCGAAGACCGGGCGGCCCATCGAGAATCCGAGACGCGCGCTACGGCAAGACGGGCAAACCCTGGGTTGTCGCTCCCGGGACCGGGCGGCGCGCATAACTGGCAGCCCATGGCTTTCAGCCCGCAGACGGGCCTTGTCTACCTGCCCGGTCACGGACATCGCGTTCGTCTACATTCCCGATACGAAGTACGCGCCGAAATCGCAGGCGTTCAACATCGGCATCGATTTCGCCGCGGGGAGTCTGCCGGAAGATCAGACGGCCCTTGCCCAGATCAAGTCCTCGATGAAGGGCCACCTCGCCGCCTGGGATCCGGTGACCCAGAAGGAAGTCTGGCGCGCGGAATTCCCCTTGCCGTGGAACGGCGGCGTGCTCGCGACCGCGGGCAATCTCGTGTTCCACGGTACGGGCATGGGCGTCTTCAGCGCCTATCAGGCGGATACGGGCAAGACGCTCTGGTCCGTCGAAACACACACGGGAATCCTGGCGCCGCCGATGACCTACGACATCGACGGCGAGCAGTACATCGCCCTCGAAGTCGGCTGGGGCGGTGCCTACGGCCTTGCGGCGGGTGAGCTCGCGCGCGATACCCACGTGAGGGGCAACGTGCCCCGCGTGCTCGTGTTCACGTTGAACGGCAAGGAGGCCATGCCGCCGGCCGAAACGCCGGCAGCGCTGCCATTGCAATTGCCGACACCGGTGCCCGACGCGGCAACGGTAGCCAAGGGAAAGGAGCGCTATGCCCGTTCCTGCGGCACCTGCCACGGCGATAGCGCAGTCAGCAGTGGCGTCGTGCCGGATCTGCGCTATTCGCCAGCGCTTTCCGATCCCAAGCTCTGGCAATCCATCGTCCATGACGGCGCCCGTAAGGCGTTGGGTATGGCGTCATTCGCCAGCGACCTGAATCCGGACGATATCGAGCTGATCCGCGGTTACGTCATCCATCGGGCCCACCAGCAAGCCGAACTCGATCGCAAAAGCGCACCGAACTAGAGCGGGTCCGGACTGCGGTCGTTGCGAAAAAGCGAACGCACGGGATTGCGCTCTCAATCTATCTTTCGTTCCGTTCTAGTCGAGCCCCGCGGTTCGTAATTCGGCCAGATATGCGTAATAGGCGAATTTGCGCTTTGCGGCGGGCAAAGCCGGCGCAAGACGTGGATGGGGCAGTTGTTGTATGTGTGCATCATTCCGTGGGTATCGCGGACGCAACGGGTCCTGACAGCAAATTGAGCGTACTCTTCACTGGCATCGGTTCTTAACCTTCTCGGGAACCTTGGGGGGAAATTAATGGATACGTCATTGTTCAACAGGGTCGAACCCAGGCGCCGGCTCGCATCCGCCGTTGCAGCCGCGCTCGGCGGCAGTGCGCTCGCGCTGCTCGCAGGCGCGACACCGGCCTTTGCGGCCGAGGTGGAAGCTTCGGCCACCTCTGGTTCGGTGCTCGAGGAGATCGTCGTCACCGCGCAGTTCCGCGAGGAAAAATTGCAGGAGACGCCGATCGCCATCACGGCGATCACCGCCCAGGACATCCAGGAACGGTCGTTCTCCGATTCCTATGAGATCGGCTACACGGTGCCGAACGCCTCATTCCGGCCCGCGCAGGCCGCGTTCGGTAACACGATGACCGCATTCATTCGCGGCGTCGGCCAGAACGACTTCGACCAGGCATTCGAGCCCGGTGTCGGCATTTACGTTGACGACGTGTACCAGCCGTACACGCTCGGTACGCAGATGGATCTTCTCGATATGGAGCGCGTGGAAGTCCTGCGCGGTCCGCAGGGCACCTTGTTCGGTCGAGGTTCGATCGGCGGCGTGATGCGCCTCGTCAGCAAGCAGCCCGAGGGCAGTGACACCGGCTTCGTCGATCTCGACGACCGGCTCGTACAATCGGGTCGATGTCCGCGCCGGCTACGACTTCAGAGATTACGGACAATGTGTTCGCCCGTGTCACGGGCGTGTCCAAGCAAAGCACGGGCTATCAGAAGGTCTTCGATTTCGCGTGCGTGTACGCGGGTAATCCGGCGATGATCGGAAGTCTGCAGATCAGGGACCCGAGCCGTGGACGGAATTGCCAGATCGGCACCCAGGGCGGCAGCAGCGTCACCGGCTTGCGCGGGCAAATGCGCTTTGTCTTCAGCGACAACGTCGATCTCAATATTTCCGCTGAATACGATAATGATAATTCGGAGGCCAAGGCGGACACGCTCATCGCCATCCTTTATCCGCAGGACGCATCCGGTAACACGATTCCCACGTCGAGCTACCAGTTATGGAACACCGAGTACGCGCAGCACGTACCCACCCCGGCGGCAAACTGGGGTTTTGGCATCCCCTACGACAACCGGTTCATCCCGGACAACATCTACAAGAGCTACGCAACGTATGACGACCCCTATAGCGGGCTGTCGTTCTCGCCCAAATCGGGACTCGAGAAGGAGGCTTACTCGGCCAAGCTGACCTGGAAGCTGACGGACACGATGTCCCTGACCGCAATCGGGGCATATTCGGCCATGACCGGCCAGCTGAGCACGGACGCGGACGCCTCACCCATGAATCTGCAGGTGACCGGAGGCCAGCAGGATTTCCACTGGAGCACCGGGGAAGTCCGGTTGAACGGGCGAGCCTTTGATCGGGTGGATTGGACCGCGGGTGCGTTCTATTACACCGGCAGTGCGGCGAACCGCCAGGCTGTCAGCTTCCCGCCGATCCTGTGGGGAGTTTTTAGAAATATCGTTGGCTTGCCGCCGTTTGTCGCTGCTTCAATCATCCAGTCGCCCGGCAACGTCTCGGTTAACGCCCAGAACATCGCTGACTCCGAGTCCTACGCCGGCTTTATTCATACGGTCACCAACTTCACCGACCGGCTGAGCATGACGCTCGGTGTGCGCTATTCGGACGACAAGAAGGACGTTGCCTTCGACAACACCTTCGTGGTGACGCCGATCCACATCAGCGACAACCACACCGACTGGAGAGCGGGCTTCGATTTCAAGATCAACGACAATGTCATGACGTACGTGTCGGCTGCCACGGGCTACCGTCCGCCTGCCTACAATCCGCGTCCGTTCACTCCCGCGCAGGCAGTGGCGGTCGGCGGAGAGGAGATGACGTCGTATGAACTCGGCTTGAAGGCAGACCTCTTCGACAGGAAGCTGCGCACCAACATCGCCCTGTTCTACAGCGACTACAACAAGCGCATCGTGCCGATCGGCGGCACCGAGTGCATACCGCCACTCGTCACTGCGACCACCCCGGGTGCAATTCTCGACTCCAACGGCAACTACTGTCTTGCCACGACGTCGCTGACGTCCTACCAGCAGTTGACGGGTGCCAAGATCAAGGGCGCGGAAGTGGAACTTGCGTGGCGCCCGATCGAGCCGCTGATGTTTAACGGTACGTTCGGCTACACGGATTGGAGTTCGCCCGACATCGATAATTGCGACTTCAACCAGGACGGATTGCCGGATGCGGGCATCACCTGTACGGACAGGCCGACCTACGTGCCCAAGTTCAACTGGAGCGCTGGTGCGTCGTATGACATCACGTTCGACGGGGGGTCGAAGCTCACGCCCCGCCTCGATGCCTACGGGCAGAGCGAGATCTGCTCGAGCATCACCTCGACACTCGCTTGCGCGGACGCCTACACGTTGCTCAACGTGCGGCTGCAGTGGACGAGTCCGAAGGGTGAATGGATGGCTGCGGCAGGCGGTACCAACGTCACTGACGAGGAATACTTCCTGAACATTTTCGACCTTACGCCGTTCGGACAGAACACCACCGAGGGACAACCGGGTCGGCCCGCGGAGTGGTATTTCGAGGTCAGTCGCAAATTCTGATGAAGCGCAACTTCATATAAGAAGAGACGAAGACGAAGTTCGACGAGGCGCGCCCGGCAACGGGCGCGCCTTTTTCTTTGTCAGAGGCGCGCCTTCGCGCGCTGGAAACTCTCAACGTACGGCTTGAGGCCCCACCAGGTCACCCAGATCGCCAGCGGCCCCATGATCGCGGCTGCCGCGGCGAGCGAGTAGCGGATGGCGCCCTCGTCCTTGAAAACCACGACCGTGAAGAAGGCGACGAACAAGGGGCCGAGGAAATAGCCGATGACGTTGAAGACGAACTGGTAGAGCGCGCGGACAAGCCCGCGCATCTCGTTTGGCGTGACGATCTGCAGCGCCGCGTTCGCTGGCCCGACGCCGAGCGAGGCAAAGAATGTGTTGAAGCCGATGAGGATCAGCGCGCCCGTCGCTGAGGGCATGAGCGGAAACGCGACCGAGGTCGGCAACACGAGGACCGTGGCGATCAGGAGCACGCGGATATTGGCGTCGTCGTAGCCGCGCCGCGCGTACCACTCGGTGATCCAGCCGCCGGCGATCAGCCCAGCGATGCCGGTGACTAGCGCAACCAGGCCAAGCGCGAAGGCCGTTTCGGGAATGGCCCAATGATAGGTTCGCATGATGAATGCGGGCAGCCACAGGCCGGTGCCGAAGCCGAGCAGGGTCTTGATGCCGAGTCCGGCGAACATCGGCACGAAGGTCGCGCGCTCGTCGTAGAGAAACCGCAAGATAACGCGGGCCGGCAGGAGCCTCGGCCGAGCGCCGGAGACGCCGGCGTTCAGCAGACCCCGTCGCTTCGGTTCCTGGACCGTGGCCATTAATGCCGCGACGAAAAGGCCCGGCAGGCCAACCACGATGAAGGCCGCCTGCCAGACTTTCACGTCGCCGATCAGCGGCAACGATACGTGAGGCAAGTCGCTCAGCCCCTTGATCACCGCGCCGCCGACGAGTGATGACAGTGCGAGGCCCGACGTGAAGCCGATGCTCATCACCGCGATCGCACGGGCGAGATCCTTCGGGCGAAACGAATCGGTAATGATCGAATAGGTGGCCGGTGCGAAGGCGGATTCGCCGGCGCCCACGCCGACGCGCGCCCAGAAGATCTGCTGGTAGGAGTTGGCGAGGCCGCACAGGCAGGTCATGACGCTCCAGAATGCCATGCCGACGGCGATGATGACGCGCCGGCTGCGCGTATCGGCAAGGAAGGAAATCGGCACGCCGAGCCACATGTAGGCGGCCACGAACGCGCCGCCGATCAGGAGACTCGCCTCGATGTCGTTGATTGCGAGGTCGCGCTTGATCGGCTCTATGAGGAGCGAAATCACGCCGCGATCGACCGTCGCGACGAGGAGGCCAATCGTGAGTACGATGAGCCCGTACCACGCGCGGGCGGGGCTCGGCCAGCCGGAGCCGGTTTCGCTGGATCCAGGCATGCCCCTGATCGTAGCCGCAATCAGAATTGGGCACATTCCCCATTTCTGATTGCGCTCGCAATCGCGTTTTCGTTCCGCGCTGGTCGAGTCCCGCGGGTGTCAAACCGGCGTGATGCGATCAGGGATTATGGGGGGAAATCGCAATGAAAGACGTCGCGGGCAAGGTGGCGTTCATCACGGGCGGCGGCAGTGGCATCGGGCTCGGCATGGCGCGCGTCTTCAGCGCGGCCGGCATGAAGGTCGTTGTTGCTGATGTGCGCCAGGATCATCTCGACGATGCAATGAAGCAGCTCAAGGCCGCAGGCCGCGAGGCCCATGCGATCAAGCTCGACGTCTCGGATCGCGCGGCCGTCGCTCGCGCAGCCGAGGAAACCGTTCGCGTCTTCGGCAAGGTGCACCTCGTCTGCAACAACGCCGGTGTGAGCCTCTTCGGCCCCATGGACCAGGCGACCTACGAAGACTGGGACTGGATGATGGGCGTCAATTTCAACGGTGTCGTGAACGGCTGCATGAGCTTCGTGCCGAAGATCAAGGCGCACGGCGAGGGTGGCCACATCGTCAACACCGCTTCGATGGCGGGACTGCTCGTCGGGCCGGGCTTCGGAATCTATTCCGCGTCCAAGTTCGCGGTACGTGGCCTCACCGAGGCCCTGCGACTCGATCTCGCGCCCCACAAGATCGGCGTCTCGGTGCTGTGCCCCGGATTCGTCCGCAGCAACATCCACGAGGCCGTGCTGAGCCGCCCCGAGACGCTCGCGAAGAGCGGCTATGTGGTGACGGAAGAGGATATCAAGCGACTCGACAATCTCCTGAACGTCGGCATGGCGCCCGACGAAGTCGCCGAACGCGTGCTCGCCGGCATCCGGCGCAATGCGCTCTATCTTTTCACGCACGCCGAATTCCGCGACGAGCTGAAGGGCATTTTCGATGCGATGCTCGCGGCGCTCCCGGACGAAGCGCCGAATCCCGGCCGCATGACCATGGAGGATTTTCGCCGCGCAAGGAAAGCCGAAGCGGCGGCGATCGCGGACAAACTCTGAAGCCTTGCGACGGGGGAAATGGTGAGCAGTCAACCTGTTTCGGCTTCGATGACGTCGGCAACCCCCGAGCTGCCCTGGCCGAGCCCGCGCCGTGCGTGGTACGCGATCGGCGTCTTCGCGCTCGTGTTGATGCTGAACTTCCTCGATCGCGGCATCGTGAATCTGCTCGTCGGGCCGCTCAAGCGGGATCTCGGGCTCACCGACACCGAGGTCGCGATGATCATGGGCCTCGCCTTCGCGGTTTTCTACATGATCGTCGGGCTGCCCATCGCGCGGCTCGCGGACAGCCGCAGCCGCCGCGCCATCATCGGCGTTGGGCTCGCGACCTGGAGCTTCATGACAGCGCTCTGCGGCCTCGCCGGGAATTTCACGCAGTTATTCCTGTGTCGCATGGGCGTGGGCGTCGGTGAGGCGTGCAACGGCCCTGCGACGTTCTCGATGATCGCGGATCTCTTTCCACGCGAGAAAATCGCCCGTGCCGCGGCCGTGCTCAACTTCGGCTTCACGACCGGGCAGGGGCTGTCGCTGCTGCTTGGCGGCGCCGTAATCGGCGCGCTCTCGCAGCATCCGCAGGTGACGCTGCCGGTCATCGGCACGATCCATTCCTGGCAGCTCACGTTCATGATCGTCGGCGTTCCGGGCCTGCTCGTTGCTTTGCTGCTCAGGACCGTGCAGGAGCCGCTACGACGCGGCCGGATGTCCGGCATCGTTACCGTTGCCGGCGCACCGGTGCAGAACCTGCCGCTCAGCGAGGTCATGCGCTTCGTGGTCGCCAACGGGCGCACCTATGGGACGATGTTCCTCGGGCTTGCGTTCCAGACCACGCTCACCTTTGGCGTCGCCGGCTGGACGCCTGAGTTCTTCGTGCGTACCTATCACTGGACGATTCCGCAGGCCGCATTCGCGCAGGGCCTGATCTTCCTGCTCGTCTGGCCGATCGGGCTCGTACCGGGCAGCATCATCGCCGAGAAGCTGATGCAGAAGGGTTATGTCGATGCCAACCTGCGACTCACCGTCATCATCTTCGCGATTGTCGTGGTTTTCGCGGTGCTGACGCCGCTGATGCCGACACCGGAGGCGGCGGTTGCGCTGATCGCGCTGCAGGGATTCGTGGCGTCGTTTTCAATCGGCCCGCAGAACGCGGCGCTCCAGGTGATCACGCCCGGCGAGATGCGCGGACAGATCACCGCGCTCTTTCTCTTCATGTTCAACATCATCGGATTTGGACTCGGCCCGAGCGTCGTCGCGGCTTTTACGGATCGCGTGTTCCACGACGAGTCGATGCTGAGGTACTCGATCGCGTGGACTGCGGGAATCCTGGGCCCGCTCGCAGTGCTGACGCTGTGGCTGGGACTGAAGCCCTACGCGCGCAGTGTCGTCCAGGCCCGGGCCTGGCAATAGCCATATATAAGAGTGAGCAAAAAAGGGGTCAGATTTATTTTCCCTCGGCTTCGGGAAAATAAATCTGACCCCTTTTTTGCTACGCGAGCATCTTGCGTGCGCCTTCGATGGCTTCCTTCTCGTTGAGCGGGGCATCGGGCGGCACGGGCACGGCGCGCCCGCGCTGCACGGCGGGTCGCGCCGAAACGACATCGAGCCAGCGTTGAAGATTCGTCATGCCGTCAATCGTTACACCGGACCACCCGTAACCACGGACCCAGGCCCAGGTCGCCATGTCCGCGATGGAGTAGTCGCCGGCGAGGTATTCGTTGTCCGCGAGCCGCTTGTCGAGTATGCCGAGGAGCCGCACCACTTCATTCTGGTAGCGGTTGATCGCGTACGGAATCTTCTCCGGCGCGTAACGAAAGAAGACGTTCGCCTGGCCCATCATCGGCCCGATGCCGGCCATCTGGAACATGAGCCACTGCACGACGAGCGAGCGGCCCTTCATGTCGGCCGGCATGAACTTGCCGGTCTTCTCCGCGAGGTACATGAGGATCGCGCCCGACTCGAACACGACGAAGTCGCCGTTGTCATGATCGATGATCGTCGGTATGCGGCCGTTCGGATTGAGCTTGACGTGCCAGTCCTCCTTCTGTTCGAGCTTGGAGAGCTGGATATGCCTCACGGTGTAGGGAAGCTCCATCTCCTCGAGCGCGATGGAGATCTTCCAGCCGTTCGGCGTCGCGGAAGTCAGCAGTTCGATCACGACTCTCTCCTCGTTTGCCGCATTATCGATCCACGGGGACCGCCGACTCGACTGAGAGCGAAACCCCGCGGAAAAAGGGGGCAGAGCCGATTTCGCTCAGGTATGGTTCAATCATGAAATACCGAATCATTGCGACCGAAGAAGCCTGGGCGATTCCTGAACAGCTCGCGGCGATGAAGGAAGTTGCCGACGCTGCGACGGAATACGATCCGGATCTCTTTCTCGTGGGCCTTCAGCACAGCGATCCGCTGCGCCGGCGTCTGCTCGACACCGAAGACGAACGCCTCGGCATCATGGACCAGGGCGGTGTCGCCGTTCACCTGCTCGCGATGACCTCCACCGGTGTGCAGACGCTCGAGACCGAGAAGGCGGTCGCCATCGCGAAGCTCGGCAACGACCGCCTCGCCGAGGTGATTCGCCGGCATCCCACGCGCTACGCGGGGCTTGCGTCCATCGCGCCCCAGGATCCCGCGCGCGCGGTGAAGGAAATCGATCGCGCGATCAATCAGCTTAAGTTGAACGGCGTGATGATCAACTCGCACACGAACGGCGAGTATCTCGACCAGAAGAAATACTGGCCGATTCTCGAGGCGGCCGCAGCGCTCAAGGTTCCGATCTACATTCACCCGCGCGCGCCTTCGCCCGCGATGGCGAAACCATATCGCGACTATCACCTCGAGCACGCGATTTGGGGTTATCAGGCCGAGACGGGGCTGCATGGCCTGAAGCTCATCGTGAGCGGTGTCTTCGACCAGTATCCCGACCTCAAGATCGTGCTCGGTCACATGGGCGAGGGCATTCCGTACTGGTTCTACCGCATGGACTGGATGGCGACGCACTTCGACATGCGTCGGCCGAAGATCGGGATGAAGCCGAGCGAGTACTTCAAGCGCAACTTCCTCATCACGACAAGCGGCGTCAACTGGCTGCCCGCGCTCAAGTTCTGCATTGAAGTCATCAGCGCCGACAACATCATGTTCGCGGTCGACTATCCTTACCAGGAGACGATGGAGGCCGTGCAGTGGCTGGTCGATGCGCCGCTGCCGGAGGCCGACAAGCGCAAGATCTTTCACGAGAACGCCGAGCGCGTGTTCCGAATTCCCCGAGGAGCCTGAAGCCCGTGGCCGCGAGTTACCCCGAACTCAAGTTGTTTATCGGCGGCGAGTGGCTGTCCGGCGGTGGCCGGCGCACGCAGCCCGTGATCAATCCGGCGACCGAAGAAGTCCTCGGCGAATTGCCGCACGCCTCGAAGGAGGATCTCGACCGGGCGCTCGCGATCGCGGAGAAGGGCTTTGCGCTCTGGCGCGCCGTGGCGCCGCCGGAGCGCGGCAAGATCCTGCGCAAGGCGGCCGATCTCATGCGCGAGCGCACGGAAGACATCGCGCGCATGGCGACGCTCGAGGAGGGCAAGACGCTCGCCGAGACCCGCTGGGAGGTTGCGCTCTCGGCCGAAATTTTTGACTGGTACGCGGAGGAGGGCCGTCGTGCCTATGGTCGCGTGCTGCCGCAGCGTGCACCGGGTCAACGCCTGACAATCATCAAGGAGCCGGTCGGACCCGTCGCTGCGTTCGCGCCCTGGAATTTCCCGATTGGAAATCCGGCCCGAAAGATCGGCGCCGCGCTCGGCGCCGGCTGCTCCTGCATCCTGAAACCGGCGGAAGAGACGCCGGCATCGGCGCTTGCAGTCGCGCAAGCGCTGGCGGATGCGGGTCTGCCGAAAGGCGTGCTGTCGGTCGTGTTCGGCGTGCCGTCGGAAGTCTCCGCGCACCTGCTCGCGTCGCCGATCATTCGCGCGATTTCGTTCACCGGATCGATTCCCGTCGGCAAGCAGTTGATGAAGCTCGCCGCCGACGGCATGAAGCGGACGACCATGGAGCTCGGCGGCCACGCGCCGGTGCTCGTGTTCGACGACGTCGACGTCGACCAGGTGCTCGATCTCTCGATTGGCGCCAAGTTTCGCAACGCCGGCCAGGTCTGTGTCTCGCCGACGCGCTTCTACGTGCAGGAGAAGATCTACGACAAGTTCGTGCAGGGTTTCACAGCGCGTGCCAAGGCGCTCGCCGTGAACGACGGCCTCGTGCAGGGCGCGCAGATGGGCCCGCTCGCGCACGACCGGCGCGCGCCCGCGCTCGAAACTCTGCTCGCGGACGCGAAGAAGAACGGCGCGAAGTTTCAGACGGGGGGCGGCCGGATTTCGCGCAAGGGCTATTTCTTCGAGCCTACGGTCATATCCGATGTGCCAAATACCGCCCGCATCATGAACGAGGAGCCGTTCGGTCCGATCGCGATCTTGAATCCCTTCACGAACTACGAGGACGTGATCAAGCAAGCGAATCGCTTGCCGTACGGCCTCGCAGCGTACGCGTTCTCGAAGGCCTCGAAGACCGTGAATCTCCTCGGCGAGCAGATCGAGGCAGGAATGATCGGCATCAACAGCTTCCAGATCTCCGTCCCTGAATCGCCATTCGGCGGCGTGAAGGAAAGCGGTCACGGCTCCGAGGAGGGCATCGAAGGACTCGAGGCCTGCCTCGTGACGAAGTTCGTCAGCGAATCCTGACCAGTACCGGGATTGGATTACTGGGGATTTGCTGAGGCCGGCTGGGCGTCGCGCAAATTCCCAGTAATCCAATCCCGGTACTGGTCAGTTGCAGTTTCCCGGCGGGGTCCACGACGACGGCGAACCGCGAGGCCGGTTGTGGTCGTGAATCACCAGCGCGAAGGCATGGCGCGTCGTCGTGCCCGTGACATGCAGGAGCATCGGGATGTCCGATTCCACGGCGCCGCTTTCGCCCGTACTCAGCTTGAGCGTTCCGCGCGAGGTTTCCAGGCACTGATCGCCGACGATCACGTACCAGGCCTCCGGCCCCGAGTGCGTATGGACGCGAGACGAGTCGCCCGGGCGCATCGAGGCGTAGGACAATACCGCCGTGTAGAAATCGGACAGCGGCAGCTTCATGGGCCCGATGACGGCAACCGGCTCGCCGCCCCGGGGAGTCGCGTCCTTCGCGCCAAATTCCGAAAGCCAGACCTTGCCGTCTGTCTCGATGACCACGCCTTTCTCGCTCTTCGCCTCTCTGGCCGCGTCGCGCGTCGGGTACGTCCGCAAGTGCCAGTACACGTCGTGCGTCTTGAAGCGCAGGCCGCGCACGGTTGCCACGTTGAAGCAGCCGAATTCAGGCCGCGGCTGGCCCTTGGGAATGTCGATGCAGGCGACGTCCTTGAGCGGCGCCGCGCTCGCAGTTGCGGCGGCGCTCGCGGTCGCGGCCACGGCCGAGGCCGATGTCGGAAGGTAGTCGAGCGCGTCGACGACCTTGAAATTCGGCTGCTCACGCAGGCACTGACTCAGCAGATACACGTGTCCTTGGCCGAAGAACAGGACGACGCGGTCGCCGGGTTTCACGGTCTGCACGAGCTTCGCGCAGATCGCGAGATTGCGCGTGTACCACGACGATACGAGTTTCACGCCGGGCTGCTCCGCGCCGCCGCCCATGGCGAGCATGGGAGGATAGAAGGAATGGTTGAGCGCAATCTCCCCGGGCCCGTTGAGATAGCGCAGGATGCCGCCCACAGTCTCGGTCGACTGCAGATTCGTGAGTTTGTCGGTCTCGGACTTGCCACCAGCAAGGAGCCCCTCGATTACACCCTCGCGTCCATGTTCCTTTGCCCATTTCTGCACGTCATCGAAAGGAAAGTCGCCTTCGACATCGAGGCCATTGACGTCAGTCAGCTTGACTGCCCGCGCGAGCCGAAAGCCAAGCTGGACCACTTCATTGCGTGACTCGGGCAAAGTGCCGGCCAGGAATTTCGCATAGCGCTCGTTCGTTATGTCCTCCGGCCACTCGACTGCGACCCGCGTCGGCTTGAAGCGCGCAAGCGACTCGGTAACCGCGGCAATCTCCGCCTGGCGCTTGGGCGTGAGGACGTCGTCGACCTTCACGTTGTTGAGGTCCTGCCCGGGATTCGAGAAATGATAGGTGCCGACGATGAGAATCTGCGTTTGGGTACCGTCATCGGCCGCGAGCCCGGGTGCCGCAAAGAGGGCGAGCAACGAGAGAGCGAGGGTTCTGTCCATGTGGTTCCTTCGAAGACCAGGTGCCGCGTGGCAAAGCCAGCCAGATCCACAGAGTGTCGAAGATGTCGCAGCCAATCAATAGCTGAACACCGTGCCGGACTCTGCATCGCCGTCAGCTTCATTCTCCTTTTGTTGTCTTTACCCACGGCGGCGCCTAAGTTGGCCTCGATATCCACTAGCGCGCGTCCATGAGCACTCTTGACTACCGACTCCTTGCCGACTTTGTCGTCATCGTGCATCTGGCGTTTGTCGTATTCGTGATTCTGGGCGGATTGCTCGTCATCCGCTGGCGCCGATTGATGTGGCTGCATGTGCCGGCCGCGATTTGGGGTGCCGCGATTGAATTCAGCGGTGCAATCTGTCCGCTGACGCCGCTCGAGAATTGGTTACGGGTGGCTGGCGGCGGCGCGCGCTACAGCGGCGACTTCGTGGAGCGCTACGTGGTCCAGATTGTCTATCCGCCCGATCTCACGCGCACGATTCAAGTTGTCCTCGGTTGCGCAGTCGTGGCCATCAACCTGTGCGCCTATGGTTTTATTGTCGCGCGAAAGCTGGAAACCATGCGTCAACCGCGACCGCGCAGCTGATACATCGATAATTACAGTGCTGCATGACGCTTGGTGTCGCCGCGCTGTCGACGAGCATAGTCTTCAAGTTGCCGTCGCATGGCATCGAATGCATCGCGCAGCGCCACATAGACATCGGTGTGTTCGGCGTGCTGATCGCGCTCGCTGTCGACGAAAAGCTCATGGCCGGGCACGATGACATCGATCCGTACGGAATAGGGCGCGCCCTTGTGTCGATGCGCCGGTGGCCCTTGAATGACAACGTGGCAGCCGGTGATACGGGTGTAGTAATGGTCGAGGCGCCCCGCCAACTCGCGCGCGCGAGCTTCAACCGCAGGCGACGGATCGACCTGTCGAAACGTGACTTGCACCGGAGTCTGCATGAGTCGTTACTCCACTTGGGCTAAGCGCAAGCACTCAGGCGCTTGCATAAATTCGCGCGTGCTGCGAAGCAAGGTTGAGGTGTGCCGCTGCATTCAGCGAATCGTACAAGGGCCGGTCATCGCGCGGGATGCGACGCAGCGTTTCGGCGACGCGCTTGAGCGTACCCAGATCGCTCCAGCCGCAGGGCGGCACGGCCAGCACCTGAAGGCTGGCTTCCTGTCCCTCGACGATATCGCGTGAGAAATCCAGCGTCGGCAAACGATCGTAGAGACCCGCCGTCGCAATGCCATCCAGGAGATCAAGCCGATCGTGCTGCACGACGCGGCGCATCTTCAGCACGATATCCGCGCATTTGCGCTCGAACATCCGCAATAGCGCACGTCCCGTCGCAGCGACGATAAACGCATTCCACAGCGCGCCCTGTTCGATGAGTTGACGCGCAAGCGCGGCGTGCGGCTTCTCGACAAACCGCACCACTTGAAACGTGCAATGGCCTGCGCGCAAGCCCGGCACGATGTAACCGAGTTCGGGGTCGGCTTCTTCCGGCTCCAGTCCCAGCAACAACAGGTCGCTCTGACGTGATCGGAGTTGCGCGGCCGCCTGGCGCAGCGCCCGCGCCAACACGGCTTCATCCCTCACATGATGGTCCGAAGGCAGCAGCACAATGTTTGCCAGCGGATCGCGCTCGAGGATATGCAATAGCGGCAACAAGATGCCGTTGGCGGTGCCGCGATTGTCCGGTTGCACGATGACATTGTCAGCCGGCAGCGGGCACAGTGGACCTTCCCACCAGCGGCGATGTTGCACGGCGACGATTGGGCAGATGCGTTCGCGCGGCGCGACGACCTGCGCACGCAGCAAGGCCTCTTGCAGCAATGAGGGTCCGCCACGCAACGAGCAGAATTGTTTAGGGATTGCGGTGCCGTTGGCGGTTGTGGTCAGCGTTCGCAGTCGACTCCCTTCGCCGGCAGCGAGCACGATGGCCCAGACATTGCTCTCGTGCGCCATGATAAGACCCCGTTCCTTCAACAGGATTTTACCGGTGCCGATTGGCCGGGCGTATTCGTAATGGTACTTATCGAGCGGTGAGTTACCGTCAGGTTGCGCGCAGGCAGTGCGGCAGCCGCCTGGCAATCCGCGCCAGAGATCCCATCAGGGGTTACGCAGCCATGCCATTGGTATGTCCGCTTCCAACTGGCCCGCAGGGCTTACGATGCCGCGCTCGAAGCGACCCTCCGCACGAAAGCCGAGCGACTCGTAGAGTTGGCGGGCCCGCACATTACTTTCCGAGGAAATGAGTTCGATGCGATTGATCATGGGCCGCGTCCGGTGGACTTCGTCCAGCAACGTATCGAAGAGCGCTCGGCCGACGCCCCGACCCTGCACCTGCGGATGCACCGCGACCGTCAGTGCGCCGAGCACGTGGGCGAAGCGCTTGAGGCCGTTGCGGTAGGTGTGCAGCTCCCCTGCGATGCCGTTCACGCCGGCGAGCTCCGCGACAAGCAACACGCCGTCCGCGAGACTGTGGCTCATGAACGAGGCGACGTACTCGTCGGTGATTTCGTCGGCGGCGCGCGCCAGGTTGCCCGAGGTGCTCGCAACGGCGACGTATAGGTCGCGGATCGCCGCAGCATCGCCCGCGCGTCCGGCGCGAATGGTCAGGTCATCGGGTCGGGGCATGCAATCCGGGCCTGGATGGTCTCTTGTTGGGCGACATACTATGCTGCCGGCTTCTCGGAGGGGAGCCCGATTCGATGCGTGCAGCGGTCTATCACGGGCGGTGCGACGTTCGGCTGGAAGACGTGCCGGAGCCCAGGGTGCGCGCCGGCGAAGTGAAACTGCGCGTCCGCTACAACGGTATCTGCGGCAGCGACCTGCACGAGTACTATCACGGACCCATCACGACCCGCCCGACGGAACCGCATCCGCTCACGGGCGTGAAAAACCCCGTGATACTCGGGCACGAGTTCAGCGGCGAAGTGGTTGACGTCGGCGATGGAGTCACGGACCTCACAAAGGGCGATCTCGTCGCCGTCGAGCCGCTCGAAACCTGCGGCAAATGCATCCACTGCAAATCCGGTCATTACAATCACTGCGCGCTCGTCGCCTTTCATGGCTACAACCGCGAGGGCGGCGGGCTCTCGGACTTCACGGTCGTGCGCCGCTCGATGGCGCATAAGCTTCCGAAGGGCGTCACGCCGATGCAGGGCGCGCTCATCGAACCGATGTCCGTCGCATATCACACGGCAGATCGCTGCCGCGTGGAAGCCGGCCAGACGGTTGCCATTCACGGCGCCGGGCCGATCGGTGTCGGCGTGCACCTCGCACTGCGACGCCGGGGAATCAAGACCATTGTTATTGATCCGTCACCGGGACGACGGGCGGTGCTCAAGAATCTCGGCGCGGATGCGCTGCTCGATCCGACAGGCATCGATGTCGTGAGCGCAATCCGGGATCTCACGGGCGGTCGCGGTACGCACGCCTCGGTCGATGCGGCCGGCGTGCCTGCCGCGTTTCGCGCGGCGTTGCTCGGCACCGGCATCGACGGCACGGTGGTGGTCGTCGCCATCCACGGTCAACCACTCGTGATCCAGCCATTCGACATCCTGATGCCCGAGGTCTATCTGACGGGCGTCGCGATGTTCTGCAATACCTTTCCGAAAGTGATCGCGGAGATGGCGGCGGGCGCCTATCCGACAACCGGCTGGGTGGAGACGATCCAATTCGCAGACTTGATCAGCGGCGGCTTCGAGCGCCTGCACCGTCAGGAAGGCATGAAACTGCTGGTCGAAATCGCAAGACACTAACGAGGAGAAAAAACATGTTCGCGGGATATCAGGGAATCGTCGGATTGCTCGTGCTCATCGCCGACGTGTGGGCGATCGTCAATATCGTCAAGAGCGGCGGCGACACGGGGCGCATGGTGCTCTGGATCGTCATCGTTCTGGTGCTGCCGATCCTCGGCTTCATCGTCTGGTACTTTGCGGGGCCGAAGACCGGCCGCGCCTGAGCTGCGGTCAGATCCGGATGACGACCTTGCCGAAGTGCGAGCCGCTCTTGAGGTGACTGTAGGCTGCGGGCGCTTCGGCGAACGGGAATACGCGGTCGATGACGGGTTTGATGCCGTTGACGTCGATTGCGGCATTCATGGCCTCGAAATTTGCGCGGCTGCCGACGAAGATTCCGTGCAGGCTCGCGCCCTTGCGCATGAGTGGCTGCGGGTTCGTGTCGCCTTGCGGACCGGCGACGAATCCGATGAGTGCGATCTTGCCGGCGTAGGCAACGGATTTCAGCGAGCGCGCAAGCGTGCCCGCGCCGCCGACCTCGACGACGCAATCCGCACCGCGACCGCCGGTTGCCTTGAGCACCTCGGCGTCCCAGTCGGGCGTACGCTGGTAGTTGATGAGGATGTCGGCGCCAAGGGCTTTGGCTCGCGCGAGTTTCTCATCGCTCGATGAGGTGATGACGATGCGCGCGCCAGCGGCATGCCCGAACTGCACGGCGAACATCGAGACGCCGCCGGTTCCAATTGCAAGCACGGTCTGACCCGAGCGGATGCCGCCGACGGTATGCAAGGCGTTCCAGGCGGTAACGCCGGCGCAGGGCAGGGTTGCGGCTTCTTCGAACGACAGGTTCGTCGGAATGGCAACCGCATCGTTCTGATCGAGGACGGCAAACTCGGCCAGCATGCCGTCGATGCCGAGGGCACCGAGTGACGGCCGCAACTCGCCGGACGGTGGCCCGTCGATCCAGTTGCGAAAGAACGTGCCGGCGACACGATCTCCGACCTTGAACCGGGTGACGCCGCTGCCGATGGCCACGACCTCGCCCGCGCCGTCCGAGAGCGCGATCGTCTTTTCCGCAGCCGAACCGCTGAAATACATGCCCTGCACGACGAGAAGATCGCGGTAGTTGAGCGACGCGGCACGCACGCGCACCAGGATCCCGCCGGGGCCCGCTTTTGGATCCGGCCGCTCGATGAGCTTCAAGTCATCGAGGCTCTTTGCACCCGCCTGGATTTCATAAGCCTTCACGGCGCGTCTCCTCGCTATTTGAGCGCGAACACTTTTTCCGCGTTCGTCTGGAAGAACTTCTTCTTGTCGGCAGCGCTGATCGGCAGCGCATCGCTCGTGCGCACTTCATCGGCGACGAACTGATACGGGTAGTCCATGGCGTAGAGCACGCGATCCATGCCGAGCACTTTCTGGCAATAGAGGATTGCGGCTTCGTCCGCCATGCCGCTCGAGGTCACGTAGACATTTTCCCGCAGGTAGTCGCTCGGCTTTTTCTTCAGCGGCGGCATGCTTGCATAGCGCTTAGCCGCAACGCTCGCGCGGTGCATGTAGTCGAGGCGAAAGAGCCAGAAGGGCAGGGCTTCGCCGAGGTGTCCGATCACGAACTGAAGTTTCGGAAAGCGATCGAAGGCGCCGCTCACGATGATCCTGAGCATGTGCAGACCCGTTTCGCAGCCGAAGCCATAGATGGCGCCGTCGAGTCCGCGTGCGAGAAACGGCTCGAGCAGTGCACGCGACAGGTAGGTCGGGTGCAAGTAGATCGGTACGTTGAGCGCTTCGGCTGCTTCCAGGATGTCCCAGAATTTCTCGTCGTCGAGATATTCACCGTGGGTATGTGAATTGATGATGACGCCCTTGAGGCCGAGCGTCTTCACACCGCGCTCGATTTCGCGGGCCGCGGC
Organism: uncultured Gammaproteobacteria bacterium; assembly: GCA_963826145.1. Classification (GTDB taxonomy): domain Bacteria; phylum Pseudomonadota; class Gammaproteobacteria; order Steroidobacterales; family Steroidobacteraceae; genus JBGPLJ01. The sequence goes on from CAWGVW010000002.1 coordinate 1,600,528, forward strand.
CTTCGGGTCCTGCGGTGCGCAGGCGGCAAGGCCTGCGTAGTGCGCTGGGTGTTCGCGCACCGCGTCCGCGAGCATGTCATTCGCCTCGCGCGCCATCGTCACGGCGGTCGCCTTGTCGAGGACCTGCACGCCAGGCCCCGTCAGCGACACGATCTGCATGTCGATGCCCGTGTCGCGCATGTCGTTCAGGCGCCGTTCGCCGAGATCCTGCAGCCGCTCCCGCACCGCTATTGCGCGCGGCGTGGAGCTCTCGACGTAGAAGCCGCAGAGGCTGCGAAAACCGGCATCGTCGATGCCGCCCGGCGCCAGGAGTTTGCGGTACAGATCGAAGAGCGCCGGCGGGGCGAAGGCCTCTTCGGTCGCGATTCTCCGGTAGCCCTGCGCGGGCGGAATACGGTCTTGCGTGCTCATGGTATGCATGAATCATGGCACAGCAGGGCGCCCGGCAAAATTGCGCTCACTATCGACTTTTGTTTCCGCCTTGGTCGAGTCCCTGCCGCGTCGTTTCGTGCCAGATAGCCTGAAGATGGGGGGGTATGTCATGGCGAAAGCGAGTCCGGTCAAGGCGCTGGAATCAAAGCTCAAGAAGCTCGAGCGCGAGCTCGCAACCCTCAAGGACGTGCACGCAATCCGGCGCCTGCAGCACGCCTATGGCTACTACATCGACAAGTGCCTGTACGACGACACCGTTGACCTCTTCACCGAGGACTGCACGGTGCACTTCATGGGCGGCCTCTTCCACGGCAAGAAGGGCGCCCGGCGGCTCTATTGCGACCGCTTCCGCAAGAATTTCACCGGTGGGAAGAACGGACCGGTGTTCGGCTTTCTCCTCGATCACCTGATGATGCAGGACATTGTCGATGTGGCGCCCGACCGCAAGACAGCTCAGGCTCGGCTGCGTGTCTTCATGCAGGCAGGGAGGCACGAAAGCGCGGGTGGGCAACAGCGCCAGTGGTGGGAAGGCGCACTCTACGAGAACACCTACGCGCGCGAGAAAGGCGTGTGGAAGATCAAGGTGCTGAACTACCGGCCGGTCTGGCACGCCGATTTCGATTCCGGCTGGGCCAAGACGCGGCCGAACTACGTGCCCTTCTACACGAAGACGTTTCCAGAAGATCCGCTTGGCCCGGATGAGCTGCAGGTCCCGAAACCCGTACTCTGGCCGGACACGGACATCCTCGAGTTTCACTATCCGCATCCCGTAACGGGCAAGTGGCGCAAGCCCTGAGGAAATTGGGGACGTACCCAAAATTCTCCGATGCAACCGGAACTCGAAATCGTTCTGACCGCAACCGCCCGGCTGGCTGGGCCGATCGCAGTCGGACAGACGCCGCAGGGCCTGCGCCGCGTGGTGCCGATTCTCGGCGGCACCTTCGAAGGTCCGAAGCTCAGGGGTGAAATCCTCGGCGGCGGCGCCGACTGGCAGTACACGCGCTCCGACGGCGTGACCGTGCTCGAAGCGCTTTATCTGCTGCGTACGCACGACGGCACCGTGATCCAGGTGTGCAACCGGGGGCTAAGGCACGGGCCGCCAGAGATCATGCAGCTCCTTGCGCAGGGCCAGTCGGTTGATCCGTCGGAATATTATTTTCGGGCGGCGCCCGAGTTTTCAGCGCCGCAGGGACCGTACGACTGGCTCAACAAGAGCCTCTTCCTGTGCACGGGCGTACGCCACGCGGCTGCAGTCGAACTCAAGATCTACCGGGTGACCTGATGTCAGGCTTCGGTCGTTACGTGTCTTCGATATTCGCGCGGCGTAACGCCGAAGCGCGCCCGGAACACGCGCCCGAAGTGCGTTGGGCTGTTGAAGCCGTAATCGAAGGCGATGGCCGTGACCGTGCGGCCACGCTGCGAAGCGACGCCGAGCGCACGCGAACACTCTTCCAGCCGGCGGCGCAGGATGTAGCGCGCGACCGTTTCTTCTTCTTCGGAGAACAGGTGATGCAGGTAGCGAGTCGTCATCTTGCAGGCAAGGGCGACCTGGGTCGGCGTGAGGTCAGGATCGCCGAGGTGCGCCTCGATGTAGTTCATGATGCGGATGCGATGTGCCGTCGCGAGCGAGGAGCGGTCCGAGCGCGCAAGCGGTACGGATGCATACGCGCCGGCGATGAGGTCGAGCACCGCGTGCGTAACGCGTGCAGCGACCGTCGGCTCGAGTTCGCTCCGGCATTGCGCCCAGAGGTCACGCAGGAAATTCGACAAAAGGCCGCTCATGCCGCCATTGCCCGGCATGTGGACGGCGACGACGCTTTCGGGGCAGGCGAGATGACGGCGCATGATGGCATCCGGCACGCCGAGCACGAACATGCGATTCGGCTTCTCGAACACGATGTCGTACGCGCGCGTCGAATCGCACAAAGTGAAGTCGCCCGGGCCGAGCTTCGCTTCGCGCCCGTCCTGGCGGTTCACGCTCTCGCCGTCGAGCATCAGGTGCAGGAAGAACATCGCCTCGCGCGTGCGCGCGACGTGCGAACGCGAATGACGGACGATCTGCGGATCGGAGTAGACCTCCGCCATGCGCAGATCCCCGAACTGGGTGCGGGTGAGGGAACCGGCAAAGGTGCGGATGTCTACGGGATCGGCGACCGTGGGCGTGAAGCTTGCGCACGCCGTGTCGTTCCAGAAGGCGAGCTTGCGGCGCGGATCGAGGCCGGCCGTCGTAAACGTCTCGAGCTGAGCCATAACTACCCCCAAACCCAGCGAAGGCGCGTCGTCGAGATAGTTATATACTATAACCATGCGTTGTGAATAGTAGTTACCCGTATGCCCGGGACTTTGGAACAGCATTCACGCCGGCAAATTGCGCCGGACGCAAAGGACGTGCCATCGAGGTGCGGTGCAAACCCATGCGACGCAAATACCAGCTATTTCATCCGGACGTGGATCGGGTGATGCCATGACTGCGAACGTTAAATTCGAAGTCATCATCGCGCGCGCTCATCGCGCGCTGGGCGGACGCGTGGCTGCTCGACGGCGTGCGCACTCCGTTCGTCGATTTCTCTCAGGCGCTCGCGCTCGTTTCGCCGATCGATCTCGGCATCAAGGCGGCGCGATCGTTGTTTTCCCGCAGCGGCGTTCCCGCCGGCGATGTCGGCACGGTCGTTGCGGGCTCGGTGTGTCAGGCGAGTTTCGACGCCTACGTTCTGCCGCGGCACATTGGCCTGTATTCGGGAGTGTCCACGGAAGTTCCCGCGCACCTCGTACAGCGGGTGTGTGGTACCGGCATAGAAATGCTGGCGCAGGCTGCAGACGCGCTCACGCTCGGCCGCGCTGAACTCGCGCTCTGTGTCGGCGCCGAGTCGATGAGCCGCAATCCGGTGGCGGCATACACGAGCCGCACGGGCTTTCGCATGGGTCAGGTCGAGTTCAAGGACTTCCTCTGGGAAGCGCTCAACGACACTGCGGTGGACGTGACGATGGGCGGCACCGCCGAGACGCTCGCAAAGCAATACGGCATCACGCGCGCGCAGGTCGACGAATTCGCCGCGCGCAGCTTCGAGCGGGCGCTCGCTGCGCAGGTGGACGGCTTCCTCGACGGCGAGATCGCGCCGCTCAGCGACGAAGTCTTCGCAGTCGAAGGACTCAAACCGCGTGGCATCCGGTTGCGCGGCGGGGCGGGTCCGATCGCACGCGACACGCATGTGCGACCGTCGCCAATCGAAGCGCTGGCGAAGATCAAGCCTGCGTTCGGCGGCGTGCAGACTGGCGGCAACAGTTCAGCCATCGTCGATGGGGCGGCAGCCGCCCTCGTGTCGACAGCGGCATACGCGAAACGCCGGGAAAAGACGCCGCTCGCTCAGCTCAAGGCGGCGGCGGTTGTCGGCGTACCGCCGGCACTCATGGGTATCGGTCCGGTGCCGGCCATCCGCGCACTGCTCGAGGCCGAAGAACTCCCCCTCGAGGCAATCGACCGCATCGAGATCAATGAAGCCTTCGGCGCGCAGGTGCTTGCTTGCGTACGCGAGCTGGGGCTCGACGAGGCGAAGCTCAATGTCAATGGCGGCGCCATTGCGATCGGCCATCCGCTCGCCGCGACCGGCGTGCGCCTCGCGGTGACGCTCGCCCGCGAACTCAAGCGCAAGAGCCTTCGCTACGGCATCGCTTCCGCCTGCATCGGCGGCGGCCAGGGCATTGCGCTGCTGGTGCAGAACAATCTGGCGGACAAAGGCCCAGTGAAGAAGAACAACAACAAGTAGCCATCATGATCACCAACAAACGCAAATTGCGGATCGAGTGGGGCGATTGCGACCCGGCCGGAATCGTCTATTTCCCCCGGTATTTCGCCTTCTTCGACGACTCGACGGCGGCGCTATTCGAGGCCGCGGGCTTGCGCAAGCGCGAAATCATGCGCCAGTTCGACATGGTGGGCATTCCGGTCGTCGACGTACACGCAAAGTTCTATATCCCGTCGGGGTACGGCGATGACGTCGAGATCGAGAGCTCGATCCATAAGTGGGGCCGCTCGAGCTTCGAGGTCCGTCACCGGCTGCTCAAGAACACGGAGCTCGCGGTCGAGGGCTTCGAGACGCGCGTCTGGGTGGGCCGCCATCCGGACAAGGCTGATGGCATGCAGGCGCGGGCAATTCCGAAGGAAGTGATCGACAGGTTCAACACGAGCGGATGACATGGCGGGCGCGCGCAAATCGAGGCCGAGACGGGCTGCGGCCCCGCAGCCGAATCTGCGTCATCGCGGCAACGGTGCCGGCAATGGGACTGCGAATTCGATCGAACTCGGTTCGCTGACGGGCTATATAGGCTATGCGTTGCGCCGCGCGCAGATCGTCGCGTTCACCGATTTCATTGCATCGCTGCGCGAGCTCGGCCTGCGCCCCGCCATTTATGGCGTGCTCATGATCATCGATCAGAATCCCGGATTGCCGCAGTCGGCCGTGTGCAGCGCGCTCGGCATCCAGAAGGGGAATTTCGGACCGCTGGTGCAGGAGCTCGAGAAGCGCAAACTCGCCGTGCGTCACGATGGCGTGAACGACCGGCGTTCGTACGCGCTTCACCTCACGCCGGGCGGCAAGGAATTGATGAGAAGGGCGCGGGTGCTGCACGCCGAGCACGAGGCGCGGCTCGCAAGGCGCCTCGGTACGGGCGGGCGTGAACAGCTGCTGTCGCTGCTCGAGCGGCTCAACAGCTGAAAACGAGAAACCGGCACCGGTTTCAGCCGCGCCAGACGCGCGGCAGGAACGATGTGCAGAGTGCGCAGAGGACCACGGGGACGACGAGCAGTCCCAGGATATCGTTCGCCGGCAGCGCCTTGATGAAGGGCATGCTTCCAAAAAGCGGCCCGACAATCGCTCCGACACGCCCGATGCCCACGGCCCAGCCGACGCCCGTCGAACGAATCGCGGGCGGGTAGAACGCGGCAGCCAGCGCGTTCAGCGCGAACTGCGTTCCCGACGAGCCGGCGCCGATGACGAATAGCAGAATCCACCAGCCGGGTCCGGTCGAAGACAGGACAAGGAAAAGGCCGAGGCCCACGGCCGTTACCGCATACGCGCTCACCATCGAGGAGACCGTGCGTCCGCGGTCAACGCCCCAGGCCATCAGCAAGCCGCTCACGATCCCGCCCGCCTGGATCAACACGCCGCCGCGGCGGCCATCCATGGGCGACCAGCCCGCGCTCGTGAGGAGCGAAGGTAGCCAGCTGATCAGGAAATAGAGAACGAACAGATTGAGCGCGAACACGGTCCACAGAAGAAGCGTCCGCGGCCGATAGATCGCCGTGAGGAGCGAAGCGATGGACTGCTTTTCCTCCGTTGCGGCGTGATCGACGATGTCTTTCGCATGGATGCCAGGCGCAAGGACCGCAGCGATGCGCGCCGTGCGCGGATCGCCCGGCCGCCGCGCGACGAGAAAGCGGATGGATTCCGGCAATCCGAAGAGTATCAGCACGGAAATGACGAGCGGCAGCGCGCCGCCGATGACGAAGATCGCGCGCCAGCCGTACGCATTGATGATGGGATCGGCGACGAAGCCCGCGATGAGCGCACCAAACGCAACCCCGGTGTACATCATGGTGATGAGGACCGCGCGCCGCGCCGCCGGCATGTACTCCGATGTCAGCGACGTGCAGTTCGGAATGCTCGTGCCAAAGCCCATGCCGGTCAGGAAGCGCCAGAAGATGAGCTCGTTCATGTTCGTGACGGAAGCGTTGCCGAGCGAGCCGACCGCCATCAGCAGCACCGCGAAAACGAGCACGGGCTTGCGGCCGAACCGGTCGCCGAGTCCCGCGAGAAACGCGGCGCCGAGTCCATAGCCGACCAGCGACGCGGATAGCGCCCATCCAAAGGCAGGACGCGGGAGTCCCCATTCCTTCATGAAGGTGGGGACCGTGAGCGACAGCGTCTGGATGTCGTAGCCGTCGAGGATGACGATCAGCGCGCAGAGCACGATCACACGGATCTGCAGCGCGCCGAGCGGCTGGGTATCGATGATTTTGCCGATATCGACCGCCGAAGTTGTGCTCGCGCCGCTCATGCATCCCCCAACAGAATCACGGTGTTGCAATACTACGCTGGTCAATTCGCGCCGGTCTTCACTTTCCATCGAGTCGAACTGCGGTTGCCGTCGAGTCAAGCCGCGAGCGTATAATTTCGGGCCCCCACTGGAACCCAACAATGAAAACCAGAGCAGCAGTCGGTTACGCGGCAGGCAAGCCCCTCGAAGTCCAGACGGTCGATCTCGACGGTCCCCGTGCGGGCGAAGTGCTGGTCGAGATCAAGGCAACCGGCATCTGCCACACGGATGAATTCACGCGCTCGGGCGCGGACCCGGAGGGCCTCTTTCCGGTGATTTTCGGCCACGAGGGCGCCGGCATCGTCGTCGACGTTGGACCCGGGGTCACGTCTGTGAAGAAGGGCGATCACGTCATACCGCTCTACACGCCGGAATGCCGCCAGTGCAAGTCGTGTCTGTCGCGCAAGACCAATCTCTGCACGGCGATTCGCGCCACACAGGGCAAGGGCGTGATGCCGGACGGCACGAGCCGCTTCTCGATCGGCGGCGAAAAGATCCATCACTACATGGGCTGCTCGACGTTCTCGAATTTCACCGTGCTGCCGGAGATCGCGATCGCCAAAGTCCGCGAGGACGCGCCGTTCGAGAAGATCTGCTACATCGGCTGCGGCGTCACGACCGGCATCGGAGCCGTGATCAACACGGCGAAGGTCGAGCCGGGCGCGAATGTCGTGGTCTTTGGTCTTGGCGGCATCGGCCTCAACGTGATCCAGGGCGCGCGGCTCGCGGGAGCGAACAAGATTATTGGCGTTGACCTCAACCCAAAGCGCAAGGCGCTCGGCGAGAAATTCGGCATGACGCATTTCGTCAATCCGAAGGAGGCCGGGAACGACCTCGTCGCGCACCTCGTGAACCTCACCGACGGCGGCGCCGACTACAGCTTCGAATGCATCGGCAACGTCGACGTGATGCGCCAGGCGCTCGAATGCTGCCACCGGGGCTGGGGCGTCTCCGTCATCATCGGCGTCGCGGGCGCAGGCCAGGAAATCAAGACGCGTCCCTTCCAGCTCGTCACGGGACGGGTGTGGAAGGGCACGGCATTTGGCGGAGCACGCGGTCGCACGGACGTGCCGAAGATCGTCGACTGGTACATGGACAGGAAGATCAACATCGACGACCTGATCACGCACGTGCTGCCGCTCACGGACATCAACAAGTCGTTCGATCTCATGCACGCCGGCGAATCGATTCGCGCCGTCGTCAAATTCTGGACAAGGGGGACCTCATGGCCAAAGGTAAAGATTCATCCGAGTGTCGATGACGGCGTGAAGGCGGGAGTGAAGGGCTTCAAGGGCGGCACGCTCAGCTGCAAGTGCTCGAAGGACGCAGTGACGGTCACGCTCGCGGAGCGATGTCGCGTTCAATCACGCCTGCGGCTGCAGCAAGTGCTGGAAGCCGGAAGGTGCGGTGTTTTCTGTGGTGGCCGTCATCGGCCGCGACAAGCTGAGTGTCACGGCGAATGGCCAGAAGCTGAAGATCGTCGATACGAATGCCGCGATTCAAAGGCATGCCTGCTCGGCGTGCGGCGTACACATGTTCGGTCGCATCGAAAACAAGGGGCATCCCTTCTTCGGCTTCGACTTCGTGCATCCGGAACTCTCGAAGGACAAGGGCTGGGCCGCACCCGAATTCGCGGCTTTCGTTTCCTCCATCATCGAGACGGGCGGCGCCACGCCTGATGAGATGGCGGGCGTGCGTGCGCGACTGAAGGAACTGGGACTCGAACCGTACGACTGCCTGAATCCGCCGCTGATGGATCTGATCGCGACGCACGTCGCGAAGCAGAAAGGCGTCCTGAAGGCCTGACGGTCTTGTCGCTCGAGACGCTCAGCCGGCACCGCGCCTGCGGCGGTACCGTCGGGTTCTATCGTCACCTCGCGTCGACGACAGCCTGCGCCATGCGCTTCTCGGTCTTCGCTCCGCCCCAGGCGGAGCGAAGAGCGGTGCCTGTGCTCTATTACCTGGCGGGCCTGACGTGTACCGAAGAGACTTTCATGATCAAGGCAGGGGCGCAGCGTCTCGCTGCCGAGCTCGGCCTCATGCTGGTCGCGCCGGACACGAGTCCGCGCGGCGTGCCGCTCCCGGGCGACAGCGATGCGTGGGACTTCGGCGTGGGCGCGGGTTTCTATCTCGATGCCACCAGGGAACCCTGGTCGAAGCACTACAGAATGTATTCGTACGTGACGGAGGAGCTGCCGACGCTCATCGCAGCGAAGTTTCCGGCGGACGCGAAGCGCCAAGGCATCTTCGGTCACTCGATGGGCGGACACGGCGCGCTCACCATCGGCCTCAGGAATCGCGACCGGTATCGTTCGATCTCCGCATTCGCGCCGATCGTGGCGCCGATGGAAGTGCCTTGGGGACGCAAGGCCTTTACGAACTATCTCGGCGCGGATTCCTCGACCTGGCGCGAATACGATGCGACGGCGCTGGTGCGCGAAGTGAAGGATGCGGCGCAGAGACCGCGCATTCTCATCGATCAGGGCCTTGCCGATCAGTTTCTCGCGCAACAGTTGCAGCCGGAGCGCTTCGAGGAGGCGTGCGCCCGCGTCGGCTATCCGTTGACGCTGCGCCGGCACGAGGGCTATGACCACGGTTACTATTTCATATCAACCTTCATCGACGACCAGCTGCACCACCACGCCGAAATCCTGAACAAGGCACCCTGAACAAGACAACATGGGCATGTCCAACGTCGTTTCCCAGACATTCGATAACGGCATCGCCGTCATCACCGTCGACAATCCGCCGGTCAATACGGTCAACGCCGCGGTGCGTGCCGGACTGACTGCGGCCGTCGGCGAAATCGCGGCTCGCAAGGATGTCCGCGCCGTAGTCCTGCTATGCGCCGGCAGCACCTTCTTCTCGGGAGCGGACATAGGCGAGTTTTCCGGACCGCCCAAGGAGGCGGAATACCGGCGCCTCTTCGCCGAGATCGAGAATCTGCCGGTGCCGGTGGTCGCTGGGCTCTTCGGCACGGCAATGGGCGGTGGTCTCGAGATAGCGCTCGCCTGTCACTATCGCGTCGCCGTGCCCGGCGCGCGCTTCGGTTTGCCCGAGGTCACGCTTGGCATCATTCCGGGCGCCGGTGGCACGCAGCGAATGCCACGCCTCATCGGCGCGAATGCAACCCTCGATCTGATCCTTGCGGCCCGTCCCGTCGATGCGGCCCGCGCGCTCGAACTCGGTTTCGTCGATCGCATCGTCGAGGGCGATCTCAACGCCGGGACGATTGCGTTTGCGCGGGAACTCGTGGCGCAGGGCAAGGGACCCCGGCGCACGAGCGAGCGCAGGGTGGCGCCCGAATCGGCGACGGCCGAAGTCTTTGCGAAGCAACGTGAACAGGCAGCGAAGCTCTATCCCAATCGAACGGCGGCGCTGACCGCCATCAAGGCGGTCGAGGCGGCTGCGCGCTTGCCGTTTGCCGAAGGCCTCCTCTACGAAGAGCAGCTCGCCAACGAGACGAAGGCAACGCTCGAAGCCAAGGCGCTGATCCACGTGTTCTTTGCGGAACGCGAGACCAGGAAGATCCCGGGGCTGCCCAACGATCTCAAGTCCCGGCCAGTGAAGAGCGCGGCGATCGTCGGTGCCGGCACGATGGGCGGCGGCATCGCCATGTGCTTTGCCAACGCCGGAATTCCCGTTGCGATCATTGATGTCAGCCAGGAAGCGCTCGACCGTGGGCTCAAGGTGATCGCAGACAACTATGCCACGACGGTCAAGCGTGGCCGGCTCACCGCGGACGACATGCACAAGCGCCTGTCGCTGATCCGTGGCGTATTGAAGTACGAAGACGCCGCGGATGCGGACGTCTTCATCGAGGCGGTGTTCGAAAACGTCGAACTCAAGAAGAAGATCTTCGCAACGCTTGATCGCGTCGCGAAGCGCGGCGCGGTACTCGCGACCAACACCTCGACGCTCGACATCGACGACATCGCGACGGCGGTCAAGCGCCCTGAGGACGTGATCGGCATGCACTTCTTCTCGCCGGCGAACGTGATGCCGCTTCTCGAGATCGTGCGCACGTCAAAGACTTCACCCGAGACGATCCGCGCGACTGTCGATCTGGCAAGGCCACTCAAGAAGACCCCGGTGCTCGCGCGCGTCTGCTACGGCTTCATCGGCAATCGCATGATGGAAGGCTACGCCCGCGAGGCCGAGCGCATGACGCTCGAGGGCGCAACTCCGCGCCGGATCGATTCGGTGCTCGAAAAATGGGGCATGGCGATGGGCATCCTCGCCGTTTACGACATGGCGGGCATTGATGTCGGTGTCAACGTCCACAAGGCGAACGCGGACAAGTATCCGCCGGACCCGGCGTATTACCAGGCGGATTTCGCGCTCGCCGAGCAGGGCAGACTCGGCCAGAAAACCGGCAAGGGCTATTACCGATACGAGAAGGGCGATCGCACGCGGCACGACGATCCGGAGGCGATCGCGATCATCGCGGAGCGCGCACGCAAACTCGGTGTCCCGCAGCGAACGCAGAGCGACGAGGAGATCCTCGAACGGTGCCTCTATCCGCTGTTGAATGAAGGACTGCGCATCCTGGACGAAGGTGTCGCGATCCGCGCGAGCGACATCGACGTCGTCTGGGCGGCCGGTTACGGATTCCCGCGCTACCGGGGCGGCCCGATGTTTTACGCCGACACGATCGGACTCAAGACGCTGCTCGCCGGCATGCAGAAATACCGCGAATTGTTCGGTCCCATGCACTGGGAGCCGGCGCCGCTCCTCGTCAAACTCGTCGCCGAGGGCAAATCGATCGCGGATTGGGAACGCGCGCGGTAGAGCCCCGGCGGGGCCTTGGCTAGGGTTCGCGCTCGAATTCGATGAAGAGATTCCTGAACCAGGCGTGGCCCGGATCCGGCTCGTTGCGCTTGTGCCAGAGCAGAAGTTCGCGTCGCACCGGCATTTCGATCGGCACCGGGAAAAGCTTCACGGGAACCACGGGCGCGATGAGGCGTGCCAGCCGTTCCGGGACGGTCGCGATGAGCGGCGTGCCCATCAGCATGAACGGCAGTTCGAGCAGGCTATGCCCGGTCGCGCGCACCTTCACTTCGACATTGAAGAGCCGGCGGGCCGCTTCCTCGAGCGATTCCACTGCGCCGGCCGGGCGCGGCAGAATGTGCGGCAGGTTCATGAATTCGTCCGCCGACAGCGAATCGCCGACGGTCGGATGATCCTTCGCGACAATGCAGGTCCAGGTTACGGGCCTGAGCTCCGCCATGCGCAGCGATTCCGGATAGTCACGCAGGGCAAAGAGCCTCGGACTATCGATTGTGAGGCACAGGTCCGCTTCACCGTATTCGAGCCGCGTGAGGCTGTTCTGCAGGACCGGTTCGGCATGGCACTGGATCCCCGGAGCGTCACGTGCGAGGCGCGCCAGTACCTTCGGCATCACGACCGGCGCCGCGACGTCGCCGACGATGGCGACGAACGCACGCTTCACGGTCGCCGGATCGAAGCTCGGCTGCGTGCCGAGCGTCGCCTGGATGCGCAGCAACGCTTCGCGTACGGGCTCGACCAGAGCGAGACCGCGAGGTGTCAGCTCCATCTCACGGCCCACGCGCACCAGCAGGGGGTCGTCGAAATAGTCGCGCAGCTTCTGCAGGGCTGCGCTCATCGCCGGCTGCGACACGTGCACGCGCTCGGCGGCGCGCGTCACGTTCTTCTCGTGCACCAGGGCGTCGAGCGCGGTCAGCAGATTCAGGTCGAAGCGGTTCAATTGCATGGGGGGCGAATAGTGCTAGCGATTTCAGGGGTCTGCAACCGAACTTGCAGGGGCGCTCGGACTGCAGCGCCGGGCGCATGCCGTTTGCCCGCTTGCAGATTCCCGATTCCAGACACAGATAGCAACAATTTGCCGAATCGATTTCCTTACCGGGGAGCGCGCCGCTAGGGTACCTCGCTAGAACGTCGAGAGGCGGGGGGGGGAGACGTGAGCGCATCCGCGAAGCATTCCGCAGGCGCAAGTCCTGGCGACTCGACGACCGATTCGCCGCCCTTCCGTTTCTACGACAACCGTCAGAAATACCTGGCTTTCGTCAATACCTGCAACGAGAAAGCCGCCGTGGCCCGCCGCGCCGCCCAGGAGCTTGCGCAGGTGCGGCCGACGCCGCCGGCTGTCCGGATCTTCGATGCCGGCATGGGCGATGCGACCGTGCTTTCGCGCCTCATGCGCAGCACCCACCGCAGCTTTCCGACAGTGCCGCTCCTCGTGGTCGCGAAGGAGATCAGTCTCGAGGACGTACGCCTCGGCCTCGAAAAAATGCCGGACCGCTTTTTCGAGCACCCCGCGACCGTCATCGTCATCACGAATCTGAATTACGCCGAAGCGCCCCGCCTCATGCCGCGCGACCTGGCGTCGGCTGCGGCGCTCAACTGGCAGGAAGTGCGCCTGCAGGGTAATTCGGCGTCCGAGTACGGCGAGCAGATCGAGGCGCTCGGCCAGACGCTGACCTACGGCTGGCAGACGAAGCCCAGCCCGAAAAGCGGCAACCCGGTGTACGTTCGGCCGTCAGTTCTTGTCATCTATCGCGAGGATCACAAGTTCCTGCTCGATGCCGTCATCCCGCGGCCAGGTCGGGTGTTCGAGACCTACGACCTCATCGTTGCCTCGCAGCCCTGGCGGGCGCGCATGCATGCGCAGTTCAAGGCACAGAAGGTGCTGGCTCCGCTTGCCCGGAGCCTTGCACCGGGCGGACGACTGCTCACGATCCAGTCCTACGGCCGCGACCCGGGCCTCGAGATCATCCAGAGACTCTGGCCGGGGGAGAATCCGTTTACGGTCGATCGGCACAAGCTCCTCGAGGCGCTCAAGGTGGAACTCGGCCGCGACGCGCGCGACTTCACGCTCACCGCGCCGAGCGATGACAAGTCGCTGTTCCGCTATGAAATGCACACCTTGCCATCCGAGATCGGCGACCGCATCGGCACCTCGACATTGTTCGCCGCCTGGAACGCCGCTATCTACGTCAACCAGGTCGAGGACGAGCGTCTCGACTCCGCCGTGATGAACGGCCGCTATCTCGAGGCGACGCAGGCCGTGCTGATCAAGCACGGGGGCCTCTGGTTCAACGACGAAACCTTCGTCGTCGTCCGCAAACGCAACTGAGGATATCGAGAAACCCGTGAGCAGCGCCGCACAAACCCTGACGTCCGAAGACCTCAAGAGCCGCATCATCGAGTTCGTGAGCCAGGCCTCGACCGAGGTGACGGCGCACGATGAGGCCCAGCTGCCCGATCTGCCGCAGTACCTGCCGGCCGGTGCGTCGGTCTATGTCGCGCATCTGCCGAAGTCCGACGTGCGGGACGTGATCCGGCTGTGCGGTCAGCTGGCGAAGCTCGGGTTCTCGCCTTGCCCGCATATCGCGGCACGCCAGGTCCACAGCGAGGCGGGCCTCCGGGCCGAGCTCAACCAGCTGCGCGAGGCGGGCGTGACACAGGTGCTCCTCATCGCAGGGGACAACAAGTCGCCGGCGGGTCCTTTTACAAGCACTGTCGAAATTCTCGATTCCGGCATCATCACGGATGCAGCCATCCGTTCGATTGGTGTGGCGGGACACCCTGAGGGCAACCGGGCGATCGGACCTTCGCGCCTCAAGGAAGCGCTCGACTCCAAGCAGGCGTACGCCGAGCGAACCGGGGCAGACATGCGCCTCGTGACCCAGTTCGGTTTCAACCCGCAAGCCGTCATCGATTGGGCGCGGGAACTGGGCGCACAGGGCATCCGACTGCCCGTCCATGTCGGCCTGGCGGGGCCGACCCCGCTGCCCAAGCTCATCCGCTTCGCCATGCGCTGCGGAATCGGCGCTTCGCTGACCGGTTTGATGAGAAATACCAGCGCAATGAGCAATCTGGCACGTATGGCGACTACGCCGGACGAGATGATCACAGGTATCATTCGCGGCTTGATGGCAAATCCCGGGCTGCGTATTGTCAAACCGCACTTCTTCTGTTTCGGCGGTCTCATCGAGACCGTCGGCTGGATCCGTGCGGTGCGCGAAGGGAAGTTCGAAATACCGGCGGACGCAGGGCCCTTTGCCTTGAGCCAATAAACGCCCTGCTGCTGCGAGCGAGGAAAATCCAAGACATGAGCGACAGCTACTACTTCACCTCGGAGTCCGTGAGCGAAGGCCATCCCGACAAGGTGGCGGATCAGATTTCGGATGCCATCCTCGATGCCATTCTGACGCAGGACAAATATTCGCGTGTCGCAGCGGAGACCCTTTGCAACACGGGTCTTGTCGTGCTCGCGGGTGAAATCACATCGAAGGCGACGATCGACTACCAGTCGGTCGCCCGCGAGACGATCAAGCGCATCGGCTATGACAATACCGATTACGGCATCGACTACCGTGGGTGCGCCGTGCTCGTGGCCTACGACAAGCAGTCGCCGGATATCGCGCAGGGTGTCGACGAGGGCCGGGGCCTGAATCTCGAGCAGGGTGCGGGCGATCAGGGCCTCATGTTCGGCTACGCCTGCAATGAAACGCCGCAGCTCATGCCGCTGCCTATCCATCTCGCGCATCGGCTCGTCGAACGTCAGGCGATGCTGCGCAAGAACGGCAAGCTCCCGTGGCTGCGCCCGGATGCGAAGTCGCAGGTGACCATCCGCTACGTTGACGGCAAAGCGAAGGAAATCGACACCGTCGTGCTCTCCACGCAGCACGCGCCGGAAATCGAACACAAGCTCCTCTGTGAGGCGGTCATCGAAGAGATCATCAAGCCGGTGCTGCCGAAGGACATGATCCCGAAAAACATCAAGTATCTCGTGAACCCGACCGGACGCTTTGTCGTCGGTGGTCCGCAAGGCGACTGCGGCCTCACGGGTCGCAAGATCATTGTGGATACCTACGGCGGCGCTGCGCCACACGGCGGTGGCGCGTTCTCAGGCAAAGACCCGTCGAAAGTCGACCGCTCGGCGGCTTACGCCGCGCGCTACGTCGCGAAAAACGTCGTCGCCGCGGGCCTCGCAAACCGCTGTCAGGTGCAGGTTTCCTACGCCATCGGTGTGGCGCGTCCGACGAGCGTCATGATCACGACGTTCGGCACCGGCAAGGTGTCGGACGAGAAGCTGGAGGAGCTGGTGCTCAAGCACTTCGACCTGCGGCCGAAGGGCATCATCCAGATGCTCGATCTGCTGCGTCCGATCTACCAGAAGACCGCCGCTTACGGCCATTTCGGCCGTGAAGATGCGGATTTCTCCTGGGAGAAGACGGACAAGGCGCAGACTCTGGCGGCCGATGCGGGCGTCAAGGCCCGCGCGACCGGCTAGAATGCCCGCCTAACTGGTCTTTTCGCTGGAACGATCGAGGGGCGCTGCAGCGGGTTTTCCCGCGAGGCTCGATCGGCACCGGCATCCTTTCAACGGCGCCTCATGAGTAGTCAATGGAGACGTTCACTATGAGCGCAGTACTGCAATCGAATGCGAAAAACGACTTCAAGGTCGCGGACCTGAAACTCGCGGAATGGGGTCGCAAGGAAATCCGGATCGCGGAAACGGAAATGCCGGGCCTCATGGCTATCCGCGAGGAATATGCCGCGACGCAGCCGCTGCGCGGGGCCCGCGTCACCGGATCGCTCCATATGACGATCCAGACCGCGGTCCTCATCGAGACGCTGAAGGCGCTCGGCGCGGACGTGCGCTGGGCTTCGTGCAATATTTTCTCGACCCAGGATCACGCGGCGGCCGCCATTGCCGTGACGGGCACGGCGGTGTACGCCTACAAGGGCGAAACGCTGGTCGAGTATTGGGACTACACCCACAAGATCTTCACGTGGCCGGATGGCAGCTTCTCGAACATGATCCTCGACGACGGCGGCGATGCGACACTGCTGCTGCACCTGGGTGCGAAGGCCGAGAAGGACATCTCGCTCGTCGCGAAACCTACAAGCGAGGAAGAGGAAGCCCTCTTCGCGTCGATCAAGGAGACGCTCAAGAAGGATCCCAACTGGTATTCGAAGCGCCTGAAAGCGGTGAAAGGCGTCAGCGAAGAAACCACGACGGGTGTGAAGCGCCTCTACCAGATGGCGAAGGACAAAGAGCTAGCGTTCCCCGCGATCAACGTCAACGATTCCGTCACCAAGTCGAAGTTCGACAACCTCTACGGCTGCCGCGAATCGCTGGTGGATGGCATCAAGCGCGCGACGGACGTGATGGTCGCGGGCAAGATCGCGGTGGTCGCGGGTTACGGCGACGTCGGCAAGGGTTCGGCGCAGGCGCTGCGCGCGCTGTCGGCGCAGGTCTGGGTGACGGAGATCGATCCGATCTGCGCGCTGCAGGCGGCGATGGAAGGCTATCGCGTGGTGACGATGGATTACGCCGCCGACAAGGCGGATATCTTCGTCTCGGCCACCGGCAATTTCCACGTCATCACGCACGAGCACATGAAACGCATGAAGGACCAGGCGATCGTGTGCAACATCGGCCACTTCGACAATGAAATCGAGGTCGCCGCGCTCAAGCAGTACCAGTGGGAGAACATCAAGCCGCAGGTCGATCACGTCATTTTCCCGAACGGCAAGCGGATCATTCTGCTCGCCGAGGGGCGACTCGTGAATCTCGGCTGCGGCACGGGCCATCCGAGCTACGTGATGAGTTCCTCGTTCGCGAACCAGACGATCGCACAGATTGAACTCTTCACGAACACCGCCAAATATCCGATCGGTGTGTACGTGCTGCCGAAGCATCTTGATGAGAAAGTGGCGCGGCTGCAGCTGAAGAAGCTCAATGCACAGCTGACGGAGCTCACGGACCAGCAGGCACGCTACATCGGCGTGAACCGCGAAGGGCCGTACAAGCCGGACCAGTACCGCTACTGAAGAGTGAACGATCCCGATTGGCCACACAGACCCAGGCGGGGGCGGCTGCGCCCCCGAGCCTCGCCCTTGTCACCCAGTGTCCCGATACGACCGTCGTTCTTCGCTAGGAGCGGGGTCTGACGCCGATCTCGCGAACGTTGTCGCCGCGGGTTTTCAGGTGTGCAGCATTCGCACAGTCGCCGCAGCCGCCACTCTCCGCGACCGGCATCGGCTTGCCGCGAAGGCGCGCCCACTGACGGCGCATCCAGAGCCGCATCGGCGCTGGTCCCAGCCGGAAGGCCGCGAAAACCGCGCTTGTGATGACGAGCGTCGCGACGATAGCCTGGTCGAGCCATGCGTTCATGACTGTCACCCGCCGACCGCGAGCGCCGCGCGGTAGGTGATGAACGAGGCGAGGTACGCCATGCCGAAAAGATAGGCCGCCATGATGATCGGATAGCGCCAGGAATTCGTTTCCCGCTTTACCGTCGCGAGCGTCGAGAGGCATTGCGGCGCGAACACATACCAAGCCAGCAGCGAGAGCGCGGTCGGCAGGCTCCAGGAGGCCGCAACGATCGGACCGAGAGCCGTGCCGACGTCCGTGCTCGCTGCGGACAGCGCGTACACAGTTCCGAGCGCACCGATGGCGACCTCACGAGCAGCGAGTCCCGGCACGAGCGCGATGGAAATCTGCCAGTTGAAACCGATCGGTCCGAAGACCACGGCAAGCGCCGAACCGATCCGCCCGGCGATACTGTACGTGATCGCGGGTTCCGTGGCGCCGGGCGGCGGCGCGGGAAAGCTGCTGAGAAACCAAAGCACGATCATGAGCGAAAGAATGATCGTGCCTACGCGGGTCAGGAAGATCTGCACGCGCTGCCAGAGGCCGATCGCGAGGCCGCGCAGGCTCGGTGCGTGATAGGCCGGCAGCTCGAGCGTAAGAGCGTGGCCGTGCCGGCGCTTCGGGAGCTTCAACAAAAACGCCACGAGCATCGCGGCGGCAACGCCGACAACGTAGAGCGCGAACAGCACGAGGCCCTGCAATTCGAGCCCGCCCCACACCGTCCGGTGCGGAATGAACGCACCGATGATCAGTGCATAAATCGGAATGCGCGCCGAGCAGGTCATGAGAGGCGCAATCATTATTGTTGTGAGGCGGTCGCGCGGATCGCGAATGGTGCGCGTCGCCATGATTCCGGGAATGGCGCAGGCAAAGCTCGAGAGGAGCGGGATGAACGACCGCCCTGAGAGGCCGACGCCGCCCATCAGCCGATCGAGCATGAATGCGGCACGCGGGAGATATCCCGTGTCCTCGAGCAGCAGGATGAAGAAGAAGAGGATGACGATCTGCGGCAGGAAAACAATGACGCTGCCAAGTCCGGCGAGCACGCCATCCACGAGGAGGCTGCGCACCAGGCTCTCAGGCATCGCGTGGGTGAGCCAGGTGCCGATTGCCGTCACGCCCTCGGTTATCAGGGTCATGGGCGCCTGCGCCCAGGCAAAAACCGCCTGGAACATCAGGAACAGCGTCGCAGCCAGCAGCGCTGGCCCTGCGACCGGATGCAGCACGATGCGGTCGATCCTCGCCGTCGCTTCCGGAATGCCGACGCGATCCGCGCCGACGGCGCGCAGGATTCGGCGCACGTGCGCATGATCGCTCTCGATGTCGATCTCGGCCGCCATTGCAGGCTGTTGCCACGTGCGATCCGCACTCGCCGCAACGCCATCGAACGCGCGAAGGAGATCGCGCGCGCCGCCACTCTTGGTCGCGACCGTTTCGATGACCGGCATGCCGAGCTCCGTGGCAAGACGCGGCACGTCGATCCGGAGCCCGCGCTTGCGCGCGAGGTCCATCATGTTGAGCGCCAGCACCATCGGGCAGCCGAGCCGCTTCAAGGCGAGCGTCAGCCGCAATCCCTGGCGCAGGTTGTTCGCATCGCAGACGGCGACGATGCAATCCGGCCGATCGTCGACATGTGCCGCCCCGAACAGCGTGTCGCAGGTGATCTGTTCGTCGGGCGTGCGCGGCTCGAGACTGTAGGCGCCCGGCAGGTCGAGCACGCGCACGCGTCGCCCGGACGGTGTAAAGGAACTGCCTTCCTTGCGTTCGACCGTGACGCCCGCGTAGTTCGCAACTTTCTGGCGGCTGCCCGTCAGCGAGTTGAAGAGGGCGGTCTTGCCGCAATTCGGATTGCCGACGAGCGCGATGAGCGGCGCGGCAAGCGTCGTCGCCTCGGCGTTCACGCCGGCTCCGGGCTCACGCGAATGCACTCGGCCTCGATGCGCCTGAGGCCGAACATGTTGTTGCCGATGGCAACGGCGATGGGATTTCGCCCGAGCGGCGAGTGCGCGACGACGGCGACGAATTCGCCCGGAAGAAAGCCAATGGCTGCGAGCCGCCGCTGTTCCGCGGCGTCCATGTGGCGATTGGCCGGCTCGATGCCAACGACGCGCGCCGGCCGGCCGACGGGCAGGTCGATCAGCAAAACGCTCGTTGCGCGGTCCTTCATGACACGCAAGGCTAAATGAGATTGATTCGCGTTTCTATAGGTACTGTCACACGGCCGGTGGATGGTCCGAGGCTTAAAAAATTATCAGCATAATCATAATGTTAAAGGCGCCCTAGTGGGCCTAGCGCAGCGGCAGTGCGAAAGACTTCTGAATCGTTCGCAGGGCAAAGCTCGAATGCACGCGAATGACGCCCGGCAGGCGCGTCAGGTGCTGGCTATGAATGCGCTCGAAATCGGCGGTATCCGCGACCACGACACGCACTAGGTAATCGTATTCGCCTGTCATCAGGTAGCACTCCATGACTTCGGGAATGCGCCGAACCGCCTGCTCGAAAGTCTGCAGGTCTTTCTGGTCCTGGCGGTCGAGCGTGATGTTGACGAAGACATTCACCGGAAAACCCGCTTTTTCCTGGTTCAGGAGCGCGCTGTAACCCGCGACGAGCCCGGATTCCTCGAGTGCGCGCACGCGGCGCAGGCACGCGGATTCCGATAGATGCACTTTTTCGGCGAGGGCCGAGTTGGTGATGCGCGCGTCGCGTTGCAGGATCTCGAGAATCTGCCGGTCCGTGCGGTCGCGTTGCATGACGGAATCCACCGAATATGAATGGAAATAGGACAGATTCTGCCACGAATAGCCCTCTGTGACGCAAGAGTCGCAAGAACCCGCGGCGCGCACACCGGCAGAATGCGCGGCTAATCCCACCCGCAATATCGAGGTTTCGCCATGCGCATCGGTGTGCCGAAGGAAATCAAAATCCACGAATATCGTGTCGGTCTCGTACCCGCCGGCGTGCGCGAGCTCGTTTCCGCCGGCCACGAGGTGATGATCGAATCGAGCGCGGGTGCGGGTATCGGGGTGACGGATCTTCATTACCAGGCGGCTGGCGCGAAGATCGGCGCAAAGGCGAGCGATGTGTTCGCCTGGGCCGAGATGATCATCAAGGTCAAGGAACCGCAGCTCGCGGAGTGCAAAGCGCTGCGCAAGGGCCAGATACTTTTCACCTACCTGCATCTCGCGGCCGATCCGGATCAGGCGCGCGCGCTCATGGCGAGCGGCGCCACGGCGATCGCGTATGAAACCGTGACCGGCGCGGACGGATCGCTCCCGCTCCTCACGCCGATGAGCGAAGTCGCAGGCCGCATGTCGATCCAGGTCGGCGCAACCTGCCTGCAGAAAGCGAACGGGGGTTTCGGCGTACTTCTCGGCGGCGTGCCGGGCGTTGCTCCGGCCAAGGTCGTGGTCCTCGGCGGCGGCGTCGCGGGCACCAATGCCGTGGAAATGGCTGTCGGCCTGCGCGCGGACGTGACAGTGGTCGATCGCTCGGTGAAGCGTCTACGCGAACTGTCGTCGATCTTCGGCAGTCAGTTGAAGACAGCCTATTCGACCGCTGAAACAGTCGAAAACCTCGTAACGGATGCCGATGTTGTCATCGGCGCGGTGCTCGTCGTGGGCGCTGCGGCGCCGAAACTCGTGACGCGCGCCATGGTGAAGAAGATGAAGGCGGGCGCCGTGATGGTCGATATTTCGATCGATCAGGGCGGCTGCTTCGAAACGAGCCGGCCGACGACGCATGCCGAGCCGACCTACCTCGTCGATGGTGTCATCCACTACTGCGTAACGAACATGCCGGGCGCGGTGCCGCGTACGTCGACATTTGCGCTCACGAACGCGACGCTTCCGTACGTGCGGTCGATCGCCGATCTCGGCTGGCAGAAAGCGCTTGCGCGCGATGCGGGCCTTGCACGCGGACTCAACGTGCACGATGGGCATATTACCCATGAGGCCGTCGCGAGGGATCTGGGACTTGCCTTCGAGGCTTATCGTGCCGCCTGAAAGTCCGCCGTTCAGCCGACGATGACGAGACTCGCAAGGGCGAGCACGAGACCGAGCGTGCCGCCAGCGAAGACGTCGCTTGGGTAGTGCAGCCCGAGCACGACGCGCGATAGCGCGACCAGCACGGCGAATGGAACAAGCAGCAGCGCGAGCTCCGGGAAGAAATGGGCCGCAACCACAGCGAAGGACACGGCGTGCAGCGTGTGGCCGGAGGGAAAGCTGTAGCGGTCGAGCGGGCGCGTCTCGCAGTGCACGCCCGCGTGCGCGACGTACGGTCGCTCGCGCACGAGATGGCGCTTGACCCACTGATAACTCAGCACGCCGACGGTCCCGGTTATTGCCATCGTCAGCGCGGGTATCACACCGGCGCTCCCGTAAACGACGGGCAAGAGCAGGATCAACGCGTACCAGAAGATGCCGTCCCCGAGGCGGCTCACCACGGTAAACATCCTGCGAACGCCCGTGTGGCGCGCCCAGCGATTGATGCGCAGGCACCAATCGAGCTCGGCGGCATCGCAGCGTCTCAGAATTGCGGTGGCGAACTGGTACATCGTGTCACCTCGGGCCTGCACTCTGGACGCCGAATGCGACAGCGGTGTTACACGCCACCTTGAATATTGTTCAAATCCCGTACGTTGCGGCAATTTTGTGCGGCAGGTCACGAGCCGGCGCGTTCGCCGACAGTTCCTGATAGACCGCCGCGAGCTTTTCGGCCATGACCTGCGAGGACCACGTCAGTGCGTGCTCCCGCGCCGAGTGAGACATGTCGCTTCGCAGCCGGTCGCTCGCGAGCAGCTCGGCGACGGCGTCAGCGTAGATGGCCTCCTCCAGTGGCACGATGTGCGCGCCGCGACCGGCCACCAGTACATCCCGGGTGCCCATCTCCGCGTTCGAGACGACGGGCGTGCCCTGCGCCATGGCTTCGAGGAGCACCAGACCCTGAGTTTCGGTGCGCGAGGAGAATACGAAGACGTCACCGGCGGCGTAACAGTCGGGCAGTTCGTTCGTTCGCTCCAGGTAGCCGACGAAGCGCACGCAGTCATTGAGTCCGAGCGCGCGGGTCAATGTCTTCAGGTGCGGCAGAGCAGGTCCCTCACCGGCGATGACGAGAAGCACGTTCGGAATGATGCTTCTCAGGACCACCAGCATGCGAAGGAGAAAGTCGATGTTCTTCTCGTGCGCGGCGCGGCCGACGTGCAGCGCCACCGGCCGCACTGCTTCGATGCCATGCGCCGCACGGAAGCGCTTGCCGTCGCCCGGCCTGTAACAGCCCGCACTCAGTCCCGTCGGCAGGATGTCGATGCGACCCTTCACGCCGTACGCACGCAGAGCGTCACGCATCGCGCCTGAAGGCGATATCACAAGATCGGCCGCCGCACACTGCGACACCGTCACCCGACGGGCGAGTGCGGCCAGCCAGCGCCGCGGCACGAACGGGACATAGTGTTCGAAGTAATGTTCGAAGTACGTGTGATAGGTCGTGACGACCGGAAGTCCGAGCCGCCGCGCAAGCTCAAAGCCGCCATACTGGGCGATGAACGGCGTGTGGATGTGAAGCACATCCGGATTCCACGCGGCGAGCCGCGGAATGCACGCGCGTATGGCGCTGCGACGCATGAGGCGGTCTTCCGGGTCGCGAGGCACCGGCCGGCCCGCCATCCGCCAGACATGCACATCGCTCGCGCCTCTGCCGTAGTCCGGCGCGATCAGTATCACTTCGTGACCGAGCGCGACGAGATCGTGGCGAAAGGTCTCGATCGAAGTCGACACGCCGTTGATGCGTGGAAAGTAGACATCTGAAATCATCGCGACGCGCATGCGCGAACTCCATCGACGCTTGAGGCTCCGGCGGCGCGCGCAGCCTAAGGAGCGCCTGTGACAGAATCGTGACGGTCTCGGCTATACTTCTGCCATCCCCTTGCCGCTTCATCGTGTGATCTCATTGACTTCGGAGCCTGCGAGAGTGTCGGGATGACTGAGAAGGCAGCCCTTCGATTCGACGACATCGATGCCCTGAACGCTGCGGCGAACGGCGAGCCGGGTGCCTGGAGTGCTGAAATCGAAATCAGCCAGGAGATGATCAACCGGTTCGCGGACCTCACCGGGGATCACCAGTGGCTGCATGTCGACGTGGAACGCTGTCGTACCGAAAGTCCCTATCGCACGACGGTCGCGCACGGCTTCCTGCTGCTTGCGCTCATTCCGGGACTTGAGATTCCGCAGCCCGTCGAGATCGCCGGGCACAAGGCCGTAATCAATCTCGGCGGTGACAAGTTGCGTTTCACGCGTCCGGTGCGCTCCGGAGTTCGCATCCATGCGCGCATGCAGTTAAAGAGCGCCGAGCGCACGGACAACGGCACTCGCATCTGCTATGAAATCGCCATGAACGCCGTCGGCCAGCGGCTACCGGCCGTCGTCTTCGACATGTTGGTGCTCCTGACCTGAGCCCGGTCAGGCGGCGCTCTGGCGCGAGGAAGTCTTGATGGCCGCGAAGAAGCGGCCGAGCGATGCGCCGAAGCGCTCCTCGTCGATGAGGAAGGAGTCGTGGCCTTCGAAGCTCGGCAGCAGGTCGAATTCCGTCGTGATGCCTGCAGCCTTCAGAGCCGCGACCGCCTCGGCCTGCTGGTGGGGTGGAAACAGCCAGTCGGAATCGACTCCGATCACGAGCGCACGTTCGACCCCTGAGTCGCGGAACGCGTTCTTCAGCTCGCCGTAGGTCGCTGTGAGGTCCAGGCGGTCCATGGCTTCGGAAATCGCGAGGAAGCAGTTCGCGTCGAAGCGGCGCACGAACATCTCGGCCTGGCGCTCGAGATACTCTGCGATCGTCTCGGTCCCGCCCGGCCCGAAGCGCTGATCGAGTTCCGCCGCCGACCGGTAGGTGAGCGTGCCGATGCGTCGCGCGAGCTTCAGTCCCTCGATCGGCGGATCATCCGGAGAATAGTCGCCGCCGCGCCACTTGGGGTCGAGTCGCACGGCCTGGCGCTGCGCGCTGCGTAGTCCGATCGAGAGCGCCGTCGAGCGCGCGCCGCCGGAAATTGAGACGAGCGTGCGCGTGCGCTTCGGAGACTGCGCGGCAAAGGCGAGCACGATCATGCCGCCGAGCGACGGACCGAGCACGGATGCGGCGCGCTCGATGCCGAGCGCATCGAGGAGCCGCGCGCCAGCGGTCGCGATGTCTTCACCCGAGAGCGCAGGGAACGACGCGCCGTAACGCTTGCCCGACGAGGGGTCGATCGACGCGGGTCCGGTGCTGCCGAAGCAGCTGCCGAGCGTATTCATGCAGACGACGAAGAACCGATTCGTGTCGAGCGGCCGGCCGGGGCCGATCATCGCTTCCCACCAGCCGGGGGTCGGGTCTGCGGACGAGGAGCGAGCGTGCGCGGAGGCCGAGAGCCCCGTGAAGATCAGTACCGCGTTGTCCCGCGGGGCATTCAGTTCGCCCCAGGATTCGTACGCGATCGTGGGGCGCACGAGCATGCCGCCGCGCTTCAGCGGGAGACCCGATTCGACGGTGATTTCACG
The DNA here is from genome assembly GCA_963826145.1 of uncultured Gammaproteobacteria bacterium. Taxonomy (GTDB): domain Bacteria; phylum Pseudomonadota; class Gammaproteobacteria; order Steroidobacterales; family Steroidobacteraceae; genus JBGPLJ01. Next base: position 1,625,725 of record CAWGVW010000002.1, read on the forward strand.
TCGCGCCAACAAACCCCAAGCCTTTGATCTCTCGCCAATCTCGGGCGGCATTCTGCGCCAGCGCGCGGACCGCTGCCATAACCGGTGGACATTACATTAGACTGGCGCGGTATTGTTCTCCGCCTCCAGGGCCGGCTACTGTCCGGCGCTATTAACAACGAACATTCGAGGCCCGTCATGATTTACGACAGCATCCTCGGCACCATCGGCCGCACGCCGGTCGTACGCCTGAACCGTATCGCTCCGAAGAACGTCACGCTCTACGTCAAGTGCGAATTTTTCAATCCGGCGTCCTCGGTCAAGGACCGTCTCGCCATCGCGATCATCGAGGATGCGGAGCGGCGCGGCACGCTGCAACCGGGACAGACGGTCGTCGAAGCGACGTCGGGCAACACCGGCATCGCGCTCGCGATGGTCTGTGCCGCGAAGGGCTATCCGTTCGTCGCAACGATGGCGGAAAGTTTCTCCATCGAGCGCCGCAAGCTCATGCGCGCACTCGGCGCGAAAGTGATCCTGACACCGGCGGCCGAACGCGGCTCGGGCATGGTACGCAAGGCGGAAGAGCTCGCGAAGAAGCACGGCTGGTTCCTCGCCCGCCAATTCGAGAATCCCGCGAATCCCGAATATCACCGCTGGACCACGGGCCCGGAAATCGTCAGCGACTTCGCGGGCAAGCGCCTTGACGTCTGGGTCACCGGCTGGGGCACGGGCGGCACGTTGACGGGTGCGGGCGATGTGCTTCGCAAGGCGCGGCCCGGCGTGCGCATCGTCGTGACGGAACCGGAAGGCGCATCGCTCCTCGGCGGCAAGGAATTCAAGCCGCACAAGATCCAGGGCTGGACGCCGGATTTCATTCCGGCGGTGCTCAATCGCGAGGGCTACGATGAATTGCTGCCGGTGAGCGACGTCGATGCCATTTCGACCGCGCGCCGGCTCTCGAAGGAAGAGGGCATCCTCTGTGGCATCTCGTCAGGTGGTACCGTTGCAGCCGCGCTCAAGGTCGCCGAGAAATCGCCGGCCGGTACGGTGATCCTCGCGATGCTGCCGGACACCGGCGAGCGCTACCTGTCGACCGCGCTCTTCGAAGGCATCATCGACGGCACGGACAACGAAGCGGAACTGCCCTAGACCCCTCACCCCAGCCCTCTCCCCGAGGACGGGGAGAGGGTGAGCGTCTTGGTCCTCTCTCCCGGCTTCCGGGAGAGGGTCAGGGTGAGGGTCTACTGCTTCACCATGACGTGGCGGACGACGCTATAGTCTTCGAGCGCGTAGATCGAGAGGTCCTTGCCGTAGCCCGAGCGCTTGAAGCCGCCGTGCGGCATTTCGCTCACGAGCATGAAGTGCGTGTTGATCCACGTGCAGCCGTACTGGAGTTCCGCGGCGACCTTCATCGCCTTGCCGACATCTTTCGTCCACACGGATGAGGCGAGACCGTATTCGGAGTCGTTCGCCCAGTTGATCGCCTGATCGGCATCCTTGAAGCGCGTGACCGACACGACCGGACCGAATACTTCCTTTTGCACGATTTCGTCGGTCTGCTTCGCGCCAGCGACAACGGTCGGCTCGTAAAAAAATCCACTGCCCGAGCGGGCCTTGCCGCCGGTCGTGACCTCAATGTGGCGCTTCTCCTTCGCGCGCGCGACGAATCCTGCAACCCGCGAGCGCTGCGCAGCGGTGATCAGGGGCCCCATCTCGACGCCTTCCTCGGTCTGCGCTCCGACCTTGAGCGTCGAAGCGGCTTCCGTCAGATTGCGTACGAGCCGGTCGTAGATCTTCGGTCCCGCATAGAGGCGGCACGCCGCCGTACAGTCCTGGCCGGCATTGTAGAAACCGAACGTACGAACTCCGGACACCACGGATTCGAGGTCGGCGTCGTCGAACACGATGACGGGTGCCTTGCCGCCGAGTTCGAGGTGCGTTCGCTTCACGCCCTTCGCCGCAGCGTCGAGGATCTTCTGGCCGGTCGACACATCGCCCGTGAGCGAGATCATGCGCACTTGCGGCTGAGCGATGAGCGGAGCGCCGACCGATTTGCCGCGTCCGCAGATGACATTGACGACGCCCGGCGGAAAGATCTCGGCGAGGAGCTGCGCGAGCTTCAGCGTCGTGAGCGGCGTCTGCTCCGAGGGCTTGATCACGACGGTATTTCCGGCCGCGAGCGCGGGCGAGAGCTTCCACGCCGCCATCATGAGCGGATAGTTCCAGGGTGCGATCGACGCGACGACGCCGATCGGATCGCGACGGATCATGCTTGTGTAGCCCGGAATGAATTCACCCGCTGCCGAACCGTGCTGCAGCCGGGCGGCGCCCGCAAAGAACCGGAATACATCGGCGATCGCCGGAATCTCGTCGTTGAGCGCGGCGGCGAGGGGCTTGCCGCAGTTGCGGGACTCGAGCTCGGCAAAACCCTGCGCCTCGGCTTCGACGCGATCCGCAAGCTTGAGCAGCATCGTCGCGCGGTCCTTGGGCGAAACGCGAGCCCACGTAGCGAACGCGCCGTTCGCGGCTTCGACCGCGGCAATGACCTGGTCCTCGGATGCCTCGGCGACCTCGGCGATCACCTTGCCCGTCGCGGGGTCGAGGATCTGTTCCTTGTGATCGCCCTTGCCGGCGACGAACTTGCCCTTGATGAGTAGCTTCGTGTTCATGGTTACCTCGAGCGAGTGTCCGTTAGCTGCGCTCTTCCGTCGAGCGCGTCAGCCGATAGGCCGCGATGATCGGCAGCATCGTGATCATGATCACCATCACCGCGACGACGTTCGTAAGCGGCCGCTCGCGTGGACGGAAGAGCTGGTCGTAGATCCAGATCGGCAGTGTCTTCTGATGGCCGGCGGTGAAGAGCGTCACGATGATCTCATCGAACGAGAGCGCAAACGCGAGCATGCCGCCCGCGAGGAGCGCGCTCGCGAGCTGCGGCAGCACGATGTAGCGCAGCGTCTGCAGTCCGTCGGCGCCGAGATCCATCGACGCCTCGGAGAGGCTGCGCGGTATGCGCCTGAGGCGCGCTATGACGTTGTTGTAGACGATCACAAGGCAGAAGGTCGCGTGACCCAGAACAATGGTCCAGAAGCCCAGTTCCACGTTCGCGAGCTTGAGCGCCGCGAGCAGTGAAATGCCGGTGATGATGCCGGGCAGGGCGATCGGCAGGATGAGCGCGAGCGTGATCGCCTCCTTGCCCCAGAAGCGGCTGCGCGCAAGGCCGAGAGCTGCGAGCGATCCGAGGAAGAGCGCGGCGAGCGTCGCGCAGGTCGCAACGCCGAGCGAAAGGCCGAGGGCCGACCAGACGTCGCTCCTGGCGAACGCGACTGCGAACCAGCGCGTCGTCAGGCCGGGCGGCGGAAACTGATACGTGCGGTCTTCGGTGGTGAACGCGTAAAGAATGATGATCAGCACCGGGAAGTGCATGAACACGATGCCACCGACAGCGGCCACGCGGTGCAGTACCGTCGGGCGGTCGAAGCTAGAGCGCATCGAAGGCTCCGAAGCGCTTCACGATCGTGAGGTAGATCGCGATGACGACGATCGGCACGACGGAGAACGCCGCGGCAAGCGGAATGTTGCCCGCCGTGCCCTGCTGCTGATAGACCATCATGCCGATGAAGTATCCCGGCGCGCCGACGACGCCCGGAATGATGTAGTCGCCGAGCGTCAATGAAAACGTGAATACCGAGCCCGCCGCGACGCCCGGAAACGCAAGCGGCAGGATGACGTTGCGGAATGTCTGTCCGGGCTTCGCGCCGAGATCCGCCGACGCCTGGATGAGCGAGCGCGGCACGCGTTCGAGCGCCGCGTGGATCGGCAGGATCATGTACGGCAGCCACATGTAGACGAAGACGATGAACATGCCGATGTACGACGAGGCGAGCGTCGGGCCGCCGATGACTGGCGTCGACAGCGCCGCATCGAGAGCGGGACTGAGGCCAAGCGTGTCGAGGAGCCAGGTGAGCATGCCCGACTTCGCGAGTATCAGGCGCCACGCGTAGACCTTGACGAGATAGCTCGTCCACATCGGCAGCAGCACGGCGATATAGAAGAACGTCTTCATGCGCGCCGAGGCATAGCGGGCCATGTAATACGCCACCGGAAACGCAATAAAGGCGCACGCGATCGTGACCGCGATCGCCATGGTCGTCGTGCGCAGCACGATGTCGACGTGCGCCGGTTGCGTGACAAGCTGCTTGTAGGTCGCGAGCGTCGGTTCCCGCACGATTTCGGCGGTGAAATCGTTGATCGCATAGAAGCTCTGCAGCAGGAGCGAAAAGAGAGAGCCGAGATAGACCGTGCCGAACCAGAGGAGCGGCGGGATGAGGAGCAACAGCAGATAGGCGTTCGGGCGCCGGTAGAAGAAGCTCGAGAGGCTTCGGGACCAGCCTCCCGTCGCGGCCACGACGCCGCGAACACTGTCATTCATAGAGTGGGGTCATGAGTGTTCGGCCTCAAGTTCGACGACGCTGGCGCGCGGCCACGCGACCCTGACCGTTGCGCCGGTTCGGGCGTCCCTGTCGCCGTTGCCGGTCTCGGGCCGCGCGACTGTGAGGAGCTCCCCGTCGCCTGTGCGTACCTGCACGCGGAGTGTCGCGCCGTGATACTGGCTGTCCGCGACGGTGCCGGAGCAGGTCACCCAGCCGGACTCGGCGGGCGCTCCATCACTCACAATGCGCATCTGTTCCGGCCGCACGGCCACCGGCTTCGAAATACCAAGGAGCGACGCCGCGAGCTTCGCAGACAGGACGTTCGCGCCGCCGACGAATTCCGCGACGAAGGAATTGCGCGGGCGGCTGTAGAGACCGCGCGGCGTGTCGACCTGCACGATGTGGCCGCGATCGAAAACGGCGACGCGGTCCGACATGCTGAGCGCCTCGCCCTGATCGTGCGTGACGAAGACGAAGGTGATCCCGAGTTCCCGCTGCAGGCTCTTGAGCTCGATCTGCATCGCTTCGCGCAGCTTCAGGTCGAGCGCGCCGAGCGGTTCATCGAGGAGCAGCACTTTCGGACGATTGATGAGCGCACGTGCGAGCGCCACTCGTTGTCGCTGGCCACCCGAGAGCTGATTCGGCCGCCGCTCGCCGAAACCGGTGAGCTTCACGAGCGCGAGCATTTCCTCGGCCCGCTTGCGTCGTTCATCCCCCGCGACGCCGCGGACGCGAAGTCCATAGCCGACGTTATCGACGACGCTCATATGCGGGAAGAGCGCGTAGTCCTGGAAAACCGTATTGACGTCGCGATCGTATGGCGGCACGTCGGAGACGTCGACGCCGTCGAGGAGGATCTGGCCCGAGACCGGGAGTTCAAAGCCCGCGACAAGCCTCAGGCACGTTGTCTTGCCGGAACCGGACGGCCCCAGCATCGAGAAGAATTCACCGGCCGCGACCTCGAGCGAGACGTTGTCGACGGCGCGAACGCTGCCGAAACTGCGCGTGACTTTGCGGAACTCGATCGCAGCAGTCATCGCGCGAGGGCGGCCGGTGGAGTTACTTTCCTTATGCGTTCTTCAGGTCGTCAGCGGCCGCCCATGATGGCGACGTAGTCGGTCGACCACTTCGAATACGGCACACAGGTCTTGCCCCCGCCGCATTCCGCGACCGGCGTACGCCAGAACGAGACCTTGTCGAAGTCATCGAAGCCGTTCGTCTTGCAGCCCTCGTCGGTGAGGAGCGCATTGCCTTTGCAGGCCGCCGGCACCGCGGGGTTCGAGCCGAACCAGGCAGCGACGTCGCCCTGGACCTTCGGGCTCACCGACCATTCCATCCACTTGTAGGCGCAATTCGGATGCTTCGCATCGGCATGCATCATGGTGGTGTCCGCCCATCCCGTGATGCCGCCCGGCGGAATAGTGGACGCGATCGGCTGTTTGCTCGCAACGAGCGTGTTCACCTGGAACGGCCAGGAGTCGGAGGCAACGACGCCCTCATTCTGGAAGTCCTGGGTCTGCACCGTCGCGTCATGCCAATACTTGTGCACGAGCGGGTGCTGCTTGCGCAGCACATCGAGCGCCGCGTTGTATTGGTCGTCCGTCAGCGCATACGGATCCGTGATGCCGAGCGCCGGATTCTTCGACTTGAGGTAGAGGGCGGCGTCCGCAATGTGGATCGGGCCGTCGTATGCCTGGACGCGCCCCTTGTTGGACTTGCCGTCCGGCAGCTTCATCGGTTCAAACACGACGTCCCAGGTCGGCGCAGTCTTGAATACCTTCGTGTTGTACATCAGGACGTTCGGGCCCCACTGATAGGGAACGCCGTAGTGCTTGCCGTCAACCGTGTGCCAGGGCGCGTTCTGCAGGCGCGTGTCGACCGTGCTGTAGCTTGGTACGCGCGCGACGTCGATCGGCTGCACTGTCTTGCCGAAAATGAGGCGCAGCGATGAGTCGCCTGACGCGGTCACGAGATCAAAGCCTCCCTGATTCATGAGCGCGACCATCTCGTCCGACGTGCCGGCGGTCTTCACCGTGACCTTGCAGCCGGTTTCCTTCTCGAAGCCGCTGACCCAGTCGTAGTTCTTGTCGCTCTCGCCGCGCTCGATGTAGCCGGGCCAGGCAACGATGTCGACCGCACCTTCGAGTGCAGTTGAGGGCGCCGCTGCCGCTTCGGTCGGGGCTTCCTCTTTCTTGCCGCAGGCGGCAAGGGTGAATACGGCGGCGACGGCGGCCACAAGCACCCGGACCGTTGAAACGCCGAACACGGAACTCACGCGCATGATGGTTCTCCTTGACGAGGATCGAGTCTTGCGACCGGCTGGGCGACGGGCACCAGGCGTCGACGTTGTTGGAGTGCTGGTGGGCCCGCCTTCGACGCCCGCAATTCTAATCGCCCTTGCCATGATCCGCCACGATGAATCGGCAGCGCGTCAGGATTGACCCACGGGCCTTGCGCCTTTACCGCTTGAAATGACTCCCCAGCAACGGTCGGCATTCCGCCGGCCGAAGGAGGGTGTCATGAAGAAGATAGTCGTGGGTCTGACAGTGCTGTCGCTCGCCGCGGGCGGCGCAGCGATGGCCAGGGAGACGCCCAAGGCGTCGAAAAAGGAAAACATCGGTGTCGTCACCGGGCTCGTGATTGGTGCGGCCGCCGGTGGACCCTTCGGTGCTGTCATCGGCGCCGCAGCCGGGGCCTGGATGGGCGACCGGTGGCACAAGACGGACGTCGATCGCGACCGGCTCGCGGCCGAACTGACGGTGTCGAATGAGCAGATGGCTGCCGTCTCGAAGCAGCTCGAGGCAACGCGCCAGGAACTTGCCGACGCCGACAAGCGCAACTACGACCTCGCGGTCGCGCGCGTCATCGGCAGCGGTGTAAGTGGCGAGGTGTTGTTCCGCACTTCCGATGCGGGACTCGCCGACGCCTCCTCGGAGCGCCTCAAGGAAGTCGGCCACATGCTCGCATCGCTCCCCGGTGCCGAGGTGCGGCTCGAGGGCTTCGCGGATCCGCGCGGCAAATCGGCGGACAACCTCAGTTTGTCGGAGAAGCGTGCGCTCGCGGTGAAGGACGCGCTGGTTGCGGGTGGCTTCAAGCCTGAGCAGATCGTCGTCGAAGCGCGCGGTGAGACGCAATCGACGGCGGCCCCGGACGATGTCGATGGCCTCGCGCTCGAACGCAAGGTCGTCATCACCATTGGCGGGTCTGAGGCGAACGGTGCCGAGACGGCCCAGGTGGCGAAGTCCTCTCAGTGACTTTGCGCACGCTTCAGACCGGCGGCGGGAGCCTCCGGCGATGGGCGCCGGAGGCTCTTCGCTTGTCCGCGCTCGGGCGACTCCGTACGCTGCGCCTTCTGCATCGCGCACTGGAGGCGCCTGTGAAGAAAGCGTTGCCGAAAATAGTATCGTTTGCCGCGGCGGTCGAAGCCGAACATACATCGCCGGATCCCGCGAAGCTCGTCTCGGGCCGACCAGTGCACACGACTCGCAATTACTACGTGGATGCGGGCCAGCAGTTCTTCAGCGGCGTCTGGTCGAGCACCGAGGGCAAGTGGCACATCCAGTACGCCGAGCATGAATTCTGCGCGCTGCTCGAGGGCCACGTGCGTCTCGAGGGCGACGATGGCAGCGTCACCGAGTTCAGGGCGGGCGACAATTTCGTCATACCCGCAGGCTTCAGCGGTAGTTGGGAAACGGTCGCGGCGTGCCGCAAGCTCTATGTGATCTACGTGCCGGCGTCGCCGCAGCAGAAGCCCCGGGCGGCGGCCCGCAAGAAAAGACCAAGCAGGAAGATTGCGAAGAGCGGCCAGCGACGGCAGCGCTGATCCGCGGCACACGCCCGAAGTCGGTGCAGGCCGCGCAAATGCACGACCTGACATGGTGCCGACTGCTCTGCTCACCGCCGTTCAGGCGCGAGCGCACCCAACCGAGAATCTCATGACGAACAACATCTTGTGCCGGGACGGCAGCGTCTGGCACACAACGTGCTTGCGAGTCGCGCGGGTGTCTCACTGTAAGAGCTGAGGACGGGACTCATGAGCAAGACGAAATGGTTGATGGCGGCCGGACTGATCGCCGCGAGCGGCGCCGCGCAAGCCGGCCTCTCCAGCACCTGGACGTTCACGACCGACTACGATGTCCGCGGCATTACACAGACGGCGCACCATCCAGCCCTGCAGGGAAGCATCGACTACGCGTGGGACAGCGGCTTCAGCGTTGGCGCGTGCGTGATGGCGCTTTTGCGAACGATCCGAGAGCCATCCTCAGTGTATCGACGACTTTCCAATAATCGGTGCTGACAGGGTCCGGCGCAGCCGCTCCCGCCGGCATGTTGTAATTAAGCTACGCCCAGAGGTGGGCAGCCGAGGAGGCGGCCCGAAGCAGAGTTGGTGTGCTGAATTGCAAGGGAATTGTGTTCAGGGTACAAAGGCGCACGGTTTCCGTGCAGTGCGCCCGTTGCAAGCAGGCGACTTACTATCTCAAGGGGGAGATCATGCGAAGAATTCTTGCTATTGGAACGATTCTGATGCTCGCAGCCGCGGGCGTCACTCAGGCTGGTATTACCGGCACTATCACGGGCGTCAGCGACTATGACTTCCGTGGATACACGCAGACCGGCAATGATCCCGCCCTCCAGGGAAGCCTCGACTTCTCGACGGACAACGGCTTCTACGCCGGAGTCTGGGCGAGCTCGAGTCTGGACTTTGGTAACACGCCGCCAGCCAGCGACGCGGATTACGAAGTTGACCTTTATACGGGTTTCAACTTTGGCGGCGGAGAGGGCAAGGTCGGCTACTCGCTGAACGCGGTTTGGTACACCTATCCGAGCGCGAGCGACTTCAATTTCCCAGAAATTTCCGCGGGCATGACCTACAACATTTTCGCCGGCAAGCTCTGGTACTCCTGGGACTTCGCCAATAGCAGCCAGGACGCGTGGTATCTCGAGGGCAATCTGAATTTTCCGCTGCCGCAGGACTTCGGTTTTGCCGTGCATGCCGGCTACAGCGGCGGCGACTACTGGAAGTCGTTTGACGGCGAGTACCTCGACTTGTCGGTCGGCTTGACGAAGACATTCGGCCACATCGCGACCTCCCTGAAATACGTGGACACGAGTGGCGCCGTGTGGGATCACACCACACACGCATTTTCGGGCGAGGGCAAGTTGCTCTTCACGATCGGAACGACCTTCCCCTGGTCGAACGAATAGTCGGGGACAACGCCTTCGAGCCCCGCACGAGGCACAACTAACGGGCCGGCAATGCCGGCCCGTTTCTTTTCTGCTGTCCGCCTAGGGCAGCGTCTTGAGAATCGCGGCGAGCTTGCCGAAGAGCTCGTCGATGTGGCTCTTCTCGATGATGAGCGGTGGCGACAGCGCAATGATGTCGCCTGTCGTGCGGATAAGGAGGTTCTGCTCGAAGGCCTTCAGAAACGCTCCGAAAGCGCGCGCCGTCGGCTGACCCGCGAGCGGCTCGAGTTCGATGCCCGCAATCAATCCGAAGTTACGGATGTCGATGACGTGGGGCAGGCCCTTCAGGCTATGCGCGGCGTCTTCCCAATACCGTCCAAGCTCCGCGGCGCGCGTCAGCAAGCCGTCGCGTTCGTAGATTCCCAGTGTTGCAATGCCGGCGGCACAGGCAAGCGGATGTGCCGAATAGGTATAGCCGTGGAAAAGCTCGATCGCCTGCTCCGGCCCCTGCATGAAGCTGTCGTAGATTTCCTTCTTCACGATCACGCCGCCCATGGGGGCAGAGCCGTTCGTGAGACCCTTCGCGCAGGTAATGATGTCCGGCGTCACGCCAAACGCCTGTGCGCCGAACGGCGCGCCAAGACGTCCGAACCCGGTGATTACCTCGTCGAATATGAGCAGGAGTTTGTGCTTGTCGCAGATTCTGCGCAGGCGCTCGAGATAGCCTTTCGACGGCAGCAGCACGCCCGCCGATCCGGCGACGGGCTCGACGATCACGGCCGCGATGGTCGATGCATCATGCAGCGCCACGATGCGTTCGAGTTCGTCGGCGAAATGTTCGCCCCATGCCGGCTGGCCGCGCGTGAAGGCATTGTGTTCGAGATTGAAGGTTGCCGGCAGGTGATCGACGCCCGTCAGCATGCTGCCGAAGTACTTGCGATTGTTGACCATGCCCCCGACAGAAATGCCGCCGAATCCGACGCCGTGATAGCCGCGCTCGCGTCCGATGAAGCGCTGGCGCGCGCCGTCGCCCCGGATGCGGTGATAGGCGAGCGCGATCTTGAGCGCCGTGTCGACGGACTCCGAGCCCGAATTCGTGAAGAACACATGGTCGAGTCCGGGCGGTGCGACCTTGACGACTGCGTTTGCAAGCTGGAACGCACCCGGGTGTCCCATCTGGAAGGGCGGTGCGTAATCGAGCGTTGCGGCCTGCTTCGCGATCGCCTCGCTGATTTCCTTGCGGTCGTGCCCGGCATTGACGCACCAGAGGCCCGCGACGCCGTCGAGAATCTTCCGGCCGTCGTCCGAGTGGTAGTACATGCCGGACGCACTCGTCAGCATCCTCGGGTTCGCCTTGAACTGGCGGTTCGCGGTGAAGGGCATCCAGAACGCTTCGAGCTCGGCGCGCGAGAGGGAATTGGCGGGCATGGCAGACCTCGCTTTCGGGGCGCGCATGATAAGAAAAATTGACATTTCGGACAAACTGAGCCGAAATTTCGCTCCTCCTGTTTAAAATACTGAACGCTTGAGGGGGACCCGTGAGCATCGACGTCGGATCGCATCTGCGCGCCCTGCGCAACATGTACGGGCTCTCGCAGCGCGAGCTCGCCAAGCGCGCGGGCGTCACCAACGGCATGATCTCGCTCATCGAGCAGAACCGCGTGAGCCCTTCGGTGAGCTCGCTCAAGAAAGTGCTCGACGGCATTCCGATGTCGCTCGCCGAATTCTTCACGCTCGATCTTGCGACGAGCCCGCAGGTGTTCTTCGGCCGTGATGAACTCACCGATCTCGGAGCCGGGCCCGTATCGCTGCGGCTTGTCGCGGCGACGCGGCCGAACCGGCAGATGGCGATCATGCACGAGAGCTACGCGGCGGGCGCCGACACAGGCGAGGAGATGTTGAGCCACAAAGGTGAGGAGGGCGGCGTCGTCGTGCGGGGCCGCATCGAACTCACGGTAGCAGGCAATAGCCGCGTGCTCGGCGCTGGCGAAGCTTATTACTTCTCGAGCAGCGTGCCGCACCGCTTCCGCAATCCCGGACGCGAGGAGTGTGAGATCATCAGCGCCTGCACGCCGCCGACTTTCTGATCGGCCCGGCAAACAAAAGGTCATCGCTCATGTCCGCTCAGCTGAAAGCCGTCAACTGGCACTCACGCGCGTCGGAACTCGCCATCCGTGGCCAGGCCTTCATCGACGGCAAGTATGTCGATGCCGCCTCCGGCGCGACTTTCGACTCGATCAATCCGGCGAACGGCAAGATTCTCGCGAAGATCGCGTCCTCGGATTCGACGGATGTCGATCGCGCAGTCGCGAGCGCCCGCGCCGCCTTCAACAAAGGCAGCTGGTCGCGGTTGGCGCCACGCAAGCGCAAGGCCGTGCTGCTGCGGTTCGCGGACCTCATCCGTGCGAATGCGGAGGAACTCGCGTTGCTCGAGTCGCTCGACATGGGCAAGCCCGTGAACGATGCGCTCAATGTCGACATGTCGGCGTCGGCCAATTGCATTCAGTGGTTCGCCGAAGCCATCGACAAGATGTACGACGAAGTTGCGCCCACGGGGCACGACTCACTCGCATTTATTACGCGGGAACCCGCGGGCGTCGTCGCAGCCATCGTGCCCTGGAATTTCCCGCTGCTGATGGCTTCCTGGAAGCTCGGGCCGGCGCTCGCTGCCGGCAATTCGATTGTGCTGAAGCCGTCGGAAAAATCCCCGCTCACGGCGATCCGCATCGCCTCGCTCGCGATCGAGGCCGGCCTTCCGGCCGGAGTGCTCAACGTAGTGCCCGGCATGGGCGGTACCGCAGGCAAGGCGCTTGCGCTTCACATGGACGTCGACTGCGTCGGCTTCACTGGCTCCACGCGCACAGGGAAGCTCATGCTCGAGTACTCGGGCCAGTCGAACATGAAGCGCGTGTGGCTCGAGTGCGGCGGCAAGTCCCCGAACATACTCATGGCCGACACGCCCGACGTCGACCGCGCGGCAACGGCGGCGGCATACGCGATCTTCTTCAACCAGGGCGAGATGTGCTCGGCGGGTTCCCGCCTCGTCGTGCATGAATCCCTCAAGGATCGCGTGCTCGAGAAGATCGCCGAGGTCGGGCGCAAGCTGGCGCCCGGCGATCCGCTCGATCCGGCGACGAAGCTCGGCGCGATCGTCGACCGCACGCAGCTCGACACGCGTGCTGCGCTACATCGGCCAAGGCAAGAGTGAAGGCGCGCGCGTCGCCCTCGGCGGGCAGCAGGTTCGCAAGGAGTCCGGCGGTTATTTCGTCGAGCCGACTGTGTTCGACGGTGTGAAGCAGTCGATGACGATCGCGCGCGAGGAGATCTTCGGGCCGGTTCTGGCGACAATCACGTTTCGCGATGTGGACGAGGCGGTGGCGATCGCAAACGACGTCTCCTACGGCCTTGCAGCCGCGGTTTGGTCGCGCGATATCACCACGGCACACCGCGTCGCGCGCTCGCTCCGGGCGGGCACGGTGTACGTGAACTGCTACGACGCGGACGACATCACGGTGCCCTTCGGCGGCTTCAAGCAATCCGGGAATGGGCGCGACAAGTCGCTGCATGCCTTCGACAAGTACACGGAGCTCAAAACCACGTGGGTGGATCTCTCATGACAGCGGTAAGAGTCGCGGCCACGCAGATGGCGTGCAGCTGGGATCGCGAGGCGAACATCGCGAACGCGGAGAAGCTCGTGCGCGCGGCGGCGAAGCAGGGCGCGAAGATCATCCTCATCCAGGAGCTCTTCGAGAGCCCGTACTTCTGCAAGGACCACGATGGGGAATACTTCGCGCTCGCCCGCACGGTCGAGGAAAACCCGGCGCTCGCGCGCATGCGCATGCTTGCGAAAGAACTCGACGTCGTCCTGCCAGTGAGCTTCTTCGAGCGCGCGCAGAACGCGTATTTCAATACGCTTGCCATGGTCGATGCCGGCGGGGCGCTCATGGGCATCTATCGCAAGGCGCATATTCCGGAGAGCGTCGGCTACCACGAGAAGTACTACTTCTCCCCGGGTGACACCGGTTTCAAGGTGTGGGCAACGCGTTACGGCAAGCTCGGTGTCGGCGTCTGCTGGGATCAATGGTTTCCGGAATGCGCACGGGCCATGGCACTGCTTGGCGCGGATCTCCTTCTATATCCCACGGCGATCGGCTCGGAGCCGGCGGATGCGGCCGTCGATTCGCGCGATCACTGGCAGCGTGTGATGCAGGGTCACGCAGGCGCGAACGTCGTGCCGCTCATCGCCTCGAATCGCATCGGCGTCGAGCCGGGCAAACACTACTCGATGACCTTTTACGGCTCGTCGTTCATCGCCGATCACACGGGTGCGAAGCTCGTGGAGGCCGACCGCAAGACTGAAGGCGTCATCACGGCCGACCTCGACCTCGACCGCTCGCGCGAGTACCGCCACTGGTGGGGGCTCTTCCGCGACCGCCGGCCCGACCTCTACGGCGTGCTCGGTTCGCTCGACGGGAAAGCCTGAGCGGCGTCGGCGTCGAGCGCCTGCATCGCCGGGCTGTGTCAATCGTGAATCGTCCCATTGCCTTCGTCGATCTCGAAACCACGGGCGGCGATGCACGTCACCACCGCATCATCGAGGTCGGTATCGTCGAGGTCGACGCAGACGGCTGCGCGCGCGAGTGGAGTTCGCTCGTCAATCCGGGCTGCCGCATTCCGCACGGCATCGAGGCGTTCACCGGAATCTCGAACGAGATGGTCGAGGATGCGCCGTCCTTCGATCTCGTGGCCGACGAAGTCGAGCGCCGGCTCGCCGGGCGCCTTTTCATCGCTCACAACGTGCGCTTCGACTACGGCTTCGTCCGCCAGGAATTCCAGCGACTCGGACGCAGGTTTCGCTCGGAGGTGCTGTGCACGGTGAAGCTGTCGCGCCTGTTGTCGCCGGGCGAAGCGCGCCACAACCTGGACGCCGTCATGCTGCGGCACGGCCTTGCGACGAACGCGCGCCACCGGGCGCTCGGCGACGCGCGCGTGCTCTACGATCTGTGGAAAGTGCTGCGGGCGACGCGCCCGGCGGCTGAGCTCGAAGCCGCCGTCAAGCAGCTCACGAAGCGCGCGACGCTTCCGGAATACCTGCCGGCGGAGCTCGCTGACGATCTGCCGGATGGGACCGGTGTCTACCGCTTTCTGGCCGAGGACGGTTCGCTCCTTTACGTCGGCAAGGCCAAGTCGATCCGCACGCGCGTGCTTGGCCATTTTGCGGCCGTCTCCGGCGGCGGTAAGGACGCGAAGCTCGCGCGCCTGGTGCGACGGGTCGAATGGACCGAAACGGCCGGTGAGTTCGGCGCCCTGCTGCTCGAAACGCAGCTCGTCAAGAACGAGCAGCCCGTCTTCAATCGCCGGCTGCGTGCGGCGGACACGCTGCATGCCATCGAACTCACGCTCGACGATGGCTGGCTGCGCGCTAGGGTTGTCCCGCTTCACGACTCGCCCGCCAAGGGTTCCGAGCGCTTCGGAGTATTTCGCAAACGCGCGGACGGCGAGCGCGCCTTGAAGGAGATCGTGCATACACATCAGCTCTGCGCCCTGCGGCTCGGGCGCGAAAAGGGCGAGGGGTCCTGCTTCGCCTACCAGGTCGGCAAGTGTCGCGGGGCCTGCGTCGGGCTTGAGCCGCCCGTGCGGCACAATCTGCGCCTGCAACTCGCGCTCGCGGCGCTTCGTATCGCGAGCTGGCCCTTTGCCGGCGCGATCGCCGTGACCGAACGCGACGGCAATGGCGTTGCGACGGCGCATCTCTTCGATCACTGGAGCTATCTCGGCAGCACGGCTGACGATGAGGCGGCGCAACGGCTGGTGCGCGTCGAAAAGCGTCACTTCGATCCGGATATCTATCGAGTTCTCAGAAGCTATCTTGCGCGCGCTCCGCGGAACTCCGTGCGCGAACTACCCGCGTCGGTCCGCGACGACGCATGATGACGACGCATGATGACGACGCACGAATTCTTCGTCACGACGCCGCCCGGATTCGGTGACCTCGTGCAGGGCGAGGCACTCGCAGCCGGCATGACAGAGGCGCGTGAGGCGGCGGGTGGCGTGCGCTGTCACGGCACGCTCGAAGCCGCGTACCGGATGTGCCTCTGGTCGCGGGTGGCGAGCCGCGTTCTGCTGAAGCTTGCGGAGTTTCCTGCCGCAAATCCCGAAGAACTGTACGCCGGCGTGCGCGCCATTGATTGGCTGGAACACGTTGCGGCGGACGGATCGATTGCCTGTGAATTTGCAAGCGCCGTTTCGCAGATGACACACAGCCAGTACGGTGCGCTCAAGACCAAGGATGCGATCGTCGATTTCATCCGCGACCGCACGGGCCAACGCCCGGACGTCGATACCAAGGCGCCAGACGTGCGTGTCAACGTCTACGTGTATCGCGATGTCGCCGCACTCAGCATCGATCTGTCGGGCGATGCGCTCCACCGGCGCGGCTATCGGGCGGCGACCGGTGCCGCGCCGCTCAAGGAAAATCTCGCGGCCGGCATCCTGCTGCGCTCGGGCTGGGCCGACATTGCGCGGACGGGCGGCGCGTTCATCGATCCGATGTGCGGGTCCGGCACCTTTGCCATCGAAGCTGCGCTCATCGCCCACGATCGCGCGCCCGGGCTCACGCGTGACTCGTTCGGCTTTCTGCGCTGGAAGGGGCACGACGCCGCGCTCTGGGCGCAATTGCTCGAAGTGGCGCAGCTGCGGGCGAAGGAATCGGTGGCGAAGAATCGCATCGTCGGCTACGACCACGATCGCGATGCCATCTCTGCGGCGATCGCCGGCATCGAGCGCGCCGGGCTTGCGACGCTCGTGCACGTCGAGCGGCGCGAACTGGCCGAGCTCGAGAATCCTGGTGAGGCGAATGGCCTCATCGCGGTGAATCCGCCGTACGGCGAGCGCATCGGTGCGGACGTGGGCCTCGAACGGCTCTATGAAATGCTCGGCGCGAAGCTGCGCGAGCAATTCAAGGGCTGGCAGGCCGCGGTGCTCGCTGGCAACCCCGCCCTCGGCCAGCGCATGGGCATCGCGGCGCGACGCACGCACACGGTCTGGAACGGGACGATCGAATGCAAATTGTTGAGATTCGAGATCACCGAGAAATGGTTCCGGGACATCAGCGAGGAAGCGCGGGCGGAACGCATGGCGGCGCACGCGGCAAGTCCCGGCGCGACGATGTTTGCGAACCGCATTCAGAAGAACCAGAAAGCCCTGGCATCCTGGCTCGGGGAAACCGGTATCACCTGCTACCGGCTCTACGACGCGGACATGCCGGAGTACGCCTTCGCCATCGACATATATAAGAGTGGTCAAAATCGTTGGGTTTGCGTTCAGGAATATGAAGCGCCCGACAGCATCGCCCAGGAGGGTGTCCGGCAGCGCCGATCGGAGGCCCTGGCCGTTCTGCCCTCCGCGATCGGTGTGGAGCCACCATTCGTCATCTATCGTCGACGGCGCAAGCAGAAGGAAGGCGACCAGTACGAGCGGATCGACGAACGCGCGGAACTGCACGAGATTGAAGAGGGCGGCCTCAAATTCCTGGTGAATTTCTTCGACTACCTCGACACGGGCATCTTTCTCGACCATCGGCCGACGCGAGCCCTCATCCGCGAGATGGCAAAGGGCAAGCGTTTCCTCAATCTTTTTGGCTACACGGCTACCGCCACGGTGTTCGCCGCCGCGGGCGGCGCGATACAGACGACGACCGTCGACATGTCGAACAGCTATCTCGACTGGGCGGAAGCGAACCTGAAATTGAACGGATTCACGGGCGACAGGCACGAGATCGTGCGCGCCGATTGCCTCGAATGGCTGGAGCATCCCTGGCCGCGGCGCAACGACAGGTTCTACGACCTGGCGTTCATCGACCCGCCGACGTTCTCACGCTCGAAGAAGATGAAGGGACATTTCGGCGTGCAGCGCGATCACGTCGACCTCATCCGCAGCGCCGCGAAGCTGCTGGCGCCCGGCGGAGCGATCCTCTTCGCCAACAACTTTACGAAATTCAAGCTCGACCGCGCCGCACTTGCGGATTTTCAGGTCGAGGACCTCACGGCGAAGACGATTCCGCGTGACTATGCGCGCAACGCGCGCATCCACCACTGCTACCTGCTGAAGGGGTGACAGAGCCGTGCCTTCATGATCGGTGCCGGTGATCGGGGTGATCGGTGCCGGGTCGTGCTTTTCGTGCTTTTCGTGCATTTCGGCGCCCGCGTCGCCGCAGTCATTTCTATGCACTGTCGCCTCATGCAGTCGTTGAAAACCCCGGCAAAGTGACATCTGCTGACGGCATTTGATACCGGAGGCAGGGATGGCTCGGCCGCTTCGATTGCATGTCCCGGGCGCCTTCTATCACGTCACACTACGCGGCAATCACCGCCAGCCAATATTCCACGATGACGGTGATCGCGTGATGCTGGAGCGCATCGTCCAGGATGTGATCGAAACGCAGCGCGCCCGGGTTCATGCGTACTGCTGGATGACCAATCACATTCATCTTCTGGTGCAGGTCAGCGATGTGCCGCTTGGGCGAATCATGTTGCGAATAGCGAGTCAGTTCGCCCGTCGTGTGCAAGCGCGCGTGCCGACGACCGGTCACCTGTTCGAACGGCGATATCACGCGACACTTGTCAATGCAGATGCCTACCTGCTCGCGGTCATTCGATACATCCACAACAACCCGTTGGTGGCCGGGCTGGCGAAGTCATTGGATGACTACGCCTGGTCGAGTCATCCGGAGTATGCGGGGACTCGAAGTTCAGCATGGATCACCACGGACTTCGCTCTCGCCATGTTGAGCGCGGATCGCGCTCGTGCAGTCGCCTCCTACTTCGCACTCATGCAGTGTCCGGTGGAGAACGATCTTGACAAATCAGCTGCTCCGAAGAAACCGCCGGCCGGCGACAATCGATTAGGTGGTCGCGCGGCGGCAGTCGATGGACTGGCTCGAACTCAAGAGACACTGGAGGACCTGTTCGCCGCTGCCATCCGACATTTCGGCGTCACGCGCGAGGAACTCGAGGCTGGATTCCGCGGACGGAGCGTCTCCGTGGCGCGCGCCTGGATTGCTAATCGAGCGATTCAGCGTGGCGTCGCATCGATAAGCGAGATAGCGCGTCGGTTGGGGCGTCATGAGGCGTCAGTCCGCGGACTGATGAAACGACACCCGCTTTCGCGCGACCAATAAGCACGAAAAGCACGACCCGGCACCGTCAGAGGAGGTCCTTCAGGCGGTAGTAGAGCATGCCGAGGACAAGCGCCGGGCGTCGAAAGAGCAGCCCTCCCGGAAATCCCGTGTGGGGAATGCGCGCGAAGACGTCAAAGCGTTCCGCCGTTCCAGCGATGGCCTCGGCTACGAGCTTGCCCGCGATGCCGGTGAGGACGACGCCGTGGCCGGAGAAGCCCTGCAGGAAATAGATGTTCGGCGCGAGGCGCCCGAAATGCGGAGCGCGATTCAGGGTGATGTCGACGAATCCGCCCCAGGAATATTCGATCTTCGTGTCCGCAAGCTGGGGGAACACGCGCAGCATGCGCGCGCGCGTTGCGCTCTCGGTGTTGAGCGGATCGAAGCCCGAGTAACTGACACGCCCGCCGAAGAGCATACGGCCGTCCGCGGACAGGCGAAAATAGTCGAGGATGTTGTTGACGTCGGCGACCGCCATGTTGTTCGGGATGAGCGCGCGTGCGCGTTCCGCGCCGAGTTTCTCGGTTGCGATGATGTAGGTAAGTACCGGCATGATGCGCGAGTCGAGCGCCGACGATAGCCCGCCGACATAGGCGTTGGCGCAGACCACGACATGGTCCGCGCGCACCGACCCGCGCGCGGTGCGCAGCGTGACCTTCGCACCTTGCTGATACGAGAGCACGCCGGATCCCTCGTGGATCCGCACGCCGGCCGCCGCCGCGGCCGCCCCGAGCCCGAGCGTGTAGTTCAGCGGATGGATGTGGCCACTCGCCGGATCGTAGAGTCCGCCGAGATAGCGCTCGCTCGCGAGCATGGTCGAAAGTTCGTCGCGCGCGACGAAGCGCGGGGAGCGATAGCCGAGTGCCGCGAGCGCCTCGACATCCGCGGCCAGCTCCTTCAGCTGAGCCGGTTTCAGCGCGGCCTGGAAAATGCCGGGCCGCCAGTCGCAGGCGATGGAATGCTGCGCAATCCGCGAACGCAACAGGTTCAGACCCTCGACCGTTACTTCGAATACCTTGCGCGCGTCGGCCTTGCCGAGATAACGCTCGATCTTTTCCTGCCCACACGCGATGCCGAAGATCGCCTGGCCGCCATTGCGGCCCGAAGCGCCCCAGCCAATCCGCTTCCCCTCGAGCAGCACGACGCGATAGCCGCGCTCGGCGAGATGGAGCGCCGCCGAGCAGCCGGCGATGCCGCCACCGACAACGCAGACATCCGCATCGAGATCGCCAGCGAGCGCTGCAAAGCTCGCGGTCGGCGTCGCTGTCGCGGCGTAATACGACAGCGACGTGTTCGGCGCGGGGCGCTGCGGTAACCGGTGGTTTGTGCAGGAGGACGTCCATGATCAGAGGCCGCGCAGGTACCACTCGATTTCGAGCGAACTCACGTGACTCGCGAATGCTTCGAGCTCGCCCCGTCGCGTCGTCGAATAGAGCTTCACGTAGCGCTCGCCGAAATACTCCTTCGCGAGCGCACTGCGCTCGAAGCGATCGAAGGCGCTCGCCCAATGCGTCGGGAGCGTCTCCCCGCCGTTGCCCTTGTATGCGTTGCCGAGCCAGGGCGCGGGCGCCTGCAGGCGCTCAACGAGCCCGTGATGAATTCCCGCGAGCACCCAGGCGGCGAGCAGATACGGATTCGCGTCCGCGCCGGCGACGCGATGCTCGAGACGCCGGTTCGACGGATCGCTCACCGGCACGCGTACGGCGACCCCACGGTTGTTGAGTCCCCAGGTCGGCGTCATCGGCACATAGGCCTCGGGCCTCAAGCGCCGATAGGAATTCGCGTTCGGAGCGAACACGGCCATACCGTCGGCCATGCTTGCAAGCATGCCGGCGCAGGCCTGTCGCATGCGTGCGCTGCCAAGCTCGTCCTCGCTCGCGAAGATATTGCGGCCGCCGGCATCGAGCACGCTCACGTGAATGTGTGTGCCGCTGCCCGCCATCTCGCGGTAGGGCTTCGCCATGAAGGTCGCTTCCATGCCGTGCTTGTGCGCGACGCCTTTGACGAGGCGCTTCAGCCGGATCGCGTGGTCGCAGGCGCGCTGCGCATCGTCGACGTGGTGCAGATTCACTTCGAACTGGCCGGGGCCGTACTCGGCGAGCGCCGTGCCCGTCGGAATCTCCTGGATCGCGCATTGCGCGGCGATGTCCGCGAGAATGACGGAGTAATCGTCAAGATCCTCCATGGAATTGATCTGGGTCCGGAACTCACGTCGACCGGTCCGCGGCGACACGGGCGGCTGCGGCATGCCGGATGCCCGCTCGCGGTCGACCAGATAGAACTCGAGCTCGATCGCGATGACGGGCGTCAGGCCGATCGCGCGGAAGCGGTCGAGCACGCCGCCGAGCACGTGGTAGGGATCGCCGAAGAAAGGCGTGCCGTCGATCTCGTGCATGGCGACCTGCACCTGGGCGACGGCCGGACCCAGCCAGGGCACGGGAAACAGTGTCCCCGGAAGCGGCAGACACGCGCGATCGGCGTCGCCGTCGTCAAAGCCAAGGCCGGTTGCCTCGACGGTATGGCCGAGCACGTCCAGGGCGAACATCGAGCCCGGGAGGTAGAGCCCCTTGGAATAGATGCCGTTGAGTTCGGCGGCCGTGATGCGCTTGCCCCGGAGGACTCCGCCGTTGTCCGCAAGCAAGACATCGACGAAGCGGGTTTCCGGTCGCCGCTCTAGATAACCCTCGGCTTCATGAAGCTGCGTGACCGCATGCATGACGGCCCCCGCCGTTTAAGATTTAGTGTCGCCGGCTCGTGAGCCGGGGGCGCAGAATACCGGGCCCCGCAGGGGGCAAGCAAGCCTGCCGCGGCGCGGTATTTGTCGATAAGCCTAGGAAAAAAGGCCCCGCGGGACCCTCGTTTTGTCAAGATGCGACAGGACGCCGTGGCCTGTGCTTCAATGCCTCCCGCCGAACGGGCCAGCCAACCGGCTTCCCGTTTAAAATTCTAAACAGCCATGAGTCCACGTAAGCCAATCGTCGGGGTCCCGTGCGACCGCAAGGTCGTTGGCGACTATTACTGGCACATGGTGCGCGAGGAATACCTGACGGGCGTGATCGACGGCGCCGATTGCGCCCCCGTGCTGATCCCGGCTTTCAGCGATTTGTTCGATGTCGATGACCTGCTCGAGCGCTTCGATGGTCTGCTCCTGACCGGAAGCCTGAGCAACGTGGAGCCTCACCGATACGAAGGTCCCGTGAGCGATCCGGGCACGCTGCACGATCCGGCGCGCGATGCGATTACGCTGCCGCTGATTCCTGCGGCCATCGAGCAGGGAGTGCCGGTCTTCGGCATTTGTCGCGGTTTTCAGGAGATGAACGTGGCGCTCGGCGGCACGCTCCATCAGAAGATTCACGAGATTCCCGGCCACGCGGATCATCGTGCCGATGAGTCCCGCGGGCCGCACGGCCGTTTCGATGACGTGCACGACATCGACATTGAGCGGGGGAGCTTCCTGCGGTCGCTCCTCGGCAAGGACCGCATCCGAGTGAATTCGCTGCACGGGCAGGGCGTCCATCGCCTGGCGCCGGACGTTGTGGTCGAAGCGCGCGCGCCCGACGGTGTGATCGAAGCGTTCCGCGTGGCGAAAGCCCGCAGTTTCGCGCTGGCGGTGCAATGGCACCCCGAATGGAAAGTGACGAAGAATCCGGCTTCACAGGCGATGTTCAAGGCGTTCGGCGATGCCGCGCGCGAGCGGGCCCGGTTGCGGGCCCAAAAACGTCGATAAGGGAAGGGTCCGATGGCGAGCAAGATCCAGCAGTTCTTCAAGGAACACAACATCCAGGAAGTCGAGGCGACCATCCCGGACATGGCCGGCATTGCCCGTGGCAAGGTAATGCCCGCCGAGAAGTTCGCGGAGGAGGAGGGGATGCGGCTGCCGGAAGCGATCTTCCTGCAGACGGTCACCGGCGACTATCCGGATGACGACAGCGCCATCAGCCCATCCGAAATCGACATCGTGCTGAAGGCTGACTCCAACGCGATTTCCGTGGTGCCCTGGGCCGCCGAGCCGACGGCACAGGTCATTCACGACTGCTTCTACGCGGACGGCCGCCCGGTAACGATGGCGCCCCGTTACGTGCTGCGCCATGTGCTCGAACTCTATGCCGCACAGGGTTGGGAGCCGATCGTGGCGCCGGAGCTCGAGTTCTTCCTCATCGAGCCGAATACCGACTCCGACTATCCGCTGAAGCCGCCGATTGGCCGCTCCGGCCGCCCGGAGATCGGCCGCCAGTCGTACAGCATCGCGGCAGTCAACGAATTCGATCCGGTGTTCGACGACATGTACGCGTTCTGCGAGGCACAGGAACTCAATATCGATACCCTGATTCACGAGGCAGGCGCCGCGCAGATGGAAATCAATCTGCTGCACGGCAATCCGCTGACGCTCGCGGACCAAGCGTTTCTCTTCAAGCGCACGGCGCGTGAAGTGGCGCTGCGCCACAAGATGTACGCGACTTTCATGGCGAAACCCCATCCGCGCGAACCGGGCAGTGCGATGCATCTTCACCAGAGCATCGTCGACATGAAGAGCGGGCAGAACATCTTCTCGAATCCCGACGGCTCGCCGACCCAGCTCTTCTTCTCGCACATCGCGGGTCTGCAGAAGTACCTGCCGGCCGCGATGCCGCTGTTCGCGCCGAACGTGAATTCCTACCGGCGCATCACGCCGCGCAATTCCGCTCCGATCAACGTGCATTGGGGCTACGACAATCGGACGGCGGGCCTTCGGGTCCCGATGTCCTCGCCGGCGGGGCGGCGCGTCGAGAACCGCGTGCCGGGCGCCGATGCGAATCCGTATCTTGCGATCGCGGCATCGCTCGCCTGCGGCTACCTCGGAATGATCGAGGGCCTCAAGCCGACCGACCCGATATCCGGCAGCGCCTACAGCCTGCCATTTTCGCTTCCGCGCACGCTCGCGGAGGCGCTGCGGCTCATCCGTGAATGCAAGCCGCTCGTCGAAGTGTTCGGCGAGCGCTTCGTGCGCGCGTACAGCGCGGTGAAGGACAATGAATACGAAACGTTCCTGCAGGTGATCAGTTCCTGGGAGCGGGAGCATCTGTTGCTGAACGTCTAAGAACCCTCACCCGCCCTTCGGGCACCCTCTCCCGCAAGCGGGAGAGGGCTGGGGTGAGGGCTGCGGGGAACGCCATGACAATAACGACAAATCGATCGACCGCCGATTATCAGCGCCTCGACAGCGCGCACTACCTGCATCCGTTCACGGATTTTCGCGAGCTCGGCACCAAGGGCGCGCGGATCGTCACGCGTGCCGATGGCGTTTACCTCTGGGACTCGGAGGGCCACAAGACGCTCGACGCGATGTCCGGGCTCTGGTGTGTAAACGTCGGCTACGGCCGCAAGGAACTCGCCGAGGCCGCATACAAGCAGATGCTGGAGCTGCCGTTCTACAACAGCTTCTTCCAGTGCGCGCATCCGCCTGCGATCGAACTCGCGACGGCGCTGTCCGAAGTGACGCCACCCGGTTTCGGCCATGTATTTTTTACCGGTTCCGGCTCGGAATCGAACGACACCATCGTCCGCATGGTGCGCCATTATTGGGCGGCGCTCGGCCAGCCGGACCGCAAGGTCATCATCAGCCGCGAGAACGCCTATCACGGCAGCACCGTGGCAGGCGCCAGCCTCGGCGGTATGAAACTGATGCACGCTCAGGGGGGACTGCCGATCCCGGACATCGTGCACATCGAGCAGCCTTATTGGTATCAGAACGGCGGGGACTTAAGTCCCGATGAGTTCGGCCGCAAGGCCGCCGCTGCGCTCGAGCGCAAGATCGAGGAGCTCGGCGTCAACCGCGTCGCCGCGTTTATTGGCGAACCCATCCAGGGCGCCGGTGGGGTCATCATTCCGCCGCGGACCTACTGGCCTGAAATCGAACGCATCTGCCGCAAGCACGGCATCCTTCTCGTCGCAGACGAGGTGATCTGCGGTTTCGGCCGCACGGGCGAATGGTTCGGATCAACGACTTTCGGCTTCAAGCCCGACCTCATGGCGATGGCGAAGGGCCTGTCATCCGGTTATCTCCCGATCGGCGGAGTCCTGGTCGGCGATGAGGTGGCGAAGGTCCTGATCGAGAAGGGTGGGGAATTCCACCATGGATTCACCTATTCGGGGCATCCCGCGTCCTGCGCCGTTGCACTCGCCAATATCGCGATTATCCGGCGGGAGCGGCTGGTCGAGCGGGCCAGGACCGAGATCGGGCCGTATCTCGCCAAGCGCTGGGCGGAGCTTGCCGACCACCCTCTGGTCGGCGAAGCACGCCTGACGGGCCTCATCGGCGCGCTCGAGCTGGTCAAGAACAAGGACAAGCGTGAATTCTTCGCCGATCGCGGCAAGGTTGGCCTCATCTGCCGCGACTTTTGCGTCGCGAACGGCCTCATCATGCGGGCGACGCGCGATACGATGCTGATTGCACCCCCGCTCATCATCAGCCGCGCGGAAGTCGATGAACTGGTGGAGAAAGCAAGGCGCAGCGTCGACATGACGCTGGCGGAAGTCCGCCGGCTCGGCCTGTAGTTCATGCGGGCCCAATTCCGGTCGGCCGCGCCGCGTGGTACCTTTCATGGGGGTAGGTACTAGAACGATAAACCGAGAGAATCGGCTGCCTGACGACAACCAGAATCAATCCTCTTTAGATCCACGAAGGGTGGGGCTGACGTGACCGGTCAACGCCCAGGAGATTCACAATGACGCGCTTCATTCGATTGAGCTTCCCATTGGCTCTCGTCCTCATGGCCCTCGGGGCCTGCGGCAAGAAAGAGGAGACCGCGTCGACGACGGCCGCGGCGCCGCCGCCCGAAGAAAAGGTCCTGCACATCTACAACTGGTCGGACTACATCGCGCCCGACACAGTTGCGAATTTCGAGAAGGAGACCGGCATCAAGGTCACCTACGACACCTTCGACAGCAATGAAGTCCTCGAGACGAAACTGCTCGCTGGCCACACCGGCTATGACGTAGTGGTGCCGTCCGCGAACTTCCTCGAGCGCCAGATCAAGGCGGGCGTGTTCCTGAAGCTCGACAAGTCGAAGCTTCCGAACTTCAAGAACATGGATCCGGACATCATGGGCCGGATTGCCAAGCACGACCCGGGCAACCAGTACGCGACGGACTGGCAGTGGGGCACGACCGGAGTCGGCTACAACGTGAAGAAGGTCCAGGCCGTCCTCGGCAAGGACTTCAAGCCCGACAGCTGGTCGCTCATTCTCGATCCGGCCAATGCCAAAAAGCTGCAGAAGTGCGGCATCACGATGCTCGATGCGCCGTCCGAGGTCGTCGATTCCGTCCTCATCTACCTCGGCAAGGATCCGAACAGCGAGAATCCGGACGACCTCAAGGCCGCTGAAGACGTGCTGATGAAGGTCCGGCCGTTCATCAAGTATTTCCATTCCTCCTCGTACATCGACGATCTCGCCAATGGCGAGGTGTGTCTCTCGCTCGGCTGGAGCGGCGATATCTTCATCGCGAAGGGCCGCGCGGAGGAAGCGAAGAAGGACGTCGAGCTCGACTACTTCATCCCGAAGGAAGGCGCGATCATGTGGTTCGACACGCTCGCGATTCCGGCGGACGCACCGCATCCGAATAATGCGCACCTGTTTCTCGATTACACGATGCGGCCGGAAGTCATCGCTGCCGTCACGAACTTCGTGACCTACGCGAACGGCAACCTCGCTTCGCTCCCGTTCGTCGACGACGCGGTGAAGAACAATCCGAACATCTATCCGACGGCTGAAATGAAGAACAAGCTGTACCCGCACATGTCGGAGTCGCAGGAGTACAGCCGGCTCCTGAACCGGGCGTGGACCACGATCAAGACCGGTCAATAAGAATAACGGGCTCACCGCCGGCCGGACCGCGGCGAGCGGGGCCCGGCCGGACGGCCGGGCCCCGACGCACAAGATCAAGGCAGGCTTCATGGCAGCGAATCCGAAACAGACGCAGGCGAAGGCTTCGCCGTGGCTCGACCCGCACGCTAAACCCTACGTCCAGATTGATCGGGTCACGAAGAAATTCGGCGACTTCATCGCAGTCAATAACGTCTCGCTGAAAATCTATCAGGGCGAGATCTTCTGTCTCCTCGGCGGCTCGGGCTGCGGCAAGACGACGCTGCTTCGCATGCTCGCGGGATTCGAGACGCCAAGCACAGGCACGCTGTCGATCGATGGGCAGGATCTCGCCGACATCCCGCCGTATCACCGGCCGACGAACATGATGTTCCAGTCGTACGCGCTTTTTCCGCATATGACGGTGGAGGACAACGTCGCGTTCGGCCTGAGACAGGAAGGCATTTCCAAGGCGGACATCGGGAAACGTGTCGACGACATGCTCGGCATCGTCAAGATGACGCAATTCGGCAAGCGCAAGCCCCACCAGCTCTCGGGCGGCCAGCGTCAGCGCGTCGCGCTCGCGCGCTCGCTCGTGAAACGGCCGAAAGTGCTGCTCCTCGATGAACCGCTTGGCGCGCTCGACCGCAAGCTCCGCGAGCACACGCAGTTCGAGCTGGTGAACATCCAGGAGCAGCTTGGCGTCACCTTCATGGTGGTCACGCACGACCAGGAAGAGGCGATGACGCTCGCTTCCCGCATCGGCGTGATGAACCACGGCGAGATCGTGCAGGTCGGCACGCCCTCCGAGATCTACGAATTTCCCACATCGCGCTTCGTCGCGGACTTCATCGGCAGCGTGAACATGTTCGAAGGGCGGCTTATTGAAGATCGGCCGGATCACGTCCGCATCCAGTCGGACGAACTCGGCGGGGTTATCTTCGTCGATCACGGCATCAGCGCGGCGCCCGGCGTCACGGTTTGGGCGGCAATCCGGCCGGAAAAGATCCGTATCGCGCGCGAGCGTCCGCAACAGCCGGACAACGTCATCGAGGGCACGATCAAGGAAATCGCCTACATGGGCGACATGTCGATCTACCTCGTGCAGATTGACACCGGGCGCATCGTGCGCGTCACCATGCCGAACTCGGAGCGCGATTCGGTTGCGCAGTTCACCTGGGATGAGCGCGTGTTCCTGCACTGGCACGCGGAAAGTCCCGTCGTGGTCACGCAGTGAAGGCGGCAGGGCGGGAACGCTGACATGGCCAGGGGCTCGGCCTCCGTCGAACCGACCTTCGGGCGCATCGTCCTGTGGTGGCGGATCTTCAGCAGCACGCCGGTGGTCCAGGGCATCAAGCGGCGCATCGCCGGCCGGCCGATCGTCATCTCGATTCCCTACCTGTGGCTGCTGCTCTTCTTCGTCATTCCGTTCGTCATCGTCCTCAAGATTTCGTTTGCGGAATCGCGCATTGCCATGCCGCCGTACTCGCCCTTCTGGGAGTGGACGAGTTCGACCGTGGTGCAGATCAAGCTCACGCTCGCGAACTATGCGTTCCTCTTCCAGGACGCGCTCTACGGCAATGCATACCTGAGTTCCCTGAGGATCGCGGGGATTTCGACCATCCTTTGCCTGCTCATGGGCTATCCGATGGCCTATGGCATGGCGCGCTCGAAGCCCTCGACACGCAACATTCTTCTGCTCCTCGTGGTGCTGCCGTTCTGGACCTCGTTCCTGCTGCGTGTCTACGCGTGGATTGGGCTCCTGAAGAACAACGGCGTCATCAACAACGTCCTCATGGCGCTCGGCGTGATCGACGAACCGATCGTGATGATGCAGACGGACTTCGCGGTGTATCTCGGCATCGTCTATTCGTACCTGCCGTTCATGATCCTGCCGCTCTACTCGACGCTTGAGAAGATGGACCTGACGCTCCTCGAGGCGGCCGCCGATCTCGGCTGCCGACCGATGAAAGCCTTCCTCAAGATCACGCTGCCGCTCTCGCTCCCGGGCATCATTGCGGGCTGCATGCTGGTCTTCATTCCGGCCGTCGGTGAGTATGTGATTCCCGCGCTCCTCGGCGGACCGGATACGCTCATGATCGGACGCGTACTGTGGGATGAGTTCTTCGCGAATCGCGACTGGCCGGTGGCGAGTGCCGTGGCCATTGCGATGCTGCTGCTCCTCGTCGTGCCGATCATGATCTTCCAGTACACACAGGGACGCGAGCTCAGGGGGCACAAGTAATGGGCAAGCGCTCGGTCTTCATCCTGAGCATGCTGGTCTTCGGCTTCGCGTTCCTCTACGTGCCGATCATCTCGATGGTCGTGTTCTCATTCAACGCCTCGAAGCTCGTCACCGTCTGGGACGCCTACAACTCGCCGACGCTCAAGTGGTACGTGTCGATGTTCGCGAACACGCAGCTGCTCGACGCCGCGAAGCTCTCGATCTCGATCGCGGCGATGAACGCAACCGGCGCCGTCATCCTCGGCACGGTGGCGGGCCTGGTGCTCGCGCGTTTCGGCCGGTTCAAAGGCCGCACGCTTTTCTCCGGCATGACCTCGGCGCCGCTCGTCATGCCAGAAGTCATCACCGGCCTCTCGCTCCTGCTGCTTTTCGTGACGATGGAATCGCTCTTCGGCTGGCCCGCGGGCCGGGGAATCACGACGATCACGATCGCCCACATGACCTTCTCCATGGCCTACGTCACGGTCATCGTGCAGTCGCGGCTCGCGACCTTCGATGAATCGCTCGAGGAAGCGGCCATGGACCTCGGCGCGCATCCGCGCAAGGTCTTCTTCGTGATTACACTCCCGATCATCATGCCGGCCATTCTTTCCGGCTGGCTGCTATCCTTTACGCTCTCCTGGGACGATCTCGTGATTTCGAGCTTCGTCTCGGGGCCGGGCTCGACGACACTCCCGATGCTGATTTTCTCCAAGGTAAAGCTTGGGGTGAATCCGGAGGTCAACGCGCTCGCGACCGTGCTGGTAGCGATCGTGACAGTCGGCGTCGTATTTGCCGCATGGTGGATGAAGAAGCAGGAGCGTATTCGCGAGCGCGACATCCAGATGGCGATCGCCGCGAACCAGTAGTCCAAGTTGCCGGACGGCGCCGCGGCTGCAATGTCGCGGGCCCAACAGATTGCACGTTCAGCCCATGATCATTCTCGGTATCGATGTCGGTGGTTCTTCGCTCAAGGGTGCACCCGTCGATACCGTGGCCGGCTGCCTGACGCAGCCCGCCATCGCGCTCGCCACGCCCCAACCTTCGACTCCCGGTGCCGTCGCTGAAACGGCACGCGAACTCGCGAGCCGTTTCAAAACGTCGGGGCCCGTCGGCTTCGGGATGCCGAGCGTCATCCGCGACGGGTGCGTTTACACGGCCGCCAACATCGATCAATCCTGGGTCGATACGGACGGCGCGCAGCTCTTCGGCACAGCGCTTGGCCGCCGCTGCGTGCTCCTGAACGATGCGGATGCCGCGGGGCTTGCCGAGATGCGGCTCGGCGCCGGCCGCGGGCTGAGGGGCACAGTGATCGTGCTTACGCTCGGCACCGGCATCGGCAGTTCGATCTTCGCGGACGGAATGCTGGTGCGTAACACCGAGTTCGGTCACCTCGAAATGCACGGCGTGAGCGCCGAGCACCTTGCCTCGGGACGCGCGCGCATCAAGCGGAACCTGAGCTGGACGCAATGGGCGGACGCACTCAACGACTACCTCGAATACATGCACCGGCTCTTCTGGCCGAGCACGTTCATCCTCTGCGGTGGCGTGACCGAGAACTACCGCGAATTTGCGCCGCTCCTCAAGAGCCGCGCGCGCATCCTGCCCGGAGAGCTTCGGCTCGAAGGAGGCATCGTCGGCGCGGCACTCGCCGCGGCGGAATCGATCACATGACGGCCGGCTTCGAATCCAAGCTCCCCGCCGTCGGCACGACGATTTTTACCGTGATGTCGAAGCTCGCCGCGGACACGGGCGCCATCAATCTCTCCCAGGGCTTTCCGGACTTCGACGGACCCGCACGCTTGCGGGCACTTGTTGCCGAACACCTGAACGCAGGGCACAACCAGTACGCACCCATGGCGGGCCTGCCGGTGCTGCGCGAAGAGATTGTCCGCAAGAACGAGCGCCTGTACGGACATCGTGGCGATCCCGAGAGCGAAGTCACCGTCACTGCGGGCGGCACCGAGGCGATCTTCTGCGCAGTGCAGACCGTCGTTCGCGCGGGCGACGAAGTTATAGTGCTCGAGCCCTGCTACGATTCCTATGAGCCTTCGGTAACGCTCGCTGGCGGTCGCACCGTGCGCGTGCCGCTGGCACGGCCCGATTTCCACGTCGACTGGGCGCGCGTTGCCGCGGCCATCACGCCGCGAACGCGCCTCATAATCGTCAATACGCCGCACAATCCGAGCGGCGCGGCCTGGAGCGAGGCGGATCTCGCCGAGTGCGCGGCGCTCGCTGAGCGCCATGGGCTCTTTGTGCTCTCGGACGAAGTGTACGAGCACATCCTGTTCGACGGACGGCGGCACACCAGCATGCTGTGCCACGAGGCGCTCGCCGCGCGCAGCTTCGTGGTGTCGTCGTTCGGCAAGACCTATCACACGACGGGCTGGAAGGTCGGCTACTGCGTGGCGCCCGCGGCATCGACGCGCGAGTTCCGCAAGGTCCACCAGTTCGTGCAGTTCTCCGTCGTCACGCCGATGCAATACGCCATTGCAGCGTACCTGCGCGAGTGTCCCGAGCACTATCTGGAGCTTCCCGCTTTCTATCAGAAGCGGCGCGACCGCTTTGCCGAACTCCTCGCCGGGACGCGGCTCAAGCTCCGCCCGAGCGCGGGGACGTACTTTCAGGTGGCCGACTATGCACACCTGAGCGACTTGCCGGACGTCGAGTATTCGCAGTGGATGACCCGGGAGATCGGTGTCGCGTCGATTCCCTTCTCGGTTTTCTCTGCCGTCAATCCGCCGGGCGAGCGCCTGGTGCGGTTCTGCTTCGCCAAGGACGACGCGACGCTGGTCGCGGCCGCCGAGCGCCTCGCGCGACTCTAAAGAAATCTTCACGAAACCGAAGTCAGCGCGCAGCGGCCCAATCCGTTCCAATCCCCGGAGGACTGGAACGTATGCGTCACGCCTTTTCGATGCCGTCGCAGCGGGCGGCGGCCGTCGCCGCTTCGATTGCCTTGCTTTGCAGCGTCGCGGTCGCGGGCGATGCCCCGGCGCCCGAGTCGCCCGCCCCGGATACCGGCTCGGAAGCAGCCGCGCCGCCGCCGCCGGTCACATCGAGTTCCGCCGTCTTCGTCTACCCATCGAAAGGGCAGAGTGCGCAGCAGACCGACCGCGACCGCTATGAATGCCACAACTGGGCGGTGAAGCAGTCGGGATTCGACCCGAGCCAGCCGCATCTCGCGCCGCATCAGCGCGTGCAAGTCGTGACCATGCCGGCGCCGGGAGCCAATACGATGATGGGTGCCATCACCGGAGCGCTCATCGGCGCCGCGGTGTCGAATCCCCACGACACTGGCGCAGGAGCAGCGGTCGGCGCCGTGTCCGGCGCGTTGCTCGGGCACGCGGCGGACAAGGCCCGTGAAGAGCAGGCCGCGCGCCTGCAGCAGCAACACGATCAGCGCTCGGACAGCGCGGTCGCGAGGCTCGAACAGCAGTCGAACGATTACCGCCGAGCCATCAGCGCCTGTCTCGAAGGCCGCGGCTACACCGTGAAATGAACACTCGAGGAGTCTCATCGTGAAAGGCCATCGATCCTGGACAGCGGCGTTGCTAGTGTGCGCAGCGCTGAGCGCGACTCCGTACGTCCAAGCCGATTCGCGGCAGGACCACAATCGGAGCGATCACAATGACCGGCCGCCGCCGCCGCACGGTTACGTGCTCGACCACCGCTACAATCACGACCAGTACTATCCGCCACGCGGGTACGCCGTAGGAGCTCTGCCGAGCGGCTATTACGGCGCGCACTATCACGGCGGACAGTACTACTACCACGGCGGCGTCTGGTACCGGCCGTACGGCCCGCACTTCGTCGTCGTGACCCCGCCCATCGGTATCGTCGTGCCGCTCCTGCCGGCGTTCTATACGACCGTGTGGATCCGCGGTTTCCCGTACTACTACGCGGACGACACCTTCTACACCTGGCGGCCGGAGATGCGCGGCTACGAAGTCACCGAGCCGCCGAGCGAAGCCGCGAACGAAGCGACGACTGCGCCTGCGACTGAAGATGTGTTCGTTTACCCGAAGAACGGGCAGAGCGAGGCGCAGGAGGCGACCGACCGCTATGAGTGCCACGCGTGGGCGGTGCGCGAAACGGGCTTCGACCCGACGCAGACGCTTGGCGGCGTCGACGAATCGCAGGTTATCGCGAAGCGTGCGGACTATCGCCGCGCGGAAGCGGCCTGCCTCGATGCGCGCGGCTACAGCGTGAAATAGCTGGCGGTAACGTCAGGAGGTTCCAGGGCGCCCGTCTGGGGAAGTCCTCGGCGCTCATGAGAAAACGTGCGTGAGGAAAAAGGGGCACGCAGACCCGACCTCTTTTCATAAGCGGCCGTCCACGCATTGATCCGGAGTCCCCTTTTTTCCTCGCAAGCCTTGCGCGGACGGGCGAGCCGACAGCGTCCACTCGCCGTTCAATCCCCGCGCTGTCGGCTCGCCAACGCCCGCGCAGCGGCGTTTTCTGATGAGCGCCGAGGACTTCCCCAGCCGGACGCCTGAGGTCGCAGTACGTTCGGCCCGCAGTCGACCGACAACTAACCCGCTACTGCGCCGGCGTGACCTTCGGCGGGTCGATGAAGCGCTTCACGCCGACGGCCTCGTAGACCTCGGCGGGGTAGTACACGGTGCCGCGCTTCATGACGAGGCTGATCTTGCGGATGTCCGAGATGTTCGCCGTCGGATCGCCGTCGACGAGGATCAGGTCCGCGACCTTCTCGCGCTCCACCGTGCCGCGGTTCGCGAGCGTGCCGGTGTACTTCGCGCCGTTCACCGTCGCGATCTTCAGCACCTCGGCCGCTGGAATGCCCGCCTTCACGTAGAGCTCGAGCTCGCGATGCAGGGTAAATCCCGCGAGGTTGTCGGTGCCGGCGACGATCGGCACGCCGGCCTGGTAGAGCCGTCCCGAGAACTCGAGCATCTTCGCGTACGATGCCCGCCAGGTCTTGACGTTCTTCGGCGTCACGTCCATCGAGTTCGATCGGAGCGAGCGTTGCAGGGCGACCGGCAGATGGTCCGCGATCATGCCGAATGCCGGATTGGGCTCGCCCTGCAGCTGCGTGAAGTTCGGCTCGAAGGTCGCGAGCGTCAGGTCGATCGATGTCTGGTGCTCCTTCAGCAGCGCGATGAGATCCTGCACCGGCTTCGAGTCGAGATCGAGCTTGTTCACGTTGTTCGCGATGAGATAGAAGCGCTCGAGCGTGCGCGTGTCGGTCGTCGGCGTGACGTAGAAATTGAGCAGCACCTGGTTGATGTGCTGGATTTCGTCATAGCCCGCGCGCACGGCGTCTTCCGCCTTCATGAACGCGGGGATGTGGCCGCTAACACGCATACCGCGCTGGTGCGCGTAAGCGGCGGTATCCTTCACCCATTCCGGGTGGAAGGAGTTGTAGATCTTGATCTGGCGGTAGCCGTGCTGCGCGTACCAGTCGACGGCGTCCTTCGCGGCCTGGAGGCTGTCGACGACGAAGCCGCCGCGCGCGGAGTACTTCGATTCACCTTCGATGAAGCCTGCGGGAATGATCGTCGGCCCGACGATGAGGCCCGAGTCGATGCGCGTGCGCAGTTCGTTGAGCACGGTGTTGTTGTTGCCCATGTCGCGCGTCACCGTCACGCCGGCGGCGATCTGCATCATGCTGTCCCAGGCACCTTCGTGCGTGTGCAGGTCGAAGAGGGCGGACATCAGCACACGGCCGCTGCCGTCGATGACAGTGCCGGCGTCGCGCGTGGCGGAATCTGCTGGGTAGATCGCCGCGATGTGCCCGCGATTCACGTAGACATCGGACGGCTCCGTGAGCCGCGCGGCCGCCGCGTCGAAGACGCGCACGTTGCGAAACACGATCGGCTCGGGGAAATGATGCGCGAGGCGCATCTGCAGCGCCGCCTGCAGATCCGATTCTGCCTGCGACTGTTCCGCTTCGAGCTTGGCGGCCTGGCTTTCCAGGGCGTCGTCGACGACCTGCACGACGCCGGGCACGACGAAAGCCGCGAGGCGCTTCGAATCGTCGTTCGTCAGCCAGACGAATCCGGGCTGCACGTCGAGGCCGCTGATCGCATAGAGCGTGACCGGCATGGGCGTGCCGCCCGCATCGAGCGTGAGGTCCTTGAGTCTTCTCGACGCGCAATTCGCCGCCGGGGAGCGCCGCGACCACGTGATTCGGCTGGCGCAGGATGGCGCGCACGGTCACGGCAACCTCCTCGAAGGTATTGTCGACCGGCACATAAAGTGCCGCGCCCGCCGGTGTCGCGCTGCCGTGGTCCGCCGATGCCTGCCAGGTCGCTCGCTTGCCCGACATCTTGAAAGTCTCGCTGACCGGCGCGCCGAAGGTGGACTTGCCCTTGACGCAGGAAATCGACGATCAGCCCGTCGCCGTCGAGCGCGATCTCCTCGTGCAGGTCCGGCCCGCGGCCGTTCTGCCGGTAGCTGAACTCGGTGACGATGCGGCCGTCGCCACGCACGGTCGTCGTCTGCGCGCCGCCGCGCTTGCCTTCGAAGAGGATCTGGTAGTGGTGCGTCGCGTCGGCAAATGCAGCCGCGGATGCGAGCGCGAGCAAAAAGGCAATCAGGATTCGCATTGCAAAGTCTCCTGGGAGTTCGTGCGGAAAATAGATGGGGACTGTCCCCATTTTCTTGTTGTCAGCGCAGGCCAGTTTCGCTGCGGGCGATCACGAGCCGCTGGATCTCGCTCGTGCCTTCGTAGATCTCGGTGATCTTTGCGTCGCGGAAGTAGCGTTCGATCGGCATTTCCTTGCTGTAGCCCATGCCGGCGTGAATCTGCACGGCTTGGTGCGCAATGTACATCGCGGCCTCCGAGGCGAAGAGCTTCGCCATGCTCGCATCGACGCTGTTGCGCCCGCCCTCGCGCTTCACACGGGCCTTGTTCCATGCGGCGCGGAGCGTCAGGAGCCGCGCGGCCTCGAGCCGCACCTTCATGTCCGCGATCTTCTGCTGGATCATCTGAAACGAGCCGATCGGGGCGCCGAAGGCGACTCGTTCCTTCGCGAACACCACAGACGCCTCGTACGCGGCACGCGCAATGCCGACGGCCTGGGCGGCGATGCCGATCCGGCCCTGATCGAGCACCGCCATGGCAATCTTGAAGCCCTGGCCCTCAGCGCCGAGGCGGTTTTCGACGGGCAGCTGATAGTCGGAGAACTCGATTTCGCAGGTGGCCGAGGCGCGGATGCCGAGCTTCGGCTCCGTTTTGCCGCGCAGATAACCCGGCTTCGTCGTGTCGAGCACGAACGCCGTAATGCCCCTGCCTTTCTGGGCGGGATCCGTGATCGCGAAGAGCAGCATGAAGTCCGCGACCGGCCCCGACGTGATCCAGGATTTTTTGCCGTTGATCAGGTAGTGGCGCCCGTCGGGCGAAAGCGTCGCGCGTGTACGCATGCCGACAGAATCGGAACCGGACTGCGGTTCGGACAGGCCGTAACAGCCGACGGCCTTGCCGGTCGCGACCGGCTGCACGAACCGGCGACGCTGCTGCTCGGTCCCGAACTCCATGATCCCGTTGCAGTAGAGGGAATTGTTGACCGAAACGATCGTCGCGTGGGCTGCATCCGCCGCGGCGATTTCCTCCATCACGACGACGAAGCTGATTGGATCGAGCCCCGAGCCGCCGTATTCCGGCGGCACTTCGATGCCCATGAAGCCGAGTTCGCCGGCTTTGCGAATCGTCTCATGAGGAAACTCGCCGCTCGCATCGTGGCTGGCGGCGACGGGCACGATCTCGTTCTGCGCGAACTCGCGCGCCGCCGCCTGAATCATGAGCTGATCGTCGGTAAGTCTGAAATCCATGAATTCTCCGCAAGATGGGTGCGCCCGCGAGCGTGGCGTTGTTGGGGCGAATTGTCCCTTAACGCCCGCGGCGTTGCCAATGGCGGACCGGCGCTCGTATACACTGTCGCCATGAAGAAGCCGACGCGCGTCAACCATCCGCCCGCGGTCGGACCGCCGCCGGGCAATCGGGCGCTCGTCGATCCGATCTACCAGTCGGTCAAGTTCGAATTCGATGAAGTCGACGCGACGCTGAAAGCGATTCGCGGCGAAACTCCGGGCTATTTCTACACGCGTGTGTCGAATCCAACCCTGCGCCAGCTCGAGCTTCTGCTCGCGGAAATGCAGGGTCGCGAGGATGCCATTGTGCTCGGGTCCGGCGTTGCCGCGGCAAGCGCTGTGTTCCTGTCGGTGCTCCGGCAAGGGGATCACGTCCTCGGTTTCGTCGAAACCTATGCACCGACGCGGCGGACGCTGCAGCGGATTCTTGCGCGCTTCGGAGTAAGCCTGACGCTGCTCTCGATCGAGGATCTCGAAGGCGCCGAACGGCTGCTCGCAAGCCGGCCGACGCGCCTCCTCGTCTTCGAAAGTCCCACCAATCCCGTCACCAAGATCGCGGACATTGCGCGCCTCACGGACATGGCGCATCGGCACGGCGCGCTCGTGATGCTCGATAACACGTTTGCGGGCCTGCACAACCACGGCCAGTTCGACGTCGACATCTACACACACAGCCTGACGAAGTTCGCGAGCGGCCACAGCGACGTGATGGGCGGCGTGATCATCGGGCAGGTCGACGTCCTGCGGTCGATCCGGCAGGACCATATCCTGATCGGCGCGCTACTCGATCCGCATGCGGCCTTCCTGATCCTGCGCGGCTTGAAGACGTATTTCCTGCGCTATCGGGCGATCTGCGCTTCGGCGCAGCGGGTGGCGGAACTTCTTGAGGCGCATGCGGCGGTCGAGCGGGTGCATTACCCGGGGCTCGCTTCCCACCGCCATCACGCCCTGGCGCGCGCCCAGATGCAGGATTTCGGCGGCGTCGTCTCGTTCGATCTCAAGGCTGGCGAACGGGCGGCGACGGTATTTTGCGAATCGCTCGAGCTCTTTGGCCTTGCGGCGAGCGTCGGCTCCACGGAATCGCTCGTGATGGCGCCGCAGATGCTGAGGTCGCACGATCTCACCGCAGAACAACGCAAGGTCTCGGGCGTACTCGAGGGCACCGTGCGCCTTTCAGTCGGCATCGAAGACCCCGACGACCTCCTCGCGGATATCACGCAAGCCCTTGATCGCGCGGGGCAATCCGGCTAAAGCACGCGGCCGCCGCCCGATCAAGTTCCGACGCCTGCCGCCGATATTCCCGGGGTGCACCAGTCCCGCGGAAAACGACACCCATGGCTCTCATGAAAATGACGCTGAGATCCCTGAATAGCGAGCCTTCCGAGCTACGCGAACGACTGCAGGAAGCAATTGCCGCCGATCAGGTCGACCTGCCGCCGCTCCCTCAAGTTGCGGGCGAAGTCGTCGCGAACGGCGCTGCCGATCCGCGCAATGCTGCCGCCTTCTCACAGCTGATCCAGCGCGATCCGGTGCTCGCCGCCAACATCATGCGCATCGCGAATTCTCCGGCCTATCGGCCACGGGCGCCGATCGTTTCCCTGCAGCAAGCGGTCGCCTGGCTCGGCATCACGGAGATCCGAAATATTGCGCTCGCCGTCTGCGTACGCGGGCAGCTCTTCGTTGCTGCGGGCCACGAGCCTGAAATTCACGACCTGTGGCGCGAGTCGGTCGCAACGGCAAGCTGGGCCCGTGCCCTGGCGCGCCTCAAGAAACGCAACGTCGAATCCGCGTATCTCTGCGGCCTCCTGCATCGCATCGGCCGTGCCGCGGCGATCGCGACCTTGAGCCGTATCGAAGTCGCCGGCCGCCGCACGGTCGCGGCGCGGACGTTTTCCGCGCTTGCCGATGAATTTGAATGGGACTTCGGCCGCAAGCTCGCCGAGAAGTGGCAGCTGCCGGCTTCGGTAAGCGATGTGATCAACGGCTGGCGCAACGCCGGGCGCGCGTCCGGTGCGTCCGCGGAGGTCCTGCAGGTCTATGTTGCGCACCTGCTCGCCATCGAAGTGCTTCATCCCGAACTCAGCAATCTTTCGCTCCTGGCGGAGCACGGTGCACTCGCCGATCTCGACGTATACCCCGACGAACTCGAAGCCCTGCGCAAGGAGTCCGATCACGTGCTTGCCGCGATCGCGCATATCGGATGAGCGTCACGGAGACCTTCGATCTACTGGTTATCGGCTCGGGCCCCGCGGGCCAGAAGGCCGCGGTGCAGGCCGCCAAGGCCGGCCGGAGCGTCGCGATCATCGAGCGGCAGCGCGAAGTCGGCGGCGCGTGCGTGCACAGCGGCACCATTCCGAGCAAGGCGCTTCGTGAGAAGGCCCTGCAACTCACGCGCGTGCGGCAGATCGGCAATGCGTTCCAGCTTGGACTCAGGGCCGACGTGCCGTTCTCCGTGCTCCTCGATGGCGT
The DNA here is from genome assembly GCA_963826145.1 of uncultured Gammaproteobacteria bacterium. Lineage (GTDB taxonomy): Bacteria > Pseudomonadota > Gammaproteobacteria > Steroidobacterales > Steroidobacteraceae > JBGPLJ01. The sequence continues at coordinate 1,664,863 of CAWGVW010000002.1, forward strand.
CGGGGAAATTGTTGCAGCCCACGATCGGTACATGGCGGCCCAGCTCGAGCGCAACGGCATCCGTTGCCTGCGCGGCCGAGCGCGTTTCAAGACGTCGACCGTGCTCGATGTGCTGCGCGTCGACGGTTCACGCTTCGAGGTGCGCGGCGAGCGTATCCTGATCGCGTCCGGCTCGCGGCCGCGTCAGCCGCCTGACCTCGCGGTCGATCATGAAAACATTCTCGACAGCGATTCGATTCTTGCACTCGCGTATCTGCCACGCAGCCTCGCCGTAGTCGGTGCCGGCGTCATCGCGTCCGAATATGCCTCGATGTTCGCCGCGCTCGGTTGCGAGGTCACGCAGATCGATCGCGCCGACCGACCCCTTGGATTTATCGATCCGGAGCTGAGCGGACGCTATCTGGAATCCTTCTCCACAGCAGGCGGCCGATTCCTCGCGGGACGTTCGGTGCGAGAAGCACGCTGGGATGGCGTTGCCCAGCTCGACATCACGCTCGATGACGGTACGACGCTGCGAGCCGACAAGATGCTGATTGCGCAGGGGCGAATCGCAAACGTCGAAGGCCTGGGCCTCGACGCCGTTGGCGTGCAGCTGTCGGCTCGCGGGCTCATCGAAGTGAACGATGAACTGCGCACGAACGTGCCCGGCATTTACGCGGCGGGCGATGTGATCGGTCCGCCGGCGCTCGCGTCGGCCGCGATGGAGCAGGGCCGTCGCGCAGCCTGCCATGCGCTCGGCCTCTTTGCGGGGGCCGGGCAGGAATCCGTGCCTGCCGGGATCTACACGATTCCGGAGATCGCGACGGTCGGACTCGATGAGGCCGAAGCATGCCGCAAGTTCGGCGGCGCGCTCGTCGGGCGTTCGCAATTCAAGGAGATCGCGCGCGGTCAGATCGCCGGCGCGCAGGACGGCATGCTCAAGCTCGTGAGCGATGCGGAGGGCGGGACGCTTCTCGGCGTGCAGGTCGTCGGTGACGGCGCTACCGAATTGGTTCATGTCGGGCAGATGGCGCTCGCCACCGACGCGACGATCGACCGTTTCGTCGACAACGTCTTCAACTTCCCGACACTCGCGGAAGCGTACCGCGTGGCTGCGCTCGATATCGTCAAGCAACGAAAGAATGGGACGGAAGAAAAGGGAACAGATCTATTTTCGCTCACGCTCCCGCGAAAATAAATCTGTCCCCTTTTCCTCCTAGGCACTGCTCGCGACGCGGACGCGGTGAGCGTGGTAGGGAAGCACTTCGAGCACTTCGCCATCCTTGAGGCGATGCTGCACGGCGCGCCAGAAGTCCGCGGTCAGCACCTCGCCGTGTCCTTTTAGAAAGGCCTCGCGCTGTGCATCATCGAACGCCAGGAAGGTCAGGAAGGTCTCGGGGAACACGTCGTTGTCGGCGACATAGAACCAGGCTTCGCCGCGCATCTCATCCTCATCGCTTGACGCCTGCGGCACGTCGCGGAAGCGGCAGTCCGTAACCTGGCAGAGCTCATCGTAGTCGTAGAAGATCACCCGCCCGTGGCGGGTGACGCCGAAATTCTTGAGGAGCAGATCGCCCGCGAAGATGTTGGTGTAGGCGAGATCGCGAATCGCCTGTCCGTAGTCGAGCACGGCGCGCTCGGCCTCGCCACGCGAGGTACTGCGTAGATAAAGATTGAGCGGCGTCATGCGCCGCTCGATGTAGAGATGATCGAAGATGAGATCCTCGCCCTCGGCGTGCACAGTGAGGGCGGTTTCCGCCGCCAGTTCCTCGAGCAACTCCGGCGCGAAGCGGCTGCGCGGGAAGCGCAGGCGCCTGAACTCCTGCGCATCCACCAGCCGTCCCGCGCGATCGTGTTTGAAGACGAGCTCGTACTTCGCGCGCACTTCCTCGCGCAGGATGTTCTTCGACGGCGGGAAGCGGTCGCGGATGATCTTGAAGACAACATCGAAGGAGGGGAGCGTAAAGCACACCATGACCAGACCGCGTTCGCCGGGTGCGTGGACGAATTGGTCGCTCGTCTGCTGCAGGTGACGGAAGAGTTCGCGATAGCGTTCGGTCTTGCCCTGTTTGGCGCGGCCCAGGACCGTGAAGAGCTCGCTCACGGGCTTGCGCGGCAGTATGGTCTTGAGAAACAGCACCGCTTCGCCGACGCGTTCGAGGTCGACATGAAAGTACGAGCGCGTAAAGCTGAAGAGCACGCTCACGTCGTCTTCGGCGAGCATGACGGCATCGACCAGCACGCCGCGCTCCGAATTCTTGAGCGCAATGACAAGCGGCAGCTGCCAGTCGCGGCCGACGACGCGGCCGACCAGGTATGCCCGCGTCTGCTGATAGAAGACCGGGCGAATGATATCGACACCGACGATAGCGCGGCGCTCGCCTGCCGCGGAGCAGTGAGCCGTTATCTCGTGCGCGACGTACTCGACGCTGCGGTCGAAATCGCGATATGGCGTGCGGAAGCGAAAGTCCGTGAGGATTTCCTCGACGAGCAGCGCCAGCGACCCGCGGTTCGTGTAGGTGTTGGTCACGACATGGCCCGCGATGCCTGCGAGCGGGTCGAGATCGAGCGCGATGTATTCGAGGTCCGGACTGACGCCCACGGTGCCGAAGAGCCGGCGGGCGATCGAACTGAAGAAGGTCTTGGTGAACTCCGTGTCGGGAAGCGGCTGGATCACGTCGCTGAAGCGCGCCTTGACCTCACGCCAGCGCGCGGCGTCGAGTGCTTCTGCGCCGAGGCGAGCTTTGAGCTGTGTGACGGTGGCGTTGACGTAGCGGTCGTAGAGCTCGATGCGTTCGACCGCATCGCGCTGGCTCGCGCGCCAGTCGCGCGTTTCGAAGCGCTGGGGCGCGCGTCGCGTGGTCGCGCGAAACTCCGCGTTGTAATCGGCGAACGCCGAGGCGATGAATCGGGCGGTGTCGCTCGCGTTCACCGGTTCAGAGGTTCTGGATCAGCTGATCCCCGAACTCGCTGCACTTCACTTCCTTCGCGCCTTCCATGAGGCGCGCAAAGTCGTAGGTGACCGTGCGCTGGCCGATCGTGCGGTCCATCGAGCCGATGATCGCGTCCGCGGCTTCTGTCCAGCCCAGGTAGCGCAGCATCATCTCGCCCGAGAGGATCACGGAGCCGGGATTCACCTTGTCGAGGTTCGCGTACTTCGGCGCGGTGCCGTGCGTCGCCTCGAATACCGCGTGGCCCGTCATGTAATTGATGTTGGCGCCCGGCGCGATGCCGATGCCACCGACCTGCGCGGCGAGCGCATCCGAGAGATAGTCGCCATTCAGGTTCGTGCACGCGATGACGTCGAATTCGTCCGGACGCGTGAGCACCTGCTGCAGTGTGATGTCGGCGATCGCATCCTTGATGATGACCTTGCCGGCCTTCTTCGCTGCATCCTGTTCCGCGTTCGCTGCCTTTTCGCCCTGGGCGGCCTTCGTCCGCTCCCACTGTTCCCAGGTGTAGACCTGCTGCGCGAATTCACGCTCGGCGAGCGCATAGCTCCAGTTGCGGAATGATCCTTCCGTGTACTTCTGGATGTTGCCCTTGTGCACGATCGTGACGTTCTTCCTCTTGTTCACGATCGCGTACTCGACGGCCGCGCGGAAGAGCCGCTCGGTGCCTTCCTTCGAGATCGGCTTGATGCCGATGCCGGAGGTTTCCGGAAAGCGGATCTTCCCGTACGACTTCGGGAAGTGCTGCTTGAAGAGCTCGAGGAACTTGCGGCACTCCTCGGTCCCGTTCTCGAATTCGATGCCGGCATAGATGTCTTCCGTGTTCTCGCGGAAGATCACCATGTCGACTTTCTCCGGCGCCTTGACCGGTGACGGCACACCCTTGAACCAGCGGACGGGCCTCAGGCATACGTAAAGATCCAGGAGCTGGCGCAGCGCTACGTTGAGCGAACGGATGCCGCCGCCAACGGGCGTCGTGAGCGGACCCTTGATGGACACAAGGTACTCGCGGCAGGCCGCGACGGTTTCCTCGGGCAGCCACGTGTTGAAGAGGTCGTTCGACTTCTGGCCCGCAAAGACCTCCATCCAGGCGATCTTGCGCTTGCCCTTGTAGGCCTTCGCCACTGCGCCGTCGAGGACGCGGACGCTTGCCCGCCAGATATCGGGGCCCGTGCCGTCGCCTTCGATGAACGGAATGATCGGGTTGTCGGGCACGCTGAGCTTGCCGTTCTTGATGGAAATCTTCGCGCCGTTCGCGGGCACTTCGAACTTGATTGTTTTGGCGGTCGACATATGCGGTGGGCTCCCAGGCGGAGGGCGCGCATGGTAGCACAGGAGGCAAGTGTCCCTAGAACGTCACCCGCGCGACGGTTCCCGTCGTCGTTGATTCGAGCGCAATCGCCCAGCCGAAGTGGTCGCAGATGCGCTTCGTCAGGTGAAGTCCCAGCCCGTGCCCGCCCGGCCGCAGCGAGAAATTCCGATCGAAAACCTTGTCGATGGCGCCTTGCGGAATGCCCCCGCCGGAATCGTGCAGCTCGAGTGTACGGCCGACCGAGCGGCAGGAGACCGAACCGGAGTCCGTTGCGGACAAGGCATTACGCAGGAGATTGCTGATGACGATCTTGACGAGCGAGGCCGGCGCCGACACCGGCAGCGGGCTGAAACATTCGCAGCGGATCGTCACCGGCTTGGCCGAGGTGATGCTGCGCTGTTCGTCGATCACGCGCGTCGCGATTTCGGTGACATCGCACTGCTCGGCCGGGTTCGTGATGCTCTTTGGCTCGCGCGCGAGGAGCAGGAGCGTATGCGTGAAGTCCGCCATGTCGCGCGTCGCGCGCCGGATGCGCTCAACCGTGCGCGCGAGCGCCGGCTGCTCACGCGCTTGTTCCGCCAGGATTTCGGTCGCACCTTGCAGCACAGCGAGCGGCGAGCGGAGCTCGTGGCTCGCGGCCTCGGTGAAAGACTGCTCGCGCTGCACGAAGCCGTCGAGACGCTCGAGAAACTGGTCGACCGAACGGGCGATCGGCGCAAGCTCGCTGCCGTGAAACGATTCGCCGAGCCGCACGCTCCGATCTTCCGGGCTGATCTGCTCGAGCCGGCCTGCCAGATCGTCGATCGGGGAGAGGAGACTGCGCGCGAGCCAGACCGAGCAAAGCGCAACGACGAAAAGAATCAGGGCGCCGCAACTCGCTACGACCCAGCGATTGACCGCCTCCAGATGCTCGCGTTCGGTGACTTCGAAGGTCGCATAGAGGCGGCCGACGGGCGTTTCCTCCACCACGACGTGATACAGGTGAGGGCCGAGCTGCTCGGCAGGATGTGAGCCGGGCGTGAGCCGCACGAACTCCGTCGGCAGGCCCGGGCTTTCGGCGCGGTAAACGCGCAGGGTTCTCGATTGTGAGAGCTGCGCGTCCGGATTTCTGGCAATGCTCGCGGCGGCCTGGGCGAGCTCGGCCTCGAGCGTCTCATCGCGCAGGCGGCTGCGCGTCTGGTCGCCGAGATAGAACGAGAGCACGAGGAGCGCGGCAACGCCGACGGCCACGAGTGCGACCGTGGCGATGACGAAGCGATTGCGGATGGATCGGCTAAGGCGCATCCGGAGTGGTCAGCCGGTATCCCTCGCCGTGCACGGTTCTCAGCAATCGTTCGCCGAATGGCTTGTCGATGGCGTTGCGCAGCGCGTACATGTGGGCGCGCAGCACGTCGCCCTCGGGTGCTTCGTCGGGCCACAACTCGTGCTCTAGTTCCTCGCGCGTGACGACACGATGCGAGTTCTGCATGAGTAGCAGCAGGATGCGGCGCGTACTGGGATTGAGCTTGATCGGTGTGCCGTCGCGCTCCGCCGTGAGCGTGTTGGGATCGTAGCGGAGCGAGGAGATCTGAAGGACCTGCGGCGAGGGCGTCGGCGCCGAGCGGCGGAGCAGGGCCTTGAGCCGCGCCTCGAGCTCGAGCAGCGAGAACGGTTTCACCAGGTAGTCGTCGGCACCCGCTTCGAAGCCCGCCACCTTGTCGGACACGAGATCCTTGGCTGTCAGCATCAGGACGGGCGCCTGGACCTGCGCACCCGAGCGCAGGCGCCGGCAGATGGTGAGCCCGTCGACTCCAGGCAGCATCAGGTCGAGCACGATCGCGTCATAGCGCGAGTCGCCGAGCTTCGTCAGGCCCTCTTCGCCGGTCATCGCGATGTCGACATCGTATGACCTCGGCTCGAGATATTCCTTGATGTTTTCCGCGATATCGCGGTGGTCCTCAATTACCAGGACGCGCATATGGGTTCCTCCAATGGGGGCGCGATAATAGGGAAGCGACGCGCTCGGCGAAAGTCTTTTTGCGCAGTCGCCATCACGCGACGAAACAGGATTTGGCATTATGTGCCTGTATTTCATCGATCTTGGGAAAGCGATGCCAAAAACGCTCAAGTCCATGCCGACCGCTGATGGCTTTCGCATGCCCGGCGAATTCGAGCCCCATCGCGGCTGCTGGATGCTGTGGCCCGAACGGCCGGACAACTGGCGGCTCGCTGCCGGACCCGCGCAACGCGCGTGGGTCGACGTTGCTGCAGCGATTGCTGCAAGCGAGCCGCTTACGGTCGGCGCGTCCGCGCGTCAATTCGCGCGTGCCCGGCGCATGCTGCCGAAGCGAGTACGCGTGGTTCGCATACCGTCGAATGATGCCTGGATGCGCGACGTCGGCCCGACGTTCGTCACGGACCGCAAGGGTCGACGGCGCGGCATCGATTGGCGCTTCAATGCCTGGGGCGGATTGCAGGGCGGAGTCTATTATCCGTGGACCTTGGACGATCGCGTGGCGCGTCACGTGCTCAGGCACGAGCGGTCTGCGCGTTACCGTGCGCCCATCATCCTCGAGGGCGGCGCCATTCACGTCGATGGGCAGGGCACCCTCATCACGACCGAAGAGTGCCTGCTCCACGGCAACCGCAATCCAAGATTGAGCCGTGGAAAGCTTGAAGACCTGTTGCGCGCGTATCTCGGCGTCACGACGATCGTCTGGCTCGGCCGCGGCGTCTACAACGATGAAACCGACGGTCACATCGACAACATCTGCTGCTTCGTGAAGCCGGGTGTCGTCTGCCTGACCTGGACCAATGACCGGCGCGATCCGATGTACCGGATCGTGCGGGACGCCGAGGCGCGGCTGAAGGCGGCGCGGGATGCGCGCGGTCGGCGCTTCAAGATCCACAAGCTCTATCAGCCGGGACCACTCTACATGACGGCTGAGGAAGCGCGCGGCGTTACGAACCAGGTGAAGAGCAAGCCGCGCAGGGCTGGCGAACGTCTCGCCGGTAGCTACGTGAATTTCTACATCGGCAACAAGGCGATCGTGTTTCCGCTGCTCGATGCGAAGCGCGACGGCGCAGCGATCGCGAAATTGAAGAAACTGTTTCCGCGGCGACGGATTGTCGGCGTGCCCGCGCGGGAGATCCTGCTGGGCGGTGGGAACATTCACTGCATCACTCAGCAGGTGCCGCGGGGCTGACGTGAAACTCGGAGAGCTTCTGTCGAAGGAATGCCTCTGAAGTGACGACTCGTCCGTCGGCAAAGCGAATCTGATACGGCTTGCCGGACGCAGACGAGACGGATGCGCAGTACTTGATGAAATCCTCGGCGGTCTTGACGTGCGAGCCGGCGTTTTTCAGCTTGAGGCGGAGATGATCCGCCGCGGTCTTGGCGTCGTACTCGGTACCGTTGCGCACGAACTTCGCGTCGCCAAGCGTTGCGATCGCGTTGATCAGATAGTCGATCTTCTGACTTTCCAATTGCGCAAGGTCACCGGCGTGTCCGAGTGAGACAATCGCAACAAGGACGGCGCTGAGACGCTGCATGCGGGCTAGAAGAAGACGTGGGCGACCGTGAATTCCAGGTCGCAATAAATAATCGCCACGGCAGTCAGGTCGAACGCCGCGTGGGCAATCATCAACACGAAAAGCCGGCCGGTGACTGCGTAAATTGAGCCGAAAACAAGCCCGATGATCGCGGCCTGCTCGACGCCGGCCAGTCCCTGGTCCGCATAGTGGGCCGCCGCAAAAAGGCCGGAGGTGAGCAGCACGATGACTGCCTTGGCCCAAATGGCCGATCCGAAGAGCTTGCCCAGGCGTTCGAACAGGAATCCGCGAAAGACCGTCTCTTCTCCGAAGCCCGCAACGATCACGGCATCGTGTAGACGGCTGCCGGGAGCGCGGCCCGGTTTCCCACCAGGTAGTGGTAGGCATGATTGATGGGATCGGCGCCCAGCAACGGCATCACGATCGATTTCATCGCGAGCTTCAGGGCGATGCCGAAAGCGATGCCAACGGCTATCGTGAGCACCCAGCTCTTTGGCTGCATGTAGCCAATGTCTCGCCACGGCGTTCCGGACCACTGGGCCCAAAGCAGCACGAGGATGGCGCTCAAGGGAACGAACAGGAAGTTTCCCGCGAGGATGACGACGATTGCGAGAATGCCGAGCGGGCCGAAGCCTCGCGCACGATCGCCCGACGGAGGAAATGCCAGGTCGCTGACCGTAAAGGTGCCTCAAGTCGCCGCGGCGGACGTTGGTGCGTGGCCTAGTTGGCCGCGCTCTCGGTCCAACGCGCTGTTAGCCGTCATCCTACGGGCCCCAGTAGTCGAACCGGAATATCACACCCTTCGGAACCTCAAACCCGATCTTCGAACCGCACTCGATCGTGTGTTCTCCAGGTGAGACAGGCCCCGGTTCACCTAATTTTCTGTGCCACTGCGCTCCATCAACCATGATGGGGCCGCACTGACCGCCATTGTCGTCCACAACCGCTAGATACGTCCCGCCGTCGGGCGATTGCGTCACTGAGCCCCGAAGAATTCCGTCATCGCAACCAGCGAGTTGGCTCAGGCCAAAAATAGCAGCACCAATTGCTGTAAGCCTAAACATGAGAGTGTCCTGCAGACGCACCGCTCCTGGTATGACGGCTAACGTCCCGGTTCAGCGGCCGGGCGATGCGTACTGGATGCTGGCACTTTATCCCTCACGGTTCGCTGCAACCGGTTGTTAGAGGGCGGCCAACACTGTGCGCAGATTGGCCCGCGTCAGGTCTGCTGCGTGTGTCGCGCGCGTGACTACCGAGCCCGATGTGCCGCCTGGGATACAGCGAGCGGCCAGGGCATCTATCGCGTCTTGCAGCAACGACACGCAGCTGCCGATCAGCTCCGGGCTCAAATTGGCTGCGCGGAAAACCATCTCCGGTCCAATGTTCTTGTCCCGGTGACCGTAAACCTTGAGGCGAATAGACGCGAGGCGCTCAAAGATCTGAAGGCTGGGCGCGAGACGTGCCTCAATTTCTCTGACGAGGTCCGGATATACCGACTGGGCCTCTTTGAGCACCTGTGGGATGGACAGAGTGTCAGAACGTTGGTCGGTGAGCTGGTAAATCGACACCGCGACGAATTGAAAGTGCGCGACGGTGGTGGGCAAGAAGAACGCCGCGTAGCGCTCAATAGCTGGCGCGTAAGGCGCACGTTCCTCCGGGTGTGCGAGAAAATGCCATGCCGCGTAGCTCTCTGACAGGGACACGACGCCATCTGCCAACTCAGATACCCAAGAGGCTAAGGAATGCGCCACATAGCCCTCTAACGATCGGCATCAGCTGCGGCGCGAAGCGCCGTCAGCTGCATGCTGTTGTTAGGCAGCACTGCGATTTCTGGATTGTTCAGGGTGTAAACACTTGAATGGTCAGTGTACGAATGGACGCCTCTGCTTTGCCACCCGGCGATCGCATATCAAAGTCAACCGAAATGGTGTGTGGTCCTGGACTGAGATCGCTCTTCAGCGATGACACCGTGGTGAGATGCGCCACCGGTCTGTTGATTCCGCCATCGATTTCAAATCCTGTGACTGGGAATGGGGCGCCATCCGCTTTGACATGCAGTCTAACGGCGTTCCCGGACGTGACATTGAAAAACTGGCTGGAGACCTCAACCCTCACCGTGCAACTCTGCTTTCCACACTGAATCGTCGTCGGAGCGAATGCTTGCACTGGCGTATCGACGATCGCGATGGAAGTGGTGTCCTGTCGCATGTGGGTCTTCGAAAGAGTGCGGTCGAGTGCGGTGACGGCTTCCTGACCGACGACTTCCGTTGCCCCCAGTAAACAAAGCACCAACAACAACGCTCTAGAATTCATGCTCATGGCGAAGCTCCCTTTTTGGCAACGCGCAACTCATTTGCTGCCTAACGTCCGCGTTGAGCGAGCGCGGCAACTCTGCCGCTGATCGAAGCCACTTTATCCAGAACTGCAACATCCCTTTACCCTTTCCGAAGCCACCGGCCGCGCTCTCGCTCCAACGCGTTGTTAGGCGGCGCCCAGTGCTGCTTCACTTGCTGGAGCACATATTCGCGGGCACCCTCCGGCATCTCTGCCTTGGGAAGGCACAGGTAGCGTCGCTTTCCAAGAGCAAGCATCAAATAGCCCGGATAGTCCCATGCTTCGACAAAGACGTGCCACGGCAGAATCACATCTGACTCGTGAGTCTTTTGAGATATCCCGAAGTCGCCAATCTTGATGTCCTTGTAGGGCTCGCGTCGAACTTGCGATGAAACGCCGAGCTGGCGGAAAAAGCTGCCGACAGTCGCAATCAAGCAAATTACGGCCAGCGCACCGAGTGCGCCGACGAACCACGATTCGCCAAACAGGCGGTGCCACTCAACGGTAAGGCCTACGACGAAAATAAATGTGACAGCACCAAGCAACGTCTCTCTCAACCCGTGCGACCGACTAAACACCTGGCGCGCAAAGTCGCGTGCCGTTGCCTCGTCGACGTGTGATTTGTACGCGAACATCAATGCTGACGCCGCCTAACTAGCCATTAGCCGCAGCCATTGCGCATAACTGCTTGTATCTGTCACTGCATCTCTCGCTGCGCGGCATCCAGCCACTCGCGCTGCATCTTGCGGTAGTGGCGTGGGGCACGCTTCGACAGCTCCAGCAGCTCCTTCAACACCTTCGCGGCCGCGTCGTTGTCGCCACGCCGCTTAAGGAGTTGTGCGTAACGCACACGCGCCTCGGCACCGGGATAGTACTCGGCGAGCGCGCGGTACTCGGACAGTGCCTTTTCGAGATTGCCTTCGCCCTCGAGTGCACGCGCGTAGAGCAGATGGCCGTCCGCTGATTTGAAATCCGGATTGTGGAAGCGTAGCTCATCGAGCGTCTGACGGGATTCGCCGAAGCGGCTGTCGACGAACTGAGCCTCGGCTAGTCCGAGCATCAGCGTCGGGTCGTGTTCGAAGATACCTTTGAGCGAGGAGCGGTAGACCTCGATGGCTTCGGCGCCGCGGCCATGGGCGATGAGTTCTTCGGCGTATCGCCGATGCGCGTCGATGCTGTTTGAGAACTGTCGTTCCGCTTCGAGCCGGCGCAGGTCCCGTTCCGGGTCGAGCGTCTTGCGTACGCCCTTGACGGCGCGTCGCGCAGTGCGGCTGCCCCACAGGCCCGGAAGCACCTCAACTACAAGATAGGCGATCGGACCTGCGACGGGCAGGAACACCAGGATGTAGATCCAGAACCGGTCGCGCCCGGTCTTGACGACGTGCACGACGAGCGCCACGGAAATCGCAATCGACAGAATCCAAGCGCGCACAGGTGTACCCGGATCGAAGTCCCTTAGTGTTCGGACTGTTGACGATAATAGCCGATCTCGACGAACACGCTCCGGTCGCGGCCCGGAAAGTAGCGCAGGTTCCCGAACGCAAGGTCCGCGCGATCCGCATATGTCACGTTGGTGAGGTTGTTGACCCGCAGGCGCAGCGTCCAGGCGGGATTGATGCTCCACGCCGCGCGCAGGTTGAGAAGATCGTGGCCCGGATATGTCTCCGTATTCGCGGCATCGACGAAGTACTTGCCCACGTGGACCCACTCGAGCTCCGTGCGCACCGAATCTGCAGGTCGCCATGCGAGTTGAGCCGATCCGACCTGCCTTGGGGCGGTGTCGACGTCGTTGCCGTCGACGATTTGTTCGCCGGCGTCGGCAGCGCGAGTGAAGGCGTAGGTGTGGTGCGCGTAGGTGCCCGCGGCCGATAGCGTCCAGTCGCGCGCCAGGCGCCAGTCGAAGTCGAATTCGACGCCACGGTGGTGCGTGCGGCCGTTGCTGACGTTAAAGCCATTGGCGTCGCGCAGGATGACGTTGCTCTTGTCCATATAGAACGCGGCGAGCGAATACCGGATAGCGCGCTCGGCTCCATGTAGGCCGATCTCGGCGCTGTCGAGCTGTTCGGAGTCCAGATCCGCTACCGACTGCTGGCGCTGCAGTCGATAGAGCTCCGTCTGTTCGGGTGCTCGAAAGCCGCGGGCGAGCGTGACATACGCCGATTCACGCTCCGTCAGATGGACGAGTAGGCTCGCCTTGGGCGCGAAGTTCGAAAACTTGTCGTCCCGATCGGCCGGGCGATTGTAGAGACACCCGCCGAACGGGCAGGGCACGCCGTTCTCGTCGGTATTGCCCGCGATCATGTGATTGTCGTACTGGTAACTCACGTACTCGAAGCGTGCGCCGGCGATGAACTGCCAGCGCGAAGCGAAGGGCAACATCAGTTGCGCGTAGGGCGCGAGCACAAAGCTACCGACGCTGTAGTCGTAGTGCTTGCCGGCGGGCCGGATTGCATTGGCAACAGCGCTGCCGCCGGTCGTCGGACCATCCTGCACCTCTAGAAGCTCCGTGCCCGCAAGTTCGCCGTCGACGCCCGCGGTCAACTGCGTGCCGGTCGCCGGATTGCGCGAATACGTCAGCAGAAATCCGGTGCTGGTCTGGCCGTTCACCTCGAGAGGCTTGCCGAGCAGGAAGTGTTGCAGGAATCGCATGTGCGAATTGCGCATGTACCCGCGCAGATCGAAGGTCGACACATCGTTCAGTGGCTGCTCCCAGTGCATCGTCGCCCGTTCGCTCGAGGCCTCGCGAAACGCTTCCGGGTTCGGATTCGTGAAGCGGATGTCGGGGTCCTTGTATGCGTCGCGGCCGACGATGAAACCCGCGGTGTCCTGGTCGAGATACGAGCCGCTGAAGCGCAATGTCAGCGTGCCGTTGTCGAGATGATTGACGGCCGCGGCGTTGAGCTTGTATTCATCGAACCCGGAGTGATCGCGAAAGCCGCCGTCGTGAGTGCCGAGCGCCGCAAGCCCATAGTCGGCGTCACCGAGGTGCGTGGCGCCTGAAACCCGGCCGCGCCAGTACTGATCGGAGCCGCTATCGAGCGTGAGGCCAAGCGCCGGCATCTCGGCGGGGTCCGCCGGCAGCACGTTGATCGTCCCATGCATGGCGTTCGATCCGTAGAGTGCACCGCCCGGACCGCGCAGCACCTCGATTGCGCGCGCCTGTTCCGTGTCGATTTCGAAGAGTTCGTTCGCGTTGCAGAATCCAAGCGGGCGGATCGGGATGCTGTCCTCGAGAATCAGGAACTCGCCGCAGGCGCCGCCGCCCGTGAACACGGGTGAGCGCAACGCAATCAGGCTTTCCTCGCCGCTGCCGCGCTGGATCATCGCGCCCGCCGCGCGATTGATCACCTCGCTCGAATGGGTCGGTGCGACGAGATCGACGTCGTCGCCCGAGATCCGGGCGGCGCTCCCCGCGAGGTCGATTATCGACTGCGCATGGCGCGTTGCCGTGACGACGGTTTCGTCGAGCGGCGCGTCGGACTCCGCTGTCGCCGCCGCGGCGAGCAACGTGAGAACCGCGAGCGTCATTTTTTCTTTTTCTCCGGAAGCGCGAAGGCGACGACGGCGTCGCCCTGTCGCGTGCCGAGATTGCCATGACCGCCCGCCGCAATCACGACGAACTGCCGGTTGCCGGCCCGATAGGTCATCGGCGTCGCCTGGCCGCCCGCGGGCAGCCGGCCCTTCCACAGCTCGCGTCCGGTCTCGACGTTGAACGCGCGCAGATAATCGTCCATCGCCGCGCCGATAAAGATGAGTCCGCCGGCGGTCATGATCGGCCCACCCATGTTCGGCGTGCCGAGATTGCGTGTCGGAACGAAGAAGGGGGCGAGATCCTCGGTCGAACCCAACGGAACCTCCCAAAGCGTGCGGGCTGTTCGAAGGTCCACGGCGGTGAGAGTTCCCCACGGCGGCTTCGTACAGGGCAGGCCCCAGGGTGAGAGCAGCGCTTCGCGCCGCATGCCATACGGCGTGCCGCGCTGGTAGGCGAAATTCGAATCCGGGTAGTCGTCCGACTGTGACTGCTCGCGTACCTTGTCGGGCGACAGCAGCGTCACCACCATCGGCAGGTGATTGACGGCGGCGACCGCCACCTGGCGATCGGCATCGAAGGCGACTCCGCCCCAGTTGATGCCGCCCGCATAGCCCGGAGATTCAATCGCACCCCGCAGGCTTGGCGGAGTGTAGATGCCCTGCGAGTCGAGGCTCGCGATACGGTCGCGGCACTTGCCCCGGTCGTAGAACGTGAGGCCCCAGGCATCATTCGGCGTGATTGCATCGTGCGAGACGAGCGGCGCCGGCGCGATCGGGAAAGGCTGCGTCGGCCAGGGCTGCTCGCCCGGAACGCCGCCGCGCGGCACTGGACGTTCGCGAAGTCCAAGCACAGGCGCGCCGTTCTCGCGATCGAACACAAAGAGGAGCCCGGTCTTGGTCGCCTGCAACACCGCGGATACGACTCCGCTCGAGCGCTCGAGCTCGATGAGCACCGGTTGCGCGGCAACGTCGTAGTCCCAGAGATCGTGATGCACGAGCTGCTGCTGCCAGACGAGTGCGCCGGTCTCGGCCTTGAGGGCCACAAGCGAATTCGCGTGGCGATTCGCGCCGAGCCGCTCGCCGCCGTAGAAATCGGGGCTCGCGGATCCCGTCGGCACGAAGACAAGACCGCGCGCGGGATCGACCGACATGATCGACCAGGCGTTCGCGGCGCCGGTGCCTGCCGCCGCAGTTGCGTTCCACTCGATGAAGGCGGGATCCGCCGACGATGTCGGAATCGGGTCCCAGCTCCAGCGCTGTGCGCCCGTGCGCGCATCGAAGGCGCGTACGACGCCACGCTCGACGTCCGTTGCGCGGTTGTCGCCGAGCGCAAGCCCGACGATCACGAAGTCACGAAACACCGCGGGCGGCGATGTGACCAGGTAATCCGCTGCATCCCGAATGCGCTGGCCGGTCTTGAGATCGACCGCGCCGTTCACTCCAAAATCGGTGCAGGGTTTGCCGGAATGCGCATCGAGCGCGAGGAGGCGCGCATCGAGCGTGCCTTCAAAGATCCGCTCCGTGCAGGGCGCCGAGCCATGCTCGCCGCTCGCGCTCCAAAAACTGACACCGCGCGAGGTGGCCTCGGAATAGTGCGCGGCGCGGTCGATTTGAGGATCGTAGCGCCAGCGCTCGTGTCCGGTTGCGGCGTCGAGCGCGATGACGATATTGGTCGGCGTGCTGAGGTAGAGGGTGCCTTCGACGTGCAGCGGCGTTGCCTCGAAGCCCATGGAGTCGCGCTTTGCAAAACCCGCGCCGAGCTCGCCGGTGTGATAGGTCCATGCCACCTCGAGCTCGCCGACATTCTCGCGCGTGATGTCGTCGAGCGGCGAGAAGCGCTGCCCGAATTCATCGCCGCCGTAATAGGGCCAGTCGCCGGGTTCCTCGGCGCCGCGTGCGCCGCTTAGCGCCAGTATGAATGCACCAGCGAGCGCAAACACCGAACGCCACCAGCGGGAGGATCGCGAGATCGGCAGCGGTCGGCGCTTCATTAAGATGCGGGTTGGGGCGCGAGTGGATTTCGGGTCGCATCCTAGCACGCGATCCGAAGCGCGCGAGCCGATGCGCCTGCAGGTAATTCCCTCTAATATGAGTCGCAACATGCGACCGGGCGGGCTGGGGTTTCAAATTGCGGTAACGGGTTGCTGGCTGGCGGTTACGCTCGCCGGCGGATTCGCCGTCGCCGATGAGCCCGTAATACCTGCGTCGACGGTGCAGTCGCGTCCTCGCATCGGCCTTGTCCTGAGCGGCGGTGGCGCGCGCGGTGGCGCGCACATCGGAGTACTGAAGGTGCTCGAACAGGAGCACGTGCCGATCGATGCGATCGCGGGCACCAGCATGGGCGCCATTGTCGGCGGACTCTACGCGGCGGGTCTTTCGCCAAAGGAGATCGAGGAAAGGCTTCTTTCGATCGACTGGCAGGACGCGTTCCGCGATCGTCCGCCGCGGCGCGAACTCACGTTTCGGCGCAAGCAGGACGACAACAGCTTTCTGGTGCGCTTTCCGCTCGGCATACGCGGCGGCGAGTTCCGACTGCCAAAAGGCTTCATCCAGGGGCAGAAACTCGCTCGCATGCTGCGCGAGTACACGGCGCCGGTTGCCACCGTCACCAACTTCGATCAGCTGCCGATTCCGTTTCGTGCCGTCGCGACCGATCTCGAAACGGGCGAGGTACGCATTTTCGGGTCCGGCGATCTGGTGACAGCCATGCGCGCGAGCATGTCGGCGCCCGGAGTGTTTGCACCGGTCGAACTCGATGGTCACCTGCTGGTCGACGGCGGTCTGACCGAGAATCTGCCGGTCGACGTCGCACGGCAGATGAATGTCGACGTGTTGATCGTGGTCGACGTGAGCTTTCCGCTGCTCAAGGGAAAAGAACTCGCTTCGGCGCTCAGCGTGTCGAACCAGGCGCTGGCCATTCTCGTCCAGAAGGATACGGCCAGGCAGAAAGCAACTCTCGGCGAGCGCGATGTCCTGATTGTGCCGCCGCTCGGCGATGCATCGTCGGTTGAATTCGCTGCACTGAAGAAGATGATCACGGCGGGTGAGATCGGTGCGACGCGCATGCAGGACCGGCTCGCCGCACTCAGCATCGGCGAAGAGGAGTATCACCAGCATCTCGCCCAGCGCAGCGGCCGCGAGACTCCGGCGCCACGCATCGATTTCGTGCGCGCCGACGCGAAGTCACAGCAGTACGCGGCGCTGATCGATGCAACCATGGGCCGGCTCAAGGGCAAGAACTACGACGCCGGCGAGGCCGGCAAGCGCATCGCGGATCTCTACGGCCTGGACCTCTTCGAATCCATCGACTACTCGCTCGCGTCGCGCGACAACCTGACGGGCCTGGATGTCATGGCCCGGCGCAAGTCCTGGGGTCCGAACTACGTCCGCTTCGGCCTCAATCTGCAGGATGACTTCGAAGGCAACAGCGCCTACAACGCCGCCGTGCGCGTCATCATGACGGAGCTCAATGCGCGCGGCGGCGAACTCCTTTTCGATGGGCAGATCGGCAGCGCTCCGCGCTTCGCGACCGAGCTCTACCAACCGGTTGATGGCGCCCGGCGCTACTTCATTTCACCGCACCTGGAGTTCGACGTACGGAACCTGCAGCTGCGCGATGCACAGGACCAGATCGCCGAATACCGGCTGCGCGAGGCAATCTATGGATTCGATGTCGGGCGCGAGCTCGGCAACTGGGGCGAATTCCGGGTTGGCTACGCACGCGTTACCGGAAGCGCCCAGGTGCGCATCGGCGATCCGACCATTCCGCGCGCCGAATTCGACACTGGCGAATATTTCGCACGCTTCAGCGTCGATACGGTCGATGACCTCAATTTCCCGCACCGCGGCCATCTGCTGGCCTTCTCGTGGCTCGACGCGCGTCACGACGGCGACTCCGGGCGCGCGAATCAGTTGACCGGTGACTGGCTCTGGGCCAATACCTTCGGCCGCAACACCTGGATTCTATGGACGTCGGCCGGCATAACGGTCGATGGCACCGCGCAGCTGGAGGACTTCTTCTCGCTCGGCGGACTCTTCAATCTCTCCGGGCGGCCGCCAAATTCGGTGATTGGGTCCAACGTCGGCATTGGGCGCCTTCTCTATTACCGCAAGGTCAGCAAGGGCGGCGAGGGATTTCTCAACGTGCCGACCTACGTCGGCGCGTCGCTCGAGGCGGGCAATATCTGGGACGACCGTGCCGATGCGAGCCTTGGCAGCACATTCAAGGACGCGAGCCTGTTCCTCGGCCTCGATACCCTCGTTGGGCCGGTGTATCTCGCCATGGGCTACGACACGGGCGGTAAGACCGCCTTCTATCTCTTTCTCGGTCGAACGTTTTGACCTAGAACCCGCGGCTCTCGGCGAGCTTCTCGACTTTCTTCAGCACGATCGCGGGCGCGTCGCCGGGCCGCGAGTATTCGTGCTTGCGCGCCATGTCGGCGAGCGTGCGATCGCGTTCCGCCGCCGTCGCGAACCAGTGGAATCGGTGCCAGTCCGCCCCGAGGAGCTTGCTGAAAGGATCGCCGGGCGTGAGGCTGACACGGATGCCGAAGGGCTTCGGGTCGTCCGTGATGGCGCGCAAAAGGTTGTGCGGGTTGCTGAGCTGCATGCGCAAATCCTAACCGAAAATGGGGTACGTCCCCATTTTAGCGGTCGCCGGCGCCTTCGCGGTCGGCCCAGCCGAGGAGGCGGCGGGTGATGAAGAGGTAGACGGGTTTGCCGGCCGCCATCCACATGCGCGACAGGAGCGATGGCGTCGCGAGCACGCGCCGTTCGCGGGCCGTGAGGCGCTCCGGGCAGTACGTGCGCTTGTGCTTGAGCAGATGGCGCAGATCGTCGTGCGCACGCATTCGAAACCACCGGCTGCGTCGACGGTTGACCGAAGCAAGTTGAAAATCGACGACAGCAGGCGCGCCGGTGGGCGTGACGAGCCAGTTCGGTTCCTTGGCGAGATCGTTGTGTGCGACGTGCCGCCGATGAATCGCGCGCACGAGCTTGAGTGCCGCCCGAAAATAGCCGGGATCACGTGGTCCGGCGCGATGCATGGTCTCGCCCGCGATGAAACTGCGGGTCAGCACGCCGCCATCGTACGACAGCGCTCGCGGAACGCCCGGCACCCCGTTCAAGGCGACGAGCGCACGAAACTCGCGCCGAGCGAGCCGTCGCGCGATGAGCGCGAGCCACCAGCGCGCCTTGCGCGTGTCGCGCTCGACGATCGAATGCTCGGTATCAAGCGTTACCGTGCCGAAGAGATCCGCCTTGAGGCGCTGACGGCCATCTGGCGCAGTCCCGCTCATTGAGCGGCGCCGCGCAGCTCGGCGACCCGCGTGTAGAGCGACTCGGCGGTTGCTTCGCTCGCCGCCACAGGGTTACCAGCGAGCAGTGCAATGCGCGACCAGAAGCGGCGCGGCAGGCTCTTCATCGCCGCACCACTGCGCCGGCTGAAAAAGCTCCCCCAGAGTCCCTGCAGCGCGAGCGGCACGACCGGCACCGGCTGGCGCTCGAGAATCCGCTCGATGCCCTTCTTGAAGGGATTCATCGCGCCATCCTTCGTCAATTTGCCCTCCGGGAAGATGCAGACGAGGTTGCCGTCAGCGAGCTCGGCGTCGATCCGCTCGAAGGCGGATTCGAGCAGGCTTTCATCCTCATGGGCGGGCGCGATCGGAATCGCCTTCGCCGTGCGGAAAATGAAGCTCAGGACCGGAATCCGGAAGATGTTGTGATCCATTACGAAGCGCACGGGCCTGCGCACCATGCCGCCGATCACGAGTGCGTCCATGAGACTTACGTGATTCGAGACGAGGACGGCCGGGCCCTCATCGGGAATGTTCTCGAGCCCCGAGGTGCGGATGCGATACATCACGTGGATGAAGATCCAGGTGAGAAAGCGCATCAGGAATTCCGGCACCAGCGTGTAGATGTAGACGGCGACGCCTGCGTTGATGAGGGCAGCGAGGAGGAACAGCTGCGGAATGCTGAAGTGCCAAAGGCTGAGCGCGACGACCGCGAGCACGCCGCCCGCGACCATGAAAAGCGCATTCAGGATGTTGTTGCAGGCGATGACACGGGCACGGTGGCTCGCAGCCGTGCGGCTCAGGACCATTGCGTAGAGCGGCACCGTGAAAAAGCCGCCAAAAGCGCCGATGCCGACGAGATCGACCAGGAGGCGGATGCTGTTGTCGATCTGGAAGAAGGTCGCGATGGTGACGTGGCCGGCTTCGATGGCGGCCGGGAAGGCGAAATAGAGATCGATCGAAAACGCCGAAAGGCCGATCGAACCGAAGGGAACGAGGCCGATTTCGATCTTGCGGCCGGATAGCCGCTCGCAAAGGAGCGAGCCGAGACCGATGCCTGCCGTCAGTGCGAAAGTCAGCAGGATGACGAGCGTCTGGCTGCCGGAGAAAATCACGCGCGTGTAGTTCGGCAGCTGCGCGACGAACATGGAGCCGAACATCCAGAACCAGGAGATGCCGAGGATCGCGAGAAACACGGAGCGGTTCGCGCGCGCGAAGCCGATGTTGCGCCAGGTTTCGCGAAAGATGTTCAGGGTGAGCCTGAGGTCCGGCGACGTCGCCGGCGCAGCTGGAATCGCACGGCTTGCGAGGTAGCCCCCGATTGCGACGACGACGAGCAGCACCGCCGTGATCCGAAGGCCTGGCAGGCCGAGTGTCGTGAGCGCTCCGCCCGCGAGGAGGCCGATCAGAATCGCGGCGAAAGTGGCGGTATCGACCAGGGCGTTGCCGCCGACGAGCTCGGCGTCGGAGAGGTGCTGCGGCATGATCGCGTACTTCACGGGGCCGAAGAACGCGGCGAGCGTGCCGAGCAGGAAGATGAGCACGAGCATCCAGTCGATGCGTCCATGCCAGAGCGCCGCGGCAGCGACGACCATGATCAGGATCTCGGCGACGCGGATGGCGCGCATCAGGCGCGCCTTTTCAAACTTGTCCGCGATCTGGCCGGCCGTCGCCGAGAACAGGAAGTAGGGCAGCACGAAGAGCGCGGCGGCCACGTTCACCAGCAAGTCCGGCGAACCGAGCGCTGCACCTGCGAGTGGAAAGGCGATCAGGATCTGCAGCGCGTTCTTGTAGACGTTGTCGTTGAACGCCGCGAGGAACTGCGTGACGAAGAACGGCAGGAATCGGCGCGAACGCAGCAGCCGAAACTGCGAGACCTCGGTCATTCTGTCGGGCTAGGACTGACCCGCGGGGACGTCCCGCGTCGGGTGGCGCGGTGCGTAGAGGTTCTTGAGGCGCGTGCGCACCAGCGAGTCCATCTTGTGCAGGACCGCGCCTTCCGGATTCAACGCGAGGCCCGCCTCGACGGCATGTAGCGCTTCATCGAGGCGGCCCTTGCCGAGGAGTGCGCCGGCGCGGTTGTTATAGGTGCGCCAGTTGTTGGTGTCGATCTTGAGCGCGGCGTCGCAATTGATGAGCGCGCGGTCGTAGTCGCCGAGGGCGATATAGCCCGCGCAGAGATTCGAATAGGCGGCGGCGCGCTGGTCGGGATCGCTCACCCGCTTGATGCCCTCCTCGATGAGCTCGACGCCTTGACGCCAGTGCTCGCCGACCATGGCTGCCGTTCCTTCGGTGAGCAGGACGTTCGGCCCGATCACGGTCGCGCTCATGGCCTCATCCGCCCGGACGGATGCCGTCAAAACCAGGGTCGCCAGGAGGCCGAGGAGGGCGGCGGTTCGCATGAGCGCATCGTCGCGCCGCGCCGCGGCCGTCGTCAACGGCCAATAATGCCGGTCGGCGCACAAAGCGAGACTAGCGAGCGTGATTGAGGTCACGGGCGGCCCACGCCCCCAACCCTCTATAATTTCTCACATATTTGGCGGTCCCTGCCGCCAGGGGAAAAATATGTCTTTCGAGCTTCCGGGCCGCCCAGCCTGGGCCGCAGTCCTGCTGATTCTGGCGATCATCATCGCCATCGGCGCCTGCTCACACGAAAAAACGTCGGATTTCCCCGCGACTTACGCTCTCCTCAGCGATCCGGCGGCGCTCGACAACGCGCTTGCTCGTTGCAATCAGAGTTCCGCCAGCGTCGAAGAGCAGGAGTGCCGCAACGTTCGGGCGGCCTTGGCGCGCCTTGCCGATGAGCGGCGCAAGGATAGCGGCGAGATAGCGCGGCAAGCGCAAGCGCAGGCGCAGGCGCAGATACAGTTCGAACAGCAGCGCCAAGCACTGCGTCAGCAGCAGGAAGCCGAGCGCGCCCGCAAGGCCCTCGAGCGCGAAAAGGCTGCGGTCGACCCTTACACCATGCCGTTCGTACCGCCCGAATCACCGAGCAAGGCGCAGCCGAAGCCCGACTCGGCGCCCGCGCCGACGTCTACACCGATGCCTGCACCGGCACCGGCACCGGCTCAGCAGCCGGATGACCCGGGAGCCGACGCCACCGCGACCAAGGTCGTCGCGTCGGACCTCGAACTCAGCCGTCAATAGATCCGAACGAGCGTCGTCCAGAGCGCGGCATCGCGGCCAGCCGCGATGAATTCCATCGCGACATAAAATCCGAATATCGCGCCGGCGTCGAGAAAGGCCTTCCAGTAGATCGCAGCATTCGCCTGCACGAATTCAGGCGGCGTAATTCGCGTGCGCGCCGGCCAGAATCGGGGCACTCGCGCTGCGTACGCCGTGTACTCGTCGCCGAACGTAGCCGTCAGCTTGCGTTCCTCGGCGATTGCAGCCGTGACATGCAGGATAATTGCAAACGCGGCGCTGATCGCGGCGAGCGATAGACTCTGCGTCGCGAGGCCGAGTCCGATGCTCGCGACGATACTGAGCGCATAGAGGGGATGGCGACAGCGGGCGTAAGGGCCGCTGACTGCGACGCGGCTGTCCTTTTGGCCGGCGATGAAAAGGGTCGTCCAGATGCGGCCCAGGGCTGCGAAGCCGAGCAGTGCCAGCCCGCCGAGTTCCAGGAGCCGACCGGTCGCCGATCCGGCGAGACCCGGCCGGCAAACCGCGACCGCAACGAGCAGCAGAACGTAGTACGCCTGGAGAATCCGGATGCGGGGTGTGCTGTCCGAGCGGGTCACGACCGCCGCGATTCTAGCAGGCGTAATATCAGGCTCCGCGCGACGGTCTAGGTGGATGCCTGAAAGACGCCTCGACACTGCGCCGACAGCGCCCAAGGAGCACCGAAATGATGTTCCGCAAGAAGTCCGAGATGGTTTCCAGTGACCGCGCCCTGCCGGGCCGGAATGTTGCGCTCGATGTCCCTGAGACGCACTTCGTCAACGGCAACCGCATCGTGCCGCCATTTCCGGCCGGACTCGAACGAGCGATGTTCGGACTCGGCTGCTTCTGGGGTGCCGAGCGCAAGTTCTGGCAGGTGCCGGGCATCTACTCGACGGCCGTCGGCTATGCTGCAGGCCTCACCCCGAATCCGACCTATGAAGAAGTGTGCTCCGGCATGACCGGCCATTCGGAGGTCGTGCTCGTCGTGTACGACCCGAAAAAGGTCAGCTACGAGAAGCTCCTCAAAGTCTTCTGGGAGTCGCACGACCCGACGCAGGGCATGCGGCAGGGCAACGACGTTGGCACGCAGTATCGCTCGGGCATCTATCCGTTCAATGACGAGCAACGCAAGGCGGCCGAGGCTTCGCTCGCTCAGTACGAGGAAAATCTGATTGATGCGGGACAGAAGGCGCGCATTACGACGGAGATCAAGCCGGCGGGCGACTTCTATTACGCCGAGGACTATCACCAGCAGTACCTCGCGAAGAATCCAAATGGGTACTGCGGGATCGGGGGCTGTGGAGTCTCCTATAAATCTGCGGAGTTACAGGTGGGCGAGAAGGCGTAGCGGCTGCGGTCGCTCGGTTTCCATCAGGAAGCCAAGGCGTTACCAAACTTATTTGCGTTTTTCTGCAGAAGAATGCCGTTTGATTTCGGCGTAGAGGGTTACCGGAAGTCTACCGGTGGTTCTGTCGTCGATACTCTCGGCGTAAGGCGGAAAAGTACGGGAGTTCATTCGCGCGGTGGCGCCCGAATTTCGAACGGCACAGATTCGGTAGAGGCCCCGAGGTACAGCGGTCACGCGCCAATGGAAGCCAGACTATTCCAAGTGGTCGTCTCAGACAGGCCAACTGCGGTCGATCGCCCACCATAGTTCATCATCAGTCAGCCGCCATTCGCCGGCTTACGCCTACCGTTACTCTACCGCTGGTTCGCCCCGGCCGCGCCTGTAGTCCTCCATACAGTCTGTTAACGCTCAAACATATCCGCGCTGCTTTGAACACAAGGCATCCTTGTCGTGCGCAAGGGTCCAAGTAAGTGAGTGACTGTGTCGGATTCTGATGCTTCGTTGAAAAGGTACTACGCAGCGCGTGCGGGCGAGTACGACCGAATCTATCAAGACCAGTTCGGCAGGCCGACCTGCTCGTCGTTAAGTCAGACGGTAAGCTGCGGCACATGATGTCTTGCGATTGACCGGTCCGGCGGGCTTTGGCTTTCCGCCTCATGTTCATGACGATGAAGATGAGATCGCCTACGCACCCGAAGGCGCGATCGAGTTCACCTCGTTCTCCTCGAGCGCTGGTGCGGGTGTGCTGCGTGCGACCGCCGGCGCTCAAGCTGACGATTGACTCGGTCCAAGCGCGGCGCTGAGTTTGCAGCGTGCGCGCGGCTGTTCGCGACCCAAATACCGTTTGTGATCACCGCGCAGAGCGGAAATGTCGCGTTGCAACGTGGAACAACGATGCACGGCTCCAGCGAAGCGCCGCTCGCTGATCTGGAAAGAAGTCGTCGCCAGCTTGGTGGGCACATCTTCGCGCTGGCAGGCGGACATAACATACAAATGTTACGCTACCATGACAGGGGACTACTGCAGATATTGATTATTCACACTGCAGAGCGGCGGGCGTATGGAACAGCGCTACAGCCAAATGAGAGCGATGCTCAGCGACGCGCATGTCAGGGCCGTGCTCGCCAACCTTCTCGCGTGCGCGCTCCTCCTGTTTCCGGACGTCTACACGCGAACGCTGCAGGGTCGGGGGTATCTGCCGGACTTGACTACGATGCTGCTGGGCGCGTTGCTGTTCGTCGCAGCCAGCACGTACACCAGGACCTTTCGCGTGCTGGCCATCGCGTTCGTGTTACTGAATGCGGTGTATCTCGACATTGTAAGGGCCTGGGGTCCGCTCCACCTGTCGGATCGAATCGAAGTCTCGCTGGCGGCGCCCGCCTACGAAGCGATTGAATACTTGAGAGCATACGTGGGCATGCGTGAGGCGAAGATCCTTTTGTACGTGCTAGTTTGCGTGGCAGCCCTGTTCGCAACGAGGCCGCTTGCGTTGCCCCGCAGGGTGAGCCTGGCCGCACTCTCGCTGTGCCTGGGCGCTTTCATTACCGCGTCCGATCTGAACAGTTCTTCCTTGTACACGCACGCGTACTCGGCACTACCCCTCGCGTATAAGGACGCGCACGCGCGGTATAAGCTAATGGAGACTCGAAGAGCCGCCCTCGCACACGTGGCAGCCCGAAAGCTTCACTGCAGCGAGGGCTATCGGAATATCCTGGTCGTGATCGGCGAGTCCGCGAACCGCACGCACATGAGCCTGTACGGATACCCAAAGCCGAGCACCCCCTTCCTGCTGTCCATCAATCCGTTCGCGTTCGAGGCGATAGCGCCCTCGAATCAGACGCGACTGTCGATCCCGCTGATGCTGACCGGAGCCAGCGTGGCACACTTCGACGCTTTCTATTCTCTGCCGTCGCTCGTGTGGGACATGCGCGCGTGCGGTTACGAGACATTCTGGATCTCCAATCAATGGAGGGAGGGGCAGAACGATAGTGCGAACGGGAGTATCGGCGACGAAGCCGACCACTACTGGTCGCGCGACGTCCACGCGGCCGCAGTACCCGACGAGGTGCTCATTCCGCGGCTCAAGCAGACGCTCAGCGGCAGCGCCCATCGAAAAGCCATATTCGTGCACCTCATGGGATCGCACATCGTGTACCGGAACCGCTATCCGAAGGATTTCCCGACCGGCCCCGCAACGGGCATCGTTGCCGAATATGATGAGTCCATTCGTTACACGGACTTCGTTCTGTCGCAGATGTACCGTCTGTTTCCGCCCGAGGAGTTTCTGTTCGTCTATGTTTCCGATCATGGCGACCTCGTGCGAGGTCCAGGTCCGGGGGACTACGGTCATGGCTACTCGCCCGCGTACAAGGCCGAGTATGAAGTGCCGCTTGTCGCATGGTCCGCCAAGCCTGAAAGACTACAGACGGTGCGCGCCATGGCCCAGGGGCGGCAGATCAACACGGATTCGTTCGAGGAGTTCGTTCGTTATCTGATCGGGATGACACCATCGCCCGGGGTCTCCTTCAGCAGAAAGGTGCTGGACGTTTCCGAAACCGCAATCGTCGATTTCGACAATCTCCGTGATTAGCCCCTGGATGATGCAGGCTTGTACCGGGCATCGGCGGCTCGCACCGCATGCATCACACTCGCGAGTTCTCCACCGCTTAGCACTCGCGGAGCCACGATAGGCATTCCCGTATCCGTGCGAAAATAGGGAGAGGTACCTCCAGGCAGACCTTCTGACCGACTTCTTCGAGGGTTTCGCGCGCGGCGCGCGGGCCAATGTGCACCTCAAGGTGCTCTACGGCCGTTCCGATCACCACAAGGTCGAGGCACTCTTCAAAGCATTCGGACGGGCACTACGCATGGCCTGTTCGCGCGATCGGCGGCTGGCGAAGGTGATGCCGAGCACCAAGGGGCTGCTTTGAAATTGTGACTGCTGAATTCTGAATGCTGAAGTGAATTGGTAAGTATGGCGATCGCGCTAATTGACTATCGGGCGGGGAATCTCACTTCCGTACGCAAGGGATTTGCGGCGGTCGGGGCGGAGCTCTTCACGCCCGCCGCGCCGGCCGACCTCGCGCGCGCGCGCGGCATCGTCGTGCCTGGCGTGGGCCACTTCGGGGCGACGGCGTTCCTCGACGAGGCGTGGCGGCGCGAGATAGCGACGGCGGTTGCCAACAGCGTGCCTCTTCTCGGCATCTGCCTTGGGCTGCAGTGGCTTTTCCAGGGGAGCGAGGAAGCGCCACTCCCGGGACTCGGGGCGCTCAAGGGCCAGTGCACTCGTCTCGCGCCGGTCGTGAAGGTGCCGCACGTTGGGTGGAACTCGCTCGAAGCGACGCGCCCGTCGGCGCTTCTCCACGGCGTGCCGGACGGCACGCAGGTGTACTTCACGCACTCCTACGCCGCACCAGTCACCGGCGACTGCGTGGCGGCGACGACGCACGGGACGAGGTTCGCGGCCGCCGTCCAGCGCGGCAACGTGTGGGGCGTGCAGTTTCACCCGGAGAAATCCGGACCGGCCGGCCTGAGAATCCTCGAGAACTTCAAACTGCGCGTCAGCGAGCAGCGAACCTTGAACCTTGAACCCTGAACCCTGAACGACACAGGATGCTTTCCAAACGAATCATCGCCTGCCTCGACGTCCGCGACGGCTCGGTCGTCAAGGGCATCAACTTCGAAGGACTGCGGCGCGCAGGCGATCCGGCGGAGCTGGCGGAGCGCTACAACGCCGAGGGCATCGACGAACTGGTGATTCTCGACGTCACCGCCACCATCGAAGGACGACGAGCGCTCGAGGCGACGATTCGCGAAGTGTCGTCGCGGCTGTTCATCCCGCTCGCGGTGGGCGGCGGCATCCGCGCCGAATCAGATGCGGCGGCGGCGATCGACGCTGGTGCCGACAAAGTCAGCATCAACTCCGCGGCGCTGTCCGATCCCGGGCTCGTAACGACGCTCGCCGAGCGTTACGGCAGTCAGGCGGTCGTTGTCGCCATCGACGCCAAACAGAATGGCGAGCGATTCGACGTGTTCGCGCGGAGCGGCAAAGTGGCCGCCAATCGCGACGCGGTCGAATGGGCGGTCGAGGCCGAGTCGAGGGGAGCCGGCGAGATCCTCCTCACCTCGATCGATCGCGACGGCACGCGGGCCGGCTTCCACTGCGAGCTCACGGCTGCTGTCTCGAGCGCCGTGTCAATTCCGGTCATCGCCTCGGGCGGCGCCGGCACGTTCGATCACTTCCTCGAAGTCTTCACCACCGGCAAGGCTGACGCCGCGCTGGCCGCGTCGATCTTTCACTACTCCGAACATGCCGTGGCTGACTTGAAACAGTTTCTGGTCACGCGCGGCGTGCCGACGAGGCTCTGATGCTCATCCCTTCCATCGATCTCCAAGGTGGCCGAATCGTGCAGCTCGTGCAGGGCGAGCGCCTCGCGGTCGAAACCAGCGACGTCGAGGGGTGGATCCAGCGCTTCTCCGGCTACCCCAAGGTGCAGCTCATCGACCTCGACGCCGCCAAGAACGCGGGCGCGAACGAGGCGCTCATCGCGACCATCTGCGGACGGCTCCCCTGCCGGGTCGGCGGCGGAATCAGGACAGCCGAACGGGCGCAGGCACTCGTTGCGCTGGGCGCCACGGGCGTCATCCTCGCGTCTTCTCTTTCAGGAACGGCGCGGTTGACGTGGCGTTCGCGCAGCGCATCTCCGACGCGGTCACGCCTGACCGCTTCATCGCCGCCGTCGACAGCAAGGGCGGCCACGTCGTCGTCGACGGCTGGCGCACGATGCTCGAGATGACGGCGACCGAGGCGGTGCGCGTGCTCGAACCCTATGCGGGCGAGTTCCTCTACACGCACGTCGACCGCGAAGGTCTGATGCAGGGCACGGACATGCGCGCGATCGAAGCCGTCCGCAACGCGACCACCCGCCGGCTGACGGCCGCGGGCGGCATCACGACAATGGATGAGGTGGAGTTTCTCGATGCGATCGGCGTCGATGCCGTCGTCGGCATGGCGATCTACACCGGGCGGATGAGCCTGCCGCAACCGAACCGCGGAAAGCCACGGATAAGCAGGGCACGGACAGCAGCGCGGCGGCCCGTGACGATTCACGGTCTGACTCAATTCACGATTCACGGCCTGACCCCCGACCTGAATTCACGATTCACGGCCTGACCCCGCTTCTGGATACCCTGCGGTTGATGCGGCTATCGCCCCTCAGGCTCGGCCTGCTTCTCGCTTCGCTCGCGGCGGCGACCTCGACCGGATGTTCCCGGCCGCCGGGGCTCTTCTCCGAGGCGAACGCCCGGGCGCACATCGGCATGCTGGCGGGGACGATCGGCAGCCGGCCCATCGGCACGCCGGCCAATGTCAGGGCCCGGGCGTACATAACCGATCAGCTGCGCCTCTTCGGGTACGAAGTGCGGGTGCAGGAGGCCGACGCCCGCCGCGCCGCGCTCGGGCTGACGGCGCGCGTCGCCAACATCATCGCGGTGCGGCCGGGCCGGCGGTCCGAGGCGATCGCGATCGTCTCGCACTACGACTCGGTGCCGGCGGGACCTGGCGCCAGTGATGACGCGCTCGGCGTCGGCGTCTCGCTCGAGGCCGCGCGGGTGCTGGCGGCGCGCGCCGATCGCAACTGGACGCTGATGATTCTCGTCACCGATGGCGAGGAGGCGGGCCTGATGGGCGCCGCAGCGCTGGTGACGGACCGTGACGTCACGAGCCGGCTGCAGGCGTACGTCAACGTCGAGTCGATCGGCTCGGCGGGCGACCCGACGCTGTTCGAAACCGGGCCCGGCAACGGGTGGCTCGTCGTGCCATGGGCACGGCTGGCGCCGAGACCGCATGGCGCCTCGTTCGGGCTCGAGATCTACCGGCGGCTGCCGAACGACACCGATTTCTCGATCCTGAAACGCCAGGGCATCCCGGGCTTGAACTTCGCGATCGTCGGCGACAGCTACGCCTATCACACCACGCGCGACACGCCCGAACGCCTGTCGCCGCTCACCGTGCGGCACACGGGCGAACAGGTCGTCGCGCTCATGACCGCGCTCGACGCCGTGGACGTCACCCGGCGCACCAACACGGACCGCACGTTCTTCGACCTGGGCGGCAGGACCGCGGCATCGTATGGGCCCGCCGCCGGCGCGGTCATCGGCGTTGCCGCACTGCTCCTTGGCATCCTGGCGTGGCTGCGCGTGATGCGCACCGCGATCAGGCTCGAAGGGGTGCTGCGGTGGCTGCTCACCGCGCTCTGGACGCTCGCCGGGATCGGCGGCGGTCATCGCCTCGATGGTCGGCGCCACGTGGGCGCTCCGCCTGGCGCGCGCGGTGTATCACCCGTGGTACGCGCGCCCGGGCCGACTGTTTCTGCTCCTGCTCGCCGTGGGCCTCACCGTCGGCTGGAGCATCGCCGTCTCGGTCGGTGGCTGCCGGCGCGGGCGCACGGCGTGCGACACCCGATCATCGCGTGGAGCGTCGCCCTGCCGGTGTGGATCGCCCTCGGCGCCAGCACGATCTTCCTGGCGCCTGGCGCAGCGTACTTGTGGCTCCTGCCTCTCCTCACCGCGGGCCTGCTCCTCTCAATCATCCCGCTCGCGAGCGCCGTCGCCGTGCGAGCGGTCTCGGCCCTCGTCCTGCTGGTCGCCGCTGCGCTGTGGCTGCGCCCGACCGAGGACCTTCTGCATTTCATGGTCGCCATCTTCGGGCGGCTGCCGGTCGTGACGCCGGCGTTCGTCTACGCGGCGGTCCTGTCCGTCGCGGGGATCATGCTCCTGCCGCCGCTGGTGGCGACGATCACCAAGACCCAGCCGTTCGTACGGCCGTCGCTCGAGACCTCGATTGGGCTCTTCGCCATCGCCATCACCGCCGGCCTCGCCTACGTCGCGCCCGCCTACACGCACGAGGAACCGCTCAGGCGGTCCGCGCGCGCGGTGCAGGAAGGCGACGGTCCGGCGGTCTGGGACGTCGGCTCGGTCGAGCCGGGCGTCGATCTCGGTGAGGCGGCGCCGCCTGGCTGGATGCCGGCGACGACGGCACCTCCAGCCACGGTGCCCTTGCGCCGCTTTCCACACCCGTTCGTCTTTCGCACGACCGGACCCAGCCTCGGCCCGCCGCCGATCACCATCGCCTCGCTCGTCGTCGAGCCGGTCGCGGCCGGCAGCGAACTGGTCGTGACCGTGATGCCACGGATGCCAGGCCTGGCCGTCGCGTTCGTGCTGCCCGAGGGCCTCGAGCCGGCGCGTTCGAACCTTCCCGGCGTCGTCCGGTTCGGCCGCTGGACGGCTACCTATCGGGCGCCGACGCCCGAAGGACTCGTCTTCCGCGCCAGCTTCGGCCGCATCGACGCCGGCCGACTGCGCGACTCTGCGGGTCGTCGCCACCGCGCTCGGACCCGGCGACGGTTCCGGCTGGCAGGCGCCGGCATGGCTGCCGGACGCGCGCACGGCCTGGACGGCGGAAGCGTCCTGGATCGTGGCTCCCTTCGCGCTGCCGATTGCGCCCGTCCCTCCGCTACGCTAGACTACGTAACGGTTACGGTCTTTGGCGTAATCGCGTCCAGCGGCCACACGATGACCAACCCCTTCGTCTATGGAGAGATTGTCCCGGTCGCGGCTTTCGTCGACCGCGAGGTCGAGCTCGACCGCCTCGGCCGCGACCTCTATGCCGGGCAGAAGGTCTTCCTCATCTCGCCGCGCCGCTATGGCAAGTCGTCGCTCGTCCGCCAGGCGCTGAAGAGCGCCGCCCGGAGCGGCGCCCTGACGGTCGAGGTCCAGGTCAGCAGCTACAGCTCGTACGTGGCTTTTCTCGAGGGCTACGCCCGGGCGCTGGCGTCGGCCGAAACCAAACTGGACCGGGCCCGCTCGTGGCTGAGCGAGATGCTGTCGGGCGTCCGCCCTGAGGTGCGCATCGAGCCGGACGAGGCCGGGCGCAGCCAGATCTCGGTATCCTTTCCCGCGGTCCGCACCGATCGCGACGTCTCTCACCTCGCCCACCAGGTCTTCGCGCTCCCCGGCCGCATCGCCGAAGCCAGGCGCCGCCGGATGGCGATTGCGCTCGACGAGTTCCAGGGCATCGCGGCGTTCAACGGCGGGAGCGTCGAGCACGCACTTCGTGCCGCCGTCCAACAACAGCGGCAGGTCGGCTACGTCTTCTCCGGATCCGAGCCGACGCTGATGGAGCGGATGCTCGGCAAGAGCCGTCCGTTCTACAAGGCGGGCCCGGTCATGCGCCTGCAGAAGATCCCGGCCGATCGGTTCGCGGCGTTCATCGAGGCGCGGTTCAAGGCCACCGGATTCAAACCCGCGGCCGGGCTCGGCGCGGCGATTGTCGATCTCGCCGGCAACCTGCCCTACGACGTGCAGCGCCTCGCGCACGAGGTCTGGGATGATGTGAAGGCGGGAACGAAACGGTCGGCAGATCTCGAGGACCTGCACCGGACGCTGAAGCGGCTGCTCGGCGAGCACGATGCGATTTTCGACGGCACCTGGCAGCGGCTGACGCTCGCGCAGCGGGCGGCCCTCCGCGCGGCCGTGCTCGAAGAGGGACACGAGCTGCTGTCGGCAGACGTGCGCGCCCGGCATCGCCTGAGCGGCACCTCGACGGTCCAGGCCTCGCTGGCCGCGCTCGTGCGCGAAGACATTCTGGCGCGCGAGGGCACACGCTACGCGGTCGTCGATTCGCTCTTTCGGGAATGGGTGGCGCGGCGGACGTTTTGAGGGAAGAGATTACGGAGGCAACGGATTCGACACGAAGGCACGGTGCTCACGAAGACGCACGAAGGCTGTCGATGTGCGTCGACCAGCAGACCGATCGCGTCGCCGGCCGGAACGGCCGGCGAGTGGCCCGCGCTTCGCGCGGCGCGACCGGTCCTTCGTGCGTCTCCGTGCTCTTCGTGTCTTCGTGTCGAACTCCGTGGCCTCCGTGGCCTCCGTGGCCTCCGTGGACTCTCAGGGCGTGAGGGGTACCTAGGATGAACCATCTGCTCGAACGTCTCGGCCTCGGACGGCCCGAGCTCCGCGCCTGGGCCATGTACGACTGGGCCAACTCGGCGTTCCAGACGACCATCATCGCCGCCGTCTTCCCCATCTACTTCCACAACGTCGTCGCCGCCGACCTCGGCGACAGCCTGTCGACCAGCCGGTTCGCGTGGGCCACGACCATCGCCATCGTCATCGTCGCGCTGGTGGCGCCGCTCCTGGGCGCCATCGCCGACTTCGCCGCGATGAAGAAGAAGATGCTCGGCATCTTCGTCGCCGTTGGCGTCGTCGCCACGACGGCGATGTTCTGGATCCGCCCGGGCGACTGGCAGCTGGCGCTGGTGCTGTTCGTTCTCGGCAACATCGCGGTGGCGGGCAGCATCGTGTTCTACGAGTCGCTCCTCCCGCATCTGGTCAGCGCGAAAGAGCTCGACCGTGTGTCCTCCGCTGGCTACGCGATCGGGTACCTGGGCGGGGGCGTGCTCCTGGCGATCAACCTCCTGATGATTCAGCGTCCGACCTGGTTCGGCATTCCTGATGCCGGCACGGCCGTGCGGCTGTCGCTCGCGAGCGTCGGCATCTGGTGGCTCGTGTTCTCGATTCCCATTTTTCGCCGGGTGCCGGAGCCGCCGCGCCGGATCGAGGCCGACGAATCACCCGGCGCCAGCCTGCTCGCGACCGGCGTGCGCCGGCTCATCGAAACCTTCCACGAGCTGCGGCGCTACAAGCAGGCGTTCCTCCTGCTCATCGCCTTCCTCATCTACAACGATGGCATCCAGACCATCATCCGGATGGCGACGACGTTCGGCAGCCAGATCGGCATCGACCAGAATGCGATGATCACGGCGCTGCTCATCACGCAGTTCATCGGCGTGCCCTTCGCTTTCCTCTTCGGCATGGTCGCCGGCCGCATCGGCGCCAAGACGGCGGTGTTCGTCGGCCTGGCGGTCTACGCGGTCATCGTCACGCTCGGGTATTACATGACGTCGGCGGCGCATTTCTACGCGCTGGCGATCATGGTCGGCATGGTGCAGGGCGGCACGCAAGCGCTCAGCCGGTCGCTCTTCGCCAGCATGATCCCGCGCCACAAGTCGTCGGAGTTCTTCGCCTTTTTCGGCGTCTTCGAACGCTACGCCGGCATCCTCGGTCCGCTCGTCTTTGCCGCCATGGTCGATGCGACCGGACACAGCCGGAACGCGATGCTGGCGGTGCTGGGATTCTTCGTCGTCGGTGCGGCCATCCTCGTCTTCGTCGACGTCGAGGCTGGGCGTAGTGCCGCACGGCAAGCTGAGACGGAAACCGTCTGAGGCGAATCGGACACCTCTCCAGGGATCCATCGCGACCATCGTGGCATCGTGATCATCGTGTTGTTACGTGAGGGCGTGACACATTCGTGAGACGACTTTTTCGGTGCGCAAGGACTCTCCGGTGCGCAAAGCAATGACCACGCGAGCGAACCCCGCGGTCCGCTGGCTCGCCAGGGCCGCCTGCTGGGTCTTCTATCGAACCGATCGTGTCGGCGACGTGCCCGAGCACGGTGCCGTGCTGCTCCTGCCCAACCATCCGAATGCGCTCCTCGATCCCGCCGTCATCTGGGCGACGGCCAGGCGTGACGTCCGCTTCCTCGCCAAGTCCACGCTCTTCAACGGCCCTCTCGGTCCGCTCATCGCGAGCGCGGGAGCGATCCCGGTCTACCGCAAGCTGGACCAGGGCGTCGACACGTCGAAGAACGCCGAGACCTTCGCTGCGGTATCCGACGCGCTCGCGGCCGGCGACGCGATTTGTATCTTTCCCGAAGGGATCAGCCACTCGACCGGCCGTCTGGAGCCGCTGCGCACGGGAGCGGCGCGCATGGCGCTCGCCGCGGAACGCGCCGGGACGCGGGTTACGCTCGTGCCGGTCGGGCTCAACTTCGACCGCAAGACGGCGTTTCGCTCGCGCGTGACGGTCGTCTTCGGACAACCGTTCGCGGGACGGGATCTGTTCGACGGGAGGGACGATGCCGCGGTCGCGCGGGCTCTGACCGACCGCATCGCCGCGCACATGCGCCGCCTGCTCATCGAGGCCGACCCTGGCGGCGATGCCGCGCTCGTCGAACGCGTCGACCGGCTCTACGCCGCCGCACGCGATCGACCGTCGGACCCGGCGGAGCGACTCGCACGACGACGAACGATTGCCGAGGGCATCGCGCGCCTGCGTGAGGCCGACTCCGAGCGCTACGATCAGATCCTGATGCGGCTGCGGCGCTATGACAACCGCCTGCGGCGCTTTGGCCTCCGTGATCGCCACCTGGACTGGGAGATCTCCTCCCAAGACGTCAGGACCTTTGCCGTGCGCGAGGTCATCATCGGCCTCGTCCTCCTGCCGCTCTGCGCGCTCGGCCTGGTCGTGTTCGTCGTGCCGTATCAGGTGACGGGATTCGTCGCCAGACGCGTGACGCGCCAGCATGACGTGATCGCCACGGCGCAGGTCTTGACCGGCCTCGTGGTCTACGGCGGGTGGCTGGCCGCGATTGGCGCCCTCGCCTGGTCGGTTGCCGGACGGACGGGCGCCCTGACGACGATGCTGCTGACGCCGGCGGTCGCGGTCGCCGCGCTCTTCGCCATCGAGCGCGAGTCGGCGGTCATCGACGCGGTGCGCGCGTGGTGGCTGCTCCGCCGCGCACGCCGCTCCACCAGGGCCAGGCTGCGACGACGGCGGACCGAGCTCGCCGATCTGCTCGATGAAGTGAATCGGTGGCTCAACGCGGATGGCGGAGGCCACACACCCGGGGCCGACAGCGGCAGGGGCAACTGATGCGGCTGTCGCAGCTCGTCTCCGGGTTCGCCATCACACCGCCCGACGCCGATCCCGAGATCGCGGGGCTGAGTGAGGACAGCCGCCGCATCGAGCGCGGCATGCTGTTTGTCGCCGTCCCGGGCACGGCGCTCGATGGCCACGCGTACATCGGCGACGCGGTGGCGCGCGGCGCCGCGGCCATCGTCGCCGAACGGACCGGCGCGATACCGGCGGGAGTGCCCATTATCCGTGTCCCGTCGAGCCGCGACGCGCTCGCGCTTCTGGCGTCGCGCTACTTCAGTACCGACGAGCACGCCGCTCTCGCTCATCGGCTTCACCGGCACGTTCGGCAAGACCAGCACGAGCGACATCCTGCGGCGGCTCCTCGATGCCACAGGCCAGCAGACCGGCGTGCTGGGCTCGCTCGGCGCGCGTTACAAGGGCTTCCACGATCCGGGTGAAGGGCTGACCACGCCGGCGCCGGTCGAGCTCCACCGCGCGCTGCGTGGCCTGGCGAATGCCGGAGCGACGACGGTGATCCTGGAGGTCACGAGCCATGCGCTGCGCCTTGGCCGAGTCAACGGCCTGCGCTTCGATGGCGGGCTGCTCGCGGCGATCATGCCGGGCGAACACACCGACTTCCATCGCTCGTACGAGGATTACGTCGAAGCCAAACGGCTGTTTCTCGCCGAGCTCGACCCCTCGGCGCTCCTGGCCTACGATGCCGACAACCTTTCGTCCCGCCGGCTGGTCACAGAACCGGGCCGCGGCGCCGGACGCGAATCGGGTCACGGCCATCGCCGCGCACCGAAGGCGGCTACGGCGTCAGGTGCAACTTCCCGGGGACACTCGATCGGCTTCTCGCTCGAAGGACGGGATGCCGACGTCCAGCTCTACGACATCCTGCTCGACGGCAAGGGCGCGACCTTCAGCCTCGGCGGCCGCGCGCTCACGACGCAGTCCGGCACGCGCGTGAGCTGCCCGCTACTCGGGCGCGGTCACTTGCGGAATGTGGCCCTGGCGATCACCTACGCCATCGGCATCGGGCTCCCGGCGACAACCGTGCGGGAGATCGTCGCGTCGCTGACGCCACTCCGGCGGCGCATGGAGCGTTACGCGGTCGACGGCCGGGTGGTACTCGACGACACGGCTGCCCATCCTGACAGCCTCGCGGCCGCCTTCGACGTCGCGGCACTGCTGCCGCACCGCGGCCTGGCCGTGGTCTACGCAATTCGCGGCCGGCGCGGATCGGAGATCAACCGCCGCAACGCCGCTGCGCTGGCCGATCTCTCGTTCCTGCACGGCGTCGACCCTCTCATCGTCACCTCAGCGGCCGATCGCGTCGGCTCGCTCGACACGCCGACTGCTGAGGAAGTGGACGTCACGCGCCAGGCGCTCGTCGCCCGCGGCCGGCGCTTCGTGTGGCACGACGGCCTCGGCGACGCCATCCGAGACGTGTCTGCGCGCACCAAGGCCGGTGACTTGATCGTGTTGGTGGGAGCCCAGGGGATGAATGATGGCAAGACCCTGCTCGGCGCGGCGACCGGCTGATTCAGACAGCTGCCAAAAGCCTCTCACCGCGGAGAACGCCGAGGACGCTGAGGACTACCCTTTCCTGTCTCTGCGTGCTCGGCGCTCTCGGCGGTGAAATGCTTTTGGCTCAGTTCAAGAGGTACTTCTGCACGAAGAGCACCCAGGCGTACTGATTGAAGTCGATTGGTCGCCTGCGTGAACTCCTCGTGACCGGCGTCGTAGACGGCGTACCAGACCGGCGTGCCGTTGGCGCGGACGGCCCTCACCATCGCCTCGGCCTGATCGGGCGGCACCCGCGTATCCTTCGCGCCCTGCACGATGAACAGCGGAATCTTGAGCTTGGCCGCGTGCGTCAGCGGCGAGATGCTCTTGAGAAACGTACGCATCGCCGGATCGGCGGGATCGCCGTACTCGGCCAGCCGGTCACGACGGCGCGCGGGATCGGTGCCATCGAGGAACGCGACGAAGTCGCTCAGCCCGAACCCCTCGAACGCGCACCGGATGCGGTCGCCATAGGCGATCGCCGCCGCCAGCGTCACGTAGCCGCCATAGCTGATGCCGGTGATCATGACGCGGTTCTTGTCGAGCTCCGGACGAGTCGCGATCCAATCGAGCAGCGCGCCGATATCCTTGACCGCGTCCTCGCGATTCCGCCCGTCGTCGAGATGCTCGTAGGTCTTGCCGTAGCCGATCGACCCGCGGATATTCGGGTAGATGATGGCCATGCCGAGCTCGTTGCGGAAGTAGTTGCTCCGCCCCAACGCCCGCGGCCGCTCACGTGCTTCGGGTCCACCGTGCACATTGATCATCACGGGACGCGGCCCGGTGAAGCGCTTCGCCGGGCGATAGAGGATGCCGGGGATCATGCGGCCGTCGAAGCTTTTCCACTCGACGAGCTCCGCATCCGGCAGCGCATCCTGAGTCGCACCGCCCATCTCGCTCGCCGTCCAGCGCTCGAGCCGACCGCTCTTGACGTCGACCGCGTAGACATCGCGGAAGGTCCGGGCCCCGGCGAACTCGATGGCGAGCGTCGTTCCCGAACCGTGCCACGCCAGGTTCGAGATCACTCCCGGCGGGATCGACGACACCTTTCGTGGCTTCACACCGATCCCGTCGATGAACTGCAGCTCGCTCGTCGCACCGCGATCGGCAACCACCGCGACCACGGTCCCAACCGGCGCGACCGAAAACGCCTCGATGGCGATGCCCTCTCCAGTCAGCGGTCGCCACTTCCCGGTCGCAAGGTCGCCCCGCCAGAGCCGCGTCACTTCCGAGTCGCGGTCGCTCAACGCGTAGACCGCGCGTCCGTCGGCGCTGAACTGTGCGCGAGCGGTTGCGGGATCAGACCACCGCGCCGGATTGCCGCCCTTCGGCGTCACGAGCACCCGCCGTCCGGACTCGACGTCAATGCGCCACAGGCGCGTCTCGGTCGATCCCGCGATGAGCTGATGCGCGAGGACCTCCTTGTCGCTGACCGACCAGTCGAGGGCGTCCCACGTGCCGTCCACTTCCGCGATCATGCGCGCGCTCGCCGGCTCGAGCGGGTCCATCACCCACAAGTCGCGGTCCTTGCCGTTGCGGCGAGTCGAATAGAAGGCAACGAGCCCACGACGATGGGACCAGACCGGAACGCCGTGGCGCGACTTACCATCGGTCAGGAGCGTGATGCGGCCCGAGTCGAGGTCGTAGCGGAAGAGCTGCATGGCTTCGCCGCCGCCGGACGTGTCCTTCCGGAAGACGATGTGGCGGCCGCCGGGCGCGTACAGACGCACCGCCGGTGACCCCGTCGCGGAAGAACGTCAGCTGTGTGCGGGCCCCACCGGGACTTCGTACTTCGTGCACCTGCATGACGTTTCCGAACGCGGTCGAGATGAGCAGGCGACGTTCGGTGGGGTGCCAGCCGAGGAGCCGGGCCTGCCGAAACTGGCCGTACGGCGAGACGGCATCGACTATCGACATCGGGATCGGCGGCAGACCGTCCACCTTCGCCCGGTCGGGTATGGCAAACGACGACGTCTCCTGCGCGCTAGCGTACGCGGGCAGGAGGAGAATCAGCGCAACGCGCAGACAGTAGCGCATGGGATCAGCCCGAAGGGAGCGGACAAAGCTGGGGAAAGCCTTCTAATTATAGTGCAAACTCCCGGGGCACCTCGCTCGTCAAACACTCCGACGCGCGCGGGTCGGCCGGCCGGCGGAAGACTGTGTACCGCGGTGCACGCTTCTGCCAAGTTCTGCAAACTCCTGCAAGCTTCTGCAAGGTCATGGTCATGAAGATCGTCATCGCGGGCGGCTCGGGGTTTCTCGGCAGCCCGCTGGCCGAGATGTACGCGGAAGACGGGCACGATGTCCGTGTGCTGACGCGCGCGCTCGAGTCCGGAGCGACGCGGCACGATCCGGGCACCGGGGTCCCCGGCATCACGCAAGTGGGCTGGAAAGCCGACGGTGCCTCAGGTCCGTGGGCCAGTGCACTCGAAGGCGCCGACGGGGTGATCAACCTCGCCGGCGAGTCGATCGGCGTCGAAGCGGTGGTCGCCGGCGGCAAAGACGCGATTCCGCGACAGCCGCATCCTGGCGACGCGCAGTCTGGCGGCAGCGATCCGCGCCTCAGCCACGCCGCCAGCCGTGTTCATCAGCGGCAGCGCCGTCGGGTACTACGGGCCGTCCGACAACCGGCCGCTCACCGAAAGCGACGCCGCCCGGCAGTGATTTCCTGGCGCAACTCTGCGCCGATTGGGAGAAGGAAGCGCGTCAGGCCGAGCGTCCAGGCACGCGCGTCGTCCTGCTCAGGACGGGCATCGTCCTCGAGCGATCGGGAGGCGCGCTGCCGGAGATGATGCGACCGTTCCGGTTCTTCGCGGGTGGTCCGCTCGGATCTGGCCGGCAGTACATGTCGTGGATCCACCGGCTGGACTGGATCGAGATCGTGCGCTGGATCGTGCAGACGCCGGTCGTGAGCGGACCCGTGAACGCCACGGCACCGCACCCCGTCACCAACCGCCACTTCGCGCAAGGCCCTCGGTCACGCGATGCATCGCCCGAGCCTCGCTGCCGGCGCCAGGCTTCGCGCTGAAGATCGTGGTCGGCGAGTTCGCCGACTCGATCCTCACCGGCCAGCGCGTCCTGCCGGCGCGGGCGCAGAAGGACGGGTATCACTTCCGCTATCCGGAGATCGAACAGGCGTTCAGGGGAATCTTTGGAGACTAAACGGTGAAAGTCTGAAGTCTGACGTTCGAAGTCTGAAGTCTGAGAAGTCTGAAGTCTGGAAGCTCGGAAGCTGGAAGCTGCGAAGCTAAGCATAGAAGTTCGGCGCCGT
The DNA here is from genome assembly GCA_963826145.1 of uncultured Gammaproteobacteria bacterium. GTDB lineage: Bacteria > Pseudomonadota > Gammaproteobacteria > Steroidobacterales > Steroidobacteraceae > JBGPLJ01. Next base: position 1,704,911 of record CAWGVW010000002.1, read on the forward strand.
TCCGGAAATTCCCGCCCAGAATCGCCGCCGAGTCGCTGCCCAGCCAGTTGTCGAGGACGCTGCGCGTAGACCGAGCGGAAGTCGGTCTCGTAGCGGACGTCGCTCGCCGTTGTTCTCGAGCGTCGGGTTGTCGTTGGCGCTCGGAGGTTCGGGCGCGGTGCCGTAGATGCCCGCCGCGCACACCGCCGCCCATCGCCATCATCACGCTGGCGGCGCCGTGGTCGGTGCCGTTGCTGCCGTTCTCGCTGATGCGCCGGCCGAACTCGGAGAACTGCAGGACCAGCGTGTCGCGACAGCAGTCCCTGATTGCGCAGGTCGCGGTAGAACGCGAACAGCCCGTCGTTGAGCGTCGTCATCAACGTGCGTGTACGAGCCGTTGGCCCGTTCGGTGTTCTGCGCCGGCGTGCGTGTCGTAGCCGCCGGTCTGCACCCAGAAGACCTTCGTGCCGACTCCCTGCGACGATGGCGCCGGCGACGGTCCGCAGCGCCTGTCCGAACCCGTTGTTGGGATAGGTCGACCGTCGGCGCGTACGTGCGCGACCTGCGGCGACGCGATCGAGCGTCGCGAACGCGGCCTGCGCCGTCGCGTTGACGAACGCCAGGTGCGGGCTGATCGACGGGCACGTGCGACGCGATGCGCGTCGCGCTCTGGCGCGCGAAGACTGCGCGTCGGCGCCGGTGTTCGGGCTCGCGAACGCATAGCCGGCGACGCTGGGAATCGACGGCACGCCGACCGTCCGCGCCAGCAGCGTGCGCGGCGTCTCGCGCACCGTGGACCACGCCGGTCAGCGGATCGACCGGCGCCGGCAGCGTGTCGAGATACCGTCCGAGCCAGCCGGTGCCCTGCGGCGGCCGACGGATCGGCGGTCGACCAGATGTCGGTGCCCTCGAAATGCGAGCGGCTCGAGTTCGGATACCCGGTGCGCTGGATGATCGCGAGCCGGCCGGCGTCGAAGATCGTCCGCAGCCCGGTCAGACGCGGATTCAGGCCGAGCGCGTTGCCGGCGCTGTCGCTGCCGATCTGCAGGACGTTGCCGGCGGGATCGCCGAGCGTCGGACGGCGCGCGTAGTACTGCGGATCGGTGTAGGGCACCAGCGTGCTGAGTCGCGTCGTTGCCGCCGCTCAGGTAGAGCACGACCAGATTGCGCCGCGAGCGCCCCTGCGCCCGCGCGAGGTCGGACAGAAACGCCGGCGCGGCGAAGCTGACGGTGAACGCCGCCACGCCGCCCCGAACGAAATCTCGCCTGTTCATCGCCATGATGATTGGTCTGATCGCCTGATCCCTGGCCCTACGACCAACTGATAGTCGCCCGATCCCGACGATCAGATGCGCGAGGCCTGATGACCTTCGCCGCCAGCTGCGTGTCCGATCCGGTCCAGGCGCCGCCGGCTCGCGCGTAGTCGAGCAGCGCCGTCGTAGGCGTCGCCGCGAAAGCTCGGGCGGCGTCAGCCGATCGAGCACGAACGACAGCAGGCTCTCGGGCGAGTTCGACGTTGCCGCGCGACGGTCGCGCAGGTTGAAACTCTGGTTCGTGCGCGAGCTGCGCGGCGAAGTTCATCCGCGCCAGCATGCCGCCGCTCGAGAACCAGCCCGGCCCGAGCTCCCAGCCGTTGACGTCGGGCGGCTCGAACAGCTGCTGGCCCATGCTGATGAGCGGGTTGAGGGCGCTCGTTCACCGAGAAACCCGTTCCAGCCGACTTCCTTGAACGAGCGCGCGACGAACTCGACTGGCCAGGAGTACCGCTTGTAGTAGTTCGAGCGGGTCCTTGAACTGCGGCGAGAGCAGCAGCATCCGCACCATCGGCTCGATCTCGAAGTTGCTCGCGTAGTAAGTGCGCGGCAAGCGCACTGATGAACGATTCGTCCGGCGCATCAACCTCGTTGACGAAGTACGCATACAGCTTGCGCGCCAGCCGCGGGCCCGGTCGCGGGATGCCGGGCCACGGCGTCGATGAGATCGATGCCGTCCTGCATGCCCTCGGCGGCCGACCGCGCCGGGATCGTCCTGCCGGCCATCGGCGTAGATCGGGAACGAGAACTCCTTCGCGGCGGTGTCGTGCTGGGCCGACGTTGTAGAAGAACTCGTAGCGCGCCTGCGCGGTATTGCGGTTCGCCAGCGCTCAGGTTCCAGCCCGTGAACACGCGCGCGCCGGCGTAGACGTCGGTCTCTTCGAAGCGCGCCGACGCCCATCGTGAAGAGCTCCATCAGCTCGCGCGCGAAGTTCTCCTGCGGCCGGGCGCGGACGTTCGTGCGGCCGTCGAGCCACACGAGCATCGCCGGATCCTTCGCGACCTCGACGAGCAGATCGCGGAAGTTGCCGAGCGCGTGTTCGCGGAAGAGCTCGATCTGCCCCTTCGTCCGGCTCGCGATCTTCGTCGGGCTTGGCCGCGAGCATCCGGCGTCGCGAAGCCGCCGTCGCCGATCTCGCCGGCGACCTTCGAGTAGGCGGTGGCGAAGTGGTTGTGCCAGAAGAGCGCCATCTTCTCCTGCAGCGGACGCTTCGTGTGCACCATCCGGAACAGCCAGCGCTGCCGGGCATCGAGGATGTTGTTCGCGGGTTGAAAGCCGCTGCCGCTGCGGCCCGTCACCCCCACGTACCCCGGCCGGCCGATGAACGAATCCACATCGTCGGGAATCTCGGAGTAGTTGAGAAGGCGCGCCACGGAGGCGGCATAGCTGGCAAACGACAGGCTCGTGTACGCCTCGACCTCTTCCTGGCTGGCGCCGAATCCGGCCCGCCGGTAGAGATGGTCGATCTCCTGTTCTCGGCCGACGCGCATGCTCGTGGTCTCCAGGACTACGTGGAAGAGTGAAATCCTACGCTCCTGCCAAGGTCGAGGTCAAAGCCTACTCGCCGACCGGCGCTATCCGCCTGATTACACAATTGGTAGCTGTCCCGCGCCGACTGAAGCCACCGCAGCCTTCTTAGACCTCGCGATCCTGGCCGTGGTTACTTGAGAATGCGGCTGAAGCCGAAGAGCTCGTCGCCCTTATCCGGCACGCCCTGGAACTGGCGGAGCAACAACCGGGCCGCCAGCCACGACACGGCCGCTCCATGCCGCCCATGGCCGAGCGCGAAGAGGTGGCGCGGGAAATTGCGGTGGAGACCCACGTAGGGCAACCCGTCGACGGTCGTGTCGTGGGTCAGATCCCAGGACCACTCGGGCATGGCCCCGGAGATCGCAGGGTAGATGGTCGACAGCTCATACATCAGCTGCCCCGAGCGCTGCACGAGCACCTTGTCGTGGGCGCGAGCGGCGACGGGCTCGTGGTCGGCGCCGACAAACAGCGCTCGGTCGTCCTTCAACCAGCGCAGGAAATGCGGTGGGCTGGAGCTATCGCGGAGCGCCGCGGCGCGCCGGCCGAGCTCACGCCTCACCGCCGCGGGCAGCGGCTCGGTGACGACGGCGTAGGTCTGCTGGTGGTGGAGATGCCGGCGAAGCGCGCGCAAGTCCGGGAGCGAGGCACCGGTGGCGATGATGACGGCCTCTGCCCGCACAGTACCGGTGCCGGCAGTGACTTCGACTGTCTTGCGACCGGCTCGAATGCGTCGCACCGGCGTCTTCTCGAAGAACGTCGCCCCACGACCGGCGGCCGACTCCGCAAGGCCCAGGCAGGCGCGAAACGGATCGAAGGCAAAGCCGCGTGTTTTGATGGCACCACCCCCCTCGAGAGATGCCTCACGGGCCAACGCCGCCGGGGTCAGCCAGGAGTGATCGATACCCGCCGCGCGCCGGGCATCGTACTCACGCCGCAGGCGCTTCATCGCTTCCCCGCCTCGCGGCGCCACGTGCAGCAGGGCCTCGGGGACGAGGTCGCAGCGGATGTTCGCGCGCTTGATGGCCGCGGCAAAATCCAAGGAGGCCCGCCGCATCACCTGCCACAACGTCCTGGCCGCGCGCAGGCCGTGCGCGCTTGCCGTATCCTGGAACGACGCGTCGAAGTCCTCGCGAATCAGGCCGGCCGACGCCGCGGTGCTCGCGGCGCCAACACGATCGGCCTCGAGGACAACCACCTTGATGCCGGCGGCGGCGAAGCTCGCCGCGCACGCGCATCCGGTCAGGCCGCCGCCGACGACGATCACATCGGTGTCCAGCTCCCCCCGCAGGCGCGGGTGAGCAGGGCGGCGAGTCTTGGGAAAGCGGTCCAGCCAGAGAGGAGCGTAGCGGGGCATCGTTTGGGGGCTATTCTATCCGGCGCGCTCTCTGTCCAGAAGCATTCGCTTTCTGGGAACGGCCCGCGGCCGGGTTCCCGAGCAGAGTTTCGCTCACGGGGCGTTCACGCTACGATGGCCTGGCTACATCACCCCGGCGACCTGCACTGTCCAAGAGCCTCTCACCGCCGAGGACGCCGAGGGCGCAGAGACAGAACCCCTGTGGTTCTGCGTCCTCGGCGCCTCGGCGGTAAAAGGCTCTTGGACGATGAATTGATCGCGGTCTGAAGCAAGAAGGACGAGTTCATGAATCGCACGATGATGGCGGCCAGCGTCGGGATTCTGCTTGCGGCGACGGCCGTGGGCAGCTGGCAGCCGCAGGCGGGAAAGACGGATACGACACCGATGAATGCCCTCGCGGAGCGCTACGTCAAGACCGTGCTTGCGCTCGGTCAGCACGACAAGGACTACGTCGACGCCTACTACGGCCCGCCGGAGTGGAAGCGCGAGGCCGACGCCAGCAAGCTCGGCCTCGATGCGATCGCCGCGCAAGGCCGCGCGGTGCGCGCCGACCTCTCGAAGCTGCACGGCCGGGCAGCGACGAGCTGGAGCCGCCTGCGTCATCAGTACCTCGACCGTCAGCTCGCCTCGCTCGACGCGCGCATCCGCATGCTGAAGGGTGAGAAGCTCTCGTTCGACGAGGAGTCGAAGGCACTCTACGACGCGGTCGCCCCGACGCACCCGGCGTCGCACTATCAGCAGATCCTCGACACGCTCGAGAAGCGCTTTCCTGGACCAGGAACGCTCGCCGCGCGCTACGACGCGTGGCGCCAGCCATTCGCGATCCCGCGCCAGAAGCTCGACGCCGTCTTTCAGGCGGCCATCAAGGCCTGCCGCGACCGCACGGTGAAGCACGCCACTCTGCCGGCCAACGAGCGGTTCACGGTCGAGTACGTCACCAACAAGTCGTGGAGCGGCTACAACTGGTATCAGGGCGATTTCCGCAGCCTGATTCAGGTCAACACCGATCTGCCGATCTACATCGACCGCGCGATCGACCTGGCGTGCCACGAAGGGTATCCGGGGCATCACGTCTACAACGCGCTGCTCGAGAAGCACCTGGTCCGCGACCGCGGCTGGATGGAGTTCACGGTCTATCCGCTCTTCTCGCCGCAGTCGCTCATCGCCGAAGGGACGGCGAACTACGGCATCGAGATGGCGTTCACCGGACGCCGAGCGCCTGGCGTTTGAACGCACGGTGCTCTTCCCCGCTGCCGGCCTGGACGCGTCGAAGGCCGCCGAGTATTACGAAGTGCAGGGACTCGTAGACCAGCTCGCCTATGCCGGCAACGAAGCCGCGCGCGCGTACCTCGACGGCCGGATCTCGGCAGCCGACGCCGCGGCGTAGCTCGAGAAATACGCGATGTACTCACCCGAGCGCGCGCAGCAGCGCGTGCGGTTCATCGACCAGTATCGCAGCTACGTCATCAACTACAACCTGGGCAAGGACATGGTCCGGCGATTCGTCGAGTCGCAGAGCGGCGGCGATCCGGCGCGGCGATGGAAGGAGTTCGAGAAGCTCCTGTCGTCACCCAGGCTGCCCTCCGGCCTGCAGTGATCGCCAGCGCTATCGTTGGCGTGGCCACGGATTGATGGCTTCGAGGTCGGGACGGGTGTTGCTGGCGGCGGCGATTCTCTGCGTCGCCGGATATGTCTTCGTCTACGCGACCGGGCGCGCCAGCCCGCCCGTCAGGTCGGACGGCTTCACCTATTACGTCTACCTGCCGTCGTGGTTCCTTTACGGCGACTCGTCGCTCGACGCGGTGGCGCGTGACTGCTGCGGCGGCGAGTTCGATCCCTGGACCGCCATCATCCGCTGGCCCGGTACCGGGCGATGGGTCAACGCCCACCCGATCGGCGTCGCCATCCTGCAGGCGCCCTTCTTTCTCGTTGGCCACGGGCTGACGAAGTGGAGCAACCTCTCGCCCGATGGCTTCACGTTCTACTACCAGCACGCGGCCGGCCTCTCAGGCGTGTGGTGGACGCTCGCCGGCCTCTTCGTCCTCTGGCGCGCGCTGGCGCGCCGCTTCAGCGATGGCGTGACCGCGGCTACGCTCTCCGCGCTCCTGCTCGGCACCGGGCTCTATCACTACGCGACCTTCGACAGCTCGTACAGCCACGCCTACTCGTTTTTTCTCCTGGCCGCGTTTCTGTGGCTGACCGACCGGTGGCACGAGGACCGGCGCGTGCTGCTCTCGATGCTGCTCGGTCTGGTCGCCGGCCTGATCGTTCTCACACGCCACACGAACGCAATCTTCTTGCTCGTCTTTCCCCTCTATGGCGTGACGGGCTGGGCCAGCCTGCGCGCAGGCATCGGCCAACTGGCCGCGAGATGGCGAGACCTGGCGGTCATGGTCGTCGCCGGATCGATCGTCCTCGCACCACAGCTCGCCATCTACTACGAGGCGACCGGGCGCATCTTCATCAGTTCGTATGGCAGCCTGAGCTTCCACTTCCTGTCGCCGCAGCTATGGGGCGTCCTCTTCAGCGTGCAGAAGGGACTGTTCTTTTGGTCACCGCTGCTGCTCGCGTCAGTCGCGGGTTTTGTCGTGGGCGATCGCGGAAAGCTGCCGTTCCTCGCGGGCACGGCGGTGGTGATGATCGTCGACACCTACCTCATCGCGAGCTGGTGGGACTGGCAGTTCGGCGCGAGCTACGGCCATCGCGGGTTCATCGACGTGCTGCCGCTCCTCGCCTTCGGTCTCGCGGGCTTCTTCGAGTGGAGCGCCGCCGGCGTGACGCGGCGCGCGGCCGTCACGGTGCTGACCACGACGCTCGTCGCGCTCTCGGTCTTCCAGATGCTCCAGTACTGGAATGGCGTGTTGCCGATGTCGGACCTGACGTGGGAACAGTATCGAGCGATCTTTCTCCGGCTGCAGTAGGCTCTCGGTACACCCCTACGATGAAGCGACTCGCCCTTGTCTGCATCGTGCTCGCCGGGATTGCGGCAGCCCTCGCGTACCTGCGCGATCCGCCGTGGCTGGAGCACATGGAATCCGGTTTCCGCCGCTGGGAGACGGCGGCTGACGGCACCCGCTATCGCTGGACCGGGGGACATGCGTCGTTCTTCGTGCCGGCGACCGCGACCGCGATCGTGATCCCGACGCGCACGACGTTCGACGACCCAGGCCAGCCCCCGATCCTCGTGTCGATCACGATTGACGACCGGCCCGCGGACGAGTTCGTACTGCGTGATGACGAGTGGCGACAGCACGAACTCCTGCTGCCCCCGCCAGGTCCGCGGCGGCTGCGCCGCATCGACGTCCGGGCCGACCGGCTCCGGCACGGACTGCGGGGCGTGCAGGTCGGCGAAGTCAGGGTGGTGCAGTGAGGGTGACGGGGCTCGGCCAGGTTAGGCGTCCAAGAGCCTCTCACCGCACAGGACGCCGAGGGCGCTGAGAAAAGACCATTAGGGGAGCGCAAGAATGAAAGCAATCGAGATCTCGGCACCAGGCGGCCCGGAAGTCCTGCGTCTGGTCGATCGGCCGGCACCCACTCCCGCACCTGGCGAACTGCTGGTGCGAGTCGAGGCCGCCGGTGTGAATCGGCCAGACATCCTCCAGCGGTTAGGCCAATATCCTCCGCCACCTGGCGTGTCGGACCTGCCGGGGCTCGAGATCGCCGGAACCGTCGCGGCCATCGGCCCGGACGTCGTGCGCTGGCGAGAGGGTGACTGCGTGTGCGCGCTCGTCGCGGGCGGCGGCTATGCCGAGTACTGTGTCGTGCCGGAACCTCAAGCGCTGCCGCTGCCCCACGGCTACCGGCCCCGCGAGGCCGCAGCTGTTCCCGAGACGTTCTTCACCGTCTGGACCAACCTGTTCGATCGCGGCAAGCTCGGCGAGGGCGAGACGGTCCTGATTCACGGCGGCTCGAGTGGCATCGGTACGACCGCCATCCAGCTGGCGCGAGCCTTCGGCGCCACCGTGCTGGCAACCGCGGGCTCAGACGCCAAGTGCGCCGCCTGCGAGCGACTCGGCGCGCGGACTACCAACTACCGCACCGCTGACTTTGTTGCGGCGGTCCGCGATTCGACTGGCAACAAGGGCGTCGACGTCATACTCGACATCGTCGGCGGCGACTATCTCCAGCGCAACATCGAGTGCCTGGCGATGCACGGCCGCCTGATCCAGATTGGTCTTCTCGGAGGCTCGCGCGCCGACATCAACCTCCGGCTGGTGATGCAGAAACGGCTCACGATCACCGGGTCGACGCTTGCGGACGCGAAGTATCGCCGAGAAGGGCGCCATCGCCAGGGACCTCGAGGCAAGAGTCTGGCCGCTTCTGGCGTCCAGACAGGTGGCCCCGGTGATCGACCGCACGCTACCGTTGAACGAGGCCGCCGAGGCGCACCGCCTGCTCGAATCCGGCGAAGCGATCGGAAAAATTGTGCTGGTTCCGTAAGTCGCGGCCGTAATCGAACCTGACACGTCAGCCGACGGTGTCGCGATGCCGGCGCAGGTACACGAGCCAGATGCCTGCCACGACGACGCCAAGCGTCGCGAGCGGCAGCTTGTCACCCGGCATCGTCTGGTGCGGCAGCACCGACCAATAGAACGACTGCACGGTCGCCACGGCCGACGCCACGAGCGCGGCGCGCGCCAGCAACAGCCCTGACGGCATCGCGTTCGAGAGTGCTCGAACTGCCGCCACCGCCAGGGCCGCGACCGCGCCATGAAAGAGCAGCTCGATCACCCCCGGCACGCCGCGCAGCCCGAGGGATGACAGCGTCGATGGGACCTCGATCGCAAAATCAAGTGGCCGCCAGACGAGCAGCGTCGCGCACAGCAGCCATCTCACACCACGAGCCATCGGTCGAGAGTGTACGTCTTCCGCCGCGCAAGGCGATCACCGCCCGCTCTGCGGGGACGTCAGATTCTGCGCATCGAGCGCCGCCGCGAGCTCGACGAGGCGCACGAACTCCGCGCGATAGCCGTCGGGGTCGTCGCCGCGATAGCGCCGCGCCAGCTCCTGTGCCGTGGACCATGTCGCCTGGCCCTTGAACTCGGACCGCCGCAGCAGCATCCCGAACTCCGCCACCGCCGATGCGAAGCCGAGATGGGGCGTGAGCTCGCCGACCCGATCGCGCACGGCGACGGAGATGAGCTTGCTGGTATCGCCGTCGGGCTGCTTGTAGCGCAGCTTGACGGTCATCAGCTCGTCCGATTTCGCGGCCGAGTTCGGCTGCGCGCCGTCCTGATACTTCAGCGGATCCACGCCAGTGCCCGGAATGGGTTCACCAGGCGGGATGATCTCGTACAGTGCCGTCACGGTGTGACCCGCGCCGATCTCGCCCGCATCTTTCTTGTCGTTGTTGAAGTCCTGGTGCGCCAGGATCCGGTTCTCGTATCCGATCAGCTTGTAAGCGCCGACCGCCCGCGGGTTGAATTCGACCTGAATCTTCACATCCTTCGCCACGGTGATGAGCGTCGCGCCGGCTTCCGCGATGAGCACGCGCCGTGCCTCGTGCAGTGAATCCAGATAGGCGTAGTTGCCGTTCCCCTTGTCCGCCAGCTTCTCCATCGTCGAGTCTTTGAGGTTGCCGGTGCCGACGCCGAGGACGGACAGGAAGATCCCCTTCTCGCGCTTCTCTTCAATCAACCGGATGAGCTCGCCCTGGCTCGTCACGCCGACGTTGAAGTCACCGTCGGTCGCGAGGATGACGCGGTTGATGCCTTCCTTGAGGAACGAGCGGCTGGCGATGTCATAGGCCAGCTGGATGCCGGCTGCGCCGTTGGTCGAGCCGCCGGGCTGAAGGTCGGCAATGGCCTTTTGGATCTCTGCCTTGCGGCTTCCGGGCGTCGACGGCAGCACGAGACCACTCGCGCCCGCATAGACCACGATCGCGACGCGGTCGGCTGGGTTGAGCGTGTCGGCCAGCATCCGCATGGCGGTTCTGACGAGCGGGAGCTTGTCGGGCTCGTCCATCGAGCCGGAGACGTCGAGCAGGAACACGAGGTTGCGCGGCGGCGTGCGCTCGGGGGTCATGCGACGCGCCTGCAGCCCAACGAGCGCGAGGCGATGGCGCGGATTCCACGGGCACGCGGCCACTTCGGTCGTAACCGAGAACGGCGCGCCTTCCGACGAATCCTTGTAGGCGAAGCGGAAGTAGTTGATCAGCTCTTCGACGCGCACGGCGTCTGCGGGCGGCAGCGTGCCCTGATTGAGGAAACGTCGAACGTTCGAGTACGAGGCGGTGTCGACGTCGATCGAGAACGTGGAGAGCGGGTCGTCACCGACGCGGTGAAAGCGGTTCTCGTCGATCTTGTCGTAGGCCTCGGTATTGAACGTGGCCGACGGCGCGCGAACCAGTTCGCTAGCGAGCCTCGGTGGTGCGACCGGCATGTTCCCGATCACGCCGGCCGCAACCCCTGCTGGCACCTCCGGGACCGACTTGGCCTGATCCGTATCAGCTTCAGTCCGCGACGGCCGCGCGAGGGCCAGGCGCACGGCCGCCGTGGGCCGGTCCTTGACCACCTCGACGGTCATCGACACCAGTGGGAATCCCGACATCAGGGCGCGGATCTCGTAGACGCCCGCGGCCACCCTCTCGAAACGAAACCCGCCGTCGGCGCCGGTGACCGTCGTCCGCTCGACGCGCGCGCCGACCCGGAGTTCGACGGTCGCGCCGGCCACGGCGGTCCCGGTGTCGTCCACGACGACGCCCGTCAGGACGCCGACGGTGGTGGGATTTGCGACCTGCAAGGAACCGACGGCGATCAGGCCGACGGCGACGCAACCGACAAGAAGGGCGGACAGGACCAGACGCATGACACAACCTCCACAGGGGCCCGATCTGTGGGGTCAGGCCGTGAATCGTGAATTGCGCCGACTACGGCCAAAAACGGCGCAATTCACGATTCACGGCCTGACCCCACCCAGATCAGGCGTTCGTTGTGCTTGGAACGCTGGTAGAGGGATTCCTTGCAGCCCACCCGCCCGCGAGGTGGGCCTGCTTTATCGTCGACGGGCCACTGTTTACCCCTCGTCGGCTGCGGCGGCCGTTGGGTGGCTCGAACCATGTCCCTGTGAAGCGATGACTTCACAGCCGAGACTGATCCCGAATAGCGCCGCTCCTGCAAACGCTGGAGCAAGATGGATGGAATTCACGTACCCTTCCGCATAGTGCGTCCCGATCGCGCACCCGAACCCGGCGATGCCGGCGATGGCCATCGCTTCGTGAAATGCGCGCCTCGGGCGCGAGTAGACCGCACACACCATCACCAGGATCCCGATGGTGGCGAGGCCACCGCCAAAACCGGCTCGGTCGTGGGCGATGAGCGGAATGAGGCGGGGATTGACGTCGTCGAGCATCTCCCGGGTGATCCCCATGAAGCCGAGATCTTCGGCGACGAAGACCTCGGTCGTGCCGAGATAGAGAATCACGAGTCCGGCGAGCGCGATACCGAGACCTGTGGCCAGCAGTCCCCATCGGCCGAGCCGCAAGGGCCAGCGACCAGCCTTCATTTCCTCGCTTCGGATCCAGGGACTGACCGGGGCTGTGGCCAACCGGCGGGAGTACAGCAATCCTATGGCGAAGGTCGGCAACAACGCCACGGTCGCGGTGGCATGCCAGATGTCCAGATAACCGTAACCAAGGTAGGCCAGAAAGCTTGCGAACCCCAGGGTGCCGCTCGCGACGAAGGCCCACCAGGCCCACGCCGCGCCCTCCCGCAACGGAAAGGCCGCGAGCCAGAAGTACAGCGTCGCGATGGCGATGAGCGTGCCCCCAAACGCGACCCGGTCGTGAAACATGAACCGCACGACCCGGCAGTCTGCGACGCGGCACAATTCGGACGCCGACATCCCCAGGTAACTCACGTCATGGGGGAGAAACTCTCGTCGGGACGACACGAAGATCGCGAACGCTCCCGAGATGAACAGCGCAACGGCGGTCAACGATAGCGCCGGTCGTCCGTCTCCGATCAGTTCGCGAAGCAGGCCTCGATCGTCAGCCATTCATGGACTCATGCGGCGTCCTCAGACGTCGAGTTCTTCGGCTTCCTCAGCTCTTTCCATGATGAAGCGGAACCTGGCCGACGGGTCCTTGCCCATCAGCTCGTTGATGACCCGATCGGTCACGATCTGATCCGAGATCTCGACGCGCAACAGCCGTCGGGTCCTGGGGTTGAGGGTCGTCTCCCACAGGACCTTCGGCATCATCTCGCCCAGGCCCTTGAAGCGCGTGATCTCTGGCTTGCCGCGGCCGTTCCCGTGCAGCTTCAGGATCCGATCGCGGTGCGCATCGTCTAGCGCCCAGAACGTCTCCTTGCCGACATCGATGCGGTAGAGCGGCGGCTGCGCCAGGAAGACGTGACCGCCGGTGATGAGGCCCGGCATGTGCCGGTAGATGAACGTCAGAAGGAGCGTCGCGATGTGGTGCCCGTCCGAGTCGGCATCGGCGAGGATGATGATCCGGCCGTAGCGCAGGCGTGAGATGTCGAAGTTCTTCCCCAGGCCGCTGCCGAGCGCGGTGACGAGATCGGTCAACTCCTTGTTCTCGAGTACCTTCGCGAGCGAGGCGCTCTCGGTGTTCAGCACCTTCCCGCGCAGCGGCAGGATGGCCTGGCGCGCGCGGTCGCGGCCCTGCTTGGCCGACCCGCCGGCTGAGTCACCCTCGACGATGAAGATCTCGCTGTCGTCGCGGTCAGAGGAACTGCAGTCGCTGAGTTTCCCCGGAAGCGTCAGACGGCTCGAGGTCGCCGACTTGCGCACGACCTCCTGCTGCGCGGCGCGGCTCGCCTCGCGCGCGCGCGCCGAGAGGATGACCCGCGCGATGATCGACTCGGCGACGCTGATGTTCGTGTTCAGCCAGTGTTCGAGCGCCGGCCGCACCTGCGAATCGACCGCCGACATGACTTCCGGGTTGTTGAGGCGATCCTTCGTCTGCCCCTGAAACTGCGGCTCCTGCACGAACACGCTGAGCACGACAACCATGCCCTCGCGAATGTCTTCCGCGGTCAGCGTGACGCCCTTCGGCGACAGGTTGTGCGTCTCGATGAAGTTCCGCACGGCTTTGCCGAGGCCGGCGCGGAACCCGTTCTCGTGCGTCCCACCAGATCCCGTCGGGATGCCGTTGACGTAACTCCGCACGTGCTCGTCGGTCGACTGCGTCCACTGCAGGGCCAAATCGAGCCGAAGGCCGCTCTCGTCGCTTTCCTTCGCGATGGCGAACGGAGCTTCGTGCACCGGAACCGCCGACCGCTCGGTCAGAATCTTCTTCAGATAGTCGGTGAGACCCTCGGAGTGCTGGAACACGTCCTTGGCGCCAGTCGCCTCGTTCTCGAAGGCAATCTTCACGCCCTTGTGCAGGTAGCTCGAGACCTCCAGCCGCTGGCGGATGAGATCGGGGTCAAAATCCACCTTCGGAAAGATGGTCGTGTCCGGGCGAAAGAACACCGACGTCCCTGTGCCCCGGGCCGGCCCCACTTTCTTCAGGGCACCGACCATCGCGCCCTGCTTGAAGCGCATCTCCCACTGCGCGCCGTCGCGCCGGACCGTCGCCACCAGCTCCTTCGACAGGGCGTTGACCACGCTGGCGCCGACGCCGTGGAGGCCGCCGGCCGTCTTGTAGTTGCCGGCCTCGAACTTGCCGCCGGCATGGAGGGTCGAGAAGATCACCTCGAGCGCGCTCTTCTTCGTCTTGGCATGTTTATCGACCGGGATGCCGCGGCCGTCGTCGGCAATCGTGATGGACGTGCCGTCCTCGTGCAGCGTGACGGCGATGTTCGAGGCATAGCCGTTCATCGCCTCGTCGATCGAATTGTCGAGGATTTCCCAGACGAGATGATGCAACCCGCTGCTGCTGACGCCTCCGATGTACATGCCCGGACGCTTGCGAACGGGCTCGAGACCTTCGAGAACGGTGATGTCTTTGGCTGTGTAAGTGGTCGCCATTAAGGGTTCAACTGGTTGTCTAGCAGGATGTTAGCATGGCGCCAGGAGAGCTCGAGGAGCTTGGCGAACGGGACGCTGGTTGTGGCCGGACGGATGCAAGCCGCATACAATACGACCTATGGGACGAAGCCGCTGGCGGAATCGGGTTGCCGTGGCCGTACTGCTCGTCGCGGTCTGTGCGGCGGCGGTGAGCGCGCAGCGGCGCGGCCGCGGCCGCTTCTTCGAGCGTATCAAGAGTCCCACGGCGGACACGTTTCAGGGCTCGTTCAACTTCTGTCGCGTGATGTTCTCCCAAGGCTACGAGGGCAGGGGCGGGAACTGGATGGTCGACTATCCACGCGCGGACGTCAATCTTTCGATCCGACTCTCGGAGCTCACCAAGACGCGCGTCAGCACCGACGCATCAGGCGAGCCGGACCACATCGTCATCTCGCTGACGGACCCGGAACTCTTCGAGTGTCCGTTCGTGATGATGACCGAAGTCGGCAACGCCTTTATCAGCCCGGAAGAGGCCGTGAAGCTGCGCGAGTATCTGCAAAAAGGCGGCTTCCTGTGGGCCGACGACTTCTGGGGCTCGGACGCGTGGGAGAACTGGGTGCACGAACTCGGCAAAGTACTGCCGGCGAACGAATACAAGGTTTTTGAACTTCCGAAGGACCATCCGCTCTTCCGGCAGCAGTTTCAGATCGCGAAGGTCCCCCAGATCGCGTCGATCAACTTCTGGATGGGGAGCGGCGGCGACACGTCGGAGCGCTACGAGGACAGCGCCGTGGCGCGCGCGATGGGGGTCGCCGATGCCCAGGGGCGCCTGATGGTGCTCATGACGCACAACACGGATTTCGGCGATTCGTGGGAGCGCGAAGCGGACGACCCGAACTACTTCTATCGCTTCTCGGTTGACGGCTACGCCTTCGGTATCAACTCCGTCCTCTACGCACTGTCGCACTGACGCGCCTTCGACTCACCGTTCCCAAACGGCCATGAACGAGATCGCCCGTATCGTCGACCAACTCGAGCGCGAGCACGACGGCGACCCGTGGCACGGCTCGCCGCTCGGGGCGATCCTCGAGGGGATAGACGCCGCCGGCGCCGCCGCAAGGCCGATTCCGAACGCGCACTCGATCTGGGAGCTCGTGCTCCACATGACGGGATGGAAGAACGAAACGGCGCGGCGACTGGCAGGAGCGGTCGCGTGCATGCCGGTCGAAGGCGACTGGCCGGATATTGGCGAGCCGACCGAGGTGAGATGGCGAGAGGCGATCGCGCGCCTCGAGTCCGCGCACCAGGCGCTCATCGCTGCTGTGAAGGCGCTGCCTGAGGCCAAGCTCTACGAACCCACCAACGACACGCGGAGCGGTCCGCTCGGCACCGGCGTCCCGTACTACGTCCTCCTCCACGGCATCGTCCAGCACGACGCCTACCACGCCGGGCAGATCTCGCTGCTGAAGAAGGCCGTCTAACCTTCTGCGTCGCTACCGAACGCCTTTTGCGAACATCGAAAGGCCGGTTGCGTCACCCTGCACCCACTCAATCGGCGCCTCGGAAACGGTGCGCATATGCTGCTTCGCGACCTGCAACATGCCGTCCGAGAGATCGACGGCAACCACCCGTCCCCGCGGCCCCACCACTCGCGCTGCTGCCACAGCAGCGAAGCCGGTGCCTGTGCCAGCATCGAGAACGGTCGAGCCCGGCCTGATGCTGCCGAAGTCAACCAGGCGCTCGGCGGATACACGGTGCCAGTCGTTTCCGTTGTACTGAGGAGCCCGTGCGTCGAACGAAGCCGCGATGTCCGAGGAAGTCGTCGCCATCGAAGCCCTCAGTTGGTTCGTACAGCAATCATCAGTCCTGACGCCCACGACAGCTTCACGGTCACGAACCCGGATCGACGCTCGATGGCGTCGATGAGCGCCGGGACCTTCGCGGCGTGTCCCTCTGGCCAGTTGGCCTGCGGCAGCAGATCGTCGATGAAGTAGATCCCGCCGACACGCAGAAGCGCCAGCGCCTCGTCCAGATGCGTGAACTTTCCCGGCCAGGCATCCGCATAGATCACATCGTAGCGATCCCGCGGTGAGCGGCTGATGAAGTCGGCGCCATCCAGCACGTGAAACGTGACCCGGGGATCCTTCCCGAGGTGCGTACGCGCGATGGCGACGACCGTTGGATCCGTGTCGATGGTATCGAGGTGGGACGCCGCGTCCATGCCAGACAGAAGCCACGCGGTGCCAAGGCCAGTTCCGGTTCCGAGCTCGAGGAGGCGCCCGCCGGGCTTCGAGGCCGCAAGCGCCGCCAGCAGCGCACCCGTCTTCGGCTCGGACGCCATCGTGAACCCATGCGCGGCCGTGTCGGCGAGGATGGCCTCGAGCGCGGCTGGTGAACGTCTGAATCCGCTCTCGTTCACCGAATGGCCTCAGAACCACAAAGAATTCTTGTCGGAACGGTCTTCTCAGTCGAGCAGCAGCGCGCCCGGATCTTCGACGAGCTCCTTGACGCGAACCAGGAAGCGCACGGCTTCGGCGCCGTCGACGATGCGGTGGTCGTAGGTGAGGGCGACGTACATCATCGGGCGTACGACGACCTGGCCGTTGACGGCCATGGGGCGGTCCTGGATCTTGTGCAGGCCGAGGATGCCGACCTGCGGAGGATTGAGAATTGGCGTGCTGAGCAATGACCCGAAGACGCCGCCATTGGTGATCGTGAACGTGCCGCCCTTGAGATCTGCGAGCGACAGCGTGCCATCCTCGGCGCGCTTGGCGAACTCGCGGATGCCCTTCTCGATCTCCGCGAAGCCGAGCCGATCGGCGTCGCGCAGCACGGGCACGACCAGCCCTTCGGCCGCGCCGACGGCGACGCCGATGTCGTAGTAGTGCTTCAGCACCATCTCGTCGCCCTGGATCTCGGCGTTGATGCGCGGGAAGCCGCGCAGCGCCCCGATCGACGCCTTGACGAAGAACGACGCGATCCCGAGTCCGACGCCGTGACGATCCTTGAAGGCCTGCTTGTGACGCTCGCGCAGCGCCATCACGGCGGTCATGTCCACCTCGTTGAAGGTGGTGAGCATCGCCGCGGTGCTCTGCGCCTCGACCAGCCGCCGGGCGATCGTGGCGCGGCGCTTCGACATGCGCACCCGTTCCTCGGTGCGATCGCCTTCTGGATGCCGGCGATCCTCGGCCACTGGCGGAACGGGCTTCGCCTTCGCCGGAGACGCCGATGCCGGCGGTGTCGCCGCGGCGGTCGCTGCCTGCTCGACATCACGCCGCATCACGCGGCCGCCGTCACCGCTCCCGCGCACGCTAGCCAGATCGACGGCGTTGGCCTCGGCGGCTTTCTTCGCCGTCGGGGTCGCGCGCGGCGTGCGTGCGTCATCGTCTTCTTGTGGCGTCCTTCTCGGCCGCCGCGGCTGGTGGTGCCGGCGACGGCGTCGCGGCCCCCTCCCCGCCCTGAGCCTGTCGAAGGGTCGCGGATTCGTCCAGAATCCCCAGGACCTCGCCGACCTTCACGTCCTCGCCGGCCTGGCGGTCGATGCGGCTCAGCACGCCCGCGTGCTGGGCGCTGACCTCGACGTCGATCTTGTCGGTCTCGAGCTCGACGAGCGGATCGCCGGCGGCGACGGCGTCGCCTTCCTTGCGCAGCCACTTGGCCACGCGCGCGTCCACGATGGACTCACCGACTTCGGGCACGAGGATATTTGACGCCATATGGGGCTGCTGACTTAGCGAGGCTGAATGGCCGGGACGTCGGCCACGGCGCGCGCGCGCGCCACGGGCTTGCCGGCGAAGGCCTGAGCGACCAGCATCTGCTGGTGATGCGCGTGGCGGGCGGCCGACCCTTCGGCCGGACTCGCGCTGCGCGGTCGCGCGACGCGCCGAACCGTGCGACCGCCCGAGACTTCCTGCAGGTGCGTCCGCATGAACTCCCACGCCCCCATGTTCTCCGGCTCTTCCTGCACCCACAGAACTTCGCCGGCCTCGGGGAAGGCGTCGATCGCCGCCCGCAGGTCGCGCATCGGCACGGGGTACAGCTGCTCGAGCCGGCAGATAGCGATGTCGGGCCGCGTCGCGCGTTGCTCGGCGGCCATCAGGTCGACGTAGACTTTCCCGCTGCAGACGATGACGCGACGAATCTCGGCGGCGCGGGACTCGGCCTCGTGGTCCTGGATGACCATTCGGAAGCGGCCTTCGGCGAGCTCGCGCGGCGCCGAGGCGACCATGGCGTGACGCAGCAGGCTCTTCGGCGTCAGGACGACGAGCGGCAGCGGGTCGACGAGGAGGAGCGCCGCCTGACGCCGCAGCAGGTGGAAGTACTGGGCCGCGGTCGTGCAGTTGGCCACGCGCATGTTGATGTCGGCGGCGAGCTGCAGGAAGCGCTCGGGACGCGCGCTCGCGTGGTCGGGCCCCTGGCCTTCGTGCGCGTGCGGCAGCAAGAGGACGAGCGACGGCCGTTGTCCCCACTTGCCGCGCGCCGACACCAGGAACTCGTCGATGACGACCTGCGCGCCGTTGATGAAGTCGCCGTACTGCGCCTCCCAGATCACCAGGCGCGAGGGCTCCTGCACGTTGTAACCGTACTCGAACCCGAGGACCGCGTTCTCGGTCAGCGCACTGTTGTGGATTTCGAAGGCCGCGCGCGCCTGCGGCAGCGACTGCAGCGGCACGTGCGCACGCCCGGTCGTGACGTCGTGCAGCACAGCATGGCGATGGCTGAACGTCCCGCGCTCGACATCTTCACCGGTCAGCCGGATGCTGACGCCGTCGCTCAGAATCGACGCCAGCGCCAGCTCTTCGGCCGTCGCCCAGTCGACCGTCCGTTCATCAACGGCCTCGAGCGTGTGCACCCGCTTCTCGCGGCTCCGTTCGAGCTTCTTGTGCGGCGTGAAATCTGACGGCAGCGCCAGGAGCGACGCGTTCAACTCGCGCAGGCGCTCGAGCGAGACGGTCGTGTTCGCCTTCGCCGCCGCTCCGGGCGGCGGCGCTTCGGGCTCCGGCTCGACGAGATCCTGCTCGGGCCGCAGGCCGTCGTACGCCGCCTGCATCTCGGCCGAACGCGCCTGGAAGATCGCGTCCGCCTTGTCGCTCGTGACGACACCACGCGTGACCAGACTGCTCGCCCAGACCTCGCGCACCGTCGGGTGCCAGGCGATCTTCTGGTACATCAGCGGCTGCGTGAACGCCGGCTCGTCGCCCTCGTTGTGCCCGTAGCGCCGGTAGCCGATGAGGTCGATGAGGAAGTCGCGCTGGAACCGCTCGCGGTAGGCGAACGCCAGCCGCGCCGCCTCGACGCACGCCTCGGGGTCGTCGGCGTTGACATGCACGATCGGAATCTTGAACCCGCGCGCGAGGCCGCTCGCATACGACGTGCTGTAGAGGTCTTCCGGACCGGTCGTGAACCCCAGCTGATTGTTGACGATGATGTGGATGGTGCCGCCGGTCGCGTAACCAGGCAGCCGGCTCAGGTTGAGGGTCTCGGCGACCACGCCCTGACCGGGGAACGCGGCGTCACCGTGAATCAGAATCGGCACGCTGCGCCCCGGATCGAACTTCGGTGCGCCGGCCATGTCCACGCTCGTGCCCGCCGCGCGCGCCATGCCCTCGACGATCGGATCGACAGCCTCGAGGTGGCTCGGGTTGGGCGGCATCGACACCACGAGATCCATCGCCGCCCCGCCCCTGATCGCGCGGTGCGCGCCGGCGTGATACTTGACGTCGCCCGTCCAGGCCATGTCCTCGCGGAAGTTCCGCGACACCGGGTCCTTGAACTCGGCCAGGATCTGCGCATACGGCTTGTTGAGCACGTGCGCCATCACGTTCAAGCGCCCACGGTGCGCCATGCCGATGAGGATGTGGCGGATGCCGGCCTCGCCCGACTCGGCAATCACTTCGTCGAGGACCGGCACGAGCATGTCGAGCCCCTCGATCGAGAAGCGCGTCTTGCCCGGAAATGTGCGCTGCAGAAAGCGCTCGAACGCTTCGACCTCCGACAGGCGGTCGAGCAACTTCACCGGATCGATCGGGTCGGCTGGGGCGCGAAAGCGCCCGCGCTCGGCCGCCTCCCGCAGCCATTCGCGCTCGTCGGGCACGAACACATGCGCGTAGTCGTAGCCGGTCGTCGAGCAATAGATGCGGCGGAGCGACTCGATCGCGTCGTAGGCAGTCGTGACGCCGTCGAGCGGACCGGCAACGAGGTTCGCCGGAATGGTCCTGAGGTCCTCGTCGGTGACGCCGTGAGTGGCGGCGAGGAGCGACGGATCACCAACCGGTGGACGCGTGCCGAGCGGGTCGAGTCGAGCCGCGAGATGCCCGTAGCGCCGAATCGACTCGGTGAGGTTGACCGCTCCGACAACTTTCTCGAGCGGGATGACGCCGGCCGCACCAGCCGGTGACTCCTCGAGCGCCGGCGGCGTCCAGCGCTCGAACAGCGCGCGCGTCTCATCGTCTACAGACGATGGATTCTCGCGGTACTTCTCGTACAGCTCGAGAACATAGCCGCGATTGAGCCCGCTGAACTCCTGCCAACCAGACATGATCTTATTGATTTTAACCGATATTCGCTCTGGGTTCGGGGCTCGGCGTTCGGCGTTCGGCGCTCGAGGTTCGGGTTCTGGGTTTGATTCACGGTTCGGGTCCAACGTGGGTCTGCGCAGGGCTGGGCAATGGTAACGATTCCTGTGAACGTCACCCGAACGCCGAACGCCGAGCGCCGAACCCCGCTATTCCGCGCGCAGCGCCTCAATCGGATCGATCCGGCTGGCGCGCGAGGCTGGCGCCCACGCCGCGACGAGCGCCACGGCACCAAGAATGGCCGTCACCACGGCAATCGTGACAGGATCGATCGCCTGGACGCCGAAGAGCAGACTCTCGAGCGCCGGCCCCGCGGCGACGAGCACCAGCAGGCCGATCGCCAGCCCGATCGCCGACAAACGCAGGACCTGACCGAGCACCAGCCAGATGACGTCGCGCCGCTGCGCGCCGACGGCCAGGCGCACACCCATCTCTTGCGTGCGGGCGGTGACGGCGTACGACATGACGCCGTAGATGCCGATCGCCGCCAGCACCAGTGCCACACCTGCGAAAATGGTCAGGAGCACGGCCGAGATCCGCTGCTGAAACGATGACGTGGCGAGCGCCTCGTCGAGCGTTTGAATCATGTAGACCGGTTGTTCGGGATCGAGCGCCGACACGGTCTGGCGCACGGAGGGCAGCAGGGCGGCGGGTGACGCGTCGGTTCGCACCAGCACGAACAGCTGGTTCCACGCGGTCTGCTGCCGGACGGGGGTGTAGATCTCGGGCCGCACGGCCCGTGTGGCGCCGTTGTTGCGATAGTCAGACACGACACCGACGATGGTCAGCGGCGGACCCGGACGGTCGGCACTGCCGAGCGAGAGGCGGCGCCCGATGGGATCGACGCCGGCCAGATACCGCGCCGCAAACGCCTGGTTGATCATCGCCACGCGCGGCGTGGCGAGGCGATCTGAGGGGCTGATGCTCCGGCCGGCACGCAACGGGACGCGCAGCGTGTCGAAGTAGCCGGGCGAGGCGACGGTGACGAGCGCCGTCGGCATCGTCTGACCGCTTGCCGGCGCGCCTTCGAGCGCGAACTGCGTGGTGAAGGGCCCGGACGGTGGAAACTGCGAGGCTGCGGCGACCGACCGCACGCCGGGAAGCGCGGCGAGGCGCTCGGACAGCTCGTCGAAGAAGGCCCCGGCCGCGTCCCCAGGATACCGCTCCCACGGCAGCGTCAGCCGCATCGTCAGCACGCCGCTCGGATCGAAGCCGCGGTCGACGCGCTGCAGGTTGAGAAAGCTCCGCATCAGAAGTCCCGCGCCGAGCAGGAGCACGACCGACAAGGCGAGCTCCGCTACGACGAGCACGTGACGCACGCGGCGGCCACCGCGCGATCCGCCGGTCCGTGCGTCCGCCTTGAGCGATTCGTGCGGATCGGTCCGCGTCGCTTGAAGTGCCGGCAGCAGGCCGACCAGCAGGCCGCAGACGATCGCCAGGAGCAGGCTCCATCCGAGCACCCGGAAGTTGATGCCGGCCTCGAGTCCAAGCGTCTGAAACTGACCCGGGATGAGCGCGCCGGCCCCCTGCAACCCGACCCACGCGATCACCAGGCCGACGGCGGCACCGGCGATCCCGAGGAGCACGCTCTCGGTCAGGACGAGACGGATGAGGCGCCAGCGAGCGGCGCCGAGCGCCAGACGGACCGCGAGCTCGCGCTGCCGCGTCGACGATCGCGCGAGGAACAGGTTGGTCAGGTTCGCGCAGGCGATGAGGAGCACCAGCCCGACGGCGCCGAGGACCATGAACGCCGCCGGGCGTATGTCCCTGAGCAGCGCCGCTGCCCACGGCGTCGCCGTGAGCCGCCAGTTCTCGTACTCGGCGAACCGCTCCTTCTCGGCCTCCGCGACGCGCCCGGCGATCGCCGCGAGCTCGGCGTTGGCCTGCTCGAGGGACGCATCAGGCGCGAGCCGCGCGAGCACGTTGAACTGGCGCCGGTTGCGCGGAACGGTCAGCGGATCGCCGCCCCAGGGAATCCAGAGATCGGTGCCGATGAGAACCAACCCCGGCGGCATGACGCCGACGATGGACGCCGCGCGTCCGCTGATGCGAATCGCGCGCGTGAGGATCGCCGGGTCGCCGCCGAAACGGCTCTGCCAGAGCCGATGGCTGATGATCGCCGCCGGTGGCCCGTTCGGCCCGAGCTCCTCCGCGGTGAAGCCGCGACCGAGGGCCGGCGCCATGCCGATCACGGGAAACAGATCGTCGAGCAGGAGCGCCGTGAAGACGCGCTCCGGGACGTCGCCGCCGGAGATGTTGCGATTGCCGAGATCGAACGAGGCGGCGTGCGCGAAGGTCTTGTTCGCGCGGATGTCGAGATACTCCGCCGGTGACAGCGCCTCGACGTAGGTCGTCTCGGCCGACAACTTGGGAAAAGCGACGCCCACGGCCACGAGTCGATCCGGCTGCGGATAGGGGAACGGGTGAAACACGAACCCGTCGAGCAGTCCGTAGATCAGGCTGTTGCCGCCAATCGCCAGCCCGAGCGAGAGGATGGCAACGGCGCTGAAGCCCGGACGACGAGCAAACTGACGCAGCGCGTACCGGAGATCCTGGAAGAGCGTATCCATCTCGGTCCTCTTTCTGGGTGGAGGCAACATCGGCACGCGGATAGACGTGGCGTTGGACGATAGGCTGGGGGTCGGGGTTTACTTTGGCTCGGCGATCGGTAGGGGTCAGGGATTGGGGCTCAGGCCAAAGGCGCGGAAAATTGGTCGGGGTTGCCCGATTCCCTGGATCCCAGATCCCCGATCCCCGAATCGTCAGGCCCGCCGCCGCGGCATACTCAGATTCTTCCACTCAGCCGACCGTAAGTGCTTGGCCATGAAGACGATCTGGCCAACATGGTAGGCGTGGTGGGTCATCTGCCGGTCGAGCTGCGACAGGGCCGAAAGGGCTTCGCCGCGGACCCGGACCTCCTTTAGAAGATCGGCCGGACCCAGGGCGTCGAGGGTCGGCGAAGAGACGCGCCCAACCGCTCTCCCAGTCGGCCATGATGGCCGCGCGGCCGGGATTCCCGTCGAT
Source organism: uncultured Gammaproteobacteria bacterium (assembly GCA_963826145.1). Lineage (GTDB taxonomy): Bacteria > Pseudomonadota > Gammaproteobacteria > Steroidobacterales > Steroidobacteraceae > JBGPLJ01. The sequence continues at coordinate 1,728,599 of CAWGVW010000002.1, forward strand.
CTCGAACTCCCCATCGCGGTTGCGATCCGGCTTCTCGCCGTCGGTCGTGAGGAAGTCAGTGAACCGCGACCGGAGGTTCCCGGCCACGTGCTTCATGATGACCGCCAGGCTGTTCGACTCGACGTCGAGCGCGACGACGAGCTCGTCGTCTGGGACCTGCGCCACCGCGTCTTCGGCGAGCTTCTTCAGCTTCCGGAACTGCAGTCGGACGTCATCGAGATACGCCGTGGCGACATCCATCGCAGCACCTCACTCGTCAAACGGCTGGCGGCGCTTCCGGCATCGTCGGAACGATGCGGGTGAACTGGCCCCGCTGCAGGAGCTCGCGGCCCTTTCCGCCCCGCCCCGTGACCTCGTACTTCGCCGTGCTGATCGTCTGCTCGGCGCCGCGGGTGGTCTCGACGACCATGAGATCCCGGTCGCCGGACGAGGCGATGAAACCGAGTACGCGATCGGCTTTCGAGTCGAGCTTGATGAGGATGACGCCGCGGCCCGGACCCGACAGGAAGTTCACTTCCTCGACCTTGCAGAGAATCGCGCGGGCCTCTCGCGTCGCGGCGATCAGAATCTCGCCGCCGGTGACGCGCGCCACGCCGACGACTTCGGCGCCGTCGGCCGTACGCGCGAAGCGCCGGCCGGCCCGCGTGCTCGGCTCGACGAAGGGCTCGAGGCTGAAGCGCATCGAGTAACCGTCGCTCGTGACCGCGACGGCATGCACCGGCGGCTCGGCGCCTTCCTTCTTCGCCGCGATCGCGCCGACGACGCGCGGGTCCAGGCTGAGCGCGGCGACGATCTTCTCGCCGTCCTTCAGCTTGAAGAAGCGCTGGATCGGCTCGCCGTAGCCGGTGGAGGCGGGGATGTCGATGAGCCGGGCGGTGTAGGCGACGCCGAAGTTGCTCAGAAACACGGCCGACGCGCGCGTGCTGCCGGGCAGCACCGCCAGCACCGCATCGCCCTCGCGCACGCGCGTCGACGACACGTCCTTGACTTCCTTCTGACGCTTGACCCACCCGTCGCGCGAGACGATCACGACGTTGTCTCTCCTCGACGATGAAGTCCTCGGCGGTGTACTCGGCTTCGCCGGCGTCAGAGGCGATGGCGGTCCGCCGCGCGTCGCCGTACTTCTTCTGGATCTCCTCGATCTCGACCTTGACGACACCCCATCGGCCCGGCTCGTCCTTGAGGAGGGTCGTGATCTGGCGCGCGCGCCGGCGCTTCTCCTCGAGCTCCTTGCGGATGATGAGGATTTCGAGCCGCGCCAGGCGATAGATCTTCAGCTCGAGGATCGCATCCGTCTGATCGGCGTCGAGCTCGAACCGCTTCATGATCTGCTGCGCGGCGTCGGCCTTCCCTTCGGACTTGCGGACGATCTTCAGGATCTCGTCGAGGGCGTCGAAGACCTTCTCGAAGCCCTCGAGGATGTGGACGCGCTTGCGGATGGCCTCGAGCTCGTGCTCGAGCCGCTTGGTGACGACTTCGAGCCGGAAGTGGAGGAAGTGCCAGAGGATGGCGTGGAGGTCGAGCCGTTCGGGCCGGCCGATCTCGGGATTCTCGGTCGGGATGAGGCACGTGAGGTTGACGACGAAGCTCGTCTGCAGCGGCGTGTGCTTGAAGAGATACGCCATCACCATCTTCTCGTCGGCGTCCTTCTTCAGTTCGAGCGCAATCCGCACGTCGTCGGTCGAGACGTCCCTGACGTCGAGGAGCGGCGGCAGGTTGCGGCCGGCGGCGATGTCGCCGATGCGTTCGACGAGCGCGGACTTGTTGACGGTGTAGGGGACGCTGGTGATGTAGATCGTCTTGCCGGAACGCGTCGCCGGCCCTTCCTCCCACGTGGCGCGCGAGCCGGATCGCGCCCGAGCCGGTCTTGTAGATCTCCTTGAGCTCGTCCGGCGAGTTGAGCATCTGGGCGCCGGTCGGAAAGTCGGGGCCCTTGACGTAGCGACAGAGCTGCACGCTGCTCAGGTCCGGGTTGTCGAGCAGCTTGATGAGCGCGGTGCAGACCTCGTTGAGGTTGTGCGGCGGGATGTTCGTCGCCATGCCGACGGCGATGCCCGTCGCGCCGTTGATGAGGAGGTTGGGCACCCGCGACGGCAGGACCACCGGCTCGGTCTTGGTGCCGTCGTAGTTGGGACGGAAGGGAACGGTGGACTGATCGATCTCGATGAGGAGCTCGTCGCTCAAGCGCGCCAGGCGGCACTCGGTGTAGCGCATGGCCGCGGCGCCGTCGCCGTCGAGCGAGCCGAAGTTGCCCGAGCCGTCGACGAGCGGATAGCGGAGCGAGAAGGGCTGCGCCATGCGGACCAGCGTCTCGTAGAGCGCGGTGTCGCCATGGGGGTGATAGTTGCCCATGACGTCGCCGACGACCTTGGCGCACTTGCGGTGCTTGACGTCGGCGGTCAGGTTCTGCTGCCACATCGTGTAGAGGATGCGGCGCTGCACCGGCTTCAGCCCATCGCGCACGTCGGGCAGCGCGCGCGAGGTGATGACCGACAACGCGTAGTTGAGGTAGCGCGTCTGCGCCGCCTCGTGCAGCGCGACCACCTCGGGAACGCCGTCCCCGGATCGCCCTCCGCCGTCGATTACGTCCGCACCGCCGTCATCGAACAGCGACGCGCCACCCTTCTTCCGTTTCGCCAACGAGTGTCCTCCGTTCGACTGAGGATAGCAGAGTGACCTGTCGCGGGCTTCGCGGAGTCACCGAAGCAGCTCTTCACATGCCCAGCAAGCAGACCACCGCCAAATTGGCGCGTGCGCCGCGGCCGGCTCTCTGTCATCCTCGTCAATCCATATGTTCCGATATCTCCACCTCGACGTCTTCACCGATCGCCGCTTCGAGGGCAATCAGCTCGCGGTGTTCCCCGAGCCGCAGGGACTGACCACGGAGGAGATGCAGCGCATCGCCAAGGAGATGGCCTTCTCCGAATCGACGTTCATCTTCCCGCCCGAGCGCGGCGGCGACGTCCGGATGCGCATCTTCACGCCGGGCGAGGAACTGCCGATGGCCGGGCACCCGACGATCGGCAGCACCTTTGCCCTGGCGATCGAAGGCACGATTCGTCCCGGCCAGGAGCGGTTCGTCTTCGAGCTGGGTGTCGGACCGACACCGGTATCGCTCGAGTGGAACGAGACCGGGCTGGCGTTTGCCTGGATGACGCAGCCGTTGCCGACATTTGGTGCCGTCATCGCTGACCGCGACGCGCTCGCCTCGGCCGTCGGAGTCTCGGCCGCGGCTCTGATCGAAGGCAAGCCGATCCAGAGCGTCTCGTGCGGCGTGCCGTTTCTGTTTGTCCCGCTCGCGACCCGGGCGGCGGTCGACTCGGTCGCGATCGACCGGAAGGCGCTGGCAAAATGCGCGGCCGGCGCGGGACTTGCCGAGTTGCCGGTCTTCTTCTTCACGCCCGAGCGCGCGGGCACCGGTGAGGAAACCGTCTACAGCCGGATGCTGGCGCCGGGATTCGGCATCGCGGAGGACCCGGCGACCGGTGGCGCGAGCGGACCGCTGGGCTCGTACCTGCTGCATCACAAGCTGGTCACGGCCGACGCGGCGCGGGGCATGTTGAGCCTTCAGGGAGTCGCGATGGGGCGCCCGAGCCGCATCCACATCTCGATCGACAGCGAAGAGGACCGCATCACGCGCGTCCGCGTCGGCGGGGTGTCGGTGCTCGTAGGGCGAGGAGAGCTCTCGCTCTGAGCCACGGACAATCGAACGGGGCGCTCAGAGCCTTCCCGGAGTCCGCCGAGAGCGCAGACAACCATGGCTCAGCGGGCTCGGCGGTCAGGGCCTGGACATGCGACCGCGTTGTCATGCACGATTGAGGCAGATCCCGGCAACAGGTGTGGCCGCGCGTGCTACTCGACGACGAAGGCCGGCACCTGGCCGCCGCCCGACGTGACGTTGGCGAGACCGGTCGCGCTCAACCGCGTGAGGTAGCCGCCCATGCGGCCGCGAAACAGGTACGGCGCCAGGTCCACCAGCATGTCGGTCATGGTGATGCGGCCCGTGGCATCGAACTGGGGGAAGATCTCGCGCCGGACGGGAATGCGCTCCTGCACGATCCACGTGCCGTAGGGGTCCTCGAGCGCGGATTCGAGGGCGGTGTCCCACTGGCCCTCGGTCATCTCCCACCCGAGGTTGACGCCCTTGCCGCCGTACTCGTCGTTCGGCTTGAGCACCAGATGCTCGCGCCAGGCGCGTGCGAGCGCCAGCAGATCGCCACGCCAGTCGCCCTTCTGCGTCTCCACATCGTCGAGCACGCGCGTCCACGGAATGTGCGCCTGAATCACGGCGCGCTCGCTCGCGGAGAACAGCGATTCGTAGGCCGGATCGGTCAGCACGGCGAAGAACGCCTTCTTGTGCGCGAGCTTGCAGCGGAAGGAATTGGCCATGCAGACCGCCCGCGCGGCGCACGCGTCGACGAGGGCGCGGCATTCCAGGGGCTTGGCCAGGATGTCGTTGACGAGCACGCGCCGGTACACGAGGTCGATCTTCGTGCCCTGCGCGGTCAGGGCGCCGTTGGCGAACACGAGCTCGCGCGGATCGCAGACGATCGTCGGCACGCCCGCCGCGGTGAAGGCGTCGCGCAGGATCTCGAACTCGGTCCAGGTCGGCACGTCCCGCCAGTCGACGATGGCCATCGTCGGGGGCGTGGCGGTGCCACCCCACTCGTGGTAGCTCGCCATGAGCGCCCCGAGGAGCGCGTCGATGACCTTGTGGAACCGGACCTGACGCGTCGCGCGGAAGCGTCCCATGGCGGCCGTCGCGTCGAAGAGCTCGCACAGCCGCTGCGTGTAGCCGATGCCGGCCGGCGACTCGGCGTTGTACTCGGCGAAGTAGAGGGCGTCGGGCAGCAGAAACGCGTCGAGGCGCGAGGTCGTGCTGGCTGTCGGATACCCGGGCTCGATGTCGACGAGCGCGTCCTCGGCCTCGGTCATGCCGAGCTGGTCGTAGATGTCGTCGGACTCGAACGCGGCGCGGATCACGCGCTCGCCGAGGAGCGCGATCGTCTCGGCCGCGACGCGGATGCGCGCTTCGTCAGCGGCGGTCAGAAAGAACGGCCGCAGGAACGGACAATGGACACGCTGACCGAAGGTCAGCTTCTTCGCGCGCATCGACGCGGCGAACGCGGTCGTGAACCGCGGCGTCAGTTCTTCGTCCGGCCGGAGCAGCGCGTGCCAGTCGCCAATGAGATCCATGGTCGAGCTCGTCGGGAAATCAGGGAAGGCCGGGAGCGCCGGTAAAGCCCGAGGCCGGACCGATCCCGAGCATCTCTTCCCACCGCGGCCAGCACTGCGCGGGATGACCGTTCAGCGCGCGATCGACGACGAGGTGCGCCATCTTCTCGACGACGTGCGAGAAGTAGAACGGGGTGATGCGATCGCGTTCGAAGTCCGGCGCCGGATTGAGGTAGTCGATGGCGTAGGGCACGCCGTCCTGGACCGCGAACTCGATCGTGTTCATCTCGTACCCGAGCGCCAGGTTGATGAGCTGCGCATCGCGGACCACGCGCGAGCCGACCTCCGCCGACAGGTACTCGTGCTCGACGAGGTACTTGCGCTCGCGCGGGTCGTAGGCCACCGGCGTGATGTCGGTCTTGCCGAAGGTGAAGCAGCGGACGTAGTGATCGAAGTTGATGAACTGCTGCAGCGTCATGCAGTACGGCGCCGTGCGATCGTAGGCCTCGAGCAGCTCGCGCTTGTCCGCGACCTTGTAGACATGCTTCCAGCCGCCGCCTGAGTAGGGCTTGAGGATCGCCGGGCGGCCGACGTAGTCGAGCAGCGCGTCCCAGTCGATCGGATAGACCAGGTTGTGCAGCGACTCCGCCGTGAGATCGATGTCGGCCGGGTATCCCTTCTGCGGCAGCAGCACGGTTCTGGGAATGGCGACGCCGAGCTTGGCCATCACCGAGTAGTTGAAGTACTTGTCGTCGGCCGTCCACCAGAACGGGTTGTTGATGACGTAGGTGCCCTGCAGCACGGCGTGCTTCATCGCGCCGCGGTAGTACTCGACCTCGTGCGAGATGCGATCGACGATCACGCGATAGCGCGCCTGCTCGTCCATCTTCGTGCCGCCGAGCCGTCACCATCTGGCCGGTGATGCCGTGCGGCGCCCCGAGCTCGTCCACGCGCTGGATGAACGCGGGCGGAAAGCTGTGCTCCCGGCCGCAGAGAAGTCCGACGACCTGTGGTGCCCGCTGCTGCTGCATGATTGATCTTTCCCGAGGGGCTTCGCCCCTCGGACTCCCCTACACGCTCTCTCGCGCGCCGCTTCGTCGGCGCGCTCCGTGTCGTGTCTATGAGACAGCGTCTATCTCTGACGAAGCGACGTGTCCGTGTTGTCCGTGGCCCATCTGACTGTGCCTGCTCGCGGATTCTGTCTCCGTGTCAGTCCACGCCCTCCCGCGTCTGCCGGATGACGTGATGGACGACCGCCTTGAGGTCGCCCGTCTGGCGGAACACCGCCAGCTGCTGATCGGCGCTCGTGCCCTCGCTGAGCACGGTATGGACATGCTCCACGGCCCGCCGGCTCCCCAGATCGTCGACGACGTCGTCGATGAACTCGAGTAGCTCGACCGCGAGGTCGCGCATCGGCACTTCCGCGCGGCGGCCGAAGTCGATGAGCTTGCCGTCGAGTCCGTAGCGCGCGGCGCGCCACTTGTTCTCTTCGATGAGCGCGCGCCGGTAGAGCCGAAAGCCCTGGTTGCGAATGCGCAGGCGGTAGAGCTTGACCACGATGGCCTGGACCAGCGCGCCGAGCATGACCGCCGTCTCCGGCCGCGTCGGCACGTCGCAGACGCGGAACTCGAGCGTCCCGAACGTCGGATGCGGCCTGACGTCCCACCAGATCTTCTTCGCATCGTCGATGCTGTGCAGATCGACGAGCAGCTGGATGTAGTTCTCGTACTCGCTCCAGGAGTCGAAGTGATCGGGGACGCCGGTGCGCGGGAAGCGGCGAAAGATGGTCGTGCGGTACGACTTCAGCCCCGTGTCGCGCCCCATCCAGAACGGCGAGCTGGTCGAGAGCGCGAGCAAGTGCGGCAGGAAGTAGCGCACTTCGTTCATCAGATCGATCATGACCGACCGATCCGGCAGGCCGACGTGCACGTGCAGGCCGAAGATCAGGAGCGACCGCGCCAGCTGCTGCAGCTCCTCGACGATGTTGTCGTAGCGGACGCCGGGCGAGATGATCTGGTCTTCCCAGCGCGAGAAGGGATGCGTGCCCGCCGCCGCTACCGCCAGGCCGACGCGCTCGGCGGCGTTCGCCAGCTCCCGCCGGTTGCGATAGATCTCCTCGCGCAGCTCGCTGACGTCGGCGCAGATCTTCGTGCCGACCTCGACGATCGACTGGTGCATCTCGCGCTTGATCTGATCGCCGAGCATCGGCCCGCTCGACGCCAGGAGCTCGGACACGTGCGACCGCAAGTCTCCGCTCTGGGGGTCGACGATCTGGAATTCCTCCTCGACGCCGAGGGTAAAGCGATGCACGAGGGTGATGATACTTCAGTCGTTAGTCGGGAGTCGGGAGTCGGGAGTCACAGTCCTCAGTCTCAGTCGTCAGTCGGAGTCGTCAGTCCGAGTCGTCAGTCCCAGTCGTCAGTCCCAGTCGTCAGTCCGAGTCGTCAGTCCGGGTCGTCAGTCCGAGTCGTCAGTCCCAGTCGTCAGTCCGAGTCGTCAGCCGGTGGCGGCCCTGCTGGAGCACGTGGCATCCCCGATGCAATACAGGAGGGAAACATGGCCCAGCGGGTGGAAGATCTGAAAGTTTGGCAACGTGCTCGGGAGTTTAGGGTGGCAGTTAATGCGATCATCGGCCGGCCGGGCTTCCAGCGGGATCGGCGATTGCGGGAACAATTGGAGGATGCTGCGGACTCGGTCATTTCGAACATCGCCGAGGGCTTTACCCAACCGACCGACCGGGCGTTTGCGCGATACCTGTTCACCTCCAAGGCCTCGAACGCGGAGGCTAGAACGAGACTGTTACTGGCGTCCGACAAGGGCTACATCACGCCGGACGAGTTCGCCTCCTGCAACGAAATCGCGGACGAGGTCGCACGGATGACAACCGGGTTGATCAAGTATCTGGTCAGAAGCGACCGCCGCGACCGTGGGCTGGGCCCAGCGCAGCGGCCGAGAGCCGATAGGAGCCCCGGCCTGCGACTGAGACTCGGACTGACGACTCGGACTGACGACTCGGACTGACGACTGTGACTGACGACTGCCGACTGCCGACTGACGACTGGCTCATCGACGCCGCCCACTTCCCCGGCGGCCACGCCGCCGGCGTCGTCTTTCCGCGCTACGACCGCCGATGTCGTCGACGTCCTGGGCAGCTCGGCGTCCGGTTCTGCCCGTAGGCGCCCAATCCAGCCTGACCGGCGGCGCGACGCCGATGGGGGAAACGATTCTCGCCACCACGAAGATGACGCGCATCATCGACGTCGGGCCGGGCCTCGATCACGGTGGAGCCCGGCGTCACGGTCGCGGCGATCCAGGAACGGCTCACTGACGCCGGCGCGTGGTTTCCGCCGGCGCCCACGTTCACCGGCGCGTTCGCCGGCGGCATCGTCGCGACCAACGCCGCCGGGGCGGCGACCTTCAAGTACGGCAGCACGCGCGACTGGGTCGAGGCGGTGACGGTCGTGCTCGCCGACGGCACGGTGCTCGACTTGCGCCGTGGGGCGCAGCGGGCCGAGCATGGCCGTTTCGAGATCGAAACGGCGAGCGGGCGCGTGTTCGTGCCGGTGCCGACCTATCGGATGCCGGACGTCGCGAAGCGATCCGCGGGATATCACGCCGCGCCGGGCATGGACCTCATCGATCTCTTCATCGGGTCGGAAGGCACGCTCGGCGTCATCACACGAGATCTCCTTCCGAACGCTGTCCCCGGCGCCGAACATCGTGCTCGCGTGGATTCCGTGCGCGGCCGAGGCGCAGGGACTCGCGCTCGTCGCAGGCTCTGCGCGACGCGTCGATCGAGACGCGGCGGACGGGCGCCGCGGACGGAGTCGACGCCTGCGCCATCGAGCACATGGACCGGCGGTCGCTCGAGATTCTCCGGGAGGACGGCGCGAACACGCGCCACAACGTCTCGATACCCGACGGGACCGAGCTCGCGCTGCTCGTGCAGCTGGAGCTCAGCGCCGGGACCGACGCCGCGCAGGCGTTCGAGCAGATTCAGGCGTCGCTCGGAAGCACGACGCCCGGACAGCCCGCTCGGACAGTTCTGCCGCCTGCTGGAGCGCGCCGGCGTCCTCGCGGACACCGAGCTGGCGCTCCCGCACGACCGGCGGCGCGCGGCGGATTTCCTCGCCGTTCGCGAAGCCGTGCCCGCGGGCGTGAACCAGCGCATCAGCACTGCCAAGCGAACGCTCGATGCCCGAATCGAGAAGACCGCCGGCGACATGGTCGTGCCCTTCGAGCGGTGCGGCGAGATGATGGCCATCTACCGCCAGGGCTTCGAGTCGCGCGGGCTCGACTACGCGATCTGGGGCCATCTGTCGGACGGTAACGTCCACCCCAACGTCATCCCGCGCTCCTACGACGACGTGGTCAAGGGTAAGGAAGCCATGCTGGAGTTCGGGCGGCACGTCGCCCGGCTCGGCGGCTGCCCGCTCGCCGAGCACGGCGTCGGGAGGAACCCGGTCAAGCAGGCGCTGCTGCGACAGCTTTACGGCGATGCCGGCATTTCCGAGATGCGCGCCGTCAAACACGCACTCGATCCTGGGAATCGGCTCGCGCCGGGAGTAATCTTCCCCACAAGCTAGCGAGTGGCAGTGCACGCGTCACCGGCGGGTCCGGCGCCAAGAGGGCTCTTGGACACAGAGGTTGTGAACCATGCCCCAAGAATCCGAACCCCGAACCCCGAGCGCCGAACGCCGAGCGCCGTCACAGTGGCCGCTGCTGACCCAGCTCATGACCGGGTGGGACGGCACCGGTGCCGAAGCCATGACCGATCGAACGCGTGCGCTACGCCCGCGCCACGAGACGGCCGACGTCACGCGCTCGATCTGTCCGTACTGCGCGGTCGGCTGCGGGCAACTCATCTTCCACCAGGACGGAAAGATCGTCTCGGTCGAAGGCGATCCGGAATCGCCGATCTCGGAAGGACGTCTGTGCCCCAAAGGCGCTGCCACCTACGAGCTCTTGACGCACGCCGCGCGCGCGACGCGCGTGAAGTACCGCGCCCCGGGCGCAACCGCATGGGCCGAGCTCGATCTCGAGACGGCCATGGACATGGTCGCCGAGCGGACCTGGGCGTCGCGCGATCGGCACTTCGATGAGCACCGCGCCAGCGACGGCGTGGAGTATCCGCTCATGCAGTGCGCGTCGGTCGCGCACCTTGGCGGCGCCACGCTCGACAACGAAGAGAACTACCTGATCAGGAAGCTGTTCACCGGCGGCCTGGGCATGGTCGCGATCAGCAATCAGGCGCGCATATGACATAGCTCCACGGTGCCCGGTCTGGGCACCTCGTTCGGACGGGGCGGAGCCACGACCGCACTCCAGGACCTGCAGAACTCTGACGCGATCCTGATCGTGGGATCGTCGATGGCCGAGAACCATCCCGTCGGCTTCAAGTGGGTCATCGACGCGCGCGAAAAGGGTGCGACGATCATCCACGTCGACCCGCGATTCACTCGCACGTCGGCGATGGCCGACATGTGGGTGCCGCTCCGCGCCGGCAGCGACACCGTTTTCTTGGGCGCGATGGTGAACTTCGTCCTCACGCACGGCCTCGAGTTCCGTGAGTACGTTGTCGCCTACACCAACGCGGCCACGATCATCGATGCGTCGTACGCCGGCCCCGAGGAGCTCGACGGCCTCTTTTCGGGCTGGGACGCGACGACCGAGCGCTACTCACCACAGTCATGGGCCTACGCGAAAGACGAGGCCCCCGATCCGACACTGCAGCACCCGCGCTCGGTCTTCCAGATCCTCACGCGACACTTCGCGCGCTACACGCCGGCGATGGTGGAAGACGTGTGCGGCGTACCGGCAGACTCGTTCCTCCGCATCGCCGGCGCATTCTGCCGCGCCTCGGGTCCCGAGCGTACCGGCGCCATCTGCTACGCCGTCGGCCTCACGCAGCACTCGGCCGGTGTGCAGATCATCCGGACGGCGGCGATTCTGCAGCTGCTGCTCGGCAACATCGGCCGCCCCGGCGGCGGCATCCTCGCGCTGCGCGGACATGCGTCGATCCAGGGCTCGACCGACATCCCGACACTCTTCGACATCCTGCCGGGCTACCTGCCGATGCCGTCGTTCGGCGCTAACGATGCCACGCTCGACGGCTACCTCACCACGCATCGAGCGCGCGCGGGCTGGTGGGCAAACTTCGACAAGTACGCGATCTCGCTGCTCAAGGCGTGGTACGGCGACCACGCCACGAAAGAGAACGAGTTCGGCTTTGGCTGGCTGCCCCGCATCAGCGGGGATCACTCGCACTTCGGCTACTGGCTCGACATGGCCGATGGCCAGCCGACGAACACCCTCGATCGGCGCACGAATCGGCTCGAAGGGCTGTTCGTGATGGGCCAGAATCCGGCCGTCGGCGCGCCCAACGCGCGTCTCGAGCGCCGCGCGCTCGCCAACCTCGATTGGCTGGTCGTGCGCGACATGGTCGAGACCGAAACAGCGACGTTCTGGCTGGACTCTCCGGAGGTCGAACGTGGCGAGCTCCGGACCGAAGAAATCGCCACCGAGGTCTTCTTCTTCCCGGCGGCCGGGCACGCCGAGAAGGAAGGCTGCTTCACGAATACGCAGCGCCTGCTGCAGTGGCGCGACAAGGCTGTCAATCCGCCCGGCGACGCACGCAGCGAAGCCTGGTTCGTCTACCATCTCGGCCGCCGCCTCAAGGCGCGCGCCGCGCGCGACCCAGGCCCGCGCCATCGCGGATTGAACGCTCTGACGTGGGACTACCCCACCTCCGGCCCGCACGGCGAACCAGACATCGACGCCGTGCTCCAGGAGATCAACGGGCGCTCGACGGTCACCGGGACGCTCGTCGACGGCTTCCGCCGCCTGGCGGCGGACGGCAGCACCGCCTGCGGATGCTGGATCTACTCCGGCGTCTATCCTTCGCCAGACCGCAACCGGGCGCGCGAGCGCAAGGCGTCGGGCCCGTACGGCCACGGCTGGGGATTCACCTGGCCGGCGGATCGCCGCATCCTCTATAACCGCGCCTCGGCAAAACCGGATGGCACGCCGTGGAGCGAGCGCAAGAAGCTGGTCTGGTGGGACGGACTGGCGCAGTCGCTGGACCGGACTCGACACACCGGACTTCACGAGCGACAAGGCGCCGGGCTACGCACCGCTGCCAGGGGCCACCGGCGACGCCGCGCTCCGCGGCGATGCGCCGTTCATCATGCACGACGACGGACTGGGCTGGATCTGGGTGCCGAACGGCCTCAAGGACGGCCCGCTGCCGGCGCACTACGAGCCCTTCGAGTCTCCGGTCAGCAACCGGCTGTATCGCCAGCAGGTGAATCCAGCCGCGGATCGGAAAGCGCGCACCGACAATGCCTACGCGCAGTCGCCGGGGGATCCCGACTACCCGCATGTCCTGACGACCTACCGGCTGACCGAACATCACACTGCCGGCGGCATGTCGCGCACGCTGTCGCATCTCGCCGAGCTCCAGCCCGAGCTCTTCTGCGAGATCTCACCCGCCCTCGCACAAGACGTCGGAGTCGAGAACGGCGCGTGGGTTCGCGTGTCCACCGCGCGCGGGACCATCGAGGCTCGCGCGCTCGTCACGCCACGGCTCCAGCCGCTCACCGTCCAGGGCCGCCTCGTCCACCAGGTCGGCCTGCCCTATCATTTCGGCGGACGGGGCCTCGTGCGCGGCGATGTCGTCAACGACCTCGTCGCCATCTCGGAAGAACCCAACGTCAGGATTATGGAAGCCAAGGGGCTACTCTGCAGCGTGACGGCGCGCGACCCATGCCGGTAACTGCCTTCCTCACCGACTCGACGCTCTGCATCGGCTGCAAGGCCTGCGAGGTCGCGTGCAAGGAGTGGAACGGCGTTCCCGACGACGGGTTCGCGTTCACCGGCTTCTCGTACGACAACACGGCCGGCCTCGGACACTCGACGTGGCGGCACGTGAAGTTCATCGAGCGCGGCGAGGTGCCGGCGGGGCCGGCCGACGGCGGCTACCGCAGCAACTCGTTCCGCTGGGACTTCTCGTCGGACGTGTGCAAGCACTGCGAGAATGCCGGCTGCCTCGAAGCCTGCCCGACGGGATCGATCGTCAGGACCGAGTTTGGCGGCGTCTTCATCCAGCCCGATGTCTGCAACGGCTGCGGCTACTGCATCGTCTCGTGCCCGTTCGGCGTCGTCGATCGGCGACCCGATGACGGGCGCGCGTTCAAGTGCACCTTCTGCTACGACCGGCAGAAGGCCGGGCTCCAGCCGGCATGCGCGACGGCGTGCCCGACGCAATCGATTCAGTTCGGCGAGATCGACGACTTGCGCGAACGCGCCGCGCGCCGAGTCGAGGTGCTGCGCGAGCGCGGGATCGACGATGCCCGGGTGTACGACCCGCGGGACACGAGCGTCGGCGGCACGCACGCAATCTTCATCTTCCGGGGCGAACCAGAGGAGTACAATCTGCCGTCGTCTCCCGAGGTGCCGACCGTCCACTTGCGGGCGGGCTGGCAGTCGGCGGCGGTGGCGGCCGGCTTGATGCTCGCCGGCGTCGCGGCCGCGTTCTTCACTTGTCGATCGACGTCCGATTGATGCTGAAACTGATCCTGCTCGTGCCCGCCGCCGCGCTGCTGGTGTTTGCGGGCGAGGGGATCTACCACGCCGCGCGCGGCCGGCAGCCGGTCACCCTGGCGTGCGATCAGTGGACGGCGCAGCGGCAGTCGTCGCCGCGAGTCATCGTCGCCGGCTGCGAAGTCAACTACGCCGCCGCCGGTTATCGCGAATCCGGCGGGCAGGTCGAGGAATTGTTCCTGCCCGCCCGGCCGGCCGGCGATCGAGCCTCGCCAGCGCCTATCGTCGTCGCCACGCGCGATCCCGGCGCCATCGCGATGGCGCGACGCGTCCTCGGGGCGGGCCGGGTCACGACGAGCGAACAGTCGCTCGAGGTGATGCGACAGGTCGTCGACGCAGCTGCACTTCGTCGACGTCGATCGACGGGCTGGTCAGGACCGGCGTCTTCGAGCGACTTCGATCGCAGCGGATCCTCTCCGGCCTGGCGCCGCCGATCGCGGCCGACGCTGTCATCGTCGATCTCCACGCCACGCCGAGTTTCGTGCGGCCCGGCATCACCCTCGGCCTGGGCGCGCTGCTCGCCTTCCTGGCTTTCTGGCCGCTTCAGCGTGAGCGTTCGGCCGCCCGTCCCGGCAGTGCCGCCGCCATTCCGTCGGGGTTGCCACCGCCCGTCCTGCCACCGGGGCTGGCGTCCAGTCAGTTCGATCCTGAGCTCGCGTTCGACGAGCTGCCGGAACCGCGCCGTGCACCTGCGGCCCGTACTCACGCCGCTGCGCGACGCCGTTCCCGGTCGCTGCCGCGCCTGCTGCTGCTCGCGCTCGACGTCTCGGCCGGACCTGAAGCGATCGAGACGGCGCCGCCGCTCGGTTCGCACGACGAGGTCGTCGCGATCCTGCTGCGGCGTCATCCCGGATCTCGCCGTCGATCACCTGCACGCGGTCCTGGCCCGTCCGGATGGGTCGGTCAGAATCGCGCTCGGCCCCGACGACCCCGTGCCCACGGCCGTGCTCGAAGCGCGCGGCGAGGCTGGCGTGGCGCTCGTGAAAGAGGTGCTGCTGATGACCGGCTGGCGCGCGTTCGCGCCCAAGACGGGCCTCTTCGTCAGCGCGGGAGACCTCGAGGCGCTGGCGGCGCTCGCCGGAGAAGGGCCGGTCGTGTGAGCGACTACTACGGCCTGCCGCTTCTCAAGGCGCCGGTGTGGACGTGGGAGATTCCGGCCTACTTCTTCGTCGGCGGCGCCGCCGGTGCGGCGGCGGTCGTCGCCGCGGTCGCGCGCATCGCGGGTGCCGATCCCGCGCTCGTGCGTGACGCGCGCTGGCTCGCCGCGGTCGGCGGGGCGGCGTCGCCGGCACTCCTCGTCTCCGACCTCGGACGGCCCGACCGGTTTCTCAACATGCTCCGCGTCTTCAAGCTGCGGAGCCCGATGTCGGTCGGCGCCTGGACGCTCGTCGCGTTTTCGAACGCCGCCGGCGCCAATGCGTTCGCCAACGCCCTGGTCAGGACGAGTCGCGGACGCTTGCCGATCCGAGTCGTCGCGAACGCCGCCGAGGTGCTCTCGGCGGCGACCGGGCTCGTCCTCTCCACCTACACCGGCGTCTTGATTGGCGCGACGGCGATCCCGGTGTGGTCGCGCAACGTGTCTCTGCTGCCGATCCATTTCGGCGCCTCCGGCCTCGGCGCCGCTGTGTCGATCCTCGAGCTGATGGGGCATCGCGATCGCGCGCTGAACGCGCTCGGCATCGGCGCGGCGGCGGTCGAGACCGCCATCGGGATCGCGCTCGAGAGCAACGACGATCCCGCGCTCGACCCCATCAAGCACGGATGGTCGGGGAACGTGACCCGGTTCGGTGGTGTGCTGTCAGGACCCGTGCCGCTCGCGCTGCGCGTCGTCGGGGGCCGCTCGATGACGGCACGACGCGTCGCCGCCGCGTCGACGATCGTGGGTTCGCTGCTGACGCGGGTCGGATGGCTCGCGGCGGGCCGGGAGTCCGTGTGAAATGCCCAGACACCTCCTCGAGTCCATGCGCGGTATCGGCGCCATCTATGCCGACGACGTGCTGCTCCGCACCACCGCGTATGACCTCTCAGTCTGGTCGGATGACGACCAGCCGCGTCCTGAGGGCGAAGTCGCGAGATCGATCGCGAGGGTCGACGGTCACATCGAGATCGCCGGCATCGCGGAGGCCGTCGTCCTCGCTGGTCCGGGCACGCTGACGTTGACGCTCGAGGACGGGCGGCGCCTCGCGTTCGCGCTGACGGGCACCGGCGGCGGCATCGTCGGGCGAGGCTGGTTGCCGTAAGTCGGCACGACCACTGCCGCCAAAAGCTCTTCACCGCCGAGGTCGCGGAGAACGCCGAGCGTCCCGCCGTTCTAGATGGCCACCGATCGAACCGGCAGCGCTCTCGCGATACAACCGGCCAGCCGCCGCACCGCGTCGTCGATCGTGTTCGGCAGCACGCTCGAAAAGCAGAGGCGCAGCTCCGACTCGCCCGGCGGGATCGGGATAGAAGGCGTGGCCGGGGACGAACGCGACGCCGGCGGCCAGCGGCCTGGTCGAGCAGCTCGCGCGCGCTGACGCCGGCTGGCACGCGGCACCAGAGATACAGGCCGCCCTGCGGCCGCGCCGAAGCGCAGCGCGCCCGCCGGCACGTGCCGCTGGATGGCCGCGATCATCATCGCGCAGCGCCGCGCGTGCTCGGCGCGCAGCGTGCGCAGGTGCACGTCGAAGTTCCCGTCGCGAATGAGCCGCGCCATCGCGAACTGCCCGAGGTTCTGCGTGTGCGGATCGAGGCGCTGCTTGATGATCGCGATCTGATCGACGATCGACGGCGCCGCCGACAGCCAGCCGAGGCGCAGACCCGGCGCGAGCACCTTCGAGAAGCTGTTCAGGTAGATGACGATGTTCTGCGCGTCGAGCTCGCGCAGCGAGGGCGGCGGCGCCTCGTTGAAATAGAGCTCGCGGTAGGTGGCGTCCTCGACGATCGGCACCCGGTACCGCTCGGCCAGGCGTCAGCAGCTCGCGCCGCGCGCGGATCGGCATCGTCACGCCGGTCGGGATTCTGGAACGTGGGATTCGTGTAAATCAGCTTCGGGCGATAGCGCACGAGCACGTCTTCGAGCTCGTCCATGTCCGCCTTGCGCCACGTCCCACCCAATCAGCTTCGCGCCCGCGGCATTGAACGATTGAATCGCGCCGAGATACCCCGGGCGATCGACGATGACGGCGTCGCCCGGATCGATGAGACAGCGCGCGAGGAGATCGAGGCCCTGCTGCGCACCGGCGAGCACGAGCACGCTCTCGGCCGGAACGCCGAAGCGCTCGGCGATCGCCTCGCGCAGCGCCGGCTGCCCTTCGGTCGGCCCGTGACGCCAGACGGCCAGGCGCTCGCGCTTGAGGACGTGATCGAGCGCCTGCTGGAACGGCCTCGATCGGAAAGCAGTCGATCGCGGGCTCGCCCGCCGCGAGCGACAGGAGGCTCGCGTCCGACGAGTGGCGGATCGTGTCGCGCAGCGTCGAGTCGCTCGAGCGCAGCGCCGCGGCCGCGATCTTGCCGCGCCAGGCGAACGGCGTGCCGGTCGGATCGGGCGCGGCGCAGACGAACGTGCCGCGGCCGACGTAGCCGCGCAGCAGCCCGCGCGACTCGAGCTCGCGATAGGCGCTGACGACCGTGGTGCGGCTGATCCGGAGCCGCTGCGCCAGCTCGCGCTCCGGCGGCACGCGCGGCGCCCGACGGCAGATCGCCGCGCGAGATCGCCGACTCGAGGAGGCTGACGAGATGGCCGTAGAGGGGCCGAGTGGTCCGGACGAACTGGCGCTCGATCTGCTGAATCATGAGCCTTACCTTTCGAGCCGGCTGAGGCCAGGGTGCATGGCACCGTTCCGGATAAGGTGCCAGCCGACCTGACGCTTGAGAGTATGGCTCTGCCGGTCGCCGAATGGCCAATCCAATCTGCCATTGGGTCACCGCCAATCTACAGTCTCGTGGCCAATTACCGAATGTTATTCGGTTGACGCTTGCGATTGGACTGGGACCAAAGGCCCGATGGCAGGGACCAACTGCGCGGACGGCGCAAGGAAGGCCGGTCAGCCGCTGGTGATGGCTTCGAACCGGGGCCGGCCGCGCAGGTCGTCGAGGTCTGGGTCGCGGCGCGCGCGGGCGGCGGTCAACGCCGGGAGGCGTCGCGTAGACGCGCTCGAGCACGTCGAGCGCGCGCTCGTCGTCGCCGCGCGAGGGCGAGCAGGCACGCGATGTAGTAGCGCGTGTAGGGATCGTCGGCGCCTTTCGCGACGCGCGCGTCGAACACCTTGAGCGCGCGGTCGAAGTAGCGCGCGGCTTCCTCGGCTCTGCCCATGCGGTGATAGGCGGCGCCGATCTTCATCGTGATCTCGATGCTGGTGCGTTCCTTCAGCGCGTGATCGCTCGAAGCCGACGAACGCGAGGCCGCGCTCGTATTCGCGAATCGCCTCGTCGTAGCGGCCCTGCAGGTAGTAGCACGTAGCCGAGCCGCGCGTTGCGCGCCGACGACCTGCAGCCCGGCGTTGCCCGAGATGTACTGATCCTGGAGCTCGACTGCGCGGCGGCAGACGCCTCGGCTTCGCTCGATACTGGCCTTCCCACGCGAGCAGCAGCCCGAGCTGCAGATACGAGTAGCCCGCCTCGGGGTTGAGCTCGATCGCCTTGCGCGAAGGCGGGAATCGCGGCCGCGAAGTCGCCCTTGCCGACCCAGAACGCGCGGCCCAGCGCCTGATGGGCCTGTCCGTTCTCGGGCTCGAGCCGGATCGCCTCGCGGATCGCCACGATGGCGTCGTCGACCTGCCCGAGGTTGAGGAGCGCGGTGCCGAGCCACATGTGCGCGTCGGCGAGCTCGGGATCGATCGCGACGCGCACGCCGCTCGATCTCGATCGCCCTTGCGCGACCAGATCGCTGAATGCTGAGAGAAACGAGCCCTTGAGCCCGTAGGCGCCGCCGAGCGCCGCCCACGCGATCGCGTACTCCGGATCGTGACGCGATGGCGTCTTCGAACGCCGCGATCGCGCGCTCGATCGAGTCGCGCGTGGCGAGGCGCAGGTTCATCATGCCGCGCGCGTAGCTCTCGTAGGCCTCGACCGACTGCGTCTCGCGCTGCTCGATGTCGGCGATCTCGGTGCCGCGCAGCGCGAGGTTGAGGCCCTGGCTCAGCTCGAAGACGATCTTGTCCTGCAGCGCGAAGATGTCGCCGATGCGGCCGTCGACCTTGACCGTCCGGCGCACTTCACCGGTCGCCGACGTCGACGAAGTTGGCGGTGATGCGGACGAGCTCGCCGATGCCGCTGGAATCCGCCGACGACGACCCAGGTGGCGCCGAGACGGCGGCCGATGTCGATCGCGAGCGACTCGTCGAGATGGGCGTCCGAGCTGAGATTGCGCAGCGCGTCGAAGACGCGCGCGCGGCCGATGATCGTCAGGCCGTGGATGTTCTTGAGGTCCGAGCTGACGGTCTCGGCGATGCCCGTACCGATCCAGTCGTCGGCCGGCTCGCGCGTGATGTTCGCGAACGTCATCACCGCGACCGAGCGCTCGACGGCGGTCGACGCCGGCGGACGGCCGGCAGCGGCTCGGCTGGTCGTGCCCCGCGGCACGCGTGTCGAGCTCGCTCGGCGACGTCGCGGAGATCCTGATGCATGTCGCGCGCGGACTGGTAGCGGAACGTCGGCGACTTCTCGAGCGCGCGCGCGACGACGGCATCGAGCGACGGCGGGCACCGCCGGCGCAAAGTCGCGACGGCGGCGGCGGCATCTCGTGCAGGATGTGGTCGATGATCTCGGTGCGGCGACGCGCCGACGAACGGCAGTCCGGCCGGTCGACGAGCTCGAAGAGCACGACGCCGAGCGAGAACAGATCGGCGCGATGATCGACCGGCCGTCCGAGCGCCTGCTCCGGCGCCATGTACGACACGGTCCCGACGACCATGCCGGCGATCGTCATCTGCGGCTGCGTCAGCCGAGCCGCCTCGGCGCCTTCGGGCCGACGAACTTCGCCAGCCCGAAGTCGAGCACCTTGACGAGGCCGCGCTCGGTCCGCATCAGGTTCGCGCTCTTGATGTCGCGGTGCACGATGCCGCGCGCGTGCGCCTCGTCGAGCGCGTCGGCGACCTGCAGGCCGATCGTCGACGACCTCGCGGACGGCGAGCGGTCCCTTCGCGACGCGCGCCGAGAGCAGCTCGCCCTCGACGTACTCCATCACGATGAAGTCGGCGCCGTCGTGCTCGCCGATGTCGTAGGTGACGGCGATGTTCGGCGAGCGCAGCAGCGACGCGGCGCGCGCTTCGTTCAGCAGCCGCGCGCGGCTCTCGGGATCGGCCTTGCAGGCCGGCGGGCAGGAACTTCAGCGCCACCGGACGGCCGAGCCGGACGTCCTCGGCGCGATAGACCTCGCCCATGCCGCCGGCGCCGAGGCGCTCGCCGATGCGATAGTGCTGAACGGTCGTATCAACGTGTCCACGGTGTGTCAGGAGCGTAGGGCGGACGCGAAACGGCGCCGCGACCCTGATCTTACGACGCGCGCGCCGGTCTGGACGTTCCAAGTACCGTGCTGGGCGGGCGTCTGTGGATTGCCGGACGCGGGAAATACAGGAGGAACGCGGAGACCAGAGCGCCAAGGGTAGCGAAGACCCGAAGCTCGGCGATTGCCGTCATGTTCTCTGAGACAGGCCCGAGCGCGGCGACTCGCTGATGCTTACTTCTGATCCTCGAGCCCAGCCACGCGTCCCGGAAGGCTCTCTGATCCGCCGTCAGCGTCCCGCCCGTCGATTCGACGGTCACGACCTCGAGCGACGGATCTTCCTCGAGCGCGATCGTCGCCGTGCCGGTGGCGCCGCCTCGCCGCTGTAGGTCGACGGTCACGCGATCGCCCGGCTTGCGCGCCTTCACCGCCGCCGAGCACGCCGGCCGCCATCGGCCTTGCCGTCGACGTCGATGATCACGTCGCCCTGTTCGAGCCCAGCCGCGAAGGCCGGCGAGCCCCACGCGGTCAGCGGTTATTGATCGTCCCGTTGCTGTCGGCGACGGACGCCGAGCCGACGCTGCCCCCGGACTGCGCTTGCTTGCAGGACGTATCCCGCGCGCAGCAGCAAACGCGCGTAGTCGGCGACGTCGCGGCCTTCGACGTAGCGGTCGAAGAACTCGTCGGCGAAGGCGCGGTCGCCGGAGACCTCGGCGAGCCGCTCGCGCGCGTCCGCCAGCGTGTACGGCTTGCGCGACGAGGCCGGGCTGCGCTCCGCCGGCTTGCCGTGCACCCGCCACATCGCCCGCATGTAGTCGTCGAGCGTATCGTGCCGTTCGATCGGTCGCGCAGGCTGAGGTCGAGCGCCAGCGCGATCGCGGCGCCGTAGGTGTAGTACGAGATGAACGTGGTCGGAAGTTGGTCTCGTCGATCGCACGCGCCGCGTCGGTGAACGGCGCCATCTGGCTCATCTCCACGGCCGAGCGGAAGTGGCGGCAGGGCTGTTGATGACGGCGAGCGCGCGGCCCGAGCCAGCGCGGCCCGGTCTCGCCCGCGGCGCAGACCCGCGCGCGCCATGATCAACTGCCGTAGTACTGCGTGAACCCTTCGGCCAGCCACAGCTCGCCGGAGATGTTCGGCGTCTTCGAAGTTGAACGGCTCGAGCGTCCTCGGGCGGATGCGCTCGACGTTCCAGGCGTGGAAGAACTCGTGCGAGACCGTGTCGAGCACGTCGCCGCACCGTGCCCGGCGTGCGCGAACGAGCCGGCGCGGCGACGACCGTGCTGTTGCGGTGCTCCATGCCGTCGCCGCCACCCCACGGCACGTAGTCGCCGAGGAACGTGTAGGTGCCCGTGCTCGAACTCCGGAAACTCGCCGAACACCGCGCCCTGCTCCGCGCACGATCTTCTCGGCGCCGGCGACGTACTCGTCGACGTCGGCGTCGGTCGGCATCGTGATGGACCGCCGTCCTGATCGTGGACTTCCGGCCGTCCGGGCGCTGACCGTGAACGATCCGAAACGTGTGAGTCGCTCAGCTCGGTCGGGCTGTCCATCAGGTACTGCAGGTTCGGCGCGGTGAACGTCCAGGGATCGTCGGTCGGGAAGAGCTGCGTCGCCGGCTTCCACGACAGCCCGTCGGGGCGCGAACGTGACACGGACGCGGGCGGCGATCGAGGCCACGCGCCCACATCAGCGTCGCCGGCATGTTCATGTGGGCGTGCGATTCGATCGACCGCGAGATACGTGCCGTCGACGAGGTTGCCGAACACCTTGTAGACGATGCGGACCGTGCCGTCGTGTCCGGCGACGTCCCACTGGTACGGGTTCGGCCGCGATCGGCTCGAGCTCCGTGCCCTTGCCGTCGAAGGCGTGCACGTCGAACACGTTCTTCGCGAACTCGTGCAGCGCGTAGCGTCCCGGCGACGATCGGCTCATCCGCGCCTCGAGCGGCCCGCGGGCAGGTTCGGGAACGTGACGTCGACCTGCGCGTAGTGATGCTGCGGCGCCGGGAATGAAACGCGATACGTGACCGGCGCCTGCGCGAACGCCGGCAGGGTCACGACGAGACAGGTCAGAACAGACGGCACGAGCCGGACCGCAAGACGCATGATGTCCTCTCGAAGAGCGGGGAAAGTTGGATCGTAGCATGGGGCTCCGTGAGGGGATTTCGCGGATCCCACGGAGTATCACGGGACGCGGATCGCGCGGATCCGAGAAGCTTCAAATGACGTCAGGACCTTGAACCTTGAACCTTGAACCTTGAACCCTGAACCCTGAACCCTGAACCCTGAACCCTGAACCCTGAACCTAAC